>NZ_BALE01000030.1 GCF_000963885.1 Tanticharoenia sakaeratensis NBRC 103193
TTCGGCCTCCCGGTCGGTGGTGCAGGAGCAGACGGCGCAGGAGGCACTGGCGCGCTCCGAGGTCGAGACGACTGCCGTCGGTGTCGATCAGGCGCGCGTAAGCGAGGCACGCGAGGCGCTGTTGCTCTCCTACACCCGGATCACTTCGGACTGCGACTGCCGGGTGACGAACAAGACGGCCCAGCGCGGTGATTACGTCCAGCCGGGGCAGGTTCTGTTCTCGCTCGTGCCCGATGCACCCTACGTTCTGGCGAACTACCGTGAGACGGAGCTGGCGCCGCTTCGGGTCGGGCAGCAGGCATTGGTGCGCGTGGATGCGCTTGGAGGTCGCATTTTGCATGCTCACGTCGACAGCTTTCAGGACGGCACGGGTTCGCGCTTCGCACTCCTGCCCCCGCAGAATGCGACCGGTAATTTCATCAAGGTGGTGCAGCGCGTGCCGGTGAAGATCGTGTTTGACGAGTTGCCCCGATCGGGCGCGCTCCTCGCACCGGGTATGTCGGTGGAAACGGAGGTCTTCTTTGCCGGGCAAGCGCACTGGCTGGGGCTGTTCGAATGAGCGCCCGCCGGCTCCGGCCGCGCGACGCGCGTGGCCTCCTGCTCCTGCTGCCGAGCCTCGTGACCGCCTGCACCGTCGGGCCGGATTATCACGCAGCCCATCCTGTGTTGCCGGACCGTTTCACGGACGCCAGGCCGGGCGAACTGCCCGACGAGGGAATGCGGTGGTGGACGGCTTTCGGAGACCAGACGCTCGACGACCTTGTCAGGACGGCGCTGGCCGACGCACCCACCATCGCCCAGGCCAATGCGCGCGTGGCGCAGGCGCGGGCACTGGCGGGCGCCACCGGCGCGGAGCTCCTGCCGCAGGTCGATGCGGATGGTGCCTACACGCGCAATCTCGGTAGCCAGAACGTGCCGACGGGCGTGCGCCCGGGTGGGCTTGGACGCGGCGTGCACAGCAATATCTTCCAGGCTGGGTTCGATGCATCATGGGAGATCGACGTCTTCGGTGGCGTTCGGCGTCAGATCGAGGAGGCGCAAGGCCATTATCAGGCGGCGATCGAGAACCGGCGCGATGCCACCCTGACGCTGATCGCCGAGATCGCCCGTGCCTACTTGGACCTGCGCGGCGCGCAAGAAGTCCTCATGATCGCGCAATCCAATGCCGACGCCCAAGCCGATACCGCCCACCTTGCCGCCGTGCGCCTGTCGGCAGGGCTCTCGCCGGTTCTCGATCCGCTGCGCGCGGACGCGCAGACCGCCGACGTCCGGGCCGACATTCCTGTCGCTCTCGCCGAAATCAGGGGGGATGTCGCGCGTATAGCCGCTCTGACCGGCCATCCGCCCGAGACGTTGATCGATCGTCTGGAGGTTGCAGGCTCGCTGCCGCAGGCCATGCGGGATCCGCCACCCGGCCTGCCGTCGGATCTGCTCCGGCGGCGTCCCGACATCAGGGCGGCGGAACGAAGGATGCAGGAAGCCAATGCGCGGGTCGGCGTCGCTACGTCCGACTATTACCCGCATTTCTACCTGACGGGCGTCTCCGGATTACAGAGCCTGAACGCCGATCGCTTTTTCACCGGCGGCAGTCTGTATTATCAGGCCGGTCCGACCGTGCGCTGGCTGATCTTCGATGCCGGGCGGACGCGTTTCCGCATCGCGGGCGAACGGGCACGCACGGACGAGGCCTATGCCGCCTACCGACAAGTGGTCCTGAACGCCTTGCGAGATGTCGAAACGGCCATGTCGGCCTACGCCCGCGCCCAGGATCGTAGCAACATGCTGGAGACCGAAACGCGCTCGGAACAGCATGCTCTTGACGTGGCGCAGCGTCTTTATCGGGTCGGCGCCACTGACTATCTCACAGTCTTGGACGCACAGCGGACGCTGTATCGCGCCCAAACCCTCAAGGCGCAGAGCGATCGTGACCGCGCGGTCGATCTTGTCGCCTTTTACAAGGCGCTTGGAGGCGGGTGGCAGGATGTCCCTGCGATAGGCGAGCCCACTTTCGCGAGGAGCCGCTGATGTCCGTCCTTACCCTGTTTGACCGCCTGGCCCTGACCGCCTTCTTCTGGGGCACGGCGGTACAGAGTCTCCTCGATCTTGATGCGGCCACGCAGGAGATGCGTAGCTTTGGTTTGCCGTTGCCCTCGATCACGATCTGGGCCGTCATCGCACTAAAGCTGACCGGGACGGTCGCCATCTTGATCGATCCATCCGGCTGGGGACGCATCGGCGCGGCAGCGCTCGGGCTGTTCACCATCGCTACCATTCCGATCGCCTACCCTTTCTGGTCGCTTGGCGGCCCCGCTCATGGAAAGGCCGTTCAGGCGGCTCTCGAACATCTCAGCGTCATCGGAGGCCTCGTGATCGCAAGCCTCTAACGAACAACGATTGCGAACGAAAAGCCTCGCGCGAGGATCCGGTTTTAAAAATTGAGCCGCTCCCGGATTGACGGAGACTTTTGCATGTCCGCTATGCGAAAGCGTGCAGCTGCGCTCTGGCGTCCGAGAAGTAGGCGGAAGCCGCCTGTCCGCTCTATTTCCGCTAAGCCGACAGGGGATTTGTGGTGTTAGGACGCATGTAGGCTCTGCGCGCATAAAGGCAGCCGATCGGACTTTCGTACTTCCTCACATTACATGCCTCCAAATTTCTGCCACGACTATGGAGATGAAGACTGGTTCTAAAAAATTCAAAGATGCCAGTTCATTGTCATGCCGATAAGGCGGGGCGGCAACAAGTAAATCTGGTCCAGCGTCGGGGCACCGTTGATGTAGCCCATCGTCACGCCATGCGAGTTATTGAGATTGTTGACGTAGAGACTGACGGACGAGGTGCCAATTCGCGTCTTGAACGTTCCCGTGGCCCGGACATCGACCGTGTTATAATCCCCAATCCGGAAGGAATTGCCGAGCAAACCGGGCGCACTGCCCTGATAGTGATGCACGACTGAGAACAGCGGATGCAAAGGCAGGGTATCGCTCTGATAGCTGAGGATTTCGCTGAACTGCCATTTCGGGCTTGAGGCGAGTTGAGATCCTTTAGCGATGACGGTGCCGAATGCCTCGGTGATGGTATGGTTCGTATGCGCGTCATCATATGTCGCGTTCACATTCAGCGACAAGCCGGGCAGCGGCGTGAACCATGTGCCGGTGAATTCAAAACCTCTGCTGGTTGAGCTGCCGACGTTCGCGCCGTACGTAATACCGTCCGGACGCGAAAGGCGCGTCTGCATATCGCTCCAGTCAATCCAGTAGAGTGTGGGCTCGAGAACCAGATGGTTATGGAAAAGATTGAAGCGCGCACCCGTCTCGTAGTTGATCAGGCTGTCCGACTTGGTGCCTGCAGGTGTCGGATATTTCGGGTTGATCGGATTGGTGTTGGGCGCGCCGAACCGGTAGCCTTCGGACAGGAGAAAATATGCCATAACCTGCCGGTTCGGCTCGTATTTGATTGAGAATTTTGGCAGCGCGCTCGTCTGTGAGACGGTGGAAGCACCCCGATGATACAGTGTGCCATAATCGAGATAGGCGCCGTAGCCGCCGAGCTCGCTTGAGGAATTCTGTGACATGTTGAACACGCGCGCGCCGCCGGTCACAGTGAAGTCGTGCAAGAAGCGATAAGACATTTCGCCGAAGATTGACTTCTCAGTGCCGTCATACTTCGCGACATCCGGATTTTCCCAGTCGTCGCCCTGAGATACAAGCTGACTCGCAAGTCCTGGTCCGTAAATTCCGGCAAGTGCAGGCTCGATTCCAGGTGTCAGCACAGGCGCGCTGATCCGTTTCCACGTCTCGTAGAATGCAGCGCCGAGCAGCCAGGTGAAATTGCTATGTTGATGGGAAGCCAGCCGCACCTCGTAATACATTGACTTGCTGTCGCCGTCCTGTGGCGCGTAGGTCGGTGAATTTAGGCCAGGTACGACCTGTCCGAAAAAGGGTGTGTCATCCCAGTAGCTGCTCTGCCCCTTGCGGAGGAATGCGCCCATGGCGGACAATGTCGCGAATGGCAGTTCCTGATCGAGCCGAAGTTCATGCATCTGGGTCTGGGTATAGACGCGCTCCGTAATGCCGCGCTGTTTGGTGTAATCGCCCAGAGCCTGGGGTTCGGAATAGGGGTCGTCCGACACCTGGACGCTTTGTCCGAGATAGGTATAGGCGATCTTGGTGCCGTCCACTGGCGTGAAGACGACGCTCGCGCGGGCGTTGCGCGTATAGGTCGTGTTCGTGTTGCGCCCGACACCGAGATTGGTGATGTATCCGGGATCCTGACGATAATCGAGCACGCCGCGAATGGCGAGTTTACCCTTGATAAGCGGGATGTTGATCATCCCTTTTTCGCCATAGCCGACTTCGTGACCCGGCATGCCGTCGATGGTCGACTGCGCGGCCGCGTCCCATTTCGACGCATCGGCCTGATTGGGAATGTAGTCGATGGCGCCGCCCAGTGTCGCCGATCCGAACAGTGTGCTCTGTGGCCCGCGCAGCGCCTCGACACGGGCCACGTCGAACGTGTCGATATTGGGAATGTCGATCGCGAATCCCGGCTCGGTCAGAGGAATGTCGTTCAGGAAATACCCCGTCGTGCCCTGCCCCTGATCGAGACCAGCCGTCGTGGAAATGCCACGAAACGTGATGGTCGAGATGCCGGGGACGGTCGGCGTGAACGTCGCCCCCGGAATGAGCTTGATGTAGTCCTCATAGGATTGTGCTCCGAGCTGTTCGAGCTTTTTCCCTGTGAGCACAGTCACGGAGTTGGCGACGTCATGTGTGGTCGTGCGCCGACGCGTGGCGGAAACCGTGATAGCCTCTCCCGGGGCGGCATCAACAGTGTGATCCGGGGTTCCCGAACCGGTATGAACACCGGGAACGGCCTGCGTCGCCGGGCGCGTGCCGGGATGCGTCGCCGGACGTGTCGTCGAACGGGCAGCCCGAGCATGCCGCAACGCGACTGGCGTCTGTGCCAGCGCGGAAGATGCCATCATGGTAGCAACACCCGCTGTGAGAAGGCGGCGCGTTGCGGCCCGGACCCTGCAAGACATTGGGCGATCCTTCCTAAAAAAATCAGCGTCAGATAATGGTAGAGGCGGTGCGCACGGCTCTGTTCGCAGCATAGGCACTGGGGGCTGCACCAAAGATGCGTCGAAAGACGGCGCTGAAGGCGCTGGGGCTGTCGTAACCGACACTGTAGGCGACCTCGGTAACGGAAATTCCTTGTTCGAGCATGGCGATGGCCTCCACCATCCGCGCCTGCTGCCGCCAGGCGGCAAGCCCCATGCCGGTCTGCTGCCGGAACAGTCGCGTGAAGGTGCGTCGTCCCATCGCTGCCTCCCGTGACCAGTGATCGAGATCGCATGTATCGGACGGATCGGACAGGATCGTCCGGCACACCCGGGCCAGTCTCGGATCGGACGGCATGGTGACCTGCAGATTGAGATCAGGCATCCGGTCCAGTTCGTCCAGCAGAAGCGCGGTCAAACGTCCCTCACGGCTGTCCGGGGCATAAGGCAGGCGGAAATGCAGGATCTCGCCGATCAGCGCGCGAACCAGCGGTGTCGTGTCGAACACGCGGCAGTGGTTGCCCCAGGCCCGAAGCGACTTGTCGATATAGAGCGTGTTGAACACCACGGCGCCTCGGGTGGTCACCTGATGGTGGGTCGAGGCTGGGATCCACATTGCGCGAAACGGCGGCAGGATGAAGCTCGTCTCCGCTGTCATCACGGTCATCATGCCCGACAGCGTGAGGGCGAGCTGACATTGTTCATGGGCATGCAACGGATCGTTGAAACCGGACGGGTAACGATCTTCGAGTCCCACGACCGGCTGGACGCTGAATGGCAGATCGGCACTTCGTTTGAATATCACGACTTTCGCCTCCTCCGTCATGATCCTGCCGCCCCAAAACGTTACGTTCCGAGTTTGAAACGTAATCAATGTTTCGACCCCGCGTCTTTTCCATAAGGGCCAACAGCCATCTTGAAAGGGCCATTGAGGCCATGCATGTCCCTGCACGGATGGACAAGTCACAATCGCAATGAAAATCTCGGCACGAGTAAATCGACCTAGGGATTCTCCTGATGCTGCACCGACCGTCGCACGTATGCCGGCGTCTCATCCCCGCCGGCCGGGTATTTGCGCTGGCAGGCATGCTGATCGGCGGCGATGCCATCGGACATCCTGCGATATCGCCAAATCCGATCACCCCCTATGCAATCACTCACCTGCGGCACCCGGCGGACGTCGTCCTGTCTCCTGATGGAACGCAGGTTGTGTTCGAACTGGATGACGCAGCCCCTCCAGATAAGCCGCCTAAGAGTCGACTTTGGATAAGCGCAACTACATCCTCCGGCCGTATGGTTGCCCTTCCCGGCAGTCTTTCAGGCGATCACGCGCCAGAATGGTCCCCAAACGGAAGGACGCTCGCCTGGATTGGCACCCATGGTGGGCCGACCGCACGTTTGTGGCTCACAGGCTCTCCGGGAGCGAAGAGGCCTGCGAGAGTGCGCTCGCTCGCCACGCCGCCCGGCAACATCAATTCATTCCGTTGGGCACCTGATGGAAAAACGCTCCTGGTCCTGGTAACGCGTGAAGATCACCCCGCTGCTTCCGGTGCTCGTGCGACATCCGGGCAGAAGGGCGCCAGGCTGTTTCTCGTCCCGCTTGATGGTCGCCGAGCGCATGCGCTTACCATCGCGGACCCTGCGGTATTCGATGCCGCCTGGGCGCCGGACAGCCGAAGCATCCTTGTACGCAGCAGCGACGATCCCAGCCTGGATGCGTTCTGGTATCGCTCGCACATGACGGTCGTAGATCTCGATGGGCATGAACTGGCGCGTCTTCCCGGCCATGCGACCGCCGTTCACCCAGGCTTCTCGCCGGACGGACGCCATATCGTCTATGGCGTGTTCGCCGCTGACGGAATTTCAGGCGAGATCCGCCGTTATGACTGCGACGATCACACCGCCCATCCGATCGGCGCCGACTGGAGCGGGTCCCTGCGCGCGCTGCACTGGGATGCGGACGGCAGGGGGCTGACAGCGATCGGCATCGAGGATATGACACCCACGCTCGCCCATGTTGATGCAGGGACCGGCCACGTGACGCCGACGACGCCTTTGGGCGGCGAACCTTACGATTTTTCGATGACGAAGGATGGGACGGTCGCCGTCATCGCGAGCCGGCCGGATGATCCGGACAACATCTGGGTGGTGCGTCACGGACAGGCCACACGCGTCACCGATCTTGATCCTCAGGTTCACGCCTGGCCGCTCGGTACGCAGCGTATCGTCCATTGGCGGGCCAAGGACGGCACCGCGCTGTCCGGTCTGATCGTTTTGCCGCCGGGCGCGACGCGGAACGTGCCGTTGCTGGTGCAGATCCACGGCGGCCCGTATGATGCCTGGCCGAACGGATGGCTGGGATCGTGGCACGACTGGGCGCGGATGCTCGCGGCGAACGGTATTGCGACGTTCATGCCGAACCCGCGCGGATCGGACGGGCGCGGCCCGGAATTCGCCCGTGCGACCGTGCACGACTGGGGCGGGGTCGATGCGCAGGATATCCTCGATGGCATCGATGCGCTGGAGCGCGATGGCACGGCTGCTGCCGGACGTATCGCGATCGGCGGCTGGAGCTATGGCGGGTTCATGGCGGCCTGGCTTGCCGGACATAGCGACCGCTTTCGCACGGCAATCGACGGCGCGGGGCCGACCCAGCTTTCGGCCATGGCGCTGAGTACAGACGTCACGACCGGATTCCTCCCGCCGTATTTCGGCGATCCGATCCGCGAGCACGCGCTTTACGACGCCCATTCGCCGTTATTCGCCGTCGATGCGATCACGATTCCGATGCTGCTGATGCACGGCGCGGCAGATGCGCGCGTACCGCCGGAGCAGAGCCGGATGCTGTTCAATGCGCTCCGGGCGCGCGGGCGTCGCGTGGAACGCGTGACCTACGCCGGGGCACCGCACTGGTTTGGGGGATCGGTGTCTTCTGCAACTGAAACCGACGTGCAGGCCCGGGTACTGGCATGGTTGCGTGGGACTTTGGTGCAATGAGCCTGCCTGTTGGATCCGGCGTGCATGCCAGCGGCAACGCTCTCCACCGCACGTTAGGCGCACGCGATCTGGTGCTGCTCGGTATTGGATGCGTCGTTGGCGCCGGGATTTATATCCTGCCCGGCGTGGCGGCGGCCGACTATGCCGGGCCCGCCGTGACAATCGCGTTCCTGCTGGCAGGCGCGGGGTGTCTGCTGACCGGGTTGTGCTATGCGGAACTCGCCGCCGCCATGCCGGAAGCCGGGGCGGCCTATCTTTATGCCGCACGCGCATTCGGGCCCCGTCCGGCCCTCTGGGTCGGCTGGATGCTGATGCTGGAATACTGGCTCGCGGGTGCCACGGTCGCAACCGGTTTCATCGCCTATCTGCAAAGCCTGCTGCGCGACATGGGTATGTCCATGCCGCAATCCCTCGTGACGGCGACCATAGCGCCCGCGCACGGCGCGGCATCGTCGACCGGCCCACGTGCGGATATCGCGGCCATGCTTGCTCTGGGGCTTGCAGGGTTTGCCCTGATGTTCGGCGCACGCGTGACCGCTCACGCCAATACGGCACTGGTCGCCGTCAAGATCGGCGTACTCGCGATGTTTCTCGTCGTGGGCTTCAGCCACGTTCATCCAAGGTTGTGGCATCCGTTTCTGCCGCCGTCGGACGGCCCGTTCCACTATGGGCCAAGCGGCCTCGTCCGGGCGACGAGCATCGTGTTCTTCGCCTATCTCGGGTTCGATGCCGTCGCCAACGGGGCGGCCGAAGCACGCCGCCCCGGCCGGGACGTGCCATTCGGCCTGATCATGACATTACTTGTCAGCACGGCGCTCTATATCGCCGTGGCACTCGTGGTGACCGGCATCGTGCCCTACCGGCAGCTCGACGTGCCGGACCCGGTCGCACGGGTCATGAGTGCGATCGGATATTCCGGCCTCTCATCGCTTATCAAGGTCGGTGCGTTGGCCGGGCTGGGATCGGTGATGCTGGTGAACACCTATGGACACTCCCGTATCTGCCTGTCCATGGCGCGTGCGGGCGTTCTGCCGGGCTGGATGGCGCGGGTTGATACGACCTCCGGCGCGCCACGCGCTGGAATCGCGGCAACCGCGTTTGCCGCGGGCGTTGTTGCAGCCCTGTTCCCGATCTCGATCCTAGCGGATGTGGTCAGCCTCGGCACCATGGCGGCCTTCGCCGGTGTTGCGCTGAGTGCCATGCGGCTGCGTGTCAGCGAACCCGACCTGCCGCGACGCTTTCGCATACCGTTGGGTGGCGTCGCGCGCTGGGGGCTCTGGTTCGGGATCGTCCCGGTCGCGGCCTTCGCCGTCTGCTGCACGATGATCGGGGTCGTCGTGACCGACCTCACGCTTCAGGCGGCGACCGGTCATCCGGCTCCGTTGATTTTCCTGGGCGCTTACATCGTCGCCGGCGCCATTCTGATCGAACGGATGATGCGCAGCGGGCGCAGGCTTACGCCATGACCGGCAGGTCGTCCGCGAACCGGCGCATGGCCTCAGCCATTCGCCGCTGCTGCAGCGAGCCCGCGCTCAGCGCTCTCTCGACCCGGGCGCGGTCGTCAGGACCGTTCTGCTGGGCAAGCCGCAACTGCCCTTCAAGCCGGTGCAGCGGAATTTCAAATCCGACGATGTGAGGCAGCAGTTTCGCCATGTAGTCTTCCACGCCATCGGCCGACCATGGCGAGCCCTCTGCCAGCGCCAAAACGCTCGCGCGCACCACGCTATCGCGCAGTCCGGCGACATCGGTCACCATCGTCGCCCGTCCGCGTGCCTGCACTGCCACATACAGCCAGGTCGGCACGCGCGGCGCGGTCCCGTACCAGTCGGGCGAAACCCCGCTGTCAGGCCCGAGAAACGACACGACCGCCTCGTCAGCCTGCGCCAGGGCCGCGCAGTGAGGATTACGGCGATCGAAGTGTCCGATGAGGGTTCCGAGCGGACCTCGTGTGCGATCAAGCACGATAGGAACATGGCTGACCACAATCGCGCCTTTTGCGTCGCAGCAGGCGACGGAGCCAAGGCGGATGGCTTCGATCAACGGCCACAGCCGGTGCGGATCATCACAACGATAAGGATCGGGTGCGAACATGACGTGCACTCTTGCATGACGCGGCCAGACGTGAAGCTGCGCGCGGGTCGGATTCATGCGGGCACGGGCCAGGTGCGACGTCATACTGACATGCCGGCATCATCGCTGTGGGCGCGAGGGCGTGTTCAGTCGCACAAGCGAAGTCCTGCCGTGTCTGGCCCAGCCGCGCGGATATTTGTCCTGCGTGGAAGCGACGTGCGGGGTCTCTATGCTACCCTTGACCTATGACCGACCAGTTTTTTGTCCGATGACGCGTGCGTCCCTCGATCCAGGCGTCCGCGCCTTTCTCGACCGGATGGCGGAGGCGACACGCGGCTTGGCCGCCTTCGAGACGTTGACGCCGTCTGCCGCCCGCGCTCAGGCTGAGGCAGTCCGCCGATGCCTCCATACCGCGCCGCCACGCGACATGGCGCGGATCGAGGAAATCGTCCTGGAGGATATCGCGCCGGCATTGCGGCTGCGGATCTACACCCCTCCCGGTGATGCACGTGGCGTGCTCGCATATTTTCATGGCGGTGGTTGGACGATGTTCAGCCTCGATACACACGACCGCCTCATGCGCGCCTACGCCACAGGGGCAGGTATGGTCGTGGTCGGATTCGACTATGTACTGACGCCCGAATACGTTTTTCCAACCGCCCTGCATCAGGTCATTGATGGCATCCTGGCGTTGCGTGATGCAGAACGGTTTCCAGCTCTGGCGCGACTCCCGCTTTTCGCGGGCGGAGATTCGGCTGGCGCCAATCTCGTCGTCGCGGCGGCCCTGTCTCTGCGCGATGCAGGAAAAAATATTCTCACGGGATTGATGCTGACGTACGGCGTTTTCGATAGCGAGACCGATCGGCCGTCGTATTCCCTGTATGACGGACCGGATTACATGCTGACAGCAAACGAGATGGAGCTGTTCTGGTCACGCTACATTCATGACCCCGGCATGCGATCGTCCCCGCTGGCATCGCCCTTGCACGCATCCCTTGCCGGATTGCCCCGCGTGAGCATGACGATTGCCGAGTGCGACGTGTTAAGAGATGAAAACCTTACATTCGCGCAGAAGCTTAGAAACGCGAACGTCAACGTCGACGCAAAAGTTTATCCGGGAACAACCCACTCGTTTATTGAAGCATTCGAAATGGCGGCGGTCGCAAAGAATGCAGTCGACGATCAGTGCAAGTGGTTAAAAACTTGGGGGCCATAAGCGTGTTCGTTGTGATCATCGCAGACGTAACAGCATTATTTCGTGCGCACCGATAAGTTTGTGCTTTTGTCGAAACAACGGGCGGTTGTAAGGCTGCAATAGCGCGAAAGCAGCCTATTTCCTGAGTTTCGCAACGCCGAGTTCGTGCCACATCCAAGTGAAATCATAGGCGGCCATGCCGCGCTGTCCGGCCCCGACCCTTGCGGCGTTGTTCTCCAGAGATTTGAGCCATGCGACAAGATTTTCCCGGCCAGCCGCCGTGCGCGCCGCCTGGCGCGGCGTGAGATTTCCGAGGGCCGGCACGATCTCGCCCAGCACCTGCCGGTAATGACGCTCCATCACCTCGCCGATGAGCCGGGCCTCGTCTTCCGGCGAAAGGCCCAACACTTCCCGATCATTTTCCAGATCGGTCCGTGACTCCCGCTCGGCCAGCGTCTGGCCGGGCGTCATGATCTGCGTCAGTGGCGTCCCGATCAGACCGCCCAGCACCCCGGCCAGCATCGCCTGTGCACGCGCCGCCCGCTCCTGGGAGTTGACGCCGACAAGGAGCTGCCGCCCTTTCAGTTCCAGCGTGCCCAGCACCGTCGCGCCGTCATCCATCTCGCTGGTCAGGGAAAGCCCTTCCTTCGCCCGTCCCTGCGGTCGGAACGCCTTCTTTGACCCCTGATGGTTTTCCAGCCAGTTCCAGAACGTCCGGCTCTCCGGCCGCAAACCCGGGACAGCATCCAGCACTGCTGCAACGGCCTTCTGCGTCACCCCTTTCGCAAGCGGGTAGCGAAGTTCATGGAACAGAAGCTCGTCACCGTCACTGTTGAAGAGGAGCTGAGACGTCCCTTCCATCTGCCGGGCCATATCCTCCATGGTCCGGAACAACCAGGTCAGCGTGAAGGCCGGCGCAAGTTCACGCAGCGTCTCCGTATCCAGTTTCGGGAACGCCGCCTTGCCGCGGCGCTTGCGCAAGGCGTTGTAAAAAGACGCTGACAGATCCTCACAGGCGGCCGGGAAATAGGGCAACAACCCGCCCGCCAGGATCATTTTTCCATCCGCTGGCACGAGACGGGCGGCGATCCGGTCCCACGGCTTCAGCGTCCGGGTCGCCGTGCTTTCCTGCACGAGAACCGGCTCGCCACCCCGCAGCAGGTCGCGCGCCATCAGGCTCTTGCCGGGTTTGATGTCCGAGACTTCATACAGGCTCATGACCGAGGTTTTCAGTGCGCGCATATAGGCGCTGTTCCGCGGCCCCTCTTTCCAGCCTCGCCGCTTCAGATAGACGTCGACGAAATTCCGGCCGTTATCCCAGTCCTGCCCGAGAAAATCCTCGAAGGCGCAGCCCCACAGCGTCATGGCGACGTCAGGGCCGATCATCTCCGCCAGATCCTCGAACGTGATGTCGCCTGCTTCCAGCGCCGGACCGATGTGATCGCCAAGCACTTCGGCGAAGCAGTCCTGCCAATTCTCCTGATCGAGGTAGCGAATCAGTCCCGAGAGTTCATGTGAGGCCATGGTTCATCCTGTCAGCGGTTCCGAATCCTACCGCGCGACGGCGACCGACATGAAGCAATTTTGGCATGATCGGTTCGACGTGACGTAGACTGTCTGCCTCCCGGAAACACACTGGGACGAGCGCATCCTACGCTGGCCTTTGCTTCCGTTTGTTTCCTATGTGTTTCCTGC
>NZ_BALE01000029.1 GCF_000963885.1 Tanticharoenia sakaeratensis NBRC 103193
GCTGGGTCAGGAACGGCAGGAGCACCGGCCAGATCTGGTTGATCGGCATGTCATCGGAGCCCTCCGATGGCGCGGTTGACGGCGAACATGTTGACGCCGATCCAGCCTGCGGAGAGCAGGATCACCAGGTGCAGGCCGTATGAAAACAGGATCTGGTTCTCGGTGATCCACGCGTAGAAGAAGGCCGCCAGAAGGGCCGCCGCGCAGTGTCGCCAGCGCGAGTCCGCCAGCAGCGTAACTATCTGGAAAGCGTCGCTTGCGGCCATGATGGCCTGCCAGATCCCGTTTGGCATCAGCGGCGTCACCAGCGTCACCAGCGCGTGGACGGCAGCGCGTGCAGGTGCTCTGGCCGGGCCATCAGGGACACGGCCCCGAATGAGGCCAGCATCAGCCCGGACCAGGCCTCGGCCCACCAGTGCTCGCGCCGGATCAGCGTACGGAGGAAATTGCGGGCGCGCCGGATCATGCCGGGCACCGCATCGGGTCGCCCATGGCGGCCTCCAATAAAAACGCCGCCCGGGGAGGGGCGGCTGGGAGGTGGTTATAGGCGGCTGGCCGGATGCGGATGTTGACGAACAAATCGGGTAATATGTCCGTCCACGCCGAACTTAATGGTAATATAACGTTAAAAATTGCTTGATTCTGGTCATTAAGGTCGACAACATAGGTATAGACAAGCGTGAGGCCACCTATGAGTGACATGACAACCGCGAGTGATGTGCCGAGAATCGTGGATAGTGCAGTTGAAGTCCGTCGATTCGAGGAGAATGCAAAAAATAAACGGTCTGATTTCGAGAAATCAGTGCAAAGTGCCTGCCTCACCAATTCCATCTCTGAGAGTGATGCGTTGGTGCTTCTGCTGATGTATCCGAAGTAAGCTCGTAGTTGCCTGGCGCTCGACATTTGGTCCGCGTCAATGGACGGTCAGGAGCTGGGAGTGAACTGTCCAGCAGGCAAATCTGTCGCTAACCGCTTCTCAGCGTCCGCAGAGCGCTCAAGGCGGCGATAAAGATCGTATTCCGGAGCCGCCAGCGTGCGGACACGATCCGAAAGGCTCTCGAACTCCGCAAGATCGCGCCTCTGTTCTTCCGGATTGAAGCTGTTGAGACGCGGCAATGGACCTTTGAGCGGTCTCACGCCCAGCATCTTGCGCATATGACGGATAAAAGTCTCGAGTTGAGGCGTGGTCATGATGATATTGCGGGGACAGTCTATGGCGGCGCGTGCGCGTATCTGAAATTCAGGGCTGTCGACGTCCATATCGATGCGCCGGGACGGTGCGCCCAGCATCAGAAGTTGCATGTTGGCCTCCACCTTCGCATCCGGGTGCTCGAGAAATTCCGCAAGTGGAAGGTCCCGCATCAGCCTCATGGTCGGAGAAAAGGTGGATGGATCTTCTGCCCGGCGCCGTGCATGCAGGAACGCGGAACGAACCCGGGCGACAGGGTCGCGCAGGATGCAGGCAATCGTGGATTTCCGGTCGGACGCCTGTTCGAACGTGCTTCGAAAGACGTGGCCGCCGACGATGTCGTATTCGTGGGGGGCAGGCGGGTTGGCGCGGAATGCCTCATTGCTGTCGTAGTATATCTTCGCTTTCACCGGGCGTGTAATGGCATCCCACGCAGTCGTTCCTGCCGTTTTGGGAATGTGGACGAAATAGATCGTCCGTTTCGTCCGACGAAACGACCTCGGTTCCAGATAATATCGGACCGGTCTGAAGTGCTTGAGATATGTCCGCCGTCGTAGGAAGGACGGAGACGGAAGATCGCGCGCGAGACAGACAAAGACGTCGTTCGCATAGATGAGTGTCCATTCCGCGCAGACGCGTGCCAGATCCTGCCGCGGCAGCGTGCCAAGACGCGCCTTGTGAAGCAGAAGGATGTTCGCGTCTGCAATGTCGATCCGGTCTGCATATTGGCGCACCGTGCTTACGGGCGCTTCCGGCCAGGAGCCCGCCGGCAACAGGATGCGATCTGATGAGCGGAGCACGGGCAGGAGGGCATCCCATGCTTCATGCCATGCGCGGTCTTCCAGCATCCGGCCTCATACTCCGATCAACTTACCTTCAGGAGGTCCATTTAAGCAGACCTGACCGGTGCAGGGTAATTTGAGGTGGGCACCGGATTGAAACGATATGTGACGCGAATCTGTCGCGGTGGATGCTTTTGGACTGGAATGATAATCTTCTTCCGGAACGAGCTTACGCTGAGCCGTGCTCCCGTCATGCCCCTTCCCGACAGGGCGCCATTGGCAGTAACCCTCATGCACGGCAAGGAACCCACCCGCCCTGTAACGGGTCAGGGCACCAGCGATCTGGATGTGAGGAAAAGCTGGCAGACGGTTCAAAAGCGTATTGAAGTGCAGCCAGATGGACTTAGGGGCCCTTCTGGCAAATGAGGACGCTGATTAATGCGGCCCAGTCATACGTCTCGCTGCTCCGGACGTGGCTCGTCGGCAGCCATTGAAAATCACCTGGTGCTTCATGCCGGACAGAGTGCTGTCTGCCACTAAGGCCGGACACGCTGCCGGTGAGCGTGTTGACGCGCCGGAATGGTGGTCTCGCTCCTGCCGAAAATGCATCCTTGCCGATGCGGCAAACGCATTTTGCAATTTTTTCAAAGCAGCGATCGAGAGTCGATCGAAAACGTAAGGCACGGAATTGGTGCAATATATGCCGACCCAATAAACCACCAATACATAAAGTGATATAACGGGGAAACGAATTGGCCAGCAGGCTTGCCGTCCCTGGCTCTGCATGATGGGGCGCCCTGCCGACAAGCGACGTGCCGATGTGACGCCAACTGCACTCTGCGCCGTAACGCTGACGTAGGAAAAGCTGATCGCCCTGACCGAAAATCCAACGACACGATAAAAACAGAGGGCGACTTGGTTTTCGTCATTCAGCGCAAGCAAAATATCGTGGGCTTCATGAAGGCCAGGACTCTGCCTGTCTCCCGCCCAGCTTTGCTTTTCGCCACCATAGAGGGCTGAATTCCGTTCGAGAAGGGAAGGGCAGGGCCGTCCAGTCACCGCCCGCGATCTGCTGACGGGCCACTCGCCACACCATCGAATGGCGGCCTCGTAAGCATCAGCCTGTGGCCAAAAAACAACATAACATATCGTAATATATGAGGAGCTATGCACAATTCCTTGCGAACATAAGTGCATATCAAGAATCACACTATGAATAAGTGTTATATGATGCGTATGATGATTTTTATGACGCCCCGAAAGAGTGAAACCCGTGCCCTGGCTCTGGCCGGAACCGGGCTTCGGGGCGTGAGGCCAGTTGAGGATTTTCTGAGTGACACCGATCGGACGACAGCACGGTAATAATGTCTCGGCAGTGGAGCGCCGAACGAAAAAGGCAGCCCGCGCATGGCGGCTGGCGATGCTGGGTTTCTGCGTCGATCAGGCTTGTGCCCAATCGGTTTCGGGCCAGGGCAAGGCGCCTGTTCGCCATCATCCCGTCGCATCCGCTGCAAGCCCTGGATCGAAGCCGCATCCGGTGTCGCGTCCCGAAGTCATCAGTGTATCCGCACGCAGGCGCTCGGCCGCCGATGTCGCCCGACACGCGCTTGATAGCGTGCCGGGCGGCGTGAGTGTCATCGACGCGAAGCAGGTTCTGAAGGGTCGTAATTTCACCAATGCCGATGCGCTGGCGTTCCAGCCCGGCGTGTTTGCCCAGAGTTCGGGCGGCGGGGATGGGCTTCGGTTGTCCATCCGTGGATCGGGTATCCAGACAGGGACGAATTATTTCCGGTCCGGCATCCTGATGATGTTCGATGGTCTGCCGGTCACGACGCCGGCCGGCACGCCTTACGAACTCTTCGAGCCGCTGGGACTGCGTTACACGGAAGTGTTGCGGGGAGCGAATTCGTTTGATTATGGCGGCCTGCAACTTGGAGGCGCGATCAATTATGTCTCGCAGACGGGTTATGACGCGAGCCCGTTCGAGGTCCGTGCGGAGGCTGGCAGCTTTGGCTACAACAAGCAGCAGGTCAGCTCCGGGCAGGTGCTCGGCAAGTCCGACTATTATGTCAGCATCACGAAATCCTATCGCGGCGGCTATCAGCAGCAGACGGCGGCCAGCAGTTTCGGTGTCGAGGCGAATTACGGCTATCGCTTCACGGACAACATCTCGACGCGGATCTATTTCCGCTATCGTCAGACAGAAAATGGCTATCCCGGCTATCTGACGCGGGACCAGATCCTGTCCAATCCGAAACAGGCGCAGTCCACCTACGTTACGTTGCAATCGAAGCGCATCCAGCCCGGCACCAAATGGTATGGTGACATGACGACGATCCGCATCGACGATCGCTCGAAGGTCGAGGTCGGTTTCGATTATCAGGACGCGCCGATCGATATCGAGACAGGAACCACATCCGCAGCCTGGGGCTACAAGACCGTCGCGGGTGTTCTGCGCTACAAGCGCGACGATACCCTTTGGGGCCATGCAAGTCAGACGACGTTCGGCCTCGATACCTATACCGACCTGGAGGCGTGGACGACGAACCGTACGCGCGTCGGCACAGGTTCGTTCGCCGGAGTGCCGACCGGCACCATCGTGCGGCACACGAGCTATGGCGGCACGGACAACTACTTCCACATCAGCAATAATTTCGAGGCGTTCCACGGGTTCTGGATCACGGCCGCGGGGGCGCTCGACTTCATCCAGCGATCGACCAATGTCTGGTATCCGACACAGAGCGGGACCGGCACATCGTCGGTCAATTTCACGCCGCGCGCCGGATTCCGGTATGTCGTGACGCCACACGTCACCCTCTACGGCAATGTCAGCCGCAGCATCCAGCCGCCGAACGACTGGCAGCTGCTGTCCGGCAATGTCTATACGAGCGGCCTGGCGAGCGGGCTGAATTCAAGCGGCGTGGACCTCAAGAACCAGACGGCGACCACGTTCGAGGTCGGCACGCGCGGGGACCTGCTGCGCAATCACTGGAGCCTGAGCTACTACCATTCCGCCGTTCATAACGAGCTTCTGTCCGTCATGACGCCGCTCTCCCAGCTCTATGGAAACGCGACCTATTCGAACGCGTCGCCCACGACCCATCAGGGCGTGGAAGCCTCCCTGGATACGGATCTGGTCAAGTGGACCGGCGGAGCCTTGGGTCTTCGGCAGGCGTATACGTATCAGGATTTCCGCTTCAATCACGACGCGGTCTTCGGCAACAACAAGCTGCCTGGCATTCCCGCGCATTTCTATCAGGGCGAGATTCATCTGGACCTGAAAAACGGTTTCTATGCCGCTTTCAATGCACAGGTGTCATCCAAGGTTTCAGGCGCCTACGACAATACGTATTACGCGCCGTCCTATCACATCTTCAACGCCAACATGGGTTATCAGTGGCCGAAGAAACATCGTCAGGTGTTCATCTCGTTCAACAATTTGGCCAACAAGCATTATGCGTCGATCGTGGTACCCGGCTACAAGGCGGCCGGACAGCAACTGGCAGTCATGCAGCCTGGAGACGGCTTCGGCGTCTTTGCGGGACTGTCGATCGGACTGTAAGCGCCGATCAGACGCACCGGAACAAAGGGTCACACGTCGCAGCGTGACCCTTTTTTTTGCGTCCGCCACGATCATGAAAACCCTGATGTCTTCACGACAGATGCGATGTGCCCTGTTCGCACGAATCCGGCCCGGCGCGGGACACATGATGGATTTCAAACAGCAGGTTCCGAAGACAGACGCCGGATAAAGTTGCTGCATCGACTGGCAGGCAGGGCTTGACCTTTCGGTGGCGAAGAGCGTTTCCTGACAGATCTATTCAAGCCATTCCGAATGGCGCAGTTCCCTGTTGGGACCATCCGGTTTTACATAAGAGATGCGGGGACTGACCGAACAAAGGCAGCCTTCAGGCGCTTCTGTCGGGTCATCATGCTCAGGCCTGCACATCATCTCTCCCAAAGGGAAGAAGGTTCAGTGCGCTTCGGGCATTCTCAGTCAGATCGCGCGAGTTTCCACAATGTGGTGGCTGTCAGCCGGTGCCGACAAGGCATGCGCTGCTTCCAACAGGGCGCGGGTGAACGGATGACTTGGCGTTCGGAGCACGATTTCAGCCGGTCCCTGCTCGACGATGCGGCCTGCCTGCATGACGGCAACGTCGTCGCACATCCTTCGAATGACGCCCATGTCGTGCGAAATCAAAAGATAGGCAATGCCGAGTTCACGTTGCAGCGCATCCAGAAGGTCCAGGATCTGCGCCTGCACCGACAGATCCAGCGCCGAGACCGGTTCGTCGCATACGATCACCGAAGGGTCGGAGGCGATCGCGCGTGCGATGGCGACGCGCTGACGCTGGCCGCCGGACAATGTGCGCGGCCGCCGGCCGGCGATTGCCGCCGACAGGCGCACGTGGTCGAGCAGAGCGGTAACTGTCTCGCCTGTGACCGGTCTGCCGGCTGCCTCCACTGCATCGGCAAGGATGTCGTGAACTGTCCAGCGCGGATCGAACGAGCCCAGCGGGTCCTGATAGATCATTGCCATATGACGGCGCAGGGGGCGACGTGACCGCTCGGTGATGCTGCGTTCGGGGCCGTTCCAGGCCTGCCCCTTGAATATGACCGACCCTTGATCAGGCCGCATGAGGCCAGTGATGATCCGTGACGTCGTCGTCTTGCCCGAGCCGGATTCTCCGATCAGGCCCAGAGTCCGGCCCGGATGCAGATCGAGGCTGACCGACGATACCAGATCACGCAGCATGCCATCGGGGCCGGGACGGCGGACCGAGAGGTTGCGCGCGGAGAGAAGTGGCGATGCAGTCCGGGCGGGCTGGATCGCCCGCGCCGGACGGCGCAGCGGGTCGGCCTCCAGCAATGCGCGGGTGTAAGGGTGTGAAGGGGCGTTGAGCAGTCGTGCGGCGTTGCCCTGTTCGACGACGTTGCCATGTTGCAGCACGAGAATATGATCGGCGAGGCGTGCGACAAAGCCGAGATCGTGGCTGATGAGAAGAATGCCGATCCCGTTTCTGCGCAATGTCAGCAGGCGGTCGAGGACTTGCGTCTGCACGGTCGGATCAAGAGCTGTCGTGGGTTCGTCCGCGATGAGAAGCGGCGGCGACAGGGCGAGCGCATTGGCGATCAGTGCACGCTGGCGCTGGCCGCCGGAAAGCTCATGCGGCCGTTGGCGCGCACGCAGCGCGGGATCGGGCATGCCGGCCTCTTTAAGCAGGTCATGGACCCGTTGTATGCGGCTCCGGCGATTTCCCCAGCGGTGCGCGGACAGGGCCTCGGCGATCTCCTGACCGATGGTGCGCAACGGGTCGAGTGCCACCAGCGCATCCTGCAGCACCATGCCGATTTCCCGGCCGCGCAGCGAACGCCAGTCCGATGGCGCCAGATTCAGCAGGTTCCGCGTGCCGAGCGTAAGCCGGCGGGCCGAGATCCCGGCATTCGCACCGGCTAGTCCGATCAGACTGCGGGCTGTCACGCTTTTTCCGG
Organism: Tanticharoenia sakaeratensis NBRC 103193; assembly: GCF_000963885.1. GTDB lineage: Bacteria > Pseudomonadota > Alphaproteobacteria > Acetobacterales > Acetobacteraceae > Tanticharoenia > Tanticharoenia sakaeratensis. Next base: position 7,465 of record NZ_BALE01000029.1, read on the forward strand.
ATCCGGACTCGCCGACCAGCGCCACGACCTGCCCGGGACGCAGCGTGAAGGAAATGTCCCGGGCGACGGTATGGAGGCCTTGCGGCGTCGGAAACGCAACCGAAAGACCGTCGACGTGAAGAACCGCATCCTGGCGGCCGATGTCTGAAATGGCGTTCATGATGCACCTGCGTCCATGCGAAGCTGGATGGCCCGGCCGACGACGGTGGTCGCCAGCATCGTCAATACGATGGCAAGACCCGGGAACAGTGTCATCCACCAGGCCTCGGCAATGTAATCGCGCCCCATGGAGAGCATCGTCCCCCATTCGGCCGCGGGCGGTGGGGCACCCAGACCCAGAAAGGAAAGGGACGCCGACCAGACCACCATCTGGCCCACACCCATGGTTGCGAGCACGACAAGCGGACGAACCGCATTGGGCAGGATATGTCGGCGGATGATCTTGAACGGACTATGGCCCAGTGCGCGGGCTGCCTCGACATAAGGCGCATCGCGCACCGCGAGCACCTGCCCGAACACGAGGCGCGTATAGCCCGCGGCAGACCCGATTCCGACGGCAATCACCAGCGGTACGATGCCGCTCCCGAGTGTGGCGCTGCATAAAAGTGCAAGAACCAGGACGGGAAATGCGAACATCACGTCGATCAGCCACCGTATGCCGCGCTCCGCCATACGGCCGCCCAGGCCCCCGATCAGAGCAAGCGTCGTTGCAATCAGCAGGGCCAGGGCGATGGCGCTCACGCCAAGCAGGAGCGACTGGCGGGCGCCATAGATCAGGCGCGTAAGAATATCGCGACCGGATTCATCGGTGCCGAACAGGTGATGCAACGAAGGAGGGGCGAATGCGGCCCTCGGGGCAATGGCCATCGGATCGGTCTGCGTCAGCACCTGCGGTGCAATCACGGCGACGAGCAGGATCGCAAGATAGAATGCCGCCAGCGCCGGCCCTGTCTCGCGAAGCGCAATTGCGCGTTTCAGCCGGGTCATGAGCGTGTCGCTTTCAGGCGGGGATCGACGACGACGTACAGCGCATCCGTCGCGATCCCGGCCAGGATATAAACCAGGGCAATGAACAGGATGATGCCCGAGACGAGCGGCATGTCGTGCGTCATGACGGCGAGAAACAATTCCCGGCCGATGCCGCGCCGCGAGAAGATCATTTCGATGACCACGCCATTGCCGACCAGTGCGCCCACAGCCCAGGCCGACAGACTGATGCCGGGCAGGAGCGCATGACGCAGCGCATGACGCAGACGGATCAGCCATTCCGGCGTGCCACGGGCGCGCGCCGTCAGGATGAATGGCTCATGCAGCGCAAGGTCGAAGGAATCCCGCATGACGCGTGCGAGAAATCCCCCGAGTGGAATGGCCAGCGACAGCGTTGGCAGGACAAGCGAACGCAGTCCCCGGTTTCCCGCTGGCGGAAAGATCTGCAATTCGAATCCCAGAGCCCACAACAGCAGGATCGCCAGCCAGAATTGGGGCAGGCCCGCGAAGAACGTCTCCGTCGTGCGCGCGAATGCAGTCGTCCGACGACCTACCGCGAACACGATCGACAGGACCGCCAGCAACCACGCCGTGAGAAGAGCGGATGCCATGAGGGCGAGTGTCGCTGGGCCCTGGGCGCGCAGGACGTCGGCCACGGGCATGTGTTGCGAGAACGACTGGCCGAGATTGCCCGATGCCAGACGGGCGATGTACAGCCCGAACTGCACGCTGATCGGTCGGTCGAGCCCATATTCGTGCCGCGCCGCCGCGATGGTTTCAGGCGATGGCGTCTGTGTGCCGCCGCCCAGGATGGCCGTGACCGGATCGCCCGGCGTCAGATGCAGGGCTGCAAAAGCCAGACTGGCCGCAGCCAGCAGGACGAGCACGGCGTTGGCAAGCCGGCGTGCGATTTTTCGGGCGATCAGCCCGAACGGCCATGTGCGTCGGGAAAGCGCAGTCATCGGGACACCCACGCGTCATAGAGGGTTGTGACGTGGAGCGACGGTTCAAGCCGCACGTCATGCACAGAGCGTGACAGGGCCAAGCGCGTCGTCTGCGGATAGGTCGTGATCTGGAGGAACTGTGCCGCGGCGGCCGCCTGTGCCTGCCGGTAGAGCTCGCGCCGCCGGTCCTGATCCGTCGTCGTCAGGGCGTCGTTGACGATCCTGTCGAAGCGCGGGTCGGAAAAACCGGCGGCATTCTGATGATTGGCATGACCTGTCGGCGGACCGAGGAAGGCGGATGAGAAAATGATCCGCAGGACATCCGCCGTATCGGTGTTCCAGTATCCCAGACGCACGTCGTAATCCCACGCCTGCTCCCGCGTGAGGACACTCGTGTCGTCGGAATTTTCCAGCAGCACCTGAAACCCGGTCGCCCGTGCGGTTGCCTGCACCTGTTCCCATAATGTGCGGTCGGCGGTCGGCCAGCTCGAGCGCACCGGAATGTGAACGATCAGCGGAACGCCGTTGCGCGTGCGGATGCCATCCGCCGTGCGCCCGGTCCACCCGGCCGCATCCAGCAGGGCGTTTGCACGGGCCGGGTCATAATCGCCGACATGTTCGAACGCAGGGTCGTAGAACGGCGTCGATGGGCTCAACGGCCCGCCGGCATGGCGATAATGATGGAAGAACACGCTGCCGAGCGCACCCGGTATGTCCGCCGAGCGCACGAACGCCTCGCGCACGCGCACATCGTTAAAAGGGGCGCGGCGCACGTTCAGCGTCCCGTTGGTCGGATTGCCGGGTCGATCGGCCATCAAGAGCCACAGGTCGCGATTGCGCTGCGCCGGTGTTTCGGCCTCGGGTGGCAGACTGTCGATCACGTCGGCCTCGCCCGCCTGCAGTGCGGCGAACCGGACCGACGGCTCGGCCACGAAACGCCACTCGATCCGGTCGAGCCGGGCCGGGCCATGATGGAGTGCCGTAGGCGGGCCCCAGTTGTAGGCCGGGTTTCGGACGAACACGATGTCGTTCTGGTGGTCCCAGCGCTGCACCATGAACGGCCCCGATCCCACAGGCGACTGGCAGTTCACATCCCGCGGGCGCGCCAGTGCGCGGGGTGACTCCAGTCCCAGAAAACCCTGCGACAGCACTTCAAGGAATGCGGCATAAGGCGATTTGAGATGGACGACCGCCGTGTAGTCGTCCGGCGTGTCGGTGCGCAGATACTGGCGGATGTAGCCGCCGGCCGTTCCAGACTGCGTATGCGGATCGACCATATGATCGAGATTGGCGCGAACGGCCTGCGCATCGAAGCGGGTGCCGTCCGTAAATGTCACGTCCCGGCGCAGATGAAACGTGTAACTCAGCCCATCGTCGGAAATCTGCCAGTCGGTGGCGAGCCACGGAAGGATCCGGCCCCTGTCGTCCATGGCCACGAGCGAGTCGAGATACTGCTGGGCCACGAAGACCTGGGGCATGTCGCCCGCAACATGCGGGTCAAGGCAGACCGGCTCACGGTCTGTCGCATAGACAATTGTCCCGCCCGAAACCGGTGTCTGCGGGGCCACGTGGTGCGCTTCGCGACGGCACCCCGTCAGCAGCACGGCCGCCGCACACGCCACGACGCATGAGATCGTCCCGCGGACATGACGGGGGCGTGACTGCGCGAAAAGAGGCGTGGAAGGAGACATGGCATCCGATTTGCGATGACGATGAAGGCCGGGCTGCCAAAAACCATCTCACGTACGGTTGTTTGTGTAAACAACGACCCGAACCGTCATTATCATTCGAAGCACTGGACAGGCGTGCATTTATGCCCATAGGCTTGCTCCTGAAACAACGTCTCGGATCGGGGTAATCATGGGTACGGAACATTTCCCGGCCGCTTCTGGCAGTGCCGATACGCTGGACGCGCATTTCGCACCGGTCTTCGAGAAGATCGCGGCAGGCGCCGTTGCGCGTGAGCAGAAACGCGAGCTTGCGCGCGATGCGGTCCGCGGCCTGCTGGGCGCGGGCTTCGGAAGGCTGCGGGTGCCGCGAGAGGCGGGCGGTCTGGGCGCTTCGCTCAAGGAAAGTTTTACGCTTCTGCGCACGCTTGCGGCTGCGGACTCCAATATTCCGCAGATCGTCCGCGCCCATTTCGCCTTCGTCGAGGGACGTCGGCAGCAGGGGCAGGCGTCCGAGCGGTGGTTCGGGATTATTAATGACGGCGCACTGTTCGGCGCCGCGATGGCGGAGCGCTCCGACGAGACGAACGTGTCGACAACGTTGCTCAGGCAGCCCGACGGCTGGCGCCTGAACGGCACCAAGTATTACTCGACCGGCACGCTCTATGCCGATTGGATCATCGTCTGGGCAGCCAGCGCGGATCAACGGGCGCATGTCGTGGTCCGCTCCGATGCGCCGGGCGTGAGCCGCGTCGACGACTGGGACGGGTTCGGACAGCGCCTGACCGGCAGCGGGACGACCGTGTTCGACAATGTGGCCATTCCGGAAGACCAGATCATCTCCAGCAAGGCCCTGACGGACCTGCCGGCGCAGTCCTTTCTCGGCGCCTATTACCAGCAATTCCATCTGGCAACGCTTGCGGGCATCACGCAGGCGGTGCTGCGCGACGCGCTTGAATTCGTGCGCCCACGCACGCGCGTCTTCGGTGTGCCGGGCAAGGTCGCCCAGCGCGAGGATCCGGTCGTTCAGGGTGTCGTCGGCCGGATGTCGGCGTTGGCGTTCTCTACGGCAGCGCTGGTTGACCGTGTCTCCGACGCGCTGACGGAGGCGGAGCCGGACTGGGTGGCCGGCGATCGCGGCAGTGCCAGGATCGAGGCGGCGCAGGAAATCGCGTTTCAGGCGCAGCAGATTGTCATCGAGCAGGCCCTGGAAGCGGCGACGCTTCTGTTCGAGGTCGGCGGCGCATCCGCGACGAGCGAGAAGCGCCGTCTCGATCGGCATTGGCGCAACGCCCGCGTTCTGGCCTCCCATAATCCGGCAGCCCAGCGCCTGAGGGAATTGGGCGATCTCGCCCTCAACGGCACGCCGCTCTGGACGCCGTATCGCGAGGGGCTTCTGCGACAGGCTCAAGCCCAGGCGCCGACCCATGCCGAAGTGCAAGTCGGGCTTGCATGATGACGGCTGGTGCATCACTGAAGCCCCTGCGCGCCAACCTGTTCGAAATGGCCTGCGTCAGCCATATCGTGCACGGGATGTGGCGCGCGCCGGGCAATGCCCGTCACCGTTTCGGCGAGATGAGCTTCTGGCTGGATCTCGCACGCCTTGCGGAAGACGCGGGATTCGACGCGATCTTTCTGGCAGACGTGGTCGGTGTCTATGACCGCTTCGGCGGCCTCGAGGCCGCCCTTCGGCAGGGCATGCAGGTGCCGAACCTGGATCCGCTGATGCTCGTGCCGGCGATGGCCGCCGTCACCAGTCATCTGGGGTTCGGTGTGACGTTCTCGACCACCTACGAGCCGCCCTTCGCCTTTGCGCGCCGCATGAGCACGCTGGATCTCCTGACGGGCGGCCGCGTGGGCTGGAACGTCGTGACATCCTATCTGCCGAATGCCGCACGGAATTTCGGCCTCGATGACGAAGTCCCCCACGATGAGCGCTATGATCGTGCCGGGGAATATCTCGACGTGCTCTACAAGCTCTGGGAGGGAAGCTGGGATGACGACGCCATCGTTGCGGACGTCCAAGGCGATGTATTCTCGCGCCCCGGCAGCGCGCGATACATCAACCATGCCGGCCCCCATTACCGGGTCGAGGGGCCGAATCTTGTGCAGGCCACACCGCAGCGCACACCGCTGATCTTTCAGGCGACCGGCTCGCCGCGCGGGCTGGAACTCGCCGCCGGTCATGCCGAGGCCATCTTCATCGGCGGACGCACGCGCGACGACGTCAGACGCAACATCGCCCAGACCCGGGCGCGCGCGGCGGCCCTCGGCCGGGATCCGGCCGATCTCAAGTTCTACGTCATGGCGGGGCTCGTTCCCGGAAGGACCGAGGCCGAAGCGCAGGAAAAAGCCGCGCGCTACCGCGAATTCTACAGTGTCGAGGGCGCCCTGGTTCATGCGCAGGCCGAGATCGACCTGCGTGCGGTCGATCCCGCTCTGACCATCGGCGAAGCGCTGGCACAACAAGGGCGCAGTATCGGCAACATGGGACGTCGTTTCGGCCCGGAGCAGACGATCGGCGCGGCGCTCAAGCAGGTCGGCACATTCGACGAAGGCCGGTTTTTCGCCTGTGGAACGCCGACGCAGATCGCGGACGAGATCGAGTCCTGGCTGGACGAGGACGGCATCGACGGGATCAACCTGCGTCAATACCATTCCTTCGAAACGGCGCAGGATTTCGCGACCCTGATCGCACCGGAGCTGCGCCGCCGGGGCCGCATGCCTGAACAGAAGCGCGGCGAGACCCTGCGTGGCCGCCTGTTCGGTCACGACAGATTGCCCGCCACACATCCGGCAGCGCGCTATCGCGATCCCGCAGCGCTGCAAGTCAAAGAGGTTGCAAACGCGTCATGAGTGCGCCTGAAAAAATCAATGTCCTCTGGTTTCTCCCGACGCACGGAGACTCACGCTATCTCGGGACACAGGAAGGCGGCCGCGGCGTCGATCTGCCTTATCTCCAGCAGGTCGCACGCGCCGCGGACAATCTCGGCTATTATGGTGTGCTGCTGCCGACAGGCCGAAGCTGCGAAGACAGCTGGGTCGTGGCGTCTTCTCTCATAACATCCACGGAGCGGCTGAAATTTCTTGTGGCCGTACGTCCGGGGCTTCAGTCTCCGACGCTCGCTGCCCGCATGACGGCAACGCTCGATCGCCTTTCGAACGGCCGCCTTCTGATCAATGTCGTGACCGGCGGCGATCCGAAGGAGAATGGCGGAGACGGACTTTTTCTCAGCCATGCCGATCGCTATGCGGTCACGGACGAATTCCTTGATATCTATTCGCGCCTGCTGCGTGGCGAAACGGTCGAGCACGAGGGACCTCACTTTCGCATCGAGGACGGCCGGCTGCTGTTCCCGCCGCATCAGGAAGGGGGACCGCCCCTGTATTTCGGCGGATCGTCCGACGTGGGGATCAAGGTGGCGGCCAAGCGCATCGACAAATATCTCACCTGGGGCGAGCCGCCCGAGCAGGTGCGCCAGAAGATCGAGACTGTGCGCGAAGCGGCGGCCCGGGAAGGGCGAGAGGTCAGCTTCGGCATCCGGCTGCATGTGATCGCGCGCGAGACGACGGCGGAAGCGTGGCAGGCAGCGGATCGCCTGATTTCGCGCCTGGATGATGCGACGATCGCGCAGGCGCAGTCCGTGTTCTCGCGCCTTGACTCCGTGGGGCAGGCCCGCATGAGCGCACTGCATGGCGGGCGGCGCGACAAGCTGGAAATCAGCCCCAATCTCTGGGCGGGCGTTGGTCTGGTCCGTGGTGGCGCCGGCACGGCTCTGGTCGGCGACCCTGCGATAATTGCCGAGCGTATCGACGAGTATCGCAGGATCGGCTGCGACAGCTTCATCCTGTCGGGCTATCCGCACCTGGAGGAAGCCTACAGCTTCGGCGAACTGGTTCTTCCCTTGCTGCCGACAGCCCATCCGACCCGCGCTGTCGGAGGGGCGAGCAACATGGGGCCGTTCGGCGAGACGATCGCCGGTTCCTATCGCCCGGCCACGCGTTGAGCGTCATGATCGATCGAAAGAGTCCCTCTTCTCCCGTGGCGATCATCGGTGGCGGGGCAACGGGTGCTGCCATCGCCTATCATTTTCTGAACCGGCGTACGGCCGTTTCAGGCCCGGTTCTCATCTTCGAGGCGCGCGCGCGCATCGGGGCCGGGCTTGCATATGGCAGTCATGATCCACAGCATCGGATCAACGTACCGGCCGCGAAAATGAGCATCGATACCGGGCGGCCACTCGACTTTCAGGAGTGGATCGACTGCGATCGGCTGCTCGCCCAGGATCCGGATGCGCTCGCTCCGTCCGGCGGCCTCTTTCCCGCACGGCGCGTATTCGGTCGCTATCTCGCAGACCGTATCGAGCCCTGGCTGCGGTCGGAAGCGGCGCTGCACGTGCGTGCCCGCGTCGTGTCGATCCAGAAAGATGGGGACTTATGGCGGATCGGCACGGATGACGGCATTTTTTTCCAGGCCGCCCGTGTCGTGATCGCCACGACGCACCCGGTGCCGTCATTGCCGACGCCGCTGCGTCCTGTGTCACACGACCCGCGCATAGTCATCGATCCATGGTCTCATACCTGGCTCGACAGTGTGGCGCCGGATGCGCGGATTGCGATCATCGGTTCCGGACTTACGATGGCCGATGTCGTTGCCAGCCTGACCGCGCGCGGTCATCGGGGGCTCATTATCGCGATATCGCGGCGCGGGCTGCGGTCGCAGTCTCATGCGAAAGCCGAAGTCGAGGCTCATGGCGATTTCTCGACAACACCGGCCCGGTCCGCCCGCGCACTGCTTCGTAATGTGCGTTGCGTGCTGGCGGACGACCCTGCCCGGCCGTGGCAGGCTACATTCGATGCATTGCGCCGGCAGGGACGGGCGATCTGGTCCGCGCTGCCACCTGTCGAACGCAAGCGGCTCGTGCGGCATCTTCGTCCGTTCTGGGACGTGCATCGGTTCCGCATCGCACCGCAGGTCGAAACGACGCTTTCGCAGCGCATCGCCAGCGGCACGCTGCGTATCCAGGCTGCCAGAGTGGAGTCGGCCAGCGCCACTGCATCCGCGATCAGCCTGAACCTGCGCGCGCGCGGCGGTGCGGTTCGGCACGTTGACTGCGACCTCGTCATCAACACGACAGGGCCGGATCATGCCGGAATTCTGGCGCAGCAGCCCTTTCTCGCCGGCCTGGCGCGGGATGGCCTGATCGAGCGCGATCCGCTGGGTCTGGGCCTGCACACCGACGAACACCATCGCGCCATTGTCGCGGACCACCCGGTGCCGGGGCTGTTCATTGCGGGGCCACTCTCACGCGGAACGTTCGGTGAGTTGATGGGACTGCCCGAGGTCACGGCCAACGCCCAGTCCGTTGCAGCGACGCTCGCCGCGGATGTCAGCGCGTCGAAAACACGAGAGCGGGAGACACTCTGATGACCGAAATCCCGATCAATGCCTTCGACATGACCTGCGTCTCACATCAGGCCAGCGGCCTGTGGCGTCACCCCGAGGATCAGGCGTGGCGTTATCGCACGATCGGATACTGGACGGATCTGGCGAAACTTCTCGAACGCGGTCTGTTCGACGGGCTGTTCATTGCCGATGTGCTGGGCACATACGATGTATATGGCGGCGGGCCAGACGCGGCCCTGCGCAATGCCGCGCAGGTGCCGGTCAACGATCCGGCCATGACGATTTCCGCCATGGCGGCCGTGACCCGACATCTCGGGTTCGGGCTCACGGCGACCTTGTCTTTTGAACATCCCTATCCCTTCGCCCGGCGCATCTCCACGCTCGATCATCTGACGCAGGGGCGGATCGGCTGGAACATCGTCACGGGCTATCTCAACAGCGCCGCGAAAGGCATGGGGCAGACCCGCCAGACCAGCCATGACGAACGCTATGACATCGCGCGTGACTACATGCAGGTCGTCATGAAGTTGTGGCGCGACAGCTGGGAAGATGGCGCCGTGGTGCGCGATGCGGAAGCGGGCGTCTTCACGGACCCGGCTCGCGTCCATCGCATCAGGCACGACGGCCCCTATTACGAAATCGATGCTGTTCATCTGTGCGAGCCATCGCCGCAGCGCACGCCCGTGCTGTACCAGGCAGGAACATCGCCGAAAGGGCGCGCCTTCGCAGGAGATTTCGCCGAATGCGTCTTTCTTGCCGGACCGTCTGCAGCCATTGCCCGACACGGGGTCGAGGGACTGGTTTCCGAACTTCAACGCGTGGGCCGCGCGCGTTCCTCGCTGAAGATCTTTTCCCTTGTGACGGTCGTTACCGGGCCTGACGATGCGGCAGCGGAGGCCAAATGGGCCGATTATCGCCGTTACGTCAGCCATGAGGGCGCGCTGACGCTCATGTCCGGCTGGACCGGCATCGATTTCTCCCAATACGATCTCGATGAGCCGGTTCGGCATGTCCGCAACGACGCCATTCATTCGGCCGTGGATGCCTTGACGGTCGTTGATCCCAACCGCGTCTGGACGGTCCGAGAGTTGGCCGAACATTCTGCCATCGGGGGCCTGGGTGTGGCCTTCGTCGGCGGCCCGGGCCGTATCGCCGACCTGCTCGAGGACTGGATCGATCGAACCGGCGTGGACGGATTCAATCTGGCCTATGCAGTGACCCCGGGTAGTTTCGAGGATTTCGTCACCTACGTCGTGCCGGAACTGCAGCGGCGCGGACGTTACAAGACGCAATATCGACAGGGAACGTTGCGCGAGAAGCTCTTCGGAACATCCGTGCCGCAATATCGTGCCGACGCCGCCTGACATCACTTTGTGCGCCAAGCGGCCCCGTGTCTGTTGAGTGCGCAGCGTGCGAAAAGCCGGGCTTCTGATCGACACACGGTTGTTCACGCTCGGAAGGGTTCGGCAGCGGCTTCCGCAGGGGAGCGGGCCGGATTTGACTACTCGGGCTGTCGCCTTTGCAGCGGTTAATCCGTAGCGCGATAAGTCGGCGGCCGTAGCACTTTGGAAAATATTCCGATTAGCGGCCTTTCAAGCCAGTAGCGCATGAGCAGCAGCCATTGTCCGTTCTGGCCGGTCCGGAGTGTATGCCATTGCATGGATTTGTGACGGTGCATTCAGCGTGCTCCAGCCTTTTCGGCATCAGTCGATGCTGAACGGCGTGATCCTAGAACAATCTCATGCCGGGTCGCGTGCGGCATGGGCCCCAGAATCAGCAGGCGTTCCCACGTGTTCGGCCCGATACCGGTGTGCCATGCGCGGGAAAACATGCACAGACGCGACACATATCCGTGCGGCCGCGCAGCGTCTTTGAAACGCGCGCACCATTTCATCATATGAGGCTGTCGAGGTACAGCGGATGGGCGTTATCCGAGTTTCGGATATAACAACGCAAGAGAATAGTGAAAACGGCAGATTTCTTTCATACAACGAAAAAAACGGTTGTATATTGACAAACCCGCATTTCGAACGTATGAACCCGTCCATGGTCATCACGAGCAACATGCAGCGAATGTGTAGTAGGCGGCCGGGTTGCCGCTTGTGCTCTCGTGCGTCGCAGATTTTCTCGGCGCATCTTTAGCCGCCGCGTCCCCAAGTGTCCGGCGGCCCATCGTCTGATCGGGGCGATGCTGCTTTCTGTCGCGGACATCTGACATGTTGAGTTCCACCATCATCGAAATCGACGGCATATTCCTCGGCGCGGCCATCCTGCTGGGGCCCCATGGGAGACGTCGGTTCTATGCGGCGCACGACCGTGTCCGGGCGTTGCATAACGTCGTCATGCCCGATCTTGGGCATCTCCATGTCCACGTCGCAGCGCAATTTCGGAAAAACGCTCGCCAGGATCCGGCTTCGCAGGTATGATCCTTCGCGGAGGCTCCGGATCTGCTGGGGGGCAGGGGCCTGCCTGCATCCTCGTGCATGCGGTTCCACTGCGAACCGCCGTATGGACAGAGTAATCATGGGCTCAAGGCGCATCTGCCGGTATGAAACAGGCCGCCGCATCTGGCGAAAAGCGCGAGGCAATGGATTGCGTCTGGCAGCGGGTCAGGATGACGATTTTGTCGTCTCCTAGTGACGGACGCAGACAGCCTTCATGATCTGAGAACGAAGAAGCACGACAGGCGAACGCCGGTATTGCGAAGATCGCGTCGACGCAGGTCATGTCGCCTCGACACAAGGTGATGTTGGCCAGCGCGATCTGTCATCAGCCGATTACGTGTGACGTAAGGCGGCCGTTCTCAGCAGCCTTGCGTCACACCATGTCGATCCTTGCGGCCGGCCCATGAAGCGCTTTCGATACGTGCACCATGACCCCACGCGGTCAAACTTTCGCCGCGTGCAGGGCCCGCGTTTCGGCGCTCGCCAGATGGCGGGGAGTCGTGGGAAGATGTCCCCATGACAGAAACCGATATCGATGTTCCATTGCCTCCGGCCATTCTGGTCGAGGGGCTGACCAAAACCTATGCGTCCGGCTTCAGCGCGCTGTCCGGGATCGACCTTTCGATCCGCCCCGGGGAGATCTTTGCCTTGCTCGGGCCGAATGGCGCGGGCAAGACGACGCTGATCTCCATCATCTGCGGCATCGTCACGGCCAGCACAGGCCGCGTGACCGCCAACGGCTTCGACATCGCCGCACAATACCGGGCGGCGCGCCGACAGATCGGGCTGGTCCCGCAGGAACTGACGGTCGGCGCGTTCGAGACCGTCTGGAATACCGTGACATTCAGCCGCGGCCTGTTCGGACGCACGCCGGATGCCGCCTATATCGAGCAGTTGCTGCGCGATCTCTCGCTCTGGGACAAGCGCGACAGCAAGATCGTGACACTGTCAGGCGGCATGAAGCGCCGGGTCATGATCGCAAAGGCCCTGTCTCATCAGCCGAGCATCCTCTTTCTCGACGAGCCGACCGCAGGCGTCGACGTCGAGTTGCGGCGCGAGATGTGGGAGATGGTGCGCCGCTTGCGCGAGCGTGGTGTCACCATCCTGCTGACCACGCATTATATCGAGGAAGCGGAGGAGATGGCGGACCGGATCGGCGTCATCAATCGCGGCCAGATCGTGCTGGTCGAGGAAAAGACCGCATTGATGCGCAAGCTCGGGAAGACGCAGCTGGTGCTCGACGTCGCGCCACCCTGCACCGAACTGCCATCCGCGCTCGATACATGGGCACTGGAGCGCAGCGAAGACGGCACTACCCTGACCTACACCTATGACGCACAGGGGGCCGATACGGGTATCGCGGACCTGATCCGCGCAATCGGCGCGGCCGGCTTCGCCATCCGCGGGCTGCAGACAAGGCAGAGCTCGCTTGAAGACATCTTCGTCAGCCTCGTCCGGAGCGCATCATGAATACCCAAGCCGTCCGCGCCATCTACCGCTTCGAGATGAGCCGCACCGCCCGCACGATCCTGCAGAGCATCGTCTCTCCCGTGATTTCCACGGCCCTCTATTTCGTGGTCTTTGGCACGGCGATGGGATCGCACATGGGGCGCACCGGCGGCGTCAGCTACGGCGCTTTCATCGTGCCGGGTCTCGTCATGATGTCCCTGCTGACGCAGAGCATCTCGAATGCGTCTCTTGGCATCTACATGCCAAAATTCATGGGAACGATCTACGAAGTTCTGTCGGCGCCGGTCTCACCGTTCGAGATCGTCTGCGGGTATGTCGGCGCTGCGGCCAGTAAGGCCATGATCCTCGGGATCATCATTCTCGGCACGGCCCGGCTGTTCGTGCCGTTCGAGATCCTTCATCCAGTCTGGATGATCGCGTTTCTCATGCTCACCACGCTGACATTCAGCCTGTTCGGGTTCATCATCGGGATCTGGGCCGACAGCTTCGAAAAACTGTCGATCGTCCCGTCACTGATCGTCACCCCGCTGACATTTCTCGGCGGCAGCTTCTATTCGATCAACCTGCTGCCGCCGCTGTGGCGGAAGATCACACTGTTCAACCCGATCGTCTACCTGATCAATGGCTTTCGCTGGAGCTTCTATGACGCGGCTGATATCGCCGTGGGCACCAGCCTTGCCCTGACACTGGTCTTCATGGCGATCTGTCTTGGTGTGATCTCGTGGATCTTCAAGACCGGCTATCGCCTCAAGCGCTGACCCAAATCGCCCGACCGGGCTCACGCCGCAATCATGTCGGCCGTATCGGCCGCATGCGCGAGCATCCGTGCCGCGATCAGTCTGCCGACATCGTTCTGCCAGAGCCACAGGCCGTTCACCTGCCCGGTGAAACTGGCCTCGCCGCCCATATGCGCGGGCGGCCGGTAGCCCGCGGCAAGCCCGACGCCGAAGAGACCAGGAATGCTGCGCCCCTGGCTGTCGATGATGCTGCACTCCGGATCGACCATGGCGGTGCCGCCGGACACGCCGCCAAGTGCGATGGGCGCGCCGTCCTGCCCGAGTACCGGCAGTCCGCGCGGCGTATAACCCAGGCACGAGATAATCAGGTCGGCCTCCTCGAGCGTCGACTGGACCGCCGTATCGACAGCCTGATCGGTCGCGATCTGCTGGAACGCCAGACGCGTCTCCCCCTGGCCGCCACCGATCTTCAGGGCCCGTCGAACGAGTTCGCGTGAATCGAAGCGGAAGCCACCGAAGCGGAACAGGAAACCACTGACCGGGCAGACATCGCGTTGGGCATCGAAGTCGGTGTATCCATCCTCGAGTGCTGCCTGGACGCTGGGATAGAACACCGTGATCGGCGTGCGGTGAAGGAGCCGCACGCCGCCGTCGTTGAAAGGAATTCCGGATCGCAACAGCAGGTTTGCACTGGCCATCGCACTGGTGGATCCGCCGATAATCGCGATCCTGGGCGACGATATCCCTGCAAGACGATGAGCCACATGCACTACGCCGCCATGCGCCAGCATCTGCTCGGACTGGATCACCTTGTGATCGAACCGTGGCAGCAGGGGAACGCCGCCAATGGCCTCGCTCGCAAGACGAGCGCGGCGCTGATCAGCGCCTGTGGCCGCGAGCACGGACCGGGTCGTGAAGGTTTCGACGCGGCCGGCATGCCGAACGGTCGCAACCCAGTTCCGGCTCGGCATCTGACGAAGCGTAAGCAGCTCGGTTCCCAGCATGACCCGGCAGGCCGGAGCCGCTTCGACGAGATCCACGATGGCACGGCCGACCAGACGCATCAGTTCGCCAGCCAAAGCCAGCGGCACACAGCCGACGCCGAGATCGGCGATCGTCCGTGCGACGGGATGATCGACCAGTGCCGCAAGCGACGGCACGGGGCAGTCCACGAGGCAGGACAGGAACGTCGCGGCCGAACTGTCCGACGTGATCGCGTAGTTTCCGATCCGGCCAGGACCGGCCTCGTCCGCACGATCGATCAGGATGATTCCGCGCGACAATATCTCCTCGAGCTGCCCGGATTTCGCGGCAGCGAGGAGGGGCGCCAGACCCGCAGGACCAAGGCCCACGACGGTCAGCGGATAATGCGGCACGGATGTCCCGGCCGCGGCGGACGCGACACGCATTATGCAACTTCCTTTCGGGCCGTCGAGGCCATCGAGTGTGCACGGGACGTGACAATCGGCTGATCGCTCTGCATGTCCATGGCGGACCAGATCGGAGTCTGTACGGCAGGTGCACAGATTTCGAGAACGGCATCGCACACTTCATGGACCATGTCGTCGGTC
This sequence comes from Tanticharoenia sakaeratensis NBRC 103193, assembly GCF_000963885.1. GTDB lineage: Bacteria > Pseudomonadota > Alphaproteobacteria > Acetobacterales > Acetobacteraceae > Tanticharoenia > Tanticharoenia sakaeratensis. The sequence continues at coordinate 22,692 of NZ_BALE01000029.1, forward strand.
ATGCCGTTCCAGAGGGGAAGCGAAACAATCCGGGATGCAATCGAATCGGTGGTGTGCAGATCGTCAGCCCGGGAACGCTCCGCGAGGAAAGGCTGCTCCATGAGATGGGGCGAGAAATACGCGCCCGTTTCAACGCCGCGGGCCTTGAGTTCCGCGCGAACGGCCGTCCGATCGACGGGGCTGCTGTCAGGGACCAGGAATGGAAAGAACTGATAAGCCGGGCGGAGACCCCTCGGCTGCTGCATCTGCAGGCCGTCCAGCCTCGCGCGATAAATGCGGGCCAGCGCATGACGACGTTCGGAGATCGCTTCGATATCGTCCAGCCGATGCAGGGCAAGCAATGCCGTCATTTCCGGAAGCTTCGCGTTCAGGCCGGGCATTGTTGCCGAACGTGGCGCGCCGAAACCGAAATTTCCCATCTGCCGGAGTTCGTCGATCGCGTCCTGGCGGCCGCTGTAGATGACACCGCCTTCGCCGATCCCGAACGTCTTCGTTGCGTGCATGGAATAGACGATGGTCTGGGAGAAGCCGGCGCCAAAACCTGCGCCATTTTCATCGAGCGATCCGAGAGACGCGGCGGCGTCAATGACGATGCCGGCACCGGTTTCCTGATGCAGCGTTTCGTAATGTGCCAGGTCGATGCAGTTTCCGAACGTCGCATAGGGGACGATCAGATCGATCGCTTCGCCGTATTCTGCAATGAGGCGGCGCTCCGATACCGGGCAGGCCGACCACGTTGTCGCATCGATGTCGCAGAAGAGCGGAACATAGCCGCACCAGATCGCGGCCTGGGCTGCAGCCGCAAACGTGAAGGCGGGCATGAGTGCATAGCGCGGTGCGCTGTCGCCGGACGGGCGACGACGTGCGGCCTGCTTCATTGCAATCATGAGGCCGATGGTCGCGTTACAAACGCCCATGCAGGCACCGGTGCCCGCAAACAGCTGCTTGCGCAGTGCGGTTTCGAACCGCGTATTCACCGGTCCGTAATTGCTGAAGATGCCGGACCCTTCTATTTGCGCGATTTCCTCGCCAAGAGTGGCGATGCTCGGTATCCGTGCGGAAATAAAGGGTATCGCGGTCATTTTGAACGCCTCATGACATCTTTTCGCGCTTAATCATTCCGATTAACGGAACAACCATAAGTATGGAACAAATGACGACGCCGCCTGGCGGTCGGTTTAATGCCGCGCTCATGATATCGATAGCGCGAGGAACAAGATAAGCTTCACAAACGTGTTGCCTTTACAACGCATACACGGGTTACCATGCAAATTAATATAGCGTTATTCCAAAAATAAAATTGTCATTTCCGATTTGCTGATCAAGCTGACGAGATTCATTAAATTAACGTCAAATATCGAACAGACGAGGATTGCTCTGGTTGAACCTCGAAGAGTTCCATTAAAATATGACGCTTTCTTCTGAAAGAATCGGGAATATTATGCTTTAACGAATGGCGGCGTTCCAAATGTAACCGAGCACGCTGGACATGCGAAATCGAGCGTAAAAACCGTCAAAATACATTTGGCTGACTTCTCACATCCTCGTGCAAGAGATGCTGCACAGCGAGAGAGAATTTTCGTGGCATGGCGCGCGAATACCGAAAAACTTCGGCGAAATCGATCGTCACCATGCCGAAATCTTCAGTTGCTTGTCGCAACGCGCCCGGTTACGCGAAGTATCGCGGCATTGACCAGCACACCGATCAGCCCAGGATTCACGCCATACGTCGTCCAGGACGCACTGCGCAAGAGCATAGCCACAGACAAACCGCCGGCCAGACCGAGCATGACACTCGGAACAGACGGGCGCTGGTTGCGCACAAGCGCCAAAACGCTTGGTACAAGCTGCACAAGTGCGAGATAGAATAATGTATTCAGGTCGGTCAGAAGGGAATTGCGGAACGCAGCCCCGAGAATCGACAGTACCAGATACCCGGCGATCGTTGTAAGGCCGACGCGCTTCTGTACGTCGCGATCGAGGCCCGGAAAAAGGTTGCGTGCGACAAGTGCTGCGATCGAGAGGCAGACAGCACCCAGCCAGACGATAGCTGTCAGCGCTGTGGCAGCAAGCACGATGCCGAACGCCCAGTCGGGCAGGAGCAGGTTGGCGCTGCCGAGGAATGCGTTGTTCGCGGGGCCGATGCCATGCGTTACAGCAAAACCCGCAATCAGGAACAATAACGGAAACAGCACCATGTAGAGCGGCATCGCGATCTGGGCGCGCCGGATTGAGGCAGGATCACGCGCACTGAATACGGCGGCAGCCGATTGCGGTGCGATACAGAATGCAACCGACTGCACCATGATCGTGCTGATGACGAAACAGAGGTCCCGCGCCGAGATGGGGTGGTTTTGTCCGAAAGCCGCCTGCATGCTTCCGGACGTGGCATGGGTCCAATGCAGGCCGGCAGATGCGGCGACCGCTGCGATCGTGCACAGCATGAGGGCATCTTTGAGAATTGCGACGGTCGCAGGTGCACGCAGCCCGGCAACGAGAACAAATCCGAACGTGACGGCCCCCGCAGCGCCCGTTGCGGCCATCGTCGGCACCGCAGGTGCCAGATGGGCCATGACGTCCGAAAGCCCGATGAACTGCATCGCGCCCAAGGGGAGCATCAGCACCAGCAGGATGCAGGTGACGAGACGTTCAAGCGCCCGGCTGCCGAAATGGCTGCGGAAAAGATCGGGCAAAGTGATTGCACCCGTTCTTCGCCCTGCTTCCCACAATCTTGGGTAAAGAACGTAGCCGACGGGGAATGCGAGCAGGATGTAGCCTACGAACCACAGCGCGACCATCGTCCCGTGCGCAGCAATGCCGGCCGGGAAACCAAGTACGGTCCCGATGCTGTACGTCTCGCCTACGGCCAGCATGAAATACAGCAATGTGCCGAGCTGTCCCCGGGCGGCAAAGAAGGCGCGTGGATCGGCCATGTCATGGCCTTTGCGCGCGTGGAGCGTCAGTGCGACGGCAAGCACGAACACGAGAACGAACGATATGATCATCGGATGAATCGCGATATCCAGGCCAGCCATGCGGACGTGAGAGGAATACAGGCGAAAAGCCAGATGACGCTCGCGGGCCATCCCGCCAGGTCCGCGCCTGTGAGAGCAAGACCTGCTGTCGGGACGAGCGCCAGCCCGAACGGCACACCAAGCGTTGTCAGCAGTCCCCGACCGGTCATGATTGGTGCCCGTTGTCGTCGTGGTGTCGGACGATCCCTGGACGCGTTCGCCGCAACACGGGTGGTAGCGGCCTTGGCTCCACGCAGGAGGCGAGGGAAGCAGGTCCGGATTGCGGTGGCAGAAAGGATTGCAGCAAGGTCATAAGCTGCCATTTTCCCACAAGCCGGCTCGATATGACAGGCCCCGCCTGCGCCTGCCCGCGAGCGCGTCCGATCCGTGTTCATGGTTCACGCCCGCGTGATGATTGACGTGGATCAAGGAGGCCGGGGTGTTTGCCTGTCATTCGGTCATCAGGACAGACGCCGCGTCTCGGACCGGACGGCCTTTCGAGACCCGTGGCAACATGATGATGGAGCCGATCTTGAGCGATCTTCCCTGGAACGAAAGCCCCGATATTGATCCCAAACCCATTCGTGGTGATCGGGGCGCATCCATTCTGGGCCCGCGCAATCCGACGCGTGAGCAGTTGCAACCCGATTTGCTGGCATCGCCCGACACCGACGCTGGCACGATCCCGAACCTGAAATTCTCATACGCCGATGCGCGCAACCGCCTTGGCACGGGCGGATGGGCGCGCGAGATCACCATCCGGGAATTGCCGGTGGCCACGACCCTGGCCGGGGTGAACATGCGCCTGAAGCCGGGCGGCGTGCGGGAACTGCATTATCACAAGGAAGCCGAATGGGGCTTCATGATTGCCGGTCAGGCACGGGTCACGGCACTCGATCCGAGCGGCCATCCGTTCGTGGACGATGTGGAGGCCGGCGATATCTGGAATTTCCCGGCCGGCATTCCTCATTCGATCCAGGGACTGGGCGAAGAGGGCTGCGAATTTCTCCTTGTCTTTGATGATGCGAATTTTTCGGAAAACGAGACGTTCCTCGTAAGCGACTGGTTCGCGCATACGCCGCGCCATGTGCTGGCGAAGAATTTCGGTGTGCCGGAATCCGCGTTTGCCAATCTTCCGACCGATGTCGAAAAGACACGCTGGATTTTCGCGGCGGACGCGCCGACGGTCTCGAAGGAACACGCCGTCGTGTGCCCGCAGGGACCTTCCGCCATTCAATACACGCACCGTTTCCTGAAGCAGGACCCGGCCAAAGCGGCCGGGGGCACCGTTCGCGTCGTGGATTCCCACAATTTTCCGGCAGCTTCCACGATCGCGGCCGCGATTAATGTCATCGAGCCGGGCTGCATCCGCGAGATGCACTGGCACTCCAACAACGACGAGTGGCAGTATTTCGTGCGCGGCCGGGCCCGGATGACGGTCTTTGCATCCGGCGGCAAGGCCCGGACCTTCGACTACTGCGCCGGTGACGTCGGCTACGTGCCGCTCGGCATGGGGCATTACCTGGAAAACATCGGCGATGAACCGATGATTTTCCTCGAACTGTTCAAGAGCCCGACATTCGTCGACTTCTCGCTCAACCAGTGGCTCGGCCTTTCACCGAAGGCGCTGGTCAAGGCGCATCTGAATGTCGACGACGCAACTGTCGACGCGTTCCGCCAGGACGAACCGCTCATTGTCTGAAACGAAGCCGCCCTTGCGCGTCGCCGCCTTGCGGCTCTGCGCGCTGGGGCTGGTCTCGGGTTATGTCGACGCGCTCGGCTATCTGGAACTCAAGGGCGTCTACACCGGCGCCATGACCGGCAATTCGACGCAGTTCGGCACGTCGCTGGTCATGGGGGCCGGGCATCGAACCGGATTACTCGCCTTCGTCCTTGCCATATTCTTTGCCGGTGGGATCGCCGCCAGTCTGATGAAGCGGCGCCTGCGGTCACTCGGAGACGGATGGCTGATCATGGGCGCGATCCTCGCGATCGTGCAGGCGCTATCGCTTGGCCTTGATGCACCCCATCGCGTTCCATATGAAGTTGGATTGCTGGCAGTCGCCATGGCCATTCAGGGTGAAACGCTCTCGCGGTTTGACGGCATTTCGATCCAGACGGTTGTCATGACCAACAACATGCTCAAATGCGCATCCGGCATCGCGGACTGGCTGGCCTACGCGGTGGGACGGCTCGCACGCCGCGTCGCATCGGACCGTCCGGAGGTGGCAGCCACGGTCCTGCCCGGCATGGCGTGGCTCACGTACGTCGCCGGCGCCGCGGGAGCTGTCGTCGGCGCCAGAAGTGCGCTGCTTCCCTTTCTCTGGCCGGTGCTGCTTCTCGTGGCATTGGCATGGGATCTGCGACGCAACCCGGCCACCTGATGCGGGAGCGTCGTTCGCATGCGCACCCCTTGGCACCTGATGGGGTAACGCCTTTCGAGAGTTCGCAAGGACCGCAGGCCCGATGCAGTCCGCGGGGACGGCATGGCCCGATTCCTGCCTGATCCTCCCGCCCGTCTAGGATCATCCCCGGAAGCGCTCTATATGGAGCCCGACCCGTTTTTCTGGATTGGATGACGAAGCGATGTCCGACGCCACCGAAACCCTCCCGGCGAAGGCCGACACGAGGGCCCCCGTCACCGTGCTGACCGGCTTTCTCGGCGCCGGCAAGACGACGCTCCTGAACCATATCCTGACTGCCGAACATGGCCGCAAATATGCTGTCGTGATCAACGAGTTCGGCGAACTCGGCGTGGACAACGACCTCGTGGTGGATGCCGACGAGGAAGTGTTCGAGATGAACAACGGCTGCATCTGCTGCACCGTGCGCGGCGATCTGATCCGCATTCTCGGCAGTCTCCTGCGCCGTCGCACGAAGTTCGACGGCATCATCCTGGAGACGACGGGACTCGCCGATCCGGCGCCCGTCGCCCAGACGTTCTTCGTGGACGAAAACCTGCGCGAGCGCGCGAAGCTCGATGCCGTCGTGACCGTGGTGGATGCCTACAACATCATTCAGACGCTGGAGGAAAGCCCTGAGGCCGTTCACCAGATCGCATTTGCTGACGTCATCGTCCTGAACAAGACCGATCTCGTGGACGATGCCGCGCGTGAGGCGATCATCGCGCGCATCCGTCGTATCAACGCAGCGGTGAAGATCGTCCCGGCCCAGCGCGGACAGGTGCCGATGGACGAGATCCTCGATCGCGGCGGCTTCGATCTGCAGCGTGCACTGGCCACGATGCCGGATTTTCTGGAAAATACCGAACACAGCCACGAAGAGAACGTCACGAGCCTGTCGTTCTCGGTCGATCAGCCGCTCGACGCCGGGCGGTTCCAGGCCTGGATCGGCGCGCTCCTGCAGGAGCAGGGGCCGGATATCCTTCGCGCCAAGGGCATCCTGTCCTATGCGGGTGAAAACCGCCGCTTCGCCTTTCAGGCGGTCCACATGATGGCCGATGGCGATTTCGTGGCCCCATGGGGCGCGGATGAGCCGCGCACGTCGCGCCTCGTGTTGATCGGTCGCAATCTCAACCGTCCCCGCCTGCGCCGCGGCTTCGAGAGCTGCATCGCGGCATGAGCGAGGCAGGCACGATTTCGGGCCTCGGTCCCGAGCTTCTGGGTACACGCGGCGCCGAGACGCGCGTGGATGGTTTCGTCACCCATGCCGTGGCCTCGCGCGATGGCCTGACTGTTGCGGTCGCGACCGCCGAGGGCGACCTGTATCTGATTCCGCGCGACGGCCTGCGCGACCCGACGCAATGGCAGCGGATCGAGGCGCATGACGGAGCCGTGCTGGATCTCTGTGCCGATACGGGACCGGACGGGTTCCTCAGCGGCGGCGAAGACAGCCGCCTGCTGCGCACGGCATCGGACGGGACGGTCACGGAACTGCACCGAGGACGTCGCTGGGTGGATCGCGTCGCAAGCTTCGCGGGCAAGAGCGCAAAAGACAGCGTCGTCGCATTCTCGACAGGCAAGCAGGCCGAACTGCGCGATGCTGCGGGCAAGACGACGCTGAAGGTGCTGGAACATCCGTCCACCGTGACGGGGCTGGTTTTCGATGCGAAGGGCAAACGCATCGCGGCATCCCACTACAACGGCGCATCGATGTGGTTCGTGCAGGCCAAGGTGGACACCGTGCGCGGTCTCGCCTGGAAGGGCAGCCATATCGGTGTTGCGATCCATCCGGGCGGCGACGCGCTGGTGACGTCCATGCAGGAGAACGACCTGCATGGTTGGCGCCTGTCGGACGGGCACAACATGCGCATGAGCGGCTATCCGCGCCAGGTGGCGTCCATCGGCTTCAGCCGCAATGGACGCTGGCTTGCAACGTCGGGCGCGGACGCGATCGTGCTGTGGCCGTTCTTCGGCGGCGGCCCGATGGGCAAGGCGCCGACCGAGCTTGCGCGCCTGCCCGGTGTGTTCTGCAGCCGGGTGGCGCCTCATCCGGTCGAGGACGTGATTGCGGCCGGGTTCGAAAACGGAATCGTGCTGATCGCCGAAATCGCATCCGAGCGCGTTCTGCCGTTGTGCGGTCCCGGGCGCGGCAAGGTCAGCGCGCTGTGCTTCACGCCACAGGGCGGGGCATTGGTGTTCGGCACGGAAGACGGCGTCATCGGCACGGTGGATCTCTCGGCACCGTAATCACAGGACAGGATGGGCAGGACATGATCACGCTCTATGGATTGCCGCTTTCGGGGCATACGCATCGGGTCGCGGCATTCCTGTCCATCCTCGGACTGGATCATGCGGTCGAGACGACCAGCGTGGATGCACCCGGGCTCCGCGCCCTGAACCCGCTGTGTCAGGTGCCGGTGCTGAAGGACGGCGACCTTGTGCTGTGCGACAGCAGCGCCATCCTCGTCTATCTCGCCAAGGCCTACGGCGCCGGCACGCAGTGGCTGCCGGAAGATCCGGTCGGGGCCGCCCATGTCCAGCGCTGGCTCTCCATCGCCGCCGGCGAGATCCGGCAGGGGCCCGCCGCCGCGCGCATGGTCGCACTGTTCGACAAGCCCGGCGAACCGGCTGATGCGATCGAGAAAGCGGCCGCGATCCTGGCATTCATGGATGCGTTCCTGCTGTCCACGCCGTTCCTTGCCGCAGATCATCCGACGATCGCCGATCTGGCCTGCTACGCCTATGTCGCCCGCGCCCCGGAAGGCCAAGTTTCGCTTGCACCCTATGCAAATGTGCAGGCGTGGATTGCGCGCGTAGAAGCGATCGAGGGCTTCCTGCCGATGCCATGGGCAGACGCCCACGGCGGCTAGAACGGGTCCGGACTTTTTCGTGTTCGAATGCGGATGAAACAGCGCGATCGCGGACGTTCCAGACCATTATCCCGCCGGACGTTCGAGCCCGGTGTTACCCTCTCTCGGTAGGCGGATCATCGATCGAAAATTTTGAACTGATCCCTTCGAGCGCATTCAGAAAGAGGTGCCACCCGTGCCTCGAATAAATTCCGCCTGCGCGATCCAGCACGCGCCCCGCGCACTGATATCACCCGATATCCGCCGGTTCGGGTTTTTCTAGGCATATGGGACCGCAACCCTGGGTTTCCCGACTTCGAGGGAAACCGGATTCAGACTGTGCCGCCCGGTACCGCCGCGTCCCATGGCTGGAAGGACGCCACAGGGCCTGCGGATGACAGCGCCAACCCGATGGTGAATGGCAAGCCTGGCCCCTCAGCCGCGCTTGCGTCGCTTCTCTTTCGCGGCAGCCTGCGACGGCGCGCTGGTGCCACCGCGCGCGCGATCCAGCACAAAGCGCGCGTAGTCGTCCATGTCTCCATCGAACGGGACGATCTTGTTGTCCGCCGCCAGCCAGAGCCGGTCGGCCACCAGTTCCATCAGCGAGCGGTCATGGGTGATGAGAATGACCGCGCCCTGGTAATCGTTGAGCGCATCCAGCAGCGCCCGGCGGCTGTCGATATCGAGATGGTTCGTCGGTTCGTCGAGGATCAGGAGATGCGGCGCGTTCATCGCAACGATATTGAGCAGCAACCGGGCGCGCTCGCCGCCGGACAGGGCCTCGGCCACCGTGGACTGCTTCTCGAAATGGATGCCGAACTGTGCAAGCCTCGAGCGATGCGACTGGTCACTGTCGAGCGGCCGGGCCTCGCGCATGATGTCGAGCGCCGTCATGCTGGGATCGAGCGCCTCGATCTGGTGCTGGTGGAACCAGCCCACCTCCATCCGCGACGACCGGCTCATCAGGCCGGAGCGGGCCTGCAACGCACCTGCCACCAGCTTGGCGAAGGTTGACTTGCCAGCACCGTTGACGCCCAGCAGGCCGATGCGGTCGTCCACGTCCAGCCGCAGATCGAGATCGCGCAGGATTGCCGGATCATCGCCATAGCCGACCTCGACATGCTCGAGGCGCAGCAGCGGCGGCGCCAGCGGCCGGGGCGGCGAGGGGAGGATGAAAGGCGAGACGCCCGCCTCGATCGTCGTTTCGACCGGGGCGAGCTTGGCCAGCCGCTTGACGCGGCTCTGCGCCTGCGCGGCCTTGGCGGCCGAAGCCTTGAAGCGATCGACGAAGGACTGCAGATGCGCGCGCTCGGCCTCCTGCTTGGCGCGTGTCGCGCTCTGCAGGCGGATCTTTTCGGCGCGCTGCTGCTCGAAGCTGTCGTAACCGCCGGTGTAGAGTTCCAGCTTGCCTTCCGCGACATGCAGGGTGAAATCGACGGAGTTGTTCAGCAACTCGCGGTCATGGCTGATGATCAGCGCGGAGTGCGGATATCGCGCAAGCCGCGCCTCCAGCCACAGTGCGCCTTCAAGATCGAGATAGTTCGTCGGCTCGTCTAGAAGCAGCAGATCGGGGGCGGCGAACAGGGCGGCCGCGAGCGCCACGCGCATCCGCCAGCCGCCCGAGAACTCCGCCATCGGCCGGTCGAGATCCTCGGTCGAGAAGCCGAGCCCGTTCAGAATCTCGGCCGCCCGCGCCGGAGCTGCATCGGCGTCGATCTCGATCAGGCGCATCCAGATATCGCCCATGCGCTCCGGATCGGCGGTCTCCAGCTCCGCCATCAGGGTCGCGCGCTCGGTATCCGCCTCAAGAATGGTCTCGATCAGGCTGACGGGTGTCGCGGGATGCTCCTGATCGACCGCGGCCACGCGGGCGGCCTTCGGAATGCTGATATCGCCGCCGTCCGGCTGCAACTCGCCCTTGATCAGCTTGAACAGCGTCGACTTGCCGACGCCGTTGCGCCCGACCAGCGCCACCTTGGACGGGTTCGGCAGCGTGACGCTGGCCCGGTCGAAGAACTTGCGTCCCCAGGCGTTGAAAGTCAGGGCGTCGATCTGAAGCATGCGGTCCGGGTCCCGGGCGTGTGAGGGCAGCCGCCCGTCATGGACCAGAACGGCAGCGTGGGACAATGCCGCAATGGGAGCGGATCGCGGGAATCGGCGGTCACGGTCCCGATTCCCCGCTCGATCGATGCGACATCCGCTTCGTGCCGAGCGTAACCTGCGATGTTTGTTACGGTAGCGACGCAACGGTCTCCGCAGGCAGGGACAACGCAATGTCGGGTCTTCAGCCAAATTCTCGGGCAGCGCATGTGGACGGACAGGGCCTTGCCGGACGTTGGCGAATCCCACAGCGCCCTGCGGATCGCGCGGCGTGCAGAGACCCGTTATGATCCGCCAATGCTGAAGAAACCGTCACCCGATCAGCGTCGTGAACTGGGCTCGTTTCTCTCCAGTCGGCGAGCGGGTCTGTAGCCGGCGAGTTGGGGTTTCCGGCGAGCCCGTGTTGAACGCCGGGACTGCGTCGCGAGGAGGTGGCGGTGCTCGCGGGCGTGAGCGTCAGTCGGTAAATTTGGCTGGAGCAGGGTCGCGATATCCAGCCTTCAACCGACGCGCTGCGGCGGATCGCCGGGGTTCTCAAACTCGATCGGGTCGAATCCGCCCATCTTTTCGCCCTGCCCGCGCGTGAGGCTCTTCCAGCCGAAACAGGTGGGAAGCGCAGCGACGGCCTGAGTATGCTCGTTCGCGCCATCGATCCCATTCCGGCCTATGTTCGCAACACGCGGCTCGACATCCTGACCTGGAATGACGCGATCGCGGACCTGTTCGTCGACTACGGATCTCTGCAACCGCATGAACGCAACACGTTGCGCCTGCTGTTCGTCTATCGACCCTATCGGACCCTGATTCGAGACTGGGAGCAGATGTCGTGCTGCATGATCTCGACATTTCGCGCCGCCCGCGTTCAGGCGGCGGACAAGCGTCCATTCGACAGTCTGGTCGAGGAGCTTTCCGAGCTGAGCCCGGAGTTTAGCGACTGGTGGCAGGATCTGGACGTGAAAGGCTTTGATTGAGGGAATTCCGGTCGCGGCGTCGTGAAAAAGAGCGGCTACGGGCGTGAACTGTCACATTTCGGCCTGCGCGAATTCACCAGTGCCCAAATCGTATGGGCAAAAACCGTCGGCTGATCGAAGTCACTGCGAACCGCCGTGGCCCGGCGGTTTGCTTGCATTCCGCGCTTTACCTTTCCCGGAAGGAAACTCTTGTCCGACCATAGCAACAGCCCTGTGCTGCATTCCGTCATCGTAGGCGGCTTGCGGCTGAAGAACCATATCGTCATGGCCCTGATGACCCGCAGCTGTTTCGACGCCGCCGGCGTGCCGCCCGATTACGCTGCCGATTATTATGCCCAGCGCTTCCGAAAGCAATGGACCCCGATTGAACGACCAAGTTGCGGGTAGAAGCAGTCGAGCCGCTGTCGGCACGAAGCCTGCAGTCGTAATCGAGGGTGGAAAATAAAGGATCAGCTTTGAAGAAAATTAACTGTTGCAGATGGCTGTCTCCCGCCAGTTGAGACGTGATCCGATCCTGTCCTCCGGGCATCCCGCTCGTGGCGGCTGAGCGGCGACGCTGAGGACGGATCGTTCACTTCACGGACGCCGATGTATCGTTATGCCGCGAGCTCCCGGCGGACGATTTCCGCGCCCGCGGTCAGGGCTTCGAGCTTACCGCGTGCGACATGGCGCGGCAGCGGTGCCATGCCGCAATTGGTGCAGGGGAAAAGCTTGTCGGCGTCCACGAACCGGAGTGCGTTGCGCAGGGTCTTGGCCACCTCCGCCGGGGACTCGATGATCTCGCTGGCGACGTCGATGGCGCCCACCATTACCTTCTTGCCTCGCACGAGCTCGATCAGATCCATCGGAACACGAGAGTTTTGGCATTCGAGGGAGATCATGCCGATGCCCGATTCCCGGAGTCTGGGGAAGATGGCTTCGTACTGACGCCACTCGGAGCCGAGGGTCTTCTTCCAGTCCGTGTTGGCCTTGATGCCGTAACCGTAACAGATATGGACGGCGGTATCGCAGCTGAGCCCTTCGATCGCCCTCTCCAGGGCGGCGATCCCCCAATCGTTCACCTCGTCGAAGAACACGTTGAAGGCGGGCTCGTCGAACTGGATGATGTCGATGCCGGCCGCTTCGAGCTCCCGCGCTTCCTGATTGAGGATCGTCGCGAACTCCCAGGCGAGTTTCTCACGGCTCTTGTAGTGAGCGTCGTAGAGCGTATCGATCATCGTCATGGGACCGGGGAGAGCCCATTTGATCGGAGCCTTGGTCTGTCGGCGGAGGAAGGCGGCATCCTCGACGAAGACGGGCTTCTCGCGGGTGACCGGACCGACGACCGTCGGAACGCTCGCATCGTAGCGATCCCGTATCCTGACGGTCTCTCGCTTCTCGAAATCGACACCGCCGAGATGTTCGATGAACGTCGTCACGAAGTGCTGACGCGTCTGTTCGCCGTCGCTGACGATATCGATGCCCGCGAGCTGTTGCTCCATCAGGGCCACGCGGAGCGCGTCCCGCTTGCCGTCGATCAGTTCCTGGCCGTGCAGTTTCCAGGGCGACCAGAGTTTTTCGGGCTGCGCGAGCCAGGAAGGCTTTGGCAAACTGCCGGCGGTGGATGTCGGAAGTAGGGTGTTCATGAGGCCTATTTCTCTAGGGTTCGGGTTCGCGTATCAGTCCTGTCGGACGGACCAGTGCGTGAGCAGCGTCCGATAGGGCGCGATGAAGTTCTTCTCGGCATATCGTCCTTGTGCGACAGCGAGATGACGGCGCTCCTCGCGGTCATAGACGATCCGGGTAAGGGAGTGATCCTGATGCTCGAGGCTGGGCTGGAAGTGCAGGCCTGCCGGGGAATTGGCGTTGTAGATTTCGGGGCGGTAAATCTTCTGGAACGTCTCCATCGTGCTGATCGTGCCGACGAGTTCGAGAGTAGTGTAGTCGTTCAGAAGGTCGCCGAAGAAATAGAACGCCAGAGGCGCGGCGCTGTTATCGGGCATGAAATAACGAGCCTGCATACCCATCTTTCGGAAATACGCCTCGGTCAAGGACGTGTCCTCCGTTCGGTATTCCACGCCCAGGACCGGATGGCGGTTTTCCGTTCGCCGATAGGTCTTGTCGTGCGAGACGCTCAGGCAGATCACGGGGGGCTTCGCGGAATGCTCTGCATACGCCTTCGAGTTGATGAAGCGTTTGAATATCTTGCCATGCAGGTCGCCGAAATCGCCTGGAATGCTGTATTCGGAGCGCCCCTTGTTGTGCGCGGGCAGAACGATGCTGAAATCGTAGTCGCGGACATAGGATGAGAAATTATTCCCGACGATCCCTTCGATCCGCTTGTTGCGCTTTTTGTCGATGATAGACGTCTTTAGCATTTCGATCACGGGGAAGGCATCACCGGTGCCTTCGTGCTCCATTTCGACCGAGATGATTTCAAGCTCTATTGCATACCGATCGCTGTCAGGATTGTCCCAGGATGCCAGCGCATTGCAGCGATTATCGATCATCTGCAATGCGTTGCGCAGGTTTTCCCTGCGGCTTTCGCCCCGGGCCAGATTCGCGAAATTAGTCGTCGCGCGCGTGTTCTCGCCGGGCTGATAATCCTCGTCGAAACGAACGCTCTTCACCGAGAATGCGAAGTCTGTGCTCATCGTGCCTTTGCGTCCCCGATTGCTTGAAGTGAAGACTGATCTGCGTGCCCTGGACAGTTTTACCCAAGGCCTTACTCCTGCCGGCACCACCGAGGATGGTCCTCATGACGTCATGTGCCGAGCGTTCGCCCGACATATGCTTGAGTCGAACCATGATTAAAAATGACTTTATCTCATCGCTACGTGACATGGTGTCATCGATCAACCGCTCCACCCAGGGTGTCGGGCGCGACGGTGCCTGTCGTCCCGCTTGCCTCGGACGAAGCGGCAGCAGGTCGACGTCCAGTCCGACGGCGGTTCAGATCCGGATGGTCGCGGCCAGATGCATGAACCCGTCGAGATAGGCGGACGCCGTGCCCTTGCGATGGCCGAGATGGATCGACTTTGCGATCCCTTCACCGAGCCGCACTGCCTTCACTCCCGGAACGCCCCGCAGGAGCCAGTCCGGAATGGAACTGACGGCCCGACCCGAGGCCACCAGCCGCAACATCAGATCGGTCGTTTCCACCGTGCGGTGACGGCGCGGCACAGCATGGGCTGGTGCAAGGAAGCGGGTGTAGATATCCAGTCTCTCCCGGGCGACGGGATAGGTGATGAGAGTCTCGCTGGTCATATCCTGAGGCTCGACGCGAGGTTTTCGCGCCAAAGGGTGCGTCTCGGCAACGGCCAGGACCAGCTCGTAGTCGAACACGCCCTTGTATTCGAGCTCCGGATGCTCGATCGGGTCGGGCGTGACGAGCAGGTCGATCTCATGGCTCAGAAGCGCGTCCAGCCCGCCGAACTGGAAAGCCGTTGTCACGTCCAGATCGACGTCGGGCCATTCCGACAGGAACGGGTCTACCACGCGCATCAACCAGTCCTGACAGGGATGACATTCCATTCCCACCCGGATCGCACCACGCCGTCCGCGAGCGAAGTCTTCCAGCACCGCGGTGCCATATTCGAGTTGCGGCAGCACCCGTATTGCCAGTCCCAGAAGATAATCCCCTGCAAGCGTCAGCCGCAGCTTGCGCCCCTCGCGCTCCCAGAGCTTGACGACATAGCGCTCTTCGAAACGGCGCACCGCGTGGCTGAGCGCGGATTGCGTCAGGCCGAGCTGGTCGGCCGCCTGAGTCAGGCTGCCGGTCCGGTCGACCTCGCGCAGAATGGTTAGAACCTGGATATCAATCATCATGCATGAGCCTTCGTCATGCAGTTTCCCGTATCACGGTTTTCCCGTCATACGGAGGAGGGTGCGTCATATGGCGAGAGGGGAATGGATGGTGTGCGTCACGACCACCGCACGAGACCAACCTTCCATAATCGCGCATCGCCGCGCTGTGTCGCAGGTCTCACAGTCTGACCTCGACCTGCCGTCAAAAGGTGGCGGGCGCAGATGGCGGTATGCAGGTGATGGCGGCATACTGAGGGTCCCGGTGACTTTCAATGAGAGCATACAGCGTCGTCAGTCACGGTTATCCTCGCCGAGCGTCTTCATGCGAAGCGAATGCTGATTTCCGGTCTCACGAACGAGAAGCCCATGCCATGATCAACCGTCCAACTGCCTGTCACAGCTACACGCCCGCTGACGGGCATCGCCTTGCCCATGACCCGTTCAACGCGATCGTCGGCCCGCGCCCGATCGGATGGATCGGCAGCGTCGATCAGGCAGGCCGCGTCAATCTCGCGCCCTACAGCTTTTTCAATGCCTTCAATTACCATCCGCCGATCATCGGCTTTGCGAGCATCGGCGAGAAGGACACGCTTGCCAATCTGCGCGAGACACGGGTCTTCACCTGGAACCTCGCTACGCGCGCCCTCGCTGCCGCCATGAACGAGACCTCCGCCCCGCTGCCGCGCGGTGAAGACGAGGCGGCCCGTGCTGGCCTTGCCATGATCCCGTCGGACGTTATCGCCGCGCCATGCGTAGCCGACAGCCCTGTGCAGTTCGAGTGTCGCGTCACGCAGTTCCTGCGTCTTCTAGGTGCCGATGGCGGGTCGACTCCCGCCGAAATGGCCTTCGGCGAGGTGGTACGTGTCCACATCCGCGCCGATCTGGTACGCGACGGTCACTACAACGCCTACGCTCCCGGCGTCATCCTTCGCGCCGGCGGCCCGGCGGATTATATTGAGGTCGATCCCGGCGCCGTATTCCGGATCACCCGGCCTCAGTAAGAGGCTTTGACGCGAAACCGGCCTCATGACCGCATTTACGGAAAGTATGTATTTCCTTCTTTTCTGTTTTTAAAGTCTATACGCAACCGTGCTGTTCCTCTCAGCGGCTGACTGCATCGGCGCCGCCGCTCTGTTCGTTGCCCGTTTCGGTCTGTCGCTCCTGTTCCTGACGGCGGGATGGGGCAAGGCAGCGGATTTTACCGGTACGATCGCCTACATGGCCCAGGCGGCCGCACCGTTTCCTGCAGTGTGCGCGCTTATCGCCACGATCGTCGAAATCGGCGCCGGTACCGCGTCGACTCTTGGCATCGCTGTCACGCCAGTTACTGGCTTCCTCGCGGCCTATACAGATCGCTGATGAACCATAATCTGGACCAGCAGTGTCACGATACGAATGGATATGGTCAAGCACATCGACCATCCGGTCCTCTGCCCTTCGCCTTCTGAACTGACTCTCTCAATGACCATTTGGCGATCCGCCGAACGGCTGCGAGCGTTG
The DNA here is from genome assembly GCF_000963885.1 of Tanticharoenia sakaeratensis NBRC 103193. Lineage (GTDB taxonomy): Bacteria > Pseudomonadota > Alphaproteobacteria > Acetobacterales > Acetobacteraceae > Tanticharoenia > Tanticharoenia sakaeratensis. The sequence goes on from NZ_BALE01000029.1 coordinate 39,314, forward strand.
CATTCAGATATCTGAGCGAGCAGATGACTCAACAACTATTCATAATATCTTAACTAAACAGAAGGCGGACAACCCACACAGGTAAAATGGGGTCCGAGTGTGATATCAAGAGGTGAGGTCAAAACTCCACGACAGGTCAGATACTGTGATGATCGACGTGTAAAAGTCACAGCCCGGTCGGTAGTCCGGGGGGCCTTTACGCTCGTGCAAGTTTTTCCGCCTGATCGGGAAGAAGCCACCGGCACGTCCTTTTCTGTGAACAGAAAAGGTGTGTCCTATGTTTATTGCTAGAGAGATGATCGCTTTTGTCGCAATTTATGGTGGCCTGGGCGGCTTGATCTTTGACGCGGTGATACCTGCGACCGCGCGCCAGCATATACGAAATCCGAAGTGGCCGCCCCATGCCAAGTTCCATAACGGGCAGACGATCCTTTTGGGATTTTGCAGCGCTGCCATTATCATTGCATTGCTGTTCGCTTTACCCTTGAGCCTTGGCAGCTACTTGCTCGCGGCCGCCTACTTCCTCTGCATGTTGATGGCACCCGCTTCTCAGGCACCGCCTGGAGCGACTCTGAGTTCGTGGCGATAAACCCGACACCATTCGGCATTCCAGTGCAGAAATGTGTAAGCTTGCTTGCCTCCACTGTTGTTTTGATGGCTGTGCTGATAGCCGTCGTATAGCCAATCCACCGCGATATTCTTTGCTGCTGATGTCCTGGGTGAAGTGACCACTACCCGTCTGTTGCCATCATCGTTCAGTCATCCCTTCTGCAGCCAGCCATGCAACGAACCGGCCAGCGGGCGTGTCGCTGTCGATGCCGGTGGGAATCAGGGCCACGTAACCGGTGCGGGACACCTCGATCTGCGGTAGGGGTGTCACAAGGCGACCTGCCGCGATGTCGATATCGAGCATCGGGAGTGGACCGATGCCCACACCCAACCCATCCAGCACGGCCTGCCGGGTCATGAAGAAATGGTCGAACACGGTGCGGGAACGGCTGATCAGATGCGGCAGGCCCGCGGCTTGCAGCCAGTCGGTCCAGTCCCCCGGCCGCGTCTCACTGGCCAGGAGCGTGTGGCCTTCAAGATCTGCAGGGCTCAGGATCGGCCGCTCTGCGAACAGCGCCGGGCTCATGATCAGCGTATCGACATCGTCCAGCACAGGCATGGCGCGATGATGCGGCCATGCACCGGCACTCGCCACGCCGCGTCGGATGGCGACGTCAAAGCCGCCGCGAAGTTCCTCGTGCACTGTTGAGACAGTCGTCACGACCACTTCCACCGATGGATATGCGCCGTGGAAAAGCGCCAGCCTTGGAATCAGCCAGCGCATGGCGAAGCTGGCAGGCGCATTGACGCGCAGGATCCGTCGCGCATCGGGCCGTCCACATGCTTCGGCAGCCGCCGTTACCCGCTCGAAAGCACCGCTGACCTCGGCCGCAAAAATGCGCGCCGTCGGCGTCGCGACCATGCGTCGCCCGGATCGGCTGAACAGCCGCTGGCCCATCCAATTCTCCAGCAAGGCGATCTGACGGCTGACCGCGCCATGCGTCAGACCGAGTTCCGACGCGGCCTCGGCATAACTGCCCGTCCGTGCCGCCACTTCGAAAACACGCAGAGCATTGAGGGGAGGCAAGCGACGCATAAAACCCGTGAAAAAAGCTGACGATTATGGTGATTTTATTCCCGCTTTTTTCTGAAAAGTCACGTCTTTAAGGTTGTCCGCAGGAGGAGCGGACGCACCATGCAGACAAGCATTGTCATGACATCCGAGCGCCAGACCGCGCGTCCTCAGGAACAGCGCCGGGGGCTGTTGGCTGCGTACCTCGCTCACGCACTGCACGATGGCTATACGGACGGGCTCTATGCCTTCCTGCCGGTCTGGCAATCGCAATTTGGCCTTTCCTACGCCGGACTCGCGATCGTGCGTGCGCTTTATTTCGGTACGATGGGCGGACTGCAGATGCCTGCCGACCGCCTGCTGAACGGCAGATCACCCCGCGTCGCACTGGTCCTGTCCACGCTGATCGCCGCAAGCGGTTTCGCGGTCATGGCGGTTCCGATGGGGTTTGCCGGTTTGTGCTGTGGCCTCGTGCTCGCAGGCGTCGGGTCAAGTATCCAGCATCCCCGGGCGTCACTGCTGGTCACCGAAAGCTATGGCACGGCGGCACGACGCCCTCTGGGGCTCTATAATTTCTCGGGCGATCTGGGCAAGGCGATCCTGCCAGCCCTCATCGCCCTTCTGCTGCCGGTCTCCGCCTGGCGGCCGGTTGCGGGTCTTCTGGCGCTGCTGGGTCTGTTGCTGGCCCTTGTGCTGACGGGGGTCATGACCCGGGAGGTGGCAGGCAGCCCCCTGGCGCCGCGACAGCAGCAGTCCCGGAGCGGCGGGTCGGGCTTCGCCTGGCTGCTGGCAATCGGCGCTTTCGATACCGCGACACGGATGGGCTATCTGCTGTTCCTCCCGTTTCTTGCCCATGGTCGCGGCGGCTCTTCGGCGACGGTCGGGATCGCCCTGGCGCTGCTTTTTGCCGGAGGCGCGCTGGGAAAGGCGACGTGCGGGTGGCTGGCCGATCATCTCAGTGTCGTCGGGAACGTCGTGGCAACGGAGACGCTGACGTCGCTCCTGATCGTTGTCACGCTGTTCACCCCGCTGACGGGAACGCTGCTGCTTCTTCCCCTGCTGGGGATCGTCCTGAACGGCACGTCATCCGTCCTCTATGGAACGGTGCCAGACCTCGCGCCGGGTGGCGACACTAGCCGGGCTTTCGCGGTGTTCTACACCGGGGTGATCGGTGCGGGCGGGCTGGCGCCCATCGCCTACGGTGCCATTGCCGATCATACCAGCCGGACCACGGGCAATCTGGCGGCGGCCGCGACGGCGCTGCTGATTGTGCCCATGGTGCTTCGGCTGGAGTCCTCGCTGAAAAAAGCGTGATCCGGCGGGAAGCGGCAACACCCGGCAATTACGGCGCGCAGCATTGCAATCGGGAGACACATATTATGGTGGACGATACGAACAACAGGACAGGTGGCTGCCATTGTGGCGCGGTGCGTTTCGCGGTGACGCTCAGCGACGGCTTCACATCAATCCGGCGTTGCACCTGCTCATACTGCCGGATGCGTGGTGCGGTCGCCGCCATGGCGGCAATGGGCGGGATCAGGATCCTGCAGGGTGAGGACACGCTGACGTGTTACCGCTTCAACACGGGAACGGCACAGCATTTCTTCTGTTCCCGGTGTGGCATTCACACACACCACCAGCGACGTTCCGACCCGAACCTGCATGCCGTGAACGTGGCCTGTCTGGACGGGATCAGCCCGTTCGATTTTCCAGATGTTCCGGTGATGGACGGGGTCAATCATCCGAACGACACTGGCCACCCGGCGCGGCAGGCCGGTGTTCTGCGCTTTAAGCGCGCGGCAGGATGCTGAATTTTCTCAAGTCCAGACGACGGCAACGCATCTCGATATTTGCTCGCTGCTATCTGCTGCTCATGGCTTTGGCGTAGCGCATCGGCGACATTCCGACGTGACGGGCGAAAGCTGTGCTGAACGTGCTTCCCGAGCCATAGCCGACCTGGGCTGCGATATGCTCGATTGCCAACTCCCGCGTGCGCAGAAGGCGCCTGGCAAGCGCCATGCGCCATGCCAGCAGATATTCCATCGGCGGATGCCCGACGATGCGACTGAAACGCGCGAAGAATGCCGAGCGCGACATTCCGGCCTCGGCGGCAAGATCGACAACGGTCCAGGGATGCGCTGGCCGCGCGTGCATGGACCTTAAGGCCGAGGCCAGTCGGCCGTCCGCCAGCCCACGAGAGAGGCTCGGCATTGACGTCACGTCGGCCCCGCATCGAAGCGCCTCGATGAGCAGCACCTCGAGCAGACGCTCCAGGATCACCTCCCGCCCTGGTCGGGAATGGCGCGTCTCATCGGCCACCAGCTTCAGCAGAAGTGCCAGCCGCGGCTCGCCGCTGGCGACGATCATCGCGGGCAACAGGGAAACGAGCAACGCAGCGTCGGGAGAGACGAAGCTGCAGAGTCCGACCTGCATCCTGAGATTGACCGGCTCGTCGGGCTGTCCCACCCGAAAACGCCCCTCGCCAATTTCTATCGGCATCATTGCAATCCCATGAGGGGGTGCGTCGATGCTTTCAACGACATGATCGTTGGTCGAAGGAGACAACACGAAATCCCCCTTTCGCACGATGAGCGGCGGTCGACCGGACGACACGACCCGGCATTCGCCCTCCAGGACCGCGAAAAAGACGGGCTTGCCCTCGATGTTGCGGCGGATGCGCCATCGTCCGGCATATTCGACGAGCTTGGAGTAACTGGCCGAGGGCCGGAGCAAAGTCACGATCTCGGTAAGCGGATCAACGGTCATGACAGGACTATCGCCAATGGATTCGAGACAATCGACCATAGATGGTCTCGCGATTCACGACCATATCTGGACAACCACATACGAAATCGGAGTGCGCTCATGCCCACCGTTCTTGTCACCGGCTGTTCCTCGGGCTTCGGTCTCGAGACCGCAAAGCTGTTCCTCGAGAAAGGCTGGAACGTCATCGCCACGATGCGCCAGCCGAAGGCCGATCTTCTGCCTGTTTCAGACAACCTCACCGTCCTGCCGCTCGATGTCACCGATCCGGACAGCATCAGGAAAGTGGTCGAGCACGTCGGCGATCTCGACGTGATGGTCAACAATGCGGGAATTGGCGCCGCCGTGCCGATCGAACTGATCGAACCGGATACGGCGCGCCTGTTGTTTGAGACCAACACGCTCGGCACGCTGGCGACGATACAGGCGATCCTGCCCAGATTCCGTGAGCGCCGCGGCGGCACCATTATCAACGTCGCGTCGAGTGCGACGCTTAAGCCGCTGCCGCTCATCGGCGTCTACAGGGCGAGCAAGGCGGCCGTGAACGCACTCACCGAGAGCCTCGCAGTCGAAATGAAGCCGTTCGGCGTGCGTGTACATATCGTCCTGCCTGGACGCTCGCCCGAGACAAGCTTCGGCAGCAATGCCATGCCGCATTTGCGTGGACTGGACAACACTGACTACAAGCCGATGATCGAAGGCATGATCGCGAACTTTCGCGACGAGAGCGGCCCGGTTACCCATGCTTCCGATGTGGCGGCGGCGATCTGGCGGGCAGCCACCGATCCGAGTGCACCGCTCAAAATCGCTGCCGGTGAAGATGCGGTCCAGTGGATGGCGGAGGCCGGATGACCACACCTTGCTAAACGAACGACTGCTCTCAGCTATCGAGAGCAGTCGACAGTGTAACTATGTCGGAATGACTTGGCCAGCCGCGAGCTACTGTGATTCTTCTCGCTGGCAGGGGCTGTCTTCCATGCTCGACATTTGGCTGTTCCAGCCGCAGTCAGCTCAATCTATCTGCCGAGCTGTGTACCAATCATCTTTCCTGCCGGAAGCTCATTTACTGACCCTTGTGGCCGAACAGAAGCGCAGCAGTCGACGTGATCCGAGAGTTCGGGTCTACGATGTAGCTGACGTCGAACCGTTCTTCCTGATCTTCTCACGACGCATGTTTTCGATAACCTGTTCTACTGTGCGCTGCGGGTCAAAGATGACTGTGTCAGCGGTCAGTCGAGAAGATGTTCAAATCTTGTAGAGTTGGGAATGACGGCATGCCATGTCGGCAGTTTATTTTCTTGGCATGGCGGAATGCTTCCTGTTCCAGAGCTTTATCCAATATTCCGGCTCGATTGCTCCTCACCGGGCGCCAGGTGCTGACTAAGGTGAAGGCAAGCAGCATTTCGGTGATGTCCCCGCCGTAATACATCAGTTCCGCCGCGCGCCGGATTTGATCAGCCGGGGCGGGAACAGTGACATGGATGCCTGCATAGAGCATCTGTGCCAGGATCGAGTGAAGCACCACGGCGACACCCAGGATAATCAGACGCTGGGGAACCGAAGCCCTGTGCGGTGCCGGATCGGGTCCAGCGATCACCCAGGTATAGAGGCAACCAGCCGCCACGAAATGGAAGTGAACGAAATAAAGAAGGCCCGGGTGCATCATAATCGCCATGTATAGTGGCGTGAAGTAGAGAGCGGCCATTCCACCCATATCGAGGACGAGAGCGGTTATCGGGTTTGCCCAGATCCGAAATGCCTTGCTGCGCAATACACGTGTGATCAGGCGACCCCATCCGGTCGGAACCGTGCGCAGGGCGAGCGTCACTGGTGCTGCCATCACCAGTCCCAGCGGCGCGAGCATCCCGAGCAGGAGATGCTGAAGCATGTGCTTGCGGAAATCCCCGCCTGGGAACGGCAGATCATGGGGCAGCAAGGCCAGGGCAAGCGTGGCACTGCCGGCCAGCCAGGCTACGATGCGCCAGAGATTCCAGCCCCTCTGCAGGTTTGCTTGCTGATAAAAAGCAGCGCCAAGATAGAGAGCCGTTAGGAATGCGAGAAAGACGAGCGAGCTATCGGTTGCGTATGGATGATCGCTCATTCCATCGCCTGCAGATGCGCCGTCTCATCACGGATGGGCGTCGCCCTGCGTGCGATCGTCGTGCCCCCGAGAATGAAGATGACGCCAATGGCCAGAAATCCCATATCCCAGGCAACTTGATGGGGGCCACTTCGAACATGATGAAGCCCCAGAATTTCATGGTCGAGCAAGCCCTCGACAAGATTGAACCAGCCCCATCCGCTGAGGATCCAGCCCCAGAGCACCGTTGATCCCCAGACCGCCCTGCGCGCCTCGGTGATACGGGAATACAGAAGCCAGAGGCCCAGCAATACCGACAGCCATGTGACGGTGTGGAAAATGCCGTCGCCGAGCGTATTCATGCGGAGACCGGATACGGTGTCAGCAGTGATGACGCTGCTGAACATGTGATGCCACTGAAAGACCTGATGGAGGAAAATCCCATCGAAGAAGCCGCCGAGACCTATGCCGAGAATGATGCCCGGAGCCTGGACTGAAGGCATGCGACGGGGGGCGGCCACTTCAATTCTACTCATGTGTTTTTCCTCGCTTCCACGGCAAGGAACAATCGGGGCGTCGCTGTGGTTGCGCCGATCGTGTGCCTCTTTTCATCGCAGGCCGATCCAAGGGGGGCACGGCAGACCCTGTCTGGGACTCCTATTGTCGGCATCCGACCGCCGATGGATTCATGTCGCCCAGCGATTTGCAGTATGTCGCGATATGGAACGCTTTCCTTGCCGGCTGAGCGAGGTGCCTGCGACCTGCATGGAAACGCGAGCCAATGGCACGGATCGCCATCCGCGCTCGCCCGCTGGCCGACCTTCTTACGTCGGGTCGCGCCTCAGCAACACGCGGTTGAGGCTCTCCATGATCTGGAACACTTCACGCCAGATGCGTAAGAACTTCCCTCTCGACATGCCCTGGGCGGCCATGGCCGCCGCGAGGTCGCCCACGGTGCGCGTGCCGTCGATCAGCGGTAACAGTGTTCTGGCTTCTCGCGGGAGCGGAATGGAGACTTCCAGCGTCCCAAAGGCAAAAAGCAGCGTGCCGTCGAGACGGATCTGTTTTGCGAGTTCGGCGCCCGGGATTTCACGCATCAGGGGAATGACGTCCGGATCGCAACAATCCGGACGTGCCGGCGCGCGTCCCTTGCGCACGACATAGGCCACATGGGTCGCCATGTTTCCCGTCAGCGCTTCGGCCAGGGCTGCTTTTTCCGGCCAGGAAAGTTTTTCGATCCGCGCCTTCAGTTGCGGCTGCCAGACGAGAAGCGACGGATCGTAGCGGGCAGGTTCCATCAGGCAGGCCGTCTCGAGGCCCGTATCGTCGAGAAGCTGGAGGAAATCGGTAATCGTGTAGGCGCGATCGCGCGGGTTCAGCAGGAGATCATAAAGGCCCGCGTCACCACCGGTCAGATGATCGCCGAAATTTCCGTTTGCGCGCAGCCAGGCGGTGGCGGGCAGGGCCTGCATCACCCGCTTTGCCGTATCGAGACGGGTTTTGGGCGGTTCTTCCACGGGCGCGAGAATTTCGAGCGCGTCCTGCAGCATGTAGACGCCTGTTCGACCATACGGGGCATATGCCATAAGTCCCATGCCGCCGCCGGGCGCCAGCAACTGCTCAAGCCCGTTGAGGGCCACTCGCGGATCGGGAAGGTGATGCAGGACACCGCAGCAGTCGATGTAATCGAACGTGCCGAGGCCGAGCGCGTCCAGTTCCGTGATCGAGCCCTTGATGAACCGGATGTTGTCCAGAGCGCGGGCCTCCGCTCTCGCTTTGGCAGTCCCGAGCGCGGCGTCGGATCGGTCGATACAGACGACTTCACCTGGGCGGCCGGCGCGCGCCATGTGTGTCGCCAGCATGATGGCGCCGTCGCCGGTTCCGCAGCCGGCCACCAGCGCGCGCAAGGGGAGCGAGGACGGACGCGTGCCGCCGAACACCCAGTAGTCGATCTCGCGCAGATGGCTGGGGCTGCCGATCAGAAGGCGGGATTTTTCATCCTTCGGATCACGCTCGGGGTAGGGATAAGCTTCGTATTGAGCTTTCAGAGTTGCATCGCGGAGATCGGAACCGGGCTGCGTCATCGAGAAAAAACTTCCGTGCTGTCCTTGAGGCGAATTGTTGTCGTCATCTTCTCACAACAGGCAGAGTCCGTCTCGCGTCCAGAATGTGGATGCCCTCAGGCCGGACATGCCGGCCTCAGGTCAGCTTGGTAGCCGCTCTTACATTCCGGCGACGCCCTCGTGCGTAACAACGCGGCGTCCCTTGAATGCCTCTGCCCTCTTACAGAAATGCACTGATGGCAAGCGATGCAGGGAGCGTGACGACCATGGCGAGCGTCGTGATCAGCATGATGCTGGCGATTTCCGCCTCGCCTTTGCCGTAGGCCTGCGCGAACAAAACGGTGGGTGTGGCGGTCGGCATGACTGCCGCCACGAAGACCGCACGGTCGAGCAGGCTTCCGTTACCGCCAAAATGCACCAGCAGAAAGAACACCAGCGGGTGAACGATCATGCAGGTAGCGGAGCCCAGGACCACTGACCGGGACGCAAGATTGATCCGGTAGCTCGCCAGAACCAGTCCGCAGGCGAAAATCGCCGTGCCGGCCGCGCAGACGCCCAGCGGGCGCAAGGCCGAGAGTGCCATCGATGGAAGATGAACATTGAGTGCGGCAAGCAGCGCGCCGAGGACCGGGCACCAGACCAGCGGATTGAGAAGTGCGCCGGTGATCGTGCGGCCGAGGGAGGGGCGTGCATCGCCGGTCGCAGATGCGGCGGCGGATGCGGACTGAAGCATGAAGATGACGACCGAGACCTGCGCCAGATTGGTCACAAGGGCGGCGAGACCGACGACGCCCGATCCGACACTCTGCCCGAACAAGGGAACAAGCACGGTCAGGCCGTAAATGGGGGCGGCCGTCGAACTGACGGTATAGGCCAGAAGGGTCGCGCGCAGCCGATCGACTGAAAAGCGGCGCAGCACGGCGTAAGCGACGAAGAAAAAACCTGTGTAACCCGCGAGCATGATCAGCATCGCCGGGATCTGCTGCACAAGCTGAGCGCGGTTTGTCTGCGCCATGGCAAGGAAAAGAGCCGCTGGAAGCGCAAAGTGAAGCGCGAACCTGCTCAGCGCCCGCGCCTGCATACGATCGAACTGACCCCGGCGCCCGGCGATCGCGCCCAGGGCCAGAATCAGCATGACCGGGGCAATTCCGGCAAACACCAGCGCCATGTTCATGGGCACAGGGGCGCGCGATTAAACGTCCGCGTGCGAGGATTAAACGACAACGCATGATATGACGGGCGAAACAGCATCGTGATGTCCGTTCGTGGTGCGCCAGGTGCGGCCCGGCCGAAGAAACCGGTGGCGGTCGGCCCATCCCCGTCCGCCCTGTTCGGCGCTCCGACAGGAGGGGGGTGACAGGCCGTCCCCCGGCAAGGGCACAGCGTCGGGGCCAAAGACCGCGCCCCCCGGGGCCTGTCCGCAAGGAAGATTATGCGGCCCGATAAGGTCGATAGGCGGGCGTCCACATCATTGCATCGATCTTCTCGCCGATCTGATGGTCTTCGAACACCGGGCATACCTTGTCGATGCGCGCCTGGCGCACTGTGGCTTCGGCAACGGCTCGTGCGACCTTCCGAAGGTCCTCGATGGGCGGCAGAAGATTGCCGTCCTTGTCCGCCTTCAGGGGGGACAGGGTAGCAAGGCCACGTGCGGCCGCCATGAACATCGTCTCGGTCACGCGAGTCGCGCCGCAGGCGAGGATTCCGAGACCCATGCCGGGGAAGATGTAGGCGTTGTTGGTCTGGTCGACGCGTTTTTCAGATCCGTCACGCTTCAGCGGCGGGAACGGACTGCCGGTGCTGACGAGTGCGCGCCCGTCGGTCCAGTCCATGATCTGCTCAGGCGTCGCCTCGGCATGGCTCGTGGGGTTGGAGAGGGGAAAGATGATAGGTCGATCGCAGGTTTTCGCAACCGCTCGGATCGCCTGCTCCGTGAACAGGCCGCCTTGTCCCGAAACGCCGATCAGGATCGTGGCCTGTGCGCGTTCGATCGTATCCTGCAATCCGATTGCGCCATCCGGCCACCCTTCCAGTGCCGCCCGGGCGCGCGCGAACAGCGTCTGACCTGCATCGAGGTCCTTGCGATCGTCGGTCAGGAGACCGTCCTTGTCGGTCATGAAGAACTGGGCGCGGGCTTCATCTTCCGAGGCGCCCTCGTCGCGCATGACCTGCAGCAAGAGGCGCGCGATACCGACACCAGCCGAACCGGCGCCGACCATGACGATGGTCTGATCGCGCAAGCGGCTGCCGCGGGCATCGTTCGCGGCCAGGATCGCGCCGGCCGCGACGGCAGCAGTGCCCTGGATGTCGTCGTTGAAGGTGCATAGCGCGTCGCGGTATTTCTCGAGGATGGGGGCTGCGTTGACGCCTGCGAAATCTTCCCACTGCAGGAGGACATCCGGCCAGCGAGCCTTCACGGCGGAGACGAACGCATCGATGAAGGCATCATAATCTGCGCCCCGCACACGCTCGTGCCGCCAGCCCAGGTAATTCGGATTGTTCCGTCGATCTTCATTGTTCGTGCCGCAGTCGAGCATGATCGGGAGCGTATGCTCGGGCGCGATGCCGGCGCAGGCCGTATAGAGCGACAGCTTGCCGATCGGAATACCCATGCCGCCCGCGCCCTGATCGCCCAGGCCCAGAATACGCTCGCCGTCGGTCACGACGATCACGCGCACATCATCGAGAGCCGGATCGGCGAGACGTTCGGCAATCCTGTCGCGATCCGGATACGAGAGGAACAGTCCACGCGGACGCTCCCAGATCTCCGAGAACTTCTGACACGCCTCGCCGACGGTCGGCGTGTAGACAAGCGGCAGCGATGCTTTCAGGTCATGTTCCAGAACCGCATAGAACAGCGTTTCGTTGCTGTCCTGCAGCTCCCGCAGGCGAATGTGCTTTGCAAGCGGCGTCGGCAGCGCCTCGAGAAACGCGGTTGCTGCCGTGACCTGCTGATCGAGCGTCTGCACGGCTTCCGGCAACAGGCCCGTCAGGCCGAAGGCTGCGCGTTCCTCAGCCGAAAAGGCCAGGCCCTTGTTGAGGATCGGGTCGGACAGCAGGGCGTGGCCGCGCTTGCGGATCGTCAGCTTGTGGTTGGTGTTTTCGGGCATTGAAGTGGTCTCCAGGACGTCTCATTCACGTCGGATCGTTAGCCTCTGCGCGCTTGTTCGCAACCGGGCAGAGGCGGGTTACGCAGCCTCGACGCTTTCCGCGCGCCATTGCGCGCGTTTCGTGCTTCTGCCGATGCCGGGATTGAGGCAGTTGCACGGGTCGAGTGCGCGATAATGTGCCTTCATCTCATCCGGCGCGTGATAGAGATGGCCGACATTGTGCTCGGCGGGGTAACGGGCGCCGCGCCGATCCAGCAGGCGCAGCATCGCATGCTCGATTTCCATCGCATCGAAGCCTTTGCGGACGACATAGTCCTGATGCATGACGTGGCAGAAGAAGTGCCCGTAGTAGAGCCGCGCGCTCAGCTTCCCTCCGATCTCCGGCGGCAGCGTCTCGACCCAGTCACGATCGTTGCGGCGCAGCGCTACGTCGAGGGCCACGATATCCTCCGCCGTCCGGGGATGAACCGCGCGATACCGGACGGCCGCGCCCGCGACGGCGAAACGGTGCAGGAAAGCCCGTGTCCCCTCATCCGGGGTGCAGGCGAAATAGTCGCCGTCGGCCCGCGAGAAATGGTCTTTCAGAAAAGCTTCCGTCTGATCGCGCATGTCGTGCGAGACCTTGAGGATCAGATGATGCTCGAACCGGTCGCGAAAGGCGCTCATGCGCGCGGGAATCTGCTTCGGCAGGACCCGGCTGGCGGCCTGCAGGAGGCGGTCGCTCAACCCCGATGGCAGGAACGGAAAGCGCGCCGTGAGAATGTCGAAACGCGATTTGGCCGCGAAAAGCGCGGGCAGATGCTTCGTGCCGAAATACCGGATGACCGCGAAGGTATCCTTGCCGTAGGTCTCGGCAATATCGAAGGCCTCGCGATGGATATATTCGCCTGCAATGGGGAGTTTCTCGAACGTGCCGAGGATGCCGCGTCTGATGCCTTCGATCGCATCGGGCGCATCGGATCCGATGTAGAACACGGCCGTATCGCGCTCGGCCGGAAACGTATCGAGCCGGACCGCGAACACGACGAGCTTCCCGGCGCAGCCTGCCGCCTCATGCCAGTGTCGCGGATCCGCGTTGTAGCGGGCGGGTGTCTCGGCATCGATGTCGCGCACGTGGTGCGCATAGTCGGAATCGTGTCCGCGACCGGCATTCCAGTCGATGCCTGCTTCCGGAAAATGGCCTGCTTCCACCCTGTGGAGAATCGTCTCCGGATCGTCGCCGAGCGCGATGCCGAGATGGTTGACGAGGCGGAGCGTGCCGTCCGCGCCCACCTGGCCGAACAGGGCCATTTCGGTAAATGCCGGCCCGCGTCGCATCAGCGCCCCGCCGGAATTGTTGCTGACACCGCCCAGCACGGAGGCACCGATGCACGATGAACCAATGACCGAATGCGGCTCACGGCCTTTCTCTGCCAGAACCTCTTCAAGCCGGTTGAGCGTGGCACCCGGAAGGCAGACGACCTGACGGCCGTCGCCGATCAGATGGATGCCTTTCAGGCGCGAGGTCGAAATGATGACGATATCGCGATCATAATCATTACCGTCCGGCGTCGAACCGCCCGTCAGTCCTGTGTTCGATGCCTGGACGATGATGATCCTGCCGGACTCGACGCAGGCTTTCACGGTACGCCACAGTTCGATCAGGGTGCCGGGCTGGACGACGGCCAGCACGTCGCCCAGCCCGAACCGGTATCCCTTGCGGAAGCGATAGGTGGCGCTTGGCGCCGTCAGCACATGGCGCTTGCCTGCGATGGACCGCAGGTTCCTGACAAAACTGTCATCCTGCGCGCTGTGCTGACGTGGTGTCATGATGCGTCGTCCCTTTCGCGTGTCCGCCGATGAACCCTCAGTCCACCCGGGGCGGCCGCGCGTTGGTCTTGGCAACGGCCGCACCCCACCGCACCAGATCCTCGGTGCAGTCCTGCTGGTCAAGGGCACATTCGATCAGGGTCGGGCCACGTGTGTTGGCTTTCGCCTTTTCGATCGCCTCACGCAGTTCGGCGCCCGTGGTGGCCTTGAGCCCCAGACCGTGGCCTTCGCCTGCGTTGAACACCTCGATCAGACCCGCGTAATCCCAGTTCTTGATGTAGTTGTACGGACCGTCGTGAATCTTGATCTCGATGACATAGCCGCGGTTGTTCACGAGGAAGATGATGACCGGCAGCTCATAGCGGATCATCTGCGCCACTTCCTGCGCCGTGAGCTGGAACGACCCGTCGCCCACCATCAGCACATGGCGCCGCTCCGGCGAACCCAGCGCGTTGCCGAATGCCGAGGGCACGGACCAGCCGATATGACCCCACTGCATCTCGAGTTCGACCCGCGCCTGGCCGGGCAGCGTCATCCGTGCGGCATTGAACCAGCTATCGCCCGTTTCCGCGGTCAGTGTCGTGTCGGAGGTGAGCAGCGCGTTGATCTGGCGCGTCATCTCGTCGTTCGTCAGATTCGCATCCGGCTTCGCCGCCTCGATCGCCAGCGCAGGTGGGCGCGGCGCCGCGGCACTCGCCTCCCTGCGCGGGGCGCGCTCGGCGAGGGCTGAGATGTAGTCGCCCAGGCGCACGCCGCCGAAGGCCTGCCCTGCGACCGTCACGCGCTCGGCCTCGGCGAGAACGACGTTTTCGCCCTTGGGCCATGCGCTCCAGCCGACGGTCGAATAATCGTTGAAGACCGGTCCGAGGCAGATCACGCCGTCTGCCTGATTGACGAGCGCTTCCGCGCCCGGCGAGCTGACATTGCCCCAGTAGATGCCGCGGAAGCCGGGATGATCTTCGGGGAAGAAGCCCTTCGCCGCCGCCATGACCGTCACGGCGCAGCCCATCCGGTCGGCGAGCGCCACCGTCTGCGACAGCGCATCGGATGCACGCAGCTTGCTGCCGACCAGAAGCACGACGCGCTCACGCGACTTCAGGAAGTCGAGCGTTGCCGTCATGGCAGCGTTCAGTGTTTCCGGAGCCCCCGGATGCGGTGCGCGCAGCGCTTCGACCGGGCCGGGGCGCGGGCAGGGCAGGCTTGCGACATTGCAAGGAATTTCGAGATAAACCGGCTTGCTGGCCGCAAGGGCTGCGGCAATCACGCGGTCGATCTTCTCGGGTGCTTCCTCGGCCGACAGGATGCGCTCGGCAGCGACCGTCACATGGCGCGCCATTTCGCACTGATAGCCGTAATCCGACGTGCCGATCGTGTGATGCAGCACATGGCCCGTGCCATGATCGTTGGTGTTCGGCGCACCCGACACCAGGATGACGGGCAGGTTCTCGGCATAGGCACCGCCGATCGCGTTCAGCGCGGACAACGCGCCGACGCTGAACGTCACGACGGCCGCGGCCGCGCCGTTTGCCCGGGCATAACCTTCGGCGGAAAAACCGCAGTTCAGCTCGTTGCAGCAGTAGATCTGCTCGAGCCCGTCCTGCTCCAGAAGCTGATCGAGCAGAACGAGATTGTAGTCTCCCGCGACCGCGAAATGATGTTTCAGCCCGATCTGGGTCAGCCGTGCCGCCAGATAACCGCCTACCGTCGTTGCCATGTACCCGGTCCTTTTCTCGTTCCCGATGGCAGGCACCGTGGACCGGGTCGGGTCTTGCGTCCAATATATGTTTTGGGTGCCTTCCATATCATCCGGATATGGAAGAAAAGGAGACTTTGCGTCGTCTTATTTCTTGTGCATCAGCATGTTGAGAGAGCGGACGCCTTGTGCGCCATGAACCAGGACGCCCTCGATATCGGCCGTGGCCGACGGGCCGCTCTGGAACACCGCATAGCGCGCATTGCGCCATTCCGCCCGGCGATACGCATTGTGCAGATTGTAGACGATGTCGGCCGGATCCAGCAGGACGACGAGGTGCTGGGGCAGGAACCCGCTGGTATTGATGCGCAGTTCGGCTTCGGTAAAGCAGAGCGAGCCGGTTTCAGCCACCGCGAAGGCGGCGCGCACGATGCCGTACTGGACGTCTCCGAGATCGGCAGGCTTCGTGTCTGGCGTAAGGACGAAATCACCGTCGATATCCGGAACGCAGGACAGGACCGGTCCGGGATGGACCATCATCTTGCGCACAGGCGCCATGGGATCGGTCGCATCGGGCGTCAGGATCGTCCCGCCCATGGCTTTCAGGGCGGCAAGAAAACTCTCCTGCAGATCGGCAGG
>NZ_BALE01000028.1 GCF_000963885.1 Tanticharoenia sakaeratensis NBRC 103193
GGGAGCCGATGCGGGCGGGCCCGGGCTGGCAGGGTCAGGCCGGACGCGGGCCGGGCGGGGGGCCTAGACGCGCACCCGAACGTCCGGGCGGCGGTTTCGGGCCCGGCGGAGGCGGCCATGGGGGATCTGGCGGGCATCCGGGCGGCCACCCGGGTGGACAGCATGGCGGAGGGCACGAAGACGGGCATCCGGGGCATTAGGCCGGGGTCCGAAGCCTGAGATCATCGACCGTCACGGCTTGCCGGCCGTGGCGGTCGACGGATGCGACAGGGGTCGTTCCCGGAGGGGCTCGGGCATGAAGAGTCTGTGAGGTGGTTGACGCGGCGTTCGCATGGGCCAATTCAAGGGGCGTTGAGTGGCGCCCGACATATGCTCACATGGAGCATAACTCGCGGGCCGGACCGGAGAGCCGTCATGGACCAGCTAGCACCGCGACATCGTCTTGATCCGTTATATGAGCGCGTATCGCGCCTGATGTGGCGCTCGGATTTCGACGCCCGTTTCGCCGAGGACATCGAGGCGATCCTCGATCTCAAGCGGACGCACAATGCGGTGATCCTGGCCCATAATTACCAGACGCCGGAGATCTTCCACTGTGTGGCGGACATCACCGGGGACAGCCTGGCGCTGGCGCGCCGCGCACAGGGGCTGGACGCGGACGTGATCGTCATGGCGGGCGTGCATTTCATGGCCGAGACCGCCAAGATGATGAATCCGGACAAGACCGTGCTGATCCCGGACGGGCGTGCGGGATGTTCGCTCGCGGAGGCAATCACGCCTGCGAACGTGCGGTCGCTGAAGGCGGCTCATCCCGGTGTTCCGGTCGTGACGTATGTGAATTCCTCGGCGGCGGTGAAGGCGGAGAGCGATATCTGCTGCACGTCGGCGAACGCGAAGAAGATCGTCGAGAGCCTCGGTGTTCCGGAGGTCATCATGATCCCGGACGAATTTCTGGCGCAGAACATCGCGGCCGAGACGGGTATCCGCATGATCACCTGGCCGGGGCATTGCGAGGTGCATGAGCGCTTCACGCCGGGCGAGATCCGGCAATATCGGCGCATGCATCCCGGTGTCGTGGTGCTGGCGCATCCGGAATGTCCGCCCTCCGTCGTGGCGGAGGCCGATTTTTCGGGCTCGACCGCCGCGATGTCGGATTTCGTGGCGACCAGCGGCGCGCAAAAGGTGCTGCTGGTGACCGAATGTTCCATGAGCGACAATCTTTCGGCGTCGCACCCGGAGACGGTGTTCGTGCGGCCGTGTCAGCTGTGCCCGCACATGAAGCGGATCACGCTGGCCAATATCCGCCACGCACTGGAGACCATGTCCGAAGAGGTCGTGATTCCCGCCGAGCTGCAGATTCCGGCACGGCGCGCGGTCGAGGCGATGCTGGCGGCATCCTGAGGATCCGTCCGGTCTTCCGGCAGCAAGGAGCGGCGTTCTGACGAACGCCGGATTTCTGGTTCTTTTTCGAAAAAGAACAGGAGACGCTTCGTGACAGTTCCCGTCATCGTCGGGTCCGGGCTCGCCGGGCTTGCGACAGCACTCCATCTCGAACGGCCCTGTGTTCTGGTCGCGCCGGGCGGCCTCGGCGTGGGGGCGTCCAGCGCCCTGGCACAGGGCGGCCTCGCAGCGGCGATCGGCGCGGATGACAGCGTGGCCCTGCATGCGGCGGATACGATCGCGGCAGGAGACGGGCTGTGCGACGCGCAGGCGGTGCGTTCCATCGTGGCGGAAGGCCCGGATGTCGTGGCTGCGCTGGCGCGGATGGGCGTGTCGTTCGATGAGGACGAAACCGGGGATCCGGACCTGCATCTGGAAGCGGCCCACAGCCGGGCGCGGATCGTCCATGCGGGCGGCGATGGCAGCGGTGCCGCGATCATGCGGGCACTGGTCGAGAAAGTTCGGGAGCGTCCCGAGATCGAGGTGATCGAGGGCTGGGGCCTGGGCGCGATCCGGCTTCGCCAGGGTGCTGTGGCAGGGGTGGAGCTGGTGCGCGGCACGGAGCGCCGGGTGTTGCGGACACATGCCTGCGTGCTGGCGACGGGGGGTGTCGGCGGGCTGTATCGGCCGACGACCACACCGACGGGCCTTGCGGGAGCGGAGCCCGGCAGCGGGCTTGCGGCGGCGGCGCGGGCAGGGGCGCTGCTCGCCGATCTGGAATTCGTGCAGTTTCATCCGACCGCGCTGCGGGGTGTGGCAGGGGCGGGACGCTGGCCGCTCGTCAGCGAGGCCGTGCGTGGGGCAGGGGCGGTGCTGGTCGATGAGACGGGCGCGCGGTTCACGGAGGAGCTGGCCCCGCGGGACGTGGTCGCGCGCGCCATCGCGGCGCATATGCGTGACGGGCACGCGGTTTTTCTGGATGCGCGGGCGCGGATCGGAGCATCGTTTTCCGCGATGTTCCCGGGGATCGCGGCATCCTGTCAGGCAATCGGCGTGGACCCTGAGCATGATCCGATCCCGGTACAGCCGGCCGTGCATTATCACATGGGCGGGATTGTGACCGATCTTAGTGGGCGCACGTCGGTCGACGGGCTCTGGGCGGTCGGGGAGGCGGGCTGCACCGGCCTGCATGGGGCCAACCGGCTTGCGAGCAACTCGCTTCTGGAGGCGTTCGTGATGGGACGGCGCGCGGGCCTTGCCCTGCGTGAGGGCGCGGGGCGCGATGTCGGGACCGGCGGTTTCGATCCGGTATTCCTGCAGGCGCGAGGTGGCGGTCGCGACACGGCGATGGCCGCCATCGGGGCGGGGCTCGGGCTGCTCCGTGACGGGGCGGGGCTTGCGCGTGCGGTCTCGAGGCTGGCGCCGCTGGCCGCCCGGTCCGACGTCGGTCTGGCCGGCTTCCTGATGGCGCGCGCGGCATTGCTGAGGCGCGAAAGCCGGGGCAGCCACTACCGGGTCGACTATCCGCAGGCCGCGCCCGGTGCCGTGCGGCACATGGTCCGTCTGGCCGATATCATGGATGAAATTGCCGAGCTGGAGTGCGT
This sequence comes from Tanticharoenia sakaeratensis NBRC 103193, assembly GCF_000963885.1. GTDB lineage: Bacteria > Pseudomonadota > Alphaproteobacteria > Acetobacterales > Acetobacteraceae > Tanticharoenia > Tanticharoenia sakaeratensis. Next base: position 2,985 of record NZ_BALE01000028.1, read on the forward strand.
GGCGTGAACGATGGCCTGACTGAATTGCCGGATATTCTGGTCGAGCCCCTGATCAGGGCAGCTCTTCTGGAAGATCTGGGCATAGCCGGGGATGTGACGACGGATGCCGTCGTGGCGCCGGGCATCGAGGTGGAGGCGATTTTCCGCGCGCGGGTGGATGGTGTGGTGGCTGGACTGTCGGCGGCGCGGCTGGCCTTCACCCTGCTCGATCCGTCCGTGCGGTTCGTGTCCGTCCTGCGGGACGGGGCGCGGGTTGTGACGGGGTCCGAGATCGCCCGCGTGGCCGGGCGGGCGACGACGGTTCTCGGTGGAGAACGGGTTGCCCTGAATATCCTGTCGCATCTGAGCGGTATCGCGACAGCGACGAACGGGATCGTGCGTGCGGTGTCGCATACGAAGGCGCGGGTGTGCTGCACGCGCAAGACGCTGCCGGGCCTGCGTTCCCTGCAGAAATATGCCGTGCGCGCGGGCGGCGGGGCGAACCATCGGCTGCGCCTCGATGATGCGATCCTGATCAAGGACAATCATCTGGCGCTGGCGGGCGGCGTGCGTCCGGCTTTGGAACGCGCACGGGCGCGAGCCGGGCATCTGGTGAAGATCGAGCTTGAGGTCGACACCCTGTCGCAGCTGGCCGAGGCCATCGCGGCCGGGGGGGCGGATGCCTATCTGCTGGACAACATGTCGCCTGCGCTGCTGCGCGAGGCGGTGGGCATGATCGGCGGGCGTGCGATCGCGGAAGCGTCCGGCGGGATCACGCCGCAGACGGCGCCCGCCATCGCCGAAGCCGGGGTCGACGTGCTGTCGCTCGGCTGGCTGACGCATACGGTTCGCGCGCTGGATATCGGGCTGGATATCGGGTGAGAGAATGCGCGTCCTGTCGATAGTCCGGTAAGGACTGCGTGAGACGAGAACGAGGCGTATCGCTCGTGCGTTGTGCCTGATGGTGCACCATCGGTGCACGAACCGGGGACAGAACATGAGCGCAGGTCGATCTCAACGCCATCCATGGTGGCTGGCCGGAGCCGTGTTCGCGGCCGGGCTGGTCTATGGCCGCAGGACACAGGGCTACGACCAGATCGACGAAGGCCTGCGTTCTCCGCTTTTGTGGATGCGGACGCCATCGATCGGCGCGCTTACCCTGCCGCTCTGGCGGGCCGCGATGGGGCGGGCGACGCCGTGTGTCGAGGGCGTGACGCTCGAGACGCGACGTATCGCAAGTGAGGATGGCGCCGAGATCGGCGTGTTCATCTATCGCCCGCATGCCCTGCGCGAACGGGGGCCGGTGCTGTTCTACATTCATGGCGGCGGGACGATCATGGGGTCGGCCGCGGCCTATCACACCATCGTCTCGGGCTATGCCCGCGATCTCGGGATCATGGTCGTCAGCGTGGATTATCGGCTGGCACCCGAGCATCCGTTTCCGACGCCTCTGGACGATGTTCATGCGGCCTATCTCTGGCTGCGGGATTCGACATCCGCGCTTGCCGTCGATGCCGACCGGATTGCGGTTGGCGGCGACAGCGCTGGCGCGGGACTGGCAGCCGCATTGTGTCAGCGTATCCGGGATGTCGGCGAAGGGGCACCGGTCTTTCAGCTTCTGGTCTATCCGATGCTGGACGATCGCACGACATTGCGCAGGCCATCGCATCATCGCGGGCAGCTGCTCTGGACGGCCGCGTCGAACCTGTTCGCCTGGACCAGCTATCTTGGCCGTGCACCGGTCGCCGAAGGAGCACCGGCCTATGCCGCGCCGGCGCGGTGTCCGGATCTGTCGGGATTGCCGCCGGCCTGGATCGGGATCGGGACGCTCGATCTTTTCTACGACGAGGACGTCGATTATGCGCGCCGGCTGCGCAGCGCGGGTGTCGCATGTGAGATCGAGATCGTGAAAGGCGCTTACCACGCCTTTAATATAAGGCAGACCCGACCGGCGCGAGCGTTCAACGACAGGATGATCGATGCGGTCCGAAAGGGCCTTGGTCTTTTGGAAAATCCCTCTGCGGCTCAGTGAATTTTCGGCCGCGCTCCAGCGTGGGTACGTATCGTGAGCCGGACGCGATGATGTCGCGTTCGGCGTTTCCTGTCAGGCGGTCGTATCGGCCCGTGGGGCCGATTTGAGAATATCCTCGATCTTGTCGGCAAGCGTCTGGATCGGAAACGGCTTGGTCAGCAGGTACATGCCCGGGCGCAGGTCGTTGGCCGTCAGGACGGTATGCTCGGCGTAGCCGGTGATAAACAGCACGGGCAGGTTCGGGCGCAGGGTGCGGGCGTGATCGGCGAGCTGACGCCCGTTCATGCCGCCCGGCAACCCGACATCGGTGATGAGGAGATCGATCGCAATCGCGGGATCGCCCAGCAGGGCGGTCGCCGCGTCTGCGTCGGCGGCGGTGCGGATCGTATGGCCCGCGTCTTCCGCGATATCGTGGGCGAGCATCCGGATCGTCGGTTCGTCGTCGACGAGCAGGATCTGGCGCCCGTCCGCGTCCGTGCGGGACGAGATGGATGTCTCGACGGCTTCGGCGTCCGATGTTGCGGCGCCGTCCGAGAATGGCAGGTCGATGCTGACGGTGCTGCCGATGCCGGGCGTGGATGTGATGGCGGTATGGCCGCCCGACTGGTGCGCGAAGCCGTAGACCATGGACAGGCCGAGGCCCGTGCCGCGTCCGATGGGCTTGGTGGTGAAGAACGGATCGAAGGCGCGCGCCATGATGTCGGGCGCCATGCCGGTGCCGGTATCGGTCACGCTGAGACGGGCATAGCGGCTCGATGAGGTCTCCCCGGCGGTGTCCGTCCCTGTGGCCTGCGGGCGCAACGTGGTCGAGATCGTCATGCGGCCACCGTCGGCCATGGCATCGCGGGCATTGATGCACAGGTTCAGCAGCGCGTTCTCGACCTGGTGAGCGTCGGCGAGGATGGGGCCGAGCGTTTCGTCGCGCCGGACATCGAGGGTGATCGTCGGGCCGATGGTACGACGGATCAGGTCTTCCATGCCGTCGATCAGGCGATTGAGATCGACGGGTTTCGGATCGAGCGTCTGGCGGCGGGAGAAGGCGAGCAGGCGGTGCGTCAGGGAGGCCGCCCGCAGGGCGGCGCCGTGGGCCGCGTCGACATAGCGCAGGAGGCCGCTTGCGGACGGTTCGGATGCGGGAATGCGCTCGATCTTGCGGCGCAGCAGTTCGAGGCCTGCCGTGATGCCGGTCAGGAGGTTGTTGAAGTCGTGCGCGAGGCCGCCGGTCAGCTGGCCGACCGCCTCCATCTTCTGGGCCTGACGCAGGGCGTCCTCGGTGGCGCGCTGGGTCGTGACGTCGCGGCCGATCAGGAAGGTGCGGCCGCCTTCGGCAGCGGCGTGCCAGGCGATGATGCGATAGCTGCCGTCGCGCGTGCGAATCCGGTTCTCGAAGCCGCTGGCGGGCGTCGTCGGATCGCGCAGGGCCGCGATGGCCTGCGCGGTCGTGTCGGCCTGATCGGGATGGACGATGTGGGTTGCGTCGTATCCGACGACTTCGGCGGCGGACCAGCCGAGCGTGCGGGTCCAGGCATCGTTGACGGCGGTCAGGCGGCGGTCTTCGTCGAGCACGCCCATGAGGTCGCCCGAGAGCCGCCACATGCTGTCGCGTTCGCGCGTGCGTTCGGCGACCGCGCGCTCGAGCACCGTTGCGAGTTCCCGGATGCGGGCCTCGGCGCGGCGACGTTCGATGGTCGCCCGCATGCGCCAGGCGACGCTTGCGGCGAAGCTGATCTCCTGCTCGGTCCAGTGCCGCGGCTCGGCTGCGTTCATGAACAGGAGGGCGACGAAGCGGCCGTCTTCCATCAGCGGCATGTTGACGAAGGCGCGCACCGCGATTGCCGCGAGGTTCGGCGCCATGTCGGCGGTGCGGGCGTCGGCCAGGGTGTCGTGCACGACGGCGTTGCGGCCGCGCACGAGGTCTTCGACGTAGGAGCCGTAGTTGCGCAGCGCGTGCTGGCGCGGGATGTCCGGGCGACCGGGTTCCGACCAGTCGGCCGTGATGACGATGCGATCGCCGGCGCCCTGGACGTCGGCATAGCCTACATGCGCGACTTGCAGCGTCTCGGCGATGACCATGGAGGCCTCGCGCGCGATGGCCGCCGGATCCTCGAGATCGCGCAGGCGATCGGCGAGGCCGAGGAGCGCGTTCTGCCGGCTTTCGGTCCGCAGGCGATCGGTGATCTCGAGGAACAGGACAGCGAAGCGATCCCCGCCCGTCGGCAGGGCGTGGCCTTCATACCAGCGGGCCGGCTCGGGGTTGGGCCAGGGGATCGGCCATGCCCTGGCGGCATCGCGCATGATGGGGCGCAGGAAGGTCGCATGATGTCCCGTCTCCACGACGGTCGCCATTTCCTCGATCCAGGCATCCTGGATACCGGGCAGGAGCGATTTCACCGTGCGACCGATCACGTCCTCGCTGGGGAAGCCCAGCAGGCGGCCGAAGGCGGGGTTGGCCTCGACATAGCGCCAGTCGCAGGCCCGGCCGTGTTCGTCGCGGATCAGTTCGCCGATCATGAAGCCTTCCTGCAGGCTCATGAACAGGCTGCGCCAGTGTGTCTCGGTATCGGCAAGTGCGCGTTCGGCGCGGCGCAGGCGGGTGATGTCGCGCGAGACGGCAAGCACGCGTTCGGGCCGGCCGTCCGCACCCCTGATCGGGGTCACGACCACGTCCCATGTGCGGGCATTGCCCTTGGCCGTCGGTGCCGCACCCTGAAAGCGGCCGGTGCCGCCCTGCCGGGCGGCATCCAGTGCGCGGCTTGCGGCGGCCCGCTGGGGGCCGTTCCAGAAATCGAGCCACGGGCAGTTCCTGACGCGGCTGAAATCCTCGATTTCCATGGCCGTGCGGCCGCCTTCGCTCATGAACAGGAGGCGGCCGTCGAGATCGAGTATCTTGATGCAGTCCGCCGAGCTTTCGAAGATGCGGCGGTTGAGTTCCTCGCTGGCGGCGAGCGCGGTTTCGGCGACCTTGAGGTCGGTCATGTCCACGACGACGCCGAGGTTGCGCGTGGGGTCGGATGCCTGGGTGGTGCCCCGCGCCAGCAGGTGGAGCATGTGGCCGTCGCGGCCCATGATCCGGAACTGCCGCAGGTAGCGCCGGGTCTCTCCGCGTGTGTGGCTTTCAGGGACCTGGAGGTAGTCCGCACGGTCGTCGGGATGGACGCGGGCGACCATGTCCGCAAGCGGGATGCCGCGCGCCATCGCATCCGCGTCGATCCCGAGCAGGGCGGCATAGCGGGCGTCGCCCTCGATGACGTCGCGCGCGGTATCGCGGGTAAAGAAGCCGATGGCGTCGCTGTCGCGCAGGACGGCGAAATGTTCGGCGCTGTGCCATGGCGCCGGTGAGGATGGCGGCTGCCCGAATGGCGCCTGCCCGGACGGGACCCGCGAGGAAGCGGCCCGAGGCGGCTGCGTCCGAGCGGGTGGGGTCGGGGCGGGTGCGGGCTGTCCGTTGTCGCGCAGGGCACGCAGGGCGTGCGAGATCACGTCCCGCGCAGATGCATGGCGGCCGGACGCGATCTCGTCCGCGATGAAGCGGGCAAGGTCGTCGTCGAGCGGATTGCTGGCATCGAGGGGGGTGGGACTGATCTGGTCCATGGTCATCGTATCAGGGGGCTTTGCGCATCATATATATGGGGTGTGGCGAAACGCCATGCTGGCCTTTGGAGCGACGTGACGGTAATAAGCCGCGCTTCGGGTTCCGGGTTCGCCGGGCCCTGTCAGGAATAAGGTGCCCTGCGGGGATCGAGAGGGATCGTTTGGCATGAGCTGGCTGACCGAGTACGTGCGACCGAAGATCCGCGGGCTGCTCAAGCGCGAGGTGCCGGACAATCTCTGGACGACGTGCGAGAGCTGTTCGCAGATGGTTCTCGTGCGGGATCTGGAGCGATCGCTGAAGGTGTGTCCGCATTGCGGCCATCACATGCGCGCGCTGGCGAACGAGCGTCTGGCCTGGACCTTCGACGACGGCGTCTACACGAAGATCGAACTGCCGAAGGTGCCGGTCGATCCGCTCGAGTTCCGCGACCGCAAGCGGTACACGGAGCGCCTGAAGGATGCGCGCACCAAGACGCAGCTCGACGAAGCGATGGTCGTGGCACACGGCAAGCTCGGCGGACGCGATGCGGTCGTGGCCGTCATGGCGTTCGAGTTTCTGACCGGCACCATGGGTGCGGCGCTGGGCGAGGCGTTCGTCGCCGCCTGCCGGCTGGCCGTGCTGCAGCGTGCCCCGCTGGTTGTCTTCACGGCGTCGGGCGGCGCGCGGATGCAGGAAGGCATGATCAGCCTGATGCAGATGCCGCGCACGACGATCGGCGTGCAGATGCTGCGCGAGGCCGCGCTGCCCTACATCGTCGTTCTGACCGATCCGACGACGGGCGGTGTCTCGGCATCCTTCGCGATGCTGGGCGACGTGCAGATCGCCGAGCCCAAGGCGCTGATCGGGTTCGCCGGTCCCCGCGTCATTCAGGACACGGTGCGCGAGACGCTGCCCGAAGGGTTCCAGCGCGCGGAATACCTGCGCGATCATGGCATGATCGACATGGTCGTGCCCCGGAAGGACCTGCGCGAGACGCTGATCCGCGTGTCGGGCCTTCTGGGCGCGCGCACGACGCCCCTGCCCGCCGAACTGCCGGTGCTGAATGCAGCGCTCGCCTGACGATGCGGCACCCGCCGACGTGGCGGAGCTTGCCGCTCCCGCGCCGGGGGTGACGACGCTGGGCGAATATGCGGGCCGCACGGGCGCGATCCTCGCGCGGGTGCATGCGCTGTATCCGACGCTGATCGATCTCTCGCTCGGGCGGCTGGAGCGGCTTCTGGCAGCGCTCGGCCATCCGGAGCGGCATCTGCCGCCGGTCGTGCATGTGGCCGGGACGAACGGAAAGGGCTCGACCTGTGCTGCCGTGCGGGCGATCGCCGAGGCGGCGGGCTGGCGCGCGCATGTCATGACGAGCCCGCATCTGGTCAGCCTGCTGGAGCGGTTCCGGATTGCCGGGCGTCTGGTGGACGAGGACGCGCTGGTAGCCGTGCTCGAGGAAATCGAGGCCGCCAATGCGGGAGCCGCGATCACGGTGTTCGAGGTGCTGACGGCGGCGGGGCTCGTGCTGTTCGCGCGCACGCCGGCGGAGATCGCGGTCGTCGAGGTGGGCCTTGGCGGCCGTTTCGATGCGACGAACGTCGTGCCGCATCCGGCGGTCAGCGTCATTTCGCGCATCGGGCTCGATCATCAGGCCTTTCTGGGTGACACGCTGGCGGCAATTGCCGGGGAAAAGGCCGGTATCATCAAGCCGGGAGCGCCGGTCGTCAGCGCGGCCCAGGCGCCCGAGGCGGCGGACGTCATCGCGGCGAAGGCCGAGGCGGTGGGATCGGTCCTGTGGCTGGGTGGCCGGGACTGGACGATCGAGGCTGCGGGCAACGGCACGCTTCGCTATGGCGATCCGTTGGGCACGCTCGTGCTGCCGATGCCGTCGCTGTCCGGGCCCCACCAGGTCGACAATGCGGGGCTTGCGATCGCGGCCCTCCGGGCATCGGGCCTTGCGGTGCCCGATGCTGCATGGTCGGGCATTGCCCGGGCGTCATGGCCTGCGCGGATGCAGCGCCTGCATGGTGTGCTCGCGGATCAGGTGCCTGGGTGCGAGTTGTGGCTGGATGGCGGCCATAATCCGGATGCCGGGGTGGCGCTCGGGGCCGTAATCGACGGTTGGGCCGAGGCCGATCGTGCGGCGGGCCGCGAGCCGCAGCCCGTTCATGTCATCGTCGGCATGAAGCAGACGAAGGATGTGGCGGGGTTCCTGCGGCCGCTGCTCGCCCGGGCGAGCAGCGTGCAGGCTGTGGCCGAGCCGGGCCAGCATCTGGCGATCCCGGTGGAGGAGGTCGTGGCGGCGAGCGGCGGGCAGGCTGTGGCGGGGCCGGTCATCGCGACGGCGCTGGAACGGATCCGGACGGGCGCACCGGGACGGGTCCTGATCTGCGGCAGCCTGTATCTCGCCGGCGTGGCGCTGGCGCAGGATGGCTACGTGCCGGTCTGAGGCACGAGGGCTCGGCGCGCGCGCTACGTATCGGGTGTAAGGCTTGTTTCGTCGCGCATCTCTTGCCGGAGGGCTGACATCCTGAATGCCGTCTGTCTCGCGGCGGCTGTGTCAGGCGTGGATCGGAAATATAGTCGAGGAAGCTGCATCGTGCTGTGCGGCTCCTGCGGTTCGACAAACGACGACCGGACAGTCTCTCGGGTCATTGCGCCAAGGTATGGCGACAATACGCGCAGGGACAGGCGCGTAATCATCCTGTGAATTCCCCGGCCGCATAGGCTGTAGCCGAATTATTGCAGGATTGGAGCCTCGAGGATGGGGCGAACGGCCACTTCATACGGACATTGTGCGGGATGGCCTGGCTGGGCGCGAATGCGCGTTCGGATGACAAGGAGCCGGGTCCGAGACCGGTCCGATTGTGGCCCGGGATCGTCACATGTCGAAAATGCCGAAAAAAAGAATGGCTGAAGGACGAGCTTGTCGGCCGGCAAGACGATCGGAAGCAGGGAATTTCCGGGGCCAGTGAATATGTCCGCTTTGGTCATATGTCTCCCGTCAACATCGCGGATCGTCAGCATTGCACTGGGGCTTTCCGGATTCTGGCGACATTATTCCGTCGGGATTGCAGGTTCCTGCCCAAAGGGGGCGAGCAGCGGTATAATCCGGTATGAGGTCCTGTAAGGTTTTCCGGTTCATTACTGTGACGACTGGAAAATAAACCGATCCGGGGAATTCTTCGCTTTTCCTGAGCATTGCATCGTTGGATGCCTGAACCCGGCTCGGCGAGGTGGGATTGGGGCGAACCGGTGCATGCATCTCCCGAGCGGGGCTCATCCGGTTGGTGATGCCCGGGCTGTATCGGATCCTGACATGATGTCGGGCGGGAATTTATCGGTATAAAAAATCTGTCCTGATGGGTGACCGGGCTGTGAGTCCTGCGTAATCGTCACCATGTTTCCTTCAGAACAGAAAATATGCCGGGCAGCAGGCGGGATGGATGCTGCGCGGAGGGCACGTGCTGCTGTCATCGGTAACATGAGGCTGCGCGGGGTCTCGGGGACTGAGATATGTGTTCCGGGACTGTTACCGTCGAAAGGCAGGAATCCGTAATATCGGTGCAGCCTCGATTGTGAATTCCGTGCGCGACCGGGGCATATACGTGCGGATCATCATGGCTCGTGACGAAGATCTGGCGGATGCGGCGAGGCCGGATTTTGGGCACGGACTCTCGACATGAATACAGCGACGGTTGGTGCGGTGAAAATGGCGCGTGTCGTCATGTACTGCGCGAGCTGATGACGTGAAAGAGGTCGTCGTACCTTCAAGGGCGATGTTCCTGAAATCACTCCACAGAATCACGTTGGGTTATTTGTCGAATGTGATGCGCGACTGTTCTTGAATGCGACCGGGTCGATGACTGATCGGGGGCTTCGGTCTGCCATGACGCAGGGCAGCACTTTGGGACGCAGGCCCTGTGCGCATTGCCGGAGCGATATACAGGCACGCTACAGAGTGTCCGTGCGTCGATCTTTACAGGATCAAGACAATTCCCACTGCGTGTTGCCACTCAAGACGGAAAACCTTTTGAAGGCTGGGCGATGGAGACAACGATGACGAACGAGAACCGCCGGTATCATCACGGCGATCTGCGTGCGGAACTCCTTCGGGTCGCGCGCGAAATTCTGGAGGAAGAGGGCATCGGCGCGCTGAAACTGCGCGCGATTACCCGGCGGACAGGCGTATCGGCCACGGCGGCGGCGCCCCATTTCGGCCCTCTCTCGGGCCTCCTGAGCGATCTGGCGGCAACCGGGTTTCTGGAGCTGGCAGCGACATTGGCGCGTGAGACCACGCAGGCCGGCATGGCGCATGCCTATGTGCGGTTCGCGCTCGACAATCCCGGTTTGTTTACGCTGATGTTTCGGAACGACGCGCTCGACCGGACACGCCCGGATTATATCGCATCTTCCGGGCAGGTGCTGGCCATGCTGGAGCGCGCGGCGGAGAAAGGCGCGGCACATGACGCGCCCCATGATACCGGCCGCCTTGCAGCGCGCTGGGGGCTGATGCATGGGCTCTCGGTCCTTGCGATCGGCGGCATGTTGGAACGTCTGCTGGATAAAGAGGATCCCGCCGCACTGGAGCGGCTGATGATCGAGGCAACGGGCGCCTGACCAGGCCGGTTTTCGCAGCACATCGCGACACGCATGGCTTCGCGGGCTCTGGCGGATGCCGGACAAGGCGGGGCTGCCGATCTCGCATCCTGAAATCGTGGGCGCGATGCCGGACTATGAGTATCGCGCGTTTTTTGGGCGTGCCCGGCATGATGGGCCGTCCTGCGACGGATATTGTCCGGCAAAAACGGCATGGGCCGGCGTCATGCGGGATTGGATTTCAGGACCTCCGGCGCGATATTATCGGGCATGCAGCCTGCAGGGGCTGCGACCGTGGTGACATGCCGTTATACTCGTCTCGACACATGGCCGCCCGGATCAAGGGGCGGCCCGGGAGCGGACGGCGCATGGGTCAGACCGCGATGCGTTGTTGTGCGAAGGAACGGACGAATGACGACCGGGGACAATATTCACAAGCTCAATGTCAGCAGCGACGGCGATGGCAAGGCGGGAGACCGGCGCATGGTCTTCAAGATGATCGGGATGACGGCCGGTTTCTTCCTGTTCCTGCTGTTTCTCGGCATGGCCTGTTACACGACGACGATGGACGTCAACAACAACGTCCATGTGAACTGGTGGCTGATGGGTATCGCGTTTTTCTGGGCCGGCGTCTTCATGTACCACGCGGGCATATCCTGACCGCAGTCCCCGAATACAGCCCAGACATGGATTACAAGGAAAGCGCCTGCTGAACCGCCAGCCCTTCAGGGCGGTGGCGGAAACGAAAGACGCTTGCTGGAGATTATCCGGCCTTTTCCTTGTTGGCCTTCCTTGTGGCGGCCGCTTTTTTCGCGGCAGCGGAGCGGTCGGCTTTCGGTCTCTCCGCGGATGCCTTTCCGCCCAGCTCCCCGCCGCGTTCGCTCGGTTCATGGTTTTCAGCATGGCCACGGCCGCTGCCGCTTTTCCTGCCGCCGCCGCTTTCCTTGTTCACGGTCGCCCAGGCCCGACGTTCGGCTTCCTTTTCCGGGACGCCGCGATGCTCGTAGCCCTGTTCGATATGCTCGGCTTCGCGTTTCTGCTTGTCGGTATAGGCTGATTTGTCGCCACGGGGCATGGTGGCTCTCCCTATGGTGTCCTGTTACCGGCGAACGCCGCAGACAGGGGCGGGTTTCAACCGGCTTCAGTCCATCTGCGGGGCACAATAGCCGGTCCCGACCTGATCCTTCGGATGATAGGCGAGATCGGTGCTGCGTTCGTCGAGCACCACGGATTCCGGTTGGCCGACATGCGGCAGCCCGGTCAGGGTGCCGACGAGGCGATGGTTCTCGAAATGGCCCTGAAAGGCCACGGTCGCGGCCGCGCTGTCACGATCGTCGGTAACGAGGAAGCTGAGGGCGTCGCCCGGTCGGCTGGTTTCGACGATGGTGCCGGACAGCGGCCGGATCAGGGCGCCTTCCGACCAGGACAGGGTCACTGACGGCAGCGGGTCTCCATCGGTCATGGCGATGACATAACCCGCGATGCGTCCGCCGCCTTTCTCGTAGCAGGTATTGGCAAAGAGCCGGGTTGCGGCCTGGGATCCGTTGGCCGTGACCAGGGCGAGGACGACGGGGGGCAGCGCCCTGCAGCACACAGGCCAGCGATAGATGGACCAGCGATATCTGGCGGCTGCGGACGCCGCATTCCGGCGGCGTTCGGGGTGGATGCGCGTTCTGCGGCTCAGGGGCATCTCACCGGATTCCGGATGTGTGACGTACGGGAAGGATAGGGCGACCGTTACGTCTTCTGCTGGAGAAAACGCGGGCCGGTCATGTCATTTCCGCGTGAGAACGGCCGGGAGGTTTGCGTTCGCGTCGGTCAGTGCGTCCTCGCACAATAGCCGGTGTCGACCCGATCCTTCGGATCGAACGCTTCGTCATGCGTGCGGCGCTTCAGCGTCACGGTCTCGGGGCGGCCGACCCATGGCAGGCCGGTCAGCGTCCCGATCAGGCGGTCGTGGTCGTAATGGCCGCGGAACGTGATGGTGAAACGGTCATGCGTCTCGTCGCGGGGCATGGCGACGATGAAGCTCAACGCGTGTCCCGGACGGCTCGTAGTGAGCAGGGTGCCGGGATGCGGCGGCACGAGATCGCCATCAGTCCAGGAGAGGGCGACGGCCGGATGCGGCCTGGCGTCGGTGACCGTGACGACGTAGCCCGCGATGTCGCCGCTTTCCTTCTCGTAACACGTGTTGGCGTAGAGCCGGGTTTCGGCCCGTGCTGCCGTGGTCGTGGCGCAGGCGAGGACCGCAAGGGTCAGAGCGAGGCGGCGCATGCGTCAGGTCGCGCGCACGGCGGCGGCGAGCGCCCTGATCTCGTCCACGACGGTCGGAACCGTGCGCTCGGTGGCGCGGCCGTTTTCCAGTGTCGTGGCCAGCGTCTTGATGAGGGCGGAGGCGACAACGGCGGCATTGCCGATCCGCGAGGCCGTGCGGGCCTGCTCCGGCGTCGTGATGCCGAAGCCGATGGCGACCGGCAGATCGGTCTGGGCGCGGATCTTCGGCAGGGCTGCGTTCAGCTGCGCCTCGGTCGCGGAGGTGGTACCCGTGATGCCGGTGATGCTGACGTAGTAGAGGAAGCCGGACGCGCCCGTAAGAACGGTGCGCAGGCGCTCCTCGGTCGTGTTGGGGGCGATCAGGCGGATGATGTCGAGGCCGTTCGCTGTCGTGTGGGGCGCGAGAAGGTCGGCTTCCTCGGGCGGCACGTCGACGATGATGAGGCCGTCCACGCCGGCTTTGGCGGCATCGCGGCAGAAGCGCTCGGGGCCGTAGCTGTCGATCGGGTTGAGGTAACCCATCAGGATGATCGGCGTGTCGTGATCCGTTTCGCGGAAGGTTGCGACCATCTTCAGCACATGGCCCAGCGTCGCGCCGGCCTTCAGGCCACGCAGGGCCGCGGCCTGAATGGTCGGGCCGTCGGCGGAGGGATCGGAAAACGGCATGCCGATCTCGATCAGGTCCGCACCTGCTTCCGGCATCGCGCGCAGGAGGGCAAGCGACGTGTCGTAATCCGGGTCGCAGGCTTCGAGATAGGGGATGAGGGCGCCGCGTCCCTGGCTCTTGAGGGCGGCGAAACGGGCGGCGATGCGGCTCATGGTGTTCCGGTGCTTCGTGTTGGTGCAAGGAGGTCAGGAGCGCCGCCCCTGAAACCCCGCCAGAGGGCAGTCGCCCTTTGGAAACCCTTGACTCAGGTATTCGGGATGAAAGGGGCGCGCCCCTTCCGGGTGGGTGGGGCAGAGCCCCGCATTACAGTTCCACGCCGAGGTGTTTTGCGACCGTATTGACGTCCTTGTCGCCACGGCCGGACACGTTCAGCACGATGATCTGGTCGGGGCGCATCGTGGGCGCGATCTTCATGACGTGGCCCAGGCCGTGTGCGCATTCGAGCGCCGGAATGATGCCTTCGAGGCGGGTGAGCAGCGTGAAGGCGTCGAGCGCTTCATTGTCGGTGACGCCGACATACTGGGCGCGGCCGATCTCGTGTAGCCATGAGTGTTCGGGGCCGATGCCGGGGTAGTCGAGGCCTGCGCTGATGGAGTGCGCCTCGTCGATCTGGCCGTTTGCGTCCTGCAGCAGGTAGGTGCGGTTGCCGTGCAGCACGCCCGAGCGGCCACGCGAGATCGAGGCGGCGGTCTTGCCGGAATCGAGGCCGTGACCTGCCGCTTCCACACCGATGAGGGCGACGTCGGGATCGTCGAGGAAGGGGTGGAAGATGCCCATGGCGTTGGAGCCGCCGCCGATGGCGGCCACGATCGCATCGGGCAGGCGGCCTTCGGCCTGCAGGATCTGCTCTTTCGTCTCCGTGCCGATGATCGACTGGAAGTCGCGCACCATCTCCGGATAGGGATGCGGACCCGCCACCGTGCCGACGAGGAAATAGGTGTCGTGCACGTTGGCGACCCAGTCGCGCATCGCCTCGTTCATGGCATCCTTGAGCGTGCCGGCGCCGGCCGTGACCGGCTTCACCTCGGCACCCAGCAGGTGCATGCGGAACACGTTGGGCTTCTGCCGCTCGACGTCGGTCGCACCCATGTAGATCACGCATTTCAGCCCGAACAGCGCGCAGACGGTGGCGGTTGCGACACCGTGCTGGCCCGCGCCGGTCTCGGCGACGATGCGGGTCTTGCCCATCCGCCGCGCCAGCAGGATCTGGCCCATGACGTTGTTCAGCTTGTGGGAGCCGGTGTGGTTCAGCTCCTCGCGCTTGAGGTAGATCCTGGCGCCTCCGAGATGCTCGGTCAGGCGGCGCGCGAACCACAGCGGGCTCGGACGGCCCACGTAATGCGTGAGATGGAAGTCCAGATCGGTGCGGAAGCCCGGGTCTTCCTTCGCGCGGGCATAGGCCGCTTCGAGATCGAGCACGAGCGGCATGAGCGTTTCGGCGACGAACCGGCCGCCGAACGGTCCGAAGCGGCCGCGATCGTCGGGGCCCGAGCGCAGGCTGTTGGACCGCAGGGTGCTGGACAGGTTCGGGGACGTCTCGTTCATGACCGTGCTTCGTGTTCCGACGCTGGACTATAGGGGGGCCGGTCCTTGGGCTTTCGCCGGGGCCTGTCCCGTGGGGCGGCTACCCTGATCGCTTGGAAACGTGCGATCAAGTGTGAAGCGTCATCTCCGGAGTTCGTTCCTTTATGTTTCTTGCCCGTGCCATCGGTCAGCCCGCCCGCGAAGTGGAGGACGGTGACAATCCCGGTGGCATCGTGTGGTGGGACCTGCTGCGGCCGACGGATGCGGAAATCGCACGGGCCGAGCGTCTGGGTGGCCTGCATGTGCCGCGTCGCGCGGAGGTCGAGGAAATCGAAAGTTCCTCGCGCCAGTATCAGCGCGACGGGGCCGTCTATCTCTCCATGCCGCTGGTGCGGCGATCGGAGGCGGGCGACGTGGCGCAGGTCTATCCCTTGGGTCTCGTCCTGTCGCATGACCGGCTCATGACCGTGCGCTATTCCGACTATCACGCGTTCGACGCGCTCGGGACGGATCTGGCGGGAGGGGGGCAGCATGCCTCGGCGCCGGAGCTTGCGATCGCGCTGTTCGAGGCGATCGTCAATCGGCTGGCGGACGTGCTGGAGCATCTGGACGGGACGCTGAATGCGCGGTCGCGGACGATCTTCGCGCCGGAAGGCAGGGGCCGGCAGGCGGCGGTCGCGGGGCGGCTGCGCGCGTCATTGCGCGATCTGGGAGCCGGCGGCGATCTGGCCTCGGCGGTGCGCGACAGTCTTCTGGGCGTGGACCGTTCGACGCGGTTCCTGGCCGATTGCGGGATGTTCCGCGACGAGGACGGCCTGCGGGGGCGGCTGGTGCTGCTGGCGCGGGACGTCACGTCGCTGACGGATTTCGTCGGGCATACGACCAACAAGGTGCAGTTCCTCCTGGATGCGACGCTGGGCTTCATCAGCATCGACCAGAACGACAACATGAAGGTGCTGACGGTCATCAGTGCGATCGGCATACCGCCGACGCTGATCGCGGGCATCTACGGCATGAATTTCAAGGTCATGCCGGAACTCAACTGGGCATACGGGTATTGGTACAGTCTTGCCTTGATGGCTGCCTCGGCCATCATGCCTCTGTTCGTGTTCTGGCGTCTGGGCTGGATAGGAAACCGATGACCGCTCGTCTGCTGCTGGCCTGTGCCGCCATTCTGCCCCTGTCACTCGCGCCCGGACCGGCACGGGCCGATGCCGTGCAGACGGATGTGCCGCCTGCCTCGCCGCAGGCTGTGGTGGACCAGCTCGTGCAGGAACCCTGGCGGTATGACGGGACGGCAACCGGCGTGGCTGCGCTGGAATCCACGACGTGGCGGAACGGTCGGCAACCGACACGGATCCTGATCGGGCTTCATCCGGTTGCCCCGGCATCCGTCTCCGACGTGCCGGGCCCGGCCAGACAGCAGCTCGCAGGTGAGATCGTGGCCCTGGATTCCGACAGCCGCCCGGTTGCCGCAGCTCCCATCGGAGGCACGATCGATCGGGGTGCGGGGCCGCGTGCCAATACAGCGGCGTGCGAACTGAAGACGCATCTGGCGGCTGATCTGGTCCTGCACGGTGTGTGCGGCCCGCAGCTGCTGTCGGGTTCAATGTCGGTCGAGGAGCCGACGCTTGCGCGGGTCCTGATCGATATCGGCGCCGCGTCGCCACCGATGACCGCGGGCGAATACTGGCTCGGGCCGCTGCGCTGAACGGTTTTCGCCGCCGTATGGAATGAACGCGCGCCGCAATCGCTCCCGGCCACGATGAAGAGCGGTCGCCGGACGTGCCCGTGAGGCGGATCGAAAGGACGACCATATCGCAGGCGGATTTCAGGATGCCGCTGCGCGGAGACGTCAATTCATGAGATGGCCGGGCGTTTCGCCATGCATTTCATGGATCACGTTTGAAAGCCCGCTGCGAGAGGCTGCTTGACGAGGGTACGGCGCGGGATTACATCACGAAACAGGTGCCGCCGGCGTCCTGCCGATCGGTTTCTCCATTGCTTCGAACCTTCTCTTCGGCCCGATACGGCAGAGTCGTATCCCCTGGCTTGTGGCCGTTGTGCCGGAGAGTGTGCTCGGACGTTTCCGCCAAGCCGTCGTCTGATCTGCAAATCGTCGCGCGGCGCTACGCTCAAGGCCCGTATCCCGTCATGCATCTCGCCGACCTCAAGGCAAAATCGCCCGCCGATCTGCTCGCCTATGCCGAGAGCGTGCAGATCGAGAACGCTTCGTCCATGCGCAAGCAGGACATCATGTTCGCGATCCTCAAGACGCTGGCCGACAACGACCAGGCGATCTTCGGCATCGGCACGCTGGAAATCCTGCCCGACGGGTTCGGCTTCCTGCGTTCGCCGGAAGCCAACTACCTGCCCGGCCCCGACGACATCTACATCTCTCCCGCCCAGGTGCGCCGCTATGGCCTGCGCCCGGGCGACACGGTCGAGGGACAGATCCGCAGCCCGCGCGACGGCGAGCGGTATTTCTCGATGCTCAAGGTCAACACGATCAATTTCGAGGCGCCCGAGCAGGTCCGGCAGCGGATCAATTTCGACAACCTGACGCCGCTCTATCCCGAGCGTCGCCTGAAGATGGAAGTCGAGGGCCGCGAAGTCGAGGAAACGCCGCTGCAGAAGGCGCGCGGCAAGAAGGACAACCGCGACTACACCTCGCGCGTGATCGATCTCGTATCCCCGATCGGCATGGGCCAGCGCGCGCTGATCGTGGCGCCGCCGCGCACCGGCAAGACCGTGATGCTGCAGAGCATCGCGGCCTCGATCTCGGCCAATCATCCTGAAGTGTTCCTGATCGTGCTGCTGATCGACGAGCGGCCCGAGGAAGTGACCGACATGGCGCGTTCGGTGCGCGGCGAGGTGGTGTCGTCCACCTTCGACGAGCCGGCGACGCGCCACGTGGCGGTGACGGAAATGGTGCTGGAGAAGGCCAAGCGACTGGTCGAGCACAAGCGTGACGTCGTGATCCTGCTGGACTCCATCACGCGTCTGGCGCGTGCCTACAACACCGTCGTTCCGTCGTCGGGCAAGGTGCTGACGGGCGGTGTGGACGCCAACGCCCTGCAGCGTCCGAAGCGCTTCTTCGGTGCGGCGCGCAATATCGAGGAAGGCGGGTCGCTGACCATCATCGCGACCGCGCTGATCGATACCGGCAGCCGCATGGACGAAGTGATTTTCGAGGAGTTCAAGGGCACGGGCAATTCCGAGCTCATCCTCGACCGCAAGCTGTCCGACAAGCGCACCTTCCCCGCGATCGACATCACCAAGTCGGGCACCCGCAAAGAAGAGCTTCTGGTGGATCGCGCGCAGCTGTCCAAGATGTGGGTGCTGCGCCGCATCCTGGCGCCGATGGGCACGATGGATGCGATGGACTTCCTGCTCGACAAGCTCAAATACAGCAAGTCGAACCAGGATTTCTTCGACGCGATGAACAACTGATGTCCGGGTGCCTGATCGGGGCACCTGATTTCGGGCGGGCGAGGTGTGCGGGGCTCTGCCCCACCCCGACGGCGCAGGGGCTCGCCCCTTTCATTCCCTTGAATTAAGGTGTGCGGGAGGCCTGCCTCCTGCCGGAAGCGGGGCCGAGCCCCGCTTTTTTCGTTTCAGAGGATCGAGCATGGTCGCAGATATCGCAGCACCCGCGTCGGGCGCGTCTCATGAGGATATTCTCGAGGCGGTGCATGCCGTGCTTGAGGGGGAACGCGATCCGATTGCCAACGCCGCGAATATCGCGGCCGTGCTGTTCGGCTGGCTGCCGGACGTGAACTGGGCCGGGTTCTATTTCATGCGCGATGGCGAACTGGTGCTTGGACCGTTTCAGGGCCGTGTCGCGTGCACCCGGATTGCGGTCGGCGCGGGCGTCTGCGGCACGGCCGTTGCGACACGGGAGACGCAGGTGGTGCCCGACGTGCACGCGTTTCCGGGCCACATCGCGTGCGATGCAGCCTCCGCATCCGAGATCGTGGTGCCGATTTTCCGCGATGGCGCGGTCTTCGGTGTGCTGGATATCGACAGCCCGGTGGTGGACCGGTTCTCGACGCGGGATCGGGAGCTGATGGAGGCTGTTGTCTCGGCGTATGCGGGGAAGTTTTGAAGGCGGGACACGATCCTCGGTCCATCCTTCTGATCCACGAAGACAGATTTTTAGAAAACATCCTGGCCGATATTGCGAGTTCGACCAGTAATGACCGTTGGTGACAATAACTGTTCCAAGGCCGCGACGCACGAGAGGGCAAGGTGTGCCGCAGATGGGCAAGACGGACTATCCGGAAACGTCTCGCCGGTCGGCAAGCTGAAATCTCCCTCATTTCTTTATGGAAAAGACGTTATCTCGTCAGGGAGACGACCTTGTCGAGTGTCTGCGAGAAATCATGGGACGAAAGCCCGATTGCCCCCTCGAACGGGTAATCGAGCAGTCGGACAACGAGAAGAATCGAGCTGACGCTTATTGCAAACTCTGCCGAAAACAAGGCCAAGGCGAAAAACCTTTGCAGTCCGGCGCAACAGACGAAAGCCATCAGCAAAAGACTGATCGCGATGAGCACAATCCACATGATGGTTGGAACACCATTGCTCGCCTCATAAATCCGTATTTCCCGTTGGGCATGGGCTTCGGACAGCAGTGACAATATCTGCGCCTTTATCAACGAGGACGATGTGTCGCTAACCTGAAGCGTTGCGGAATTTCTGATCAGAATCTCGAATGATTGGTAAGCTTTCCGATTGCCGGCTCGATGGGCGCGCATCTCCGGCCATTCGATTTCGACGACATCCCGGATGTAATTGGCTTCCGGGACAAGGATAGCTTGTCTTTCGCGTGGCGGAAGGCTGCTGGCGAACATGGCCGCAGCATGCAGCGCACCACATTCTAGATCGATAGCGCGTTGAGTTTCTCCAAACTCGCCAAACGCCTCTCCGAACACGAAAGCAAGAACAACCGCAAACAGAACACCGAGCTGAAGAAAGACTGCGGCGCCTACGTCCTGATGACTGGCGCGTACCTCAACGCGGAGATGCCGATGGACGACATAGCTGAGAAATACTGCCGCCAACCCGCTTAGGGAGACAATGGCGAATACTTCCGCGTAATTCATGGCTTGATCATTCTCGGGCCGCCAATCTCCAGTGGAATGAGAGATTGGTATGGCGCGTCGGAGTGTGGCACGGCGCGAGATTTAAAGCACGAGAAATTGGCAGTGCCTTGAAACTGTTGCGATACAAAAATAGTTTGTGTCTGTTGACATCGGACGGAGAGAGCAGAGAATTTTTCCGGGAAGACAGGAAGTCGACATGCTGTTCATGTATTCGATCAAGGGGGAAGTGCGTCACACAGTTTCGGTGCTGTCAGAAAGCGCGATCCATAGGACGTCCGCTTTTTACCCAAAAGATGCAGACTAGAAAAAATCAGGAATATGTCCTCTATACTGGTCGTCCTTGCACCAGACACATCATAAAAATCCGGTCGATCCGGTTTCTGAAGAGCTGACGGCAGACATATTGCTCTTTGATCGAAATATCGCATGTTCTGCCGGGGCGGGTTCGTCAGGGCTGCGTCTTCCCTGCCATGATGCACGCCGCATGAACGATCGCCAGATGCGTCAGTCCCTGCGGTGTGTTGCCGAGATGCGCGCCGGTGGCCGGGTCGATCATTTCGCTGATGGTGCCGGTGCTGGGCGCGATGGCGGCGAGGATGGCGTTGTAGCGGCGGGCGGCGTCTTCGGTGCGGCCAAGGATGTGCTGGGCTTCGGCGAGCCAGAAGGCGCAGGCGAGGAAACTGCCCTCTTCCTGGGCCGCGCCTGAATAGCGGTAGATGAACGGACCTGCGCCGAGTTCGCGCGCGATGGCGTCCATGGTGCTGCGCAGGCGTTCGGGCCGCGGGAAGCCGAAGGCAGCGGCGAGCGCTATGGAGGCGTCGAGCCGCTCGGTGCCGCGATAGAAGGTATAGGCCTTTTTCTTTTCGGACCAGCAATGGTCGTCGATCCATTCCGCGATGCGGTCACGTTCACGCTCCCAGCGGTCCGCGCAGGTGGAGGGCAGATAGCCCTGGCGGGCGAGCTCGGCGCCGCGCGCCAGGGCCTGCCAGGCGCTGATTTTCGACATGGTGTAGTGCTCGGGATCGGCCAGTTCCCAGATGCCGGCATCGCGCTGCCGCCAGCGATCGGCGCATTCGTCCACGATGTTGGACAGAAGGATCCCGGTATTCATGTCCAGCAGGTGTCCGCTCTGGGTGAACATCGATGCGACGTGCAGGATGTCGCCGTAAATCCCGTGCTGGTGCTGATGGGTTGCGGCATTGCCGATCATGACCGGTTGCGACCTGCGGTAGCCGCGAATGTCGTTGACGTCATGCGTGGACGGTGGGGCGGCGCCGTCGAGCGTATAGAAGACGCGCAGGCCCGCATCGGCCATGCGGTGGATCAGCCATGTGAAGCCCGCCTTGCTTTCCGGGCGCACGCCCAGGCGCAGGAACGCGCAGACGGTGTAGGCGGCGTCGCGCACCCAGGCATAGCGGTAGTCATAGTTCTTCGGACCGCCGATTTTCTCGGGCAGACCCATGGTCGCGGCGGCGGCGATGGCGCCGGAGTGCGATGACAGCAGCAGCTTCAGCGCCAGCGCCGAGCGGCGCACCACACCGCGATACGGACCGTCATAAGTCAGGCTCTCGGTCCAGCGCTGCCACGCGTGGTCGCTGTCAGAAATACGATCCTCGATTTCCTGCAGCGTGGGGATGCAGAGCGGTTCGTTGCGGGTGGCGACGACCGCGACCATGGCGCGTTCGTCGCGATGCAAGGCGACGTGACCAGCAAAGCCGATATCGTTTCGATACTCGATCGTGACGTTCTCGGAAACCAGAAGCTGGCCCATCGTCTGTTCGACGTGGAAGACAAGGCCGTGATTGCCGGGGTGGTGCCGGATCCAGGGCGAGACGGCGTTGAACTGGCGTCCGAACCGGGCGGATATGTGCAGGGTCATGTGGCCCCGTTCGCACACGAGCAGGCGCGCGAGTTCGCTCCAGGGCAGGCGTCCGGCGAGGGAGGAGTTGAGCGATTCCGTCAGGCGGACGCGGCCGGTTTCGGTTTCGAACACGGTCTCGAGCACGTTGGAATCGTCGCGATAGCGCCGGGTAACGGTGCAGGCCGTGTCGGGCCGGATCTGGAAATAGCCGCCGATATAGGCGTCGAGCAGGCGGTCGAAGAGGGCGGGGCTGTCGATTGCGGGCACGCACCACCAGATGATGGCGCCATCCGGTGCGATGAGGGCGACGGACCGGCCGTCACCGAGGGCGGCCATGTCCTGGATGGGCCAGTCCCCGTCGTTGGGACCGAGCGGCGCTTCACCGGGCGCCGGGAGTTCATGGCGGGTTTCGAAAGACGGTGCGGTCACGGGGCCTCGGACGGGTTGGAGCGGTTTGCGGCCCTAACGTGATCTGGCGGCGCGGAGATTGGCTCGAGCAGGGCGGTGCCGCGATCTTGACCGTAAGGTCTGTCATGGGCGCCAGTATTGCCGGGCGTCGGTCCGCGCGGTTTCGCCGGGCGGGAGATGAAAAGCTTTTCTCGGCCGGGGTAGCGGCGGATCCTTGAGGAATGTGGGCATGGAGGACTGCTGGATGGGCGCCCTTCATGGGTTGCGGGGCATTCGGCCGTCCTGTGGTGCGCGATTACAGCGGCCTGTCTGGCGGATGACCATGCTGTCGACGGCTTTTCGCGAGCCTGAAGAGCGGACAGGGTAGAGCTGGTCGCGCTGTGTGGTGCGGGAGGCATGTCGCCATCAGCGTATTGTTCGATCGGGTCGAGAGATGCGGCAAGGACGGCAGGTTGCATCGCTATCCATAGGGTGTTGCGACGAACTGCGCCTTCAGTCGCGGTCGGGCGAGTGCTGTGCGGTCTGCCTGCG
The DNA here is from genome assembly GCF_000963885.1 of Tanticharoenia sakaeratensis NBRC 103193. GTDB lineage: Bacteria > Pseudomonadota > Alphaproteobacteria > Acetobacterales > Acetobacteraceae > Tanticharoenia > Tanticharoenia sakaeratensis. The sequence goes on from NZ_BALE01000028.1 coordinate 25,539, forward strand.
CCTGAAAGGGCGATCTCATGGCGGCGGCGTGGGCCTGTTGCCGCGCCCCGCGTGGTTTCCGCGCAGGTGCCGGACAGGCGCCAGGCGAACGTGGGGCCGGCATCGGCTGCGGCCTGACACGGTTTTTTGTCATTGGCCAAGGCTTTTTCCGTCTGGCGTGCCTGGTTTTTCAGGCGTGTGATCCCGCCGCGTTCAGGCAATGACATCGGGAGCAGGGAACGGTGCGGATCGGATTTCTGGGGACGGGACTGATGGGGGCGCCGATGGCGCGGCGGCTGGCGGGGGCCGGTTTTGCGGTATCGGCGTGGAACCGGTCGCGGGAGAAGGCGACGGCGCTGGCGGATGCGGGCATTGCGGCAGTGGACCAGCTGGCCGAGGTCGCGCGTGATGCGCGCGCGGTGATCGGCATGTTGAGTTCGGACGACGCCTGCCGCGATGTGCTGCTGGGCGACGGCGGTGTTCTGGCGGCCATGGCGCCGGGAAGCATCCTGATCGTCATGAGTTCGATCTCGGTTCCCATGGCGCGCGAACTGGCGGACGCGGCGGCGGCGCGTGGTGTCGCGTGTCTGGACGCGCCGGTATCGGGTGGCGTCGCGGGGGCCGAGGCCGGAACGCTTGCGATCATGGTGGGCGGGGATGCGGCCGTATTCGAGGATGCGCGCGATATCCTGCGGCCGATGGGGCGGCCGGTGCGGATCGGGCCGGTGGGTACCGGCGCGCTGGCCAAGCTCGCCAACCAGATGATCGTGGCCGGGACGATTGCGCTGGTGGCGGAGGCCTTCGTGCTGGCGGAGCAGGGCGGTGCCGACCCGGCACGGTTGCGGGAAGCGCTGGCGGGTGGCTTTGCGGATTCGATCATCCTGCAGCGGCAGGGGCAGCGGATGATCGTGGGGGATTTCGTGCCCGGTGGGCCTGCGAAATACCAGATCAAGGATAGTGGTGCGGCGCTGGCGCTGGCGGGGGAAGTCGGGCTGGATCTGCCGGTGGCGCGACTGGTGGACGGGCTGTTCCGGGAATTGGTGGCCGCGGGTGACGGGGAGCTGGATCATAGTGCGCTGATCCGGCAGGTGCGGCGGCGCAACGGGCTGGGGTGACACTCTTTTTCGAAAAGGAAGCGACAAACTTCTGTCGGTCTCGCGCCTTCGGACTGGAGGTTCACTATGTCCATGAACGGATAAAAGTCTTTTTGCTTCTTTTTCTCTCCGAAAAGGAAGAAGGATCGCCCCTATGAGTCTGCAGCGCCACTACGCCACCACCCTGCCGTCACGCTTCACTGCGCCACTTGCGCCGCGCACGCCGACGGCGCCGAAGCTGGTTGCACTCAATGAACCTCTGGCGCGGATGCTGGGACTGGATCCGGACTGGTTGCGCGGGCCGGAGGGGATCGCGTTGCTCGGCGGGGGTCTGCGACCGGATGGGGAAGCCTCGGTCGCGATGGCGTATTCGGGGCATCAGTTCGGCCATTTCAATCCGACGCTCGGGGACGGGCGGGCGATGCTGGTCGGAGAGGCCACCGACGCCGCCGGGCGTCTGTTCGACATTCACCTGAAGGGATCAGGGCCGACGCCGTTTTCCCGTCGGGGGGACGGGCGCGCGGCGCTGGGCCCGGTCCTGAGGGAGTATGTCGTCAGCGAGGCGATGGCAGCACTCGGCATCCCGACGACACGGGCACTGGCGGCCCTGACGACGGGCGATGTCGTCCTGCGTGAAATCGCGTTGCCGGGGGCTGTGATTGCGCGGGTGGCGCTGAGTCATATCCGGGTGGGCACGTTCGAATATGCCGCGGCGACGGGCGAGAAGGAGAATATTCGCGCGCTGGCGGATTATGCGATCGACCGGCTTTATCCGGCCCTGCGCACCGAGGAAGCGCCGTATCTCGGCCTGCTCCGCGCTGTCATGGAACGGCAGGCGCGGCTTGTGGCGCAGTGGATGCTGGTGGGCTTCGTGCACGGCGTCATGAATACCGACAACACATCCATCGCGGGCGAGACGATCGATTTCGGACCGTGCGCATTTCTGGATGAATACGATCCGGGCAAGGTGTTCAGTTCGATCGATGAATATGGGCGCTATGCGTTCGGGCGTCAGGCGGACATCACGTTGTGGAATCTCGCACGTCTTGCGGAAGCGATCCTGCCGCTGCTGGATGCGGATCCGCAGGTCGCCGTGCAGAAGGCGCAGGGCGTCCTCGAAGGTTTCGACGCGGTCTTCGGACGGGCGCATCTGTCCGGCTGGCGCGAAAAGCTCGGGCTGACAGTGCCGATCGAGGGCGATGCTGCGCTCATCACGCGTTTTCTGGACGCCATGCACAAGGGGCGCGCGGATTTCACGCTGGCCTGCCGTCGCCTTGGCGACGCGGCGGGAAGCGGCGATTTCGAGCCCTTCCTTGCATTGTTCGACGGGGATGAGGCCATTCGCGCGTGGGTGTCGGACTGGCAGGCCCGGCTGGCGCGGGAAGATGTGTCACCCGCCGTGCGACATCAGGCCATGCAGCGCGTCAATCCGCGGGTTATCCCGCGCAATCATCGGATCGAGGCGATGATCGATGCGGCCGTGCAGGGCGATTATGCGCCTTTCGAGACGATGATGCAGGTGCTCGCGCGGCCGTTCGACGATGGCACGGACGGGCTCGACGCGGCGCCGGTCGATGCGGAGCGGGTCCGGGCGACGTATTGCGGGACGTGAAGGCGCGCTAAAAAGTGTCGCTCTTTCAGAGCGCGATTGTCAGATCCCCCAGGCGGTCGATGAGTTTCATGTTTTCGCTGTAGTCCACCGCGACCGTCATGATCGAGACGCCGGGCTCGGCGAGGGCCTTTTCCAGTGTGGGACGCAGGTCGGCGGCGGAAGTTATCCGATAGCTGTTCGCGCCGAAGCTGTGTGCGTAAGCGACGAAATCGGGGTTGGTGAAATCGACATGCGCATGGCGATGCAGCTCCATATCCATTTTCCATTTGATGAGACCGTAAGACCCATCTTCCCAGATCAGGACCTTGAGCGGGATGTTCTCGCGGATCGCGGTTTCGATTTCCTGTGAGTTCATCAGGAACGATCCGTCCCCCATGGTCGAGAGCACCCGTTTTCCCGGACAGGCCAGTGCGGCACCGATGGCGCCCGGCAGGGAAAAGGCCATGGTGGAAAGGCCGTTCGACATCAGGCAGGTCAGGGGCGCCTGCGTCGGGTAGAGACGGGCCATCCACATTTTCACGGCCCCCGTGTCGGCCAGGACGATGTCGTCGGCTTCGAGCACGGCGCGGATGTCGGCCACGATGCGCTGCGGCTTGAGGGGGAAACTGTCGTCTTCTTCGCCCTTGCGCAGCTCGTGCGCGCGCAGGCTGCGGATGAGCGGCTCGACCCGGTTGGGCGGAACGTGCCGCGGGCCGAGGGCTGCCAGCAGGGCATCGATTGCGTCGACGATATCGGATTCGATGCTGATGTCGGGTTGCCATGCGGCATCGATGTCGGGCGCGAAACAATGCAGATGGATGATGGACTTGTCGTGATCCGGATTGATGCGGGCGGGTGAGAATTCCTGCAGTTCGTAACCCACGCCCATGATGAGATCGGCCTGGTCGAAGGCGAAATTCTCGTAGTCGTGCGCCATGAAGCCGATCACGCCGAGCGCATTGGGATGGTCATCAGGTATGACCCCCTTGCCCATGAATGTCGTCGCGACGGGCGCGTTCAGGGCTTCCGACAGCCTTACGAGCACATCCGATGCGCGTGCACGGGCGACACCGTGTCCGGCGAGAATGACGGGTCGTCTCGCAGTCTTCAGGCGTGTCGCGGCCTCGGCGATGCGGCCGCCGTCGGGGCCGGGATCGTGGGAGGGCGTTGCGCGCAGGGGTATGCAGCCGGGGGGGGGCGGGTGCGGCCTCGATATCCTGGGGGATGGCAAGATAGGTCGCACCGGGCCGTTCCGAACAGGCGAGGCTGAAGGCCTTGCGCACCATCTCCGGGACGGACTGCGGTGTCAGGACGATATCGGCCCATTTGGTGACGGGCCGGAACATCGCGACCAGATCCACGGACTGATGCGATTCCCTGTAGATCCGGTTCAGTCCGACCTGGGCGGTGAGGGCGACCAGAGGCGTGCTGTCGGTGGTGGCGTCGGCGACACCGAGGAGGAGGTTGATGGCGCCGGGGCCGAGCGTTGCCGTGCAGACGCCCGCCCGCCCGGTCAGCCGGCCGTACATGTCCGCCATGAAGGCGGCCGCCTGTTCGTGGCGCGTCAGGATGAAGCGGATGCCCGATCCCTCGAGCGCCATGACGAGGCGGATGTTCTCCTCACCCGGGATGCCGAAGATGACCTCCACGCCCTCCTGTTTCAGGCAGGCGACGATGGCATCGGCGACGGTCCGGGACATCGCGGCGCGCTCCTAGCAGGACCGTGCGGTGGGCACGGTCACGAAAGAAATTTGCGACACGGCGTTCATCGTCGGTGTGGCGGCGCAGGCTGGCCGCACGAGGCTTACGGCGACGAGTGCCAACAGCACCAGGCAGATCGAGAAGATCAGTTTGCGCGGCGCATGGGCAGAGTCTCGCATCTCGTGGCATCCGGTGGTTCGGACGCCATGATGCGCCGTCAGCCGGACGGCGCATTGATCTGGGTCAACCGTTGCCAGGGCGGGTTGGCCCGGCGGATCGGCTGTCCCAGGCCTGCCGGCAATCCTCCGCGATCAGAAGTTCGCGGTGGCGGGGTCCGGGCCGATCCGGCCGGTCGTCGTGTCCATGTCGGCGATGGAGGCCATGTCGGTATCGTCCAGCGTGAAGTCGAACACGGCGATGTTCTCGTCCAGCCGCGACGGTGTCGCCGATTTCGGGATGACGATCAGGCCGCTCTGCAGATGCCAGCGGATCACCACCTGGGCTGCGGTCTTGCCGTGCTTTTCGGCGATCTTGCCGATGACCGGGCTCTTGAGAACGTGGCCCTGGCCGAGCGGGCTCCAGGATTCGGTGCGGATGCCATGCTCTTCGTGGAACTTGCGCAGCGCGCGCTGCTGGAAGTCCGGATGGAGTTCGATCTGGTTGACGGCCGGGGTTACGCCCGTCTCCGCGATCAGGCGCTCGATATGGTTCTCGGCGAAGTTGGAGACGCCGATCGCGCGGATGCGGCCCTCGCCATGCAGGCGGACCATGGCGCGCCAGCTGTCGAGATAGAGGTTCTTGGCGGGCGCGGGCCAGTGGATCAGGTAGAGGTCGATCCGTTCGCGCCCGAGCTTGCGCGCGCTTTCGTCGAAGGCGCGTAGCGTGGAATCGAAGCCCTGATCCTCGTTCCACAGCTTGGTGGTCAGGAAGATCTCGGGATGGTCCGCCAGTGCCTCGCCGACGCCGGTTTCGTTGCGGTAGATCATGGCGGTGTCGACATGCTGGTAGCCCGCGCCCACGGCGTGGCGCACGATGTCCGCCGTCTGGTCGGCCGGTGTCTGCCAGACGCCCAGCCCGAGCTGCGGGATGTCGATGCCGGCGTTGAGCGAGAGATGCGGTTGGGTGGTCATAAGGAATGCCTCCTTGATCGGGTCCGTGTTCTACGCGGGAAAATCACAAGGGTTCGGCAGAGCGGCAGCAGGCGCGCTGGTGCGCGGCCCGCCGGCGCTCTTGCGCTGATCGCTCCGGCCCGGACACTGTGAGAGCGGTGGCCATTCGGAGTGCTGCCATGGAGCATGGGATGACACGGCGCAGGAACCCGACATGATCGGCATGTGGCAGCAGGAGGCTGCCGGATTCCGGCTGTATCTGGTTCTGCGTGCACGGTTCTGTGCCTCGGCGGGGCGGGATCTCGTCGCACGGCACTGGCAGTGGTTTCTGCTGGCCGGCATGCTCGTGCCCGGGCTTCCGATCGTCTCGATCTTCATGGTGCCGGCCCGTCTGTTCGGCCAGAGCCTGTCGCCATCATTCGGGCTTTCGCATCGCCTCGGGATGCTGGCGCTGTTCCAGGCGGCCGGCGTGCTGTGGCTGCTGCCGCAGAAAGCCATCCTGCATGGCGGGCGGTTTCGCCTGTTTGTCGAAACCCTGCCGGTCGGGTTCGTGACGCATTGCGCGGTCTCCGGCCTGTTGCTCGCGGCAGCGGACTTCCTGCTGTTCGTTCCTGTCCTGTCGGGGGCCATGCTGTTCGGGCCCATGTCGACCGGCTTGCCGGGGCAGGCCTTCGGCGTGGCTGATGCGCTGACCGTTCTGCTGGACATCGTTTTTCTCCAACTCGGCATGCTGGAGCGCCTGCCGCTGATGGTGGTCGGTGCGCTGGCGGCGGATGGACTGCTTCCGGCGGCCTGCTCGTCGAAAAGCGGGGTCTTCGGAGCCGCGATGCTGGCGGCAGCGGTTGCGATCCTGTTGACGACAGCCCGGCTTGCGGCGCGCTTCGATCCGGTGCGTGCATTCGGGCGTGCGCGTCGTCCGGTGCGGGGAGGGACTACAGGGAGGCGGCTCCTGTCCAGGGTTTCGCCGACCGTGCGTATCCAGATCGGGGCGCTGGGGGAGCGGCCGTGGAGCGTGGGCGCTTGCTGCGTTCTGGCCGGCGCGATCCCGTTCGGGACAGGGGCGCTCATCGGTGCATTCGGTCATGACGGGCGCTCGCCGATCGTCGCGATCCTCGGGATGGCGGGTGTGGCACTTCTGCTGAGTGGCCTGTATCGGGTTCTGAGAGCCGCTCATGCTGGCGCGCGCACGATGATGGCGACGCTGCCTGTCGCACGGTCGTTCTGGCCGGTGCGCGACATCTGTCTGGTCGCAGGCTTCGGCATGATGCCGCTACCGGTGTTCCTGTATCCGCTCGTGGCATATCGACTGGTGTCCCCGGCGATGCTGGGGGCTGTGAGTCTCACCTATGTCGGGCTGATCGCGGGTCTGCGGACCGTACTTGGGATCGGTGCTCGGTTCCGACTGCTGGTCTCGCTGGCGCTTGCCATGGCGTGGGCCGGCTCCGCGATTGCCGGAGTCGTCCGATGATTATGACGGCAAAGCCATCTCTGCGCTGCGAGGGACTGTGCGTGTCCTATGGCCGCAAGCACGTGTTCCGGGGGCTCGATCTGTCGCTGGGTGCCGGTATCCATGCGCTGCGCGGCCCGAACGGCATCGGAAAATCGACGGCGCTGCGCGTTCTGGCAGGCGCGCAGGCATGGGATGCCGGGCAGGTATGGATCGACGGGATCGATCTGGCGCAATCGCCACGACAAGCACGGCAGCGTCTGTCCTACGTGGCTGACGAGGCGGTGGCCTATCCGTTCATGACCGGTCGGGATCTGCTCGATTTCTGCGCGTGGGCGAAGAGAAGCACCATCGATGAGAGCGTCGAGGCCGCGATCCGCGATTTCGGGCTGCAATCCCATCTTGCGACGCGGTTCGATGCCATCTCGCTTGGCACGGCCAGAAAGATGGCGATCTGCGCGGGCCTGATCGGCAAGCCTGCGGTTCTTCTGCTGGACGAGCCGAGCAACGGCCTCGATCGCGCCTCGGTGGACCATCTCGCAGCCCTGCTCCGGGAGCGCGCGGGCGATACGGTGATCCTGATGTCGAGCCACGACGATGACTTCCTGCAGGCGACCGGGGCGGCGTCGCTCTTCATGGAAGACCTGATGGCGCAGGCCTGAAAATCGGGCCCGAAGGCCGTCTATCGGCGCGGCTGTTTCCAGATGCGGCGTTTCAGGGCGGATGCCAGGGCCGCCAGAAAGGCGAAATAGGCAAGGCCCGCATAGCCCAGGCGGTGGCGTGCATTGAGGTGCGGATCGGCGGACCATTGCAGGAACGTCGTCACGGCGCGGGCATCGTCCGCCGAGGCGACGACCGGCGGCATGGCGGTGACCCCGGTGCGCAGGAAGCGGTTGTAGAAGCGGCCCGGCGGCACGGTGACGCCCGGCGGAGGCGGAACGAAGCCGGTGAGGAAGGCCGCGATCCAGTCGGGGCCGCCGCGATGGGTCATGGTGATGTGGGAGAGGTCCGGCGGGACACCGCCCAGGGCCTGTGCTGCGGCGGCCGGGCTCGGGAACGGATCGGGGATCGCGTCATCCGGCCGGGCGCTGCGGGTTTTCGGCTGTCCCGCGGCGTCGGTGCCGTCGGGGATCGTGTGGGTGGCCGCGATGCGACGGATATCGGCCGCGCTGAGGCCGATGCCCGCGAGGTTCTCGAAATGCAGCTCGTTCAGGCTGTGACAGCCGGCGCAGACATCCGCGTAGATGCGAAAGCCGTGTTGCAGGGTGGCGGGATCGTAATGACCGGTGGGGCCTGCGAACGACCAGGCCTGATGCGGCGGCGCAGCGCCGGCGGCGAAAGCCGGGGCGGCAGCGAGCAGTGCCGCCATCAGGGCGAGGCGTGCTCCGCGTTCAGGGGCGCTGCCCCTGAGACCTTGCCAAAGGGCAGTCGCTCTTTGGAAACCCGTGATGTCGCCGTTTCCGGTAGGACGGGCGGGCGCCATGCCCGGGATAGTCGTGCCCGGGATAGCCACGGACGAGGGGGGCGCGCGCGTCATGATGGGTGCCGCCGGGCGAAGGGCACGGCCACGAACACCCCGAAATAGGCAAGGGCCGCAATCCGGCCCGCGATGCCCCAGAGGCCCTGCAGGTGATGCGCGCCTGCGAGACCGAGCGTGACGAAGCCCGCGGCCATCAGGATCATGCCGATGCGGAAGCCGGGCCTGTGGCGCGCCGACCGGATGGGACTCCGGTCGAGCCAGGGCATCAGTCCGGGCAGCACGATCGCGGCCAGGCTTGCGAACAGGCCGAGCGTCTTGGACGGGACGATCTGCAGCAGGCCGTAGAACGGCAGGAAATACCATGCGGGCACGATGTCGTTCGGCGTCCGCAGCGGATTGGCGGGCGCCAGATTGGCGGCCTCGCGCACGATGCCGGGCGCGAAGGCCGCAAGTGCGGTGAACACGCCGCCCGCGAGCGCCAGCCCGAACAGGTCCTTTGCCGTGAAATACGGATGGAACGGCACGGTCTCGCGCGGGGACCGCGGATCGCGGCCATCCGGATCGTTCGGTGCGGCGACATGGACGCAGGCGACGTGGACGACGACGATGCCCACGATCGCAAACGCCGTTGCGAAATGCACGACGAAGAGGCGATGAAGAAAGACGTCGCCCAGATGGGTGTCGCCGAGGACGAGGTGGGAGAGCGTCGGGCCCACGACCGGAAGCCCCGCCATGGCGCCCGTGATCACGTCCGCACCCCAGTGGGACATCTGGCCCCACGGCAGGACATAGCCCGCGAAGGCCGTGACCATCGCGCAGGCCAGCAGCGCCATGCCGGTCAGCCAGACGAGTTCGCGCGGGGCCTTGTAGGAGCCGTAATAGAGGCCGCGAAAGATGTGCAGGTAGAGCGCGCCCATGAACAGGGTTGCGCCCGTCTGGTGGGCGAGGCGGATCAGCCAGCCTGCCGGCACGCCGCGTTCGATCGTCTGGATGGAGGCGAAGGCAAGGCCCGCGTTCGGCACATAGGTCAGCGCAAGCGTCAGGCCGGTTGCCAGCATGAGCAGGAGCGAGAGCGTCAGGATCGCGCCGAAATTCCAGAACCCGTTGAGGTTCACGGGCATGGGATAGTCGCGAAACTCGCGGCGCGCGGCGGAGACGACCGGCAGGCGGGTGTCGATCCAGTGGAGGAGGCCACGGGTCATGCGCGCGCCCTTGCGGTCAGGCGCGAGGCCCGTCCGGGACGTCCGGCATCCGGGATCTTGGAGGATCGTGCGCCGCAGGCCTGCCGTGCGCGCATGGTCCTGTCGTGCGCCGGAGCGCCGGCCCGCATCGCTCGGCGGGCCGTCAAAGCTGGACGATCCCGGAGAGGTCGAATGTGTGGCCGTCCGGATTGATGCCAAGGCGCAGCGTGGTCGCGCTGGCGAAATCGTGCGGCGGGACCGGCAGGTTGTAGGGCGCGGGCTGGTTTACCAGAACCCGTCCTGCGAGATCGAAGCCCGAACCGTGGCAGGGGCAGGTGTAACCATCGTCGTCCAGCGCCGGGATGCAGCCGAGATGGGTGCAGACGGCGACATAGACGCCGAATTCGGGCCGCAGCGAGCGGTGCCAGTTGCGGGCGTAATCGGGCTGCTGGTGAACGTGGGAGTCCGGGTCGCGGAGCGGCTGGTCGGGCGTTTTCAGGGCCGAGATCGTCTGCGCGGTGCGATGGATGATCGTGATCGGCAGGCTGCGCCATGAGGCCGTGATCTGCGCGCCGGGCGCGATCTTCGAGAGGTCGACATCGACAGGCGCGCTGTCCGGCGCATCGCCGCGCGGGCTCAGGCTCAACGCGAAGGGGACACACGCACAGGCGGCGCCGCACGCGACGGTTGCCGTCGTGGCGAGGGAGAGGACATCGCGGCGGGTGCGCGGGGGAGCGGCGGTCATGGCCCGACCGAGTGTGTCACATTGTATGAGTGGTGTCAGGCCCGGGCGGTGGGTGATTGCAGGGCAGCGAAGCGATGGGCAGACCGGCTTCCCCAACCGCCTGCACCGGAATTACGACTGTCCGGCCGGCCCGCTGCCCAGATGCACGATATTGCCGCCAACAGGACTGCACGGGCATCTCGACGCGCCGCGCCCGGCAATGAGCCGGGACCGACCGGTGGCGAACGCCGCCAGAAGCGCAGTCACGCAGAGTTCGGCACAGGCCATGGTCGCGCTGTCCATGAAGAGGCCCGAAAATTGCCGCAGGCTCTGCCTGCATGTCGCGCGCATGACGGACTCCATCCAGAAACGGGTGTCGATGATCTGATTATTTCGACGAGGCGACGGCTGTGTGATCGCCGCGTTCGGCCTGCCCGGCCTTCCGGAACTCGTCATCGAGCAGGAGAGAGGCCAGGTGGAAGGCACGCTTGGCATGCGCGTAAGGCAGCCACTGTCCCATCATGTTCCAGGGCATGCCGTTATTGTAGGTGGCCACGGCGATGAGTAATTCCCCGCTCACAGCATCCGTTGCGAGAAGTTCCTCGCTCGCGCCGCCGGGGGCCGGAGGCGGGATGGGCGGCAGGCCGCCTCCGAATGCGCCTGCGCCGAAGCCTGCGACGACCGGTATGGCGTTGTAGTACCATTTGCTGCGGCGGATGTTGGTGATGGCCGCACGGATATGGATCGCATTGGTGCATGGCCCGCAGGCCTCGGGGGTGGCGGGGCGTAAATCGTGCCTGAAGGCGGCGGCGAGTTCGGTCTGGAACGCTGCCGTCATGCGGGCCTGCGCCTGTGCGGACAGATGCGGCGCGTTGGCGACCGGCTGCCAGACGACCGGATCGATCGCCACGAACTGATATTTCCTTGGGTCCATCTGCGGATTGACGTAGACGAGGTCATCGGTGTGATCCTTGACATGCGTCATCCGCGCATAGGTGGCATCGGGGATGAATCCGGTATGTGTGACGTGCTGACCGGCACAGCCGGACGCGAAACAGAGAAAGGCGACCGAGAGCAGGCTGGCTGATGCCTGTCCGACAAGGGTCTGCACAGAGCTTCGGGACGAGGTGTTCATGGCATGGCTCCGGGCCGGTCCCATCCGGGGCCACCCCTGCTTCGTGTGATCGTTCTTCGTGGTGCCCGCGGGCGCCGACGCATTCGGTGGAGCTTCTCTACAGGGCCAATCTTTCCGCCGTGTGTCTCTCATTTATGAAAACGGAAATATTGTTTCCGTTGTGCGAAACAGGTGCACGAAGCGGCACGCCACCAGCGTGGATTTTTTCGGCATGACTGGATGACTTATGAAATTTGACCGCGCCCAAAGCTCCGTATTTCGCGATCCGCGTCGTGCGGAACGACGGTTGCACGGCTGCCTTACGGCAAGGCGCGGGCTGTGCCGCGCGGTGGCGTTTGACCGGCGCAGACCTGTCCGGGCAGAAAGACGCGGACTTCCAGGCCGCCTTCGGGCCGATTGCGCATCTCGATATCGCCGCCATGGGATTTGATGATCGCCTGTGAGGAGGTCAGTCCCAGACCGACACCGCCCGAGGCGCGGTTGCGCGATTTATCGACGCGAAAATAGGGCTCGAATACATGCGAAAGTGCGGCCTCCGGGATGCCCGGGCCATTGTCGATGATCGATACCAGGTAGTCGCCCTCGGTATTCTGCGACAACGTTATGAGTGGCGGCGTTGCATATTTGATCGCGTTTTCAACCAGATTGCTGAAGACGCGTTTCAGCGCGAACAGTCGACCGACATAGGCCAGTTTCGCAGGGCCCTCATACCGGACGTCATGCCCCTGATCGACATAGTCGTAGGAAATGGTTGTCAGCAGTCCGGGCAGGTCGAACATCATGCTGTTTTCGCCTGCCGCGTCATCGCGAAAGAACGCCAGCGCGCCGTCGATCATGATCTGCATTTCATCGACATCGCGAAACAGGCTTTTCTGCTGTTCCGGAACGTCGATCATTTCTCCCCGCAGCCGGATCCGCGTCAGCGGCGTCCGGAGGTCATGCGAGATCGCCGCCAGCATCGTCGTGCGATAGGCGATGAAGCGCTGGATCTGGGCCTGCATGCCGTTGATGGTCCGCGCGACCTCGCGCAGTTCACGTGGGCCCGTTTCGATAATTCCTGCATCCTGCGGCTTTTCTCCGAAACGCCGGACGGCGGCTGCCAGGCGTTCGATAGGACGGGACAACTGTCGGGATGCGATCAGGGAGACGATCACGATCCATGCCGCCAGGGTCGCGAGCTGCAGGATGATGCGTTGGGTTGCATAGAAGCCCCAGAGCCTGTCGAGTGCGATGCACAGGATCCAGCTGCCGTCGGAAAGTCTCAGTCCGAGGAAATAGGCATTCGGATAACGCGACCGGTCGTAGGGCAGTCCGGGCGTGAGGGAGACCGGATTGTCCTCCTGGAAGACCGCGAATCTTGTTGGAATGTTTCCAAGGGATGATGCGAGGAAGGATCGCCCGGCCGCCACTTCCTTTTCCCGGTAATGCCCGTTGTCGAGGGCCGTCGCGATCGGTGTGCCGCGCGCATGCCAGTCGAAACGGAGCGAGTTCGTCCGCGCGGCATCCGCCAGGGCCGGGCGATCGGGCGCCGGTGCCGCGTCGAGCATCCTGACGACAGTCGCAACCTGTTCCAACAGGCCCGTCTGTTCGATATTCGGCTTGGCCCACTGGCCGCCGAACATGAAAAACAGTTGCAGCAGCGAAAACGTGACGGCTGCGGCCAGTCCGACCGTTATGGCCAGCCTGCGGGCAATGGTATCTTCAAGAACGCGGATCCGGATCATGCGCGGGTGACCACGGCAGAGAACATATAGCCGCCGTTGCGTACCGTCCTGATCAGGGAAGGGTTTTTGGGATCTTCCTCAAGCTTTTGTCGAAGGCGGCTGACTTGGACGTCGATGCTGCGGTCATACGCCGCATGCGTCGATCCGCGTGCGAGATCCATGAGCTGGTCCCGTGTCAGGACGCGCTGGGGATGTTCGGCGAACGCGAGAAGGAGGTCGAATTCGCCGCCGGACAGCAAGACGAGCGACTGGTCGCCGGATCGGAGTTCGCGCCGCACAACATCCAGCTGCCAGTCACCGAAGCGCAGGACGGGACGATCCGGGGCGGCCGTTCTGGTGCCGGGCTTTTCCCCGGTTCGGCGCAGGACGGCTTTCACCCGGGCAAGGAGTTCGCGCTGATCGAACGGCTTGGTGAGATAGTCGTCCGCGCCGATTTCCAGACCGACCACACGATCCGTATGATCCGCCATGGCGGACAGCATGATGACCGGGGTGTCGGAGGTGGTGCGCAGCCGCTGGCACAGGACGAACCCGTCTTCCCGCCGCAGCATGATATCGAGCACGACGAGATCGATCTTGCGATGTTCCAGAATGGAAAACATCGTCTCCCCGTCTTCCGCGACTGACACTTCATGACCATGCCTGCGGAGGAAGCTTGTCAGAAGCGAGAGGATGTCCTTGTCATCGTCGACGATAAGCAGGTGAGGCATGGCGATCATGGCGTCCCGGTATCACACCGCGTGGCGCGGATGATGTCCGGGACGTGCAAACTTGTTTCAGGCCGGACACATCCCCGCCCGGACGGGGTCTAGGGCATCTCACACCGTCGTTTCGTGGCGCTCAAGGTATTTGTGCAGGCCAGCCGGGGCGCGGGGAACGCGCCGGCGGTCAGGACGCGCAGGGCGCCGACCCGGTGGCACGCGTGTCGGATGTCGTATGGCGGACGCAGCTGGCCGGAGCGTGGTGAGCCGGTGGCCGGAGGATTGCTGCCTGCGCGAGGGCCGCGATGATGGCAAGCCCGAGCGCGCCCTGAATCAGGCGTGGGGACGACGACGTCGGGGCGGGGTTGTACGGATCGGGCATGGACAGAAGACAACTCACGAAGAAGTATCGTTCATCATCTAACGCATGAGATGCGGTTTGTCTCCGGAAAAATTTCTTATCACTATTTTAAGTAGTGGAACTCAGCGGGGCCGTGATGGCGTTCGTGGCGCGCAGGGCGTCGCCGGGTGTGATGGCCAGCAGCAGGCCACGGCTGCCGGCGTTGATGACGATGCTGTCGAATTCGAGTGTCGAGGGTTCGAAGGCCGTCCGGGTCGGGCTGCGCTGGCCGAAGGGCGAGATGCCGCCGACCCGGTATCCGGTCCGGGCTTCGGCGCGCGGGATGGGCATCATGCGGGCCGACTTGCCGCCGAAGGCGCGGGCCGTGCGCTTGAAATCAAGCTTGCGGTCGGCGGCGATCACGCAGCAGGCGGGCGTGCCGTCGACTTCGATCATCAGGGTCTTGAGCACGCTCTGCGGCGGAAATCCCAGTGCGTGGGCGGCGTCCAGCGCCAGGCCCGATGCATCGGCATTGTAATCGTAAGGATGGAGCGTGAACGGGATTCCGGCCTTGGTCAGGGCCTCGGTCGCTTGTGTGTGTTGGGTCATGGCGAGGGTGATGGTGGGCGCAGATGTCCGGTGCTATCAAGGGGGCATGACGTTTTCTGTGCGCATGTCCGAGACGGACCGTGGCCGGTAGCCTGCTGGCCTGCATGATCGCGAGCGCCGTGCATTATCGGCTGCCGCCGCGCGTGCTGCCGTCGATCCAGGTGGTCGAAGGCGGTGCCACGGGCGTCGTGCACAACAATACGGATGGCAGCGTCGATCTGGGCATCATGCAGATCAACTCGCGCTGGATCCTGCCGATCGCGAAGGTGGCGCATCTGGAGCCGTCCGATGTGGCGCGGCGCCTGCTGCTGCAGCCCTGTTTCAATATTGCGAGTGCGGCCCTGATCCTGCGGACGGCGCTGGACCGCGACCGGGGCGACATGATGCGCGCGATCGGGGATTATCATTCGCATACGCCGGCCCTCAATCTCGCTTATCAGGCGCGGGTGTATCAGGCGGCAATCGGGCTTTATGTCCGGCCACGCGCACGGGTGGCTGCGGTGCAACATGGCGGAAAGGATGGCTGAGTGACGGATTTGCGGCGCGTGCGCAATGGTGAGGACGGATTTACGCTGCTCGAGATCCTGGTGGTGCTGGCGATCCTGGCGCTGCTCGTGGGGCTCGTGGCACCAGCGGCGCTGCGGCAGCTCGGGGGCGCGCGGAATTCGGTGGCAAGGCAGTCGATCGCGCGGCTCGATACGGTGCTGGATCTCTACAAGCTCGACGTGGGTTCCTATCCTGCGACCGACGAAGGTCTGGGCGCACTGCTGCACAAGCCGTCGGGTGTCGAGAACTGGAACGGACCCTATATGCGCGGGACCGACGTTCCGAAGGATCCGTGGAACCGGCCCTATGGCTATCAGTCGCCGTCCACGCGACCGGATCATGACTATGATCTATGCTCGGGGGGAGCATCGCATGCCCAGCCACAGCCCGGCGTCAGCGGGGCAATCTGCAACCCGTGAGTTGAAATCGAGGTGGTCGCCCCAGACCTGACACGGCTTCTTCTGATAAAATCGATTCAGGGGACGACTGGCCCCTGACGGGTAAAGCGCTGAGCAGGCAGCTCGTTTTATCCGGGGACGTGCGACCTCGGGATACAGCCGGGCTGCAAGGCGCTCCATTGCCAGTCCCTGTACCGACATCGTGAAGACGACGACACTGCAGCAACCGGCAGAGCGTCTCGTGCAGCGAACCCGGCGGCCGGCCGAGGGCCAGCAAGAGAAAATGCCGACGCGCACGGGGCATCTCAAGTCGGTAAGGCCAGCATCGGCGCGCGTTCGCCGCGCGGCATTGGCCGCGGCGGGGCGGCGAGCAGGACGGTGCCAGCGCGCGCCGCGATCGAGAGCGGGATGATGGCGGGCGTCGTCATGATTGCTGCGGCAGGCGGCGTGATCCCGAGGATCTCGAAGCCGAGCACCAGGCACAACGTCAGGACTTCATCGATCCGGATCCAGAACGCATCGGGCTCTTTTCGGAACGGGGAACCGTAGGCGCGGCGCCCAGGCGCAAACGCGGCCTCATCTAATCGGTGGTAGTCCGGGATGCGGGCTGGATCGCCATGATGACGAACGACAGCAGGAGCGAGAACAGCAGGATGCCGATCGTCATTGGCAGACGCCGCGGCAGCCTGTTGAGAATCCCGAACAGCGCCGAAAGCGTGAGCAGCAAGGAGACCGACTGTATTCATGCGCTACGGGTCCGGTGCGCGCGTTGGGATCAGGGTGTGTCATCCGGGCAGGTTCGGGCGCAGGCTGCGCAATGTGCGGCGGATTCCAATGGTCTTCGGCGCTGACGGGTTGCGAGTGGATGTCCTTTCACGAGCGATCAGGTTCGGGTCAGGATTGTCCCCTACAGTCGTGACCTGATCTCTCGCCATTCAGCTTGTCAGCCGTCGCAAGCGCTGGCCCTTCCTGCAGGAGGCTGTCATGACAGGTATTTCCAGCGTCGAGCGCCAGTTGACGGGCCGCCTCGATACACACGGACATGCCGACGAGGCTGCGGCCGGCTCCGACGCGTTCGCGGATGCGCTGTCGTCCGCCGGGAAGAGGACGCGATCCGAGGCGGATGGCGATACGGCCGGCGCGTCGGACGCGAAACGTGCCCGCACGTCCGGATCGAAGGCGGATGCCCTGCGTGATATGGGGGCGAACGCTTCCCGCTCCATCAGGACGAACGGTGGCGCGAAGGGAGCAGCACTTCAGAATCTTGCCCGCCAGACGCCCGATCTCGCGCCGCAGGAGAGGCTGACGCAGCTGCAGCCTGCCGATTTCATCCAGAAGCGGGATGCGCCGACGGCAGGCGATCACTCGCCGTCGATTGCATCCGTCAACCGGACCCAGTCGCCGGATTTCACCATCACCGGACGCGGGGCGTCCGCACGGACGGGAAGCCTTGCCGTCGGTGAGGAACATGTGCCGACCCTGCAGTTCCACACGCCGGATTTCGATCAGGACGGCGTGCATGATCGAGAAAAGGACGCAGCGGCACACACGATGCTGACGACCGCGCGGGAAATGCACGGGGCCGGCGAGACGGCGCAGCATCCGGACGGGGCGTCTCTCCGGGATGCCGCGTTCCACGCCTATTCGCCGTATGACAGCAAGGGCGAGCCGACCATGAACGGCGTGACGCTGCCCAGGGTGCAGGTCTATTCACCGCACGGCACTGCCACCCAGCCGCTTCAGCAAGGCTCGAATGGTGTTTCGCCGATGATCGGTCAGGGAATCATCAACCTGTCCTATGCCGCGACGGCCACGACACCCGGAACACTGCCCGAGCATCTCGACGGATTGAGAATGAAGACGAAAAAATCCTGACGGACTAGCTGGATATTCAGGCCTGACAGCACCTGACGGGTCACGGGCTGGACAAGATCGTCGCAGACTTTGCGCCCGTGAAATGCCTACGAAAGCTTGCGCCACAGGCGTGCTCGATCTGACGGTATTGGCCGTCATATTCGGCGAGGGCCTGCTGATGGAAAAGGGCCTTGCGAGCAGGCCCGCTATCACGAATTTTTCTGCCTGCTCCTGCAGGAAGACACCAGAGCCCGTTGGCCGAGGATGTGCCATGCCTGCGCATCGGGGTTAGTGTTTGCGAGGCGAGCTGTTCTGGCAGAACATCATTGTCCTGCGACTGTCATGAATAGGGGGACAGATGGGCCCTGTGCTTATGCCGAAATGCAAAAGGGGGTGCACGGTATTGCCGTACACTCCCGCGTTCTGGCGTCCGCATCGTGTGTCCGGGTATCAGCCCGGAGCAACCACGACCAGCTTGCGGTTGACGAACTCCATGATCCCCAGATTTCCGAGCTCACGGCCGTAACCTGAACGCTTCACCCCGCCGAACGGCAGTTCCGGTGCCGTGCTGGTCCACTGGTTGATGAACACCATGCCTGTGTCGATGCGCGACGCGAGCGCGGTTGCCCGATTGTGATCGCTCGAGAAGACCGAACCGCCCAGCCCGTAGGGTGAGTCGTTGGCAAGGGTGACCAGTTCGTCATCGTCCTTGACGACATAGACCTGAGCGACCGGACCAAAGAACTCAGACTTGAAGGCCGGGTTGTTCTTGTCGATCCCGGTCAGGATCGTCGGTTCGTAGAAAAAGCCTTTCTGGCTCGCGGCCTTTCCACCGGTCACGACCTGCGCGCCATGCTTGACGGCCTCGTCGACCTGCTTGGTGATGGTCTCGAGCGCGCCTTTCGACGACATCGGCTGCAGCGTCGTGTCCTTGTCGAGCGGATCGCCCATCCGGGCGCGTTCGAACTCGGCTTTCAGGCCGGACACGAACTTTTCTGCGACACGTTCATGCACGACGAAACGCTTCGCGGCAGTGCACACCTGACCCGCGTTGGACAGGCGGGCGACGGCACCGATCTTGATGGCGCGCGCCAGATCCGCATCATCCAGCACGGCAAAGATATCCATGCCGCCCAGTTCCATGGTCGATTTCTTGAGGTATTTCGCAGCCGTGGATGCGACCGCCGCACCTGCCCGCTCGGATCCCGTCAGGGCAACACCCTGCACGCGATCATCCGCGATCAGGGCAGCAACCTGATCCGGGGTGATGAACAGATTGACGCATGCGCCGTCCGGCGCGCCCGCATCACGAACAAGCGCCTCGAACAGCACCGCGCAATGCGGGACGATTTCGGCATGCTTGATCAGCACGGAATTGCCGACGGCGAAGGCCGGCGCGACGACGCGAACCAGCTGGTAGAACGGGAAATTCCACGGCTCGACAGCAACGAGCGTTCCGATCGGCGCATTCTCGATCCATGCATCGCCCATCGGCGTGTCGCAGGGTGTCCGCTTCAGCTGTTCCTTCGCGTGTTCCGCGTAATAGCGCGCGATGCCGCCACAGAGCTTCACCTCTTCCTTCGCATCCGCAAGGCGCTTGCCCATTTCGACGCTGGCGGCCTGCGCCAGTTCCTCGGCGCGGAGTTCGAACAGATCGGCGATCTTCGACAACACGGCCAGACGATTTTCGATCGGGCCCTGACCCCAGTCCGGTGACCGGAAGGCGGCATCGGCCCGGTCCAGCGCGTCGAACGACTCCGCGTCCGTATGGCCGGTGTAGACCTTCACTGTCTGCTCTGTGAAAGGATTGATGGTCTGATATGTCATGGAACCTGGTTCTCCATCGGCCGGAACGTCCAGAGCCTGCAGGCGGAACGCGCCGGGTCAGTTCAAAGCGATCAATCGCCGTCGAACACAAATGGACAGGGGCGCAGGGCTCCTGTTCTCGGCTTGCTTCGAACGCATCAGGCACGAAGGTCCGGCGGGATCTCGAACTTGGTCGGACACGGTCAACGCAGGCGTCGGCGCCGTTGTTCCCATGAGAATCCTGCAAGGGGGATGCCCGCTTCGGCCGTCCATGAGGCCTTGGCGGCATGACGGGCGAGCGCCGACTGTCCTGTCCGGTTGCGACAGCCGACACGTGATCAGTCCGTCGGGCGCCTGCAACCGCTGAGGCTCGATCGAATTTTCTCTTTATCACGCATGAAAGCGTCTGAAGCCGACGATACCAAGGGTGTTCGAGCGCCCGACGACGGATCCGCCCCGGCCGTGTGCACGGGAGGTGCGCTCGCCTGAGCGATATGTCCGGCCTGATCGGCCTTTGAATATCTCGCGCCGATTTGCGCGTGTGAGCGTCGCGTTGGTCGATGTCCGGTACAAATGGAAATCCGATTTCGGACTCTTCTGTTCTCGCGAAGTCGGGCCCGGCGCGGCGGGAACGGCGTTCTGCTTCAGGGAGCTGGGAAGAAGGTGTTGAGACCGTGTCCGCCTCGATCCGCCTTTCGGCGTAACTGATCGACGTTCGTTGCTTTACGTCGGCCAGAGCAGGCGCAGCGTCCAGATGGCGAGTGCAAGGGGTGGTCCGAACGGGAGGCGCAGGGTGGCCGCGAAGCGCCGGGTCCGGATCATGGCGGAGAGCGCCATGGCAAGCCCGATCAGGGCTGCGAGGAGCAGGCACGGCGCGAGCGCGTCCGGCCCGAGCCAGGCGCCGCCGGCCGCGAAGAGCTTGGCGTCTCCGGCACCCAGGCCGTCGCGTTTGCGGATCCGGCGGTAAAGAAAGGCGGTGAGTGCGAAGGTCAGCCACGCCAGGGCGGCTCCAAGCGCACGCGGCGGAATGGCGGCCGGATCGCCGCCGGTGGTCAGGGCCGCCTCGGCAAGGCCTGCGAGAATCAGGGGCAAGGTCAGGCTGTCGGGCAGGATCAGGTGACGGATATCGATCCATGCGAGCGCAAGCAGCGTCCAGCCCAGAATGCAGTCGGCGATCTGCCGAAGCGGGTCGGGATCGCACAGGACCGCACTGGCGGCGATGGCGAGGGCAGCAAGTTCCACATGAACGTGGAAGCGGCCGATCGGAGCATGGCAGGCACGGCAGCGTCCGCGCAGGAGGGTGTAGCTCGCCAGCGGGATCAGGTCATACGGCGCGATCGGCTGACCGCAGGTATCGCAGCGGGAGCGATCCAGCGCCACGGGCCGGTGGTCCGGCAGGCGATTGATCAGCACGCCGGCGAGGCTGCCGGCGAAAGGTCCGGCGATCAGGAGGCTGATGGCTGTGAGTGTCATGAACGGATGCGCCCGACCGGGCGGGCGATCCGGAACAGGGTCATCCGGCGCGATGCTTCACGCGGCTGGCGATGTAATCGCCTGAACGCCTGTCGGCCCGCATCAGGCAGGGCGTTCACGCTCACGCTGCGGTCGGCTTGAAATCCCGCACGAGCGCCCGCACCCGTGCGGGATCGGTTTCTGCCAGCGCCTGGCGGGCCAGCCGGTCGCAGGCATCCAGCGTGAGCGACCTCACCATGCGCTTGACGCGCGGTAACGCGGAAGCGCTCATCGAGAAGCTGCGCAGGCCCAGCCCGATCAACAGCGCCACCGCACGCGGGTCGGCCGCGATTTCACCGCACACGGACACCGGCCGGTGGATCTGCAGGGCCGCCGACGCGGCGGACGCGATCAGGCGCAGGACCGCGGGGTGCAGCGGCGCATACAGGCTCGCGACGTCGGCCAGCGCGCGGTCCACGGCAAGCGTGTACATCGTCAGGTCGTTGGTGCCGAGCGCCAGGAAGTCGGCCCGGCGGGCCATGATGTCGGCGGTCAGCGCGGCGGCCGGCGTCTCGATCATGACGCCGAGCGGCGGCAGCGGATCGGCGATGGTCACACCCCGACGGCGCAGCTTGCGGGCCGTGCGCTCATAGATATCGCGTCCGCGCATGATCTCGTCGGACGACGTGACCATCGGCAGCAGGACGCGGACCGGGCCTGTGGCGCCCGCACGCAGGATGGCGGCAAGCTGGGTCTCGAGCAGATGCGGATGGCGCAGCAGCAGGCGCAGGCCCCGCAGGCCGAGGGCCGGATTGTCGCTGTGGCTCGCCTGTCCGAGGCCAAGGCGGGCCATCTGGTCGTGGCCCTTCTCGCCGCCCCAGTCGAGCACGCGGATCGTGGTGGACGCGCCGCCCATGGCCTTGATGAAGCGCTTGTAGAGCGCGGCCTGCGCCAGTTCGTCCGGGAAATCGCCCTCGGTTTCGGCGAACAGGAACTCCGTGCGCAACAGACCGATCCCGGCGGCGCCCGCGCGCTTGAGCTGCGGGAGTTCGGTCGGCAGCTCGACATTGGCGAGAAGCTCGATGTCCTCGCCGCTGACCAGGCGGGCGGGCAGGCGACGGAGCTTCGTGTCGCTCCGGCGCGCATGGGCGAAGGCCGTCGCCTGATCGTGGGCGCGGGTCAGGGTCGTGGGCGCGGGCGCCGTGGTGATGCGGCCGATGCCGTCCTCGCCGGCATCCAGCACCAGCGCGTCGCCGTCCCTGACGGCGTCCAGCAGATGCGGCACGCCGAGCACGGCCGGGATGTCGAGGGCGCGCAGCATGATGGCCGTGTGGTCGGCGCCGCCCCCGTTGCGCGCAACCACGGCGCGGATGCGGGTGGGGTCGATCAGGGCCACGTCGGCCGGGCGAAGCTGCTCGGCCACGAGAATGCAGCCTTCGGGCAGCGTGGAGAACGCGCGGAACGCAACGCCCGCCAGATTGCGCAGCAGCCGGCGGCCGATCTCGCGGATTTCGCCGGCCCGCCTGCGGGCGGCTTCCTCGTCCTCGGGGGAGGGCGCATCCGGGGTGGGGCCGCGCGCGGCGTGCGCCAGTGTCGCGAGGGCTTCGGTTTCGTCGTGGACAGCGGCGTCCGCGGTGATGCACGCGGTCTCGATCCGGGCGCGGATGGCGCGCGTCAGGCGGGACGGCCCGAGCATGCGCTGATAGACCGCCAACAGCGAGCCGATCTCGACCTGGCCTTCTTCGGGGAGGGTCGCGAGCTTGCGCTGGAGCTTCTCGATCTGGTGCAGGGCGCGGGCGATGGCCGCGTCCAGCCGCGCGAGTTCCGTCGCGGGATCGGCGGGCGTTGCCGTCCGGTCGATCGCGGGCACCGGGCTTTCCCGCACGACGGCGGCCGGGCCGGTCGCAATCCCGGGGACGACGGCCTCGCCCGTCAGGGTGCGTTCGCGGGCCAGCGTGTCAGTCATGTTCGCCGAACCCGTCGGCCAGGAGGGCGAGCAGGGCCCTGATCGCGTCCCGGGCGTCCGGGCCGCGGGCCTCGAGAGTGATGTCCTCGCCGCAGGCGGCGCCAAGCATCATCAGCCCCATGATCGAGCAGGCATTCACGCTCTGACCGGCGCGCGCGACATCGATTTCCGACGAGAAGCGCTCCGCGGTGGAGACGAATTTGGCCGCCGCCCGCGCATGGAGGCCGAGACGGTTGACGATGCGCGCGTGCGCACGCTCGATCTGAGGGTCTGTCGTCTCTTCGGACATGATGCGGCTCAGCAGCAGCCCTGATCGGAGTGCGGGGGTGATGCTGCACGGAGCATGTGCTCGCGATAGGGGCGCGCGCCTGCGAGGCAGGATTCGGGCACGTCGCAGGCGGCATGGAGATATTTGCGCCCGGCGGCGATCGCGCGGTCGATGCAGTCGGCAAAGCCGCAGAGCGGACGTGCCTTGGCGAGCTTGACCAGCATCGGCACGTTCACACCCGAGAGCACCTCGACATGCGTGCCGTCGCGGAAGGACAGCGCGAGATTGGCGGGCGTGCTGCCGAACATGTCGGTCAGCAGGAGCGCGCCGTCGCCCGTGTCCACCTCGCCCAGCGCCTGCGCCAGATCGGCATGGCGTCGTTCGGGGTCGTCGGTTGCATCGATGGAGACGCAGGCAAGCTGCGTCTGGGGGCCGACCACGTGCTCGGCGGCGTCACGCAGGGCGTTTCCGAGCGGGCCATGGGTGACGAGGACGAGACCGATCATGTGGGGCTCGGGGGCAAGGGGGCGGCGGGAACCCTGGAAGATGGCGTGTTCCCGGGCGCGCGCCAAGCCTTGCCCGGATCATGGCGTGTTTCGATGCCGAGTTCGCGGTGCAGCACGACGACCGGCCAGCCGGCGAGCGCCGTGCTGCAGGCGGGTTTTTCAGTAATTTCCTGGGCCAGCGCCTCGACCAGCGTCACGGAACGGTGCTTGCCGCCGGAGCATCCGATTGCAACGGTTGCGTATTTCTTACCCTCCGCGACGAAGCGCGGCAGCACGAGGGCCAGGGTCTGGCGGATCAGGTCGAGGAAGCGCGCATAGTCCGGATCGGCCGCGACATAGGCCTTCACGGGCGCGTCCAGTCCGGTCAGGGGCTGCAGGGCCGGATCGTAGTGCGGATTGCGCAGGAACCGGGCGTCGAACACCAGGTCCGCCTCGCGCGGGAGGCCCGCCGGATAGGCGAAGGACATCAGTGTCAGGGCCAGACCTTCACCCGGATCGTCGGCCAGGGGGCCGAAATGGGTCTCGATCATGCGGCGCAGCGCGGGCGGCGGCAGGTCAGACGTATCGACCAGCAGGTCGGCGCTGGCGCGCAAGGGGGCGAGCAGGGCTGTTTCCTGCTCGATGCCCTGGGAAATGGCGCCGGAGGCCGCAAGCGGATGGCGTCTGCGTGTCGCTGTGAAGCGTCGCAGCAGGATCGGGGTCTCGGCAGTGGCGAAGATCAGTTCGGCATCGATATCGGGCAGGCTCCGCAGGCTTGCGAGCGCGCGCAACACGAGGGCCGCCTCGAATCCCCGACTGCGGACATCGACGCCGATGGCAAGCTTGGTGCCTGCGCGCGTGACGAGCGCATCGAGCATGCCGATCGGGGGGTTGTCCACGACCTCATGGCCGAGATCCTCGAGGATCCGGAGAATGGAGGACTTGCCGGCCCCGGACAGTCCCGTGACGAGCAGCACCCGGCGCGTGGCGACGGGGGGCGGAGCGTTCGGCGGCAG
The DNA here is from genome assembly GCF_000963885.1 of Tanticharoenia sakaeratensis NBRC 103193. Classification (GTDB taxonomy): domain Bacteria; phylum Pseudomonadota; class Alphaproteobacteria; order Acetobacterales; family Acetobacteraceae; genus Tanticharoenia; species Tanticharoenia sakaeratensis. Next base: position 50,145 of record NZ_BALE01000028.1, read on the forward strand.
TTCGGGCGGGGTCGGGGAGGACGCCATGCGCGCATCCTAGCGCATCACGACGGCGGTTGAAATCACGTGGGTGTCGTATGCAGTCGCAGGATGCCGATGGCGCAGTCGAGTGCGGTCAGGGTTCGCTCGACGGCGGCGGGATCATCGGGATCGAGGACGAGGACGGGCGCACCTGTCCGCTTATCCCGACAGGGTTCGGGCAGGCGTTCCGGCGCCCGGTCGAGATCAATCACAAGGCGGACCGGCGCAGGGGATGCATGCCTGTATTCGACGAGACCGAGGCCGCGCACTTCCAGCAGCGCATGACCCAGGCGCGTCCCGGGTGGTTGCGGCGGCGTGTGGGCTTCGACAGGTCCGCCCGCAAGGAGAACACGATCATCGGCGAGCAGCGCGCAGCCCGCATGCATCAGACGCAGGGCCAGACGCGACTTGCCGCGACCGGGACGCCCCGTGATCAGGATGGCGACGCCGTCCCGGACGACGCAGGTCGCATGGATCGTATCAGGCATCATGGCGGCGGACTCCGGCTCGCAACATGGCCTGCCCGACAGGGCAGGACAACAGGAGAGGCGGCCGGATGTCGCGTCGCCGTCGACGGAAGCGGGGTTGCGGACAGGTGAATCTCGAAGGTCAGGTGCGCGCGGCGGGTGGGCGTGCGGGTCGATCGGGCGTATGATGGCGGAACGATCCGGAAGGGAGGTCTCTCGTCATGTCCATGAACGGAGGAGCCGCATTCGCGGGAATTGCGGGACTGGATGACGAGGGCGCGGTGCCGGCCCGGTTCTCCGATGAGTGTCTGGCCGCCCTTGCGGCGGCGAACGCGCTTCTCGCCGCAAGCGGCCTGTCCCTGCACGATGCCCGTCACATTGCCTGCGTGGTCCGGGATGCGGACGCATTCGCCCGATGCCAGACCCTTGTCAGCGAGGCGCTGGGACCGGCGCGCCCGTCCGTCACGCTGCGCGTGGTCCATCGTTTCGAGCGCGCCGAGCAGCGGATCGCGCTGGGAGTGGCGGCGGTTCTGTAGATCGTTGGCTGTCCGCGCATCATCGGGACAGGCGCGGTATCGCGTGCCCGGTGTTGCGCGCAGCGGGATCAGCGCCCTGTCGGAACGGCTCGTGGTAGGCGCACGACGAACCGTGCGCCCACGATCTGGCCGGAGGGCGAGATCAGGTTCTCCGCATGCAGCGTGCCCCGCAGCGCCTCGATGATCTGGCGGCTGATGGCGAGGCCGAGGCCGGAATGCTGGCCGAATTTCTCCGAGTTGGGCCGCTCGGAATAGAAGCGGTCGAAGATGGTCTCGAGCTTGCCTTCCGGAATGCCCGGCCCCTGATCGGCCACGCTGATTTCAACGAAGGCGCCTGCGGCCTGGGCCGTGAGCGTGATGAGGCCGTCCGGTGGGGAAAACGAGATCGCGTTGCCGATCAGGTTGCGCAGGACCTGAACGAGACGGTCTTCCACGGCCCAGGCGCACAGGCTCTGGTCCGGCTCGGGCGTGGCCGCCAGACGCAGGATCGCGTCGTGCGGGCCGCGCGTCGTCTGGTGGATGTCCACCAGGATGGCGAGCAGGCCGGTCACGGCGATCGGCTCGGCGCGCGTGCGCGAGAGCTCGGCATCCACGCGGGATGCGTCGGAAATGTCGGTGATCAGGCGGTCGAGACGGCGCACGTCGTTGTTGATGATGCCGAGCAGCCGTTCCCGGCGCTCGGTGTTCTCGATCCGCGGCAGCGTCTCGATCGCCGAGCGGATCGAGGACAGCGGATTCTTGATCTCGTGGCTGACGTCGGCGGCGAAGCGTTCGTTCGCGTCCATCCGGGCCCAGAGGGCGAGGGCGCTGGCCCGCAGGGACCGGGCAAGCTCGCCGATCTCGTCGCGTCGGGCGAGGAGGGTTTCGGGCACCGTATCCGCGCGTCCCGCCCCGTCGCGGATATCGTGCGTCGAGATGGCGAGACGCAGGAGCGGCCGCGCGATGGTGAGCGAGAGATACCATGACAGGAACACGGTGACGGCCAGCGCCACGAGGAACAGCGACAGGATGGACGAGCGTACCGCGAACAAGGAGCGGTCCACCTCGGCGGCCTGACGGGTGAGCTGGATGATGCCGATCGTCTCGCCGTCATGGATGACGGGTTCGGTCACGGTCACGACGAGCTGGTGCTGGCGGGTCCGCCGGATGTAGGGCGGCATTTCGGCGGGCGGCCCCGACGAGCCGGTCGCCCGCGGGCCGGGCGCCTCGTCGGGTGTATCGAGTGTCACGATGCCGGTCCGCGATGACAGCGGCAGGAGCGAGAGCAGCCAGTCGTAGGTCGTCTCCAGCGCATTGTCGTGGGGCGGCGACCATGCGGAGGGTTCCGGATCGTGCCGGGGTGCTGCTGCAGGGGGCGCGGGCGTGTCCGTGGCGCGATGCCGGTGTGACCGGTGCGCCCCACGCTCCGGCAGGGTCTGTATGGCTGCCGCGTCTGCCCGGCTGTCGGCGATCACGCGTCCGTCGGGACCGTAAAGGATGGCCCGGGCGTCCGGGCTGGGTTCGGTCAGCCGCACCAGAAGGGGGCGTGCAAGAGCCGGATCGATGTCGAAGCCGATATCGTCGAGATGCGGGGCGGTCCGTGTGATGGTCCGTGTGACGGCGTTTTCGCCCAGGGCACCTGCATAGATGTGGGCCTGTTCGCGCAACGCGCCGACGCGGCTTTCGAGCAGGCTGTTCTGGAAGTCGTTGAGGAAGAGAAGCGTGACCGCAAGGATGGCCAGCGGCAGCGCGTTGACCAGCAGGATGCGCCGCATCAGGGGCGAGACGAGGCGGGCACCCTGATGGGTCCTGCGGGCGCGACCACGAATGCGGCGCAGGCGGCGTTCGGTGGCGATCAGGAAGGACGTCAGCGCCCGGCGCGGTGCCGTGGAGCGGGCGGCGAGCGGTTCGCGCGGCGCGGGCCCGTAAGGATCGTCGTATGGGTCCGGGCGCTGTCGGCCCGCGGGATCCGGCTGGATTGGCGGCGGTCGGTGGGTGCGGTGGGCGCCGGAAGGCATGAGGCCGAGGCGGCGGAGCGCGGAGCGGATCATGCGCGCGGTCGAGCCCTTGTACGGAGAGCAAGACGTCGGTCAGGTCTCGCGTCAGTCTTCCTTGTAGCGATAGCCAATGCCGTAGAGCGTCTCGATCTGGTTGAAGTTGTCGTCGACCTGCCGGAATTTCTTGCGCACGCGCTTGATGTGGCTGTCGATCGTGCGGTCATCCACATAGATGTTCTCGCCGTACGCCGCATCGATCAGCTGGTCGCGGGACTTGACCATGCCGGGCCGGGTGGCGAGCGCCTTGACTAGCAGGAACTCCGTCACAGTCAGGGGTATGTCCTGTCCGTTCCAGAGGCACTGGTGGCGCGTCTCGTCCAGGGAGAGCTGGCCGCGCGTGATCGCGGCCCCCGCCGGTGCGAGGCCGTTGGCCTCGTTGCGGGAGACGTCCTGACGACGGAGCAGGGCGCGGATGCGTTCGAGGAGGAGGCGCTGGGAGAACGGCTTGGTGATGTAGTCGTCGGCGCCCAGACGCAGGCCCATGAGCTGGTCGAGTTCCTCGTCCTTCGACGACAGGAAGATCACCGGCAGGCCCGAGCGCGCGCGCAGGCGCTGCAGCAGTTCCATCCCGTCCATGCGCGGCATCTTGATGTCCAGCACCGCGAGGCTGACGGGGCGCGCGGTAATGCCCTGCAGCGCCGCTTCTCCGTCGGTATAGGTGTGGACGATGAACCCTTCGGCTTCGAGCGACATCTGCACGGAGGCAAGGATGTTGCGATCGTCGTCGACGAGGGCGATCGTGTGTCTGGTCGTCTCCATGAGGGCTTTCGGTCTCGCGTGCCGGATGAAAGTGGCAGACAGGTTGGCAATGAAAGGGTTGGCAATGGCCGATCGGTGGCCACCTATAGACCAGCGTGGGACGAGAGGCTATCGCGAGGCGGCGTTAGGCTTTCGTTCATCGATTGCTGTCATAGTCAGGGACGACCATGAATCACGAGACTGAAACCCCGATCGAGCCCGCGGCGGAGACGCAGGTCGAAACTCCGGCGTCAGCTGCGGGGGCCGATTCCAGCGAAGCCACGATGCAGGCCGCGACCGCGCGGATCCAGGCGCTCGAGGAAGAGCTGGCCGAGATGCGCGACCGCTGGATGCGTTCCGAGGCCGAGATGCAGAACCTGCGCGCGCGCACCAAGCGCGACGTGGAGGATGCGCGTCAGTATGCGGTGCAGAAATTCGCGCGCGACGTCGTGGAAGCAGCCGAGAACATGAAGCGCGGCATTTCCTCGCTTCCAGCCCAGGTCGAGGGCGAGGACGGGCTGATCTCGAAGCTGCGGGACGGATTCCACAGCATCGAGCGGTCCTTCGTCGGCGTGCTCGAGCGCCATGGCATCGTGGGCCATGACCCCGAGGGTGCCCCGTTCGATGCGAACCTCCATCAGGCGATGGCGGAACAGCCGAGCGACGCCCATGCGCCGGGGACGGTGATGCAGGCCTGGACACCGGCCTGGACGCTGCACGGGCGTCTGCTCAAGCCCGCCATGGTCGTCGTCGCGAAGGCGCCGGCGGAAGGTGGTGCGGCTGCGGGTGCATCCCCGAAGCTCGACCAGCAGGCCTGATGATGCGGGGCGTGGGGTTGAAAGGCTTCGACACCATGCCTACATCGATGGTCGATCTTACAGGCGTTCGATCGACGCCTGCCTGATGACATAGGGCGGTGCACGGTGCTTCGGGCCGGGCATTGCCGCTGAAAGGAAGACGATATGAGCAAGGTTATCGGTATCGACCTCGGCACGACGAACTCCTGCGTCGCGATCCGCGAGGGTGATGAAACCAAGGTTATCGAGAACAGCGAAGGCGCGCGTACGACACCGTCGATGGTGGCGTTCACGGACAGCGGCGAACGTCTGGTCGGCCAGGCGGCCAAGCGCCAGGCTGTAACGAACCCGTCCAACACGCTGTATGCGGTCAAGCGCCTGATCGGTCGCCGTTACGACGATCCGACCGTCGAGAAGGACAAGGCCATGGTGCCTTACGCCATCGTGCGTGGGGACAATGGTGACGCATGGGTCGAGGCGCGCGGCGAGAAATATGCCCCCTCGCAGATCAGTGCGTTCGTTCTCGGCAAGATGAAGGAAACGGCCGAGGATTATCTCGGTGAGAAGGTGACGCAGGCCGTCATCACCGTTCCTGCCTACTTCAACGATGCACAGCGTCAGGCGACGCGTGATGCGGGTCGCATAGCGGGCCTCGAGGTTCTGCGCATCATCAACGAGCCGACGGCTGCGGCGCTTGCCTACGGTATCGGTGCGGGCAAGCGCGATTCCGGCACGGTTGCGGTCTATGACCTTGGTGGCGGCACGTTCGACGTGTCGATCCTCGAGATCTCCGACGGCGTGATCGAGGTGAAGTCCACGAACGGCGATACGTTCCTGGGCGGTGAAGACTTCGACAACCGCGTCATCGGCTATCTGGCGGACGAGTTCAAGCGTGAGCAGGGCATTGACCTGCGCTCGGACAAGCTTGCCCTGCAGCGTCTGAAGGAAGCTGCGGAAAAGGCAAAGATCGAGCTGTCTTCGGCCAAGGAAACCGAGATCAACCTGCCGTTCATCACGGCGGATGCGTCCGGTCCGAAGCATCTCGTGCTGAAGCTGAGCCGTGCGAAGCTCGAGAGCCTGGTCGATGATCTGGTGCAGCGGACGCTGGGCCCGTGTCGTGCGGCGCTCAAGGACGCGGCGGTGTCGCCGGCCGAGATCGACGAGGTCATCCTCGTCGGCGGCATGACGCGCATGCCGAAGGTCATCGAGACCGTGAAGCAGTTCTTCGGCAAGGATCCGGCACGCAACGTCAATCCTGACGAAGTCGTGGCGATCGGTGCTGCGGTTCAGGGCGCGGTCCTGCGCGGCGACGTCAAGGACGTGCTGCTGCTCGACGTGACGCCGCTGTCGCTGGGCATCGAGACGCTGGGTGGCGTGTTCACCCGTCTGATCGACCGCAACACGACGATCCCGACCAAGAAGAGCCAGACCTTCTCGACCGCCGAGGACAACCAGTCGGCCGTGACCATCAAGGTGTTCCAGGGTGAGCGCGAGATGGCAGCGGACAACAAGCTGCTCGGCAACTTCGACCTGACCGGCATTTCGCCCGCGCCGCGTGGCATGCCGCAGATCGAGGTGACGTTCGATATTGATGCGAACGGCATCGTCAACGTGTCCGCCAAGGACAAGGCGACGGGCAAGGAGCAGCAGATCAAGATCCAGGCGTCGGGTGGTCTGTCCGACGGTGATATCGACCGTATGGTCAAGGAAGCCGAGGCGAATGCGTCGGCGGACAAGGCCAAGCGCGAGATGGTCGAACTGCGCAACAACGCAGAAGGTCTTGCTCACTCGACCGAGAAGTCTCTGTCCGAAGCGGGCGACAAGGTGCCGGCTGCGGACAAGGCCGACGTCGAGAAGGCGATCGCCGATGTGCGCGCGGCTCTGGGCGGCACGGACGCGGATGCGCTCAAGTCGTCGACCGAGCGTCTGACGCAGGCGGCGATGAAGATCGGCCAGGCCATGTATGGTCAGGGTGGCGAAGGTAGTGCGGCTCCGGGTGCGGATGCCGGCGCACAGGGCCCGAATGGCGAGCATGTGGTCGACGCCGACTTCGAAGACGTGGACGACCAGAAGAAGCACTGACGTCATGTTACGGAAGCCCGGTGGCGCGAGTCACCGGGCTTTCGCGCGCATGGCATGGTTGCCGAATGTCCGGATGCCGGGGCCGTATTCATCGGCGAGATGAACGGAATCGCGTCCGGCGGGCAGGGGGCTGGCAGACAGCCCTTTTGCCTTTAAAACTGATTTCGATAAATTTTCGTAACGGACTGGACCGGACCCTGGAACGGGATCCGGCCGCTGCCCCGCCCGAGTAATGTGCCCATAGGCAGGTACACCGGGGGCGGGCCCCGGAAAGGACGGTCAATGGCCACGAAGATGGACTTCTATGCGGTTCTCGAAGTGACGCGTGATGCGTCGCCCGAGGTGCTGAAGAAGGCATATCGCAAGCAGGCGATGAAATATCACCCGGATCGCAATCCGGGGGATGCATCGGCCGAGCAGAAGTTCAAGGAAGTCAACGAAGCCTATGACATCCTGAAGGATGATCAGAAGCGCGCGGCTTATGACCAGTACGGTCATGCGGCGTTCGAGGGCGGCGGCCCAGGTGCTGGCGGCTTCGGTGGATTCGAGGCCGGGGGCCTGGGCGACATCTTCGAGCAGATGTTCGGAGACATGATGGGCGGGCGCCGTGGCGGCCGTCGTCGCACCGGTGCGGATGTTCAGGTGCAGGTCGAGATCAGCCTGACCGAAGCGTTCAGCGGTGTGACGAAGCCCGTCGAGATCCGCACCCGCATCACATGCGAAGCCTGCGACGGCACGGGTTCAGCCGACAAGGATGCGGGATCCAGCACATGTCCGACCTGTCACGGTGCGGGCAAGGTCCGGGCGCAGCAGGGCTTTTTCCTTGTCGAACGCGCATGCCCGACGTGTCATGGCGCGGGCAAGGTCGTGCGCAATCCGTGCCGTGTCTGTCATGGAGCCGGCACGACGCAGGAGACGCGCACGCTCGACGTGCAGATCCCTGCCGGTGTCGAGGACGGTACCCGTATCCGTATGCCGGGTGCGGGCGAAGCCGGCGGGCAGGGCGTACAGCCGGGCGACCTCTACGTGCATGTCGGCGTTCTGGCGCATGAGATCTTCCAGCGTGATGGGGCCAACATCTACTGCCGCGTTCCGCTGCGAATGACGCAGGCGGCGCTGGGGACCGAGGTCGAAGTGCCGGTGATCGACGGTTCGCGCGCGAAGGTGAAAATTCCGCCCGCGACCCAGACGGGCGAGAACTTCCGTCTGCGCGGCAAGGGTTTTTCCGTCCTTCGGTCGGCGGCGCGGGGCGACATGTATATCCAGGTTGCCGTCGAGACGCCTCAGCGTCTGACGAAGCGTCAGCGCGAACTGCTCGAGGAATTCGAGGCGGAAGCGGGAGCCGACCATGCAACCGCGAGCCCGGAAAACGCTGGGTTTTTCTCGAAGGTTCGGGATTTCTTCGAAGGCAAGGCCTGAGTTCAGGGCTCCCCGAGTCGGGGAGCCCTTTCTTTTTCCAAGGTATCGGTTTCGGGCGGGTCAGGTCGGGGGGTGCTACCGGAACTTTCGCAGCAGGTCGAGCAGTGGAGGAAGCTGGGTGAAACCCTCACGATCCAGGAAATGGCCGCCGCCCCTGATTTCCCGGATCTCGGCCTGAAGATGGGTCGCGAGATCGCGGGACGCTGCCGGATCGACAATGGTGTCGTTGTCCGACATGATCGAGGCCCGCTGCGGCGCCTGCGCGCGCAGGCGCCCATGATCGATTGGCGCAGCCGTGAAGGCATCCAGTTCAGGCAATCCCGGAAGTGCCCGATCAAATCCCGAAACAAGCACATAAGCCCCGATTGACGCGCCGACACGTTGCAGGTGCTTGAGCACCGTGATGCAGCCGAGGCTGTGTCCGATCAGCGTCGTTCGGCTGTCCATGACCGGCAGAGTCTGCTCCAGTGTCTGCGCCCATGCGTCCGGATCGGGGGCCAGCGGATCAGGCATCGCAGGCACGCTGACCGTAGCCCCGTCCTGCCGCAGGGCCTCGGCGAGCCATGGAAACCAGTGCGCGGACGGGGCGCCGCGATAACCATGGACGATCAGATAGTGTTGTCCGGCGACGTTCAGTGACATGGATTTCAACTCTCCTGCAGGGTCCGTATTCATCGCCAAACCTCTTCGGTCGACAGGAACGGGGCTTCAGATCGTCACAATCACGCTTTCCCATGGCGCAAGGGTCAGATCGGGACCCGTAATGGTCTTTCCGGGCATGTTGGAGATCAGGATCTTTCCGGGCGTGACCTTGTGAGGAATCGGAAAATCCGCTTCCGAATCGGAAAAGTTCATGATGACCAGCACGTTTCCCGAAGCATGGTCGCGCCGGTAGGCATAGATCGTGCTGCTGTCCGGCGAGACGTCGCGATAACGGCCATGCACAAGCGCCGGATGGGCTTTGCGCACCGCGATCATGGCCTTGTAATACGCGAGGACCGAGTTCGGGTCGTGACTTTCGGCCACGACATTGATCGTGCGGTAATCCGGATTGACCGGCATCCAGAGCTTCCCGGTCGAGAAGCCTGCATTGTGGGCCATGCTCCACTGCATCGGCGTGCGGGCATTGTCACGTGTCGAGGCGGTCAGATTGGCCAGCATGTCGGCCGGTGACATTTTCTGGCCGCCGACCTGCTCGGCCCAGGCGTTATGGGCGGTGACGTCGTTGAACTGTTCGATGGACGTGAACGGATAATTCCGCATGCCGATTTCCTGACCCTGATAGATGAAGGGCGTGCCACGCAGGGAGAGGATCATCGTGGCCAGAAGCTTGGCGGAGCGAGTCTGGAGTTCGGGCCTCTGAGATCCGAAACGCGAGGCCGAGCGCGGGAAATCGTGATCCTCGAGCCAGACGACCGGCCAGGTCGTCGGATGGTCGTCGAAGGCATTGTCGGCATTGAACGCGCGCAGATCCTCGAGCCTGAACGGCAGTTTGCGCCAGTTGCTCTGGATGTCCTTCATCTGGAAATCGAAGCGGAAGCCTGACGACAGTTCATGGCGACGGGCATCGGCAATCGCCATGAATAGCGTATGGTCGGCGCCCCATGTCTCGCCGACGGCATAGAGGTCCGTGCCGGCAAAACAGTGCATGTTCATGTCGTGCAGGTAGCTGTTCAGGCGCTTGCCGTGCTCGGCAAACGGATGGCCTGCGGCGAGATCCTGGGCGGACAGATCCTGCAATTTCGCGGGCTTGGCGATGCTCGTGATGGCATCGAAGCGGAAACCGTCGACGCCCTTGTCGGTCCAGAACTTCAGGATGGCATAGAGCTCGTCACGGACCTTCGGATTTTCCCAGTTCAGGTCGGGCTGTTTTGCAACGAAGGTGTGCAGGTAATACTGGCCGGTCCCGGGATCCAGCGTCCAGGCAGGGCCGCCGAACGCGGACGGCCAGTTGGTCGGCGGCCCATTATCATGCCCGTCGTGCCAGTGATAGAAGTCGCGATAGGGATTGTCGCGCGAGGAGCGGCTCTGGACGAACCAGGGGTGTTCGTCGCTGGTGTGGTTGAACACCATGTCGAGAATGACACGGATGCCGCGCTTCTTCGCGCGTCCGAGGAAATATTCGAAATCCTGCATCGTGCCGAAATCCGGCATGATCTTGCGATAGTCGCGCACGTCATAGCCGTTGTCGGCGTTGGGACTGTCAAAACAGGCCGCGACCCAGACCGCATCCACGCCCAGGTCGACGAGGTGATCGACGCGATCGCCCATGCCGATGAAATCGCCAACCCCGTCACCGTTCCCATCCTGAAACGAACGCGGGTAGATTTCATAGAAGACGGAATCCTGCCACCAGGGCGCCTTTTCCGGCACGGTTCCTGACGCGGCGTTCGCGAGGCGGGGAGAGGCCGCGGCCCCTGCGGTGAGAGCCAGCATCGTGCGCCGGGTGATCCTCATGGTCGGCCTTCCGTATCGTTTCGGTGATGATGATCAACGCATGCGGCGGGGGTGTCCAGCGGGCATGTGCCGGGTTTGTCGGTCGATACCGTGCATTTCCTGTCGCCAGACAGGCGGGGGCGCTCATGGTGTTGCGCGCGGACTTGATGACGGGCCGGAAAAGCTGTCGCGTCCGGTGACGGTGCCGCGTGCTCGGCTCCCGTTTCTAGAGGGTGCGGAACATCACCAGAGCGTCGACATACCCGGCCGCCGGATGCAGGAAGGCCTGCGGAAGCCGCGTGAGGGTTTCGAAGCCGTGCTGCTCCCACAGGCGAATGGCGCGGGTATTGGTGCTGACGACGAAGTTGAACTGCATGGCGCGATAGCCGCGCGCGCGGGCATGATCCAGCGAATGCGCGACCATGGCGCGGGCGATGCCGCGGCCCGTCGCATCGGGGCGGGTCATATAGCCGCAGTTGCAGACATGGTTGCCACCGCCAGCCTGGTTGGGGCGAAGATAGTAGGTGCCGAGGATACCGTCCGGCGTTTCCGCGACGAAGGTCTCGCGGTCAGGGGCGAACCAGTAGGCGAGCGCGTTTTCGCGCGACATGTCCCGGTCGAGCGCATAGGTCTCTCCGCCGCGGATCGTGGGTTCGAGAATGGCCCAGACGGCGTCGTGATCGTCTTCGGTGGCAGCGCGGATCAGCATGGTGCTCAGTGTGAACGTTGCAGCGTTCTGGCGCCAGATGGAAGGGGGCTTCCGCGGATGGTCCGGTGTGCACGTTGTCTGGAAAGGGGGGAGAACGGAATGTCGGCTTTGGGAGATAGACGGTCTGTAGCGGACGCAGGGGAGTGAGTAATCCCGGCCGGGTCGCCCGGCGCGGAGACCGTCACCTGTGATGATGCCGTTTCGGCTGGCACGACAAGAGGTTGATGCTGGCCGAGTCTTCGAAACGCTCCGGATGCTCTGTAAGTGGGATAGAGACGATATCGTCGCTGCGATGGTCCGCATAGACGAACGTCATGACATAGAAACGGTCGTCGGATCGAGGATCGCCGTCGAGCATTCTGTTCCATTCCAGCAGGTCGCGCCGCAATGTCGACCCGACGCCGCCGCTTCGGGTCCAGATCGCCGAGCCGCAGGACGAAACACGCTCGACGCGCACGATCGGACGTCCGTTAAGGAGCGCCTTCCCATCGAGCTCCTCGTTGAGCACTATGTTGAGATTATAGGTCAGCTCCTCGAGGGATTCCGGCTTGGCGGCGGCACGCGCGGCGCTGCAGATGCAGATGGCGCAGACCAGGCTCAGCACGGCGCGGATCATCAATAGCGTCCTTCCAGCAGAAGCATGGCCTCGTCGTGCCGCCGCCTGATCAGGCCAGGCATGACCTTGCCTCTCGAGCGCACCTGCTCCTCGATGATTCTGACAGCTTCACGCTTGTCGCTGCTGTTGATTGCGGCACGGACGCCCTGCCAGCCACCTCCGGGATTGTAGACGAACGAAACGAGAGCGTTGAATTCGTCCTGCGTCAGGTAGACATGGATGCCTCGACGAACGATCGCCTCATAGCTTGGCAGATTGACCTCCAGGAGGCGTCTCTGCTGATCGCCCGTGAGAGTGATGAGGTTTCGGTTATCCTCGGTAAACCTCCTCGCCGCGTCACCCCGCAGGCCGCCCCCCGCCGCTACGCGAGATGCCAGATTGGAATTGATTCCGACATCCCGCAATTTTTGCTCGATCTCCGCCTGGGAACGATCGCGCATGTCATAGCCGGGCCCAAGGGTTACGCCTGACGCTCCGCCCGGCCAGTGCAGGTGATTGCTGACGCCCCTCTGCTCCTCATGGCGCTCGATGAAGCTGCGTCCTCGCACCGACGTCGTTATCGCGTTGGGAGGATGTGACGATCCCGACGGCGACGGGATGTAGGATAGGTTGCAGGGGCGATTTGTTCTACTAACGGATCTAACGTGGCCGCCTGCTGACGGCTGCATGGCCCCTGCGGAGGGAGCCATCTTTCGTGGGAGAGATCGTGTTCAAACGGCCAATTGTTCGACCCGGACATTAAGCAATCCCGAATAAACTTAGTGGCAAAATGCCATATCTTTTCTCAAATGTCAAGCCAGTTGTTTGGGGTTCGTGACAATAGGCTGCCTTGCATATTCGTCCGCTTATCGCATTCGGCCAAATCATAAAAATGTCCGAGATGACGGCGACTACTGTCGGTCTGCTGTCTGTCGTCAGCCAGACAGACGGTTTAGGAACGAAATTTTCGCGTCGAGCCTACGCTGGTTCTCCCAGATGTTCCCGCATCCATCTGGCTTCTTCACGGGGGCTGCGGTGGAAATGGCGTTTGAAGTCGCGACTGAACTGGGCAGGGCTGGCATAGCCGACCTCGGCAGCAATAACGGCCATTGACCCCTGACGCCGTGCGACCATCAGCCTGGCTTCGTGCAGTCGCAAGGCCTTGATGTACTGAATTGGGGTGTTCCCGGTAAGAAGCTTAAAACCGGCGTGATAGGAAGGAACGCTCATACCGGCCGTCGCGGCGAGTTCCGGTACCGATAATCCTTCATTGTAGCGTTCGCGGATCAGCGTCAGGCTCTGCACGATCCTGTCTGTCGTCTTGTTGCGACGCAGCGCCGCCATCAGCGAACCGCCCTGAGGACCTACCAGGACGCGGTAATGCAACTCGCGCAACAATCCCTGGCCCAGAATGGCAAGTTCCTGCGGATGACGGAGAGCCTGAAGCAGACGTTGGAGCACATCAGCGATGGAAGTTACCATCCGACTTGAAACCAGGCTTCTCGCCCGCGCCCTTTCGTCATGATGGACCTGGCCCTCCAGTGCGGTCACGATTTCAGCGGCAAGATGCAGGTCAAAATCGAAATAGATGGCGAGCAGAGGTTGCTCGAGACTGGCCTGCGACGCCATTCGAAACGGCACGGGAACCGAAACGGCAAGATAATGGTCGGCGTCATAGCGATAAACCTCGCCATTGAGGAAACCCTGCTTGGCTCCCTGCAATACGAAAACCGCACCAGGGCGATAAAGGACCGGCACATCTTCGAGGATGGTTTCGGAACGTAGGATGCGGATACCCGGCAAGAGCGTGGCGTTGTAGCCAGGTCGGGGGGCAAGTTCGGCGGCCAGCGCGACGAGCGGAGATGGTACGGGTGGGGACTTCATAGGATCGAGCAAGAAAATCAGAGGAAGTGCGATAGAGCACGCACCGGTACGATATTATTGGTCAAGGCATGAATGCAATCAAGCAGAGCAGAGCCATGCCTGAGCAGACTTTTTTCATCACGGGCGCCAATTCGGGGTTTGGGTTGGCCATTGCGCGGGCTGCCCTTGAAGCAGGGCATCGGGTGATCGGTACAGTCCGGTCGCAAACCGCAAGTGCGTCATTGCTGGAGCAACTGCCGGATGTTCGCGTAGTCCTGTGTGACGTCACCGCGTTTGACCGCATGCCCGCCATCGTTGCACAGGCAGAAGAAGACCACGGTCCGGTCGACGTGCTCATCAACAATGCCGGCTATGGGCATGAAGGCATCCTGGAAGAATCTCCTCTCGAGGAAATGCGCCGCCAGTTCGACGTCAATGTCTTCGGGGCTGTTGCGGTCGCCAAAGCCTTCCTGCCGCGTTTTCGCGAACGTCGCAGTGGGTTCATCGTGAACGTGACATCGATGGGTGGGCTGATCACGATGCCGGGTATCGCGTATTACTGTGGCAGCAAATTCGCTTTGCAGGGCATTTCTGAAGTCATGCGCGCGGAAATGGCGCCTTTCGGCGTTCATGTCACGGCGTTGTGCCCCGGATCGTTCCGCACAGACTGGGCCGGCCGTTCGATGGTCAGGACCGAGCGCTCGATTGCAGATTACGACGCGCTGTTCGATCCGATCCGCGCCGCGCGGCATGAGAAAGACGGCAAGCAGTTGGGTGATCCTGCAAAACTCGCCGCCGCAGTGCTTCAGCTTGTTGCGTCGGACACGCCGCCACCGCAGCTCCTCCTGGGCAGCGACGCTCTGCGTCTGGTTCGTGAGCGTATTTCTCGCATGGAAAGAGAAATCGCCGATTGGGAGGAATTGACCCGGTCGACGGACGGTTGATCAGTCACATTCACAGGCGGCAGATCGGGAATCTGACTTTCCGAGCCAGACGTCCGGCATGAAGCGAAAGGCGACCACGCAACGCATGTAAGGAATGCGCATTATCGGTCAGGACGGCGGGAAAGCCCGGCCCGTTTTCATCCGGTGGCTGATGCCCTAACGTTACGGTCATGACGATTTCCTTGGGTATTGCCGGGATTACCGGCCGGTTGGGTGCGCTGTGTGCAGACGAGGCTCGTAGCGCCTCCGACATCACGCTGACGGGCGGGCTTGCGCGCGTGGCCGATCCGGGACGGGCGATCGTGACCGATCCGGGCGTGCTCGCTGCGGGGTGCGACGTGCTGCTGGATGTCAGTTCGGCGGATGCTGTCGAGGCCGTGGCCGAGGCCGCAATGAAGGCCGGATGTGCGCTCGTGACCGGGACAACGGGGCTCGGGCCTGCGCAGGAGGCGGCGTTGCGCCGGGCATCGGGCGTGATCCCGGTCGTGCGGGCCGCGAATTTCTCGCCCGCGCTGAATCTGATGCTGCTGGCCGCGAAGATGCTGGCCGGGCGGCTGCCGGGTTTCGACGCGGAGATCGTCGAGACGCATCATCGGCAGAAGCGCGACGCGCCGTCGGGCACGGCGCTGGCGATCGGCGAGGCTGTGGCGACCGGGCGCGGCGTGCGGCTCGCGGATGTCATGCAGGTGGATCGGAACCGCGTCCGGGCGGAGGGCGAGATCGGTTTCGCGTCCCTGCGGGCCGGGCAGATCGTGGGCGAGCATCAGTTGTCGTTCACCGACGCGTTCGAGCAGATCACGCTCGGTCATCGCGCTTTCGACCGGCGGCTGTTCGCCCGTGGCGCGTTGCTGGCCGTACGCTGGGCGGCAGGACGTTCGCCCGGGTTGTACGGGATGGAAGATGTGGTGGGCGGCGGATTTCCGGACTGACGTTGATCAGAGAGGGGAGCCGGTTGTCCTGAGGCCGGGTCGCCGGCAGATGCGCGGGCTTCCAAACGGGGTGTCCGGCGCGGCGATCCGGAACTGTCGCGATGTGACATGTTTTCGACATCCGGCCTGAATTCCACGCAGGCCTTGACCCCTCCGTTCAATTCCGTCACATCCGGGCGTTCTTTGCCGCGCCTGTAGAGCCGGCTCCATTCCACTCATTCCCTGAGAGGTCCCTGAGTGCGCAATCACGGCGATTTCCTGTTCACATCCGAGTCCGTATCCGAGGGCCATCCCGACAAGGTGGCAGACCGGATCTCCGACACGGTTCTTGACGCCTATCTCGAAGTCGAGCCCGAGGCCCGGGTCGCCTGCGAGACGATGGTGACGACGAACCGCGTGATCCTGGCGGGCGAGGTCCGTGGTCCCGCAGGTGTGGCCGATACGCTGATCGACCGTGCGCGCGCCGCGATCGAGGACATCGGCTACGATCAGGCCGGCTTCTCCTGGAAGACGGCGGACATCACGTCCTACCTGCACGAGCAGTCGGCCGACATCGCGCAGGGCGTGGACAGCGCCGGCGAGAAGGACGAAGGCGCAGGCGACCAGGGCATCATGTTCGGCTTCGCGACGCGCGAGACGCCCGAACTGATGCCGGCGCCGCTGTATTACGCGCAGACGATCCTCGAGCGCGTGCGTGACTACCGCAAGTCGGGCGATGCCCGTGGTGTCGGCCTGCTGCCGGATGCCAAGAGCCAGGTCACGCTGCGTTATGTCGACGGCAAGCCGGTCGGCACGACGTCGGTCGTGATCTCGACGCAGCATGCCGAGGGCATGCGCCAGAACACCATCCGCGAGATGATGCGCGAAGTCGTGCGCGAGGTCCTGCCCGAGGGCTGGATGTGCCCCGAGCACGAGTTCTATGTGAACCCGACCGGCAACTTCGTGATCGGCGGACCGGACGGCGATGCGGGTCTGACGGGTCGCAAGATCATCGTCGACACCTATGGTGGCGCAGCACCCCATGGCGGCGGCGCGTTCTCGGGCAAGGACCCGACCAAGGTCGATCGCTCGGCCGCCTATGCCGCGCGCTATCTGGCGAAGAACGTCGTGGCGGCGGGTCTCGCCGATCGCTGCACGATTCAGCTGTCCTACGCGATCGGCGTGTCCAAGCCGCTGTCGGTCTATGTCGATCTCGACGGTTCGGGCCACGACGTGGACGAAATGCGCCTTGGCGCGCTTCTGAACGATGTCATGGATCTGAGCCCGCGCGGCATTCGCAAGCATCTGCGTCTGAACCGCCCGATCTACGTGAAGACGTCGGCTTATGGGCATTTCGGGCGCGTGCCCGACCCGGCGCTGGACAACTTCACGTGGGAGCAGACGGATCTGGCCGAGGCGCTCAAGAGTGCCCTCAACCGATAAGCCTCTCTCCGTAACCGGGGTGGCGGATGCCGCCCCGATCGACGTCAAGCCGCAGCCGGACCGGTTGTATGGCCGTCAGCGCGGCCATCCGCTGCGGGCGCGCCAGCAGCGCCTGCTGGAGGCGGCCCTGCCGCGTCTGTCGCTCGACCCCGCGCTGCCGCTGCGGGCGGCGTTCGGCGCGGATGTGTCTGATGTCTTCCTCGAGATCGGTTTCGGCGGCGGCGAACATGCCGAAGGCCAGGCGGCGCTGAACCCGCAGGTCGGGTACATCGCGTCCGAGGTTTTCGAGAACGGTCTGTGCTCGCTCCTGTCGCGGCTGGTGCCGGAAGGGGAGGAGGAGACTGCTTCTCCGCCGCTCCGGTTCCGTATCTGGGGCGAGGACGCGCGCGTCCTGCTGCGTCAGCTGCCCGATGCCTCTCTTGGTCGGGTCTATCTCATGTTTCCCGATCCGTGGCCGAAGGCGCGCCACGCCAAGCGCCGCTTCGTGCATCCGGCCAATCTTGGCGAGGTCGCGCGGGTTCTGCGTCCGGGCGGGATCTGGCGCATCGCCAGTGACGATCCGACATATCAGGCCTGGGTGAACGACGTCATGGAGGCGCAGGACCTCTTTGCCCGCGTTGACCTGTCGGAAGGCGTGCGGCCGGAGGGCTGGTCGCCGACACGATATGAGGCGAAGGCGATACGCGAGGAGCGTGTGCCGTTTTACTGGACGTTCATGCGGCGGTGACACGCGTCCTTCTGTCTCGCGGGACAGGAGGCAGGAAGGCGTTTCTCCGCTCCGGGTGCCGCACGATCCCATCTGCGACGGCACCCTGAAGTCTCGAGAATTATCCGGTTCTTTTTCTCCGGAAAGAACCCGTGTCCACTTCAACCCAGGAACCCCCAATGTCCGACATCCCCCGCGAGGAAATGGAATTCGATGCCGTCGTGGTGGGCGCGGGCCCGGCGGGTCTGGCGGCGGCCATCCGGCTGCGGCAACTGGCGCCGGACGCCACGATCTGCGTGGTCGAGAAGGGTGGAGAGGTCGGCGCGCATATCGTTTCGGGCGCTGTGATCGAACCGAGGGCGCTTGAGGAGCTGCTGCCGGACTGGCGGGAGCGCGGCGCGCCGCTCGAGACGGAAGTCTCGGAAGAGCGCGTGCTGTATATGACGGAGAGCCGGGCGTTCCAGGTGCCGTATCTGGACCGCGTGATGCCGCACATGGCCAATCACGGGAATTACGTGGTGTCGCTGGGTGATGTGTGCCGGTGGCTGGCCATTCAGGCCGAAGCGATGGAGATCGAGGTCTATCCCGGTTTCGCGGGAGCCGACGTTCTGATCGAGGACGGACGCGTTGCGGGCATCGTCACCGGCGACATGGGCATCTCGCGTGACGGGACGGAAGGGCCGAATTTCGCGCCCGGCATGATCCTGCGCACGAAGCAGGTGATTTTCGCCGAAGGGTGCCGTGGATCGCTGAGCAAGAAGGTCATGGCGCTGTTCGACCTGCGCCGTGGCGTCGATCCGCAGACCTATGGTCTCGGCATCAAGGAAGTCTGGGAAATTCCGGCCGAGCAGCACAGGCCGGGCCTCGTGCAGCACAGTTTCGGCTGGCCGCTGGACGACCAGACCTATGGCGGCGCGTGGCTTTACCATTTCGGCAAGAACCTCGTCAGCTACGGGTTCGTTACCGGACTGGACTACGCCAATACCTGGCTTTCCCCGTTCGACGAGATGCAGCGCACGAAGACGCATCCGGCCTTCGCGGAGACGTTCAAGGGTGGTCGCCGCATCGCCTATGGTGCGCGTGCACTGAGCGAAGGTGGTATCCAGTCGATCCCGCGTCTGTCGTTCCCGGGTGGTGTGCTGACCGGGGATTCGGCCGGATTCCTGAACGTGCCGAAAATCAAGGGCACGCATACGGCGATGAAATCCGGAATGCTGGCGGCGGAAGCCGTGGCGGAGGCGCTGGCATCAGACCGGGCGGAAGCGGGTTCCTATACGAAGCTGGTACGTGGCTCGTGGCTGTGGGACGAGCTGCGATCGGTGCGGAACGTTCGGCCTGCGTTCGCGAAATTCGGCAACCGTCTGGGCGCGTTGTACGCCGGTTTCGATGCGGCGGTGCTGCGCGGCCGCGCGCCGTGGACCCTGCATTTCGACCATGCGGACAACGAGACGCTGGAGCCTGCCTCCCTCTCGCCTAAGATCGACTATCCCAAGCCGGACAATGTGCTGACGTTCGACAGGCTGTCCTCGCTGGCGCTCTCGGGCACCAATCACGAGGAAGACCAGCCCGTTCATCTGCGCCTGCGCAAGGCGGCGTTGTGGAACACGGTGAACTGGGACGTGTTCCGCAGCCCGGAAAGCCGGTATTGCCCAGCAGGCGTTTATGAGGCGGTCCCCGATCCTTCGGCGGGCGAGACGGCGATGCGTCTGCAGATCAACGCGCAGAACTGCGTGCACTGCAAGACCTGCGATATCAAGGATCCGACACAGAACATCGACTGGGCGACACCGGAAGGCGGCGGCGGCCCGAATTATCCGTCAGGGATGTGACGGCCAAGCGGCGCGCCGGCTGATCGGTGCCCGCTGTCATGCATTGCGGTGCGGTTCCCGTCTGAAAGGGCAGCGCTTCTGGCTTGAAACCAACGTACGTGGTTTCAGGATGAAGACGTTTATATCGACTTCGAAAAGAAATTCCGGTTTGCGAAGGATTTGTCAGCTTCCGTCGAGGACCGCGCGGACATGGGCCGCCTGAACCGCCCGGAGGGCCGGGATCGACAGGCCGCCGGCCAGCAATTCCTCGACCAGATCGATATGCAGGGCCGCAAGCAGCACATGTGCGGCATACCCGGCGCGTGCCTCGGCCATGGCCGAGGCAGCTTCCCTGATGAAGTCCCGCAGCACGGTGTGCATCCAGATGTAATGATCGGACTGCATCAGTCCGGGCGCCACTTCGCGCGCCCGGATGAGGTGACGGTTCTCCAGCTTGAAGGTCAGTAGCGCGTCGGGAAATGCAACGGCCCGCTCGCGCGGGAGAGCCCCAGGGCCAAGCGGAGGCTCGCCGGTCTCCACGGCCTCACGCAGCACGGCGAGCCTCGCGTTCCATAGCGCGTCGAGAAGACCATCGCGGGTGCCGAAGGCCCGGAACAGCGTGCCCTTTCCGATACCCGCTGCTGCGGCGATCGCTTCCATGGTGACCGTGCGTGGTGCATCGGCGGCAGCGAACAGGGCGTCTGCGGCCGCGAGGATGAGGGCGGGCGCGACAGGAGGGCGCCCACGCCGGACATTTTTTATTTCGGACTCTCGGTCCGATATGATAGCGCTATCTGGACTCATGGTCCGTCATATCTGGAAGGTCGCTTTCATGTCATCCACATCTGTCTTGCCCGGCTGGCTCGCCAGGGCTCTGGAGTCGCTCCAGGCCGGAGACATCGACGGCTGGATGTCGGTTTACGCGCCGGACGCCGTTCACGAATTTCCGTTCGCCCCTGAGGGTGCCGTCCGCAGCCTCGCAGGCCACGACATCATCGCGGCGTATATGCGCGCACTTCCCGCACGTATCCGTTTCGGGTCGCTCAGCGACGTTCGCGTTCGCGAGACGCGTGACGAGGTGATCGTCGAGGCCACCGGTCATCATCATCGCGTGTCGGACGGTGCCCCGCGGGACATCAGCTACGTATGGTTCATCACCCGGCGGGATGGTCGGGTCACGCGGATCCGCGATTACATGAACCCGTTGCAGCTCATGGCGCTTTAGCGCGCCGTCCGGTCAGGCGGATCGGCCGGATGGATGAAGATGCGCGACGAAGCGAAGAACCGAAGAACCGAGGTCTCGTCTGTGAGGCCATGAAAGCGGAACAAGGCTATCACCGGGTTGTCTTGGCAGACGCTTGCTCGCTTGGCCGAGACATGGGCCGGTCCGCCGCCACGTCGCAGGATGAGCCCTGATTCTGGCCGATGACCCATCGTCTAGGCTGTCGCACCGGCGGCGAGCCGGCTTGCCCCGAGACTGCCGCCTATCATTGCGGCCGGAAAAGACCGCTATCCCCGGCGCCTTTCCGGCTTTTGTCCGCGTGAGGCGGCTTTCTTCAGAGCGGCGCGCGCGGCAGGGGGAGTTCGTTCACGCCGACGACGCGCCAGTGGCCGTCGATGCGTTCGATGATCGAGAGCGCCAGGTTCTGGATCGAGAAGCGCAGGGCCGTGTCCGGATGGATATCGAGCGCATGGGCGAGAGCCGCGCGGATGGCGCCGCCGTGACTGACGATGACGGTGTCGGAGCCCGGGTGACGATCGGCGAGATCGTCCAGTGCGTGCGCCACGCGGGCGCAGACATCGAGCATGCTCTCGCCCTGCGGCGGACGTTCGGCGGCGGCGATCGACCAGAAACGGTGAGCGATGCGGGTCAGGCGCGCGGGCAGGTCTCCGTGCGGCAGGCCGTGCCAGTCGCCCATCGACTGCTCGGACAGGCGCGGATCGATCTCGATCGAACGCTGGCCGTATCCGGCATCGAAGATGGCTTGTGCGGTCTGGTGCGTGCGGGAGAGCGGGGACGCGTACCAGGCGGCGTCCTGCGGCAGGCGCTCCGCGATGGCTTCATAGGTCGGCCGGCTGCGAATGACGTCATCGGGGCAGATCACGACATCCTGCGATCCGTAGACGAACTGGCGGTCCGTCGGATTCACCAGGGCATGCCGGATGAGCCAGAAGCGCGTGATGCCGCGTGGCAGGCGCGGGGCGTCGAGGAAATGTCCGTGGGGCTTGGGCGAGGGAGCGGTTGTGATGGTCATGACTCAGTTATAGGTGGGTTTGGGATCATGGTGGCTGATCGTATCCCGGTGCTTCAGGATCAGGGAGATCTTGTCGAGCACATGCAGGGCGTCCCGGATTTCCCGTGCGATGCGGTGTTCGTGGCCGATGCCGTCATGGGAGGGTTCGCCGGAGACCAGGCGCGCACCCGCCGAAAGGCGCAGGGCGCCTGCAATGCGATCGGGCGTCGGGCAGTCAGGATGAATGACGGGTACCGGCTGGCCGATGTGGCACAGCGTGGCTGCCAGGGCGCGTTCCGCCGCCGTGGCGGTCGCGGGCAGGACGCCCGACAGGTCGGCATTGAGCCAGTGATATAGGTTGCGCGTGTCCAGCAGCGCGAGAGGCGCGGTCCCGCCGCGTGCCCGGACCAGAAATGACAGGATCGTGGGCACGGTGTCCCAGTCTGGACCACTGTCCGAAAGTCGGGGCCGGTCGAGCGGAAAGACCGGCAGCAGGTCGAGATCCGGATGGGCCTCGATCGCGCCGCGCAGCGCGCTGGTGAAGCGCGTGAGCGTCGCATGGGTGTCGCGCCGGGCGAGAAGCGCGTCCATCTCGGCAAGGCTTGCATGCCAGCGCAGGGCGAGGCCGGTATTCGCCCCGTTGCCGAGGACCGGGATGTCCAGACGCGGCCACTCGGATGCATTGGCGTAATCGCGCAAGCCCGCGGGCAGGACGGCATGGGGCAGGCTGTCCGCCGTCTCGGGCGGCAGGAGCACGGCGCCGCAGAAGGGCGGACCGGTGAAAAACTTCGATCCGGTGATGAGCGCCATGGCGCCGTTGCGAACTGCCTGTCCCAGGCGCGCGGGAATGATCCGGGCCTGACAGGCGTCGATGACGATATCGATATGGGGCGAGAGTTCGCGGACGAGACGTGCGACCGCGTCGTTCGACGGGCCGATGAGTCCGGTTTTCGACATGTCGAGCACATGCAGCAGGACATGCTGGCCTTGCGCTGCGGCGGCGCGGGCTGTCTCCAGACATTCCGCATCGATCGCATCCGGTGTCCGGACGGTACCGTCGGGCGTGCGGAGCGGGATGCCGATGAGCACGGTCTCGCTCGGGAAGCCCGCGATCGGCATGCCCTTGGCGACGCGGGCATCGGACGCCGTGTCGCCTGCGAAATGCCGCCCTTCGGCAGCGAGCGGCACGCCGCTGCCGGTCTCGTCAGGCGCGATTACGATATTGGCGATCGGGCGCGGTGCGCGTGAGCCGGCATTGCGATGGGCATGATCGATGGCGATTGCAAGCGCTGCGAGTTCGCAATCGGTGCCGGACGCGCAGAGCAGGACCTGGGCCGGAGCGTCGAGGTGATAGGCGCGCGCGATCCGCGTGCGGGCGTCGGTCAGAATGGACGTGGCGGCCGCATGTGTCGCGGGAACCGGATCATGGCCTTCAGCCCAGGCGTCGATTACGGCGTCGATCAGGGTGCGGCGCGCGGCCTCGGCACCGGCAAAGCCGCGTTCCGAAACCGATGATGCGGTCGTGGAGGCGAAGGTGATGGCCCAGGGGCGCGGACGATGGGAACACCCGTAGCGGTTCAGGCCTGTTTCGGGATCATTCGCAAGCCGGGCGTCTCCGCCTTCGGCCATCAGCCACTCGGCAGGCGCGAGCGCCGGCCAGATCGTCGCAAGCGTCTCGGCCGCGTGTGCAAAATCGGGAGAGCCAAGGCTGGTGGGAACCATCTGGGCAAGATCCGGCCAGACCCGTGCCAGCGCCTCGGCCTGCGGTGGGTTGTCGGCAAAGGGTGCGAGCCATCCCGGCATGGGGGAGCGGTTGCATCCGGTGTGTTCAAGGCGGTGAAAGAGGGCCGCGATGCGCGCCGAGGCAAAGAGAGCGGCGGCGGTTCTGCTCGCGGACGGTCTGGCGACACTGCTGCCATGGAGGAGGCGGTGGAGTTCGATGGCCTGCCGGATCAGCGTCGCGGTATGGGGAGTATCGTGACGGGGATCGAACGGGTGCCCGAGAATGACGGCGGCTTCGGTGACGCGGAACGGTGCGCCGAGATCCGGATCGAGCCGGATGGCGAGGGGAGACGCGATCGCACTCAGATCGGGGCGGTGGAGGGTTGCGATCAGGTCGGCGGTCAGGTTGTCGGCGAGCACCGGGCTTGCGTCTCCAAGGCGGGTAATCCGGCAAGGCTTAAAGGATCAGGGTGGAACTGGCGAGACTTGCCGTCCGGGAGCTGTTACGGGACTGAATTCACGGTGGTTGCCGGAGCGTGAAAACCCCTTAAGATACGGCCCCGATCTGGTGAGCGACCGGCAAGTGGCGTCGGTTCTCAGTTCGAATCGAGGTGTGTTCGATGCGTATTCTTCTGACCGGCGGTTGCGGTTTCATCGGTTCGGCTGTGGTGCGCCACCTGATCCGGCACACGGAGCATAGTGTTCTCAACGTGGATTGCATGACCTATGCCGCGTCCGAGGACGTCGTGGCCGAGGTTGCGCAGGATGGGCGATATGCTTTCGCACGCGCGAACATCGTCAACGGCGCCGAGCTTGCGCGCCTGTTCGACGAGTACAAGCCGGATGCCGTGATGCATCTGGCGGCCGAGAGCCACGTGGACCGGTCCATCGACGGTCCGGGCGTGTTCGTGCAGACCAACGTGGTCGGCACGTATGCGCTGCTTGAAGCCGCGCGGAAATACTGGCAGGGCCTGCCGCGGGAAGCGCAGTCCGCGTTTCGTTTCCATCACATCTCGACGGACGAGGTGTTCGGCCATCTCGAGCCGTCCGATCCGCCGTTCACCGAAACCACCCCGTATGATCCGCGCAGCCCGTATTCGGCGTCCAAGGCGGCCTCCGACCATCTGGTGCGCGCATGGTATCACACCTACGGCCTGCCGACATTCGTGACGAACACGACCAACAACTACGGTTTCTGGCATTTCCCCGAGAAGCTGATCCCGCTGGTCACGATCAACGCCATCGAAGGCCGCGACCTGCCGGTCTACGGCAAGGGGGACAACGTCCGCGACTGGCTGTTCGTGGCCGACCATGCGGAGGCGCTGGTGCTGGCGGTCGAACGGGGCGAGCCGGGCGAGACCTATGCCATCGGCGCGCGACAGCCGCGCCGGAACATCGATGTGGTCAAGGCGATCTGCAGCACGCTCGACGAACTCGTGCCGGATGCGGCCGGACCGCGCGAGCGTCTCATCAAGTACGTGTCGGATCGTCCGGGTCATGATTTCCGGTACGAGATCGATCCGAGCCATGCGGAATCCGCGCTCGACTGGAAGGCAAAGCACGACTTCGAGACCGGCATCCGCCGGACGGTCCAGTGGTATCTCGACAACCGTGCATGGTGGGAAGGGATCCGGGCCAAGCGGTATACCGGACAGCGGCTCGGCCAGGGCTGAGATTTCCTTGCGGGAAAACAGGGTCGCCCAAGGCACCCTCAGTAACGTGACCACACGGTTCCGGGCGAGCGAGCATGGCCCGGCCGATTACAGTCGAAGGACGCCGAGCGCACATGACGACGAAGCACGTTGAAACCGCGATGAAGGGAATCATTCTCGCGGGCGGATCCGGAACCCGGCTCTATCCCATGACGCTGGCGGCCTCGAAGCAGCTTCTGCCGGTCTACGACAAGCCGATGATCTACTACCCGCTGTCCACGCTGATGCTGGCGGGGATCCGCGATATCATGATCATCACGACGCCGCATGACCTGCCGCATTTCCAGCGGCTGCTGGGCGATGGAACCCAGTTCGGCGTGAAGTTCACCTATCGCGAGCAGCCATCGCCCGACGGCTTGGCGCAGGCGTTCCTGATCGCCGGCGACTGGCTGGAGGGTCAGCCCTGCGCGCTGGCGCTCGGCGACAACCTGATCTTCGCCGATCATCTCGGCGTCCTGCTCCGGGCCGCATCGTCCCGGCCGCAGGGAGCGACGGTGTTCGCCTATCAGGTGCGCGATCCGGAGCGTTATGGCGTCGTCATGTTCGACGAGACGGGCCGTGCTCTGGAAGTCGAGGAAAAGCCCGTGGAGCCGCGCTCGAACTGGGCGATCACCGGGCTGTATTTCTATGACTCGCGCGTTCTCGAATTCGCCAAGCGCGTGAAACCGAGTCCACGTGGGGAGCTTGAGATCACCGATCTCAATCGCATGTATCTTCAGGAAGGCTCGCTTCAGGTGGACAAGCTGGGTCGCGGTTGCGCCTGGCTGGATGCGGGCATGCCCGACAGCCTGATGCAGGCCGGGACGTTCGTGCAGACGATCCAGTCCCGCCAGGGGCTTCTGGTCGGCTCGCCGGAAGAGGTGGCCTTCCGGATGCAGTTCATTGACGAGGACCAGCTCCGCGCGCTGGCCAGCAAGATGGCCAAGACCGATCTGGGCCGTGCACTGATGGAACTGGCCGACCACGGTCTGCACACCTGACGCAGGCCGATCGGCGCGAGACAACAAAAAGGCGGTATGATGAAGGTCGAACGGCTGGATATTCCCGAGGTTATTCTGGTGACGCCGTCGCGTTTCACCGATAACCGGGGTTTCTTCTCGGAAACCTACAATTACGACAGCATGCGCAAGGCGGGGATCGAACCTGCGTTCGTGCAGGACAACCAGTCCCTGTCTGTTGCGAAGGGCGTCGTGCGCGGCCTTCACTGCCAGGTTGCGCCGAAGGTTCAGGGCAAGCTCGTTCGCTGCACGCGTGGCGCGATCTGGGATGTCGCGGTCGATGCACGCACCGGCTCGCCGACCTACGGCAAGTGGGTGGCGGCCGAGCTGTCGGAAGAAAACTGGTCGCAGCTCTGGGTGCCGCCGGGTTTCCTGCACGGGTTCGTGACGCTGACGGAGAACGCCGAGGTGCAATACAAATGCACCGATGTGTATGACAAGGCGTCCGAGCGCGCCGTGATCTGGAACTGTCCGGAAATCGGCATCAAATGGCCGATCGCCGAAAACGAAGCCGTCCTGTCGGACAAGGACAAGGTGGCGCCGCATTTCTCCGAAGCGCGCGGCTGGTTCAGCTATTGAGCGAGGATACGGTCATGGGTCCGATACTGGTTACAGGCGGCACCGGCCAGCTGGCCACGTCACTGGCGAATCTGGGCGGCGCCCGGGTCGTGCGGGTCGGTCGGCCCGAATTCGATCTGGCGGAGCCGGATACCATTGCGGCCGTCATGAAGAAGATCCGCCCGGCTGTCGTGGTCAACGCGGCGGCTTGGACGGCGGTCGATCTGGCTGAGCAGGAAATTGCAGGTGCGGAAGCCGCCAACCGCGACGGGCCCGAGGCACTGGCGAAGGCGTGCGCGCAGGCGGGCATACCGCTGATTCACGTCTCGACGGATTACGTGTTCTCGGGCGATGCGGGGCGCCCCTATGTCGAAAGCGATCCCGTCACGCCGGAGACGGTCTATGGCCGGACCAAGGCTGAAGGCGAGCAGGCGGTTCTGGCCGCCAATCCGAAGACGGTCGTCCTGCGCACGGCATGGGTCTATTCCGCGCATGGCAAGAACTTCGTTCGCACCATGATCAACGCGGGCGCCAAGAACCCCGCATTGCGCGTGGTCGGCGACCAGCATGGCAATCCGACGAGTTCGGACGATCTGGCGACGGCGATCGTCGCCATCATCGGCCGGATCGAGGAGACAGGCTGGCGGGACGAATACGCCGGCATTTTCCATGCCGCGGGCACGGGCGACGCCACCTGGCATGGTCTTGCCGTCGAAGCTCTGCAGCAGGCGCAGCGTCATGGACAGGCCATGCCCGACGTGACGGCGATCGCGACGACGGACTGGCCGACGCCGGCAAAGCGGCCGCAGGATTCACGCCTGGATTCGAGCAAGCTCGAACACGTGTTCGGCGTGGTTCTGCCACACTGGCGTGACAGCGTCGAAAAGACGGTGGCGCGTCTGTTCGGCAAGGACGCCGGCTGAGACCTGACGGCCACCTCATTGCGCGAGGGAAACGTGATCGGAGCGGTCGTACAGGATCGGAAGGCCAGTGCACGATGGCAGCCGCGCATGGTCGGAGGTTCCGATCACGCGGCAGCCGGAGACCGATCGCAAACCGTTGCGATCCTTCTGTCCGTCTATAATGGCGAAGCCTACCTCAATCAGCAGCTCGACAGTTTCCTGGGCCAGACACACGACGACTGGATCCTGTACTGGCGTGACGACGGCTCGACCGATGCGTCCCGCGCGATCATGCTCTCGTTCGAGGCCAATCGCGGGCGCGGTCGATGCGTGGAAGTGACGTCCATCGAGGGGCGCCTCGGAATTGCGGGCTCCTACTGGCTGTTGCTGTCGGAAATTCCCGAATATCAGGCAATCGCCTTTTCCGACCAGGATGATGTCTGGCTGCCGGAGAAACTGGCCTGGGGGGTGGCTGCCCTGCGCGCACGGGGCCGGAGACCGGCGCTCTATTGCGCGCGCCAGTATCTGACGGATTCCGATCTGCGGGTAACGGGCCGTTCGCAGCCGCTGCATCATGCGCCGAGCTTTCTTTCGGCACTGACGCAGAATGTCGCGACCGGGCATACGATCATGCTGAATTCGCAGGCGCATGCGGCCTTGCGCGAATTCGCGCCGCCCGCGTCGGTTCTGCATGACTGGTGGTCGTATCTCGTCGTTTCCGGGGCGGGCGGCGACGTCATATTCGACGATCGCTGCGTGACGTATTACCGGCAGCACAGGCGCAATGCGATTGGTGCGCGCTCGTCTCTCGTCCTGCGGGGCCTTGCGGCACTGCAGCGTGGTCCGCGGGTGTTCATGACGATTTTCGCGGCCAACGTGGCACGGCTTTCCAGCCGGCCGGAACGCCTGAGCGTGGATAACCGTGCGGTGCTGCGTCGCCTGGCACAGGCGCTCCGGGCCGGGCGCCTGTCGCGACTGAAGCTTCTGCGGGCGTTACCGGGCATGGTGCGTCAGTCGGCATGGGAGACGCTGATTTTCCGCCTGTGGTTCCTGCGCTGACACGAGCCGACGGTCGCTGCCACCTAAGGTGCTGAACCGCCGGGACAGGAACCCCCGTGTTCTTTCGCTGTTGTTCTCCCTGAACAGGACAGACAGCGGAGAAGAGGGCATGCGTCAGCTATTGGCCGGAATTGCCTTGGGGCTTTTGACATTCGGCGCGCACGGCGCGATGGCCCAGGATGATCCCAAGGATCCGCCGACGGCATATTACTGGCACAATTGGGCGGACAGCCATGGTGTCAGCCACATGACGAAATGCCCGTTTCACAAATATACGCTGAAGACCATGAACAAGCCGGCGGCGCCGCAATGGTCCGACCCGCAGCCCAAGGGCGTGGCGCAGGTCATCTCGACCGTGCAGCCCGATCACTGGAACGGTGCGTGGCATCCCGATCCGAAGGTGCAATGGATCATTCCGTTGAAGGGCACGTGGTTCGTGCAGGCGATGGACGGCACCCGCGTGGAAATGGGTCCCGGAGACGTATCGCTGGGCGAGGACCAGCGCACAACGCCTGATGCGCAAGGGCACAAGGGACATCTTGCGGGCAACGTGACGTCAGGCCCGGTCACGCTGATGGTCATTCAGTTGGCGGAGGCACCGACCGTCGATCAGCCCTGCCGGTTCAAGTAAGAGGAGGCATCCGATGAGAAACAACGGACTGCCACGGGGTGTCGATCATCTGGGAATTACCGTGCCGGATCTGGAAGCGGCATCCGCGTTCCTGGTACAGGCGTTCGGCGCTGTGCCGCTTTATGACAACATGACGCGGGACAAGCCGCCATTTGGCGGGATCGAGGCGCAGCGGGTGCTGGGCGTCGTGCGGGGGGGCGAGGTGGTGGCCATGCGCATGTTGAAGCTCGGCAATGGCCCCGGGATCGAACTTTTCGAAATGCGCGCGCCGGAACAGGCGAAAGCGGCCCGTACCAGTGACATCGGCCTGCAGCATTTCGCGCTGTATGTGGACGATATCCACGCGGCGGCCTCCCGCTTCATCGAGGCCGGCGGTGTGCTGCTGACCGAGCCCGGAGAGCAGCTCGGCATCGAGGAAGGCCAGGGCAATTTCTTCTGTTACGGACGGACGCCATGGGGCACGACCATCGAGCTGCTCTGCACGCCCGACCGCAGCGGTTTCGAGGATATCGAGCCTGTTCCGCGCTATGTTCCGCCAGCCTGACGGATCGTCAAATTGTCGAGTAATAGAAGCAGGTTAGACGCTCTGACGGGACTGTGATTCGCGACGCATCAAAGTCGCGAATCCGTGTTTTGCGAAGTTTGAGCGCGCTGTCCTAGATGGGCTGGCCATGAACGATACTCAGCCATCCTCCCAGTCTTCTCGTCGGACCGACGCGGTGCAGCGGCTTGCCGACATGTTCCTGTCGGCACGTCACACGCGTCAGCCGATCGAGCAGACTCCGCCGGACCTCGTGCCGCCGGATCGGGACGCGGCCTATGCCGTTCAGGATGCGGTTGTAACCGCGCTCACGCCCGAGCTTGGTCCGATCGGGGGCTGGAAGGTCGGCGCGCAGACGGTCACAGCCGAACCGTTCTGCTCGCCAATTCACCAGGCCACGATCTACGGGGACAATGTCACGGTTCCGGCCGAGATGTTCGCGCATCCCGGTGTGGAGGCGGAAATCGCCTATCGTTTCGGGCATGCCCTTTCGCCGCGGGACCTGCCGTATACCGAAGGCGAGGTTCTGGGCGCGATCGCTTCGGCGCATGCAGCGATCGAGATCTACGACACGCGCTTTGCCAAGCCGCACTCGCAGGACTGGCTTGCGCATCTGGCCGATCAGGGCAGCCATGGCGCGATGATGATCGGGCCTGCGGTGACGTCGTGGCAATCCCTGGTTCCGGTCGAGCAGGACGTGGTCGAAATCATCAATGGGGAGACGGTTTTTTCGCATAAGGGCGGAAATTCCGCGGGGGATACGCGGCGGCTTCTGGTCTGGCTCGCGAACGAGGCGTCAAGGCGAGGATATGGCATCGCGGCCGGTGCGGTCGTGATTTCCGGGTCGACAACCGGAACGACATTCGTCGGAAGCAAGTCGAACATCACTGTGCGCTTTCCGGGCTTTTCGGAAGTTTCGGCGTTCCTCGCCTGAACAGGTCGGCTTGGCCGGTTGTCCGGCCAGACTCTGCGGGCTGAGAGGAATTCCCCGTTCGGGATCGGTCTCGTTATGTCATCACGAAATAGTATCGTTACGCAGGCGCTTCGTGTGCGCCTGCCGATGGCCTGCGCGCTCGCATTCGGCGCGGTCGTTATCTGTGCTTCCAGGGCCGAAGCGCAGGTACGCGGGCCTGTGTCCATTACCGGCCCATCGTTCGCGCTCGACACGCCGACCGCCTACGAAAACACGCCCTTCACGCCGAAGGTGGAACATGTGCTCGGCACATGGGACGGCATCCTGCCGTGGCTGAACAGCCATGGGGTTGGCGTTGTCATCGATTATACCAGCGAAAGCGCAATCCTGCTGGATGGCGGCCACGGTAGCGATGCCGGCTACGCCCATCAGGTCGGCGCTGAACTGGATATCGACTGGGGGAAGCTGATCGGCTGGCAGGGCTTTCGCACGCATGCTGTCGTCGTCAATCGCGCAGGCCATAATCTGAGCGCCGATTACGGCGACAAGTCGCTGGCCGGAATCCAGGAAATCTATGGCGGCGGCGGCAATGTCGGCGTGCATCTCGTGTACGTCTATGGCACGCAGGATTTGGCAGGCGGCCGCGTTCAGATCGCCGCGGGCAAGATGCCGGTCAACATCGATTTCTCGGCATCGCCGCTTTATTGCACTTTCATGACGAAATCGATCTGCGGCAATCCGAAGGCACTCACACGCGGAGCTGCGGGCTTTGCAACCTATCCGGGTTCGGTCTGGGGCGGTCGCGTCCGGACATGGCCGGCTGACGGGTTCTATGCGCAGGTCGGTGTCTATGGGGCGAACCCGGATCTCAACACCAACCAGTATGACCGGACGGGCTTCAATTTTTCCACTAATCTCTATACGGGTTTTTACGTACCGGCCGAAGTCGGAATCATCCCGTCGTTCGGTCCCAACCATCTGGTCGGGCATTACAAGCTTGGCGTCGGATACGACAGCTCGCCTTACGCCGACTGGCTGCGCGATAACGGGGGCGGCATCGCCTATCTGACCAAAAAACCGGCGCGCATGGACCAGGGCAAGACGCAGCTCTGGATCGAGGGTGATCAGATGCTTATCCGCAATGGGCATGGCCCGCTTAACGGGCTCTATGCGATGGCGGGATTCGTCCGTAACACACCGCAGACATCGGGGTACCGCTACGAGTTCTATGCCGGTCTGGTCGGTCGCGGGGTGATCCGTGCGCGGCCGCTCGATACGGTCGGCGTAATGTTCACGCGCACTGAGGCAAGTCCCGAACTGATTGCCCTGCAGGATCTCGAATACGGCCTGGGCCGCAAGAGTCTGCCGAACTCGGCCACGGCACCGCAATCATGGGTTCAGGTGTTCGAAGCCACCTACAAATTTCCACGTCATGAACGGCTTCGCGTTCCAGCCGGATTTCCAGCACATCATGCAGCCCAATCTGCAGCGCAACAAGCATGACGTGGATGCGATGGATCTGAAGCTCCACGTCGTGATGTGAGTGCCCGGCGCGCGCCGCCTCGTCGGAAGGTGATGAGGCGCGTCTCACGGTAGAATCTGAAACAGTTGTCAAACCCGAACGAACAGGTAAGGCACTACCGGCATAGACCCGGGTTGCGTGATGTAAACGCATGGTAATGATATCGGTGCATTGTTTTCGCGCCCGTGCATGCCATTGTAGGGCCGCGGATGCTTTTTTAGGCATTTGTGGCTAGAACAGCGCCGACGTCGGTACGGGGCTGACGATAGAGGTTGCTGACGCGTGCACGAGCTTGGGATCGATATCGAGGCGATCGGCCGGATCCCGGCTGTCGTCTCTATCCTTGATGTCGTCAGCCATATGACCGGCATGGGATTCGTGGCGGTTGCCCGGGTCGCCGGAGACCGCTGGATCGCGTGCAGCACGAAGGACACGATCGGCTTCGGGGTGCAGTCCGGCGATGAACTCGATGTCGAGACGACGATCTGCCACGAGGTCCGCCAGCATCGGACCCCCGTGATCATCGATCATGTCGAAAAAGACGAAATCTACTGCGGTCATGCAACGCCGCAGATGTATCAATTCCAGAGCTACATCTCGATGCCGATTTACCTGTCGGATGGCAGTTTTTTCGGCACGCTCTGCGCGATCGATCCCAAGCCGCGCAAGCTGGACACACCTGAAATCAGGGGCGCGTTCACGCTGTTCGCCGAGCTGATCGGTCTTCATCTCAGCTCGAACGAGACCCTCAAGGCGACGCAGGCCGCGCTGCGGACGGAGCGTGAGGATGCCAAGCTGCGCGAGCAGTTCATCGCGGTTCTCGGACATGACCTGCGCAATCCGCTGGCATCGATCCAGGCCGGGACGCGCCTTCTGCGCCGCAATCCCGAGCGAGGGGACATGGTCCTCATGCAGATGGAGCGCAGTGTCCAGCGCATGGCGGGCCTCATCGACAACATCATGGATTTCACGCGCGGCCGCCTCGGCGGAGGCCTGTCGCTCGAGATCAATCCCGATGTGGCACTGGAGGCACTGCTGCAGCAGGTCGTGTCGGAGGTTCGGGCCACGAATCCCGATCATCCGATCGACTGTGCGATCGACCTGCCGTCCGTCGTGCCGTGCGATGCCGCCCGGATCGGGCAGATGTTCTCCAATCTTCTGGTCAATGCCGTAACCCACGGCACGCCTCATCGCCCGGTTCACGTCATGGCCCGGATTCACGAGGCCGTCTTCGAGCTGTCGGTGACGAACGAGGGCATGGCGATTCCGGACGAAGCGATGGGCAGCCTGTTCCAGCCCTTCTTCCGCGCGCAGGTACGGGCCAGCCAGCAGGGCCTTGGCCTCGGGTTGTACATTGCGGCCGAGATTGCGCAGGCGCATGGAGGGACGCTCGCCGTGGCCTCCACGGCGGACGCCACGTGCTTCACGTTCCGGATGCCGCTCCAACTCGTCTAGGCTCCGACGCAAGCAGCTTGTCGGAGCTTGGGGTGTCATCGGGCACGCCATCGGGTAAGGCTCGACAGCCGCCTGTTCGCGCATTGGCGTCCGGCGTCCGGTAACGACCGTGCGTCGCCGGGCCGTACGACTGCTTGTGATGTCATGGCCCTTGCACCGCGAACGACATGCAGCCTTCAATCCTGCATCGTATAGTCCGGATCGAACGGCCCTATAAATCCGGAAACACCATGTCATATTTGCTTCTTGACTGATCTTTCCGATACCCTTTTCCGACATGGCGCAAAAGGGAGAAAACGATGACCAATATTGCAGCGCTTCTAGCTGATGCGGCAGTGTTCGTGCTCCTTCCATGGGGAGTGTGGCGACTTGCAAGACGTGCAATACCGATTGCGGTTCTTCCTATACTTGTAGGGATTACTCTTGCGGTCCTTCATGCGCCCGTGCAGGCGATCCATATACCGTCCGTCTGGGGAGACGATATCGGCTGGGCCGCGGTTCTGGTGCTGGCTTTCACGGCCGGTCTGGAGATGTGGCAGCATCCGGGCGAAGATCGTACCGTGCAGTCCGTGCCGCAGCCGTCGCTCGGGCGCCTGCTGGCCGGTGCCGCGGTCGCGCTGGGTGGCCCGTTCCTGATCGGTTCGGTGCTTGTCTATACGTTCTTCCTGCCGTTGCATGGCTGGGCGCCGGCGCATGCGTCGCCCGGGATCGCCGCGGCCTCGATCGGACTGTGCATCGCCGTCAGCGCGCTGCCCGTGCTGATCGGCCTCGTGCGGGAGCTGGAACCAGGCCAGCGTCCCCTCGGGCAGCTCGCCCTCAAGCTGGCTGTCGTGGACGATGCCGCGCTGTGGATCGGGCTGGCCCTGCTACAGTTCGCGGCCAAGGGAGCGGCGGCGCTGCATGGCTGGACCGGACTGGAAGGGCTTGCGATCCTCCTGCTGGTCGGGCTCGCAATGGCCGGCAGCTGGGCGGCACGACACTTCCGTCATGCGCGCCTGTGGGTCATCTGGGCCTGCGTCCCGGTGTATCTGATCGCGGGATCCTGGGCGAGCCACGAGCTTGGGCTGCACGAACTGATCGGCGCGTATTTCGCGGGTGCCATCATGCCGCCGTCCTGGGTGCGACGCCTGCCGGTGGAGCGTGTCGGCACGTTCTCGCTCATCTGGCTCGCCCCGATGTTCTTCGGCCATAGCGGGCTGCGGATCGACGGCGATGCGTTGACTTGGCCGTCGGTCGTGGCGTCGCTGGCGCTCGTCGTGATCTCCATCGTGACCAAGATCGGCTCGGTCTACGCGTTCCCGCCGGCATCCGGATTGTCGCGGCGGCAAGCGCTGGGCCTCGGGTCACTGCTGCAATGCAAGGGTCTGATGGAAATCGTCGCCGCGACGATCCTGCACGGCAAGGGCATGCTGTCGGACTTCGCATTCGCATCGCTGATGGTGCTGGCCGTCATTTCGACGACGCTGACGGGTCCGCTGTTCCGGCTGACGGCGCCGCGCGCACGGAAGGCGGATATGCCGGCTGTGGGCGCCGGGGCCGTGGTCGAATAACGGCCGCGATACTCAGGCCGGCAAAGGCCGAAGGAAGCAGGACGCTTCAGGGCGCCCGGATCGCGTATCTTGCACGGAGCAATGCCGGGGAGGCGGCCATAGCGTTTCTGCCGGGGAACCCGCAGCACGGAACGGTATCGAGAGAATGTTGCCGGAAGGCGAGGCGGCTGGTGCCGTTCGGAGAGGCCCCCGAAAAGAAGAGGCTGGCAGGGTGTCCTGCCAGCCTCTTTCCTGTCGGCCGTTACGAAGCGTTGACCGTTACTGGGCCTCGTCGGCGCCGGTGTGTGTCTCCGGAGAGAACGTCCAGCCTTCGCCGTAGGGCTGCGGGTGGAGGAAGCCCCAGCCGTTGCTGGCCGTGTTCCAGCCCGCCGTCGATTCGGACGGAGTGACGCTGGCGAAGCGACGAATATCGCCCGTGCTGACCGTGCCGGCTGCCGAGTTGCCCCAGGCATGGCGGACATAGTCGACGACCATGGCGACCTGCTCGGGCGTCAGGGCATGCTGGTAACCCGGCATGGCGACGGCCGAGGGCGCCCAGTTCGTCGGCGGCAGGACGCCGCCATGGACCACGACGTTGACGATCGAGGCCGGGTTCTGGGTCTGCAGCACGGGGTTGCCGGCAAGCGGCGGGAACATGCGGGCGACGCCGCTGCCGTCGTTCTGATGGCAGATCGCGCACTGGGCGACGTAGATGCCCGCACCGCTCGAGTTCGACGGGGCGGTCGAGGCCAGTGTCTGCGCTGTCGACGGGTCATAGGTATAATGGCCCGAGGCCGGCACGCCCGGCGCCGTCTTCAGGTAGTGGGCGATGGCGTGCAGATCTTCGTCGGTCAGATGCTGCGTGCTCCAGGCGACCACGTCGCCCATGCCGCCGAAGACAGCCGCGTGGTCGGTACGGCCGGTCTTGAGGAACAGGGCGATGTCGTCTTCGGACCACGTGCCGAGGCCCTGCACGGGATCGTTGCGCAGGCTGGGCGCGACCCAGTTGTCGATCGGTGCGCCGCCCGAGAGATAGGACGCGTCGGTGGCGGCAAGGGATTTCTCCTGCATGCCCATGCCGCGCGGCGTATGACAGGCGCCGCAATGACCGGGTGCCGTGACGAGGTATTCGCCGCGCGCCGCGACAGCATCCTCACCAGGGGTCGGCACGAAGGGGCCGGGCTTCGGTGCATACACCATGCGCCAGACGGCCAGCGGCCAGCGCATGGACATCGGCCAGGAGATGTCGACGGGGTGATCCGGCTGGTTCACCGGGGCCACGCCATGCATGAAGTAGGCATAGAGCGCGCGGATATCGCTGTCCGACATATGAGCGAAGGACGGGTAGGGCATCGCCGGATAGAGCGTCGCGCCGTCCTTGCGGATGCCCGCGCGGATGGCGCGGGTGAAGTCCTCGAGCGAGTAGGTGCCGATACCGGTCTGGGGATCAGGCGTGATGTTGGTGGAGTAGATCGTGCCGACCGGTGTCGAGATCTTCAGGCCGCCCGCGAATGCGCGACCATGAAGGGACGTGTGACAGGCGACGCAGTCGCCCGTGCGGGCGACATAGGCGCCCTGTTTGACAAGGTCCGGGTCGTCCAGCCCTTCGGCCAGCGCGACGGGGGCGGTAGCAAGCGCGAGCGTTGCGGCCAGCGCGAGTGAGAAGGTTTTCATCGCAACGTTTCCTCGATGCCAGCCGATTAGTGAGAGACCTCAGGCGCTTCGGGCGGCGCCACCGTGTT
The DNA here is from genome assembly GCF_000963885.1 of Tanticharoenia sakaeratensis NBRC 103193. Lineage (GTDB taxonomy): Bacteria > Pseudomonadota > Alphaproteobacteria > Acetobacterales > Acetobacteraceae > Tanticharoenia > Tanticharoenia sakaeratensis. The sequence continues at coordinate 87,171 of NZ_BALE01000028.1, forward strand.
GGTCGGGATCTGGCTGTCGTTGTGCCGTGCGTTCACTTCTGACTGGTAGGTGTCGTTGGCGCGCTTGATGAGGAACTGGCGGATCTCTTCGATCTGGGCCGGGTTCATCGAGGTGTCGAAGCGATCCATGCCATAGGCCGTCAGCGCGCCGCGACCGACGACGTTATAGAAGCCCGCCTGACTGCGGATCGCACCCGACCAGCGCAGATCGGGCAGCACGCCGCCGGATTCGCCGTTATCGCCGTGGCAGGCTGCGCAGTAGGTCTGGAACTGGAAGTAGCCGTCTTCCGTCTTGCTTGCGTCATACTGGGCAGGCGGCTTGACCGGCAGATAGCCCTTGTCGTTCTGCGGCGGCAGCGTGTCGTGGCCGTCAAGCGAGAAGGCGATGATCCGCGAGTGGTTGACGGTCCAGCCGGACGTCCGTGCGGCGCCACCAAGGAAGAACGGATAGATACCGCCCCAGCCGACTTCGACCGCGACATACTGGTGGCCGTTGGCCGTATAGGACACGGGCGGCGCGATGATCGCGCTTTGGGCTGGGAAGCTGTAGAGGTCCTGGCCGGTCGATGCGTTGTAGGCATGGAACGTGCCGTCGGCGAGGCCCTGGAAGATCACGCCACCGGCCGTGGTCAGGATGCCGCCGTTCCACGGGCCCTTGTGCGGGATCGTGAAGGCCGCTTCCTGCTTCTGCGGATCCCAGGCGACGATCGAGCCCTTGAGATCCTCGTAGAATTTCTTGTTGATGTTGGTGTTTTCAGGCTTGCCGTCGTTGATCAGGCCGATCTTGGCCATGTCGAGGCCGAGGTTCCAGCTGTCGTGGTGCGGCTTGAAGCCGCCGACCTGCGGCTTGTAGAGGAACGGCACCTGCTGCTGCGGAATGTAGACCAGCTTGGTCTGCGGATCGTAGGACATGGCGGCGAAGTTGTGACCGCCGAGATCGCCGGGGATTCCGTACCAGGGCTTGCCGGTCAGGGTCCACAACGCGTCAGGCACGTAGTTCGGGCGGCCGGTCTTGGGATCGAGACCCGTGGCCCAGTTCACGTAGGTATAGTTCTTGCCCGAGATGAACTGACCGGTCTTCGCATCGATGATGTAGAAGAATCCGTTCTTCGGCGCATGGACGATGACGTGGCGCATCTCGCCGTTGATCGGCATGTCGAGCGTCATGATCTGCTGGACCGAGGTGTAGTCCCACTGGTCCATCGGCGTTTCCTGGAAGTGCCAGACGTATTCGCCTGTCTCCGGACGGATCGCCACGATGCTGCCGAGGAAGAGGTTGTCGCCCTTGCCGTCCGAGCGGAACTTGTAGTTCCAGGGCGAGCCGTTGCCGACGCCGAGATAGATGAGGTCGGTCACGGGGTCATAGACGATCGAGTCCCAGACCGTGCCGCCGCCGCCTTGGCGCGTCCAGGCACCGGTGGGGCTCCAGGTCGGATAGGCGGCGGACATCAGGATCTTGTCCGACGGTGCGCCGTCCGGCTTGTTCTCGGGGTTCGGGACCGTGAAGAAGCGCCAGTCGAGCTTGCCGGTCTCGGCGTCGAAGGCTGAGACGAAGCCGCGGGCGCCGAATTCCGCGCCGCCATTGCCGATGATCACGCGGCCCTTGGCGATGCGCGGGGCGCCGTCGACCGTGTAGGAGCGCTGATGGCCGAGCGTTGCGTCGGCCGGGATGGTGTTAACGCTCCAGACGAGCTTGCCGGTCTTGGCATCGACCGCGAGAAGGCGGCCGTCGAACGTGCCCCAGTAGATCTTGCCATCATAATAGGCGGCGCCACGGTTGACCGTATCGCAGCAGCCGCGGTCGGCGATGTTGCCCGGCACGCGGGGATCGTAGGCCCAGAGCAGCTTGCCGGTCGCCGCGTCGAGCGCCTTGAGCTTGCTCCAGTTGGTCGTGGCATACATCACGCCGTTGACGATGAGCGGCGTTCCTTCCTGGCCCCGGTTCGTGTCGAGGTCGTAATGCCAGGCCAGCTTCAGCTGGCCGGCATTGTTCGCGTTGATCTGGTCGAGCGGGCTGAAGCGCTGTTCCGAGAAGGTCCGGCCATAGGTGAGCCAGTCACCCGGGTGGCTGTCGGCATTCTCGAGGACCTGCTGCGGGTCGGCTCCCTGCGCTTGCGCACGTGTGTCGGCACCTGCGATGCCGACGAGTGCGGCGGTCAGCAGAAGTGCCTGGCGTGTTTTCCGAAGGGCGGAGAAGGACAGGAGAGCGCCGGGGCGCATCCGGGAAGTATCGGACAGGGTCGGCGGACGCAAAACCATGATATGAAGTACCTTGCACATAGGACAACGGCCAATGGCGGTCGATATCAGGTTTGTAATATTTTATTTTGAGTTGGGGGTTAACAAATCGGTGATTTCGAAATTTATTTTATACAAATAAGAGCTATTAATTACTTGGGCAATATAATAGCCGCATTATATAATTCCATTTCTCGACCATATCGTGTCACCGAGTGCCGGAATAGCCGCACTTTTGTCATGGTCGTTATGACGTACAAGCAAAGATCGCGCCGCCCGGTGACGGACGGCGCGATCTTTGTGTGATTATTCAGTTCGTTACTGGATGAGGTCGCGGGTGTCGAGCAGATCGCGGTTGCGGCATTCGGGAATGAAGAATGTCGCGATGATGGTCGTCAGCGCCAGCGCCATCACATAGAAGGCAAGCGGGATCCAGGCGAGGCTGCCCGGGTGGGACCCGGCATGGCTCGGCCACTCGCGAATCACCATGGCGATGATGAAGGAGCCGACCAGCGGCGTGATTCCGCCTGCGACCACGGCTGAAACCTCTCGTGTCAGGGACACGCCGATATAGCGGTGGCGGGCGCCGAACATCTCCGGCAGGAACGCGGCCTGACTGCCGAACATGCCCCATGCCGAAATCCCCAGGCCGACCGACAGGCCGATAGCGGCGAGCGTCGTATTCCCTTGGGAGAACGCCCACCAGACCGGCAGGGCCGAAACCAGTTCCAGGATCGCGAAGGCCCGATAGGTCTTCACGCGGCCGAATCGGTCGGACATACGTCCGGCGACCGGAACGGTGATGCCACCCACGAGAGCTGCCGAGATCAGCGCGATGGTCCCGGAGAAGGCGGGCAGGCCCATGGTGTGCACGATGTAGGAGATTGCGAGCACCTGATAGAGCGACGAGCCGCCATTCTCGCCGGCGCGCAGGCCGATGCCGATGATGATCGTCTTCCAGCTCTGACGCAGCAGGCCGAACAGGCCGGGCCGTTCCTCATGGGCACGTTCCTCTTCCATGACGGCGAAGGCCGGGGATTCCTTCAGCGTCAGGCGCATGTAGAGGGCGACCGCAAGGATGATGGCCGACAGCAGGAACGGCACGCGCCAGACCCAGGACACGACGACGTCGCGGCCACCGAAGAGCAGCGCGCAGTAGACGAGGGCTGCGATGATCGTGCCGATCTGGATGCCGAGGAACGGCATGGCGGCGTAGAAGCCGCGTTTTCCGGGTGGTGCGTATTCCGTCATCATGACGGCGGCCCCGGCCTGTTCGGCCCCGGCGCCGAGGCCCTGAAGCACGCGCATGCCGATGAGGGCGAGCGGTGCCCAGATCCCGACCTGCTGATAGGTCGGAAGCAGGCCGATGGCCGTCGAGGCGATGCCCATCAGGGTCACGGTCAGCAGAAGGACGCGCTTGCGGCCGTATTTGTCGCCCAGTGCGCCGAAGAAGATACCCCCGACCGGTCGAACGGCAAAGCCGATCGAATAGGTCGCGAAGCTCGCGATCAGGGCCAGGCCCGGCGATTTGCTGGGAAAGAACAGCGGGCCGAACACGAGGGCCGATGCCAGGCTGTAGAGCGCGAAGTCGTAATATTCGAGCGCCGAGCCGAGCGAACAGGTCCATGCCGCGCGCCGCAGGTCCGCGGGCGTGATTTCCACCGCCTGATGGGCGGTATCCGCAGCAGCCGATGCGCGGGATCCGGACACCAGAGTGCTGTCGAAAGTCTGTGCTGTCATGGGATTGCGCGCTCTTCCAGGTCTGGGATCATGACGGGGCCGGATGTGATCGAGAAACGATCGCATCGTCGGAGCCGGACCGGCGCGGTCCGGCGCAGTGGATTGGTCACAGGCATGGTGTGCGTTCTGGTCCTGAAAGAGGCAGCCGAGCGCCAAGATGGCGCGCGATGCGTGTGTCCGTTGGGCCGGGCGGATCATGCCGGGCCGGACGTCCGTTGACCGGTCCTGTCATATCCAAGTCCCGGGAAGTCGCGTGTTCACAAAGGGGTTTACGGACCGGTGTTCGCGATGACGATCCTGTGTGCGGACGTGCGTTCGCGCACCTGCGCAAAGTCAAATTGACAGGTGCTCCGGGCGCTCCCTACTGTCGTTTCGTATCAGGCATGTTTTTTGTGAGAGGCCAGCGGGCGATGAGCGACATTTTGTCGGACGAGGCGTGTTGTACCCTGTCGGGTGACGCGCGTTCCGATCTTCTGGCGCGCGGATATTCGCGTCGTCATTTCGGGCGCATTTCGACGCTGCTGGGCATGGGTGCCGCGGCCGCCCCCCTGCTGGCGCGCGCCGCGCCATCCGCCGGGCCCAAGGCAGCTTTCGTCGGCCATCCCGACATGGTGCGGATCGGGTCGAACGAGTGCTGGACCGGGCCGTTCCCGGACGCCGCACAGGCGGGTATCGCGGTCATTCCGCAGGGCAATCGCTACGAGCCGAGCGACCTGCGGCAGACGCTTCTGTTCAACGCATCGCAGGTCGAGGGCGTGCCCGTCGATCATATCCAGCCCTGGGCCGGTTCGTCCGATCCGCTGTGCCGGAGCATCGTCTCGTTCGCGGGTCCGGGGCGCGGTGTCGTCACCGCCAATCCGACCTACGAGGCGGCCTGGATGGTCGCGAAGTGGCTCAACGTGAAGCTGACGCGGGTGCCGCTGCGCGCGCGGGATCAGGCGACGGACGTGCGCGGCATGCTGGCCGCCGATCCGCATGCCGGTGTCTATTACGTGTGCTCGCCCAACAACCCGACCGGTACGATCACGCCGGTCGAGGACATCGAATGGCTGGTGGATAACAAGCCGAAAGGCTCCATCGTTGTGGTGGACGAGGCGTATCTGCATTTCGCGGGCACGCCGAGTGCGATTCCGATGGTGAAGGCGGGCAAGGACGTGATCGTCCTGCGTACCTTCTCCAAGCTGTTCGGCATGGCGGGGCTTCGTCTCGGCCTGTGCTTCGCGCGTCCGGACATTCTGTCGAAGATGCTCCGCTATGATGGCAACTACCTGTCCTACATGCTGCCGGTCACGTCGGAGGCCATCGGTGCGCACAGCCTGCTGATGGCGGATGCGATCGTCCAGCGGCGGAACGAGATGATCGCGGCGCGTGACTTCACCTGCGCGCATCTGAAGAAGCGGGGCATTCCGTTCATTCCGAGCCAGGCCAACATGATCATGGTTCAGTGGTCCAAGCCTGCCGCGGAAGTGAAGGCGGCGTTCGCGGCGCAGAAGGTCGAGATCGGCCGGTCCTGGGAGATCTGGCCGAACCGGTCACGCATCACCATCGGGTCCATGGCGAACATGCAGGCGTTCTGCACTGCCCTCGACAAGGTGATGGCCTAGGCGGTTTCGGGCTCATCGCGATCCGGTCCGCGACCGGATCGCGATGAGCCTGCGAGAGCCGGCCTCGGTGAAAAGGGCTGCCGCTGTCAGGCCGGTCGACAGATGGAGCAGGATGCGATGTCCGCACTCGGCCGGTGGAATATCCACGCCAGCCGGGTATGGCGGCCACAGCTGCTCAGAAGTGCTCCGAAGAAAACCGGCAGGGTGATCAGGCGGCTGGCGAAAAAGGTCGCCGCTGTTGCCGCCAGTATAAGCCCATCTCGAATATCAGCCCCGTGACGGGATCGCGTCGAGACTCGGGGGCGGGCAGCAACTGCGCCAGTAACTGCCTGACGAGAATGATCCATTTCACGAAGGCGATGGACGGGGTCAGCGGCACGCTGCGGCTAAACGCGAACCGCAGGAGTTCCGGCCATCTGGTGCATGGTGCGTCCTCTCCGGGAACAGTCTGCACCAGACATCGTGGTTACCTGATCCCGTATTGATACGATGTCCTCAGTATTCGGGTTTCTGACCGGGCAGCGGAATGGTCGGCGGTGTGCCCGGCGTTCCTGCATAGGTCAGCAGTACGACCGTTTCCTGATTGCCGGCCTCTCCGCGATGGGCGTCATCCACCGATTCCGCGAAGGACTGGCCTTCATGGAAGGTTTCGGTCTTGCCGGACGCCTTGTCGTGAATGGTCAGTGCGCCTTTGAGCACATAGCCGACATTCGGATAGGGATGGGTGTGCCACGGCAGGGCGCTGTGCGGTTCGATTGTCAGCCTGATCTGGGTGAGTTCGGGCTGTCCTTTCGGATACCCGGTATAAGGCTTGCCGTTCCACGATTTCGTCGCCTCGATCAGCGTGTCCTTGTGGCCGGACTGGACTGTCTGGGCGTCGGCTGCAGCGGTAATGGCAAGCGTCGCGAGCGCTGCGCCGACCAGGGTTCCGATCGGCAACCGATCCCGATGATCTGAGGGGCTCTGGTGCATCGGATCGGTCTCCCTGTTCTGTGTCCCTGATGATCGAACGGCAGGTTTTGCCGGTTTGCGCATTTGCTCCTAAACAACGTCCTTTCGTCGGATTTGGTGGCACGGGGTGACGCGCGTTTTGCGAAAAAATCGGGATGAAAATGTGCCGCTGGGCTGTGCGGCTGCGGATCTGGCGGCGGTCGAAGCCATCGTAACCGGCGCCGGCACGTCGTTTGCGCGTGGCATGCGGGTTCTGCCGGCAGATCGACGGTTCGCCATGTTTGCGATCTATGCCTTCTGTCGTGAAGTGGACGACATCGCCGATGGCGACGTGAAGGTCGAGGATCAGGCGGCGGTCCTCGATGCCTGGCACGAGCGGGTGCGGGCGGCGGCACGCGGCGAGACGCACGATGCGCTGGACCGGGTCCTCTCGGCGGCGATCGCGCGCTACGACCTGCGGCTCGCCGATTTCGATGCGGTCATCGACGGCATGGCGATGGATGCCGCCGGTCCGATCGTGGCGCCCGACGAGGCAACGCTCGATCTGTATTGCGACCGGGTGGCGTCCGCCGTCGGGCGCCTGTCGGTACGGGCCTTCGGCGAAATGTCGGATGCGGGTGATCGGGTCGCACACCATCTGGGCCGGGCATTGCAGCTGACGAACATCCTGCGCGACCTGTCGGAGGATGCGGCGCGAGGCCGGTTGTACCTGCCGCGCGAACTGCTGGAGCGGCATGATGTGCCGCTCGATCCCGAAGGCGCGCTCTATGCGCATGGGCTCGATCCGGCCTGCCGGGTTCTGGCGGCGCGGGCGCGGGACCGGTTTCGCGATGCGACGGCTGCGATGGCGTCATGCGATCGGGTTGCGATGCGGCCTTCGCGGATGATGGCTGCGTCCTATCGCGTCGTGCTGGATGCGCTGGAGCGCCGGGGCTGGCGCAACACGGATCTTCCGTTGCGTGGCGTGAAGCCGCGCCGGGTCGTGGCGGCACTCGGGGCATGGTTCTGATGGGGGCCTGGTTCTGATGGGTGTCGTCCATATCGTCGGTGGCGGCATGGCGGGCTTGTCGGCGGCGGTCGAGCTGGCCGGGACGGCCTCGGTCGTCGTGTATGAGGCCGGAATCGCCTGTGGCGGCCGGGCACGGTCCTATTTCGATCGCAAGCTCGGCTGCCGGATCGACAACGGCAACCATCTGCTCCTGTCGGCCAATGAGGGCGTATTCCGCTATCTCGGCCTGATCGGTGCCGAAAAGACGCTGACGGGTCCGGGGTCGCCGATCTTTCCCTATTTCGATCTGGAAGCGGATCTGGCGTGGACGCTGCGTCTGTCTCGCGGACGGGTGCCGTTCTGGGCCCTGCCGGGTGGCGCGCGCGTGCCCGGCATGCGCCTGTCGGAGCTGGGCGCGCTGTTTGCGCTGTTGCAGGCCGGAGATGATGCGGTCGTGGCGGACTGCCTGCGCCCGGGGCAGCTCGCGCGCCGTCTGCTGGAGCCGTTTGCCGTCTCCGTTCTCAACACGACCTGCGCCGAGGGCAGCGCGCGGCTGCTCGGCAATGTCGTGCGCCGGTCGCTGATGCAGGGCGGCATGGCGTGCCGGCCGTGGTTTCCGGCTATCGGGCTGTCGGAATCGCTGGTCGATCCGGCGCTCGCGCATCTGTCGCTGATGCGGGCGGACGTGCGCACGCGGACGCGGGTGAGCGGGCTCGAGGTGGAGCATGGCAGCGTGCAGGCGCTGCTGCTGGGCGACGAACGGGTGGCGATCGGGCCGGAGGACCGGGTGATTCTGGCCGTGCCGCCGGGTGTGGCGGAGAGCCTGCTGGCGTCGCACTGGGCGGACTTCACCGTGCCGGACGCGTTCGAGAGCATCCTGAACGTGCATTACCGTCTGCCGGCCCCCGTCGATGTGCGCGGTGTGCTGGCACAGACGCGGCTGGTCGGGCTTGTCGGCGGGATCGCCGAATGGGTGTTCGTGAAGGGAGACGTGCTGTCGGTGACGGTCAGCGCGGCGAACCGGTATCTCGACCGGGACATGGATACGCTGGGCCACAGCATCTGGGGCGAGGTGCGCCGGGCCGTCGGGCCGACGGTTGCGGGCGGGCTGCCCGAGACTGCGCCTGCGATGCGTGTCGTGGTGGAGAAGCGCGCGACGTTTGCCGCAACGCCTGCGCAGGAGCGGCGACGGCCGGCCCTGCGGACGCCGTTCGGCAATCTGGTGCTGGCGGGAGACTGGACCGCGACCGGTCTGCCGGCGACCCTCGAAGGAGCAATCGGCTCCGGGGTGGAGGCGGCGCGCGCCATCCTGTAAACGGTTCCATGAAGGTTTTGTATTTTTTTGAGGCGGCGTTGCGCCGCCGGCTGAGAATGGACGAGCCATGCTGATTTATTCGGACGTGCTGGATCGGCCCGCGCCGTCGAAGGCGGGGCGCAAAGGGCGGAAAACCGCCACATCTGCGGATGCGTCGGTGAATCTCGAGACGGTCGCGGCAGGTGTGGACCGGGCGCGGGCGGCCCTGTCGGAGCGGCAGCGTGACGACGGCCACTGGGTGTTCGAGCTCGAGGCCGATGCGACGATCCCGGCCGAATATGTCCTGCTCGAGCACTATCTGGACCGCATCGACGACGCGCTCGAGGCCCGCATCGGCGTGTATCTGCGCCGGATTCAGGGCGTGCATGGCGGCTGGCCGCTGTATCACGGCGGCAAGTTCGATCTCTCTGCATCGGTGAAGGCTTATTTCGCGCTGAAATGCATCGGCGACGATGTCGATGCGCCGCACATGGTCCGCGCGCGCGAGGCCATTCTGGATCATGGCGGGGCTGCGCGCTCCAACGTGTTCACGCGTTTCCAGCTCGCGCTGTTCGGCGAAGTGCCGTGGGCCGCGACGCCCGCGATGCCGGTGGAGATCGTGCTCCTGCCGCGGTCGGCGTTCTTCTCGATGTGGAACATGTCGTACTGGTCGCGTACGGTCATGACGCCGCTTCTGGTGCTGCGGGCGCTGGCGCCATGCGCCATCAATCCGCGCGGCGTCCACGTGCAGGAACTGTTCGTCAAGCCGCCGACCGAGGTGCAGGACTGGATCAAGGGGCCGTATCGCTCCGTCTGGGGACGGGTGTTCAAGCATCTCGATCAGGTGCTGCGGCCCGTCGAGGCGCGGTTCCCGCAGGCATTGCGCGATCGCGCCATCAAGGCTGCCGTGGATTTCATCGAGCCGCGCCTGAGCGAGGGTGGCCTGGGTGCGATCTATCCCGCCATGGCGAACGTCGTGATGATGTATCGCGCGCTCGGCGTGCCGGACTCGGACCCGCGCGCCGAGCAGGCGTGGCGCGGCGTGCGGGACCTGCTGGTCGAGAACGTGGGTGAAGACGGGCCGGAGACCTATTGCCAGCCCTGCGTGTCCCCGGTCTGGGATACGGGCCTTGCCGGACTTGCCATGATGGAGGCCGGCTCGGGCTCCCATGCGAGCGCGCCGGACGACGTGCGCGAGCGGCTGCAGGGCGCGTCGGAATGGTTGCGGGACCGCCAGATCCTCGACGTGAAGGGCGACTGGGCGGTGAACCGGCCGGATCTTCCGCCGGGCGGCTGGGCGTTCCAGTACGAGAACGACTACTATCCGGACGTGGACGATACGGCCGTGGTCGGCATGCTGCTGCATCGGCAGAGCGATCCGAAGAACGCGGAGGCCATCGAGCGGGCGCGGATCTGGATCATCGGGATGCAGAGCACCAACGGCGGCTGGGGCGCGTTCGACATCGACAACGATCTCGATCTGCTCAACCACATTCCGTTCGCCGATCATGGTGCGCTGCTGGACCCGCCGACGGCGGACGTGTCCGCGCGTTGCGTCTCCTTCCTCGCACAGCTCGGACATCCTGAAGATCGTCCGGTGATTGAGCGCGGACTCGCCTATCTCCGGGCCGAGCAGGAGGTCGAGGGGTGCTGGTTCGGGCGCTGGGGCACGAACTACATCTACGGCACGTGGTCGGTGCTGTGCGCACTGAACGCCGCCGGTGTTCCGCATGACGATCCGATGGTCCGGCGCGCGGTGGCGTGGCTGGAATCGGTGCAGCGAGCGGATGGCGGCTGGGGTGAGGATTGCGCCACCTTTGAGGGCGCGCCGCCGGGCGTCTATGACGAAAGCCTGCCGTCGCAGACCGCATGGGCGGTGCTGGGACTCATGGCGGTCGGCCAGCGGGACAGCGAGGCCGTGAAACGCGGGATCGCGTTCCTGCTGTCGCGGCAGAAGGACGACGGTGAGTGGGACGAGCAGCCGTATAACGCAGTCGGTTTCCCGAAGGTGTTCTATCTGAAATACCACGGGTATCGGCAGTTCTTCCCGCTGATGGCACTGTCGCGGTTCCGCAACCTGCAGACGAGCAACAGCGGCGCCGTGGAATACGGGTTCTGAGACGGGGTTCTGGCTCGCAGCCGGAACGGGGCCGATCCCTTTCTGGTTGGAGATTTCCAGAGCCGCTCGGTCTTTGGTGGGGTGCGGGAGTGATGCCCCTGCGCTAACCTTCTTTCATGACTACAGGTGTTCTCGTCGGCCTGAAGGCCGAAGCCAGGATCGTTCGCAAGCGCTGGCCGGATCTGCCCATTGCCGTCAGCGGCGCCACGCGCGAAGGGGCCGAACGGGCCCTTGGTGCCCTCCTGCATGCAGGCGTGGACGGGCTGCTCTCTTTTGGCGTCGCGGCGGGACTGAAACCGGGCGCCGGACCCGGCACGATCGTGGTGCCGTCTTTCGTGATGGTCGCGGGTGAACGTCTGCCGACCGACCCGGCCTTGTCCGCCCGTTTCGGCGCCGACCGCCCGGGCGTGCTTCATGACGGCATTCTGCACAGCGATGTTCTGGTGACCGAGGCAGTCGAAAAGGCGCGTCTTTACAAAGAGAGTGATTGCGCGGCGCTGGATATGGAAAGTGGCCTCGTTGCCGGCGCAGGGCTGCCGTTCGCCGCCTTGCGCGTCATCTGCGACGACTGCACGCGCGATCTGCCGCACGCGGCGGCCGTCGCGATCGAGGGTGGCGGCGCGTTGTCCATACGGCGGTTGCTGGGTTCGCTGCTGAGGGATCCGGGGCAGGTGCCGGCGCTGATTGCATTGGGACGGGATGCCGCGCGGGCGCGTGAGAAAATCGCCCAATTGTAATACGGCCGCGTCACAGGCCTGCTTCTGGTCCCGAGAAGAAATCGGCGGGCGGCGACAGGTCAATATGACAGGGGAAGGATCGGGGGAGCCAATCTTCCGGTCATGAAGCATCGGATGCAGACTTCGTATCGCTGACCCATGTCCGCCTTTATTGCCGATAATCTGCACATCCCTGGCCTTGATGCGGCTGCCCGGTTCTCTGCCGTATTTCGTTCGGACCGATCGATATGTTCGATGACACGATCAGCGCTGCGAAGTGGAAAGACATGCGCGTTCCGGGTCTGCCGGGCGGACTGATCCGGGAAAATACGGCGATATACTACTGCCTGCTGAACGAAGGGATCCGCACACGACAGTGTTTCCCGGATGCTCAATGAAAAACCGGCAGATTTCGCCGAGCCCTGATCGCCCCCCTTGCTTTATTGTTGTATCCGGAATCCTGCTGTCCGCTTTACGGAAATTCTCGTTGTGCTCTGCCTTCGCGACCGGCGAGCGCCTGCCATGATGCATGAGACCGATTATCGGTCTGAACCGCGCAGGCTTGTCTGTTCGATCTGTATCACGTGCCATCCCTGCTTACGCATCCTCACGCTTCGTATGTCAGGTGAACGGAAGGATCGTGCTGCCATCAAAGGAGATGAAGAGCGAAGCTAGAGACGCAGGGCTTAGACAGCCTGCTTCCAGACCTGTCGCAAACGATAGCCCGGTTCTGGCACGGTTTCGGTAAAGCCGCCCAGCGATGCATGCATGGCACTTCACGATCCTGGCCATCCGATCTCCGCCGCATTTCGATGGCTGGATGACAGACCGGACGCGGAATAAAATAAACGTGACCGTTCTGCCGCCCGGATCGGCCTATATAAAAAGACATGAAAGCCCGCTCCCAGTTTCGTATGGCGGGCGCAAGGTCATGGGCAGAGACAATCATGGAAGCGAGAAAGATACCGTCGGGGGAAGATAAACGAAGTCCTGAAGCCAGGCATCATTTTCATTTTCCTCATGCACATCTTCCTCACTTCCATCTTCCGCATGTGCGAATACCGCATATTCACTGGCCGCATTTTCATATTCACTTCCATGATCGGCCGCTCGCGGGCGAGCCTCATCCGGACCGGCCGTTTCACTGGAGGCTCTATGCCTGTGAGGCCGTGTCGACAGCGGTGCTCATGATCATTGGCCTGGCGTGCGTCATTCTGCTGACGGCGCCGAGAACCTTTCTGGCGAGTCATCTCGCGTTCCATCCTGTTCTGCAGACCGCTTTATGCGGACTGTGTTTCGGCCTGGCGGGCACGGCGGCCGCCATGACCCCGTTCGGCAAGGTGAGCGGCGCGCATCTCAATCCGTCCGTGACCCTGGCCTTCATGCTGTCCAGGAAAATCGTGTGGATCGATGCGGCGGGCTATGCCATCGCCCAGGTCCTTGGTGCGTTGTCCGGCACGCTCATCGTCTATGGACTCGGAGCGCTGTTTGCGCCCTGGCGTGTGATGGCGGCCGCCGTCCATTATGGGGCGACGGTTCCGGATACGGATATTTCGGTTCTGTATGCGCTTTTGTCGGAAATCGGCGTGACGGGGCTTCTGATTGTCGTATTGTACTGGCTTGCGGCGCATCCGCGCTTCAAGGCCATCACGCCGTGGATCGGCGGCATTTTCTTCTTTCTCATGAACCCGCTGACGGCGTGGCTTTCCGGAAATAGTGCCAATTTCGCTCGCAGTCTGGGTCCGGCACTGTTTGCGGGCAACTGGACCAATCTCTGGATCTATCTTCTGGGCCCGTTTGCAGGATCTGCCCTCGCGGTTCTCGCGATCCAGAGCGACATTTTCGGAAAGCTTCATCTTCTGGAAGCGCGGCTGGTGAATTTCGGTCATCATGGACGGGTGCCCCACATGGACGATCCGCATTTCAAGCATGCGGCACCCGAGCATTACGAAGCCTATACCGCACACCTGAAGACCGTAATGGCGGCGCGCGCACAATCTGATGAATCCGAAACACCCTCTGCCGGGGTTGAGACATCTCCAATCTGATGGCGAAAGAACTCTGGATGTCAGGTAATTTCCTTTCACATCTGGAGCCTTCGGTCGCGCTGCTTCCTGCCAAGCGAGATCGTTTTCAAAAATTCTTTCGCGTCTCCCCAATCGTCGGAACGGTCTGTCAGGAGGCCATGATCCGATCACATTGCAGGATATCGGCAGCGCGAGGTTCTTCGTCGGTGCAAGTCGCTTCGGCTTCGCCGCGAACGAGCGCTTGCAGATCCGATCCGGAGGCCTTTATGCCGCTGCTTCAGGACGGCCGTACTGTCTTGGTGAGCAGCCCATTGTCCGTTTGAATGCCGTGCTGAAGGCGCTTTCGGATTCGTAGCCAAGCGACAGCGCGACTGTCCCGACCGGCAGGGTTCGGAGCCGGCTGGTGGCCAGCAGCATGCGCCAGTTGGTTAGATAGGTCATGGGCGTGGTACCGACGGTCTGTCTGAAACGCTGGGCGAAGGTGGTGCGGGACATGTTGGCAATTGCGGCAAGGCTGGCGACGGTCCAGTTGCGGGCCGGTATCTCATGCATGGCGGCAATCGTCGCACCGATCTGCCTGTCGGCGAGCGCGAACAGCCAGCCGGTACGGTTCGGCGCATCCTGCGCCAGATGCAGCCGCAGGGCCTGGATTAGCATCATATCGGCAAGGTGCTGGATGACGAGCGCGCTGCCGGGCTGAGGGGCCGTGACCTCCTGACGCATCCGGTCGAGTGACCAGCGCAGGGCGGCACGGTCCGCGTCATCACGCAGATGCACGATGGGTGGCAGGATATCCAGAAGCGTGCGGGCGTGCGCCGCAGTGAGGCGGAAATGGCCGCCGATCAATGCGAAATCGCCGCCGCCGTTGATCGCGTTCATGCGGCCGTGTCGTTCCTCCGTCTGCCCGGCGGGCGAAAGATAGCTTCGATAGTCGACGGGGGTCAGCGAGACGTCGCTGCAGAGCGTGAAGTCGCGGCCGCGCGGCAGGAGAAAGCAGTCTCCGGCATGAAGCCGCGCGGGCTCAGGCACGCCGTCCACAACAAGCCAGGCGCTGCCGGAAAGGATGGCGTAGCATTTGATGCCGCTTGGCGCAGGAAAGAGCACGGACCAGTCGCCGCCGGCGCTGAATCCGCCGACGATTGTGCTTTCAGGCTTCAGCAGCGCGAGAATGTCGGAAAGTGGATCCATGAGTTCCGGACGATTGCGAAGCTAATGCGGATGATAGCGCATGGATCGTCCGGAAGATATCGCCGATTGTCACGCCCATCATGCAAGGATCGGGAGTGCGGACAATGCGTATTCTGGTAACGGGGGCGACGGGATTCGTCGGATCGGCGGTGGTCAGCGAACTGCTGGCCGCGAGACATGACGTCGTCGGTATGGCGCGTTCGGATGCAGGCGCGCGAGCCCTGCAGGATGCGGGTGCGCAGGTTCTGCGGTGTGAACTGACCGATCTTGAGGGCCTGCGGCGCGGGGCGGATGCGTCGGACGGCGTGATTCACACGGCCTTCATTCATGATTTCGCGAATTTTGCCCAAAGCTGCGCGATCGATCGCGCGGCCATCGAGGCCATGGGCGCGGCTCTGGCGGGTTCGGCGCGGCCACTTGTGGTGTCGTCGGGGACGGGGCTTCTCGCGCCGGGCGGCATTGCGACCGAGGAAACGGTCAAACCCGAAGGATCTCCGATACCGCGCATGTCCGAGGAAGCAGCACTGGAGGCCGACGGGGTGCGCGGTGTGGTCGTCCGGTTGCCGCCATCGGTGCATGGCGCGGGAGACCATGGATTCGTGCCGATCCTGATCCGGATTGCGCGGGAAAAAGGATTTGCCGCTTACATCGGGGAAGGTGGCAACCACTGGCCCGCCGTGCATCGTACGGACGCGGCGCAGGTCTATCGGCGGGCGCTGGAGCGTGGTGTCGGCGGTATGCGGTATCATGCCACGGCGGAAGAAGGCGTGCCGTTCCGCGACATTGCGACAGCTATCGGACGAGGCCTGAATGTTCCGGTGCGGGCCATCTCGCCGGAGGAAGCATCCGATTATTTCGGATGGTTTGCACTGTTTGCCGGGATCGACAACAGGGCATCAAGCGCGTGGACGCGGGAAGTGCTGGAATGGACGCCGAGCGGGCCGGGTCTGATCGCGGATATCGATCATGCGGGATATTTCGGGTGACGCGTGTCTGTCTTCTTGTCTGACGAAGAGGGGAAACAGGTTTTCTCTCTCGGCTGGTATGAGCCGTGCGGCTCATACCAGCCGGGGGAAATTGGTGACTTCTGGATATCCGCTCAGGAAGAAGGGGACTTCAGGAAAATCCTGCGCCCTGCGTAGATGTCGTCAGCGAGAACAGGCTTGTTCCGCAGCACGCGAACAGGGTGTCACGTTTTTCGCCGCCGAAGGTGAGGTTGGAACAGCCGACCGGCAGGCGCAGGCGGCCAATCATCCTGCCTGCGGGATTGTAGATAAACACGCCGCACAGACCCAAGGGGCCGGATGCGCCGCACCAGAGATTGCCGAACACGTCCGCGCGCATGCCGTCCGGGATCAGGCTCTGCCCGTCGAGCGTGAAGTCGGTGAATATCCGCCCGTTTGCCGGGCGGCCCGAACTCATGTCGAAGGCGCGGATCTTGCGGTCGCCCGCAGGGCCCTGCTGCCCGGGCGCCTTGCCGGACGAGATGACGTAAAGCGTTTTCGCATCCGGTGAAAAACACAAACCATTCGGGCCCGGGGCCTGATCCTGCGACAGAACGGCCTCGATTGTCCCGCTCCGGGGATCCCAGCGGAACGTATGATCGGCCTGACGCTGCAGGCCACCATGCTCGCTGGTGACCTCATTGCCGATGAACGGGCGCAGCGCCTTGCGCGGATTGGCGGGACCATCGGCATCGGGATGGCCTTCGGCCGTTGTGTCGCCATAGGCCGGGTCGGTGAACCAGATGGCGCCGTCAGGGCTCGCCACGACGTCGTTGGGCGAATTCAGATGCCGCCCCTGATAGCTGTCAGCCAGCACGCGGCAGGAGCCGTCATGTTCCCAGCGAATGACGCGCCGTAGCCCATGTTCGCAGGTGACGAGGCGGCCTTCGGTGTCGAAGGTGTTGCCGTTGGCGTTGAAGCTTTCCTTCCGGAAAATGCTGACGATCCCGGTGTCTGGGCCACGTGCGGGGTCGGCATTCGGCGCGTCGTCGAAAATATAGCGATATTGCTGGCTGCGGACTGTGTCGCTCAGCAGCAGGAAGCGTCCTTCGGTCGACCATGCCGGCCCTTCGAGCCAGCCTCCGCCGCGCCAGACGAGCTCGAGATTCGCATTCGGGAACAGGAGATCCTTGAACGACGGATCCAGCACGATGATGTCGGGATCCGGAATGGCGGATGGGGGCGCCATCGGTCCCCATTGCCGTGCCGGTGTCGACACGACACTGGGGGGTGCGGGAAGGGCCGCGCGAGCGGCCCAGGCAGGTGTGAGTGCTGCAGCGCCGAGGCTTGCAAGAGCCGTGCGGCGGGAAAGGGAACGGTCCGCCTTCAGGTCGGAAGAGACGCGTGTCGAACGCCTCATGCGCTGGCCTCGTCGAGCGCCTTGATGTCGTCCGCGGTGAGAGAGAGCGTGCCGGCGCGGGCAAGGTCCGCGATCTGTTCCGGTCGCGAGGCACTGACGATCGGTGCCGTGATACTCGGTCGTGCGATGGCCCAGGCCAGCGCGACCTGCGTCGGGTCGACGTCATGACGGCTGGAAACCGCATCGAGGGCGCCCAGGATTTTCTGGCCCCGCTCGCTGGTGACATAAGCCCGCACGCCGTCCGCGCGGGCGCGATCCTTCAGGTCGGCTTCGCTGCGATATTTGCCGGTGAGGAAGCCGGAAGCGAGCGCATAATAGGGGATGACGCCAAGACCGGCATCGGCTGCGACCTTCTCGAGGCCGGATTCGTAATCGCTGCGTTCGATCAGGTTGTAATGCGGCTGCAGGGATTCGTAGCGCGGCAGCTTGTGCTTTTCGCTGACGTCGAGGGCTTCGCGCAGGCGATCGGCGGTGTAGTTCGACGCGCCCAGTGCGCGGACCTTGCCTTCCCGGATCAGGGCCGCGAAGGTCTCGAGCGTCTCTTCAAGCGGTGTGTCCGGATCGTCTTGATGGGCCTGGTAGAGATCGACGTGATCGGTCTTGAGCCGGCGAAGCGACGCCTCGATCTCGTGACGGATCCAGTCCGGGGACAGACCCTTGCGCCCGTCGCCCATGGCCATGCCCACCTTGGTAAACAGCGTGATCCGGTCGCGATTGCCGCGCTGGGTCAGCCACTCGCCGATGATGGTTTCAGACTCGCCGCCCTGGTTGCCCGGCACCCAGGCGGAATACATGTCCGCCGTGTCGATCGCGGTCAGGCCGTGGTCCAGAGCCGCATCCAGAATGCGGAAGGACTGCGCCCGATCGGCGGTCCAGCCGAAGACGTTGCCGCCGAGGACCAGCGGCGGGATGCTGAGGCCGGAGCGGCCGAGGGGACGGGACTGCATCGCGGGTCATCTCCTGTCTGGCAGCCACGCGGCATGCGACATGACGTCGCAGTTCCGCCGGAGCGCCGTCATGGCGTCTGGCGGGTCGCGGGCGGAGCGATTGTCGGTTCGGGTCTAACGCATGGTCGGCGCGAGGCGTTCCGGGCGGAGGGACGGCACAGGCTGGTCCAGCGCCGGTGGAATGGGGCTGCCCCGATCAATCCGGCTTGAGCATCAGGGGCGGAAAGGCAGGCAAGGTTATTGTGGATGCACCTGAACCTCGAATGGGTGACCGCCTTCGGTCCGGCCGACGGCTCGGATATCGGGGGTAGGCTTATTTCCGGACTATCGAAAGCGAGAGGCTCGGCCGCAGTATTGTTGGGCCATGCTAGAGCCGTTCCACGTTAATCCGGTTCATATCCTGCTGCTT
>NZ_BALE01000027.1 GCF_000963885.1 Tanticharoenia sakaeratensis NBRC 103193
AAGCAGCAGGATATGAACCGGATTAACGTGGAACGGCTCTAGCAGGTTATACGGCACTCTGGGATCTGTTTTCCAAGACGACACTGACCGCTCATGAGCAGCAGGTCGTTTACCTCACCTCGAACTATGAGAATGATTGCCGTTACTGCATGGCCGGTCATACGACACTGGCCAAAATGCAGAAGATGGAAGCGGCCGTGATTGAGGCTTTGCGTGCCGGTAAGCCCTTGCCGGATGCAAAGCTGGAAGCACTCCATCACTTCACGACGTTGGTCGTCCGCAATCGCGGCCAGGTCGCCGATGCCGATGTCGACGCTTTTATCAATGCCGGTTTCACCCGCCGCAACGTGCTTGAGGTTGTGCTGGGCGTCGCCACCAAGGTGATAAGCAATTACACCAACCACATTGTCCACACCCCCCTCGACGATTTCATGAAGGGGAATGAATGGACGAAACCGGCCAGCAACGCGTCGTGACTTTCGGGCGCCCGGCATGACGCCGAGTGCCCTTTCTTCCGGAACTGGGCACACTATCGAGATTTTCAGGACCGCATCCTGGAATCTGGACCGACATTTTATTTCGACAACGAACGCATAAACGCGACCAACCGGATCACGTCTCCCGGAACAAGCCGCCCGATGGCCCGGGTCGAATACACGGCGTTCACGATAGAGCCATCTGGCGCCAACACAAATCCGGTCGTTTCCAGAAAATGACCGCGTTCGGGATGGCGCATGTCATAGGCCCCGGTGCTTTCGACGATTGTCTCAACGTCAACGGAATGGCCCATTGGAAATGGCCAGTGATGTTTCGCAGCAAACGCCGCCGACGCCGCTTCGTCATCCACCGAGAACGCCATGACGTCGATTTCAGCCTCCGACAAGGCGTCAGCGGCCTGCGCAAATGCGGCGATCTGTTCATTGCAGAACGGGCACCAGTAACCCCGATAGATCAGGATAATCCGATATTTTCCGTTGAGGTCGTTCGCCGGACGCAGCGCGTCTCCTCCGACCTTCGGGATCACGAGATCCGGGAACATATCCCCGTTTTTGAGCTGTCCTGTCATTTTCTTCCTCGTTGATATGGACGATGGCGTCGTGACATGCGATTTCTGCAATGGACTGTCCAGTCCATTGCATTGGAATTGAACCATGACCCGCGAGAGAACGATCGCAAACCGCCCTTTGACGCCCCGTGGCGCGGTGACAAAACAGCGTATCATCGAGGCCGCCGCCGAGTTGATCTATCTGCACGGTGCTGAAAACGTGAGCCTCGACACTGTGATGGACGTAACGAACACAAGCAAATCCCAGCTTTATCATTACTTTGCCAATAAACAGGCGCTCATTCGCGACGTCATCGACCTGCAAACCAGTCGGATCCTGGCCGCCAACGCAAGCTTCCTCGGCGCGCTGGATTCCTTCGTCGCCTTGCGTGCATGGGGCGACATGATTATCGCAGCGTTTCGGGCCAGTAGCGGAATCGGTGGCTGCCCGATCGGCTCGCTTGCCAGCGAGTTGTCCACACAGTCGGAAGAGGCAAGGCTTCAGCTCAGGCAGAGCTTTTCAGACTGGAGCAACGTCATCGAGAATGGCTTGCGCCGGATGCGGCAGATCGGTCAGCTGGACTCGGATACGGATGTTGCCGCTGTGGCGGTGGCGATGGTCGCGGCGGTCCAGGGTGGAATAATTCTGGCGAAAACGAGCCGCGAAACCCGTCCATTAGAACTCGCCATCGACATGGCGCTTGCATATGTAAAACGACATGCCAGTGTTGTCGTCGGGTAGAGCGTCCATTCTGAAAATTGCCTGCGAGACCGCTTACACCATCGAATTCATCAGATCCTCAACAAAGCCTGCGAACTGGCGTGCCTTCGCGGTCATCATGCGACCGGCCGGAAAAACGGCCCAGAGATCGATGGGGGGCAACGACCACCCTTCCAGCACCCGCACGACGGCGCCGCGTTCCAGTTCCGGCGCGAACATCCAGTCCGACGTGATGGTCAGGCCCATGTCCGCCAATATCGCTGCGCGCAATCCTTCGGCGGCGCTGACGCGCAACCGTCCCGAGACGGAAACCGACACCGCCGCCCCGTCCCGCGTGAACGACCAGACGCTCGGCAGTTGACTGTACATGACGGTGTCATGGTTCGCGAGATCTGCAGGGTGCCGCGGCAATCCCGCACGCGCCAGATATGCAGGCGTTGCGATGACCGATCGCCGGCCGGTTGCGATTTTTCTCGCAACGGCCGTGGAATCGGAAAGCGCGCCCATGCGCAGGGAGATATCGACACCCTCCGCCACGAGATCGATCATCCGGTCGTCGAGGAGGAAATCGACATCGAGTTGCGGATGCGCCGCCAGAAACTCAGGCAATTTCGGAATCACATGCAGGCGCGAAAACGTCGTCGCTGCCGACACCCGCAATCGCCCGGACAGCCCGATGCCTGCCCCCCTGGCGGCGAGTTCCGCCTCGTCCGCCTCCTGGATGGCATTGCGCGCGCGTTCATAGAAGTTCTGCCCGGCCTCGGTCGGCGTCAGGCCGTGTGTCGTGCGGATCAGCAAGCTGACCTGAAGCCGGGCCTCAAGCTGCGCCACGGTCTTGGAGACCGCCGGCTGCCCCACGCCAAGCTGACGCGCCGCGGCTGAGAACGAGCCCGTCTCCACCACGCGCACAAACGTGGTCATTGCCTGATATCGGTCCATGCCATTCCTCCGAGGAATGACCTTTATCGCCCCGAGACGACTGCCATGTCGAGCGGCATGGACGATATCGTCTCCTTCACCCGGACAGGCCGGGCCAGAGAGAAAGAAGACCCGATGTTCGGACCCTTCATTGTCGCAGCGTCCGAACCGGCCATCGCGCACGGCATGCTTGCCTTCCAGCTCACCGGCAGCCCGCTTCATGCCCTGCTGGCGTTGGTCGGGCATGCCCTCTCCAGCCCGCAAGCCCGCCAAGAAGGAGAAAACGACGATGCTTGATGTCTATGCTTTCGCGACGCCCAACAGCGTCAAGGTGCCGATCGCGCTGGAAGAACTGGGACTTCCCTATACGCTGCATGGCGTCAATGTCCGCAAAGGCGAACAGAAGATGCCAGAGTTCCTCAGGCTGAATCCCAACGGCAAGGTGCCGGTCCTCGTCGACACGCCCGAGAGCGGCGATCCGTTCGTCCTCACGGAATCAGCGGCGATCCTCGTTTATCTCGCCGAGAAAACCGGGCGGCTTCTGCCGACCAGCGGGGAAGAGCGTGCCCGCGTTTTCGAGCAGCTTTTCTTTCACGCGTCCGGTCTGAGCCCGGCTTTCGGCCAGTCCGGCTTCTTCCAGCGCTTCGCCGCCGAGCCTCAGCCCCTTGCCATCGAGCGTTTCGCCGCCGAAGCAACACGCACGCTGGGCGTGCTCGACGGCGTGCTGGCGGACCGCCCTTTCGTTGCCGGGGAGGACTTCACCATCGCGGATATCGCCCATTTCGGCTGGCTGTGGCGTCGTGGCTTTCCCAACATCACCTTCAGCGACGCGCCGCATGTCGCCCGCTGGTACGAAACGGTCGCAGCACGCCCGGCCGTGCAACGCGGCATCGCCCGTGTTGAAGCGCTTGTCCCGCAAGACTGACATCATCTCCACCGAGGAAAACATCATGTCCATGCTTTTCACGCCTTTCAGGGCGGGCGCGCTGTCGCTCGACCATCGGGTCGTCATGGCGCCGCTCACCCGCATGCGTTCGGAACCCGGCGACAAGGCCGGTGCGCTCATGCGCGAATATTACACCCAGCGCACATCGCACGGTGGCCTCATCGTGTCTGAAGCCACGCCTGTCGCGCGGGAGGGATATGGTTATGCCGGGGCGCCCGGCATTTACGACGATGCGCAGATCGAGGGCTGGCGCACGGTGACCGACGCCGTGCATGCCGGCGGCGGCAGGATCGTCATGCAGCTCTGGCATGTCGGACGGCAGTCCCACCGCGATCTTCAGCCGGACGGTGGCGCGCCCGTGGCACCCTCCGCCATCCAGGCGGAAGGCGATGCCTACACGCCGAACGGGCCGGCGCCGTTCTCGATGCCGCGCGCGCTGGCGCTTCATGAAATTCCCGGCGTGATCGAGCAGTTCTGCCAGGGCGCGGCGCGTGCGAAAGCGGCCGGTTTCGACGGTGTGGAAATCCACGGTGCGAATGGTTACCTGCCCGACCAGTTTTTGCAGGACGGCACCAACCACCGCACCGATGAATATGGCGGCCCGATCGAAAACCGCGCGCGTTTCCTGCTGGAAGTGACGCAGGCGGCCATCGATGTGTGGGGCGCGGATCGTGTCGGCGTGCGGCTGAGCCCAAGCGGCACTTACGGTTCGATGTCCGACAGCAACCCGCAGGAGACCTTCGGCTATGTCGCGGAGAAGCTGGACGAAATGGGCATCGCCTATCTCCACGTCGTCGAGCCGCGCATCAAGGGCACAGAACTGATCGCCGAGAGCGATGCGGTCGCAGCCCGGCATTTGCGCGGTGCGTTCAGCGGCACGCTCATCGCCGCCGGCGGTTTCGATGGCGCCAGTGCCGAGGCGATCATCCGGGCGGGCGACGCCGATGCCGTCGCTTTCGGGCGGGCGTTCATCAGCAACCCCGATCTGCCGGAGCGTCTGCGGCGCAATCTGCCGCTGAACCCTTATGACCGTTCGACCTTCTACGGCGGCGATGCGCATGGCTACACCGATTATCCGGCGCTTGAATCCGTGGGTTGAGACCCCATTCCGGCCCGGAACGACCGATAGTCGTCCGAGCCGTCATCCCCCATGCAGCAGACCGCTCTATCTCAAGCATATCGCAACGACTGACAAAGGAAACGACCATGTCACTTCAGGCAAAACTCGATGCTTTCAAGGCCGATTTCGAAGCCGGCAAGCCGCCCTATAACGTGCCGCATGCGGTCATCGAGGTGATGCACCGTGCCACTGCCGAACTGATTGCCGCCGGTGCTGCCGAGAAGGCGCTCAAGGCCGGTGACAGGGCCCCGGGTTTCACGCTGAACGATCCGGAAGGCAATCCCGTTTCCTCCGCCGATCTTCTGGCGAAGGGCCCGCTGGTCGTGAGCTTCTATCGCGGTGTCTGGTGCCCATACTGCAACATGGAACTGCAGGCGCTCGAAGCCGCCCTGCCGTCGTTCCGCGAACTCGGCGCGAACCTGATCGCCATCTCGCCGCAGACGGCGGTCAACAGCCGCAAGTCGGTGCGCCAGAACGCGCTTGATTTCCCGATCCTGTCGGACACGCATAACGATGTCGCCGCGAAATTCGGCCTGCGTTTCGCTCTGCCGGATTATCTGGTTGAACTCTACCAGAACCTGAAAAACGACCTGCCGGGCTTCAACGGTGACGACAGCTGGACCCTGCCGATGCCGGGCCGCTTCGTGATCGGCCAGGATGGCATGATCCTCTATGCCGAGGTCAACCCGGACTACACCCGCCGTCCGGAGCCCGAGGACATGCTGCCGGCCCTGCGCAAGGCGGCGAACGTCACGGCCTGATCAGCACGGTACACTGGGCCGGATCGGCTGCGCGCCGACCTGGCCCCACGATACCCGGCCCCATAATACAAGGCACACCCAGACCATGACACCGAGAGAAAAAGGCAACGCCGCAACGCTCGCCCTGATGGGTCCAGAGCAGTCGGAGCGCCTTGCCGCCGCCGCCGCGTCCAACACGTTCGGCTCCGACATCGCCGGATACGCCGTCGATCATGTTTTTGGCAATATCTGGACCCGCAACGGCCTCGATCAGGCGCGCAGAAGCCTCATCACCATGACGGTCATGGTGGCGTTGCGCCAGCCGCACGAATTCGGTCTGCATATGAATTTCGCGCTCGATCACGGCATGCCGCTGGATGAAATCGAGGAGGCGCTGATCCAGATGCTCCCCTATGTCGGATTTCCAGCCATCTCGGGCGTCATGCTGATCGCGACGAAAATCGTCGCCGAGCGCGGCCTCGACAAGAAGAGCAACTACACGGGCCATCGCGGCCTGCTTTGAACAGGAGGTTCCATGAGCAAGCTTGAGGGAAAAATCGCACTCGTCACGGGCGGTAACAGCGGTCTTGGCCTCGCCACGGCCCGCCGCTTCGTCGACGAAGGCGCTTTCGTCTATATCACCGGGCGCCGACAGGCCGAACTCGACAGCGCGGTCGCCTCGCTTGGGGCCAATGCCGAAGGCATCCAGGGCGACGTCCGCGACAACGCCGATCTCGACCGCCTGTTCGACAAGATCCGACAGGACAAGGGCCGGATCGACGTCCTCGTCGCCAATTCCGGCATCGTCCTGCCTCAGACGCTCGATCACGCGACGGAAGAGAATTTCGACCGAACGTTCGATGTGAACGTGCGCGGTCTCTATTTCACCGTCGAGCGGGCGTTACCGCTTCTGACGGAAGGAAGTTCGGTCATCATCCTGTCGTCCATCGCGGCGAACAAGGGCGTGCCGGGTTACGGAACCTACAGCGCCAGCAAGGCCGCCGTCCGCAGCTTCGTCAGAACATGGACGGCCGAACTTCTGGGGCGTGGCATCCGGGTGAACGCCATCAGCCCCGGCCCGTTCGATACTCCGATCATGGACGGCCAGGCCGATACGCCGGACGGCGCAGACGCCGTGCGCGCGAAATGGGCTTCCGCTGTGCCGATGCAGCGTCTGGGCCGGCCGGAAGAACTCGCTGCGGCAGCGCTGTTCCTCGCGTCCAGCGAAAGCAGCTATATCGCGGGCATTGACCTGATCGTCGACGGCGGCGCTACTGGAATCTGAGCACTCCGCACCGCCAGTGGGGACTCCGCAGCAAGTGGCATCCCCTCGAAGATACGGGAATTCTCATGATCCGCTTCTATTTTCACCCGACGCCCAACCCCGCCAAGGTCGCTCTGTTTCTCGAAGAGGCCGGGCTGCCCTACGAGGCCATTCCGGTCGATACCCGCAAGGGCGAACAGCATGCGGCGTGGTTTTTGAAAATCAATCCGAACGGCAAGGTTCCCGCCATCGTCGATACGAATGGCCCGGGCGGTCCGGAGACGCAGGTCTTCGATTCCACAGCCATCCTGCTCTACCTGGGCGAAAAGACGGGACAGTTCCTCGGCACCGACGCCGACAGGCCCGAACTGCTTTCGTGGCTGATGCTCGTCGCGACCGGGATCGGTCCGTATTTCGGGCAGGCGGTGCATTTCCAGTATGCCGCCCCGGAAGGCCTAGATTACGCTATCAACCGCTATCGCCGCGAGGCGGAGCGCCATCTTCAAATTCTCGACGACCGCATGAAGGACCGGACGTTCTTCGTCGGCGAGTCCTACACCATCGTCGATATGTCCGCCTGGGGATGGCTCGATCGCGTGCCGCGCGTGCTGAAGGACGACCGCGCCCTCGCGCGCTGGCCGAACCTGACCGCGTTCATGACCCGTATGGCCGGGCGTCCCGCTGTCGGGCGCGTCGGGACGCTCATGACCACACACGACTTCAAAACCGAGATGGACGAACAGGCCCGTCGCGCCCTGTTTCCCTCGAATTTCCCGCTGTAATCGCGAAAGGATCGTCCAATGGCCCCGTCCAGTCCGTATGTGCCGCCGAAAGTCTGGTCCTGGGATGCGCCCAACGGCGGCAAATTTGCCGGAACCAATCGCCCGGTTGCAGGCCCTACGCATGAGAAGGCGCTTCCAGTCGGCCGCCATCCGCTTCAGCTCTACTCGCTGGGAACGCCGAACGGCGTGAAGGTCACGATCATGCTGGAAGAGCTGCTGGCGGCAGGCCATGCTGGCGCCGAGTATGATGCGTGGCTGATCAAGATCGGGGAGAGCGATCAATTCGGTTCCGGTTTTACCGACGTGAACCCGAATTCCAAGATCCCGGCGCTCGTGGATCATAGTCTGGACAGGCCGCTGAACGTGTTCGAATCCGGCTCCATCCTGCTATATCTTGCCGAGAAATTCGATGCGTTCCTGCCGAAGAATATCGCGGGTCGAACGGCGTGTCTCAACTGGCTGTTCTGGCAGGTCGGCAGCGGGCCGTATATCGGCGGCGGCTTCGGGCATTTTTATGTCTATGCGCCGGAGAAAATCGAATACGCGATCAACCGCTTCACCATGGAGGCCAAGCGTCAGCTCGACGTTCTCAACCGGCGACTTGCCGAAAGCCCGTTCATCGCGGGCGACGACTACACGATTGCCGACATGGCGATCTTCCCGTGGTATGGCGGCCTCGTGGAGGGCTGGATGTATAACGATGCCGCCACGTTCCTGAACGTACAGGACTATCCGCATGTCCGGGCCTGGGCGGACCGGCTGCTGGAACGCCCGGCTGTCCGGCGTGGTCGCATGGTCAACCGTATGGTCGGCGAGCCCTCAAGCCAGCTGCACGAACGCCATGATGCGTCTGACTTCGAGACGAAAACGCAGGATCGGCTTGCCCAGGGCTGATATTTCGTGGACCGATCCCGCTGAAAACCAGCCGCCGTCCGGATCCGGATGGCGGCGTTCACCCTACCAGCGGGTCAGCGGCGGCAGGATCAGACGCGTCACGAGTGTCACGACGCCGCATGCCGCCGAATACCAAACGGCGACATAGAGCGGGTCGTCGAACGGACAGGCCAGCGCGAAGGCCAGCGCGCCAAAGGCCGCGGCGGCGATGCCGACTGCCCAAGCCGTGCCGCGCGCATCCACCGGTGCGCCGCGCCGCGCGAACAGGCCGAGTGCCAGCACCGCCGGCAGAGACAATTCCACGATCTTCCGCGCGCAGACGATGCCGTGCGTCGGATCGAGCCGCTGCCAGAACACGGTGGGACCGGCCTGAAGCACGTCCACCAGCCAGCCGAGCACGAGTGCCGCGAGGGCGAGCATGCCCACGATGCGCAGACCTCGTCGCGGTGAGCGTGTGGGATCGAGCGACAGGAGCGCCGTCGTCCCGCCGACGGCGGCAATCACGGCCAGGCTTGCGGCCTTCCACCAGAAGCTCGGCATTCCCATGGCGTGCGGCATGTCCGGACGCATCAGGCCCAGCTTCAGCACGAAGACGATCTCGATCACGCCCAGCGCCAACAGGATCGTCGCGTCCCGCCACGGCGTCCGCCGTCTGACGGGCCGCAGGCCGGTCGCGAGCCGATCGATCAGGGGATCAGTCGACATCACTACCTCGCATTACTAAAGCATTCATGCGGTTCAGACCGCGATGAATGTTGACCTTGACCAGCGTGGCGGACTGTCCTGTTCGGCGTGCCGCCTCCTCGATACTCAACCCGCGCAGCTTGACGAGACGAATGACCTCCGCCTGCGCGGGCTTCAACTGCCCGAGCAGGCGCTCCAGCGCATAGGCCGTCGTCACCTGCTCCTCATGGTCCTGCACCGGCAGGTCGTCGTCGAGCGGCGCATCGTCCACCCGGCTGGCGGCCCGCAACCGGTCGATCCATTTGTATCGGGCGATCGCCGCGATCCAGGGACCGAACTTCTGGGACGGATTGAATGTATGCCGTTTCTCGTGAACGGCCAGCAGCGTGTCCTGCACGGCATCGTCAACCATGGATAGCGGCAGGCGCCGGAGAAAGAAGCGTCTCAGCCATGCCTGCGCCTCGGCGAGCACGCGGCGATAGGCGTCGGCATCGCCGGCCTGAGCCGCGGCCATCCAGCGGCTCCAATCCGCTTCCGTCACGAACCCTCCATCCCTGCTTACGGCGAGAGTCAGCTCCCGCCATCGTCGGCCAGCGTCAGCACGGGCTGCGGGCGCCAAGACGATGCGAACAACGCGTGCAGCGCCTCGATCCGTGGTGCGTCGTATGTAGCGATATATGGGTGATCCGGATAGCGGGCCGCGAAATTTTGGTGATCCGCCTCGGCCGGGTAGAATCCATGATCCGGCGTCACCTGCGTTGCGATGGGCCGCGCGAAGACATGCGCCGCATCGAGCTGCGCGATATAGGCGTGCGCTTCCCGTGCCTGTTCTGTGGAGCGGGTATAGAGTACGGAGCGATATTGCGTGCCGTCATCCGGAAGCTGGCGGTTCACCTGCGTCGGGTCGAGTGCGACGGAGAAGAAGATGCGCATCAGCGTGCCGTAGCTGACCTGCGTCGGATCGAAATCGACTTCAACTGACTCTGCGTGTCCTGTATCGCCGCTGCTGACGGTCTCATAATCCGCCGTGTCGCGCGCGCCGCCGTCGAAACCCGCGCGGGTCGCGGTCACGCCACGGACATGTTCGAACACGCTCTGCACGCCCCAGAAGCAGCCACCCGCGAAGACGGCGCTTGCATGGTGCGTCGCGGGTGCCGGTTCCGCCAGAACGGGCGCCGGAAGAATACGGGGGCCAGGCTCGCCCATTGCCGTGTGGCAGGCAGCGCCGAATGTGGTCAGCGCCACCAGGGAAACGCCGAAAAGTCCTGATCGTGTCATGATTCCAGTTCCTTCAGGCCGTATGGAATGAAAGTGCCACGCCGTTCATGCAGTAGCGCAGGCCCGTTGGCTGCGGTCCGTCATCGAACACGTGGCCGAGATGACTGCCGCAGGTCGCGCACCGCACCTCCGTGCGTTCCATGCCCAGGCTGTCATCGCCACGTTCCTGCACGGCGTGCGGCAGGGCGCTGTCGAAACTCGGCCAGCCGGTGCCGCTGTCGAATTTCGTGCGGGCGTCGAAGGCTGCCGTGTCGCATCCGGCACAGGCGAAGCGGCCGGGGCGATGCTCGGTCAGCAATGGGCTCGAATACGGCATTTCGGTGCCTGCCTCGCGCAGCACATTGTATTGCGCGGGCGTCAGCAGGCGGTGCCATTCGGCGTCGGTATGCGTGACGGGATAATGCCCGGTGGCCCGTGCGCGGCCGAATGCCGCCATGGCAACGGCGGCAAGAAAGAACTGGCGGCGGGATGTCATGTTGTGTCCCCCTTGCTTTGGGTTGTCACAGCGTTCTTCGCGAAAATTCCCTGTCCGGTTACGCGGATAGGAAATTTTTTATTTCCGTCAGGAGATGGCGAAAACTGTAACCTTTCGCGCCTGACCGACGAACGCATCCGCATCAACGCCTGACCATTCAGTCGGAAAGCCCGGACATGCTCTCATCACGCCGCGTGCGACCGCGTCGCACGCCATCGCCCGTTATTCGCATCACCCACTGGATCGGCGCATTGTCGATGCTCGCCATGATCGGCAGTGGCTGGCAGATCTATAATGCTTCGCCCATTCTGCCTTTCGAATTCCCGGCCTGGGCCACGTTGGGTGGCTGGCTGGGCAGCGGGATCGCCTGGCATTTCGCGGCGATGTGGGTGCTGATGGCTGCCGGCGTCGTTTACATGGGGTATGGCGTGCTGTCGGGGCATTTCCGCCGCGATCTGCGGCCCGTCGGCCCGCGCGCCATCGGTCGTGATATGGCGCAGGCGCTGCGCTGCAGGCTGTCCCATGCCGCCGGTCATTACAACGCTGTCCAGCGGCTGCTTTATACCGGCGTGCTGATTGTCGCCCTGCTGACCGTTGCAAGCGGGCTGTCGATCTGGAAGCCGGTACAGCTTGGATGGCTGACATGGCTGTTCGGCGGTTACGATGTCGCCCGCCGCATTCATGTCGCGATGATGACGCTGATCGTCGCCTTTCTCTTTATTCACATCGCGCTTGCCCTGCTCGTGCCGTCGACCCTGTTCGGCATGGTGTTCGGCCGTCATCCGAGCGCGGCGCCGGAAGCGAGCGTTCAGAAGGGAGCCGCCCGATGAGCCAACATCGCCTCGATCGCTCGGCGATCGCTCCCGAACTGCGACGGATCGAACGCCGTCTGATGCTCAAAGGCGCCCTGTCGCTCGGTGGACTGTCGATGCTGTCCGGCTGTGCGCTGGACGACGAGCCCTCCGTGGAGCGCGCGCTCAGCGCAATGTCGCGTTTCACCGACAGGATGCAGGCCCTGCTGTTCAGCCGCCAGCGTCTCGCGCGGGAGTTCGACGCATCCAGGATCACGCATCCTTTCCCGTACAACGCCTATTATGACGAGAGCGCAATTCGCACCGTCGATCCCGCAGGCTGGCGCCTGGAAGTCGGCGGTCTGGTGTCGGACAGACGCCCGTGGACGCTCGCGCAGTTCCGCGCGCTGCCGCAGAAACGGCAAATTACACGCCATATCTGCGTCGAGGGATGGAGTGCGATCGGCGACTGGTCCGGTGTGCCGCTTTCGATGTTCCTGCAACGGGTCGGCGCGGATCTTCGCGCGAAATATGTCAATTTTCGCTGCTTTGACGATTATTCGACCAGCATCGACATGGCGACCGCGCTGCATCCGCAGACCATTCTGGCGCTGGATTATGGAGATCATGCCCTTCCGCCTGCCTATGGCGCGCCGATGAAGGTCAGGATTCCAACAAAGCTCGGCTACAAGAACCCGAAATATCTCGCGTCCATCGAAGTCACCAATCGCTTTCCCGGCGGCTACTGGGAGGATCAGGGCTACGACTGGTTTGGCGGGTCATAAAAAAAGACGCGTCCCTGTAACCCGACGACGTGCCTCATCGAAGAATAGAACAGAGAGGCGGAATGTTTCCTCCTCCACATCACCAACAGATCAGGAAATGACCATGTTCATTCGCAATATCGCGATTGCCGCCGCTTTCTCGTCCGCCGTCGCTCTGGGTGGCGTCGCTCGCGCACAGGGCGCCATGTCGCACGATGCCATGGCTCCGAACCAGATGGCGCCAAACTCGATGGCACATGACAGCATGTCGAAGAATGGCATGGCGCACGACACGATGGCCCCAAATGCGATGACGCATAACGGCATGTCCCACGACGGTATGAAGAAGCATGACGACATGAAAAAGAACGCAATGTCCCACGACAACATGAGCCGTGACAACGCGATGGCCGCTCCGCAGGATGGCATGGCGAAGCCGAACTAGAGCGGCTCCACTGAACGCTGATTCTGTGGCGTGACAGGA
>NZ_BALE01000026.1 GCF_000963885.1 Tanticharoenia sakaeratensis NBRC 103193
AAGCAGCAGGATATGAACCGGATTAACGTGGAACGGCTCTAGTCAGACACAGAGACAATAATGGAGGATCACCATCCCTCAAAGCAGCGCTAAAGTGCCGTAAGGCATCTCATTGCAAATATTTTCTAACAGTTTATTACGGTCACAGTACTTTTTTATATAATTAAGGAGACATCGATGAAAAATAAGATGTTGATGCGGAAAATTCAGCAGGAAATCGTTGAAGAGTGGCGATCTCACGGATTATTTGTCAAGATAATAATAATTCTTACCTTGGCTCTCGGTGTATTTTTGTCCGCGTTCGGCTTGAGCAGCCTTTCCGATTGTGGGCCCTTTCGAGGGCACCGAGTAATATACCTGATAGCTCTATCCGTGATGATTGTCGTCTCCGTTGCAGTTTTTGCAGCCGTAGGACAGGAAAAGAAAGCGTCTTCAAAATTTGCTGACTTCTGTTGGAATATGTGGACATGCGTTGTCACAACAACTCTTGCATCAGATATTGCATCTGAGCCGCTTGCTGGCAAACAAGCTTCGCTTAGCAGTTCCATGATAGACCTTTACACTGCAATACAGCGCCATCCTGGCATTGGGGCCGTATTTCTGATGACCCTGTTACTTGTCACCGCCGCGCGTGCAGGGTTCGCATTAGGATCGTTATTACGATCGAAGGAACCAGCTAATCCACCCTCACCTAGCGGGGCGGCTAGCACTACTTTGGCAGTGTGAGCCGCCCCGCGAGAGGCGGAGACGTTCGCTTCTAAATTTTTGCGCCGCAAAGCGGACCGACTGCTCCCCCCCCCCCCCCC
>NZ_BALE01000025.1 GCF_000963885.1 Tanticharoenia sakaeratensis NBRC 103193
CGGCGGCGGCTGCCTGCGCTTCCTGCTGCTCGGCAGCCCGACGCTCTTCCTCGGCCCGACGCTGCGCCTCTTCGGCCGCGGAGCGGATCTGAATCTTTTCTTCTTCGCGGCGCGCGGCTTCGCGGCGCTGCTCCTCGAGCACGCGCTGACGCGTTGCGAGTTCAGATGCGGTCAGGGCGCGCCCACCGGGCGCTGCGCGACCCGGACGGCCACCGCCGGCCGCCTGCGGCGCACCGGGCGCACCCGTCTGGGGACGACCGTCCCGCTTCTTGCGCACCTCGACCTGCACGACCTTCGAGCGGCCATGGCTGAAGCTTTGACGCACCGAGCCCGCGTCCACCGTTCGGCCGAGCTCCATCCGTCCAGCCGGACGCAGGGACAGACGTCCCTTGCCCTGATCCTGGCCCTGCTCGTGCCCGGGGTTGTCGCGTCCGGGGTCCCGTTCGTTGCCTTCGCTCATATACCTGCCTGTTCCAACCCAGTCCGCGAACCCTGCCGCGGCACCGGCGCCGACCCGCCGGTCAGCCCCCAAAAACGTTCACTTTCGGCCGCGAGCCGGGCAGCCAGCCGCCCCTCGCCCAGCACCGCCCAGACCGCATGCTCGCGGCCGAAAGCCTGTGCCAGAGCCGTCGCCTCAACAAGGGCGATCGGCAGATCCTTCGCGCCCGACATCAGTCGGGCCCGTTCCTCTTCGCTCCCGCCGCGCGCCTGAACGACCAGGCCCGCCTTACGGGATGCGATCCACTCCCGGCACTTGACGAAACCGCCGACCGCCTGCCCCGCGCGCCGTGCCAGACTGATCGTCTGCACGATGCGTTCCCGGAGACCGGCCTCGATCTGGCTTTCCAGATCGGCCGGCACCGTCACCCGCCCGCGTGCCGCGCGGGAGAACAGGTTACGGCCTCGGGCGGTTTCTAACACATCCCGGGTCGCACTCAACCAGATTCCCCGGCCGGGCAGCGTTGCTGAAAGATCAGGCACCACCACGGCGTCGGGAGAAATGACGAAACGCACCATGCGCTCGCACGATCCCTGCTCCCGCGTGACAATGCATCGCCGCTTCGGCCCGCGCTCGGACTGCCACAGCGACTCGACATCGTCGTCACCGTCCGGCGCTGTCATGTTCGTGCGATCAGACGTCGCCCGACTCCTTCGTTTCAGCCTCGGCTGCCGCAGTTTCGCCTTCCGGCGCAGCTGCTTCGTCACCGAACCAGTGCGCACGTGCCGCCATGATAATCTCGTTGGCGGCATCTTCCTCGATCGCGTCCGCGCCCAGAATCTCGACCAGCTCGTCGCCGGCGAGATCGGCGAGATCGTCGATCGTCTTGACGCCCTTTTCGCCGAGCGTCACCAGCATCTTGTTCGAGAAGACGCCCAGCTCCGCAATCGAATCCTCGACCCCGAGAGTCCGGCGCTTGTCGTCGAGCTCCTGCTCCTTGCCGGCGAGATAATCCTCGGCACGACGCATCAGCTCCTCGGCAACGCTCTCGTCGAAGCCTTCGATGTTATGCAGCTCGTCCGGATCGGCGTAAGCCAGTTCCTCGATCGTATGGAAGCCTTCCGTCACCAGGAGGCTTGCAATCACGTCGTCGACGTCGAGTGCTTCGACGAACAGGCCCGTGCGCTTGCGGAACTCTTCCTGACGGCGCTCCGATTCCTCGGCTTCCGTCAGGATGTCGATGTCCCAGCGCGTCAGCTGGCTCGCCAGACGCACGTTCTGGCCACGACGACCGATCGCAAGGCTCAGCTGCTCGTCCGGCACGACGACCTCGACGCGCCCGGCCTCTTCATCCATGACGACCTTGGTCACCTCGGCCGGCGCCAGCGCGTTCACGACGAACGTCGCGGCCTGCGGGCTCCAGGGAATGATGTCGATCTTCTCGCCCTGCAGTTCGGCCACGACCGCCTGCACGCGCGATCCGCGCATGCCGACGCACGCACCGACCGGATCGATCGAGGCATCGCGCGAAATCACGGCCATTTTCGCGCGCGATCCCGGATCACGGGCCACGGCCTTGATCTCGATGATGCCGTCATAGATTTCCGGCACTTCCTGCGCGAACAGTTTGGCGAGAAACGCCGGATGGCTGCGGCTGAGGAAGATCTGCGGGCCACGCGGCTCGTCACGCACGTCATAGATATAGGCGCGCACGCGGTCCGAGTTGCGGAAGCTCTCGCGCGGGATCAGCTCGTCGCGGCGCAGCAGGGCTTCGGTATGGCCGATCTCGACCATCATGTTGCCGTACTCGGTCCGCTTGACCGTGCCGTTGACGATCTCGCCCACGCGATCCTTGAACTCGTCGTACTGCTTCTTGCGCTCGTATTCACGCACGCGCTGGACGATGACCTGCTTGGCCGTCTGGGCTGCGATACGACCGAAATCGATCGGAGGCAGCGGATCGACCAGATGCTCGCCGAGCTGGATTTCGGGACGGAACTTGCGCGCGATATGCAGAGGGATCTGCGTATCCTCGTTCTCGACCACCTCGACGGCCTCGGTCCAGCGCGACAGGCGGACTTCGCCGGTCTTGCGGTCGATGGTCGCGCGAATGTCCTTCTCGTGCCCGTACTTGGCGCGGCCGGCCTTCTGGATCGCCTGCTCCATCGCCTCGAGCACCTCGTCGCGGTCGATGTTCTTCTCGCGCGAGACCGCATCGGCAACCAGAAGCAGCTCGGGGCGGGTGACGGACGTGTCCATCGGCGGTGTTCTCCCTCTGCGGCGCCTTGCCGCGTGATCTCGGTCGGCGGCGCCTCAGTCACGCCGTCGCAAACAAACTTCCGGACGCGTCAGTGGCGCGTCCCGCCTTTCTTGCGGCCGGGCTTCGGCCCGCCCGGCTTCTGGGGATCGAGACGCGGCGCGCGACGCCGCGGCGCCGGCTCCTCGCCTTCCTCCGACACTGTCGCCGGCACGCCCATCAGCGCGGCACTGGCCTCGATCAGCGCATCCGTCAAGACCAGTCTCGCCTTGCGCACCCGCTCGAACGGCAGCGCAACCTCGGTGCCATCGTCCAGCCGCATGATGCCATGCCCGTCCCGCGCACCCAGCACGATGCCGGAAAAACGCTTGCGGCCATCGACCGGCGCGTCGAGCTCCACGCGAGCCAGATGGCCGGCGAAGCGATCCCAGTCTTTCGGGCGGGTCAGCGGGCGATCGATACCGGCCGACGAGACTTCGAGCGACCAAGCGCCCGGGATCGGGTCATCCACGTCCAGCACGGCGCCAACAGCATGGCTGATCTGCTCGCAGTCCTCGATCGAGATCAGCGAGCCATCGGCGCGATCGGCCATGATCTGGATCGTCGGCGTTTCACGGCCGAGAACGGACAGGCGCACGAGTTCGAACCCGAGATCGGCAAGCGTTGGCGCGATGCGTTCGGCAATGCGGGCATCGAGGCCCGTGAGATGCGGCAGATCTGTGTCCAAGACAAAAGAGGCGGCCCGCAGGTGGCCACCCTCCCAAAGAACTGATGAAAGATGAAAGGAATGAGCCTTATCTAGGTGATCCCTCCCCGGGGTGCAAGTCTTGCTTCCGCATGCCTCCCGAAAGGCCGCGGGGTAGGCACGATATATTTGTTTACAACGCACTCGCCTCCGATGCGCTTGCCATGTGACGAAACGCAAGGTCACATGGAGAGCATGAACGAGTGGCGCGCGCCGACATCCCCCACCCTGTCCGCCCCGCACGACGACAACGGTCGCGCGGGCAACGATCGTCAGCATGACTGGCCCGAGGCGCGCCCGAAGGTCAAAACGATCGATGCGCGCTATTCCGGCACACAGAAGGCAACGCTCGGCGCTGCGATCGCGGCCATGACGGTGCTCGTCGGTGCTCACATGATGCCCGGAGCCGGCAGGCAGGATGCGCCCCAGCCGGTCGCGCAGCATCAGGCGATCCAGCAGATCGCAACACAGCAGACGGCGCATTCCGCCGTTCAGCTGGCTCTGATCGCACCGGAAAACGCTGAGAACGCCCTGCGCCATAGCACCCTGCCTGCGGCCGATCAGGCGCGCCTCCTGCAGGGCGTGCAGGACGGTGACCTCAAGCTTGCGACCATGCCGGTCTTCGATGCGGCCGGGGCCAGCGGACACGTCATTTCCGTCACCTCGGCCGGCGTGACCCAGACCGCGACATTGACGCCGACACCACACCTTCTGATCGTGGGCATACCGCCGACGGGACAGATCGAGATCGCGGCGACCGGCCCGACGGGCGCTTCGGGCACGACGGTCGGCATGTTCTCGCCTGTCGGTGCCGTCGCGTTGCCGACATTTTCCGCCATGGGCCAGGGGCTCGCCGTGAACGTGATCGTACAATGAGATCGCTTCTGCCCATGCTCAACCGGCTGATGCCGGTCATGATGGTGATTTTCCTGGCGCTTGCGAGCCTTCAGGCCGCGATCGCGCTGCATCTGTCGCTCGCGGGGCTCGAACGCCAGGTGATCCGGGCCGATCCGGCCTACCCCGTGATCGCGGCCATGCTGGCGCTGATGGCGCTTGCAGGACTACTGTATGACAATCGCACCGAGCGGCTGCTTCGCCGTGGCCTCAAACGCAGAGGGGGGTTCCTCATGGACGTCCTGGCCAGACTGACCAATCGCGCTGCCCTCGAAGACATGATGGCACGCGAACAACGAGAGACCGTGATCGACGCCGAGGAGCTGGCCGCATCATTGCGCGCCCGCGTCATCGGGCAGGATCGGGTCTGCGAGGATATCGCCCAGCAGCTCCGGCGCCGCCTCGCGCTCCAGGTGCGCGGCAAGCCCGTGGGCGTCTTCCTGCTCGCCGGTCCGCCGGGCACCGGCAAGACGTATCTCGCCAAGCAGATTGCCCGGCAAACGGAGCGTCCGCTCCTGCATTTCGACATGACGCAGATGTCGAGCCCGGTTTCCGCCACACAGATGTTCGGCATGTCGAAGGGCTTCGTCGGGTCCGAGACATACGGCAAGCTGACCGGCGGCCTGAAGGAAAAGCCCGATGCCGTCGTCCTGCTCGACGAGATCGAGAAGGCGCATCCCGATACCCTCAAGAAGTTCCTGACGGCCTGGAACGACGGGCATGTCACCGAAGCGTCGAACAACGAGTTGATCTCGACCTCGCGGGCCATCTTCATCCTGACGTCGAACATCGCGACCGAAGCGCTGTCCGAGATTGCGGATCGATTGGCCGAGGAGCCGGATCGCCAGCGTGGAGAGTCGGTCGAGGCCCTGCGCCAGGCCGGGTTCGCGCCCGAAGTCCTGAACCGGATCGACCGGATCTTCGTCTTCCACGCGTTGGAAGGCCTCGATCTCGCCCGTGTCGCGGCACTCGAGATCGAAGCGATGATCGACAGCTACGGGCTGCACGTTGAGCCGGGCGGGATCGACCCTGCCCTGCTGTTCACCGTGATGCAGCGGCAATCGCGCCTCGGCACCGGGGCCAGCGCACGCGATCTCGTCCGTTCGATCGAGGACATGATCAGCGAAAGCCTGATTGTCGCCCGTCAGCAAGGCGCGCGCATGGTACGTGTCGTCTCGGGCGAGCATGGCGTCGTGGCCGAGATCGCGAGCGACGCCGAATCCCAGCGTGGCCGTATGGCCCGCTGAAGACCTGAGCAGGAACCAAAGTCGTCTTCATGTCTGCTGTCTCGCGACTCTGGCGCCGCGCGCCGCTCTGGCGTCTCTGTGTGTACGGAACCGTCTTCTTTGCCGGGCTGGCAGCCTTCTATCCGGCCGCCTACCTCATCCGCGCCATCCCATCTCTCGGGAAACTGCATCCAGGGGCACTGCATGGTGGGACAGCGCCTGACGCGTCGAAACCCGGCCCCGGACCGGGCGGCAACGGCGGGCCGCCGGGGCCAGGCGACGGGCGGATCAGCTTCCTGCCCCTGACGCAGGGGCTGACGCGTGCCGTGCCGTTCGGCGGCCATGTGCTGCCCCTGCCCGCAGGCGTCTGGCATCCGGTCCTCTCGGCGCAGACCGGACCGAATGGCGCGATGCTGACGGACGTGTATGTCAGGACGGATCGTGGCGTCGTATCCGGCATGGTCGTAGCCATGGGCACGGCGCAGCCGATCCCTGATCCGAACCTGCTTTCGGTCGATTCACCGTGTCATGACGATCGCGCCTATGCGCGCGGCGAGCTGCCATCGGGCGAGAACGTCGTCTCCTGCTGGGCCATCGGCGCAACCCCGGTGCATGACGCACCCGGCACGCTCAA
Organism: Tanticharoenia sakaeratensis NBRC 103193; assembly: GCF_000963885.1. Lineage (GTDB taxonomy): Bacteria > Pseudomonadota > Alphaproteobacteria > Acetobacterales > Acetobacteraceae > Tanticharoenia > Tanticharoenia sakaeratensis. The sequence goes on from NZ_BALE01000025.1 coordinate 6,196, forward strand.
TCCGGTCGTGGCCCAGGCCGTCGACCGCCTGAACGCGCTGGGTTACCCCATCCCGCCGCTCTTCATGACAATGCGGTGGATGCACCTGACCACCGTGCCCAAGAAAGGGGTTGGCCTGGAGCAGGCCGACGTCATGCTCAGCCCGGCAGCCCCGGGAACGATCCGCCTGCCCGTCCCGATCGATCAATGGGATCGTGGGGCGATCGCAGGGGCGCCGGCCGCCGCCCATTTCGTGGATCGTATGCGTGTGTGGGCGCAAGAGTGGGCGCCGATCCTTGAGCGGGGCCATGCAGGCACGCTCGATCCGACAACTATTCCTGACAGCCTGACGATGGACCCGGCGGCACCTGCGGTGCACTGATACCGCACCGCCGCCCGGCGCATCCGGGGTTGGCCTGTCTGCTTGTGACAACAGCGACGCAGTATGACCCGTGTCCATGCCGGAACATGAGCCGGCAAAACCCGTCCGGCTACGGATCGACGCGTCCGCCTTCCAACAAGTGCGGAAAACGTCGATCCGTTTTTGAAGCGTCAGGCCTTGAGTGCGTCGCGCTTTGCCTTGCGGGCAGCCTTCGTCGCACGGAACTTGTCGACCGCCGTCAATTTCACGGGTGCAGACGGTGTCTTGGTTTTTCCGGATGCCCTGGTTGCCTTGGGTGCAGGTGCAGGGGCCGCCTTGGGCGTCTTCGCCGGTGCGCTCTTGCCGCGAGCAGGCTTGGCGGGGGCCGCCTTGGGCGCAACGGACTTTGTCGAGGCGGCCTTTGCGGATGTCGCCTTTGCAGGCGCAACCTTTGTCGTCGTCTTCTTCGCAGGTGCAGCCTTGGGTGCAGGGGCCGCGGCCTTCGGAGCGGAACGACGCGCCGGCTTTGCAGATACAGGCTTTGCGGGTGCCACAACTTCGACGGACTTCACGGCAGGCTTGCGACCGCGCTTGGCCTTGGTCTCGACCGGCGTCGCCTCGACGGGGGCCGGTGCAGGCTTTGCCGGAGATCCGGCGCGTGCCTTGGGCTTTGCAGTACGGGCAGGACGTGTCTCGACAGGCGCGATGTCGATTGTGGGCGCCGATGCCTTTTTGCGTGCTTTCGTCGGCATGACGGCTGCGGCAGGTGCGGGCGCAATCGATTCGGCGGATGCCGCCTTGGGCGGACGACCGCGTCGCGCAGGTGCCTTTTCCTTCGGCGCGGCGGTCGGAACGGGTGCCGACTTCGTAACTTTCCTGGCCATGACTACAAACTTCCTTTAGCCTGTTCTTTGTTCTGCACGGTCCGACTGGAACACATGGTGCGGCGTCATATAATTCGATGATATCGCCTGCAAGAACTTTGGGTTCCAACACCCGCCTTATGACAGGCGAGCATTCGCATTAGTTCTCTGTCAAGAGCGATTAACGGCGCATTGATGAACACCGTTAGTCACGCGGAACTGTTTCGGTGTCGTTATGTGATATTGACCGCTCGCTGGACGCAATTTGCCCGGCATGCGCATGTCTTCATGACCGCGATCGGGCATTCCGCCGCCGGCCGGCCTGTGTTCACCGCATCTTCACACTGTCTGATCCTTGAAAATCGCGCTGAGGCAGGGCACATGGCGGGCAGCTTCCCGAAATTGCAGCCGCGGGCCCTGGGCCGGAACAAGGACACCTCATGAAAATCGATGGAACGCCCTATCGTAGTGTATGGCTCGATGCCGAAGACCGGACCTGTGTGCATATCTTCGACCAGACGAAGCTACCGTGGTCACTGGTCAGGCTGGATCTGCGCCATCAGGACGAGGTCGCCCATGCGATCCGCACCATGCAGGTGCGTGGTGCGCCGCTGATCGGCGCGGTTGCCGTCTATGGTCTCGTCCTGGCGCTGACGAGGGATCCGTCCAACGAAAGTCTGGAGTCTAACGCGGCGATGTTGGCGGCAACGCGTCCGACGGCGATCAATCTCGTCTGGGCGATCGACCGGATGCTGCGCCATCTGCGCCCCCTGCCGCCGGCGGCACGCGTCGAAGCCGCTTACATGGAAGCGGCTACCATCTGTGACGAGGACGTCGCGACGAACGAGGCGATCGGCCAGCATGGCCTCGAACTGATCCGTGAAATCTGGTCTGCCAAGCAGGCACGTTCCGGAAATTCCGGTGCCGGCCGGATCAATGTCCTGACGCACTGCAACGCCGGCTGGATTGCGACCGTGGATTGGGGAACCGCGCTGGCACCGATCTACCTTGCCCATGATGCGGGCCTGCCGGTTCATGTGTGGGTGGACGAGACCCGGCCGCGCAACCAAGGCGCGTTGCTCACGGCCTGGGAGCTTGGCCGCCACGGTGTCCCGCATACGCTGGTTGCCGACAATGCAGGCGGTCATCTGATGCAGCGCCGCGATGTCGATCTCGTCATTGTCGGGTGCGACCGCGTGACGCGCAGCGGCGATGTGGCCAACAAGATCGGCACTTATCTCAAGGCGCTGGCTGCCTTCGACAACGAAGTCCCGTTCTGGGTGGCGCTGCCATCGACCACGATCGACTGGACGCTGGAAGACGGTGTGCGCGACATCCCGATCGAGGAACGCTCGGCTTCCGAGGTCCTGGATGTGCAGGGTCTGGGCGCTGATGGTCGGCCGACGTCGGTTCGTGTGGCGCCGGACGGAACGCCTGCGGCCAATCCGGCGTTCGACGTGACACCTGCACGTCTGGTCAGTGGCCTTCTGACGGAACGCGGCCGCTGCGCCGCGAGCCGCGAGGCCCTGGAAGCGATGTTCCCCGAGCGTGCCTGACCGGCGCGTCTCGTCCGGAAGACGATCCGCTGACCGTTTCAAAACGCGCAATCTGCTTTAGGGTCGTCTCCGCCTTGCGGGACTTCCGGCGCCAACGCCGGCCCGCCTGACGGAGTGACCATGCCGCGCTTTCCCCTGCCCCGTTCTTCTCTTGCCCCGTCCTGTGCGTTGCTGACCCTGACCGCTCTTGCGGGATGCGCGGAAACGCCGAAGCCTTCTCCCCGGCCGGTCCAGACGCCGGTCGCCCAATATCGCACCGGGCCCGGCCCCGTCGGGGCTGACGATCACGTGCCGGATTTTGCAAGTCGCAACTTCGTGCCGTTCAACCGTCAGGATGTGCCCGCCATCGCCATGCGCGAGTGGCGCATGTTCGGAAGCCCGGTGGACGATGACGATCCTGAAGCGCGACCCGATGCGGCAATCCCGGCCCTCAAGCCCGAGCGGATTCCAGGTCTGTGGCAGCGGATTGGCGAATATTGGTGGATCGGACAGGATCCTTATGAAACCGAGGTGAACTGGACCGGCAAGACGGATGCCGACGGCACGCCGTTCGCACCCGAGAACGACGGGCGTTACGCATGGTCGGCGGCCTTCATTTCCTATGTCATGCGCGTGGCTGGCGCGAACGACCGCTTTCCCTATTCGCCCAACCATTCGACCTATATCAATGCCGCCGTGTCCGGTCAGTCGCCCGGCCTGCGTGCGCATGACCCGGCGACCTACATTCCGAAACTTGGTGATCTCCTGTGTGTCGGTCGTGGACGCAGCAAGACGGTCACATTCGCGATGCTTCCGACATCCTACGGGTTTCCGGCGCATTGCGGCTTCGTCGTCGCCGTCAACCAGAACGCGCCGCCGTTCGGACACGAGCTGAGCATCATCGGCGGCAACGTGGACGACGCGGTGACGCTGACGCACGTGCCGACATCGCCCACCGGCGCGCTGATCGGGGACGACGGGAAGATCATCGACAACCGCTATCCATGGGCCGTCATTCTCGAAGTTCTCTACGACGCCGATTTCGAGCCCGGCGCGGGGCAATAGGCGTCGACCGGGCAATCGTCAGGTTCCCTGACGCGTTGCCCACAAATTGAAAAGCCGGACTCGAGGGAGAAAGTGGCATGAACAGGGGTCACCGCTGACGCGGCAAAACGAGGAACCGGCGGTATCCACCGCCCTCCCAAGACCCTGCACCCGGACAGCATCATGCCGAGACTGACGGGGAAAACATGCGTCGTGACGGGCGCTGCGCGCGGGATCGGCCGCGCGATCGCAGCACGCTCTCATGACGAAGGCGGCATTGTCGTCGGGACCGACATCGACGACATCCACGGGGCCGCCACAGCGGACGAGATCGGATGCCGGTTCGAGGCTCTCGACGTGGCCGACGAGGACGCCTGGCAACGACTGGCTGAACGGATTCCGCAGGCCGACGTCGTCGTCAACAATGCGGGCATTACCGGTTTCGAACAGGGCATGGTCGCCCATGACCCAGAGCATGCGCGCCTGGAGGACTGGCGCGCCGTGCACCGGGTCAATCTCGACGGGACATTTCTCGGCTGTCGCTATGCGATCGGGGCCATGAAAGCGCGCGGTGCCGGTTCGATCATCAACATCTCGTCGCGTTCCGGCCTTGTCGGCATTCCGATGGCAGCGGCCTACGCCGCATCGAAGGCCGCCATACGCAATCACACCAAGACTGTCGCGCTGTATTGCGCGCAGCAGGGATAGACCATCCGCTGCAACTCCATCCATCCCGCGGCAATCCTGACGCCGATCTGGGAGCCCGTGCTCGGCACCGGCCCGGACCGGGAAGCGCGCATGAGCGCGTTCGTCGCCGACACGCCACTGAAGCGGTTCGGCCTGCCGGACGAAGTAGCCGCAGTCGCGGTCATGCTGGCGTTGGACGAGGCCGCCTACATGACAGGCACGGAAATCAACATCGATGGTGGTCTGCTGGCCGGCTCCGCGGCATCGCCGGGCGGTTAGCGCTCCCGGCGATCAAGATCTACGGGGAGCGTTATGTGCCTGTGGATGGCGTGCGGCTCGGCAGTCCGGCGGCCTGCCAGCCCATGACGCGGCCACGCTGGCCGGTCTCGTCCGGCGGTCCCTCGAAGCCATCCGCCACGTTGTGAACATGCGCATAGCCGAGATATTCGGCCAGCAGCGACGCGGATTGCGAGCGCGCACCCGAGCGGCAGATGAAATAAAGCGGCGTCTCGCGCGCCGGGACGGCCTGCGTCAACGCGGCCGCAAACGCGGCTTCGGTGCCGGGCTGCCACGTCAATGTGGCTACGGGCCGGCCGAGCGATGCAAGATCCGGCAGCCCGACCTGCTGCCATTCCATCGGGGTGCGCACGTCGACCAGAACGGCATCGGGCGCATCTTTCAGCGCCTCCCACGTCTGTTGCGCGCTGATCTGTGCGATCATATGTGAAATTCCTTAACTGGCTGTCGACCTGGAGGTCTGATCCGGCGTTGACGATAGGCTCCACGAACCGAACAGCAAAGAGGCCGGCTTTTGATGACACACAGCCCGATTGACGCGCAGTCCACCGGATGGTCCAGCACGAGTGCCGGCATGACGGACGCAATCGGCGGTACGCCCCTGATCCGTCTGAAGCGCGCCTCCGACATCACAGGCTGCGAGATTTTCGGCAAGGCCGAGTTCATGAACCCCGGCGGATCGGTGAAGGATCGCGCGGCCCTCGCCATTATTACGGCAGCCGAGCGCAGCGGCGCGCTGAAGCCGGGCGGGACGATCGTCGAAGGCACGGCAGGCAACACCGGGATCGGGCTGACGCTGGTGGCCAATGCCCGCGGCTATAGAAGCGTCATCGTCGTGCCGGAGACGCAAAGCCGCGAGAAGCTGGACTTCCTGCGCATGATCGGCGCGGATCTGCGTCTCATACCGGCCAAGCCGTACCGCGACCCGGGCAATTATGTTCATTACTCCAAGCGTCTGGCCGAAGAGCTCGGCGCCGTCTGGGCCAACCAGTTCGACAATATCGCCAATCGCGAAGGCCATCGCGCCACGACCGCGCCCGAGATCTGGCATCAGATGGATGGCCGGATCGATGCATTCACCTGTGCCTGCGGCACGGGCGGGACACTGGCCGGCGTGGCGCTTGGACTGGACGACCTGGCGACGAAGGCCGGACGCCCGCGTCCGCAGATCGTGCTGGCGGACCCGGAAGGTTCCGGGCTCTATGGCTGGGTCAAGAGCGATGACCTCAGCATCAGCGGTAGTTCCGTCACCGAAGGAATCGGCCAGTCGCGCGTGCCGGGCAACCTCGAAGGGATTGCGATCGACGACGCCGAACGCATTCCGGATCCCGAGGCGCTGACCCAGGTGTTCGAGCTCCTGCGCGATGAAGGCCTGTCAGTGGGCGGGTCGGCCGGCATCAATGTTGCAGCCGCGATCAGGGTCGCGCGCCGTCTGGGTCCGGGTCATCGCGTCGCGACGATCCTGTGCGATGGCGGCGCACGGTATCAATCCAAACTGTTCAATCCGGAGTTCCTGCGGGCGAAGGACCTGCCTGTTCCCGAGTGGCTCTGATACCGGCGGTTAAAGATCAGTCTCGTGATGAAACAGAGTGCAACGCGTCGAAAGACCGCTTGAAGACATGGTATAGGCGATGGGTATGGAAACCATTCCTCACCTGTTGATCGTCGATGACGACCGCGAGATCCGGGAGCTGCTGAGCCGCTTCCTCGAGCGCAACCATTTCCGCGTCACAGCGGCCCGCGACGGACGCGAGGCGCGGCGAGCGTGGACGGCCGGGCATTACCAGCTCGTCGTGCTCGATCTCATGCTGCCGGGTGAGAGCGGTCTCGATGTCGCACGCTGGCTGCGCAGCCAGGACAACGTGCCGATCATCATGCTCACCGCCATGAGCGACGAGACCGACCGGATCATCGGGCTCGAATTCGGTGCCGACGATTACGTCGCCAAGCCCTTCAATCCGCGCGAGCTGCTGGCGCGGATCCGCGCGGTGCTGCGCCGCACGGCCGAGACGGCGGAGAAGAAGCAGGCCGCCGATACCCGCCTCGTGCGGTTTTCGGGCTGGACGCTCGAGCCAAGCCGCCGCCGCCTGCTGAACCCGGATGGAACGGAAGTGCCGCTGACGGGCGGCGAATATGATCTGCTGGTTGCGCTTCTGGACCGCGCCAACCGCGTGCTGACGCGCGATATGCTGCTGGAACTGCTGCGCGGCCGACAGGCCGGGCCGTTCGATCGCGCGATCGACGTTGCCGTGTCTCGCCTGCGTCGCAAGCTCGAGGATGACGGGCGCAACGCGCAGGTCATTAAGACCGTGCGCGGCGGCGGCTATGTTCTGGCCACCGAGGTCGAACGGGTCTGATGTCCGCACTGACGGGGGACGAGACGCGTCCTGAGGCGTCTCGCTTCCGCCGGTTGCACCTGATGCCGCGCTCGCTTGCCGCGCGTACGAGCCTGCTCCTGATCGTGGGTCTTGGCATCGTGCAGGCGGCAGGCCTTGCGATCCATGCCATCGACCACGTCGCGATTTCGGATCGCATGGCACTACGCGAGGCCGAAACCCGTGTCGGTGCGATCTATCGCACGGTTGCCGAGTCGCCGGCGGCGGTCCGCCCCCAGATCACGTCCAATATCCGCACCCCCTTCGGCTTCACCGTCGAGCTCTCGAACAAGCCGGATTCACACGCCCATGGCGTGCCGCTGCTCGCGCTGGAGCCAATGCTGGGCAGACTACCGCCCGACCGGCCGGATCTGCACCCGCCGGGCGGCCCGGGCATGATGCCCGACAATGGCGGACCGATGCGGCCCCCGTTCGAGGGTCCGCATCCGCCGGGCGGCCCCTTCGATCCCGAGGACGGGCCGCCTTTCATGCATCTGGGGCACCCGAACTGGCCTCTGGCGACGTTCTCGGCGCTGCCCGGCAGCGCGTGGCCGCGCCGCATCGAGATCTCGGCCTATGGTGCGAGCCGCCAGCGATCGGTCTCCCTGCTGCTGCCCGATGAACCGCGCTGGGTCATCGTTCATTTCAGGCTGCCGGCTTCCTCCCTGTTCGGCTCGGCGACCTTCATCATCGCATTCTGCCTGATGACGGTCTGTGGGGGCGCCCTCATCGTGTGGGGCGCCAACCGCCTGATCGCGCCGGTGGGCACGCTGGCACGCGCAGCAGAAGCGCTCGGTCGCAATGTGGATGCGCCGCCGCTGCCGGAGGATGGCCCGGCCGAAATCCGGCGCGCGGCCCTCGCCTTCAACACGATGGCGAGCCGCATCCGTCGCTTCGTGACCGATCGCACGCTGATGCTGACGGCGATCGGCCACGATCTACGGACGCCGATCACCCGCCTCAAGCTCCGCGCCGAATTCATCGACGACGATGAACTGCGGGATAAATTCCTCGCCGATCTCGACGAGATGGAGGCCATGGTCGCAGCAACACTTGCCTTCGGCCGCGACAGCGCTTCCCGCGAACCGGTGAGCGCGATCGACCTGACGGCGCTGCTGCAGACCATCCTCGACGAGAGCGTGGAGAGCCGCCCGGAAGATGCCGAGCGCGTATCGTTCACGGCTCCCGAGCAGGCGGTCACGATCCGCGCGCAGTCGTTCGCGCTGAAACGGGCATTGGCCAATCTCATCCTCAATGCCCTGAAATATGGCGGCAGCGCGCATGTCACGCTGGCTGCGCCGAAGCGCAGCCGCAATGGCGAAAACACGGTCCGTGTCCTGATCGAGGACGACGGCCCGGGTCTGCCGGAAGCCGATCTCGAACGCATGTTCGAGCCGTTCGTCCGCGCGGAGACGAGCCGCAATCGCGAAACAGGCGGGACGGGTCTCGGCCTTTCGATCGCGCGCACCATCGTGCGCGGCCAGGGTGGTGACGTGATCCTGCAGAACCGCGCCGGTGGGGGACTGAGGGTCGTGCTGACGCTGATCGCCTGAGTCCGGGGCCGTGCCGCCACTCTGAATGGCAGTTCCTGCAACATCCGTGGTGACAGGACACGCGTGCGCCAAGGGCTTGCGCGCCTGTTCGCGGGGTCTGTCCCGTGGTATCGGCCCCCTCACGTGGCCGCTCCCTGCCATGATCACAGGCCATGACCGCTGGAGTGCCCGTGCTCGACCGTCTTTATGCCCGTATACAGGCTCTTGCGGCCTCACCCCATGCTGTCTGGTGGCTGTTCGCGATCGCATTCGCCGAAGCCTCGGTCTTCCCTATCCCCGTCGACCTGATGCTGATCCCGATGGTTCTGGCGCAGCTGGATCGGGCGTGGTGGCTTGCATTCGTCTGCACGCTGGGCAGCGTTCTGGGCGGATTGCTGGGCTGGGTGATCGGCGCGTTTCTGCTGCAGCATGTGGCCCTGCCGATCGTGCATGCATATCACGCAGAGGCGACCCTTGCCTTGCTGCAGGCGCGCTTCCGGCAGTACGGCGTGTGGATCATCCTCGCCAAGGGGCTGACCCCCATCCCGTTCAAGATCGTGACGATCGCAGCCGGGGCGGCCCATTTCGCGCTTTTGCCGTTCTTCGTGGCCTGCATTGTGACGCGCGGCGGCCGCTTCTTCCTTGAAGCGCTGCTGCTGCGTCTGTTCGGTCCACGGATCGAGGCTTTCATTGCCGGACGCTTGACAGTCGTGCTGCTGGGCTTCCTGATTCTGGTGATCGGCGGCGTTGCAGCCGTGAAATGGTTGTAGGAGCCCACATGACCCATCCCATCGCCGTCGTCACCGGAGCGGGAGCGGGCATCGGCCGGGCCGTAGTGCGCACGCTGGCCGAAGCCGGATGCGATATAGCGCTTCTCGGCCGCAATGCGGATCGCCTGTCCGATGCGGCGGCAGAACTGGACGGCCATCATGTCCGGGTTGCCACGTACGTGGCAGACGTCACGTCCGAGCAGGCGCTTGAGGATGCGGCCGACCGGATCGAAACGGAGCTTGGTCCGATCGCGATCTGGATCAACGCGGCGGGTGCTTCGGCCATTGGCGCGGTTTCGGATCTGGCGGCCGACGACATTGTGCAGAGCATGCGCGTGACCTATCTGGGCACCGTGCTGGGAACACGCGCGGCGCTTTCGCGCATGCGCAGGCGGGGCCGCGGGCGGATCATCAATCTCGGCCTCATGCCGCAGCTGCGCGGGCTGCCGCTCCATGCAGCGGGCAACGCGGCCCACGCCGCCATCGAGGCGTTTTCGGATTCACTGCGTCCCGAGCTGATCGCCCATGGCGATCGTATCGACGTCACCGTCGTGCATCTGCCCAGCATCAATACGCCGCGCCTTGGCTGGAGCCGGAACCGCACGGGCCACGCCCTGCGCCCCTACGGCACGCCCTATGAGCCCGAAGCTGCGGCGCTCGCCATCGTGCGTGCGGCGTTCGGTGGCCAGCGCGACATCTGGCTCGGGCTGCGCGGAGCCCATCATGGCATCCTGACAGCGCTTCTGCCCGGCATGCGCGATCGCTGGCTGGCCCGTTCCGCCATCTCGGCACAGGTCGATCGGCATGAAGATCTGCAGGCCGACGCCCCGGATACGCTTCTCGAGAGTCCAGCCGGCGCGTTTGCGGCACATGGCGCATTCGAGACGGTAGGATTTCGTAGCGAGAGAGCACAGCCTGCCATCGTGACGCCAGGTCTGCGCCTCGGCCTTATCGCCGTCGCAGCTGCACTCTCGACCTGGCTCCTGCGCAGACGCCGCTAGACCGGCGCAACACCGAGCTCAGCTTGGCTTGCGGGCAGCTCCGGGATCGGAATGGATCATGCCCCGGTGCCGTTGAAGGCCCTTGATGACCATTTCCGCATCCTGGGGTCCGAGTACGAGACCGATCGGACCATATGCGGGGTGCTGGAATGCCAGCAGCGATCCTTCGGTCAGCGCATCGATCTGCAGCGCCCAGTTCGTCCGGTATACCGGCATGAAGCTGGCCCCGTCGATCGGCGGGATCTTCGTATTTTCGAGCAGCCCCGCGCGTGCAGCGCCCAGGCTCGCAATCAGCTGTGACAGCTGGTCGACATTCAGCTCGATCTTGCCTTCGATGCCGCTTTCCTGAAGGAATTCCAGCTCTGCGCCGGACCCGTCGTCCTTACGGCTCACCCGCATCCGCGCCATGCCTGGCACCTCCTGATGTCTGGTAATCTGTTCTGTTGAAATCGCCGGAAGCCCGAGGATCAGGCCGCACCATGACTGGCTGAAGAATGACCGATGGCACCTGCGGATGTCCACCATCCATGCGCGTCGTTCAGGCGTTGAGCCGCCTGCCCCGCTTGCGTTGCATCGGCAAACAGGCCGAAGCACGTCGCACCGGACCCGCTCATGCGCGCGAACGCACAGCCCGGCTCGGCAGCGATCGCTTCCAATACATTGGCGATGGCCGGGCAGAGCGCAATGGCCGCCGGCTCAAGATCATTCATCGTTTGTTCGAGATCCGCCACCATCGATACGAGATCCGTCCATCCATCGGGCAGCGCCGCCTCGGCACGGAATGGCGCCCCCGATGCCGCGCGCGCCCGGAAGACCGCAGGCGTCGGCACGGCCGCTCCGCAGTTCACCAGCAACATTGCACAGGGCGGCAGCACCGGCGCCGGGGTCAGGATCTCTCCGATCCCGCCCATCCGTGCGGGGGCCTGAGACAGGCAGACCGGAACGTCCGCGCCGAGAGATGCCGCGATCGGTGCGAGATCGACGTCGAGATCCCAGGCGCGCGCCAGCAGCCGCAGCGCACACGCGGCATCGGCTGACCCGCCACCGATGCCGGACGCGACAGGCAGCATTTTCCGCAGGTCGATCGAGACGGGCGCGAAGCGCCGTCCGGGCGCCGCCGCCTGCAACGCACGCGCAGCGCGCACGACGAGATTGTCATCCGCATCCGCCACGAGGCCTGCGCCGAACTGGCCGCTGATGGAAAAACGCACCTGACCGTCCGCATCGCCGGGCGAGGGCGCAAGCATCAGGGTGTCGGCCGCGGCCGCGAACACGGCCAGGCTGTCGAGTGTATGATAGCCGTCGGCGCGGCGTCCGGTCACATGCAGATAGAGATTGATCTTGGCGCGGGCCAGATCCTGAAGGGCAGCAGTCATCGTTTGACGGTCGTCTTGTCCGGAAGGGGCATGGCCAGTGCGGCATCGATCTCGTGACGGTCGATGGCCGACGGCTTGTCGACCAGCGCCTCGTTCCACTGGTCGCGGGCTTCCACCACGCGCCCGAGCTGCCAGTAAGCCATGCCGAGATGGTAGTTCACCTCGGGATCGCGCGGGGTTCGCTCGGCTGCGGATTGCAGCAGGACGAGCGCCTGATCGAGGTGTCCCGTGCGCAGGAGCGCCCAGCCGAAGCTGTCCCGAATGGCCGGGTCATCGGGCGCCAGTTCGACGGCATGCTTGAGCAGGGCGGTAGCGCGCGGAAGATCGTGATTGTGCTCGACTTCGCCGTAGCCGAGATAATTCAGCAGGATCGGCTCGTCGGGCGCCAGCGCCACCGCCTGTTCCAGGTCTCCGCGCGCCACGTCCCAGTGACCGGCGGTGTCATGGCAGGCAGCGCGCGCCAGAAGCAGAGACCAGCGACGTTGCGCCATCAGCGGGATTTCCGACAGTGCACGATCATACTCGTCGACTGCCAGACGCAATTGTCCATCGCGCTGCGCGATGTCGCCGAGTGCGGCATGGAGATCCGCGTTGTCCGGGTCGGTACGAAGCGCTTGCCGCAGGTCGGCGATGGCCGCCTTCAGGTGCCCGCTTCTGTCCTCGAAGCTGGCCATTTCCACGGCGACGACCGGGCTGAGCGGATCGGTTGCGGGCACGGCTGCGAGCGTTTCGCGCGCGCCTTCCAGATCGTCCTCGCTGCCGAGGATTTCCGCAAACGGCATGCGCAGGAGCATCATGGAGGGTGCGAGCGCCAGCCCCTGGCGAACGAGCACGATCGCGACCTGCTGGCCGTTGGGCGTCAGATGCCCATGATCGCCGACACTGGACTGCAATCCGGTCGCGACCGCTAGATAGGCAAGTGCGATGCCTTCGCGCGGCGAGACACGCATTGCGTCCGGCGCGATGGTCAGGACCCAGTTTTTCGCAGGCGACAGGTTGGGGCGCGCGGCCATGAGTGTCGCCAGCGCCGCGTGGGCCTCATGCGCATGGCCCTGCGCCGCGAGCCATGCCGCCTGCGCGCGCGTCAGCACCAGATCCGTGTCATGGCTCTGGCTCTGCGCCAGTTCGAACAGCGCAGTCACGTGTGCTGCCGTGGGCGAAGCGCGATTGGCCGCATCGCGGGACATCGCGCCCTGATGTGCGGCCTTCGGCGCCGCTTGCGCTGCGATCAACGCCGCATGCAGCGCGTAGACCGCCGAGAACGGTTTTCCCTTCGACAGGGGCTCGAGCAGGCCCAGCGCGCCTGCCGTATCGCCCTTCTGCTGAAGACACCAGGCCTGCAGTATGGGCGAGATCAGCCGCATGATCGGGCCGGCCGTCATATGGGTCGCGTCGCCGCTTGCCGAAAACAGGCTCCGGGCCCGGTCGATATCGCCACGGATGAAGGCATCGTCGCCCAGCACGATGAGGGCGAGTTCGTCTCGTCCCTGCGATGGTGCCAGGGCCAGGGCGCGTCGAGCAGCATCCGCGCCCGAATCCATTGCCGCGAAGCGAAATGCGTCATGCAGCAGAAAGCGTGCGTCGGGCGTCTGGGCCAGCGTCCGGGCGAACGCACGATCGGCACCCGCGATATCGCCGTCATGGGCGGCGATCGTGGCGTTCAGAAAGTCGCCGGAGTCGAACGGGGCCGCGAGGGCAGAGCCCGAGATGCATCCGATAAAGGCGCCAAGGGCGACTCCTGCTGTTGCACCACCCAGGGCACGCGACACGCGGCGATGTATCAGCCTTGCGAAACGGGGCAAGGCGGCGGGCATGGACCCTCCGAACGAGATTGGGCGCGTGTGCATTGATGCGAACCTAGCCTGAGCCCCTCCCCTGCGGCAAACTGGGCGCGATGTTATCCGATCTCCCTCACTCTCCCGATCTGCACGATGCGCTGGGTGCGTTGCTGCGGCTCTATGCCGAGTGGGGCGTGGACTCCGCACTCGACCCCGCGCCACTCGATCGTGCGACCGGCATTTCCGGCGCGGAACTTATGCCTGCGGCTCCTGCACGGCAGCGCGCGAGCAGCGCCGGACCGCGCATGGAGCCCGAGGCCGCACGGGAGACGGGCCCAGGCTCTGCAGCCCGCCCGGCCCCGGTATCCCGTGTTCCGACAGGTGTCGCGGTCGAGCCCGCGGCCGATCTGGAGACATTGATCTCCCGGCTCAAGACAGTGCCGGATATTGCGCTGCGCCGCACTGCGACCCACACGCTGGTTCCCGTCGCCGTGCCCGGCGCCGCCCTGATGATTCTGGGCGATATCCCGGATTCGGACGAGGATCGCACCGGCGTGCTGTTCGCGGGTGCTCCCGGCGCGCTGCTGACGCGCATGCTGGGGAGCATCGGCCTGGCTCCGGACGCCCTGTCGCGAGCGGCCGCGATCCCCTGGCGACCGCCGGGCGAACGCGATGTGACGGATGCCGAGCGCGAGGCCTGCGTACCGCTGCTTCAGCAGGCCATTGCGCTGTGTGCTCCCAAGATCGTGGCAGGCTTCGGTCCAACTTCGGCGCGCATGCTGATGGGGGCGGATACCCAATTGAACCGCGTTCGGGGCCGCTGGGTGACCCTGAACCTGCCGCAGGCGCCGCATCCGATTCGCTTCCTGCCGATGCGTCATCCGGCTCAGGTCGCGGCCAGTCCGCAGGCCCGGAAAGACGCCTGGCGGGACCTTCTTGCACTGGCGGAGGCGCTCGAGGAGGCCGGGCCGTAGAGACGGCAAAAAAGTTGCTGTTTTTGTCGTTTTTGGGGCGCGAGGCCCTAGTCAAGTTTTATCGAAAATCTTACGATGACGAGCCTATTCCCTGCACGCTTTTCGCGGCGCGGGTTGCCTTGCTGTCCAATGACGGCTAGACCCCTGCCGATCATGCGAGGGACCAGTCACACCTTCTCCCGCAGCACCGCACGCGCCTTGCTCGTGAGTGCTGCGATTCTGGCCGGGGCGGCATTCCTGCCCGCCCGTGCACAGGCATCGTCCAGTTCCATGCGGAGCGACGGTGCGACGACGGAAGGTGCTACCACCCAATCAACCGGATCCCCGGTACCGGGATCGGAGGAAACAGCGTTCGCGCCCCAGCGTGGCAGCGGCCCGAACGGCTATGCCGTTCCGTTGCCGCGGCCGCTGAAGCCGAGCGTTGCCGCTCACCTGCGCGCGATCTTCGCAGCCCAGCGTGCCAGCGATTTCGCGACCGCGGAGCAGTTGTCCGACCATCTCGACGACGACACGCTGCTGGGTGACATTCTCGCCGATCGCTACCTGAACCCCGCCTATCATCCGACGGCGGCCCAGTTGCGGCAGTGGCTGCACAGCTTCCCGTCTCTGGCGGACGCACCCCAGATTCTGGCGCGCCTCAGTGCGGTGAGCCCGCGCGGAACGGTCCCGTCGCAGAGCTTTCCGCAACCCCTCTCGCCCAGCACGGTCGCCGATCAGACTGAAGCGGCACTCGATCCGCTCTCCCACCTGGTTATCCGCAATCCGCTGCTCGATCACACCGTAGCCGAGCGGACGGGCTGGGGACCGAACGGCGCACGCAGCGCATTGAAGCTGATCGCCGCGACGCCCGGCATGACCCCGCTCTACGCGGCCCAGCTTCGGGCCGAGATCGCACTTGCGATGCTGAGCAGCGGCGAGGATGCCCTAGCCTACGAGATCGCCAATACAGCCTTCGCACAGGACGGCCAGCTTGCCTTTGCGGGTTTTGTCGCGGGCCTTGCCGCGTGGCACCGCGACATGATCGACACGGCCGGCCATCTGTTCGAGACGGCATCGCGCGCGCCCATTGCCCAGAACGAGATACGTGCCGCAAGCCGGTTCTGGGCGGCACGGGCGCGGGCGCGCGTTCATGATCATCGCGGCTACACGGCCTGGATGAGCCGGGCTGCCGCAGCGCCGGGCACGTTCTACGGGATCCTGGCCACACGGGCGCTGGAGGTGGCACACCACCCGCATGGGGATGCGCAGACCACACTCGCCGCCAGCGAGCCGGTTCCCGTGCTGAGCGAAATCGACGTCGACGCCGTCGCTGCGACGGCTCAGGGCGCACGCCTGTTCGCGCTGTTGCAGGTTGGCGAGACCGATCGGGCGGAAGCCCTGCTGCGGCGTCTCTGGCCCGACATCAAGGGGGACGCAGCCCTTTGCCGCTCGGTTCAGCTCGTGGCGCAGGAAGCTGGCTATCGCGACCTGTCCGAGCAGATCGCGACCATTCTTGCCGCGCGCGACGGCGATCTAGCACATGTGTCCGGATTTCCGATGCCGCAGCTGAAGCCCCGGCACGGGTTCCGCATGGACCCGGCGCTGGTCTATGCCATGACGCGCCTCGAATCGAATTTCGATGCCCGGGCCTCGTCCGGCGCGGGCGCCCACGGGCTGATGCAGATCATGCCGGTGACGGCCGCGTTCGTGACGGCGCCACATGGCGCGGGCGCGCGGGTGATCGCCAGCCCCGACATCGTGGATCGGCTGCATGTGCCCGCGATCAATCTCGAGATCGGCCAGCTCTACATGCTCTATCTCGCCGATCTGTCGCGCAATGCACGCGGCACCGTGGAACCGCCGACCGGAGGCGACATGGTGCGGATGCTCGCCTCCTATAATGCGGGGCCCAGCGCCATCTCGCGCTGGGCTTCCATCCAGACCCATATCGCCGACCCGCTGATGTTCATCGAGACGCTGCCCAATCCGGAGACGCGCAACTACGTCCATCGCGCCTTCACCTATCTCTGGATCTACGCCGACAAGCTGGACCTGCCGGCGCCCTCTCTTGCCTCCCTGGCCGACGCCCACTGGCCAGCGTTCAGTGAAGAAACCGCGCTGGCAGGGCGCACGGTAACGCTGCACTAGTCGCCTGCCACATCCACACAGGGTGTGTTACAGGGCATGATATGACTGCATGCCCGACAATCCTGCAGGTGCTGCCCGCGCTCGGCACGGGCGGGCTGGAACGCGGTGCCATCGAAATCGCCCGCGCGACTGTTCTGGGCGGCGGCCGTGCACTCGTCGCCTGTCACGAAGGCCCGCTCCTTCCGGCACTGCATGCCTGTGGCGCCGTGCACATCCCGCTCGACCTTCGGTCCAAATCTCCTATCGCCATTTCGCGCAACGCGCGACGGATTGCCGACATCATCCGGCGCGAGAAGGTCGATCTGGTGCATGCGCGGTCACGTGCACCGGCCTGGGCCGCGCTGCGCGCCGCGCGCCGGACGAACGTCCCTTTCGTCACCACCTGGCATGGCGTCCATGAGGCGCGATGGTGGGGCAAGAAGCGCTACAACAGCGTGCTGGCCAAAGGTGATCGGGTCATCGCCATCAGCCAGTATATCGCGGACCGGCTTCGCGGCGACTATGCGGTCGGTCCCGACCAACTGCGCCTGATCCCGCGGGGCGCGGATCTGACCGTCTTCGATCCGGCCCGGGTGCCGGGTCCGCGCGTGCAGGCCCTGGCGCAGGCATGGGCCATCCCCGATGACGTGCGCGTCATCATGCTGCCCGGACGGCTGACACCCTGGAAGGGCCAGCTTCAACTCATCGAAGCACTGCCGCTGCTGGCCAGCCGCGCGCCGGGTATCGATTGGGTCTGTGTACTGGTGGGGCCCGGCGATGCGCAGGAGCGGTATACAAAGGAACTGACGACGCGGGCCCGGGCGCTCGGGATCGCCGAACGCCTGCGTTTCTCCGGCGCCTGCGCCGACATGGCCGCCGCGATGGCGCTGGCGGACGTCGTCGTCGTCCCGTCGCAGCGCCCCGAGCCGTTCGGGCGCGTCGTCGTGGAGGCTCAGGCCATGGGACGCCCGGTCGTCGTCGCCAATCACGGGGCCGCTGCCGAAATCGTGCGGGACGGGGAAACCGGGCTTCTGGTCACCCCCAATGACACGGCCGCACTCGCGCAAGGGATTGCGGACGTGCTGACGGCGTCCGTTGATGCGCTTGCGTGGCTTGCAGAACGCGCGCGCGCCCATATCGTGTCGACCTACGGGATTGCCGCCATGCAATCCGCGACATTGGGCGTCTATGACGAGTTGCTGAACACGGACCTGCAATCCCGTTTCGAGCTTGCCGTCAGCGCGCCCTCTTCGCCGTTGTTTCCCCACGCCCGCGCCGTATCGGCCTGACGCAGGACCATCGATGGACGACACACCGCCCAAGCCCGTCAAACAGCAACCGCATCTCAAGGATCGCGCCCAGGCCGATCTGGAAGCGCGCCGCGCACGCGAAGCGGCGGCCCTGCGCGCAAACCTGCACCGGCGCAAGGCGCAGATCCGCAGCCGCGCCGATCAGGAGCCACCACCAAAGCCGGACCCCGACGCGGAGACATCCGCGTGAGCCGGACATTTCACATCCGCACAGCAACGCAGGCAGACATCCCGGCCCTGCGCGCGCTGATGACGGACGCGATCGATCGCCTTCAGACGGGCTTCCTCTCGCCTGCGGAGATCGCCGCGAGCCATGCCATCATGGGCCTCGATACCCAGCTCATCGCGGATGGTACCTATTATATTGCCGAGACGGATGATGCAGAGCGCACCCTGGCCGGATGCGGCGGATGGAGTCGGCGCGCAACGCTGTTCGGCGGCGACCATACCGCGGGTCGCGCGCCCGCGCTGCTCGATCCCGCGCAGGACGCGGCACCCTTTCGCGCCATGTACACAAATCCATCGCTTGCCCGACAGGGTATCGCAACCCTGATCCTGGCCCATAGCGAGGCCGCGGCGCGGACCGCCGGTTTCAGCCGCGGAACGCTTGCCGCGACCCTGGCCGGCGCGCCGTTCTACCGCCGCCACGGCTGGGGCGACGAGGTTCCTTTCCAGGCGGACGCCGGAGAGATCGCCATCCCGCTGATCAGGATGACGAAGCGCCTGCAATGATACGAAAACTGCCGGGACAAAGTATTGCTCCCGACCTGCTCACCAGATTGTCGGATTGACACCCCGTGTCACCTCCGCGACGTCTGATCGGACGTTCCCGACGGAGGAGACACGACGTCATGACGGTTCGGACGGCGGACGCGCGCGGGTGGTTCCGGCCCCTCGCACTGTCCGCAGCGGTACTTCCGGCCGGATGGCTCGGTTTTTCAGTGCGGACATGGCTCGCATTATGTCTGGGTCTGGCGACAGCCTTCTGGTGCCAGATTTCCTCTCCCGCGGGCACGGCGGTCACCGTCATGATCCTGGCACAGCCGCTGCGTGGCCAGGCGCTGTCGAAAGCGGCCTACCGCCTCGTCGGCACGTTTGCAGGTGTCGTGGTCTCGATCATCCTTGTCTCCTGCTTCAGTCAGGATCGCCCGATCTTTCTCGGTGGCGTCGCACTCTGGCTCGCGTTCTGCACGCTGGTCGGGAGCCTTGAGCGGGATTTTCGCGCCTATGGGGCGCTGCTCGCCGGCTATACGGTCACGCTGGTTGCGGTCAACAGCATCGACCGGCCCGATTCTGTGTTCGACGCCGCCATGTCGCGTGCCAGCGGTATCGGGATCGGTGTTGCGGCGACGACGGTAGTCGCTCTCCTGACCGGCACGCCGGAGGTCTGGCGCAAGCTGATCGACGAAATGGACGGGCTGGCCGGGCGCATCGCGACTATCGGCAGGACGGGGCTCGGGGAAGGCGCGGTTCCCGATCCGATGGAGATGATCTCCCTGTCGGCCGCCGTGCTGGCGCTGCTGGGTCGGATGTCCCATGCCCGAACCGAAATGGAGCATGCGCGAATCCGTCTGCGGGGGGCCCGATGCGGGATCGTGGGCATGCTGACGGTCCTGAGTGCGGCACGCGGCCTTGCCGATCTGCGGTCACGCACCGGCATCGCCGACATCGTCCTGCGCCATACGCAGCGCCATCACGCCGGGCCGCATGAATATGCCGAGCGCGACGTGGTGCTTCAGCGCCTGCTGGACGACATCCTGGCTGAGGACCCGACGTTTCAGCCAACCCCGATGGACGCCCTGTATCTCGAACGTGCAGCGATCCTGATTGCCAGCCGCCGCAGGATCGCAGCCGGCATGGAGACGTTGCGCCATGCAACGCCGCTGCGGGACGTGCCGCCGACAGGTCCGCTCTGGCGTCGGCCGGACTGGGCAGGCTCGTTCGTCAACGCGGGTCGGACGCTGATCGGCTTTACGCTGTTCGCCGGGATCTGGATCGCGCTGGGCCAGCCAGCGGCGGAGACCGCCCTCGCCCAGGCAGCCCTCGCGCTCTGCCTTGCGGCCATGATGGCCGATACGGTGCCGTTCGGCGTGGGCGCGATGGTCGGCACAGCGTGTGCCTGCATGCTGGCCGTCGCGCTGCATTTCTTCGTACTGCCGCATGTTCAGGACATGGTGACGCTGTCCTTCGTCCTGCTGCCGTCGACGGTCGTGTTCTGCATCCTCCTGCTGATTCCGCGCTTTTCCGCGATCGGTTTCTTCTTCGGCGTGTTCCTTCCGGTCATCCTCGGGCTCGGCAATCACAACGACTACGATCCGGATGTCATGACCAACCGGATCGTGTTCTATCTGCTGGCGGGATGCCTCTCCTTCATTGCCCTCGCGCTGCTGTTTCCGACCAATCATCGACACATCCGCCTGCGGGCGGCCGCCGACATCGGCCATGACCTTCTGCTGGAATTCCAAGGGCGAGGTCCGGGCCCGGCGGCCGAGCGGCTCAGCCTGAAATACGACCGTCTGGGGCACGCCCTTGCAGCCACGCGCAAACGTCCCGTGCAGGGACTGGCTTCGGCGCGGGTTTTCGGAAGGCTGGTCGCATTCGAGGATATTGCCTCGGCCATTGCACGCGCCGGGCAGGATCTGGACCGTGCCGCCGCCATTCCGGCATTGGCCGCTCATGCCGCGCCGGCCCGCGCAGCACTCGCGCACGCTCCGGCACCGGGCGTGGCAGATGCCCTGGCCCGACACGCTGCAGCGCTGCTGACCGAACCGCCCCGCGACGCTGTTCAGGCATCTGGCAACCACCTGCGGGCAGTACTGGCCAGCGCCGGCGCGCAAGCGGTTTCGGATCTTCTGGCAACGCATGCCAACGCCCTGCGGCGCTACGGACTGGCGGGAGCACGAACCTGATGACGGGTGTCGTGGATCTGGACGGGGTGCTCGTCTCGGCGTTCGTCATGCGTGTGATACTGGCGGTGTTCGTGCTGTTCGTGATCCGTCGCCTGTTCGCCGCACTCGACCTGTGGCGCCTGTGCTGGAACCCGCCTCTGGCCCAGTTCGGCCTTCTGGTCGCCCTCGTCGGTCTCTTCACGCTGCTGTCATGATTTTTCCAGAACAAAGGGACGCCTGACGTGTTGCCGCGCGCCTACCGCCTGATCCGGTTTTCGATCACACTGAGTATCCTGGCCGTCGCCGTCGTGGCCGTGCTGATTCTGTGGGACTACTACACCGCCTCCCCCTGGACCCGAAACGGCCAGGTGCGCGCGCAGGTCGTCAACATCGCGCCGCGCGTTTCCGCGCCGATCATCGACGTCCGGGTGCACGACAACCAGTTCGTGCATCGAAACGACGTGCTCTACGTGATCGATCCCTATGATTTCCGTGTGCAGGTCGACATCGAGAGCGCGCGCGTGGCGGAACGCCGCGCGGATTATGCCTTCCGCACGTCGCAGTATGAACGCCGCCGCAATATCCCGGGCGTGGCACTGTCGGGCGAGGAACGCCAGCAATACGAGGCACAGGCGTCCCAGGCCAAGGCCCAGCTCGAAGCGGCGGAAGCCTCGCTCCGGCAGGCGCAGATCAATCTGGAGCGAACGGAAGTCCGCTCGACGCTCGACGGATACGTCACGAATCTGCTGATGCGCCGTGGTGATTTCGCAACTGCCGGCACCGTGAACATCCACGTGATCGACAATGCGTCGTGGTGGGTCGACGGCTATTTCGAGGAAACCAAGCTCCATCATGTCCAGATCGGCGATCGCGTGCGCATGGACCTGATGGGGGCACAACAGCCTTTGTTCGGCCATGTGGAAAGCATCACGCGCGGCATCGCGTCCGGCAATGCCGCCATGACGACGCAAGGACTGCCGGATGTCGATCCCGTCTATACCTGGGTGCGTCTGGCCCAGCGTATTCCCGTCCGCGTCCGGATCGACACGGTCCCGAACGGCCTCGTGCTGGCGGCGGGCATGACGGCCACCGTGACGGTCGTCTCCGAGTCCGGGCGGCGCGAGCACGGATCGCTTCACGATGCACTCGCGCGGCTGCAGGTCGCCTGGCGGCATGCGCTCGGACGTTCATGATGCGGGCACGCGATTTCCCGCCTGTCCGTTTCTGAAAACCCTGGTGCGGTCGCCGAAGCGGCCGTCTGGTCGCAAGCCGACGACGACCGGCTTTCTTCCTGTCAGCGTGGGGTTTCGTTGAAGGCCACCGGGCCGCCACCCATCGGATAAACGGTTTTCGTAGGCACCAGCGTGCCACCCTCGCGACGGTATACCGCAATCTCATGCTCGACATTGCGCTGGACCAGCACGAGATCAGAGCCGTGCGCGAACATCACGGCCTGCCCCGCGACGCCCGACGGCCATTCGCCGGTCCTGACCAGATGACCGTCTTCATTACGATAAAGAACCAGCGCCCCATGCGTTTCATGGCCGCTCTGGTCATGCGGCAGGAAGGAACCGCCCATCGACTGGACCACGACCCATCTGCCGTCGGGCGATATCGCGATGCCCTCGGGTATGGTGGGAGCCGCTGCATAATCGACGGCCCGGAACGGCTCATGAGACAGGTCGTAGAGCGTGATGACGTCCGCATCTCCCGTGCTCTGGGAAAGTGCGAAATCCGGTTGTCCCGGCACGCCCACGTTGCCCGTCACCGCCCAATGCCCGTCTTTGGAAACACTCAGCGCATAGGGCGACAATCCGCTGCTCAGACGCCGTCCGGTATCGGTCACATGATCGCCCTCCACGCGCAGCACCTCGACACCGCCATCATCGCGTCGTGTCACCAGAGCGTGACGCCCGTCCGGCGTGAAAACCGCGCTCGCCAGACGCCGGGACGCAATGCGCAGCGTGTCGCGCATCTCGACCTGCGTGCCGTGCAGCGCGAGCACGCGCACCTGCCCGTCCACGCCGCATGCGAGCGCCAGCGTTCCCGCCGGATTGATGGCGATCCCCTGGATCGTGGTGCCCATGGGCATCCGGGCGGCGTGCGGATGCGCATCACCGAGATCCACGATCTGCAGGAACGTGTCGACGATCGTCTCGCCATGGGCGCCGAGGCGCGATGGTGCGCCGAGGAGGGCAAGCTTGCCGTCCGGCGTGATCGCAACCGACTGGGGCGGCCCCGCGATGGTCTGCTCGATCCCGTCTTCGACACGGGCGATGATCCGCGGCGGCATGTGCGTGGCATCGAATACGACAAGGCTGTCGGGCGCCGGTGGATTGCGTGTCAGGCCGGCACCGTCGGTGCGCTGGTATTTCCCGTCCTGGGTGGACACGATCAGATCGAGGGGGCTTGCGCGAGACACCGCGGAAAGAGCGAGAACCGATACCGCGCAGAGGGTTGCTGCGGCACGAAGACGACGAACCATGAAGCGATGTCCAGACGAGTCAGGCGCGGCGGGATCGGGCCGCAGCGCCGGTTCTGCCGTCGATCGCACATTGCGCCAAATGACGTTTTCGCGCTGGCAGGAGGCCTGAAATTGCACGCGCCGCCGCGAGCCTGTATGGGCAGCGTCTCACACCAAGTCAGCACGACCTCCGGAGAACCGCCATGCCGATCATGCCCGATAGCTGGATCCGCCGCATGGCGCAGGAACGCGGCATGATCGACCCGTTCGTGGAGGCGCAGAAGCGCGAGGGCGTGATCTCCTACGGCCTGTCGTCCTATGGCTACGACGCGCGCGTGGCCGACGATTTCAAGATCTTCACGGACGTGGACAATGCCGTGGTCGATCCGAAGAATTTCGCGGCCAACAGCTTTGTGACGCGCACCGGCGACATCACCATTCCGCCGAACAGTTTCGCGCTGGCGCACACGGTCGAGTATTTCCGGATCCCGCGCGACGTGCTCGTCGTCTGCCTGGGCAAGTCGACCTATGCCCGGTGCGGCATCATCGTGAACGTGACACCGCTGGAGCCCGAATGGGAGGGTCAGGTCACGATCGAGATCAGCAACACGACGCCTCTGCCCGCGCGCATCTACGCCAACGAAGGCATCTGCCAGTTCCTGTTCTTCCAGGGCGCAAGCCCGTGCGAGATCAGCTACGCTGATCGCGCAGGCAAGTACATGGGCCAGTCGGGCGTCACGACGCCGCGCCTCTGATCCTCGAAAGGCGCGTCAGGGCCGAAGCCACTTCGCCATGACGACCCGGGGCGTGTTCTCGAACCCGAGCCGTTCGTAGAACGGAACCACCCCCGTGTTCGTCTCGCGCACCATCAACTGCAGCTTGCGGCATGCACGTGCGCACAGCCAGTCTTCCGCGGCATTAACCAATGCGCGGCCGATCCCCTGGCCTCGCCGGTCCGGATGGCTCGCAAGGTAGTAGATCCAGCCACGATGGCCGTCATGCCCGACCATGACCGCGCCGGAGACCGCCGCGCCATCCATTACCACCAGCACGTCGGACGCCGGACGCCCGAGCGCATATCGGAAGTCGGCTGCCGGATCGTTGTAGGGCGCGACAAGCCCGCTTGCGCGCCAGAGATCCACGACCGCAGCCTCGTCTTCGTCCGACGCCGGCCGGATGACATGATCCATCGCACCTGTTCTCCGATCCGAAATTCTGGAAGAACCTCTCTCATGTCTGAGAGTATGCGCCCTCCGCAAGCGGGTCAGGCCCGCAGGGGCGATCTGTTGATGGGTCTGTCGGCACTGGGATTCAGCACGGCGGGACTGTTCGCGCGACTGTCCGGCACGGCAATCTGGCCCATGATCGTCTGGCGGGACGTGTTCGGCATCGCAGGGCTGCTCGCGGTCGCCGTCGTGCTGCGCGAGCCGATCCTGCCGGGCCTGCGCCTGACGATCGCCAGTCCGCGCGGGCGCCTGATCGTGCTGACCAACGCGCTCGCGACCCTGGCTTATATCGCAGCTTTCGCGCAGACGGCGGTGGCGGACGTCTCCGTGATCTATGCCGCCTCCCCGCCGATCGCGGCCATCTGCGCATGGATCATGTTTCGCGAGAAACCGGGCCGCCGGACGATGGCGTGCATGGCCGTCTGTCTGGGCGGCGTTGCCATAACCGTTGCAGGCTCGCTCGGGCATGGACGGCTTCCGGGCGATGCCCTGGCGCTGCTGATGACGGTGTTGTTCACCATCGCGGCGCTGCAGATGCGCACGACCGATGCGCCACCGATCGCGGTCGCCCTGCTCTCGTCCGCGCTTGCCGGTGTGCTGGCGGCAGGCCTCGCCGTGGCATCGGGCATTTCGCTGCGCGTGACGCCGACGGCTGCAGGCTGGCTTGCCTGTTTCGGGACGATGTCGCTGGCGATCGCCTATCCGGCCTATCTCGCCGCGGTGCGGCTGATCCCGGCCGGCCGGGCGATGCTGATCAGCACGATGGACCTGCCACTCGCGCCGCTCTGGGTGTGGCTTGCCTGTGGCGAAGCGCCCTCGGGTGCGGCGCTGATCGGCGGCGCGATCATCCTGGCCGGCATCGGCATGGAAACCGCGCCGGTGCCGGCCCCATCAAGGCGCCCGTCAGGGGAACTTCAGAACACCAGATCGTAGACGGCGCCATTCGGCTCGCTGCGGCACTCGCCGCCACCGTGCCGCGCGGGGCTGATCGCGGCATCGCAGTGTATCGTCACGCGGCCGTTCGTCGCCTGAACGAACATGTGATGCGCACTCGTGCCCTGCGGCAATTGATCCGGTCCGACCAGCAGGTCGGGCGTCGAATTCGGGACGATCGCGAAATGTCCATGCAGGATCGTGCCGTCAGGCAATGCGAAGGAGACCAGCCCGGTATCATGCGGTGCGGTCTGCGCCATGGCGAGCGACGGAATGCCCCCGGCCGCCCGTGCGGCGGCATTCAGCGGAGCCAGATGGCCGGGACGGCTCATGGTGCAGGCGGAGGTCCCGAGGACCAGCCCCAGGCAGGCGATGATGAACGGACGGGACACGCATTAACTCCTCGACGACGACGAACCCGATGCCAACGCACGAATACGAAACGGGATTGCGCGGATCATGCTTGACTTGAACCGCGCGGCGGAGGAACCACGGAGCACATTTCCCGATCTCCCTGCCCTGCCAACCGAAAGGCGCTGCCCATGGACAGATTTCTCATTTACGGCGGCAACCGTCTGGATGGCGAGATCGCCATCGGCGGCGCGAAGAATGCCGGGCTGAAACTGATGGTGGCGGGACTGCTGACGGCCGAGCGGCTGACGCTGACGAATGTGCCCGCCATCGCCGATATCGCCACCATGCTTGACCTGCTGCGCCAGCATGGAATCGCGGTCGAAAAGACCGATGAGAGCGGACGCACGCTGTCGATCGGCGGCGACATCACGTCTGTCGAGGCGCCTTACGACATCGTCTCCAAGATGCGGGCGTCCATCCTCGTACTCGGCCCCCTGCTGGCCCGGATGCGCGAAGCCCGCGTGTCCCTGCCGGGCGGTTGCGCGATCGGCACGCGTCCGGTCGATCTGCATCTCAAGGGGCTGGAGACGCTTGGCGCGGAGATCACGCTCGAGAACGGCTACATCAACGCGCGGGCGCCGAACGGCCTGAAGGGTGATCGCATCCTGCTGCCGTTCGCGTCCGTTGGCGCGACCGAGAACCTGCTGATGGCGGCGACCCTTGCCAGGGGCCGCACCGAGATCGTCAATGCCGCGCGCGAGCCGGAGATCGGCGATCTCGTGGCCTGCCTCAACGCCATGGGCGCACGGATCACGGGCCAGGGCTCCGGCACGCTGGTGATCGACGGGGTGGAAGCGCTTCATGGTGCCGAGCATGCGATCATGCCGGACCGGATCGAGTGCGGCACCTATGCCTGCGCGGCCGGGATCACCGGCGGCGACCTGCTGCTGCTGGGCGGCCGCATTGGCGATCTGGGCGCTGTCGTCAGCACGTTCGAGGAAGCCGGCATCGAGGCAGTGCAGGAAGAGCGCGGCCTGCGTGTGCGCCGCACCGGCCCCCTGCGTGGCGTGGACATCATGACCGAGCCCTATCCGGGCTTCCCGACCGACATGCAGGCGCAGTTCATGGCGATGCTGTCGGTGGCGGAAGGGGCGTCGATGATCACCGAGACGATCTTCGAGAACCGCTTCATGCATGTCCCCGAGTTGAACCGCATGGGTGCACGGATCAACGTGCATGGCAGCTCCGCCATCATTCGCGGGGTGGATCATCTGTCCGGAGCACAGGTCATGGCGACCGACCTCCGCGCGTCATTCTCGCTCATCCTGGCGGGGCTTGTGGCGCGTGGCGAGACCTCGGTCAGCCGGATCTATCATCTCGACCGGGGCTACGAAGGCGTGGATCGCAAGCTGGCCGCCTGCGGTGCCCGGATCGAGCGCATCCGCGACTAGCACCAATGCGACCCGGCCAGTTCTGTCTCACGTTGACGGGACTGGCTGCGATCGCCTCATGCGCACGCGCCGCACCGCCGACACCGACCGTCGACCCACTGCATGAAGTCTGCGTTTACCGCATGGACCTGATGCCGCCGATGCGGCTGCCCGCACCATGGACGCTGGAAGCATACCAGCCCGCGGGCGGCGACGAGGATGCGAGCCTCGACGTCATGCCATCCAGGATCTGCCTGCGCAGATCGGGCGCCAGCGGTGGCACGGCACCGCTGGCGGATTGCACCGATCTGGTCATGAGGTCCGATACGGTCGGCCGCGAAACTCTCCCATTCCAGACGATCGGCGATATTTACGTCGCCCCGATCCCGGACGGCCACGGCGGACGATTCCTGCGCTCCTCGTTCATGCGACAACCAGCGGTGGTGCGCATGTCACGCGCGGGCTGTTCGTCACGACCATGAATGGCTTTTTCGGACCAGAGCTGTTCGTCATTCCCGAAACCGGCGTGCAGCGCTTCTTCACGCAGGGCCGTTCAACGGACTCTCGGTGATCGTGGCAGCCGAACGAACGACGCAGGCGACGTTCGCGGACCCCAGGCCATACGGTGTTTCGGTCTGCCGCGTGACCGAGACCGGCTGTTATCCGGTCCTGCAGTTCCTCACGCTGAAGCGCTATCCTGCCGACCGGAATAACGGGCTGCCGCCGCGGCTTTGCGAGACCCTGATGCCGCAGATCGCGAACAACCTCCTTGGCGTCTATCCGCACGGAATCCCTTAGGCATCCGTTGCCCAGCCTCGCGTTTTCCGTCCCGCTTATCGTTTAGGCTGCCAGTCGAGCCGCTTTCCGGTCAGGCTCTGATAGATCATGACGACGAAATCGTCCGGGCCGACGCGATTGCTGGCCCAAAGGTCGTCGTATTCGCGTGACGGGTGTGCTGCGAGGATCTGCTGGAGGGACTGCCCCTCGGCAATTCTGCCCGCCACGCGGTCACGCACGATCTTGAGCATGTCGCGCCATGCCTGCAGGCCCGCCTTGTTGCTCGGGGTTCCATGGCCCGGAATGACGATCGTCCGATCGTCGATCATGGCGAGCACACGATCGAGAACGGGGAAATAGCCGTCGATCGTCCCCTTAGCCGGAACGTCGACGTAAGGATAGAGCCGCGTCAGGAAGATGTCCCCCGTGTGCACGACGTTCGCGTGATGGAAATAGACGATCGAGTCCGTATCCGTATGGGAGGGATCGTCATGGAAGATCGTGATGTCTTCCCCATTCACATGCAGGTCGATGCGCCGATCGAATGTCAGGGTCGGCAATGCATCAGGTGCGCCCGGCGGACTGGTCTGGTTCCAGTAGATGCTGTGGCCGCCTGCCGCGATCCGCGCTCGCGCGCTGGCCTGGGCGATGACGATCGCCCCGCGGCGACGGAAAAACGCGTTCCCGCCCGAATGATCCGAATGGTAGTGCGTGTCGATCACGAACCGCACATCGTCGGCGCCGATCTTTTGCAATGCTGCCAGCAGACGGGGCGCCGCAGGTGCTAGCTCCGGATCGACCAGCACGGTGCCGTCCGGCCCTGACAGCGCCAGGCTGTTGCCGCCCGATGCATGAAGGAAATGGAGGTTCTGGCCGAGCGTGCGCGTCTCGACGGTCAGCGTTGACCAGTTGGTCGGAAAACCGCCGTCGACACGCCATGGCGGTCCTGCCTGCGCGTCGGCACCCGCCAGAGCCAGGCATGCTCCAAGGAGGCCGACCTTGTTCTGGATGTTGAACGATCGGGGCATGACGGGCGTTCCGGATCAAGGCGGCGCATGTCGGGAACGCGGAGACCGGATTCCCGTTATCCCGCCCATCATATGGTTTTCGAGGAGAACGTCTTCATGAATATCGGTCTGCCCCGTATCGCCGCCATCGCCGGCCTGACGCTCGCCATTGCGGGCCATGCCCATGCTGCCGACACAATGGGGACGCCGGTCGGGCATATCGTGCTCACGGCAAAATCCGCCGATGTCGGTGTGGGCTACACCTGGGGCGAAGGCACGCTGTCCTACGGCCATCATACCTACCATTTCCACGTGAGCGGCGCCGACATCGCGGCCGTCGGCTATGCCACGGTCGAGGCGCGTGCAACGGTCTATGACCTCAAGCACGTGCACGATTTCGATGGCACCTATGGCGCGCTGAGCGGCGAAGCGACCCTCGACAAGGGGCTTGGCGGCGCTGTCCTGAGCAACAGCAACGGCGTGCGCCTGAAGCTCGACAGCGTGACGAAGGGTGCGCGCCTGGCAGCCGGCGCACAGGGCCTCACATTCACGCTCGATCACTGATCGCCCGAATGTATGCCGCGCGCTACGCTCTCGTGGCGTGCGGCATCATTGTCTACACATGGGAACGGCCTTCTGCCCGCTCAAGGTGATCGGAGATCATGCACATAACGTGCGGGCCAGCGTGTAGCCAGCAAGGTGCTCGTTACACGCCCATTCACACCTCCGCTTCCGGCATCGCCGATTTGATCGGAATGGTCCCCGACAGCCGCATTTCGCAAATACGGTGACCGCGAATGCCGGCGCCATCGGATATCTGACACCGGTGCGTGGCGAGTCGGCCTTTCCGTGCCGCATGCTCGCAAGAAGATCGCCTGCGGCGCATCGCTACAAGACTGGTGTGACCCGAAGGTTCTCCTGGAATGGCAAATGGTCGATGCGGCCATGTCTTCCGGCGCGTCAGGCGAACGTATCGGCCACGATACGGCCGATCTCGCCCTGGGCTGTCTCCAGTTGCACGGCACTGTGCTGCGACCCGCTCAGGAATGATGCGACCAGCACTGGGGCACGTTTTCCATCGACGCCGGAAGGCCAGAAAATCGCCAGATCGTTGATGGATCCGGGATCGCCCGTTCCGGTGCGATCACCTTCCACCCACTGCCCCGGCACCCCTGTGCGCAGCCGGTGCTGACCTACGACGCAACTCCGCAGCCAGGCGATCAGTTGCGCGCGCGACGCCGGGTCAAGTGCGTCGCCCAGCCAGACATGCTGCATGTCGGCGAGCATCTGCGCAGGCGTCGTCGTGTTGCGCAGGTCCCCGGGCCGGGCATCCGGCCCGAGTTCGTATGTGTCCTGCCGCGTCAACGGATCGCCCCACGTCCGGACCGCACGCGTCAAGGCCGCCGGACCGCCGATTGCCCTCATCAGGGTATTTGCGGCCCCGTTATCGCTGGTCGCCATCATGGCGGCACAGAGCAACCGCAGCGTCATCGACCGGCCCACGAACGGCTTGGTCGCATCGGAATGTGACACGATCGCGTCAGCCCGGATCGGGACACTGCTGTCGAGCCCCGGACCGCCGCTGGCCGCGCGCTGCAGGACGGCAGCCGCGAGCAGCCATTTGAACGTACTGCACATGACGAAACGTTCCGTCTCGCGATAGACGATGCGTGCTCCGGTCCCGGTATCGAGGGCGCAAACCCCGACGCGACCGCCGATGCGGCGCTCCAGAGCCGCCAGGGAAGCAGCCGGTAAGAGCCGTCCGGCGGCGCGGGCCGCGAACGGTGTTGCAAACATCGCGCCCAGCATCATGCGGCGGCTCGGAAATGTCATGGTGGCTCCAAAGTGCGGGAAACGGGCTCGAATGTGACGGGGACGCCTACTCGACAGGGGGGCGATTGTCCCCTAATCGTTGCAGGCCCGTCAGCATCGCAGTCAAATAAGGCAGGTATCAGACCCATGGCGAGAAAAGCTCCGTCCCGCAAAGCCGCCGCATCGGCCGCACCGACAGTCCCGGCCGGGCCGCCCAAGCAGTCGGAAGCAGCCATCGCGCGCGTCTTCGAACTGATCCAGGAACACGCGGTCGAATACGTCGATCTTCGCTTCACCGATCCCAAGGGGAAGTGGCACCACACGACGCAGCACGTCTCGACGATCGAGGAAGACACGTTCGTCGAAGGCTTCATGTTCGACGGTTCGTCGATCCAGGGCTGGAAGGCCATCAACGAGTCCGACATGGTCCTGCTACCGGATGCAGCGACCGCCGTCATGGACCCGTTTGCCGCGAAGCCGCAGCTCATCCTCTTCTGCGACATCATCGATCCGCGCACGGGTGGTTTCTACAACCGTGACCCGCGTTCGACGGCGAAGCTCGCGGAAGCCTATCTCAAGAGCGCAGGCTTCGGTGACACGGCGTTCTTCGGCCCCGAAGCCGAATTCTTCATTTTCGACAGCGTCAAGTTCGGCACCGGCCCGAACTACGGCATCTATCGCCTCGAGAGCATCGAAGGCCCGGACGCGTCCCTGAAGGACTATCCGGAAGGCAACATGGGCCATCGTCCGGTGGTCAAGGGCGGCTATTTCCCCGTCCCGCCGGTCGACAGCGAGAACGACCTGCGCGCCGAGATGCTCTCGACCATGGGCGAGATGGGCCTGCCGATCGAGAAGCACCACCACGAGGTGGCGCAGTCGCAGCATGAGCTCGGCACGAAGTTCGAGACGCTGGTGCGCTCGGCGGACTTCATGCAGATCTACAAATACTGCGTCCACAACGTCGCCCATTCCTACGGCAAGACGGCGACGTTCATGCCCAAGCCCATCGCGGGCGACAACGGTTCGGGCATGCACGTCCACCAGTCGATCTGGCGCGACGGCAAGCCCGCTTTCGCAGGCGGCGAATATGCAGGCCTTTCGGAAGAAGCGCTGTTCTACATTGGCGGGATCATCAAGCATGCCAAGGCGCTGAACGCGTTCACCAACCCGTCGACCAACTCCTACAAGCGCCTGATCCCGGGCTTCGAAGCTCCCGTGCTGCTGGCCTATTCGCAGGCCAACCGTTCGGCGTCGTGCCGTATCCCGCATGCGTCCAGCCCGAAGGCCAAGCGCGTCGAGGTTCGTTTCCCCGACCCCACGGCGAACCCCTATCTGTCGTTCGCGGCCATGCTGATGGCCGGTCTGGACGGCATCCGTAACAAGATCCATCCGGGCGATGCCATGGACAAGGATCTGTACGAACTGCCCAAGGACGAGCTGGCGCAGATTCCGACGGTGTGCGGATCGTTGCGCGAGGCGCTCGAGGCGCTTGCGGCCGATCATGCCTTCCTGCTCGAAGGCGGCGTGTTCACGAAGGACCAGATCGAGAGCTATATCGAGCTGAAGTGGAAGGAAGTGTTCAAGTTCGAACACACGCCTCACCCGGCGGAATTCGAGATGTATTACTCGGTCTGATCCGAGCGAAAACCCGGCCAGAAATGGCCGGGTTTTTTATTGCCCGCAGTTGGCCGGATCTCTCGGGAGCCGATCTCCCGTATGCAGACGGCCCTGCGATGTCGGGTCGTGCTTCAGACGCATGCGTGCGAGTGCGACACCCGAAAACCTGCGCTGGATTCATGCCATATTGGTTCGGTCGGCATAGGGAGCTAAAGAGTTCTCACGTCGAGACCAATCCGCGTGCAGGGAAGTTCATGGGTCCGCAGACTCCACAAGCGGCGATGGTCATCGGCTACAGCACGACGATCGTCTTTCTGATCGGCCTTTGTTTTCTCTGGGCCGCACGAAACCACGGGCTGTGGCGGCGCCAGGCATTCTGGCTGGCAGGTCCGTTCATCTGCGCAGGCATCGGTGGCGCCTTTCTGACAGTTCCTGCAATTCTGCCCGGGCTTTGGAGCCTGCGCATAGGCTCGTTCTTTCTGATTTTCGCGTACGGAATGGGCTGGCAGGCAATCAGGGTCTGTACGAAACAGCCGCCCGAGCTGCTTTCAGCCCTCCTGCCCAGCGCAGGATCATTAGCGTTATCCATATTCGACCACGCGACAGGCTTAGTGCATGTTGCCGGGTCATACATGGATGTGACGCTGCTGAGCTATTTCAATGCGCGCGCCGCGTACGACGTGAACCGTCGGCGGAATGACGAGCCTTCCGCGATATCAGCGCTGTTCTGGGTGCTCGCGCTGTCGGCCGCCTTCATGGCGATCCGTATTCCAGTGCTGCCCTGGCTTCCGGCCCCGCTTGGCCCCAGACCGACCGCCCTGTGGTCGGTTATTGTGTTCAATATGCAGGCGATGGGCGAAGTCCTGCTGGTGACGTTCTTTCTGATCGTTCTGCCCCGTGACCGCGCACTCGCACAAAGTCAGTTGCTGGCCTTGCGGGATCCACTGACAGGCGTCAGCAACAGACGTGCGTTCGATGAATGGACGGCGCGACAGCGTAATGAGACGTCCGAGATCGCGGTCCTCGCGATCGACCTCGATCGTTTCAAGGCGATCAACGACTGTCACGGCCATGCTCTGGGCGATCGGATCATCAGGCTGGCTGCCGCAATCGTGCTACGCCATATCCACGGCCACGATGCGGTCTATCGGATCGGAGGCGAAGAATTCGTCGTCATTCTGACACCGGCGAACGAGCTGCGGGCTCATCTGATAGCCGAAAGCATTCGCGCGGACTTCGCCCGTGAAGCCGCCGTGATGGACGGGATCGCGATCGGCGCAACCCTGAGTGTCGGGATCGCCCGGGCTGAGAGCACGTCACCAACTGCCGTCAACGGGCTGATGGAGGATGCCGATACCGCCCTCTACACAGCCAAACACGCCGGACGAAACCGCATCGCATATGCGTGATACTCGCGCCACGCGAGACGCCCCTACTGATCTGGATGCGACGGCCCGATTGGTTCAGGACGCGCCGTGAAGCTGTGCGCGGGTGGCTCCGTGCCCGGTGCATAGCCCTCGCCTGGGCCCGGCAGTCGGCTGCGGCCATCGATCAGGTACGATGCCGAAAACGCACCCCTGCTGCGTGCCATCAGGACGAGTAGCACCGCGAAATACCCGAAAAATCCCGAAAAGATGCCGAGCCCGTAGCTGCCCCAGATGACCATATGGGTCGGCCCGTCCCATCTGAACACGGCCGTGCTGGCGCCTCCCGCCAGTGCGACCAGCAGATGTCCGACATCCGCGAACGTGACGTCACGACGATAGCGATTGGTAAAATACAGGAACCAGCCCACGACCGTGCCGATCCCGAACGCTCCGCCTGCCGCCAGGAGCAACGGCGCGGTCATGGCGCGGATGGTCTCGTCCGGACCGGAACAGGCACGTTGCATAGCGACACCCCGTGCGCCGGCCGGACGTAGAACGGGTCGGTGCGGTTCGCGCGCGCATTCAGATAGGCGGCAAATGCCGGAGAATCCGTGCGCATGAGCTGAAGATGCGGCTGTTGCGCTGGCGGCAAATCGGCGGCGGGTGAGACGCTGCGGATTGCGACATCCTGTGCCTTGTCGACATAAAATCCCTGCGCCCCGGTCCCGCGCGGCAGCGCGCCCAGACGTTCCATTCCGCTCAACACGCGCCCGACCAGAGCGAGATTCCGATCCAGCTGACGCGGCGCTTCCGCATTGACGACGTACAGTTCCTGCCCGTCGCCCGTATCCGGCGGCATGTCGCGCGCCACGCCGACCATGCCATAGCAATGCGCAAGCCATACATGGCCGCCGTCGCTCCCAACCGGCCAGCCATCGGCGAAGCCTACCGCCTTTGCATAGGAATCGAAAAAAGCAAGACCCTGTAAGGAAAGTCCCTGTCTGGAGCGCTCGTATTCCGCAGGCGGATGGGCCACGATACGCGAGGGCAGCGGCGCCTTCTCGTCGCGCGGCTGCCACTGGACGACATAATCATCCTGCACGCGGGTGATCGCCCCACCATCCCAGCGATG
The DNA here is from genome assembly GCF_000963885.1 of Tanticharoenia sakaeratensis NBRC 103193. Lineage (GTDB taxonomy): Bacteria > Pseudomonadota > Alphaproteobacteria > Acetobacterales > Acetobacteraceae > Tanticharoenia > Tanticharoenia sakaeratensis. The sequence continues at coordinate 41,191 of NZ_BALE01000025.1, forward strand.
CGCGCGTGCAAAACTCACGATGTTGGCGACATGCACGGGCGCGAAATCGGGTGCGGTCTCGATCACTACCTGACCGCCATCCCCGAGCGTCATGACCACAAGCCGATCCTCCGGCACATCGGTCCAGGCACTGTTCGGAGCGTGATCCACGATTTCGGACGGTGTCAGAGCCGGGGCCGCGACGGCGGCGGTCGGCAACAGGGCGACAAGGATCGACAGGGCGCGGCGCATAGCATCGATCATGCCTGTCGCATGCGACGGAACGCAAGATTGCGCACACGGCACTCCGGCCCCATGCTCGCGGCCAAGATGATCCTTCGGAAACCGTTCATGATCCGCCGCACCCTGCTTGCCTTGTCCACCATCCTCGCACCGCTCGCAGCCCACGCTGCGCCCTCGATCGCACCCGACACGCCCGATACATTCCACGACGCCGATTCGACCTTCGACTACACACGCACCTCGGTCATGATCCCGATGCGTGATGGCGTGCATCTGCATGCCGTGGTTCTCGCCGCGAAATCCCTGCCCGCAGGCCGGACGACCGCGCCGATCATGCTGGAACGCACGCCCTATGACGCCGAATCCATGGTCGGCCACGGCAACGCGGACGGCGCGATGCTGGTGCGCGGTTACGAATCCACCCTGCTCCGCGCGGGCTATATCCTTGCCTTCGAGGATGTACGCGGCAAGGACGGCTCGGAAGGCGACTACGTCAACGAGCGTCCGCTGCATGGCCCCGACAACCCGACGCCGATCGATCATGCGACCGACGCGTGGGATACGATCGAATGGCTGACGCACAACGTGCCGCGCAACAACGGCCGTGTCGGCATGATCGGCACATCATATGACGGCATGCTGGTCGCGATGGCGCTCACGCACCCACATCCCGCCCTGAAAGTCGCGATCCCGGCCAACCCGGTCATCAACACCTGGATGAACGACGATGACTTCCACGGCGGCGCGTTCCGCATGATCGGCTATGACTACTATTATGAGCAGGATGCGGCCCGCGGCGATTCCGGCGATCTGTGGCGCAACGACTACGACGATTACACGACGTTCCTGCACGCGGGCTCTGCCAGCGGCTTCGTGGCGCAGCACGGGCTCGAACAGCTCGGCTTCGTGCGCAAGCTGCACGATCATCCGGCCTATGACGGCTTCTGGCAGGCCCAGGCTCTGGAGACGATCCTGCCGAAAACGCCCATCACCGTGCCGACCCTGTGGATCGCGGGCCAGTGGGATCAGGAGGACATGTATGGCGCGGTCGCGGCCTTCGAGGCGCTGCGTCCGCATGACACGCATGGGCTGGAACATCTCGTGCTCGGGCCGTGGCATCACGGCGGATGGGCGAGCAGCGGCGCGTCCCTCGGACCGATCCAGTTCGACAGTTCGACCGGCCTGTGGTTCCGGCAATCCGTGTTGCTGCCGTTCCTGAACGCGGCGCTCGTGCCCGGCAGCCCGCCTGCCAACCTGCCGCCGGTGCTCGCATTCCAGACCGGCACGAACACGTGGCAGCATCTCGGGAACTGGCCTGCCGCAAAGCCGAGCCGCGCGCTCTATCTTCAGCCGGATGGCGGTCTGTCGTTCGCGGCACCCGCGACCGGCCCGGCATCCGATGCTTACGTCTCGGACCCGCAGAAACCGATCCCCTATCGTCTGCGGCCGATCCGTCCGACCTACGCCAAGGGTTCGACCTGGCATGACTGGCTGGTGGACGACCAGCGCCCGTTCTCCGATCGCACCGATGTCCTGACCTATGAAACCGCACCTCTGGACCATGCAGTCACGATCGCGGGCGCACCGGTTGCAGACATCATTGCAGCCACGACCGGCACGGATGGTGATTTCGTGGTCAAGCTGATCGACGTCTATCCGGACGAGGATCCCGATGCGCCGGAACTGAGCGGGTATCAGCTTCCCATTGCCATGGACATCCTGCGCGGCCGCTATCGCCACGGGTTCGACCATGCCGAGCCGATCCCGGCCAACCAGCCGCAGACCTACCGCTTCGCGCTGCCCAACGTGGACCACGCCTTCCTGCCCGGCCACCGCATCATGGTGCAGATCCAGTCGAGCTGGTTCCCGCTTTACGACCGGAACCCGCAGACGTTCGTTCCGAACATCTTCGATGCGAAGCCAAAGGATTTCCGGAAGGTGACAATCAAGGTGTTCCACGCACCCGGTCAGGCGAGTGCCGTCATGCTGCCGGTCGTGCCGTAACGGCCGGCACGGCATCCGGCCGGGGACGTCGCGCCTGAACGGCGGGACAGGTGCGCCCGCCCC
>NZ_BALE01000024.1 GCF_000963885.1 Tanticharoenia sakaeratensis NBRC 103193
CCTGTCACGCCACAGAATCAGCGTTCAGTGGAGCCGCTCTAGCTTTACTCTTCATACTTCCAAGCCTCTACAATTTCCGTGAACTCACCTTTGTTGTGGAAACGTCGAAATGTTCTTTCATTAAATCCTTTGACAAAAGAATATGTTGATAATTTCGCCATCAGCGATGAGCTAGAAAGACGGGCTACATTCGCAGATAGAATTTGATCAAGAGCTATCAGGTTCTTTCGATCTGTGAGATGCATATTATTGAAATAAATTCCTACATATGCGTTGCTTTTATTGTGAGTAAGCTGAGTATTACTCGTAAGGAAGCGAACCCTCTTTATGAGAATCCGATATGCCTTCTTATGATTTTTTGACCTCTGACTCTCATACCTCTGAAAGCAGGCTGATAGCCTGTTCTTATATCTCGCAAGTCGCTTTCGGCTCATAGAAACTGACAAACCTGAGCGAAAATCTATGCGGTACCCTAGATACTCAAAGCTCCACGCATTCTTCGCGTCTGGAATTCCCTGGCTATCAACAGGTGACTCCTTTGTTTTCTGCGCGGTCTCGTTCATTGTTAGAGAAATGTCGCTCAGGTAGTCGCGAATTTTTGGGCGTTTCACCCTAACATCTGTTCCAGGCAGTGGCGCAAAAAGAATAACAATATCGTCAACATATCTGGCGTAAAAAACCACTTCGCCTAATATCTTTATACGTTGGTCGAACTCTCTCATGTAAAGTTCCGATAAGTAGGAACTTATCCCAAGCCCTCGAGGCAAGCCAATCCCCGGTGTGCCAGCCAACCATGCATACCTGAATAAAATTCCCGAGATAAGTCTGAGGGATTTTTGACTGAGGAGTTGATCCTCCTTCAACTTCTTAAGTATTCGGTCGTGGGGAATGCTTTCAAAAAAGCTCGAAATATCCGTTCGTAAGACGTGATAGTTAAAGCCATCCGATATCATACCAATCAGTTGCTTCATCACCTCATCTCTGTTGGCCGGCTTGAGACGGTAGAGAGACGCAAGGTTGGATTCCAACTTTTTGATTGCGTAGAACTGGTCGGGAAGCTCTTGATCTATAACGTAGACTTTTTTCCCCCAGGACCGTCCTCTTGGGTGAACGAAACTTCAAAGTCTTTCCTGTTTATCTGACTGGAAACACCATCAAGCTCTCGGAACAGAGTATCATCACGCTCGCGCCGCTTCTCTTCGCGGCGCTCCTTAAGGTGATTGAACTCAGCCTGTTCTTCGTCTGAGTATTTTCTTGGATGGAGATGTCTGAATTCTTTGGTCTCTCGAATAGCCTGTTTCAGCTCTTCCGTCTTCGCTTTCACAGAAACGAAGAAGTCAAGATCCCGAACTCTCCCCCGCCGCTTCTCTCTCTCAGATATTTTCCTGAGGTTTCCTGCAGAAAATGTTTGGTCTAACAAAATATACTCACGTGGCTTTAATATGGGTCGGTGTGAGGGTGCGGCCTGCCTCACTGAAATGCAACCCCCGTCAAGGCCGCCTACGAATTCGTTCACCTAGCGATGTAGACTTCCGTCTTTTGCTTACATGATCTGGTTGAACGTTTTTGTAAGGCTGCCGTTAATACTTGACGCAGCGAATGACCACTTCCTGCCATTAGCACCAGGCAGAGTACAATGCGGCATCTGGATGGCGGGGTCTGCTTAGAGCTACGAGCCGCCTCAAGCGTCTTGGAAGAAAATGTCAGCTTTTTGGTTCATTTCGTCCCAACAGTGGACATTCCGGTTCCCCCTATAACTGCCGTGCGTCCCGACACGCCAACTACCAACCGCCCCCCTCACAACATCGCCCCATCCCGCCCTGTCATTTCCCGCCGGATCATCTTCATCGGCACGAGTCCGGCGCCGAGTAGGGCATCGTGGAATGCGGCGAGTGAGAACGCGTTGCCCTGCGTCGCCTTCATGTCCTGCCGCAGATGCAGGATCATGAGCTTGCCGAGCAGGTATGAGTAATACTCGGGGTCGGCCGTGCCGCGCCGCGCTTCCTTGTAGGCCATGACCGACGACTGGAAGCATTCATGCTGCATCAGCCCGGTTGCCTGCTGCAGCGTCATGCCCTGCGTGTGCATGCCGAAGGAAGCCAGGAAGCGACAGTCCCGCAGAAGGGCGTCCTGCAACTGCGCGAGATGCAGCCGGGCGTCCGAGGCATGGAAGCCCTGCTCGATCATCATCTGTTCGGTGTAATGCGCCCAGCCCTCGGTCGTGGCATAGGATTGCGCGCTCTTGCGCGTCAGGGACCAGTCTGGATTGGCCCGCAGATAAAGCCCCTGCACGAAATGACCCGGCATGGCTTCGTGCACGGTGATGTTGAGCATGGACGGCGTGTTGTCGTCCTCGAGCGATTCCTCGGCCTGGGCGGGCGACAGTTTCGGGTCGATCGGGGTAACGTAATAGAAGGACGTCGTGGCCTTGGTCTCGAACGCGCCGGGCCAGTCCGTCGCCGCCGTGATGAGGGACCGCTCGAAGCCCGGCGTATCCAGCACCTCGGGCAGCGTCATGTTCGGCAGCGTCACCAGCCTGTGCGCCGTCACGTACGTCTGCGCATCCGTCAGCTGGTCGCGCACGAGCTGGTTCAGTGCAGGTGCAGCGACATGATCGCGGCGGATTTCCGACAGTGCCTGATCGGGGTGGGCCGGATCGACGGCCCGGGCCGCCTCGTGGAACGCGGCCTGATCTTTCGCGAGCTGCGCGCGTCCGGCCGCGATGATCGTCGCGATCGGCGTGTCGACCATCTCGGTCGCCAGCATGGCGTGGATCGTATCCGCACCGAGGACGAACGTGCCGCCCGGCCTGATCGCATCGAGCCGGGCCTGAAACGCCTTGAGAGCCGCGAGTGTCGTTCTTGTCGTCGCGCGCAGGCGCGCCTGCAAAGCCTTGTCCTTCACGTCGGCGAATGCGGCCGGCACGTTGTCGCGCACGAAGGTGATGGCGCCCGCCAGATCTTCCTTCGAGATCTCCACAAAGACGGCCGGCACCTGATCGAGTTGTCCGGCGCCCGTCGCGAGCATCGCCGGGATCTGCGCCTCGCGCGCGACGACGTCCCGCATCCGCACGGGCAGCGGCGCGAAATCGCGGTCGATGAGGCTGTAGAGCGCGGCCGTGGCGAGGTTCACGTAGAAATCGGGATTGTGCCGGAACGACTGGATGCGCTCGTTCTCGATCAGCTCCCGATCGATCGAAGCGACCAGAATGTCGCGATCGTCCTGCCTGCGCTGCGGCAACGCCTTGACGTCCAACGCCGCCAGCGCATCGCGTTCGCGGTGCAGGCGCGCTGTCCGTTCGGCAATGACGGCAGCGGAGACGTCATCGAGCTTGCCGTCCGTGGCGTGGAGCCCGAGCGCCGTTGCGTTCACCGGGGCCGCCGCCCATTCGGCATCGAAATGCGCCTTCTCGAGCGCATCGAGCGACGGGGCAGCCTGCGCGCCCATCGTCGTCATCATTGCAGCCAGGGCAAGTGCCGGAGTGAGTCGCGTGCGGCGTGAGCGTGTGTTCATGCCGTGACGATAATGGCGGTGACTATGATGCGCAAACGCAATGGGACACGGATGCGAGGGCCTTGTGAGCGGAAAAGACCGCCGGCGACCCCGGGCCTCCCGCAGGCAAGCTCGCGCCCTCCATATCGGGGGCCATAAGTTATTTTTATATCGCCAAAGCATCGGCCGTGAAGGTGCAAGCCTCGACATGCCAGAGCGTTTCGATATCGATAGATTCCATTGGCGGTCCGATGGCGATCGAGAGAGCCGCCGGCGTCGCACGTTTGTGAACGGATGCCTGAAGCAAGGCTGTTTTTCCAAGAACGCCCCAGCCGATTCATCCTGCGGGGCATGAAAGATTTGACCGCTCCCTGTCGCACGAGAGCTGAAGAGAGAGACGAATGCTGAAGCGGAGAAGCCTTCTGAGTGGTGCTGCTGCCGGAGCCGCCATGGTCATGGTCGGCCCGGCGCATGCAGCATCGGGTCATCCGTCGGCACCGGCGCGGAGATGGTGGAAGGAAGCCGTCATCTACGAAATCTACCCACGCTCGTTCAGGGATTCGAACGGCGACGGAATCGGCGACATTCCCGGCATCACCGAGAAACTGTCCTATATCCGCGACCTCGGCGCGGACACGATCTGGCTCGCACCGATCTTTGCCTCGCCCAATCGCGACAACGGCTACGACATCAGCGACTACAAGGCCATCATGCCCGAATTCGGGACGATGGACGATTTCGAAAAGCTGATGACGAAGGCATCATCCCTTGAAATTCGGATCATACTCGATCTGGTCGTGAACCACACCAGCGACCAGCATCCCTGGTTCCAGAAGAGCCGCGCGTCGCGCGACAACCCCTATCGGGACTATTACATCTGGCGTGATTCGGAACAGGGTCGCCCGCCCAACAACTGGCCGTCTCCCTGGGGTGGCAGTGCATGGACATCCGATGCGGCGACGAACAGCAATTATCTGCACCTGTTCTCGCCCTACCAGCCCGACCTGAACTGGGACAATCCCGCCGTTCGGGACGAAGTCTTTTCGATCATGAAGTTCTGGCTGGACAAGGGGGTCGCCGGCTTCCGCATGGACGCCATCACCATGATTTCCAAGATGCCGTCCTTCCGGGACATGACGCCGAAGGAGCTGCAGGCACCCGAATACGTGTATGCGGCCGGCCCGCATCTGCATGCCTATCTCCGCGAAATGAACGACCGCGTCCTGTCGCACTACGACGTCATGACCGTCGGCGAGGCGTACGGCATGCATGCGGAAGATATCCCGCTCTTCACGGACAGCGCCCGACGCGAGCTGGACATGGTCTTCGCCTTCGACATCGTTCATGTTGATCGGCAGGGCTGGCGCAAGGTCGCGTGGCCCTTGTCGAAGCTGAAAAACATCTATGCCGCCGCAGGGCGTCCAAAGTCGCGGGATTCGTGGAACACCGTCTTTCTCGACAATCATGACCAGCCGCGCGCCGTCTCGCGTTTCGGCAACGATACGGCCCCGTTCAGGGAGGCCTCGGCCAAGGCGGTCGCGACCATGCTCCTGACCCAGTGCGGCACGCCCTTCATCTACCAGGGTGAAGAGCTGGGCATGACGAACCTTCCCTTCAGCGATCTCGCGGATTTCGAAGACGTCCAGGCCCCGATCGAGTGGGATGCAAAAGTGAAGCGTCAGGGCATCGATCCGGAAGCGTTCTTCGAGAGTCTGAAGGGACTGGGCCGAGACAATGCCCGGAGCGTCATGCAATGGGACTCGTCCCGCAACGCCGTTTTCACCCGGGCGGAAAAGACCTGGTATCGGGTCAACCCGAACTACACCGAGATCAACGCGCAGGACTGCCTTCAGAAGTCAGGCTCCGTGTACCATCATTTTCGCGATCTGATCGCATTGCGACGCCAGTATCCGGCGCTGGTCTACGGCTCGTATCAGGACCTCGATCCCGATCACCCCGGCGCCTTCTTCTATGCCCGCCAGCAGGGGAACGACAGGATTCTGGTCCTGATCAACATGTCGGATCGCGGGTTTACATACGAGGCCCCCGTTCTCACCACGGCGTCGCTTCTGCTCTCCAGCGTGAAGCATGAAGGCGCTGCAAAAAGCGTGACGTGGCTCGCACCATGGGAAGCGCGTATCTATCGCGCGTGAACTGCTGCGCCTCCCGCAAATGATCCGGCCCGGCCCATATCGAGGCGGCACCGGATCGGATGATCCCTGCGAGCAACCGTCTCGCTGAGAAAGGCAGGCGCGGCTTCGGCACTCCCTGCCGCGGCCTACACCATGTCTCCGCCACCCAGCGGAGGTGCTACGTCTTCAAGCGAGCGCCCTTCCGCATCCACGCCCCAGACCAGTGCGACGAGCGCTGCAAAGGCCATCAGGGCGGCCGCGACCACATAGCCCAGGCCCAGTTCGCCGCGTGCCCCATGGCCGATCAGCAGGCTGAATGCGAACGGCGCGAACACGCCGCCGAACAATGTGCCGCCCGCATAGAACAGCGCGATGGCAAGCGCGCGCATTTCAAGCGGGAAGATCTCGCTCGCGGTGAGATAGGCCGAACTGGCGGCAGCAGAAGCGAAGAAGAAAATCGCGGCCCACAACAATGTCTGTCCGAGTGCGCCGACCTCTCCCTGCACGAAGGCGATGGTCATGCCGATCATCAGAAGGGCGGACAGCCCGTAGGTCGCACCGATCATGCGCCTGCGGCCGATCGTGTCGAAGAACGGCCCCAGAAGGATCGGCCCGAGCAGATTGCCGATGGCCAGCGGCAGCAGATACAGACCGACGGAATCGGGTGCGACCGCATCGTAATGCGTCAGCACCATGCCGTAGGTGAAGAACACGGCGTTGTAGAGAAACGCCTGCGACACCATCAGCACCATGACGTAGAACACACGGGCGCGATACTGCGTCGCCATGATCAGCAAGGCGCGGCGGAGCCCGAACGAGCCTTGCGCATAGATGCGGATCGCGGGCACCGCGCCGGGCACATGTGCGCACTGCGCCTCGATCCTGTTGATGATGGCCGTGGCTTCCTCGACCCGACGATGCGTCATCAGCCAGCGCGGGCTTTCGGGCACCCACGCGCGCATGCCGATCACGCACAGTCCCAGGAACGCGCCGATCCCGAACAGCGCCCGCCAGGCCACCGCCATCGACAGGACATGGCTGTGCAGGAGCAGCATCGTCCCGGCCGAGCCGAGTGCCGCGCCCGCCCAGAAGGTCGCATTCACGATGAGATCGACGCGACCGCGCAGGCGCGCCGGGACCAGTTCGTCGATCGCCGAATTGATGGCGGCATATTCGCCGCCGATCCCGATCCCGGTCAGAAAACGCGCAACCGCGAAACTCGCCATGTCGAACGACACCGCACTTCCGGCGACGCCGAGGATATAGATCCCCAAGGTCAGGAAGAAGATCTGCTTGCGGCCCATCCGGTCGGTCATCCAGCCGAACAGGAGAGCCCCGAACACGGCGCCCGCAACGTAGAACGATGCCGCGGCTCCGATCTCGGAGGCGCTCAGGCCCAGTGTGTCGGACCTCTGCAGGATCGGCCCGAGCGCACCGACGATCGTGACCTCGAGTCCGTCGAGGATCCAGGTGATGCCGAGCGCAATGACCACGACCATGTGAAAACGCGACCACGGCAGCCGGTCCAGGCGCGCCGGGATCGTCGTCCAGATGATGCCGCGCTCTTCGTCGGAAATCTGTTCTGCCGTCAGGGGTACTGTCTGATCCATGGATCCGCCTTTGCCACGTCTGGATGCACAGGATGGTCGCGGGCAACGGGCGCGCGCGTGCCTCGGTTTCGACCCCACAAGCTTATGTGATGATCGTAACAACGAATCACATGAAGCAGATATCATCTATCCTTGGCCGTTAGACAGTCGCCGTGCCGGATACACGGTATCCAAGGAAAATATGCCAAGGCCCTCAACAATGGTGTGGCAAAACGGAGCGCGCTTTACGTTGGTTCCGGCGTTCGGAGTTTGCTCACCATCCGCAGGACGGCGAACAAGCCCTGCGGCGCGCCCGAAAGCCCTCGCAAATTCCGGTCTCACGGGCAGCGCCCCCGGCGCCCATGAACGTGCAGACAGGATAGTCTCCATCCGGGATCACCCTGCTCGACCGCCGTCGGGCCGAGCGTCCGGACGTCCGCCCCGTGTCACGTTGCGCGCGAAGCGCCCAAATGCTTCAGCGAGCGCAAGATCATCAGACCAGCGTCGCATCATCGCCTTGTTCCCGCCGCCGGACGCAGTGCGTGATTCCAGACACGGATCGCAGGGTCCGGCCTCAGCGGCAGGTACTGGCGCCGACGTCCCCCGACAAGGCAGCGTGCGCGAAGCGCAGGGCGTCCGGCATGGACTTCTCCAGCGCGCCGCTATGACCCTGTCCGGGATAGGTATGCAGGGCGACGGACGTGCCGGCAGCGCACAGATCGGCCCCAAGCCGCTTCTGTTCGGCCGGAGCGATCTGGATATCGGCTGTACCGATCGCCAGCAGCAGCGGCTGCGTCAGGTGCAGCGTCGGATAGCGTCCCCAGGCCAGGGCCGGTGCAAGCGCCTGTGCCGCATCGGGCGTAAACGTGTTGGCGGGCGTCAGCCCGGCATGATCGACGGCTCCGTAGAAATCCCCCAGGCACTCCTCCTGCGCGCGTCGGTAGAACGCGAGCGCACGGGGGCGGAACGCCTGCTGCGGATCGAACGACGGATCGGCGCTGCCCAGCGAGGCACCAAGCATGAGGCCATAGACCACGTTCGGTGAGAACTGGCGCGCGGTGCGGCCCGTGCCGAACAGCGTTCTGCCGCTGTCATCGTTGAAATAGGGCGGCGCCACCGCGATCGTGCCGCGGATATGAAGGGTAGGGGCATAATCAGGCGCCATTCCGGCCGCCGCGATCGCCGCCTGCGCGCCTTGCGAATGGCCGTCGATCACAACGTCCTGCCCGACGCCTGCAATCGCACTCTGCGCCGCGCGGACACCATCCAGAACAGCGGCACCTTCCGACCGCGCATTGAGATACAGATCGTGGCCGGGTTGACCCATGCCGGGATAGTCGGTCGCCACGACCGCGAAGCCATGATTGAGCCATGTGCGGTAGAATTCCGACTGGCGCACGCCGATCCCCTGCACGGAGGGCGCACAGGTGATCGCAAGCCCCGTCGTGCCATGCGCCCAGGCCAGCACCGGCCAGCCACCGGCCGGCGGCGCGCCGGGCGGCAGCAGGACCTTGGCCGATACGAGGACGAGCTTGTGCGGGTCCAGCGCGTCCTGCGAACGATAGACCAGCTTGTACGTCGTGCCGGGCAGGGAACTGCTCTGCTGCGTCAGCGAAACCCGCTGCCCGGGGGCCGGTCCTTCGCCCTGGAGATCGGGGATCGGCACCTCGTGCGCGCAGCCTGCAAGGGCGAGGAGGGACAGGGCTGCGAGGCGGACGGATTGCTGCATGAATACCTTGTATGGTCGAGGAGCCGATCGGGAGTATTCCGTCCACACCGCGCCCGCCGCAAGAGAGGCGGCCAATCCGCATCCCTCGCCCGACGTCCGTGTCTCGTCGATTGCACGTCCGGATTTCCGGAGCGGCCGCGATGGGATAGACAGCATCATGATGGAAATGTCCGACAAAAAGCTGTTTGTCTTCTACCTCGGCGGTGCCGCGCCGGGCGCGAACATCGAGGTCCACGACGTGCAGTTCGCTGTTGCCGAGCGGCCGGAGGAGGCCCATGCAGGCCTTGTCGCGCGTTGGTTCGGCACACGGGGCTCGCTGCATATCGATGCCTACGGCATCGTGTCCTGGGCGGATGGCTACTCCATATCGCTCCGGCCGGAGCCGCAGGCCCGCGCCCCGCGCCTGTATTTCATCAACATGGGCGGATACGAACCGGGTGCCCTGAGGGAAGATCACGAATTCACATTTCTGGTCGCGCATTCGCCGGATGAAGCCAAGTCGAAGGCCAGGCATATGCTCCTGCCGGGGCGGACGCATCGCCACCGGGACAACTTCATGGAAGTCGATGATTGTGTGCCGCTGGACCAGATCGACGGGCTGCATATCCATCTGACGCCATGTGAGGAAGGATCGCCTGTCACGGCCGCCTGGCAGGGCTACGAACGGATCTGAGCGACAGCCGTCCGGCGAAGGTAGACAGGTGTGCCAAGGCTCCGACCCGGATGGGCCTGAGCCGCTGCGGCCCGCCGGTCCGGCAGTTTGAAGACGGACACGTTTTCGCAAGAGAGACCATGTCATGACAGACGGCCTGACCGGTACGATCTGGCGAGCCGCTGACCCCGGAAACGGCGGAAGCCATGTTCCAGGGCCTTTTCTTCGACGATGATCGATACGATCTGTCGGCTGCGTCAAGATGAACATGCGTCTCGAGGTGGATGCGCAGGACACGCTTCGTGTCCTGCGCAAGGAAGACATCCTGCGCACCGTGAAGATCATGTGCGAGCTCAAGGAGGGGCGCGGGCAGATCGACGACATCGACAATCTCGGCAATCGTCGTGTGCGTTCGGTCAGCGAAATTGTCCCGGCAATGCGCGCCGAACCCTGCGACTGAAAAATTCGTCTGGCCAGCTTGAGATCATGGCGGATGGGCTATCGGCAGCTCTGCAAATGCCAACGCTGCCTCAGCCGAACATCGCGCCCCATGCATCCCAGCCGGTCACGATCCGCGCGATCATCGCATAGCCGCCCGCGTTCGGATGGATGCCGTCCCCGTCGGCGCATTCCTGTTGCCAGATCCCGCCCTCTCGTGACGCGGCATCCGGCATGCGATGGAACAGCGGCAGGAACGGGATGTCGAATTCTGCGCAGACAGGGGCCAGCACATCCGTCAGGGCCGCGATCCGCAGATCCAGCGTCGCCTCGAAGCAACGCGGCGGCCCGATCATCAGGACCGGCCACCCCGCCCGCGCCGCATCCGCGAAAATGGACTGTGCTGTCTCGATCGTCTGGTGCACCGGCACGCGCATCTGTCCAGCGACACCCGTCACACAGTCATTCACACCGAACGAGAACACGAGGCCCGCCCGTATGCCCTCCGGAAGCCGCGGTCCGGCCTCGGCATTCCAGCGGCGGGCGATATCGATCGACGTCTCCCCGCGCACCCCCAGATTATAGGCCGTCAGATCCACGCCGCGCTGCCGGACATCGGCCACGGCGCGGCCGACCCAGCCGAGGGCCGTGTCATCCCCGGTGCCGGCCGTGAAACTGTCGCCGAAGAAACAGACCCGCATGTCGTCGGTTTCAGTCATGATGCGTGTCAGGCGGATTGCCCGGCGGATAGGCGGGCAGCCAGCCCGGGGGATGCGGAAGGGCGGCGGGCTGGTTTGCAAGCTCCGCCTGCAGCGTCGAGACGGCCGTCTCCAGCTGCTTGTCCTCGCCGCGCAGGAGATCCGCAGGCGCATCCTCCACCACGATGTCGGGATCGACGCCGTGGTTCTCGATGATCCAGTGTGACTTCAGGTCATACAATGAATCTTCCGGAATCGAGATATAGCCGCCGTCCAGCAGGTTCCACATGCCGCGGATGCCGCGCACACCGCCCCAGGTCCGGGTCCCGATCAGTTTTCCAAGCCCGTACTGACGGAAATAATACGGGAACATGTCGCCGTCAGACGCGGAATAATGGTTGATCAGCGTGACTTTCGGTCCCGCGATCAACTGGTTCGGCAGCGTCATGCCGTAGCCTTCACGGTCGGTTCCCATGCCGATCAGGACACGGCGCAGACGCTCGAGAATGATTTCGTCCACGAAGCCGCCGCCGTTCCAGCGGTCGTCGATGATGACGGCCCGCTTGTCGAGCTGCGCATAGAATTGCCGCATGAACTGCTGAAGGCCGAGCGCTTCCATGTCGGACAGATAAATATAGCCGATCTGCCCATGCGACAGGCGGCCGACCTCATCCCGGTTGTGCGTGATCCAGTCTGCTTCCCGCAGCGACAGCTCGCTCTTCACCGGATCGACCAGAACATCACGCTTCGCGCCGTCGATCCGGTCGGATACCGTGATCGAGATCGGGCCGCTTGCGCCTGCGAGCAGGCTGTCCGGATCAGTCGGCGCCTCCAAAGCAACGCCATTGATCGCCAACAGATAGTCTCCCTCATGCACGGCGAGCCCCGGCTGGGCGAGCGGCGCGCGATAATCGGGGCGTGTGTTGTCTCCGCGCAGGACATGCACGATCCGGTAGCGGCCCGTTGCCTCGTCCACGGCCAGATCGCAGCCGAGCAGCGGCGTCGGTGCCGGCGGCGTGAGATCGTCCATGTCACCGCCGCCCGCATAGGTGTGGGAATTGCCGATCTCGCCCTGGATCGACCCGAGCAGCCAGTTCACATCCTCGCGCGAGCCGAGCAGGGGCAGGAACTGCGCGTATTTGTCGTGGATCTGCTGCCAGTCGGTGCCGTTCATCTGCGGATTGAAGAACAGATCACGCTCCAGACGCCAGGCGTTCTCGAACATCTCCGCCCATTCCTGCGGCGGCGTGACCCAGCTGCGCAGTTTCGAGACATCGATTTCGTGCGCCTGCGTTTTCGGCTTCGTCTCCGCGATGAAATACTTGTGCTCGCGGGCGAACATGGCATGCGAGCCATCGGGCGTGAGCGCGAAATTGTCGAGACCCGTCTGAAGAACCTCGTCCTTGCGTGCCGTCAGATCGTAGTGGTGCAGGGCAGATTTCTCGCCCGGGAAGTCGCCATCCAGCAGGGAGGGGGGCTGCGTCATGTAGAACACGCCCGGACCCGCCGTCTGCACGCTGACGATCGTGGAATCCTCCACCGGCACCTTCACCGCGCGATCGGCCAGACCGTAGAGATCGATTTTCACACGATCATGAGCCGCGGGTGCGGGCTGCGGCTTCGGCGAGCCCGCTGGCCCTGATTCGTCGGAGCGCGGTGCGAAAGGCGACGGCGTCGTGCGCGACAGGGTCGTGACGTACAGTCCGGTCGATTTCAGGAGGGCGACATTCGTCTCGTTCTCGGCGACCGCCAGATGTTCCTGACGTTGCGAGGCAAAGAAAAGATATTTCCCGTCCGCCGAAAAGGCCGGCAGGCTGTCGGAATTGCCGGGCGCACTGATGCGGGACAGCTGGCCGGTCGAGATTTCGTAGAGATAGAGCGCGCGTTGCTGGTTGGGCAGGCTCATGCTGAAGGCGAGCCACTGCCCGTCCGGCGAGAACGCCTGATCGTGGATTTCCATCTGCGGATCGGTGGCGATCCGGACGGGGTCCCCGCCGCGCGCATCGATCAGCCACAAGGCATGGGCACCATCAGAAAATGCGAGATGCAGACCGTCAGGTGCGAAAAGAGGGCCATAAAGATAACCCGTCCTGAAATGCGTCAGCGCGCGTGCGGGACCGCCCGATGCAGGACGCAGCATGACCTGCTGCGATCCGGTCTCGTCGGACGTATAGGCGATGGTCGCGCCATCCGGCGAAAAGGCCGGATGGTCGTCATCTGCCGTCGAGGACCGCGTGAGATTGCGCATGGCCCCATGTTCAGCAGGGACCGTCACGATGTCGCCACGCGCGGAGAAGGCTGCCCGCAACGCGTTGGGCGCAATCGCATAATCGGCCTGCCCGGCCATGTCGGTCGCACGAATGGATTTCGACAGATCCGCAAGCCGCGGGTTCGTGCGCGTTCCATCGTCCGGAACCGTCGTATCCACCCTGTGCAGCGTCTCGGAGGGCAGATCTATGACCCACAGCACGCCGCCCTGCTGGAAGGTCAGGCCGCTGTCGCCCAGAGACGGAAAATCGATGTCGAAGTCGGTGAAGTGCGTGACCTCGCGGAACTGCTTCGTATCGAGGTCATAGACCCAGATGTTGGCGCGTCGGTTGGAATCGTGGTCGGAAAGGAAATAGATCTTCCGGCCGAACCACATCGGCTGCGTGTTGGTGCAGGACCAGTCCGTGATCTGCGTCAGCGCATGGGATGTCAGGTCATACGTGAAGATGCTCTGCGCCAGCCCCCCGTTATAGCGCTTCCATGTCCGCCAGTCGCGCAGGATGCGGGTAAGGGCGACTGTGTGACCATCCGGGCCGAAGGTCATGAAGCCCGCGCGATCCAGCGGCAGGGCGGATGGCTGTCCCCCGGTCACCGGCACGCGGTAGGGCTGCATGATCCAGCTGTTCCAGGCACGCCTGCGCGACAGGAACACGACCGACCGGCTGTCCGGCGTCCACGTCACAACCGCATTGTCCGGCCCCCAGCGTTCAGGCGCGCTGGAGGCGATGTCGGAATGCCAGGTCAGGCGCCGTGCCGGACCGCCTGCGGCCGGAATCACATAAACGTCGCGATTGCCCTGGTAGGAGGCCGTGAAGGCGATCCACTGCCCGTCCGGCGAATAGCGCGGCAGCATGTCCTCGCCCGCATCCGATGTCAGGCGCGAAGCCGGACCCCCGTTGCGTGACACCCGCCACAGGTTGCCGTGCGCGACGAAGACCAGATCCTGACCATGCAGCGTCGGATAACGGGGCAATGCATGGAGCGGATCGGGCGCCTGTTCCGTGTCGGGCGAGACGGACTGCGCCTGCGCAAGCGGCGCGAGCGCGGCAAGGCAGACCGCGGCCAGCAAGGATCGGGCAAGGGCGCTGCGCGGTCGGATCATGCGGATCGTGTTCCCGGAAGATGTGACGTTTCGCTCAAGGGAACGATGCCCGGGCAAGGGCCGTCAAGACACGCGCTTGGTTGCACGCGCCGCGCGCGGTATGAGGCGTGCCATACGAGACTGACAGGCGAGATCACGTTCCATGACCGATACCCCTCCCGACCGGCTCTGCGCCAACCCCGACAGCCCGTTTCATGACGAGCGCGCGCTCGAACGCGGCGTCGGCGTCCGGTTCAAGGGCGAAGAGAAGACCAATGTCGAGGAATACTGCGTCAGCGAAGGCTGGGTGCGCATGGCGGTCGGCCGGACGCTGGATCGCAAGGGCCGGCCCATGACCGTGCGCGCGACAGGCCCGGTCGAGGTCTGGTTCAAGGAAGGCGAAGCCTGAAGCGGCAGACCGGCCGGCCGCCGTTGACGGGCGGCGGCCACCCCTGACGGGAGCGCGGAGCGTCCATACGACACGGGAATTTTACGAACCCTTTCGCGCGTTCTAGGTTTTGCCCTGCAAGACGTCCGAGATCGAACGCCGAAGGAGAATCCCCATGGCCGAGAACGCAAACCCCGTCGCATCACCCTCCGAAATCGCCGTGGATGACCGCTTTACCGTCGTCATCGTCGGTGGTGGGGCGGCCGGCATCACGGTCGCAGCCCAGCTTCACAGGCGCCGGCCGAATCTGGCGATCGCAGTGGTCGAACCGTCGACCACGCACGCCTATCAGCCGGGCTGGACGCTGGTCGGTGCCGGCGTCATGTCGCTGGCGCAAACGCTGCGTCAGGAAGGCGGCCTGATCCCCGAAGGCGTCGACTGGATCCGCGATCGCGTCGTCTCGTTCGAGCCCGACGCCAACACGGTCACGCTCGGTTCGGGCCGCAAGCTCGGGTATCGCAGGCTCGTCGTCTGCCCCGGCCTGCAGCTGGACTGGGACAAGATCGAGGGACTGCCCGAGACGCTTGGCCGCAATGGCGTCACCAGCAATTACTCGCGCGAGACCTGCGCCTATACCTGGCAGTGCATCGAGAGCCTGGAAGGCGGCACAGCCCTGTTCACCCAGCCGCCGATGCCTATCAAATGCGCAGGTGCCCCGCAGAAGATCGTGTATCTGGCGGCCGATCACTGGCGCAAGCGCGGGACCCTGCATCGCACCCAGGTCGAGTTCTCGCTCGCCGGCGACGTTCTGTTCGGCGTGCCGTATTTCGTGCCGGCGCTGCAGAAGCAGATGGACTATTACGGTGCCCATCTGCATTTTAAGGAGAACCTCATCCGCGTCGACGGGGCGAAGCGCGAGGCAACGTTCCAGCGCGTCGGAACCGATGAAACCGTCACGCGCAAGTTCGACATGCTGCATGTGACGCCGCCGCAAAGCGCGCCCGATTTCATCAAGTCGAGCCCGCTCGCCAATGCGGCCGGCTGGGTCGACGTCGATCCCGCGACCCTGCGGCATGTGAAATACGAGTTCATTTTCGGCCTGGGCGACGTCGTCGGCACATCGAATGCGAAGACGGCTGCGGCCGCCCGCGTCCAGGCGCCGGTTGTCGTGGACAATCTGCTCGCATCGCTCGATGGTCGCCCGATCGGCGCGCAATATGACGGTTATGGCGCATGTCCGCTGACCGTGTCGTATGGAAAGGTCGTGCTGGCCGAGTTCCTCTACGGCGGCAAGCCTGCACCCAGCTTCCCCTACGACCAGCGCAAGCCGAGCCGCTTCGCATGGATGCTCAAGACGCAGGGGTTCCCGCGACTGTACTGGCAGGCCATGCTGAAAGGCATCGACGTGAAAGTTCCGCACAAGGCGATCAAGGCGGACTGATCATGAATATCGCCGGTGCAATGATCGCGCCGGCGAACAGATTTTTTTAAATTCGGCTCACCGGGCGAGGTGCATGTTTTCGCCCGGTGTCGAACCCGTCGCCGCAGCGTGGCTCAGAAGAATTCCACGTGGCTCTTGAAACCGAGCATGGCGGCATTGCGCAGGTTATCCTGCCCGTTCGGATTGAAATAATATTCGAACACCGGCTGGAAGATCACGCCGCGCATGACGTGAATGGCGTAGTTGGCTTCGAGTATTTCCGCATGGCTCTGCACGCCGGTCGCGTGGTTGGGGAGTGCCTTGCCTTCTTCCAGCAGTAGCTGGTCGGTCAGCGTGACGCCCGGTGCGATGCGCGTGTAGGTGAAGGCGAGGCCGATCGTGTCGAACGGGCGTGACGGCCAGAAGCCGCGATCGAGGAACGCCACATAGCCTTCCCACTGGCGCACCGACGTATGCGGATCGTTGTAGACGACGCCGGTGAGGGCCGTGATGCCCGAGTCCTTGCCGCCGTTCTTGAAATGAACCAGCCGCTGATCGAACATTCCCCAGCTCGAATACCCCGCGCCGTGCATACGCTGGCTTCGGCCGCTCAGGGCATACAGATCGCCGAAACTGTCGAAGAGATTGTCAGGCTGCTGCTCGTCCAGCAACGATACGCCCAGCTTGTAATGACCCGGCAGGCTGCCGTTGCCGAACAGGGGCTCGACGCCGATTTCAAGCGGCACGGTGAAGCCGATGATGTTCGACCCGTTGAACTTGAAGCCTGTGCGGTGCTGCGCAACCGCGTAGACGCCATTTTCCATCGGATAGACACCGAACTGGGCATAGGTCAGGCGCGTCGGACGGAAACGTGCGCGAAAGGCCCATGTGGAAGCCGGATAGCCCGGCGAGAAATTGCTGTCGGTAATGCCCTTCGGCCGTCCGCACATGCTGTTGTTCATGAAGTTGCAGAAGAGCGAGGATGCGGCGAAATCCGAAACTTCCGGCATACGGCCGGCAGCAAGCGCAATCCGACCGCCCAGCAGCGTCTCTTCCGCATAGGCCAGAACGAGATGGACCACGACGTTGCCGCCGCCGCCGTAATCTTCGGACGAATGGTTGAGCCAGTCGCCGAACATTCGATTCGCGGTCGTACCGTAACGGCCGACGGTGATCATGTGCGTCGCGAGACCGCGGATCCCGGCGAGCTTGTCCCAGTCGATATCCAGCTCGTCAGCATACTGGCCGGCATTGCTGGCGCCCTGCTTGTAGGACACAAAACGCGGATTGCCCTTCGTCGGCGGCGTAATGGCACCTGCGAATTCGTTCGTGTTGTCCAGCAGAATGTTGATCCCGTGGTCGCGCAGCCACGTCTGTATCCCGAACGGATTGGTGAAGATCGCCTCGGGATGCGAGAACGGCGGCACAGTCGTTTTTGACGACGGCTTCGGAGGCAGGGGCGTGCCGACCCGGATATTCGGCGAGGAGCCGATATCGTTGTCCAGAACCTGTGCGTGAGCAGGGAGGGAAAAAATCAACGCCGCGGAGACGAAGACGGACAAGGCGGCACCCGGTCCGAAAAACCGGGGAAAACGAAAGGACATGCGCAACCGTAACGAAAAAATGAGCCAGGTCGCATTTTTTTTATCAAAACACTTCGGAACTGTCCCGTCTTAGTTGCCCGGTCAACGGATTGTGAGTGTCACTCCGTATCGATCGAGCGCTTCGGCAAAAGCGCGGGCACGAACAGGAGTGTCGCAAGCAGGGTGCAGCCGAGCGACATCAGCAGCAGCCGGCCCATGCTGGCCGTCCCGGGATGGGCGGAGGCCGCGAGCGAGCCGAACGCCGTGCCGGTCGTCAGCGCGGAAAACAGCACGGCCCGCGCGGTCGGGGATTCAAGCGGGCCCCGGACGCCTGCGCGCCAGTTCATGACGAAATAGATGTTGAACGACACGCCGACACCCAGGAGCAGGGGCAGGGCGATGATGTTCGCGTAATTCAGGGTCTCCGGCACGCCCACGATGATGATCACGGTCATGAGCGAGGCAAGGACCAGCGGCGCCAGGACAAGGCTCACGTCGAGAATGCGACGCAGAGCGGCAAGCAGGATCACCGCGATCATCACCAGCGCGGACAGGGCCGCGACCGTGAAGGCATGCGTGATGGTGTGCGCGCTTTCGGTGATCTCGATGGCGGCGCCGCCGACATCCGGATTGACCGAACGCAGCTCGGCCACGAAGCGATGCAGAACCGAATTGGCCGACATCTGTCCCTTCGGATGGATGCTCAGAAGTGCCCGCCCGTCCGGCAGCAGATAATCGCGAGCCAGCGACAGCGGCACGTCGGCCATCGTCATGGGCTTCGGCGCAAGCACGTCGCGCAGTTCGTCGAGCTGACCCGGCAGGAAGCGCGTCAGTCGGTCGTTGGCCATCAGGATCTGCTGGTCGGGCGCCTTGGCAAGCTGCGCGAGTGCCGACTGGATCGTGCGCAGCGGGCTGTCCTGCGGCATCTTGTCGAGTACGGCACCCAGCTTCTGGGCGGCATCGCTTGCCGCTGCACGCAGGCTCGCGGCATCAGGCGGACTTGCGGGCGCACTCGGAGCGATCGTCGGCAGCAAAATGGACGCCGTGTCCTCGATCATCGCGATCTTGGTCTTCTGATCGGACGGCACCAGGGCGCCGATCCAGATCACGTTCGCAACTGACGGAAGAGCCTCCAGCTTCGCCGCCCATTCGGACGCCGTCTGCACGTTGGGTGCGAGCAGCTCCGCGCCATAGGGCGAATTGATTGGATCCGCCTCGAGAAGATGCAGGGCGCGCATCCCCTCCGAATTGGGGTTCTTGGTGTGCAACGGATCGGCATCGAAATGCAGGCGCGGAATCAGGATCAGGCCCAGAAGGGCCAGAAGGCCGAAAACGCCCAGCGTCGGCACGCGATAGCGACGCAATGCATGATCGAGCCCGCGCGCGCGCGCGAACCCCGGCGGACGATGCGCGATCCGGGCACCGCACAGGTTCAGAAGCGCGGGCAGAAGCGTCAGCGTCGTCGCGAATGCGATCAGCATGCCGAAACCCGCGATCAGGCCGAGCTGGGCAACACCGATGAAGCTCGTCGGCGTGAAGGCGAGGAAGCCCGCAGCCGTTGCCAGCGCCGCGACGAGGATCTGCTGACCGGTTTCCTCGCCGGTCCGCTCCAATGCCGTCAGCCTGTCCGGCAGGCTGCCATCGGCCAGGCGCTGCGCGCGGAACCGCACGGTGAACTGAATCGCAAAATCCACCGCGATGCCGACGAACAGGATCGCGAACGCGACCGAGATGAGATTGAGCGTGCCCACGCTCAGTGCTGCAAACCCGGTCGTCAGCACGAGCCCCGTCACGAGCGTGATCAGGATCGGCACGATTGCCCGCCAGCTCTGCACGGCCAGCACGAGCCATGCCGCAACCAGGGCGAGCGACACGATCAGGCCCAGCGTCATGCCATGGGCGACCGTCGCGAACTCCTCGTCGGAGAGCTGGACCTCGCCCGTGATCATGGCGCTTGCAACACCTTCGCGCACATAGGGCAGCGCGTTGATGGCGTGGCGCATCGCATCGGACGCGGGGCCGCCGGGCTGAAGCGAGCTGTAGTCAAGACGCGGCTTGGCCACGACGAAATGATACTGGCCCGCCATGCCCGACAGCTGGCTCGCGAGCATGTTCTGCCACGAGAGATAGGCCGGATGCCCGTCGGCTGCGGCTTTCAGGGCCGTTGCGAAGCCGTTCAGCTCGGGGCCGAAATTGGTCAGGTCAGCCTGTCCGGTCTGCAGGCCCTGCCCGATCAGGCCTAGGGTCTGGAACACACCGCGCGCCGTGGGATCGGCATTCAGGGTGCCGAGAAAGGGCTGGGCCGCGACCGTGCTGTCGAGCAGCGACTGAAGTTGCGGCTTGTCGAGGAACAGAAGGCCTTCACGCGTGATCGCCGGATCGTCGGCCGGATTGGTCACGCTCAGAAAATGCTCGTGGTCCTTGGAGAGGACCGCCGTCAGCGCACGTGCCGTGGCCAGCCCCTCTTCGGGAATGTCGGACCGGATGACGGCCACCAGCGTGTTGTCGTTCTGGGGAAACAACTTTGTCAGCGCTGCATTGCGCTGCTTCCACGGCAGAGTGGCCGCGAACATCCCGCCCGTATCGGTCGTGACGCCGAGATGCGCCACGCCGCCCCAGATGCTGCCAAGCGCCAGGACCGCGAAAACGAGGATGGTGACTGCGAAGCGACGGCTGCACAGCGCGACGATACGACCGATCAGGGAAGCAAGCATCAGGAAGAGGACGATCCGGCAACGTTTGTATGGATGGCGTCGTAGCCCATGCGCCCTCGATTGCCGGTACGCAAGCGGTCAAATCCGCGAAAGGATCACAAGACCCATGGGGAAACCGGCATTCCCCGAGGAACGCCGGTCTCTCGAATGGGAGGCGCCGTCGATCCTCAGTTCGACGAGGCACCCGTGCCGCGCGCGATCGAGCCCTGCGCGCTCGAAGCGCCACGAGACATGTCGTGGCCGACGGAGCTCACGTCCTGGCCGGCACCGCGCATGGTATTGCAGGCTGAAAGTCCTGCCGTTCCCGCCAATGCCGCAAGCAGGGTCATGGCCCGCAAGGCATTGATGCGCGACGTGGTGGTCTTGGTCGTCATGACGATTTTCCTCGAAACGAAACCGCCCGTTCGTGGCCGATCGGCACACGGTCGTTGGGGGTGCGGTCTGAACTCGGCGCGATGATCAAAGTTCATGCACATATTGCGGATGTGCTCATGCATGCCGCGCATGCACACTATTGCTTGAGGACCCCATCCCGCATGGCACGACACCACCAGGACCGTTCCGGACACGACTCGCCTGTCATCGTCTGGTTCCGAGAAGATCTGCGTCTGGGCGACCACCCCGCGCTGCACGATGCGGCGGCGACTGGCCGTCCCGTGATCTGCGTCTGGGTGCTCGACGAGAAGACCGGGCGCGCCCCGGGTGGGGCCGCGCGCTGGTTTCTCGCGGGCGCGCTCGAATCCCTGCGCGACGATCTGGCCCACCATGACGTGCCGCTTGCGATCCTGTCCGGCGATGCACAGACGCTGATCACTGATCTGGCCCGCCGATGCAAAGCAGGTGACGTCTTCTGGAACGACCGCGTCGAACCGGATCAGGCGGCACAGGACGACCGGATCGAGAAGGCGCTGGAACAGGACGATATCGCCGTCCATCGCAGCATGGCCATGCTGCTGCGGAGGCCCGGGGTGCTGAAGACGAACGGCGGCAAGCACTATCAGGTCTTCGGCGCCTACTGGCGGGCAGCCGGCAGTGCAGGCGACCCGCCGGATCCGCTGCCGGCACCGCGCAAGCTTCAGGGCGCGCGACTGCCGCATCTCGATGCGAACATCATTCTGGATCCGGCCTCCCTGCGTCCGTCCCATCCTGACTGGGCCGGCGGCCTTGCAGAGACGTGGGAGCCGACCGAGGACGCGGCGACCGAGCGCCTCGCACATTTCGCAAGACACGAACTCTCCGACTATGACGGACGTCGGGACGATCTGGCAGCAGGCGGCACGTCTCGCCTCTCGGCCGATCTGCGCCACGGGCTGATCTCGCCCCGGCAGGTCTGGCAGGCGACGCAATCGACCCGGGCGCGGGCCTCCGGCTTCCTGTCCGAGCTCGGATGGCGCGAATTTTCCTACGATACGCTGGCCCGCACGCCGGATCTCGCATCCAGCAACCTGCGCGACCGGTTCGACCATGTGAAATGGCGTCGGGCGCCTGCCGAACTGAAAGCGTGGCAGCAGGGACGCACGGGCGTTCCGATCGTGGATGCGGCCATGCGGCAGCTCTGGCAGACGGGCTGGATGCACAACCGGGCGCGGATGATTGTCGCATCCTTTCTGGTCAAGCATCTGCTGATCGACTGGCGCGCCGGCGAGCAGTGGTTCTGGGATACGCTGGTCGATGCGGATCCGGCCAACAACCCGGTCAACTGGCAGTGGGTCGCGGGCTCGGGGATCGAGGCGACACCGTTCTTCCGGATCTTCAATCCGGTGCTGCAGGCCGGGAAGTTCGATCGGTCCGGCGAATATGTGCGCACCTTCGTGCCGGAAATCGCAAAACTTCCCGATCGCGCGCTGCAAACGCCGTGGGAGCAACCGGACGACGTGCTGTCGCGAGCCGGCATCACATTGGACAAGACCTATCCGCGCCCGATCGTCGATCTCAAGGGCGGGCGTGAACGCGCGCTCGAGGCTTACAAGAACACCGAGCCTGCCTGATTCCGGTCAGAGCCTGCGCACCGTGATCCGGCGCGCGGGCTCGCTTGCAAGCTCGATCGCAAGATCGGTGCCCGAGGCGAGGCCGGCGACCTGCTCCAGTGCGGGCCGCATCGCTACCACCGGCACGCAGATGTCGCCGATCTCGCAGCGGATCTCCGGGATGATACCCAAGGGCGGCAGGCTCTGCCCGTCTTCATCGCGGATTTCGCTCAGATGCGGCTGGGCGAGGATCAGGATGCCATGCAGCATGGGTTCCGAGATGATCGCAAAGCGCTCCCACCCTGCCAGCACATTGCTGCCGAGTTCGAACGGTCCCATGTTGACGCTCTTGGCATACGGACCGGCGCGGCCCGCGCGCTCCGCTTCCTCGTCGCGCAGACCCACGAGACCGTCACCCGTCTCGATCGCCGTCAGACGCGGCAGCGGGCTGGGCAGCGAAACCGTCTTGCGCAGGTCGATCGGCATCGGGCGCTGCTCCGGATCCTCGCACGTGAACCAGATGCCGGGATAGCGATCGACGGTGATATCCTGCATCACCAGACGGTCCTGGACCGGATCATGATCCATGACGCGCCCGTGCCAGTCCATCAGCCAGTAACGCGGTCCGGTGTCGCTCATTCTCGAGATCCTGTTTCCCTGCCGTCCAGTTCTATGCATTTGCGCATGACCGACGGCAACGCATGACGGGCGAGTCCGGTCTCATCCGCAGCGAACCCGTCACGCAACGCACTGAAATCCTGAACGTCGGCTGCAACCACGATGATCGTCAGCGCGAAATGGGTGAATACGTGGCGCACCGTTCCAACCACGCGCCATTGCGCCGCGAGAGGCGCGAACGGCAGCGCGTCCTGTCCATTGCCGGTGGTGCCGGGGACGTTCCACGGCGCATCGGTCCACGGCGTGCCCGGCAGTTCCGTCATGCCGCCGAGCAGGCCCCGGTCGGGACGGGTCCGCAGCCAGATCGCGCCGGCCCGGTCGCGCAGCAGGAAGTGCACGCCATGGCGCTCCGGCTTGACGGCCTTTGGCGCCCGGACCGGCAATCGCTCCGGCGCGCCCGTCGCGGCACCGTCGCAGGATGGGCGCCAGGGGCACAGCGCGCAGAGCGGGCGGCGGGGCGTGCAGATCGTGGCGCCAAGGTCGAACAGCGCCTGCGCAAAGTCCGAAGCCCGCGCCTGCGCCTCAGGTGCTGCATTCAACGTGGCCGCCTTCGCTGCCAGCGTGCGCCGGGCACCGGGCAGCGGGGCATCGATTGCGAACAATCGTGCCGTGACGCGCTCGACATTGCCGTCAACCGGTACGACCGGCAGACCGAAGGCAATGGCACCCACGGCGCGTGCGGTATACTCGCCGATGCCGGGCAGGGCGCGCAGGCCTTCGAGATCGCGCGGGAATGCGCCCCCCAGAGCCGTCACCGCCTTGGCGCACGCATGCAGGTTGCGGGCGCGGGCGTAATACCCGAGGCCCGCCCATGCGGACATGACCTGCCCGGCCGGTGCCGCGGCCAAGGCCTCGACATCGGGGAACAGGGCGAGGAACCTGTCGAAATACGGTTTGACGGCGGCAACCGTCGTCTGCTGAAGCATGATTTCGCTGAGCCAGACCCGATAGGGGTCGGGCATCTCGCCCGGAAGGGCACGCCACGGCATGATGCGGCGATGCCGGTCATACCAGGCCAGCAGGTCTGAACCAGAAGGAAGCACGTCCGGGGTATGGCCAAGCGCGTGGCAAATCGCAAGGCGTCGGGAAAGGGCGGAGGCGGTGATGCCTCCGATGCTGCATGGACGGCGCGGCGCACAGGTGTTGCGCGCACGCTCGGCGCGCTCCTGCCGAAAGTCACCGAAAGCGCCTTTCGCAAGCGCCCGGCCGCATCCGGACGGCTGGCGCTGGACTGGGGGATCATCGCGGGGCCGAAACTTTCGGCGGTCACCGAACCGCGCCGTCTGAGCGCGGGGACGCTCACGCTCGCCTGCTCCGGTCCCATGGCGCTGGAACTCCAGCATCTCAGCCCGCAGATCATCGCGCGCGTGAACCGGCATTTCGGACAGACCATCGTCGAGCGCCTGCGCTTCGTGCAGGACGCGACCCTGCCTCTGCCGCGTACGGCACGCCCGGCCCCGGCGGAGCCGGTCGCGGTCGACGGCGTGGATGATCCGGCGCTGGCCGAGGCGTTGGGACGGTTGGGCGCGCGGATTGCCGCGCGCGCGGCATCAGCCCGACGGAAGCGCTAGCTCCAGCTCCTCGAGCCACACGCGGGCATTGCCGTCTGATGGCGCACGCCAGTCTCCGCGCGGCGAAAGCGAGCCCGCGGCCGACAGTCGCGGCCCGTTCGGCATGGCCGAGCGCTTGAACTGGGAGGTTGCAAAGAACCGGCGCAGGAAGACCCGCATCCAGTGCGCGATCGTCGGCAGATCATAAGCGATGCGCGCGTCCTTCGGGAAATGCGCGGGCCAGTCCCCGCTTCCGGCATCGGACCATGCGACTTCGGCCAGATAGGCGATCTTCGACGGCCGGAATCCGTAGCGCAGGACATGAAAAAGCGTGAAGTCCTGCAGCGCGTAGGGACCGATCTGCGCCTCCGTGCTCTGCGCCTTGCCATCGATCCCCGCAGGCACGAGTTCGGGCGAGATTTCGGCACTGACGATGTTGTTCAGCAAGGCGCCGATGCCATCTCCCAGCGCATCGTCGCGGCCCAGCCAGCGGATCAGATGCTGGATCAGGGTCTTCGGCATGCCCGCATTGACGTTGTAGTGCGACATCTGGTCGCCGACGCCATAGGTGCACCAGCCGAGCGCCACCTCCGACAGGTCGCCGGTTCCGACCACGATGCCGCGTGCCTGATTGGCGAGGCGGAACAGGAAATCGGTGCGCAGGCCGGCCTGCACGTTCTCGAACGTGATGTCATGAACGGCTTCCCCGTTGGCGAACGGATGGCCGATCTCCCGCAGCATCAGATCCGCACTCGGCCGGATGTCGAGCTCGCGCGCCGTGATGCCGAGCGTCTTCATCAACCCGTGCGCAAAACCCAGACTTTCCGATCCGGTGCCGAATCCCGGCATGGTGAAACCATGGATCGCGGTGCGCGGCCAGCCGATCTCGTCGGCGACGCGCGCGCAGACCAGCAGGGCCAATGTGGAATCGAGGCCACCTGAAACCCCGATCACCATCGTCTGCGATCCGCTGTGCTCCAGACGCTGACGCAGGGACATGACCTGGATCGTCCAGGCCTCGTAGCAATCCTCGGCCAGACGGGACGGATCATCGGGCACGAAGGGGAAGCGCGGCACGCGACGCTTGAGCGGACGTGCATCGAGCGGCGGATCGAGCGTGAAGTCGATCCGCCGCACGGCGATCGCATTGTGGTCGGCGTTGGCGCCGAACGTTCCCGCGCGCATCCGGTCCTGACGCAGCAGGTCGCAGTCGATGTCGGCCGTGACGATCCGCGCGCCATCCGGAAAACGATCGGATTCCGCAAGCAGCCTGCCGGCTTCATGGACCGTCGCCTGCCCGTCCCAGGCGAGATCGGTCGTGGATTCACCGGGGCCCGCCGCGGCATAGACGTAGGCGCTGAGCGTTCGGGCTGACTGCGCGGCACAGAGCAGATGACGCTCGCGCGCCCGTCCGATGGTCACCGGGCTGGCCGACGGGTTTGCGATGACGGTGGCGCCCGAAAGGGTCAGCGCCCCACTCGGCGGCTCCGGCACCCACAGATCCTCGCAGATCTCGACGCCCAGCACGAAGCCCGTGACGTCCGTGGCTCCGAACAGGAGATCGACGCCGAACGGGACGTCTGCCTGTCCCAGTCTGATGGATGCATTGCGCAGCCCGGCGCCGGACGCGAACTGTCGCGCCTCGTAGAACTCCCGATAGTTCGGAAGATACGATTTCGGCACGACGCCGAGGATGCGTCCGCGATGCAGTACGACCGCCGTGTTGTACAGCCGCCCGCGCGCGCGCAGGGGAGCACCGATGACGATCACGGGCAGGAGGGTTTCGCTGACCGTCCGCAGATGCTCGATCTGCGCCTCGACCGCATCCAGCAGGGCGTCCTGCTGACGCAGATCGTCGATTGCGTAGCCGGACAAGGACAGTTCCGGAAATACCGCCAGCGCCACACCGTCGTCGTGACACTTGCCGATGCTCTCGGCGATGGCCTCGGCATTGCGCGTCGGATCGGCCAGCGCCACCGGCACCGTGCATGCGGCCACGCGCGCGAAGCCGTGGCGATAAGGCGAGCGGAACTCGGCTGTCATGATGCACGCCCCTTCCCGGGTTTTCCAGATTGCCCATGATGCACGCAGCGGCAGATGTCGTGCAATCGCAACACCGCGAGGCCCCTGGACGCCGGGGCCGGAACTGTGCCCCCAAATGCAACGTTCCGCCCCTGACCGCACGCGCCGGGGACAGTCCCGCGCGGCATCGCAGAAGGACGTCGCGTCATGGAACTGCTACACTGGACTTTGGTCTTTCTTGTCCTCGCACTGATTTTTGCCGTCCTCGGCTTTGGCGGTATTGCCGCGTCTTTTGCCTCGATCGGCAAGATCCTGTTCTTCGTCTTCCTGATCCTGCTGGTGGTCAGCCTCGTCATGGGACGGCGCGGTCGCACGCGGCTCTGAGAAGCCAGATTCAGGCCTCGTCTCGGGGCCAGATAAAGGAGCCGGGTCCATCCACAGGTGGGCCCGGCTTTTTTGTCCCGTCCGCTACGCCCGGCGCAGACGCCAGAGCATGCCGGCCGCAAGAACCAGCACCGCCAGCGCATACAGCCCGCCGAGAGCACTCATCGATACCGGCAGGCCCCAGAGATAGTTCGGCGCGTCACAGGGTTTGGCAGCCTGCATGGGCATGTTCGCAAACCGCTCGGCGGCTGTCAGACCGTGCGGCACGACCATGTGGCATGCAGCGAACGGGCTCGGCCACCATCCGTGCTCCACGCCGCCATGGAGCACGGCAAGACCAACACTCGCGATCAGACATGCGAACGCCACGACAAAGGCTGCGGCGCGGATGAGCTTCTGGCGCACCAGTGCCGCCAGCACCCCGGCCGCGATCAGCACGCGCCATGGCATGCGCTCGACGAGGCACAGTTCGCACGGCACCATGCCGAGCCGATACTGTGCATCGTAGGCGATGCCGAGCGCGAGCACGCCCGACAGCGCAAGCACGAGGCCGGTCGCGGCCTGCGTGCGCTCCCGCGTCGACATTACCTGTGCTTGACCCTGTGCTCCGGCTCACGATCGTGAGGCGACGGCAGTGCGTGAAGTGCCTCGAGGAAGTCCCGGGCCCACGTTGCCGCGGTATGCTTCCAGACTTCATCGCGCATGCCATGCCAGCGGCGCTTGCGCTCCGGCAGCGGCATCGTCAGGGCCAGATGCAGCGCATCCGCCGTATCGTCCGCATCATACGGATTGACCAGCAGCGCATCGGGAAGCTCGGGGGCGGCCCCTGCGAAATGCGAGAGCACCAGCGAGCCGGGATCCTTCGGATCCTGAGCCGCGACATACTCCTTGGCGACGAGGTTCATGCCGTCCCGCAACGGCGTCACCAGACCGACATCGGCAATCCGGTGGAACCCCGCGAGCGTCGTGCGGGCAACGGGAGACGTCAGGTACCGGATCGGGGTCCACTCATAGGACGCGTATTCGCCATTGATGCGGCCGACCAGTTCTTCAAGCTGCTGGCGAAGCTGCTGGTATGTCGCGACCCCGCCGCGCGAGACCGGTGCGATCTGCAGGAACGTGACCTTGCCCAGATGTTCCGGATAGCGCTTGAGAAGCTGTGCATAGCCGAGCATGCGCTCGGGCAGCCCCTTGGAATAATCCAGACGATCCACGCCGAGGATGAGCTTGCGCCCATGAAGGCTCTCGCGCAGCGTGCGGCCGTCATGGCTTTTCACGGCCGTCTCGGCCTGCTCGAGAAACCCGTCCGGGTCGATGCCGATCGCGAACGCACGCGCCTTCACCTGCACGCCGCAGGCGGCAAAGCAGCCGTCGAGATTGATCGCATCCTCTTCCGTCTGCACGCCGACGAGGTCGTAGGCCGTCATTTCATGCAGGAGCTCGTCCGCGATCGGCAGGGCGCGCGACACGCTCCATGGCGGAAACGGAATGTGCAGGAAGAAGCCGATGCGACACATCACGCCCGCATCGCGCAGCATCTGCCCGAGCGGAAACAGGTGATAGTCATGCACCCATATGACGTCGTCCGGGCGCAGCAGCGGGGTCAGATGTTCGGCGAACATCCGGTTGACCTCGAGATAGGCGTCCCAGTCCGCACGGCGGAAGCTCAGCATACCCATGCGGTAATGACAGAGCGGCCACAGCAGGCCGTTCGAGAAGTTCTGGTAGAACCCCTCGTACTGGGCAGGGGTCATGTCGATCGTGGCGTATGTCACGCCATCGACCGTGTCCTTGTCGACCTTCTGTCCCTTGACGTCGTCGACCTGGTTGCCCGACCAGCCGAACCACATGCTGTCCACGCCGCGCACGGCATCGCGCAGCCCGACGGTGAGCCCGCCCGCCGGCTGCGTGCGCTCGCGGGGCGACGGTGTGCGATTGGATACGACAATCAGACGCCCCATTGGTCGCCCTCCCCACCGGCGAGGGCTTCAAGCCAGGCGCGATAGGCCGGCACGTCAGGAAAATCGTCCGGGATCATCAGCCCGAGGCCGCCCCGTGCCCGTGCTTCGCGCACGCCGTCCAGATCGGTGACGTCGTCGCCGACGAAGATCGGGCGCCGGCCCGTGAACGGTGCCTGCTCCAGCAGACTGGCGACAGCATGACCCTTGTCGATGCCTTCCGGGCGGATTTCCCACGCCATTTTCGCGGCCTGCACGTGAAAGCCGCTCTTCTCGACCTGCCAGCCGTCCACAGCCTGGCGCAGCAGCTCCGCACTGTCCGGCCGACCACGGAAATGCAGCACGAGCCCGGCCTGCTTGCGTTCGATGGTCACGCCGGGCCAGTCCTTCGCCAGCTTGTCCGCCTGCTCCAGCCACTGCGCGGGCAATACGGGCAGGCTCGCCCGCTCTGTCGCTCCATCCGGGGACCTGCGCATGGCGACACCGTGCTCGCCCGCGATGGCGAACGGGATGCCGGGAAGGAAATGATCCACCTGTGCGATCGGACGGCCCGTCACGATGGCCAGCGCACCGCCGCACTTGTCGCGCAGCGTGGTGAGGGTCCTGATCAGCTCTGGGGGAACCACGACGGCATCGGGCGTCGGTGCGATCTCGACCAACGCGCCGTCGAAATCGAGCATGAAGGCGGCTTCGGACGGTGGAAAGGCCGGCGCGGACACCAGCTTTCGGCTCGACTCATCGCTCATGCGTGGAGATGTCCCTCTTCAATCGAAATATGGCTGGCGTGATCTACGTCTGACATCCGGTCAGAGTGTGTGTCCACCCGAATGACTGATGACGGACGCAGGCATGCCTCGCTCAAAGTGCAGATAATCGACGGTCGCGCCGCAATGCGGCGATCCGATGGCACCCAAACGGCCGGACAGCCGTTTCGCGAACTTCACGATTGTGTGAACTCGTGTCCCGACTGTTCAGTTCCCGCCCGGAACCAGCGGCGTCGGCGGAGGCAGGGGGGCGTCATCGGGCGTGCTGCCCGATCCGGGCGCAGGCGTTGAAGGCTGGGGCGCTGGTGCCGCCGGCTGGCCCTCTTCCGGCGGCAGCAGCGGCGTCGGGGCGGGACCTGCGGATTGCGGCGCGGAAGGCTGGCTGGCCGCGGGTGCGCCCGTGCCGCTCGGCGTATTCGGCGTCGCGTTGGCCTGGGCCGGCCCGCTATCCGGCGTCAGGGGCGTTGGTGCCGTGCCCGAGGATGTCAGTGGAACCGGCGCGCCGCCCGGCGTCTGCGCCTGAGGCTGGCCCGTCGCGTTGGCAGGCGCATTGCCCGCACCCTGTGCGCCGGTATCTGCAGGCGGGGTGGACTGGGTGTTGGCCAGGGTCAGGGGCGGAAGCTGCGGCGCGAGCTGGGGCCCGGTACACCCGACGACGTGAACCTCGTAAAGCGCGTTCTGCAGCATCGACAGCGAAGGGGTCGAGGCGATCATCCACCCGTCGAAGCCCGAACCGCCGGGCGTCGTGTCGGTGATGGTCGCCTGAACGGCCGAATCACCGGGAAGCGTCTTCGGACGCTCGAGACAGCGATGAACTGCAATCCCGAGCGTCTTGTAGTGCCCGACGTCGTCCACGCCGATGGTCATCGTCTCGACATGGGAATCGAGACGGTTGAGCACGCGCAGGACAGCCTGCCCGCGGCCCTGCCACAGCCCGGCCGGATACATGAGCGGCGGCGCCACGACTTCGGCGCCCCACGCATGGCCCGCCAAAAGCCCGACTGTGCACAAAAGCGCCGCAGTCCGCCCCGTTGTCGTATGCCGCTTCACGCTCCCGGCTCCCGGAGGGCCGCGACCATGTCCTGAAGCATTCGGCGCATCGTGTCGGGATCGACTCCCATCAACACGGCATCTTCGAATGCATCCCGAAGCGTCTGTTGCACGTCACGTTCGTTTTCCCGCAGGACCCGCAGTTTCTCGACGCATGAGATCGGCGCACCCGCACGGTCGGTCCAGACGCGATCTTCAGTGACGCTCATGGCCCGCCATTGCCGCCACCGGTGCCGGACTTCGACTTGCTCAGGGTATCGGTCACCGAGAAGATGAACTTGCTCAGCAACTGCTCGAGGCTGATCGATCCCTGGGTCTGGCCCATCGTGCCGCCCGGCTTGAGCATCGAAGTGTCGCCGCCCGGCGAGAGCGCGATGTACTTGCCGCCCAGAAGGCTGTCGGACGTGATGATCGCGGCGCTGTCGTCCGGCAGCGCAAGCCCGTCGCGCACCGTGAAGGTCACCTGCGCGCGAAATCCGTGCGGATCGACACGCTCGGCCGTGACATGGCCCACTGTGATACCGGCCAGACGGACGTCCGAACCGACGTCCAGACCGTCAATCTGGTTGAAGGACGCATTCAGCTCATAGCCACCGTTTGCATGATGGCGACCGAACATGGCGACGGCCAGCAGCGCGATGAGAAGCACGATGACGACGAATCCGGTCGTCAGTTCGAGCGTATTGCGGGAGGCGGCCGCGGTGCGCGCGGTAGCTGACGACATGGCTGGACCCTGGACGACGTGGAGGCGGGGCGAACACCGCCCGTCCGACCCCACATAAGGACTCGCGCGCCACACGTCCATGGCAGGCGTGCCCGCGCCGACGACGGGCCGCAGACAGGGGGCAGGGATGCGGGCGTCCTTGCGGTTATCCCCCATATCCCCGCTATGCGGAGCATTAACCCGGCCCCGCGGCTGACGAACATGCTTCCGAAGCGGCGGTCCGCTCCGGTAGGATCAGGTTCATGACAGCCAAGAGCCCCGCGCCCGCCAGAAGTTACTGGACCGGTGTCCGCATGCGCAGCGTGCGGCTCGGCGTCGACCCCGACGATCCGAGCCCGCGCACCGTCACCCTGCCCGAGGCATGGGACGACGATGCCGCCAGCGCGCTGGTGGAACTGGCCGGCCCCGGCACGCGCCCGGTTCGCCTGTCCGTCGAGGCCGGGCGCTGGATCGACATGCTGGACGGCGAGGCGGCGACGGCCGACGATCGCGCCACGCTGCGGGCAGCCGGACGCACCCTGTCATGCCTCCTGCTGCTGCGCCAAGTCGCACCTACCCGGGCCCTGTGGGAACGCCGGACCGACCGCAGGCCCGGATTCGTGCTCAACCTCGCGGCTTTCGTGCAGGACGGCGTCTTCGCGGCCGAGCAGTTCGTGGCGACCCTGCGCCTGCTGTGTGACGTGCTGCGCCGGATCGAGGCAGCGGAAGGCGCAATGCGCAATGGCGAACTGCCGTTGCTCGCACCCCTGCCGCCCACAGCTGCGCCCGGCGGCGATGCGCCCAGCGCGCGGGCCGGCGAAATGCTGCTGACCAATCTCGACGCCTGTCTGGCAAGCCTCGGGCTCGATTACGA
Organism: Tanticharoenia sakaeratensis NBRC 103193; assembly: GCF_000963885.1. Lineage (GTDB taxonomy): Bacteria > Pseudomonadota > Alphaproteobacteria > Acetobacterales > Acetobacteraceae > Tanticharoenia > Tanticharoenia sakaeratensis. The sequence goes on from NZ_BALE01000024.1 coordinate 32,135, forward strand.
CAGCGACGAGGGCCGCGATGCCGCCTGCGCGCTGGCGTCGCTCGCGACATCGGTTGCGCGTCAGGGCGCGGGGCCGGTTCCACTGCCGCCCAGCGCGTGCCCGATTCCGGGCCTGGGCATGATTGCGGCTGGTATTCGTGATGCGGCCGACCAGGATGAGGACAGGCCGCGTCTCGCGCTCGTCGAGACCGGGTTTTCGGCACCCGGCCCGATCGATGCTCTGCTGGGGGTCGAGGCCTGCGGGCTGGCGCCGATCTTCTCGGCCCTGACCCCGGACGGAGCCCTGCGCCCCTCGACGCTGCATCGCCTCGCCCATCACGGCTACACGCCCGAGACCGCTCTCGCGGCGAGCCTGGCCGGCGCCAGCCCGCTGACCCTGCCGGGGCCGCTTGCCCATGGGGCGATGCACCGTGCTCTGGCCGGTTTCGTGGACCGGATGCCCGCGCGCCCCGAACCCGGGGTCGCGGAAGCAACTCCGAGCACGCTCGCGCGCGGCATCCGTCGCCCCCTGCCTGCCCGTCACGGCGGCTTCACCCAGCGCGCCTCGGTCGGCGGTCACAGGCTTTACCTGCGCACGGGCGAATATGATGACGGCAGCCTGGGCGAGGTCAGCATCACGCCCGCGCGGGAAAGCCCGATGGCGCGTGGCCTGCTGGACTGCATCGGGCAGGCGGTCTCGATCGGGCTGCAATATGGCGCGCCGCTCGATGCTTTCGTCGAGCGCTTCGCCCATACGAGTTTCGGCCCGGCGGGCACCGTCGAGGGCGATCCGGTCGCAGCCTATGCGACATCGTTGCTGGATTATGCCTTCCGCGCGCTATCGGATGCCTATCTGGGCCGACGCCTGCCGGATGCCGCCCCGCAGGAGACGGCGGTCGAGGATCCCGATCCGATGCTGCCGCTCGGCCTGCCGGCCGACGCCCCCCGCAATCCGAAGCTGCGTCTCGTCAGCTGATCCCGATTCAGGAAGGAAATTTCATGTCCGATCGTCCCGAAACCCGTCTCGAAGCTCTGGGCATCACCCTGCCGAAAGCCGCGGCCCCGGTTGCGAACTACGTGGCGTGCGCACAGACCGGAAGCACGCTGATCGTCTCCGGTCAGCTGCCGCTGGTCGACGGCAAGCTTCTGACCACCGGCAAGCTCGGCGGCGGTGTCGATGCCGAGACCGGAACGGCCTGCGCGCGCGCCTGCCTGATCAACGTGCTCGCGCAGGTTCAGGCTCATCTCGGCGACCTCTCGCGCGTCAGGCGCGTCGTGCGTCTCGGCGGCTTCATCGCCTGCACGCCCGAGTTCACCGCCCATGCCGGCGTCATGAACGGCGCCTCCGACCTCGCGGTCGAGGTGTTCGGCGATCTTGGCCGCCATGCCCGCTCGACCATCGGCGTGCCCTCGCTGCCGCTCGATGCACCGGTCGAGGTCGAGGCGATCTTCGAAATCGCCTGAAGGGCGGGGCGATCTGCGGGGTGCTGCCCCGCCCCCGGAAGGGACCTCGGTCCCTTTACCCTGATTGTCAGGGGATAAGGGTTTCCGATGGGGGGCGGCTCCCGGTGTCAATCCGGGGCGGAAATGTTCCTCAGACCGTGCTCAATATCAGGCTCGTCTCGGAATTGAGCACGCCGTCGACCATGCGCACCTCGCGCAACACGCGATCGAAATCCTGCAACGTCTCGGCCCGGATTTCCGCGATCAGATCCCACGATCCGTTCGTCGTATGCAGGGCATGCAGCTCGGGCACGGTGCGCAGGTTGCGGATGACCGCACTGGTCGACCGGCCGGAGACCTCGATTAGCATGATGGCCCGTATTCCATCATGATGCTCGCGGGCGCGGACGGTAAAACCCAGGATCGCGCCGCTTTCCAGCAGGCGGTCGAGCCGGATCTGCACCGTCGCCCGAGTGACGCCCAGCGCCTGCGCCAGCTTGGCCACCGGCGCGCGTCCGTCGCGGCGCAAGAGCGCGATCAGCTGGCGGTCCAGGGCATCGAAGGCGTGCATGATGCATTCTGTATGGCGCGCCCTGACAAACCGAGCGAAAAAACGCGCCGCACCATACACTCTGCACATTCGTGAAGGGCACTGTGTCCGCGCAGACTTCCCGGCATCACGACAAGGCCGGGGGAGAACGGGCGATGGTGCGATACGTCGGGGTCGGAAACCTTGTGCGCCTGATCGGACATGTCAGTATCGAAACCGTCATTCGCGATCTTGCCGGCTACATCGAAGCCGACTTCCACCGCTGGCCCGACTTCGAGAAGACACCCCGTCTGGCAAGCCATTCATCCGATGGCGTGATCGAGCTGATGCCTGCGAGCGACGGCGCCTCATACGGCTTCAAATACGTCAACGGTCATCCGGCGAACACGAAAGCCGGCCTTCAGACGGTCACCGCCTTCGGCGTGCTGTCCGATGTCGCAACCGGCTACCCCGTCCTTCTGGCCGAAATGACGATCCTGACCGCCCTGCGCACCGCCGCCACGTCGGCACTTGCCGCACGCTGTCTCGCACGACCCGATGCACGGACCATGGCGCTGATCGGCCTCGGCGCGCAGTCCGAGTTCCAGGCGCTGGCCTTCAAGACCCTGCTGGGGATCACCCATCTGCGCGTGTTCGATGTGGAGCCGGCAGCGGCGACGAAGCTCGTGCGCAATCTCGGAGGCCACGGTCTGGACATCGTGGTCGCATCGTCGAGCCATGACGCCGTCATCGGCGCGGACATCGTCACCACGGTCACGGCCGACAAGCTGAAAGCCACGATCCTGTCGGACAACATGATCGGCGCGGGCGTGCATGTGAACGCGGTCGGAGGCGATTGCCCCGGCAAGACAGAACTGCATCCCGATATCCTGCGCCGCGGCCGCGTATTCGTGGAACTGGCGGAACAGACGCGCATCGAGGGTGAAATCCAGCAGATGCCCGAGGATTTCCCGGTCGTCGAACTCTGGCGGGTCATCACGGGCGAGGCGTCCGGGCGACGCGATCCGCGCGAGATCACGATCTTCGATTCCGTGGGTTTCGCCACCGAGGATTTCTCGGCCCTGCGCTATCTGCGCGACCGGATCCACGGCAGCGATTTCTTCGAGGAGATTGACCTTCTCGCCGAACCGTCCGATCCACGCGACCTGTTCAGCCTGCTGAAACCGTCCAGATCCGGAGATCCCGCTTGATCAAGTTCTTCTCCGTCCAGGCGCCCGCCGCCGTCGTGATGATCCGTCCCCATCATTTCCATTCCAACCCGGAGACGGCGGACGACAACGTCTTCCAGATCCGTCAGGACGACGCGGCCGACGCCCGGATCGCGGCTCAGGCACACGCGGAAGTCTCAACGGCTGCCGAACAGCTGCAACAGGCAGGCATCGCCGTGCACCTGTTCGAGGACGAAGGGCGAACGACGCCCGATTCAGTGTTCCCCAACAACTGGTTCTCAACCCATGCCGGCGGCCACATCGCGATCTACCCGATGTTTTCGCCCAGCCGCCGCCACGAGCGGCGCATGGACGTGATCGAATTCCTCAAGCGCCACTACCGCGTTCAGGACGTGATCGACTACTCGGGCCTGGAACAGGACGGGATCGCGCTGGAAGGGACGGGCTCCATGGTGCTCGATCACATCCAGCGCATCGCCTACGCCGCACGATCCAACCGGACAAATGAGGTGGCGCTCGAGCGCTTCTGCACGCACTTCAATTTCGAGCCGATGTTCTTCAACGCAGCCGATGCGACGGGTCACAAGATCTATCATACGAACGTCATGATGTGCGTCGGCACGGCGTTCACGCTGATCGGACTCGATACCATCGTGGAGCCGGAGCGGCGTCGGGAAGTGGCTGCCCGCCTGTCGGAGAACGGTCGGGACGTGATCGACCTCACGCATGACCAGATCGCGGCCTTCGCGGGCAACGCGATCGAACTCGCAGGCTCCGACGGCCCGGTCCTAGCTTTGTCGCAACGCGCCTTTGCAGCCCTGCGGCCCGACCAGATCGCAACCATCGAGCAGTCGGCGCGACTGCTGCCGCTGTCGGTGCCGACGATCGAACTGGCCGGCGGGTCAGTCCGCTGCATGCTGGCCGGAGTGCACCTGACGAAACGACCGGGCTGACACAGCCCGTAAGGCGGGCAGCCGGACCGATTGCGGGCCGCAGCATCCCGACCGCGCAGCCGGAAATGCCCTGCTCTGGACGAACAGACGCGCGAGGCAGCTTCAGATGGGGCAGTCGCCCGGACGTCTGCACCCCGCTTTCGCGTTGACATGGGCGCGCCGGACCCCAACTCTCAGCGTCATGTCAGAATGGTCGCTGAGCCTGCACAGCGCGATCGCCGAGATCGCGCCCGAGACGTGGGATGCCTGCGCCGGGGATGACAACCCGTTCGTCAGCCATGCCTTCCTGTCCGCGCTGGAGGACAGCGGTTCGGTCGGTCCGCGGACCGGCTGGCTGCCCCGCCACGCGATCCTGCGCGATCCCGATGGCAGGGTGCTGGCCGCCGCGCCGCTCTACGGGAAATCCCATTCCTACGGCGAATACGTGTTCGACCATGCGTGGGCCAACGCGTTCGAGCAGGCTGGCGGGCGCTATTACCCCAAGCTCCAGCTTGCCGTCCCGTTCTCCCCGGTGCCCGGCCCGCGTCTGCTGATCCGCCCCGATGCGATGGCCGATCGGGCCGTCATCATGCGGGCATTCGGCGGCGCATTGATGCAGGCCTGCGGGGAACTGGGCCTGTCCTCGGTCCATGCGACGTTCTGCGAGGAGGCCGAACAGGAGGCTCTCGTTGCCGATGGCTGGCTGCCGCGCCTTGGGCTGCAATATCACTGGCACAATCGCGACTATCGCGATTTCGATGACTTTCTGGGAGCGCTGGCGTCACGCAAGCGCAAGTCGCTGCGCCGGGAGCGGCGTGACGCACAGAAATGCGGGCTCGTCTTCCACACCAAATGCGGCGATGCGATCACCCGTGAGGACTGGCGCGCCTTTCATCGGTTCTATCTGTCGACCATCGATCGCAAATGGGGCAGCGCCTATCTGAGCCAGTCGTTCTTCCCGATGCTGTCCGAGCGTCTGGGCGATCGTGTCGTGCTGATGACGGCCGAGCATGACGGCGTGCCGGTTGCAGGCGCCATGAACCTGCGCGGACGCGATGCGCTGTATGGCCGCAACTGGGGCTGCACGGGCGACTGGCCCTTCCTGCATTTCGAGCTGTGTTACTACCGGGCGATCGACTTCGCGATCGAACATGGCTTGTCCCGTGTCGAGGCGGGCGCGCAGGGCGAGCACAAGATCCAGCGGGGTTACGTGCCGGTCCTCACGCGGTCGGCGCATTACATCGCCCATCCCGGTCTGCGTGACGCGATCGAATCCTTTCTGGACGCCGAACGGCCCGCCATCGTGGCCGAGGCCGAAGAGCTGGCGACCTTCTCGCCCTACCGGCAGGACGACGCGCCCTGATCGGTCCGACCGCATTCAGTTGTTGAGAATAATTATCACTAGCGATAGGCTCGCGTTCCCAACCTTCGGGAGATGCGTCTATGATTCGCTGCCTCTGCACCGGCACCTCGTCGCTCGCCAGACTGCTGAGTCCCTCCGCGCGGTCGACAGACTGGCCCCCGGGGGTGGAGGCATTCCTGTCCGGCGAGCAGGGCCCTGGAGCATCCGGTGACGGCATGACGTCGGAGGAACCCTCTGCATCGCGTGGCACACAAGGCGTTGGCGGCCAGATATTCCGGTCGTAGAGACTGGATGATGTAAACGTTTCGGCAAGGATTGCCGGACCATACTGCGCGGGACATCCGGAGCCCGAGCGTATGGAAAACGCAACCTACATAGCCCTGTCCCGCCTCGATACCGAGCAGCGCGCGATGAGTGTCGTGGCCAACAATCTGGCCAACGCCTCCACCGCCGGTTTCAAGGGCGAGCAGGTCCTGTTCAGCGACTATCTGTCCCGTCAGTCCGCAAGCGGTCTGCCACCGGGCGGCGACATCCAGTCCTACACGCAGGACCGCGCTACGTTCCGCGACACGACCCAGGGCGAATTCCAGCAGACCGGCAATCCGCTGGACGTGGCGATCGGTGGCGACGGTTATTTCCAGATCCGGACCGATCATGGCGTCCGCCTGACACGATCCGGCCGTTTCGAGCGGCTGACGGACGGGACGATCTCGGATGAGTCCGGAAATGCCGTGCTCGACACGCAAGGCAATCCGATCCGCCTGAACCCGACCGATCACAGCGTCACCATCACTTCCGACGGTACGATCGAGACCGAGACCGGCATCGCGGGCCAGATCGGCATCGTGACGCCCGCGGATGAAAACCGCGTGCATCAGGAAGGCGGCAAACTGCTGCGTGCCGAGGGGCAGACGACGGCGGTTGCCGCTCCGAAGCTGATGCAGGGCGCGCTCGAGGCCAGCAACGTGAAGGCCATGACGGAAATGACGCGGATGATGGATATCCAGCGCAATTTCCAGTTCATCGCCCAGTTCGTCGAAAGCGAGGCCACGCGCCAGCAGGATGCGATCTCCAAGATCGTCCAGAACCAGTCGTAACCGCTCCCGCCCCGAATCCAAGGCTCCTGACTCATGCGTTCACTCGATATCGCCGGCACCGGCATGCAGGCCCAGCAGACCAACGTCGAGACGATCTCGAACAACATCGCGAACATGACGACGACCGGCTACAAGCGGTCGCGAGCCGAATTCCAGGATCTGATCTACCAGGACATGCGCCGGGTCGGCACGAGCAGCTCCGACACGGGCACGATCGTGCCCGCCGGAGCGCAGGTCGGCCTCGGCGTGAAAACCGCCGCCATCTATCGCATCAACGAACAGGGCAGTCTGGAACAGACCAGCAATTCCCTGGATTTTGCCATTCAGGGCAACGGCTATTTCCAGGTCACGCTCCCGTCGGGGCAGCTCGCCTATACACGTGACGGCACGTTCTCGCTGTCGAATGACGGCACGATCGTCACATCCGACGGCTATGCTGTCAGTCCCGCGATCGTGGTGCCCAGCAATGCGCAGAGTGTCTCGGTCGATCAGTCCGGGCAGGTCAACGTGACCGTCGCCGGGCAAACGACGCCGCAGCTCGTGGGTCAGCTCCAGATCGCGACCTTTGCCAACGAGAACGGTCTTGCCGCTATGGGGCAGAACCTGTTCACGCAGACCGCGGCCTCCGGCGATCCGATCGTCGGCACGCCGGATACCACGGGTTTCGGCAGCGTGATGCAGGGGTATGTCGAGAACTCGAACGTCAACGTCGTGAGTGAGATCACGGATCTCATCACGGCGCAGCGGGCCTACGAAATGAACAGCAAGGTCATCACGGCGTCGGACGACATGATGCAGACGCTTACGAATCTGGGTCGCTGACGTCCATGCGACGCGCGTTCGCCCTGCTGGCCTGCATCCTTGCGACACAGTCGGGGCACGCCGCGAGTGTTCGCGGCATGGCTGTCGTCAATGGCACCAAGGTGCATCTGTCGGATCTGTTCCGCGACCTTGCACCGGGACAGGACGTCGAGATCGGCGACGCGCCGGCCCTCGGCAAGACCTTTGTCGTCGGCGGGCCACAGCTTACCGCAATTGCGGCGCAGTTTGCCGTGGACTGGCCCGATGCCTCGCCGCTGGCCGCCGTGACGGTGGTACGCGGAACGCGGATGGTCGATGAGACGGCCGTCATGCCGGCCCTGCGCGATGCGCTGCACATTCCGGCCGAGGCCGCGAATGTCGAGATCGCATTGAGCGGGTTCAAGCCGGTGGCGGTGCCCGCCGAATCGCCCGATCGCATCCGCCTGACGCAGGTTTCCTATTCTCCGCAACGCAGCGATCGTTTCACGGCTCGCCTCGTGCTCGGACCTGCGGATAATCCGGTGGAAGTGCCGCTCAACGGGACGGCGGCCGTTACGCAGATCGCGCTGATCCTGCGTCATGCCATTCGTGCAGGTGATCCCGTGCTCCCCGACGACCTCCAGTCGTCCGTCATGCGGGCGGCCACGATCCCCGACGACGCGGTCCGCATGCCGGGCGAAGTAGAGGGGCTCATTGCGCGCACGAGCCTTGCGGCCGGCGCACCGGTCCAGATGTCCCAGTTGGCGCATCCGGCCCTGATCGCCCGGGGCGATCCCGTGGTGATTTCCTATGTGAGCGATGCGCTGCATGTCACGGCCTCCGGCTTTGCGATGCAGGCGGGCGGTCACTCGGATATCGTGCGCGTGTTCAATCCGGCGACCAACATGGTCCTCGTGGCGCGCGTCACGGACCATGCCCAAGTCGAAATCGTTCCGGGCGCGGTTCCTGTCCCCGCCGGTCGGCACGGGCATACGATGGCGGGCAGTCACACACTCCCGATGCTCTGACGGCGTATTTTTCGATCGTCATTAACCGGGCGTTCATGCCTGTCGCCTTAGGTTTGACCCTGTCGAGAAACAGGGAGGGCGGTCCAGAATGGTCCGGTGTCGTCATTTGCGCGGCTGGGTGTCGGTCATCGTCCTGCCGGTCGGGCTCGGGGCCTGTGGAACGCTTGCCGGATTGTCGGAAGTCGGGCGTCCACCGCGCATGACCCAGATTTCGGATCCGACACTGGCCACGAACTACCGTCCGGTCACGATGCCGATGCCGCCGCTTCAGGCTCCGCCACAGGAGGCGGCCAGCCTGTGGCGCCCCGGAAGCCGCGCCTTCTTCAAGGACCAGCGCGCCGCCCAGGTTGGGGACCTCGTGACCGTCATCGTCGACATCACCGACAATGCCAGTCTGAACAACGATACGACAGCATCGCGAACGTCGTCCGAGGACATCGGAATTCCGAACCTTTTCGGGATCAAGCAGAAATTCGTGCAGCACCTGATCGGCGCGGATACGCTGTCCACGTCCAGCGACAACAGCAATGTTGCGACCGGCAAGATCAACCGCAACGAGACCGTGACCCTGCGTCTGGCCGGGACGATCACGCAGGTCCTGCCGAACGGCAACTTCGTCGTCATGGCCCGGCAGGAAGTCCGCGTGAACAGCGAACTGCGGGAACTCAACGTCAGCGGCATCGTCCGCCCGCAGGATATCACCGCGGACAACACCGTCACCCATGACCGCATGGCCGAAGCCCGCATCTCATACGGCGGTCGCGGGACGCTGACGCAGCTTCAGCAGCCCCGCTACGGACAGCAGGTCATGGACGCGATCCTGCCGTTCTAGGGCCCGGACTCATAACCAGTAGCTGACGGCCGCGACGAGG
>NZ_BALE01000023.1 GCF_000963885.1 Tanticharoenia sakaeratensis NBRC 103193
CCTCGTCGCGGCCGTCAGCTACTGGTTATGAGTCCGGGCCCTAGGGAGATGGGATTGTGAAAGTCGCGCTCTACGCCCGCTATTCGTCCGACAACCAGCGCGACGCCTCGATCGCCGACCAACTTCGCGTCTGCCGCACCCACGCGGAGAAACAGGGCTGGACCATCGTCGAGGAGTATACAGACCACGCGATATCGGGCGCCTCCCTGATGCGGCCCGGCATCCAGGCGCTGATCACCGATGCGCAGCGCGGACGGTTCCAGATCGTGCTGGCCGAGGCGATGGATCGCCTGTCCCGCGACCAGGAAGATATCGCTGGCGTCTTCAAGCGCATGAACTATGCCGGCGTGCGGATTGTCACCCTTTCCGAGGGCGAGGTCTCTCACCTCCATGTCGGCCTCAAGGGCACAATGAACGCGCTGTTCCTGAAGGACCTGGCTGAGAAGACCCATCGCGGCCTGCGCGGGCGGGTGGAACAGGGCAAGTCGGGCGGCGGCAACGCCTACGGCTATGACGTGGTGCGCAGGCTCGACGCCAATGGCGAGCCCATCCGGGGCGACCGGACCATCAATATGGTAGAAGCAGAGGTCGTCCGTCGCATCTTCCGTGACTTCGCGGCAGGTCTGGGACCGCGCGCGATTGCCTTCCGTCTTAATGACGAAGGCATTTCAGCCCCAAGTAGCGGCGCCTGGGGCTTCTCGACCATCACCGGCAACCGCGCACGGGGCACCGGCATCCTCAATAATGAGATGTACGTGGGCAAGCTGGTGTGGAACCGCCAGCGTTTCATCAAGGATCCCGACACCGGCAAACGCCAGGCCCGCCCCAATCCGGACTCCGAATGGGTGATCCAGGAGGTGCCGGAGTTGCGGATCGTCGGTCAGGATCTGTGGGACGCGGTCAAGGCGCGGCAGGCCAGCGTCAGCGCCAGCCGGGACACTCGCGACACGTCATCGCCCGACCATTTCCGCGAGAAGCGCCGCCCCCGTTACCTGTTCTCCGGCCTGAGCAAATGCGGCTGCTGTGGCGGCGGCTATTCGATGATCTCCGGAGCACTACTCGGCTGCTCGACGGCGCGCAATAAGGGCACCTGCGAGAACCGGACCAATATGCGTCGCGAGGAGCTGGAGCGGCGCGTGCTCGACGCCCTGCGTCACCATCTCATGGATCCGGACCTGTTCGCCGAGTTCTGCACCGCGTTCACCACCGAGATGAACCGGCTGCGCATGGAAGCGTCGGCCGACATCGGCGCAGCGGAATCAGAACTGAAGCGGGTCGAGCGCGACATCCAGCGGCTGATGGACCTCTATCTTTCAGAAGCGATCTCGATCGAAACCGTCAAAGAACGCGGATCGCAGCTCGAAGCCCGCAAGGCGCAACTCAAGGAGTTCCTCGCGACCGCCGAAGCGCCGCCGACCCTGCTCCATCCGCAGATGGCGGAGTTCTACCACCGGCAGCTCACGCGCCTGCACGACATGCTGCATTCCGAACTTGACGAGAAGCGTCAGGAGGCGGCCGAGGTCATACGTTCGCTAATCGAGGCGATCATTCTCACGCCATCCGACAAGGGGCTACAGATCGATGTCCGGGGCGATCTCGCCGGTATCCTGACGGTCGCGTCAGGCGGACAAACGAAAACCCCAGTCCGTTTTGGAGCTGGGGTTCGTGATGCGTTGGCATTGCAAGTTCAGATGGTTGCGGGGGCCCACAACCCAAGAAAACTGCTACTGACAAGCGGATTGATTGATCGCCTTTAAAATTCCCTCAACATATTGATAAATCAATATATTCATCGAAGGGGCTATTCCGATAAATTCCCCTGCCACGGTCATCATCTCCGACAGGCATTTTACATCTCGGGAAGAACCAGAACATAACTCGTGCTCCTGCCACCTGCCGCCTCCTTATACAGGATACCGCGTTCTACGAGATCATTGATATCCCGCAGGGCGGTATCCGGTGACGTCTTTGCCAGCTTCGCCCATTTAGATGAGGTCAGTTTACCTTCAAATCCATCCAACAGGCGGTTGAGCATGAGACGTTGCCGGTCATTGATCGATTGCCCGGCCAGATTGTCCCAGAAGCGGCTCTTTTGCATGACCTTTCTAAGGACCAGCTCGGCATGATCAAAGGCCCGATCCAGAGCCCCCAGAAACCAGTATAGCCAAGGTGTGATGTCCATATCACCTTTCTGGGTGGCTTCAAGGATTGCGTAGTACTCTTTCCGTTCGTGACGTATCTGAGCTGAAAGGCTGTAGAAACGCTGATCCGTCTGTTCCGAACGCGCCAGCATGAGGTCCCCGATAGCCCGCGCCATACGTCCGTTTCCGTCCTCAAACGGATGAATGGTCACAAACCACAGATGTGCGATGGCTGCTTTCAGGACAGGATCCAGATTTTGCTCGGTATTGCACCAGTTGAGGAAGGCCTGCATCTCTGCGGGCACCCTGCTGGCTGCTGGAGCCTCATAATGGATCTTTTCCCGCCCGATAGGGCCGGACACGACCTGCATCGGACCGGTTCTGTCATCACGCCACTTTCCCACCAGAATGCGTGACATCCCGTTTCGCCCGGTCGGAAACAAAGCAGCATGCCATGCGAAAAGTCTTTCTTCAGTCAATGACCGGGCATAATGTCCGGTCGCATCCAGCATCATCTCCACAACGCCTTCGACATCCCGATCCACCGGTGGCAGCGCGCCAATATCCATGCCCAGTCGCCGTGCGATGGAAGAACGCACCTGCTCGCGATCAAGGTTTTCGCCCTCAATCTCGCTCGACTTGAGAACATCTTCCGTCAGGGTCTGGAGCACGGCTTCCGACCTGAAATCGAAACCGAGACTTTCCATGCGTCCCAAAAGTCGTCCTTGCCGGTGACGCACGGCGGCGAGTTCATGGAAAATGGCGTCTCTATCCCACCGGAAGTCCGGCCATCCTGCTTGCTGGTAGATGTATCGCGCCATATTCTCTGCATTCCTTGCGGAGAATATGGCACCTAAACACCGCATCAAGCAACCAAAATTCCGCAAAATATGCGGTTATTATCCGGATTATTCGCCGCATCCTACGCCAAAAGCGACTTATAGCGGCGACTGCCCTGCCCGGGTTCAGCAGCACACTGAATGCCCCTATGCATGAACGACATTCATGCATTTTTATTATTGACAGACTTAAGTTCATGCCTTCTATATGAACGCATGAAGCACATTCGCGCAGACAAATTGAACCTCTCAGATATCGCGACGGTGGCGGCGGGTCACCCGTTTCGAGGGAAAATCGAGCCAATCAAAGGCGCTGAAACGGTTGTTGTGCAGATGCGGGACACCTCACCTTCTGGCGTGAATTGGCCGTCCTGCCTGCGGACTGAAGTTTCCGGACGTCGCGAGCCGGACTGGCTGCGTCCGGGCGATATTCTTTTCCCTGCCCGTGGCAATGTGTCACTGGCCGTTCTGATCGATGAAAGCATCGGCAGCCTTCAGGCTGTCGCCGCTCCGCACTTCTTTCTGCTGCGCGTATCGCGCTCGGATGTGCTGCCAGCCTATCTGGCGTGGTGGCTCAATCAGGAACCGGCGCAGCGGCATCTGGAACAGAACGCCCAGAGCTCCACCCTTGTGCGCAACATCGCCCGGCCGGTGCTGGAGGCCACGCCCGTTCTGCTGCCTCCTTTGCCTCGACAGGAACAGATTGTCGGTCTGTCCAACGCCATGCAGCGCGAGGAAGACCTTCTTCGCCGCCTGCGCCAGACAAACCAGCAGATCATGACCGGCCTTGCCAGAGACCTTCTGGCGGGCTGACACTCCTCTTACGTTTTGAAACAGGATTTGAGTTCGTGACCGAGCAGATTTCACAGGACACCATCAACAAGGCGCTGTGGAGCGCCTGCGATACCTTCCGCGGCACCGTCAGCCCTGACACATACCGCGATTACGTGCTGACCATGCTGTTCCTGAAATACATCTCCGATGTCTGGCAGGACCATTATGACGGCTACAAGAAAGAGTATGGTGACAACCCCACCCTGATCGAAGCCATGATGGCACAGGAACGCTTTGTTCTGCCCAAAGGCTCGGATTTCTATACGCTCTATAAAGACCGCAATGCCCCCGGAAATGGCGAGCGGATCGACAAAGCCCTGCACGCCATTGAAGAAGCCAACGGCACAAAACTGAAGGACGCAGGTAAGAGCGTCTTCCAGGATATCAGCTTCAACTCCGACAAGCTGGGCGATGAGAAGCAGAAGAACACCATCCTGCGCCATCTGCTGGAGGATTTTCACAAGCCGGACCTGAACCTACGCCCTTCCCGCGTGGGTAATCTCGACGTGATTGGCAATGGCTATGAGTTTCTGATCAAGAATTTCGCCGCCAGTGGCGGGCAGAAGGCCGGGGAGTTCTATACCCCGCCGGAAGTCAGTGAACTGCTGGCCCGTATTCTGAGCCCGAAACCGGGCGATAAGATCTGTGACCCTGCGTGTGGTTCGGCGTCATTGCTGATGAAGTGCGGGCGTCAAGTGACGCAGAACCATAACGGCAGCAAAGCCTATGAACTGCTTGGACAGGAGGCCATTGGCTCCACATGGTCGTTTGCCAAGATGAACATGTTCCTGCATGGCGAGGACAATCACCGCATTGAATGGGGCGACACCATCCGCAACCCCAAGCTGCTGGATGATAAAAACCACCTGATGCGCTTTGACGTGGTGACGGCCAACCCGCCCTTCAGTCTCGACAAATGGGGACATGACGAGGCGGAGCAGGACGTGCATCACCGCTTTGCCCGTGGTGTACCGCCCAAGACCAAAGGCGATTACGCCTTTATCCTGCACATGATCAGCACTTTGAAAGACCGTACGGGCCGCATGGGTGTTGTGTTACCGCATGGCGTGCTGTTCCGGGGCAGTTCGGAAGGCAGGATCCGCCAGAAGCTGATTGAGGAAAACCTGCTGGACGCCGTGATCGGCCTGCCGGAAAAGCTGTTCTTCGGCACGGGAATTCCAGCCGCCATTCTGATCTTCCGCAAGGACCGCAAGACGAAGAATGTACTGTTCATTGATGCCAGCCGCGAGTTCAAGGCGGGCAAGAACCAGAACGTGCTGACCGGAGAGAACATCACGAAGATCGTGGACACCTACCGTGCCCGCAAGGACGTGGACAAATACGCCCACCTCGCCACACCGGACGAGATCAAAGAGAACGACTACAACCTGAACATTCCGCGTTATGTCGATACGTTTGAGGAAGAAAAAGAAATCGACCTGAACGCCGTGCGGGCTGAACGGGCGGAGATCAAAGCGGAACTAGCAAAGCTGGAAGCGCAGATGGACGTTTATCTGAAGGAGCTGGGTTATGCTTCCTGAGGGGTGGAAGGAAACAACTCTGGAAAGATATATTCATGTCAAACATGGATATGCGTTTAAAGGTGAGTATTTTTCTACTTCAGGAAAATATATCGTTTTGACGCCAGGAAATTTCTTCGAAAGCGGTGGTTTTAGAGACCAAAAAGATAAAACGAAATATTATTCTGGAGAAATTCCAAAAGAATACCTTCTGAAAAAAGGCGATTGTATCCTAGCAATGACCGAGCAGGGGGCCGGACTTCTAGGAAGCGCTGCTTTTATACCTGACAATAATAAATTTCTCCATAACCAAAGAATTGGATTGATTGAAGTAATAGATCCGCATTCTGTATCATTGGATTTTCTTTATTGGCTCTATAATGATCCTAAAAACCGGCTGATCATTTCCAATGAAGCCGGTGGCACGAAAGTCAAACATACTTCGCCAAAAAAATTGGTTAATATCTCCATCCTTCTCCCCCCTCTCCCCGAACAGAAGAAGATCGCGGCGATCCTCTCGACGTGGGATCGTGCGATTGAGGGAACGGAGAAGCTTCTGGCCAACAGCCAGCAGCAGAAAAAAGCCCTCATGCGGCAACTCCTCACAGGCAAAAAACGCCTGCTGGGGTTCACGGGGGAGTGGAAAAGCTTAAAATTAAAAACCTTCCTTCAAGAAAGCATGATTCCATCGCCACAACCGGACCCTAAAAAACGCATTACAGTCCGCCTTAGCCTTAAGGGTGTTGAAAAACGTGAGGTACGTGGAACTGAATCTATTGACGCAACAAATTACTTCACCAGAAAAGCCGGACAATTTATCTACGGCAAGCAAAATATACACAAAGGAGCTTTTGGCATAATTCCAAAAACTCTAGACGGATTTGAAACATCTCAAGATATTCCATGCTTTGATTTTCTACCTGACAGATGTCCTGCATGGCTTTTCTATTACCTTGCTCGCGAAAATATACATAATACTCTTGAAACAAAGATGACGGGGACAGGTTCAAAACGTCTAAATCAGAAAACTTTCTTGAGTCTTACATGTCTCGCCCCCCCTCTCCCTGAACAAAAAGCCATCGCTGCCGTTCTCACCACAGCCGACGAAGAAATCACGACCCTTGAATCCGACCTCTCCCGCCTGCGTCAGGAAAAGAAAGCCCTGATGCAGCAGCTTCTCACGGGCAAACGCCGCGTAAAAGTCGATTAAGTCATTTCAGTTCGCAGGATATTTGACATCATGGTTTCTGCCCCGAAATTTCAGGAAGAATACAGCGCCAAACTGCCCGCACTGGCCCTGCTCAGCACACTCGGCTGGCGGTTTTTGTCGCCATCCGAAGCACTCGCCTTGCGGGGCGGCAAGCAGAGTGCGGTGGTGCTGGACACACTCCTGCGGGCGGAACTGAAAAAACGCCGCTTTACGTTTGAAGGACAGGACCACGCCCTGTCCGATCAGGCCATTGAGCGGCTTGTCTCCATCGTCATGCACCCGGACTTTGTCTCCGGCCTGCGAGACGCCAATGAGAAGATGACGACGCATCTGCTGTTCGGCATTGCCATTACCGAGTTCATCAACGGGCGCAAGGCCAATCCGACCATCGCCCTCATCGACTGGCAGAACCCAGCCAATAACAGCTTTACCTTTACCGAAGAATTCAGCGTCCTGCGCACGGATCTGACACAAACGCGCAGGCCGGACATCGTGTGCTTCGTCAACGGGATTCCGCTGGCGGTGATCGAGGCCAAGCGCCCCGATGGCCAGCCGGGTAAAGGCCCGACCGTGGAGGCCGGGATTTCCCAGAGCATCCGTAACCAGAACAAGGATGAAATCCCCCAGCTTTTTGCCTACAGCCAGCTTCTGCTCTCCATTACCGGGCATGACGGGCGCTATGGCACCTGCGGCACGCCCAAAAAATTCTGGGCAAGCTGGAAGGAAGAGGACATTCCCGAAAGCCGGATGGAGGCGCTCAAGAACACGCAGCTTTCAGGAGCGCAGAAAGACGCGTTGTTTGCCGACCGGAAGCCCCCTGCGCGGGAGTGGTTCGAGGACTGGGCCTCCCGCCCGCTGCATGTAACGGATCAGGATCGGCTGCTGATCGGCCTGCTCTCCCCCGAGCGTCTGCTGGACATGGCGCGGTTCTTCACGCTGGTCGACCGCAAGGCAGGCAAGATCGTCGCCCGCTATCAGCAGGTTTTTGGCATCAAGCGCCTTCTGGAACGCATCAAGTCCCGCCGCAGCGATGGCGGGCGCGAGGGCGGCGTGGTCTGGCACACCACAGGGTCAGGCAAGTCCTTCACCATGGTGTTCCTCAGCCGCGCCCTCATTCTGGATGAGGATCTCAAACAATGCCGCATTCTGGTGGTGACAGACCGCAAAGATCTGGAACGCCAGTTAAGCACGACCTTCTCCACCGGCGGCGAACTGGCGGACAAAAAGGACAAGGAGGACGCGCTCGCCACCTCAGGCCGCCGTCTGGCGCAGCAGATCGGGCACGGGCAGGAGCGCATCATCTTCTCGCTCATCAACAAGTTCCACACCGCCACCACTTTGCCCGAGTGTCATAATGACAGTGCGGACATCATCGTGCTGGTGGATGAAGGGCATCGCAGTCAGGGCGGCGAGAACCATGCCCGCATGAAGCATGCGCTCCCCAACGCGGCCTTCATTGCCTTTACCGGCACGCCGCTGCTTAAGGGGAGTGAGACGACAAATCGTTTTGGTAAGATCATCCACTCCTACACGATGCAGCAGGCCGTCTCGGACGGGACCGTGACGCCCCTGCTCTATGAAGAACGCAAGCCCGATCTGGATGTGAATGACCGCGCGATAGATGCCTGGTTCGAACGCATCACACAGGGTCTGACGGAAGAACAGGTCACGGACCTCAAGAAGCGCTTTGCCCGCGCCAATCAGGTTTACAAGGCCGATGACCGTATCCGGCTGATCGCCATGGATCTGGCGACGCATTTCGACAGCAATATCGACAGCGGCCTCAAGGGTATGCTGGCCTGTGACAGCAAGCTTTCCGCCATCCGCTACAAGCAGTATCTGGATGAGGTCGGTCTGTTCGAGAGCGCCATCGTCATGAGCCCGCCCGATACGCGCGAGGGCCATACGGAAGTGGATGAGCGCAAACAGCCGGAAATTCAGGACTGGTGGAAAAACAATGTCGGCAGCCAGAACGAGGAGGATTACACACGCGGGGTTATTGAGCGCTTTGAGAAAGACCCGGACCTCAGGCTGATCATCGTGGTCGATAAGCTGCTGACCGGGTTTGATGAACCCAAGAATGCGGTGCTCTATATCGACAAGCCGCTCAAACAGCACAATCTGTTGCAGGCCATTGCGCGTGTGAACCGCCTGCATGACCAGAAGAAGCATGGGCTGCTGATTGATTATCGGGGCATTCTGGCGGAACTGGACACCACACTGGCTCGCTATGACGAACTGGCAGCCGAGAATGTCGGCGGGTATGACCCGAAGGACATTGCCGGGCTGTATAGCCAGATGAGCACGGAATACCGCGAACTCCCCGCCCTGCACAAAGCTCTGTGGGCCATTTTTGAGGGCGTGAAGAATAGAAGTGACCTCCAGCAGCTTCGCGCCGTGCTCATGCCGCGTATGGTGGAGGAGCACGGCCAGATGGTGGACGTGAACCTCAAGCGCCGGGATGACTTCTATGAAGCGCTGACGAAGTTTGCCGCCTGCCTGAAAGTTGCGCTGCAATCTGTGGCCTTCTTTGAAGACACCAGCTTCACGGAGAAAGACCGCGCCACCTACAAGGAGACACTGAAGCAACTGACCAGCCTGCGCCAGATGGTCATGCAGGATACGGGCGAGACAGTGGACTTCGACCAGTATGCCGAGCAAGTGAAGAAGCTACTGGACCGGCATGTAGCGGGCGTGAAGGTCCATGAATCCGAAGGACTCTATGCCGTGGGCAAGATGGGCCAGAAGCCCGAAGACAATGAGCCCGAAAACTGGAGCGAGGAGAAAACCCGCAACGAGACGGATCTGATCCGCACCCGTGTGACGAAAATGATCGACCATGAGATGCAGGATGACCCTTACGCGAAGGAGGCCTTCTCGGCCCTCCTGCGCAAGGTGATTGAGGAGGCGGAGAGCCTATTCGACCACCCGTTCAAGCAGTTCATGCTGTTTCAGGAGTTTGAGGAGCAGGTGGCTGAACGCAAACTCAACAATATTCCGTCTGTTTTTGACGGGCATCGCCATGCCCAGGCTTATTATGGCGTGTTTCTGAAGACTCTGGCGGCCATCTTCAACCATAAGCAGACGGACGAGGAGAACCAGCGCTGGGTTGATCTGGCATTCGAGATCGACAGCATCGTGGACAAGGCCGTGCGGGAGAATTCTCTGAGTCGCCCGGATATGGAAAAGGCGGTCAGGAAGGAACTGCTTCCCCTCCTGTTCAGCACCGGCCAGAAAGCAGGCTTTGGGGTCGACAAGGCGCAGGAGATGATTGAGCAGGTCATTCAGATCATGCGGGCCGGTCCTGCTGATCCGCTGCGTGGCTAAACATGAGCGATGACCGGACACACCGCATTCTGACCTATGGGGGTGAGCAGATCCGGGTGGAACTGCTGCCCCGTGCTCGCCCCGGCACAACCCTGCGGATCAAAGTGCATCCTGACCTGACTGTGCAGGCTGTCGTCCCTGACGGCACATCCGATGCGGATCTGGAAAAGGCGCTACACCAGAAGACCCGCTGGATCTGGGAGAAGCTGCGAGACTTCCGGGCGGTGCAGGAGCATGCCACGCCGCGTGCCTATGTCAGTGGGGAAAGCCATTTCTATCTGGGACGGCGGCATCTTCTGAAAGTGCATCATCAGCCTGATGCGTCAGAGACCGTGCGAATGCTGCGCGGGCGGCTGGAGGTTTCTGTGCAGGAGCGCAATACCTTGCGGATTCAGAAGCTACTGGAACTCTGGTATTTTACGCGGGCGCAGGACGTGTTTCGGACACGTCTGGACGCTCTCCTTCCCACAACGCTGTGGGTGACAACGCCCCCAGCCCTGAAGCTCCAGGTGATGCAGACCCAGTGGGGCAACTGCTCACCGGGAGGGATCGTCACGCTCAATCCGCATCTGGTCAAAGCCCCGCGCGACTGCATTGATTACGTTATCCTACATGAACTGTGTCATCTGAAGGAGCACAATCATGGACCTGCCTTCTGGTCACTCCTAGAGCGCGTGATGCCGGACTGGGAACGGCATAAGGCCCGGCTGGATGGAATGGCGGAAATGATGCTGCAAAAATAGCTCTATTTGACTGCCATGGGGGGGAAACAGAATGTCGGCTATCAGCCATAAAAACTAGAAAGCAGACATTTAACGAATACGAGGCTTTAGATTGCTTACTCTGGTACAAATCCGCATGCTTCCATGAAAGTCCATGCGCGAAGCCAACTGATAATATCGTCGATTTGAAGTGACCCTGCCCCGTGGAATGCCCTCGTTTTTGGGTAAGGTCT
>NZ_BALE01000022.1 GCF_000963885.1 Tanticharoenia sakaeratensis NBRC 103193
GTCCGGTGAGCGGGCTTATACGGAGATCCTCACCCCACCGTCAATCGCTATTTTCAAAAAAGTTCACCAAAAGCGACAGGCGCCGATTTCAGAGGCCTTCGTATGCGCGAAACCAGGCCACAAACCGCGCAATCCCCTCATCGAACGGCATGGCCGGCATCCATCCGCTTATTGCTCTGATGTCCTCGACCGCCGCCCACGTCCGAAGCATGTCCGATCCAGGACGCGGCACATCGGTAATCAGCGCGTCCCGGCCCAGTTCGCGCGCCAGCAGCCCGATCAGATGACGAACCGTGCAGGGAGAGTCATTGCCGACATTCAGCAGGCGGGCGACACCAGCTTCCGGTGGCCGATCCAGAACACCCAGAACGGCGCCCACGACATCGTCGATGTAGGTAAAGTCCCGTGCAAGCTCTGAGCCGGCATACAGCGTTACCGGCTCACCGGAAGCGATCGCGTGGGCAAACCCGTAATATGCCATGTCGGGCCTCCCCCACGGGCCGTACACCGTGAAAAACCGAAGGCCGGTCTGCGGCAGCCCGAACAGATGAGCGTAAGATTCCGACGTCAGCTCGGCTGCTCGCTTGCTCACCGCATAGAACGAGCCAGGGACATCCACTGGATCGCTCTCCCGGAAGGGAAGCGATCGATTGCGACCATAGACCGAAGACGACGATGCATAGACGACATGCTGCAGCTTCGGCAGTCGCCGCGCGCATTCGAGGACGGCGACTTGTCCCTGCATGTTGGTATGCACGTAGGCATAGGGGTCGATCATCGAATGGCGGACGCCAGCCTGTGCCGCCAGATGCACGACATGCGTCACATCCTGATGGGCACACACAGCGGACGCCAGCGCATCAGGCACGCCGATGTCCAGCTCGATCAGTTCAAACCCTGGAGCATCGCACAGGGCCTTGAGACGGGCGCGCTTCAGACCCGGATCGTAGTAGGCGTTAAGGTTATCAATGCCGACGACCGGCACGCCACGGTTCAGCAGTGCCTGCGCCACATGTGCGCCGATAAATCCCGCAGCACCGGTCAACAGGACTTTCATCTTGTTCGACAATCCGACCGAAATGCCACCCTCAGTGAGCCAGCGCGGAGGAGGTCACACGATCTCCGACCTCGATTCCGAGCTTTTCCGTGACGCCACCGGCCAGTTCGAGCGTCGATCCGACCGCACCATGACTGGAGATATGCGCTTCACTCTGGGGCACCGCGTTCTCCGCGATCGCATGGATACGCCCATCGGGGTCGATAAACACGATATCCAGCGGGATCAGCGTATGACGCATCCACATGTCTGAACCCTGCGGTGCCGGCCAGACGAACAGCATCCCGCGATCAGGCGCGAGCGATGTCCGATACATCTCTCCGACCTCCTGCTGGCGATAGGTTTTCGCCAGCTCGACGGAGAAATGGTGCGCCACGCCATCATGCGTCGTGATGGTCAGCGGCGCCTGCGCCAGCACCGGCTGCGCCTTGGTCGGATCGCCGGCATCCTGCGCAAATGCCGGAGACGCAACGGAGAGGACCGCGACACCCGCGAGCCCACACATCAGTCGAGACAGGTTCGGACGCATCAAAGGGTATCCAGATTCTGCAGATAGGGATTGTTTTGGCGTTCTGCGCCGATCGTGCTCGGCATGCCATGACCCGGCAGGATCGACACGTCGTCAGGCAGCGTCAGAAGCTTGTCGCGGATCGCTGCCAGCAACGCACGTTGATCCCCATAGGGAAAATCCGTGCGGCCGATCACGTTGCGAAACAGCGTGTCGCCGACGACCGCAATACGGTCGTCCTGCGCCACGAAAACGATGTGACCGGGCGAATGCCCAGGGACGTGTCGCACATCAATGCGCCGGCCGAGCAGTTCGAGATGCTCGCCATCGGACAGATAACGGTCCGGCTCTATGTCACGCGCACCGGCAATGCCGAACGTTGCGCCGGCCTGCCCGGCACCTGCGCAGAGAAAGGCGTCCTCAATCCCTGGGCCCAGCACCGGGACTGCTGCGCCTTGCCGCTCGCCGAGCGCGTCGCGAAGATCAGCGACGCCACAGACATGATCGGGATGACCGTGTGTGAGCAAGATGGCCTCAATGAACAGGCCGCGCGACGCGATGGTATCGAGAATGCGCGGCACGTCCCCACCCGGGTCGATGACGACCGCACGATGCGTCGTCTCGTCCGATACGATCGCGCAGTTTTGCCGCAGTGGCGTCACCTGGATGACAGACAGGCGCAATGGCTCCGACACATTTCCTCCATTCCAGCGGCACACTGCGCGCGTGCAGCGGGCCTCGTCCGCTCTAACCCGCACAATGCTTTGGAACAACCCAAGGAGACGGCCGGCCTCGGACACGCACATTGACCGCCTCGACACCGCATGAGACTCGAGCAGATCCACAGCACTTCAGGACAAACCATCATGAGTCGCATCATCCGCACCGAACCGAACCCGATCCTGGCGCGGGCCGTCGAATACCACGGCTTCATCTTCACGCAGGGCGTGGTGGCGCGAGACCTTGATCAGGACGTCACGGCCCAGACGAAGGACATCCTGGCGCAACTCGATGCCCTGCTCGAAGAGCACGGCACCGACAAAACGCGCCTGCTTCAGGCCCAGATCTGGCTGAAGGACATCGCCGACCGCGACGCCATGAACGCGGTCTGGTCTGCATGGCTGCCGGAAAGCGGCGCACCTGCACGCGCCTGTGTTCAGGCAACGCTGGCAGACCCCCGGATGCTCGTCGAAATCATGCTGACCACGACGAAGTGAAGCGTCGCGTCGATGTCGCCAAGCCACGCGCGGCGGCATCGACAGAAGAAATGTGGCGCTCTCGCCACATTTCCCCTCATGAGGGTGTGGCGTAGAACACGCATCGAACACTCCGTGACGAGCGTCTTCAGGTATGGATGGGACTATATTCCCACGGTCCAGCGCCAGCACGCCGAATACATAGAAATTGCGCATGACGTTGCCGAGCCTTGCAACCGCATCTTGTCAGGGTTGCATGAGGCTGGTTAGGTGGCTCCGCAGATAGTCCTCCAGTTCGAGTCCTAAAGATCGTGATGCGCAAAAGTTGCTTTCGGCTTGCCGCTTTCTCTCTGGCGATCGCATCATCTTTCATGAGTCTGGCAGAGGCACGCCCTCTTCACCGCACATCACACCATGCCGGCGGACGCCATCTGGTTCGGATGGCATCGGCACGTCACATATACGGCGGCCATGTGATCCAGTGCGTCGCGTTTGCAAAAGCTGCATCCGAGGTCGAACTTCATGGCAATGCCGCCGACTGGTGGTACAACGCCAACGGCGTCTATGCGCGTGGACAGGCACCCGAAGCAGGGAGCGTCCTGAGCTTCCGCGCAACCCGCCGCATGCCGCTTGGCCATGTCGCGGTCGTGACCGCAGTCGAAGACAGCCGCACCATCGTCATCGATCAGTCGCACTGGGCCCAGCGCGGGATCAGCCGCAACGTTCACGTCGTGGACGTGTCTCCGAACAACGACTGGTCCGCCGTTCGCGTGGCTCTGAACGGCAACCAGGATGCTTACGGCAGCATCTATCCGACGCACGGCTTCATCTATGCCCGTCCGGATGACGGCAGCGATCCGGAGACGGCGCCGCACGTCGTGCTCGCCAGCGTCCGGACAGCACCGACGGCTGTCGCCACACACGGCGCTGTAGACCTTTCGGCACTGCGCCATCCGATGACATCCACCGAAGTCGCGGAAGCGCCGGACGATGCCTTCGCGGTCGACGCACCGAACCGCAACATCCGCTGACACTTTCCGCACGCCGGCCTTTTGCCTGACCTGACCGCGGTTCGCGGGCGAGTCCGACGGCGGGCGAGTCCGACGAACGACAAACGGGTGCACCTGAAAGGCAGGGCCTGAGCCCCGCCTCGAAACAACTCAGACGCGAAGGGCGAAATCCGCACCCGGCCGCGCACCCAGCCGTCCGATGACCGATCCTGCTGCCCGGTTACCCAATGCACCGGCCTCGCGCGGCGTGGCGCCACGGGCAAGCGCTGCCAGGAAGCCTGCCGCGAAGGCATCTCCGGCACCCGTGCTGTCCACGACGACCGCAGGTTCGGTCAGAACCGCGCTCATCTTGCCGCCCGCGACCACGACACATCCATGCTCGCCACGCGTCAGGGCCGCCAGTTCGGTCTCTGCTGCGATGGACGCCGCCGCCGCTGCGAAATCGTCGATTTGATACAGCGCGAGGATTTCCGCCTCGTTCGCGAACAGGATGTCGACATGTCCTGCCACGAGCGCACGGAACGCGGCGCGATGGCGGTTTACACAGAATGAGTCCGAAAGGCTCAGTGCAACCTTGCGGCCGTGCTGATGGGCCAGGCGCGCGGCGCGTTCGAAGGCAGCCTGCGCTTCCGGGCGATCGTAGAGATATCCTTCCATGTAGAGGACGCCCGCGGACGCCACGACCTCTTCGAGCACATCGTCCGGGCCGAATTCCACACAGGCGCCGAGATAGGTGTGCATCGTGCGCTGGCCATCGGGCGTGACGAGCACGATGCAGCGGGCGGTCGGAATACCAGCCGAGGACGGCAGTGCATTTGACGGAAAGCGCAGACCGAGTGCTCGAAGATCATCGGCGAAATGGCGGCCCGCCGCATCGTCGGCAACCTTGCCGAGATAGCCGACCGAAAGCCCCATCCGCGCCGCCGTCACCGCCGTATTGGCCGCCGAGCCGCCGCCCATGATCTCCTGCGGCGTCACGCGTGCCTCGATCGTGGATGCCGTGCCCGCATCGATCAGCGTCATGCCACCCCGGGGCGAACCGATATCCGCCAGAAGAGCGTCATCCACGGTCGCCAGTACGTCGACGATGGCGTTGCCGATGCACAGGAGATCAAGCGTCGGCGGAGAACTTGCGGTCATAATGTAGGAAATTCCTTCGATTGCAGCCCATGTGCCATCAAAACAACACGATCACGGGCACCATTGGGTCCCTCGGCTAACACCCCGCCCGGACCTTGTGCAATCGGCATGGATTTTGCGTCCGAAACCTTCCGATCGGCGCTTGTCGATGACCCGGCCCGGGGCTAAGCCGGAAAGAGGTGCCGCATCGTGCTACGGGCGCGATGCAGCTTTCATTTTCGCATGACCGTGTAGCGGGGTTTTCTTGTTCAAGAGACGTAAACCGGAAGACGACAAACCGGCCGCGTCGCCCACAACCGGCGCCAAGCCCGGTGGCGGGCCAGGGAATCCGATGTTCCCCAACCGGCCGGCAGACATGCCCTCTTCGTCAAACCAGCCAGCAAAGGACCAAGCTGACATGGGCCGCACGCCTTTCCCAACCCCGCCCTCCTCGAACGCGCCCGCCGGGCGTCCGACGCCCGCGCCGGGCACAGCCCCCGGCGCCGCTCCTGCGCCCGGAACCGCACCCGGCGCTGCGCCGCGTCGTGACCAGCCGGAGCGCCGCACCCTCGTCGTCGGCCGCGGCATCAGCGTTCAGGGCACGGTTCAGGATGCCGAACGCCTTGTCGTCGAGGGCACGGTCGAAGCCAGCATGATTCATGCTGCCGAACTGTCCGTCGCACCCGGCGGCGTGTTCCGCGGTGAAGTCGAGGTCGAAGACGCCGAACTCGCTGGCACGGTCGACGGCACGCTCGTCGTGCGCGGCAGCCTGACTGTTCGTGCAACGGGCCGTCTGATCGGCAAGACCCGTTGCCGCCGCCTGCAGGTCGAAGATGGAGGCCAGATCACCGGTCATCTGGAAATGATCACAGACAACAACGGCTCGTCACGCCCGCCGGTCGGCGAGCCTGTCTCCGCACCGCGTCCGGCTCCGCAGGCCAGCACGCCGGAGCCTGCTGCTTCCTGATGTCTGCCATGTGACGGCCCCGTGCCGTCACATGGCACATGAAAAAAGCCGCCGGGATGACCCCGGCGGCTTTTTTCATGTCTGCATACGAGACGCGATATCAGGCGACGATGTCGCGTCGGTCCCGTAGCTTCACGTAGGCGATGGCCGCGTGCTCCGCACAATACGGCTTGCCGCTCAGGGGTGCCGCTCCACAGAAGTGGAAGCCGGGTGTCCCGGGATCTCCCAGCGGCCAGCAGCAGGACGGCCCCCGGCGACGCGGCTCCGGCGGAACGCTGCGCAGGACCGGTCGCGGCACACTGCGCGGGGCGGGCTCCGGAACGTCCTCTGCGGGCGTCGCATCTGCCGACGTCTCCGCGGCACGCCGCGCGAGGATGGACACCACGCTGGCGCTTTCACGAATGGCCTCGTCCTCGGACGGTGCGACTTCGGCCACCGGTGCGACAGGTGCTGCCGATACGGTCTCCTCGAGCGGACGCACCTGGGCGCTCTCCGGCTCAACCTTCTCGACAACAGGTTCCGCGCTTGCACGGACGGGTGCCGGCTTGCGGATCGGCGAGGGACGTGGCGGCAGGCTCAGGCGATGTGCCTTGCCCACCACTGCGTTCTTCGTGATCCCCAGCTGGCGACCGATTTCCGCAGTGGACAGACCTTGCTGCCACAGTTCCTGGAGCCGGGAAATCGTCTCCTCAGTCCAGTCCATGCCCGGTGCTCCTTTCCCTGTTCTCTGGTAGAATAAGCGCATCTTGTGGTGCACTCAATGGATCGACCACAAAATGTTGTGGAGAACCTCGGGGACAGTGAGGCAATAACCCTGTTCAGCGCTCTCGAAACACGGGGATAACCTGCTCAGGCATCGGAGCTTGTCGTGCGTATCAGACGAATGCCACGCGGCCCGGCACCAAGCGCCAGTTCACCGCGCAGGAGGGCTTGTGCCTCATCCCCGAAGACGCTGCGGCGCCATCCCTGCATCGGCGCAATATCCGTCTCGCCAAGCGCCAGCTTGTCCAGGTCATCGGAAGAAGCGACGAGCTTGGGCGCCACCTTGTGCATCTCGCACTGGGCCGCCAGCAGGACCTTCAACAATGCGACCATGGCGGACGACGGCTTCGCACCCTCATGTCGGCGCGGTGCCCGCGGCAGATCATCCTCCGGCAGCGCCTTTGCGATCCTGATCGCGCCCAGAAGACCCTGCCCGCTTCGCCCTTCGGCAAATCCGCGCGTCAGCCCTCGGACACGGGCCAGTGCTTCCGCCGTTGCCGGCTGATTGGCCGAGATTTCCAGCAGGCTTTCGTCGCGGATGAGGCGCTGGCGCGGCAGGTCCAGCGTCTGCGCTTCCCGCTCTCGCCACGCCACGATTTCGCGCAGCACGCCCAGCACACGGCGATTGTTCACCCGTGGCCGCAGACGCTCCCATAGCGTGCTCGGATCCGGTCGATACAGCGTCGTATCACGCAGCACGGCCTGCTCGGCATCTGCCCAGTCCAGACGCCCGGCACGCGCAAGCTCATCGCGCAGCGCAACATAGACAAGGCGCAGATGCGTCACATCGGCCGCCGCATAGGCAATCTGCGCCGCACTCAGCGGACGCGCCGACCAGTCGCTGAACCGATGCGCCTTGTCGATCGCGACACCTGTGATCGCGCCGACAAGATTGTCGTATCCGACCTGATCTCCGTAGCCGGCCACCATCGCCGCCACCTGCGTATCGAACAACGCCACCGGCAGTCGCCCGAACAGATGCAGGAAGATTTCAAGGTCCTGCCGTGCGGCGTGCAGAACCTTCACGCACTCCGGTGCATCCAGCAGGGTGGCCAGCGGAGACAGGTCCAGCCCCGGTGCAAGCGCATCCACCACCGCCACGTCGTCGGTGCCGCCCAGCTGCACCAGGCACAATTCCGGATAATAGGTCCGCTCCCGAACGAATTCGGTGTCCACCGTGACGAACGGCTCGTGCACCAGCTTGGCACACAGCGCGGCCAGGGCCTCCGTGGTGGTGATGATCTGTGGTTCGGGAAAGATCGGGGATGCTGACGGCGCGGATTTCGGCATATCCGCTCCTTAACACGGGCCCGAATTGTGGCAAAACGACCGCCGAACGATCAGGACAAAACCACTATGACCGACAAGCCTCCCACCGAGCATCTGAGCCAGCTCGGCCACGCCATTACCATTCCCCAGAAACCGGAAGATGCCATTCTGGAACGCGTGCCCAGTCCGCACCCTGACCGGGACTACATGGTGCGATTCACGGCGCCGGAATTCACCTCCATCTGCCCCGTGACGGGACAACCCGACTTCGCCCATATCGTGATCGACTACGTGCCGGATGCCTGGATCGTCGAGAGCAAGTCGCTCAAGCTCTATCTGACGAGCTTCCGGAACCATGGCGCGTTTCACGAGGATTGTTCGGTCGCCATTGCGCGCCGTCTCGTCGACGAGCTTCAGCCTCGCTGGCTGAGGATCGGGGCCTACTGGTACCCGCGGGGCGGCATCCCGATCGACGTGTTCTGGCAGACCGGTCCGGCTCCGGAAGGCGTGTGGATTCCAGCGCAGGATGTTCCGTCCTACCGCGGCCGGGGTTGATGCCGGGCAATCACGAAACTCCGGTCACGCAGTATCGCCAGCCGGTCACCGTCGAACGGATGACCGGCGATCTTGCACGTCTTGGTGTCGAGCCCGGCGACATCGTCCTGGTCCATACCGCCATGAGCCGGATCGGATGGATCTGCGGTGGAACGCAGGCCGCCATCGATGCGCTGCGCGCCGCGGTTGGTCCTCATGGAACACTCGTGATGCCGGCCCATTCCATGGATGTGACCGATCCCGCCCATTGGTCGCACCCCCCAGTACCGCGGGACTGGCAACCGATCATCCGCGACGCAATGCCGGCCTACGATCCGGAGCGCACACCGACGCGCGACATGGGCGCCATCGCCGAAGCCTTCCGACGCTGGCCGGGCACAGAACGAAGCCGCCATCCTGCCGTATCGTTCAGCGCAAATGGCCCCGATGCAAAGGCAATTCTCGCACATCAGCCGCTCGAGGATCCTTTCGGCGTCCCCTCCCCTCTGTCCGTCCTGTACGATCTGAATGCGAAAGTCCTGATGATCGGGACCGGATACGACACCTGTACGGGACTGCACCTCGCCGAGCGCGTCGCATGGGGCGATCGGCCGCTGCGGCAGCCCGATGGCGCCCCCCTCATGACCGAGCATGGGCGATGCTGGATCGACTACACGCTGCCTGCCCATGATACCGAGCATTTCGACGCAATCGGTACCGTTCTGGATCGAGAGGGGCTAAGCCGCATCGGATCGGTCGGCTATGCCACCACCCGACTTCTTTCTCTCCGGCGCATAACGGATCGCGCCAAAGTCCTGTTCCCGGTTCGCTCATGACCCGCCAGGCTATCGGGCAACTGATTACCCTAGCGGACCTTGCGGGTACACTGGTCTTCGCGGCGGAAGGCGCCTTGCTCGCGATCCACGCACATCTCGACCTGTTGGGAGTTTCCGTCATCGCCTTCATGACAGCCCTCGGGGGCGGGATGCTGCGAGACGTCCTGTTGGGTGCCTATCCCGTTGCCGCCCTGACAGACAGACGTTATGCCGCCGCCGTCATTCTCGGCACGGCCCTCGCGGTCGTCGCCGGGCCGCAACTGGCCCACTGGCATCGTCCGGTTCTGTTGCTGGACGCCGCAGGTCTGGCACTGTTCGCAGCATCCGGTGCAAGCAAGGCGCTGATGCGGGGAGACAGCGGATTCTCTGCAACCGTCATGGGGATGCTGACGGCAACAGGAGGGGGCGCCTTGCGCGATCTGATGCTCGGCGAGGTGCCGGCCATTCTGCGCACGGGCTTCTATGCCAGCGCGGCCATTCTCGAAAGCATATTGATCGTTACGCTGAAGCGCTGGGGAATGCCGATGCCGTTTGCTGCCGGCATCGGCGCAGTCATCGGACTGCTTATCAGACTTGCGGCAATCGCCGGGGACTGGCGACTACCAGCCTTCTGAAAAGAACTTTGACACGCATCGAACGGATTTGCACCGTCAAGCGATATCGCCGGTGCCAGTCCGCAACCCTCAGGACCGCGCTGACTCGATCTCGGCCTGCGTTGCCTGAAGTGCTTCGGCTGCCCGGATCAGCGCCGCTTCATTCTGCGGATCAACCGACGACCAGTTGTTGTCCAGCTCCTCGATGCGTCCGCGCGCGGCATTCGCATCGAGGTCGGATACGGGACGTGCCGCATCAGCAAGGATGGTGCAGCGATCCGCCGTCATGTCGGCGAATCCACCTTCGACGAAATACTGCTCGGCAACGCGCTCGCCCTCATAGAGGGAAACGACGCCGGCCCGAAGCAGGAGCATGACAGGCGCCCGCTCCGGCATGGCCGCGATATCACCCTCCGCTCCCGGCACAACGGCCATGTCGGCGTCGCGCCGGACGAGCACCTGCTCGGGACTGATAATCTCGACCTGAAGCGGCATGGATCAGCCCTGCTCTTTCATCTTCTTGGCCTTCTCGATCGCTTCATCGATCGAGCCGACCATGTAGAACGCACCTTCCGGAAGATCGTCATGCTCGCCAGCCACGACGGCCTTGAACGAGCGAACCGTATCCTCGAGCGACACGAGCTTGCCCGGCGCCCCGGTGAAGACCTCGGCGACATGGAACGGCTGTGACAGGAAGCGCTGGATGCGACGGGCGCGTCCGACGATCTTCTTGTCGTCCTCGGACAGTTCGTCCATGCCGAGAATGGCGATGATGTCCTGCAGACCCTTGTAGGTCTGCAGCGTCTTCTGGACGTCACGCGCAACCTGGTAGTGCTCTTCGCCCACGATCTTCGGATCGAGCGAACGCGACGTCGAGTCCAACGGATCGACCGCCGGATAGATACCCATTTCCGCGATCGACCGGTTCAGCACGGTCGTTGCATCCAGATGCGCGAAGGTTGCTGCCGGTGCCGGATCGGTCAGGTCGTCGGCCGGGACATACACGGCCTGCACGGACGTGATCGATCCCTTGGTCGTCGACGTGATGCGCTCCTGCAGTGCGCCCATGTCGGTCGCGAGTGTCGGCTGATAGCCCACGGCTGAAGGAATGCGGCCCAGCAGCGCCGAGACTTCGGCACCAGCCTGGGTGAAGCGGAAGATGTTGTCGACGAAGAACAGGACGTCCTGGCCTTCCTCGTCACGGAAATACTCTGCGAGCGACAGACCCGACAATGCAACCCGCGAACGCGCGCCCGGCGGCTCGTTCATCTGGCCATAGACCAGTGCCACCTTGGATCCTTCGGTCGAGCCGTTTTCACCAAGCTTGATGACGCCTGCATCCTGCATTTCGTAATACAGGTCGTTGCCTTCACGCGTCCGCTCGCCAACACCCGCAAACACCGACACACCACCATGCGCCTTCGCGATGTTGTTGATCAGTTCCTGGATGATGACGGTCTTGCCGACACCCGCGCCGCCGAACAGGCCGATCTTGCCGCCCTTCAGATAAGGGCAGAGCAGATCGACGACCTTGATGCCGGTCACCAGGATTTCGGAAGCCGCTGCCTGCTCCTCGAAATCGGGCGCCTTACGATGAATCGGGTAGCGCTTCTCGGAGTTGATCGGCCCACGCTCGTCGATCGGCTCGCCGACGACGTTGAGGATACGGCCGAGCGTCGCGGGGCCGACCGGCACTGTGATCTGCTCGCCCATGTCACGCACCGGCGCGCCACGCACGAGACCATCCGTCGTGTCCATCGCGATGCAGCGGACTTCGCGCTCGCCGATCTCTTGGGCGACTTCAAGAACCAGCGTCTGGCCGTCGATATCGACATGAAGCGCGTTGAGGATGAACGGCAACTGGCCTTCGAACTGAACGTCGACAACAGGTCCGCGGACCTGCGTCACGCGACCGACGACATTGGAACTGGCAGTGCCCTGCGGCGCCGTGGAACCCGGGGCCGGGGCGTCTTGGATCGTATCGGACATGTCTATGCCTCCGTGCGGTCAGGTCTCAGACGGCTTCGGCGCCGGAGATGATTTCAATCAGTTCGTTGGTGATGTTCGCCTGGCGCGAGCGGTTGTAACGCTGCGACAGCTGGTCGATGGCCTTGCTCGCATTGCGGCTGGCATTGTCCATGGCCGTCATCCGCGCGCCCTGCTCGCCTGCCGCACTTTCCAGCAGCGCGGCATAGATCTGCATCTGGAGATTGCGCGGCAGCAGACGCGCCAGAAGCGTGCCTTCGTCAGGCTCGAAATCGTATTGCGGCGCGTCGGATGCGCGCGCATCCTCGTTGTCGTTCGCCCCTTCGGGCGCTGGCAACGGGATCAGCTGCCGCTCGACGGGCGTCTGCGTCATCGCATTGACGAAGCTGTTGTAGATCAGCGTGCAGTGGTCGAACTCGCCCTTCTCGAACATCGAGACGAGACGCTCGCCAAGCCCGGATGCCGTGCCGAACTCGACGTCGCGCCCGGCAGTGCCGGGCAGACGGTCCACGAGGATATCGGCATACGTCCGTCCCAGCTGATCGGCGCCCTTGCGGCCGACCGTCAGCAGCTTGACCGTCTTGCCCTCACCCTGCAGCCGCGCAATCACCTGACGGGTCATGCGCGCAACGTTGGCATTGAAGCCACCGGCCAGACCACGATCGCTGGTCACGGCAACGAGCAGATGCACGCGGTCCTCACCCGTGCCGCCCAGAAGCGTCGGTGCATCACCTTGCCCCTTCGTTGCAGCCGCAAGCTCGGACATCATCCGGCGCATCGCTTCCGCATAAGGGCGAGATGCCTCGGCATGGGTCTGCGCGCGGCGCAGCTTGGAGGCCGCGACCATCTTCATCGCGCTGGTGATCTTGCGCGTGTTCTTCACGCCCGCGATGCGGCCGCGCAGTTCCTTCAGCGAAGGCATCGATCAGGATTCCTCAGGCCGCAAACCGCTTGCCGAACGTTTCCAGCGCGGATTTCAGCTTTTCTTCGGTCTCGGGCTTGATCTGGCGATCGGCGCGAATGGCGTCGAGAATGGCTCGTCCGCCGTTGCGCATTTCCGAAAGGAGCTGCTGCTCGTAGTTGACGACCTTGTCCACCGGAACGCTGTCGACATAGCCACGCGTGCCCGCATACAGGACGACCACCTGCTCCTCGACCGGCAGCGGCGAAGTCTCGGGCTGCTTGAGCAGCTCGGTCAGACGCGCGCCACGATCAAGCTGCTTGCGTGTTGCGGGATCGAGGTCGGACGCGAACTGGGAGAACGCCGCCATTTCACGATACTGGGCAAGCTCCAGCTTGATCTTGCCGGCGACCTGCTTCATTGCCTTGATCTGTGCGGCCGAGCCCACGCGCGACACCGAACCGCCGACATTCACCGCAGGGCGGATGCCCTTGTAGAACAGATCCGTCTCGAGGAAGATCTGGCCATCGGTGATGGAAATCACGTTGGTCGGAATGTAGGCGGCAGTATCACCGGCCTGGGTCTCGATCACCGGAAGCGCCGTCAGCGAGCCGGCACCATATTCGTCCGACATCTTGGCCGCGCGCTCGAGCAGACGCGAGTGCAGGTAGAAGACGTCACCCGGGAACGCTTCACGGGCCGGCGGACGACGCAGCAGCAGCGACATCTGGCGATAGGCCACGGCCTGCTTGGACAGGTCGTCATAGCAAACGAGCGCGTGCATACCGTTGTCGCGGAAATATTCGCCCATCGCGCAGCCGGTATACGGCGCGAGATACTGCATGGGTGCCGCGTCCGATGCCGTCGCCGCGACGACGATCGAATACTCCATGGCGCCCTGCTCGGTCAGCGTGCGCACGAGGTTCGCGACCGTCGAACGCTTCTGGCCGATGGCCACGTAGATGCAATAGAGCTTGAGCTTCTCGTCACCCGTCGCGTTGACCGGCTTCTGACCCACGATCGTGTCGACCAGGATCGCCGTCTTGCCGGTCTGGCGATCGCCGATGATCAGCTCGCGCTGGCCACGACCGATCGGCACCAGCGCATCGATCGCCTTGATGCCGGTCTGCATCGGCTCGCTGACCGACTGACGCGGCATGATGCCCGGCGCCTTGATCTCGGCGCGACGCATCTCGACGTTCTCGAGCGGGCCCTTGCCGTCGATCGGATTGCCGAGACCATCGACCACGCGACCCAGCAGGCCCTTGCCGACCGGAACCTCGACGACCGTTTTCGTACGCGTGACAATATCGCCCTCGCGAACGCCGTCGCCGCTGCCGAAAATCACGACGCCGACATTGTCTTCCTCGAGGTTCAGCGCCATGCCACGGTCGCCCGTGGACTCGAAGGACACCATCTCGCCGGCCATGACGTTCGACAGACCGTAGACGCGCGCGATGCCGTCACCGATCGAGAGGACCGTGCCGGTCTCGGAGACCTCGGCCGCGCCGTCGAAAGAGGCGATCTGCTGCTTGAGGATGTCCGAAATCTCTGCGGGACGGATATCCATCACGCGGCTCCCTTCATGGCATGCGAAAGGCGGGTCAGTCGCCCGCGAAGACTGGTGTCGAACAGATGGGCGCCGATCTGCACCACGAGACCGCCCAGCAGTTCGGGCTCGACGATCTCGGTGACGGCGACACGGCCGTAGCCGGCTTCAGAAAGGCGGGTGGCAAGTGTTGCGCGCTGCTGCTCGCTCAGCGGCTGGGCGGTACGCACCTCCGCCACCACTTCGCCACGACGCTTGGCAGCCAGCGCGGATACGGCCGCAAGGATGTCACGCAGGCGGGACAGGCGCCGGTTTCGCGCAATAACGCCTACGAAATGGCGCAACGTGTCTCCGAAGCCCCGCGCCTCCAGCACGGCGTCAATCGCCTGGCCGCCTGCGCGGGCATCGATGGCACGGTCGCCGATGAAAGAACGCAACGCTACGTCTTCATCGATCAGCGTGGCGAGCGTTTCCGCCTGCCGGAGCACCTCGGGCAGCGAGGACCGCTCATCAGCGAACTCATAGAGCGCAGTCGCGTAGCGCGCCGGGACCCCATGCAGAGACGAAAGCGCCACGCGCGGCCGCGCCTGGGGGGCGGCATCGGACGACGCTGTTCCTGTCATCACACTCACGTCCTGGCTCTTCCACCTTGCAATCAGGCGCGCCCCTTGCGGGCCACGCGATCAGGATATCCAAATATGGCCCGGGCGGATAGCCGAGGCCGAATACCGGCGGCGTCTAGCACGCTCCCCTCCGGCTGCGCAACCAACAGCCGCGCGCACAAAAGCGCCATTCGCCATGGTCTTGTTGCTTTTTGAAGATCGCTCGGGCCACATGCGGCATCGTTTCACCCACGACATAAGGATTTGCCGCGCGATGAACCGACGGGCCTGCATGACCCTCTGCGCTTCCCTCCTCACCTTCCCGACAGTAACGGCCCCGGCCTTCGCCCAGATTTCCGCAACAGGCAGCCAGACCGCCAACGTCGCACCCGGCACGCCGCAGCCGGCGTCACCACGGGTGGCCTACTGGGACAACTGGACGGACGCGCAGGGGGTCAGCCACCTTACGAAGTGCAACCTCACGTCCTTTCAGCTCAAACTCGTCGTGCCGCAGGCTGACAAGGAATGGCTGGGTCGCCCGATGCATGGCGCCGCGACCGTCGTCACCAATGTTCAACCCGCGCACTGGAAGGGCGGCTGGCACCAGAATCCCCGCATCCAGTGGATCGTGCCGACGTCGGGCACATTGTTCATGCAGGCGATGGACGGAACCCGGGTCGAACTCAATCCGGGCGATGCACTCCTTGGCGAAGATCTCGACACAAGGCGGGACAAGGCAGGCCACGTGGGTCACCTGTCCGGGAACGTCGGCGACGGACCGGTCACGCTGCTGATCACGCAGTTCGACGATGCGCGGGCCAGCCACAAGCCGTGCCCGGTGCAGTGATGCCGCGATTCGCAGGCTGATCAGATGTAAGGAAAGCTGGAGCGGGCGAAGGGAATCGAACCCTCCTCAGAAGCTTGGAAGGCTACTGCATTACCACTATGCTACGCCCGCCCAACGGGGACAGGGTTTAGCGAAGCCATGGCGTCGCATCAAGACCTCTCGTCGCAAGACATGAAGCGTCGCATCCCCCTCTTGACTTTGGGGGGGGAACACGGGCATGTCCGCCCCCTGCGCCGCGTCCGGCTTCGATGCCGGCACGACGTGTGAAGGGGTGTAGCTCAATTGGCTAGAGCGCCGGTCTCCAAAACCGGAGGTTGGGGGTTCGAGACCCTCCACCCCTGCCAACCCGCGCGCCGCAGGGTTGCATCGGCTGGCGCCAAACGGCCACGATGGACTCGCGGTCGTGCCAGAAGGTCCATTTTCCGGAACGGGCCGCAGCGCTGCAACCGCCAGAACTGAAGACGATCGTGACCATTCAGAAGCCCAGCTCTCGACCTGCAGACCGATCCGCGGCGGCCCAAAACGCCGGTGGCGGCTTCTCGCCTGTCAAGTTTCTGGCAGAGGTGCGCACCGAAGCGCGCCGCGTCACGTGGCCCTCGCGCCGTGCCACGCTGGTGACTACGGGTGCCGTTCTCACGATGGCGGCGCTGACCTCTGTATTCTTCTTCGTGGTCGATCAGGTGATCGGGCTCGGTGTACGTGAACTGTTCGGTGTGGGAGGCTAGGTCAGACCGCCATGGCTAAGCGTTGGTATGTGGTGCATGTCTATTCCGGCTTCGAGAAGAAGATCGCAAGCCACCTCAAGGAACAGGCAGCACAGAAGGGTCTGGCAGACCATTTCGACGAAATTCTGGTGCCGTCGGAGGACATCGTCGAAGTCCGCCGCGGCCGCAAGGTAAACGCCGAACGCAAGTTCTTCCCGGGCTATGTGCTGGTGAAGATGGAGCTGACGGACGAAGCTTGGCATCTGGTCAAGGATGCACCGAAGGTCACCGGCTTCCTGGGTTCGCGCAATCGTCCGAGCCCGATTTCCGAAGCCGAAGCCGAGCGGATCATGAAGCAGGCCCAGGAAGGCGTGGAGCGCCCGCGGGCAGCGATCACCTTCGAGATCGGCGAACAGGTTCGCGTTGCCGACGGCCCGTTCACGTCGTTCAACGGCACGATCGAGGAAGTCGACCCCGAGCGCAGCCGCCTCAAGGTCAGCGTGTCCATTTTCGGTCGGTCCACGCCGGTCGATCTGGAATACGGCCAAGTCGAGAAGCTCTGATTCTCTGACAACGGCCGAGGGGGGCAATTCCCCCGGTCATGACTTTCTCTGCCGCGGCATCTGCATTTCACAGATGCCGGAAAAGCTACGCCCTGAAGGCGCGTAATCATTCCCTGACATTCAGGTTGCCACGTTGCGCCTC
Source organism: Tanticharoenia sakaeratensis NBRC 103193 (assembly GCF_000963885.1). Taxonomy (GTDB): domain Bacteria; phylum Pseudomonadota; class Alphaproteobacteria; order Acetobacterales; family Acetobacteraceae; genus Tanticharoenia; species Tanticharoenia sakaeratensis. The sequence continues at coordinate 17,146 of NZ_BALE01000022.1, forward strand.
GCTGCCCACGCAGCTCGAGGCGCCGTGTGTTATCGGATCGGCGGCAGCGCGCGGATCTGGCTGGCCGCCTGATCGGCGAGCTGTCCAAGCAGGGCGCTCATCGCGGCAACCAGAGCCGCCGTGCTATGCCCCTGCGGCTTCAGCGTCAGCAAGATAGGCATCGTGATGACAGGCCCCGCACCCGCCTGCGCCGCATGCGCCGAGAGCGATCCCCGCAGCACGGCCTGCCCGTCCTGATCCTCGTTGAAGTTTGTCACTGTCAGCTCGACATACGCCGCAGGCGTCGTCGAGGCCGCGTCATTCTGCGCAATGACCGTCGTTCCCGGCAGACGCTGCGCCAGCTCGACCGTCAGTGTCTGGGCGATCTGGTCCGGCAGCGCGCCGCTCCAGGCATCGCCCTGAGCCAGACTGACGCGATAGTCGCGGTCCTGACGCACGATATCGTCATGATCGAGCCATTGGGCGATCACGGGCGTGCGCACTTCCACCACCGCCGGGCCGCCGGCCTGTGACACGCCCGAAACGGGCGCCAGCGTGTAGTAAGTCGGATCGCCGCTACAGGCTCCAAGCGTCACAAGCCCTGCGCCGAGCAGGACCGCGCGTGCGGTCTTGGGAAGAGAAAAATCAGCCATGTCAGTTCCTGCGTCCGGTGATCAGCGCCGAGGGGTGGCGGTTGAGATAGTCGGTCAGATACCGGATCGAACGGGCCGCCTGCCCGAGCTGCACGACCATGCCCTGAAGATCACGGTGGAAATCGGTGTCGCCGCCATAGCTTCCGAGCACGCCCTGCGCACTCTGGAGCGTGCCCTGCAGGGCAGCACTCAGGGCCGGCAGCCTCTTGAGCAGCGGCTGCATGCCCTCGTCCGCATGCTGCGTCAGCGCACTGAGATGACGCAGCGAATCACGTAGCGCCTGCAGCGATTGAGTGACCTCCGGGCTTGCGATCCGCTGATCGCTATGCGCGATCAGGTCGTTCACGTGGTCGCCGATCTGCTGGAGCGGCATCGCCGCAATCTTGTCCGCCACGGTCGAGACGGAGGCCATGATCCCGTCAAATCCACCCGGCTGGCTCGGAATGACCGCGATACCGTCGACATTGCCAAGCTCGGCAGGCTGCGCATGCTTGACGAAGGTGAGGCTGATCATCGATTCGCCGGTCAGGAAGCTCGCGCTCTCGACCGAAGCCCGCAATCCGTTCCGCACCATCTGCGAGAGCATTTCGGACGGCTGATCGGCCATCTTCTCCGCACTCATCACGCGCTCCGGCTCGAGATCCATGTCGATCCGGACCCGCGCTGCCGCTGTCGTCTTGTCAATCTCAAGCCGGACATTGGTCACCGTGCCGACCTGAATGCCGAACATCGTGACCTGGCTGCCCGACACGAGCCCCTTCACGGAGCTGTCCACATAGGTCACGGCACGCACGCGGCGCTGGTAACGAGCACCGTCGGCCTCGGCTTCCGTATCATAAAGCTTGAAAACCGCATTACCCGGTGCACGCGGCGACGGCGTATCCAGACGGCGCTCCGGAATACCGAAGGCAACACCGCCCGAGAGCAGCGCCTGCAACGACGTGAGCTGCACCTTGAGGCCGCCGGCGCCGAGGCCCACCTGCACGCCCGATACGTTCCAGAACCGCGTGTCGGTGCGCAGATAATGATCATATGGCTCACGCACGAACACCTGCACGAGGATCGGTCCGTCACCCCCCGGCGGCATCGTGTAACCGAGCACCTCGCCCACCGAGACATTGCGGAAAAAGACGGGCGCGCCTTGGCCGATCGACCCGAGCTGCGTCGTGACGAGCGTATAGGTCGTTCCGGGCTGGTCGGATCGAACACCCGGAACGGACTCCAGACCCGTGAACATGGTCTGATAATGGCCGCCCGGCGCGCCGGGATCGATCGCGATATAGGCCCCGGACAACAGGGTCTCGAGGCCTGTGATGGACGCGCCGTTGATCCGCGGGCGCACGACCCAGAACCGTGCGTGATCGGTCAGGATGTCCGAACTGTCCGCATTCATCCGGATGCGGACGCTGACGCGCCGCATGTCGCGCGACAGCGTGACAGATTCCACCGTGCCCAGTGTCACCGCCTTGTTTTCCACCCGGGTCTGCCCGGCCGTGATGCCGTCAGCCGTGTCGAAGGTAACCGTGATTTCGGGTCCGCGCTGGGAGATGCTGCGCCATGCGAGCCATCCCGCCAGCACGATCGCAACGACGGGGATCAGCCAGATGATGGAAAACCGCGTGTGGCGCGTAGGAGCTTCCTGAGGTGGCGCGGGTTGGTCCGCTCCACCAGAAGATGACGTATCTTGATGATCACTCACGCGCGCGCCGGCTCCATGTTGCCAGAATTCGGGTCCTGCGGGCGGCCGCCGTCGGACGATTGATCGGACCGCCGCTCATCCGGTCGGTAAGGGCGGATCTTGCCTTCAAGCGGGCCTTCGACGGGCCCGTTCAGCCCGGCTGCATCCCACATGCCACGGGGATCGAAGCATTCCGCGGCAAAGATTGTCAAAATCACCACTGCCGCGAAGCATACCATGCCGAAGTCCGCCGTCACGTTGGCGAGGAATCCGAACCGGACGACAGCCACCAGAATCGAGATCATGAACACGTCGATCATCGACCATCGCCCGATCAGATCGACCACCCGATAGAGCTTCGTCAGCAGCGGCAGGCGACGCCGGGAGCCGAAATAGGTGCTCACGATCATGACCGAGAGCGATACGATCTTCAGGACCGGCACAGTGATGCTCGCGAACAGCACGAGCAGCGCTAGCGGCACCAGGCCGGCCTGCCACAATTCTATCACGCCGTTGATGATCGTACTCGGATCTCCCCTGCCGACCCTGGTGTAGGTCATGACCGGAAGCAGGTTGGCCGGCAGATAGCAGATCAGCCCCGCGAGAAGGAATGCGGTCGTCGAGGACAGGCTCTGCGGCCGGCGACGGCGCACGTGCTGTCCGCAGCGCGGGCAGTCACCAAGATCCGCTTCCCGGGGAACGACACGGGGCAGCGCCATCACGAGATGGCAGGAGCTGCAGGAGACCATGTTCTGCATCGGCGGCATGTCGCATGTCAGGACATTGACCCGTTCAACCGAAAGCTGGTGCCCGCGCAGGTTGATGGTCTCGTCCACGTCGCGGTTCTGCCAGATCCGCTCCGGATCGAGCGTCGAGTCGATCGCCGCCATCGTGAACATCAGCCCGGCGATCAGGTAGACGCCCGCCTGGAGATCGACCAGCGCCAGATCGATCAGCTTGGAATAGGCGACGAACACGCCGAGGATATAGACCTCGATCATCGACCAGCCACGCAGGCGCTCGTACCAGGTCATCAGGCGCGGCGCCCAGTCCGGCATGTGCGGACGCGACGCGCCCCACAGGATCGCCGACATCAGGGCCAGCACGATGCCGGGCGTGACAATCGTGACCAGCCCTACGAGGATTCCGGCTTCGCCATAGCCCTGATGCAGGAGTTCGATCGGCCCCGTGAACAGCGTGATCGTCTGGATTCGCCCATAAACGTTGATCGTCAGCAGTGTCGTGACAAGCATCGCGAGATAAAGGGCGATCGAGGCGACACAAAAAGCTGTCGGCGTCGCAAGCGGAGGCGTTCGGCGCCGTCGCGCCAGTTGTCCTCCGCACCGGCCGCAATAAGCCACGCGCCCGGGTGCCAGCCTTGGTACACGCTGGAAGAGCCCGCATCCCGGGCATTCCCGCACACCTTCGAGCACACGCACATCACTGACGGGGCGTATGGCCGTTGCCTGAACGGCATTATGCCACAGACGTCGATGAAGCCGATTGCTCATCAGGCAAGCCTAGAACACCGAAAGGCCTCTGTAATCACCCAAAGCCGCCATAATGGTCCTGATTGCGCGAAACCTGCCCGACGCATATTGCAACCCACCGCGTGCTTCGATATATGCCCCCACGCGCAGCCGACATAGCTCAGGGGTAGAGCAACTGATTCGTAATCAGTAGGTCCTCGGTTCAATTCCGAGTGTCGGCACCACGCTTTTCCTCAGCTTTTTGATATCCAGGCCTACCTTGGCTGGCTCTGTCGCGAGATCTCCGGACTCTTTCCGGACTCTCTGCGCTTCGCCTCTCCAAAAAAAGTTCTGCGAATTTCGCGGCGACACACGAAGGGGGGGTGGACGGTCTACACTTTTGTCGCTCTCAGCTTTCGACCCCCCTACCCCCTGGCGACGCCATTCTTTGACTTGGCCCATGCGCCTCTCGAGCCACGCTCCCGTTGCATGGCTTCATGCGAGTTCCCCCGCCATTGCATCCGGCTCTTTCTCACTCTGCTCTCGAAAGGTGTTCCGGGTGTTCTAGGTGTTCCATGGCCATTTTAGTGTTTTATATCAGAGCGCTACGCGGAACACCTCCGAAAGTAAAACCGGAACACCTTCCGCAAAGGTGTTCCGCAGCGCGATAGTTGATCGGCAGATTTCTGCCGTTTTTGTGGGAACACCGTCGGACGCTGCCCACCAATCGAACGCTCAACGCCGCTTTCGATGGTTCGGCGAGATATGCGATTTACGCATAACGAGGCGCGATATGTCAGGCTGACGTGTTGGTCAGCCCATAGAAAATCGAGAAAAAACCTATGCTGCCCCGCAGCACCCGCGCTCAAGCCGAAGCTGCCTCGATGAGGCGGTAGACGCTGGCGCGGCCGATGCCGAGTTGGCGAGCGATCTCCGATGCACCGACACCTTCTGCATGGAGAGCCTGGACGCGTGCCGTGTCGATCGAAGCCTTGCGTCCCTTGTAGACGCCACGCTCTTTCGCAGCCGCGATGCCTTCGAGCTGGCGCTCGCGGCGGAGATTGGTCTCGAACTCGGCGAACACGCCCAGCATGTCGAGGAACGCTTTGCCCGCCGAGGTTGTCGTATCGACCGGCTGCTCGGTGCAGCGTAGGGCTGCGCCCTTCTGGCGGAGCTCGATTACGATGGACTGAAGGTCTGCGATCGACCGCGCCAGGCGATCGATGCGCGTCACGACCAACGTATCGCCCGAGCGGATGAAGTCGAGCAGGATGCGGAGCTCGGTGCGGCCCTTGGTCGAGGTGCCCGACGCCTTTTCGGCTCGGATCGTTGTGCAGCCAGCGGCGCGGAGCACGTCCTGTTGGATGGCGAGGTCCTGATCCGTGGTCGAGACCCGCGCGTATCCGTAAATCGTGCTCATAAATGCCTCAAATGTCTCGTTAGGGTCTAGACAATCTCCTTGTGCTGTCTTTTTTGATCTAACGCAACCCTAATGAGACAGAGAAAGCCTCAGTTCTGGAAATACCATGAGACGTCTCGCAGAGGTATACTCAAATGAGACAGGCAGAAACTATGCTCGCGCCGCACGTCGAGATGCGGATGTGACTGCTTGCTACCGATCCCCTTCATCTGATCCGAGGATAGCGGCCATCACCTCATAGGCTCGGACTTTCTTGTGGCCAGGAGGCGAGATCGGGGCCGCTATCTTGCCGTCCTTGCCCGGCAACAGGAAGCCGCGTTCCACCAGCACCGCCTTGGCGCTACGCTGATTCAGACCAGACAACGCCTCGGACATTGCCTCGCTCGTCAGAAGATAGCGCCAGGCGCTCTTGCCATCATCTTCACGCACCCACCGTTTCCATCCGGCGCGGTTCTGCGTGCGAAAACGTTCCCCCGGTGGCGCGTCCGGGATCTCGGATTGTGCTTCTGCAGCTGTCACCGCATCGACCCATCTTTCGAATCGCGCTTCGCCGTTCCTTGCGATGAAATCCCGGAGCTGCTGGACAGCCTGCTCTTCCTCCCGGCGGCCAACGGTGCCCCGCTCCGCTAGCCAGGCATGGAAACACTCACCTGCCATGTATGACGGTGTGTCATCGGCCCAACCCGTGAGGCCATAGCTGGTTGCGAGTTCGCCACCGACCGCGACCATCGCGAAGCGCGCGGCGACGCTCCGCACTTGACCGGACGCCGCTGGGTAGTCCTTCAGCCAATCATCCGCCAAGTCGGCGATCCGGTCGCGCAAGCGGCCGCGTAATTCATCCTCGCCCTCATTAGCCATCACGTCCGCGAGCCGACGCAAAAATATCCGAAGCGGTGCACCATATATTTGCCCCGTCGCGGTGCGCAGATATCGGGCAAAAGCCTCCGGCGTATCTTCGTGGTGCAGATATTCGAACAATCCCATGCCGCGCCCGGCATCCGCCGGCAGATCCGCAAACCGCACTTCTTGTCCGGCCTTTGTGGCCTTGCCCGCTTCCCGGTTCAGGTCCGCTAACCCAAGTTCGCCGGTGGAAAGAAAAAGAATGCGGAATCGCGCGACGCTGCGCGCTCCGCCAGTCCGGCTCGATCGCGCCTTGCCCTGTCCGTTGGACAAGAGATAGGCGATTTCGCCCGCCTCACGCGGGTCAAGCTGCCCCATTTCGTCCAACGGCAACAGCGCATCGCAAGATGCCAGCGCGGTGCTCTCGATCCCGTTCGATGTCGAGCGCCACGAACGGATATAGCCGCCAGCACCGTTCTGGGGCGTGCCACCACAGACTGAGGCCGCAACCCGTAAGGCTGTGCTCTTGCCAACGCGGCTGTCCCCCTTGAACGAGATGCCACCGCCTTCCTCGCCCAGTAGACCGAGCAATGGAGCGGCGAAGGCGCAAGACGCCGCGAAGACGAGCCGCGAATTCTTCGCGCACATCAGACCGATCTCGCGCCGCCAATCCTCCGCTGTGCCAGAAACGCCGAACAGCGATGCTTCCCGTTCTGTCGTCTGCAAGACGACCCGTTCTCCGGCCTCGCCGATCGTCTCATCCGGCAACACGAACGCCGACTGACCACCGAAGGCATGCCAGCCGATCCGGGTCACGCTCCGGGCACGCTGCTCGCTGGCAAGGCTCGCCAGCCATTCAAGAAAAGCTGCCTTCGCCGAAGTGCCCGCGCCGAGCGTCAGGCCGCCATCGGCCAATCGGCTCCGGATCTCATTACCGTCTCCCGCGAAAAGCGCACGCGGAAATGCCTCTTCGTGGCGATGGCCGTCGCGATCATCCCAGGCGAGGAGCAATCCCCAGTTTCGACCCTCCTCATCCCGCGATTCCGCCAAGACATCGACAGGGCCGCAAATGAATGTCGGCGGGTTGTCGCCTTTGCGACGCCATATACCGTTGTCGCGATGGATAAACCTGCGGTCTTCACTATCCTGCTCCGCCTTGTCAGACGCCGCACCCTGTTTCGGCCGAAGTTCCACAACTTTCGCGCCCTCTATCCCGTCCCGCACTTTCTTCCGGCCGCTCTTGCCAGCCCCCACGCGCTCGCTCATGCGTCCATTTCCTGTAAGATATCGTTCCAGTCGGCATCTTTCCGATCCGGCATCGCAAGGCGCACATCGCGCCCCTGCGACAGAAACCATTGGCAAGCCACATCGAGCGCCCGACGCGCCGATGCGTTGCCCTCATCGTTGTCAGCCGCGACGATCACGGTTCGGATCGCCGCTGGCAGCACCACGCGCGCCATGTTCGCCAATGACACGGCACACAGCACGCGATGCTCCGGACACGAGATGGCGATCGAGAGCGCCGTTTCGATGCCCTCGGCCAACACTGCCGTCTCACCTTCCGGCGCAAAGGCCAGCGGTTTTCCGGACGCGCCGCGCCACAGCCTGATGCAGCCCCCGGCATAAGAGCCGAGCGTCATCTTGGCGTCCCGAAGCGGTGCCTTAGACCATCCCCCCGATGGCGTCGGCGCCAGCCAGGTGCGATGCATGGCCACCATGGCGCCGTCCGGCGCGCAGATCCCGGCCAGCATCGCAGGCCAGTGCCGCTGGCTCTCGCCGTTCCATAGGCCCGTATGAAAACGCAACGATCCCGGAACGCGCCCGAGTTCCAAAAGATCGATGCCACGCCCGGCGAGATAGGCTGCGGCCGGCGAGCCCATCCGCAAAGGCTCGCCGGCAAACCAGACCTTGCGCGCCGCCGCCCGCCGCGCCTGTGCATCTGTATCAACCTCGGACGTCCGCCCCATCGGCGCCGAGCGGCGCACAACAGGACCGACGTCGCCATTGCCCAGCCCGAGCCATTGGCGGGCCCAGACGAGCGCCTTGCGCCGATCCCCTCCGTAAAGCACGGCCGCAACCAGATCGAGCGCGTCGCCCCGCTCGGCTGAACTGAAATCCGCCCACACCCCCGACCGGGCACCGCCAAGATGCACCGCCAGTGATTGCCCGCGCTCGCCCGCCAGCGACCCGCACCGCCACTCTGCCCCGTGCTTGCGGCCATTCGGCAGCAGTTCGCGCACGAGCGACGGTGCTCGTTCCGCGAGCATGCGCGCGATGGTGGCGGCGTCGTGCCTCACGGCGACAGAGGTTTATGCAAGCGTATGCACTGATCAAAGCCGCGACCTTCAAACCGAGCAGTATTCGAAAGCACAGCCCACAGGGCCAGATCCTGCGCATGTGCCCCCCGAAGCACTGCATCCCATCGATAACGGTCAAGCCAACCGCGCAGTTGTGCAAAATCCGCACGCGCATCAACCGCAGACCGAAACAGCATCAGCGCCGGCGTAAAAAACACTGCGACGGACCGAGCATATGCGGCGCCGTCCAATTCGCGCATGCTCTGGAAGGACAGGTGCGCGGTTAGAGCGGCTCCACTGAACGCTGATTCTGTGGCGTGACAG
>NZ_BALE01000021.1 GCF_000963885.1 Tanticharoenia sakaeratensis NBRC 103193
CCTCGCTCATGCTCCCAGCCCTGTCATCATGCCCTCTGGTCTCCAGCGCGCGGGGCGTCGCTGCGGGATCGTCTGTTCTGGCAACCATGCCCTGCATCGTCCTGTCATGCGCTGATACCGGCCTTGGTGACCGGAATGTCTCATGTTAATGTGACACAAGTATCAATACCATCGTTATTGTATGTTAGAGTCAGATCGGAAACAGGTTCTGAAACCTGATATGTGGAAGGTCGTGGGCCATGGCGCGGGACAGCATCCTCGGCATCGATTGCGGGTCCAGTACAACGAAGGCGGCCGTTTTTTCGCTCGACGGGCGCATCCTCGGCATTGGTCGCGCAAAGATCACGCAGCATATGGACCGTCCGCACCATGTCGAGCGCGATCCGATCGAGATGTGGCGCGCCGTCGCAGGCACGATCCGTACGGCGCTTGAACAGGCAGGGCTGGATGGAACCGCGATTGCATCGGTCGGGGTGACAGCGCATGGCGACGGCGTCTTCGTGCTGGATCGCACAGGGCACCCGCTTGGGCGCGGCATCATGTCTCTCGACAGTCGCGCGCACGCATTGCATGCCGGATGGGCCGCAGATGGCGTGCTCGACCAACTCGTGCCGATCGCCGGACAGCCGCCCTATGTCTATTCCGCCAGCACGCTGCTCGCATGGATGCGCGAAAACGAGCCGGATCGATATCATGCGATCGGCACCGTGTTTTTCGCAAAGGACTGGATACGTCTGTGTCTGACGGGCGCCATTGCCACGGACCTGACGGAGGCCAGCACGGCCTTCACGGATCTCCACACCCAGACCTACAGCCCTCAGATCCTGAAGCGGCTCGGACTGGCCGCCATCGGCAGCGCCCTGCCGGAAATCGTGTTGTCCTGCGATCGTGCAGGGCTGGTCACGGCGGCCGCGGCCGCTGCGACAGGTCTGCTCGCCGGAACGCCGGTGTCAGCCGGGCTGCATGATGTCACGGCAGCGGCCGTCGGGCTCGGTTATACCCGACCAGGAGACATGTCCATCACGGCCGGGACGTTCTCGATCAACGAGGTCTTTCGCGCGGCACCTGTGACGGGAGAGGGCTGGGCCTGTCGCGCGGGCATGCATCGGGGCCTGTGGAACTGCATGTCGATCTCGCCTGCGTCGAGCAGCAATCTGGAGTGGCTGGCAAAAATCCTTCTGCCGGATCACGACAACGCGGCGATGATCCTGACCCGCGAGGCCCGTGACCTGTTCGACAGCGCGCCGGGCAGTCGCCATGCGCCGCTTTTTCACCCTTATCTGTTTGGATCGCCGCATGCGGAGCCCGCGAGCGCTTCGTTCTTCGGAGTGGAATCCTGGCATGGGCGCGCCGATCTCGTGCGCGCGGTGCTGGAAGGAGCGGCCTTCAATCATCGCGCGCATGTCGAGGCACTGCGGCGCAGCGGCCCCGTCGCGCGTATCGGCATATCCGGCGGTGGCACGGGAGAACCCGCCATTGCCCAGCTTTTCGCCGATGTCCTGGGTGCTGACGTCGAGGTCTCGTCGGTGCGGGAGGCGGGCGCACTGGGCGCGGCATTGACGGGCGCAGTATCGATCGGGCTTTTTCCAGATCTCGAAAAAGCGGTGGACGCCCAGGTAGTTGTGCGACAGGCATACCATCCGCGCCCGGATTATGTTGCGGCCTACGACACAGCCTATGGTCGCTATGATGCGCTTGTGTCCGCGATGCGCCCGTTCTGGTCCGGCCTGTATGGAGAAAATACAGCAGCCGGGCCAGGCGGCGGGTTGTCTGCGGGCATTGTCATGGATACGGCTTCTTCGGCGACAGGAACTGCGGCGTCATGAAGCCCGGGCAGATCGAAGCGTTCGACGTTGTCATTATCGGTGCCGGCATCAACGGATGCGGGTTGTTTCGCGAATTGGCGCTCCAGGGCATTCGCGTTTTGCTGATCGAACGGGAAGATTTCTGTGCCGGTGCGTCCTGTGCGCCGTCGCGGCTGATTCACGGCGGCATAAAATATCTCGAGACCGGGGAGTTTCGCCTGGTCGCGCAGTCGACGCTCGAGCGCAATCTCCTGCTGCGCAATGCGCCGCATACGGTAACCCCGCTTCCGACGACATTGCCGATCCGCTCGTGGACCGGCGGCATTGTGCCGTCGCTTCGGCGTTTTCTGCGGCTCGGCGGCAAGATGGCCGATCGTGGCGTGATAGTGATCGAACTCGGTCTGCTGATTTACGACATTCTTGGTCGTCGCGCGCGCGTCATGCCGCGTCACACCCTGACATGGGGACGCAGGGTCCGACGACGCTGGCCGCACATGGCACGCAATGTAATCGCGACAGGCCGATATTACGATGCGGCTATTGCCCGGCCCGAGCGACTGGGTTTCGAATGTGTGCAGGACGGTCTGGCGGCAAATGATACATGCGAGGCCTGGACCTACGTCGACCTTCAGGGTTTTTCGGGCGGCCGTCTCGTGGTCCGGGATCGGTTCACGGGCAGCGAGCGCGTGATTGCGGCCCCGGTGATTGTGAATGCAGGCGGCGCGTGGATCGACCGGATCAACGCGACACTGGGCCTTGCGACGCATTATATCGGCGGCACGAAGGGTTCGCATCTGGTGCTCGACCATCCTGTGCTCCTGCGCGAACTGAATGGCGAGATGGTGTATTTCGGCACGCCGGATGGCCGCATCTGTCTTGCGTACCCGTTTCTTGGCCACGTGCTGGTGGGATCGACCGATATCAGGATCGACGACCCGGACGCGGCGATCTGCACCGATGAGGAAGAAGCCTATATGCTGCGCATGTTAGGCGATTTGTTTCCGGCGTTCGCGTTCGGCCCGCAGGATGTCATCTACCGCTACGCCGGGGTGCGGCCGTTGCCGGCGAGCAGTGCAGGGGATCCGGGCGCCATCAGCCGGGACCATCTGATCCATGAAGACCACCTGGGTCATACCACCGTGTTGTCTCTTGTCGGCGGCAAATGGACGACCTTTCGTGGCCTGGCGGAAGAGGTGGCAGATCAGGTTCTCTCGAAATTGCAACGCGCGCGACGTGTCTCCACCCGCACGCTCGCGATCGGCGGCGGTCGCAATTTTCCCAAGGCCAAGGCACGCGCAGCCTATCTCGCATCGCTTGCGGAAACACATGGCCTGTCACAAGAGCGCTGCGCCTCGCTTCTGGATCGATATGGAACGCAGGCCGAGGCAGTGGCCGCATTCTGCAGCGCGGCACCGGATACCGCCTTGTCCTCGCTTCAGGATTATACGCGGCGGGAACTCGATTTTATCGCCCGACATGAGCATGTCCGCTGCCTGTCGGATGTTCTCTTCCGTCGCACCACCGTAGCACTTGAAGGACGCCTGAGCCCTGACGTGACACGAGAGATCGCACACATTATCGGCCCGTCGCTCGGCTGGGATCCGATCGAGAGTGCACGGCAGGTGCGCAACACCTGGCATGACGCGAACCATCATCACGGCGTAGCAGGAACGCTCCAGCCGTCGCCCGAGACCGTTGCGTCCTGATCGCCCGATATATCGACATATAATGACAAACATAACACGCAAATGAGAACATGGTGTCTTTCATGTTCTGTTGACCACATGTCTGCCCGTGAAATAAATTACGCCCAGTGAAATTACATACAGAAGGCGTGCCGGCGGTTCATGGCTCCTGCAGTTTCCTCTCGCGGCAGCGAAGACAGTGCGGCAATCCGGGCCGCATGGCTTCACTACATCGCCGGCCTGACGCAGGCGGAAGTGGCCGTCCGCCTTGGCGTGCCAAACGTCAAGGCGCATCGCATGATCGCACGCGCTGCGCAGAATGGCGCGGTCAAGGTCACGATCGTAGGTGACGTCGTCGAATGCGCAGCGCTCGAGAATGCATTATGCGCGCGCTTCGACCTGGCTTCCTGCGAAGTCGTGCCGGACCTCCACGAACTGGACGTGCCGTTGATGGCCCTCGGCGCAGCGGGCGCTGCGTTTCTGGAGCGTGAAATCGAGCTTTCGTCGCGTGGGGTCATCGGGATCGGAAACGGCCGCACGCTGGCTGCATCGGTCTCGGGCATGGCACCCCTGGCCGGAAGTGGCGTGCGGTTCGTGTCTCTGCTCGGCGGTCTCACGCGGAACTACGCCGCCAATCCATTCGACGTCATGCACCGGCTCGCCGAAAAAACCGAGGCTGAGTCCTATGCGATGCCGGCACCGTTCTTTGCGAACAAGCCGGAGGACCGCGCGGTCATCCTCGCCCAGCCGGGTGTTCAGGAGGTGCGCGCGCTTGCGGAAAATGCAGATCTGATGATCGTCGGCATCGGCGCGGTCTACGAGGGCGCCCACCTCGTCACATCACGGATCGTATCGCCCGAGGACATGGAAGAAGTCGTGGCGCGGGGCGGGGTCGGAGAGATGCTCGGCCATTTTTTCGATGCCCGCGGCAAGCCGGTGGAGACTTCGCTCACGGGCCGGGTTCTGTCCCTTCCCCTGAATGCCCTGAGGGGGCGACGCATTGTCGCCATAGCGGGCGGATCCGACAAGGTTGAGGCCGTTCAGGCAGTTTTGCGGAGCGGCCTTCTTGCCGGGCTGATCATCGACGAAAAAACAGCGGAATTACTGATCGGGAAACCCTGACGCCCTGATGGAGGGCGTCCTGAGGGGAGGGCGTAAAATGGCCGGACTACATCTGGATCACACGCAGTCTTCCGGTAAGGAACTCGGCAGATGAGTGCTGCGGGTCCTGATCTCCTGATCGGAATTGATGCGGGAACATCCGTCATCAAGGCCATCGCCTATACATTCACAGGGCAGCAGATTGCCTGTGCCGCGATACCGAACCGCTACGAAACGGGGCCGGAGGGCATGGCGATCCAGTCACTTTCGCGCACCTGGGAGGACTGCGCCGGAACATTGCGTCTGCTGGGCGAAAAAGTCGAAAACCTGGCCAGACGTTGTGCCGCCGTAGCGGTGACCGGACAGGGCGACGGCACGTGGCTGGTCGGAGCCGGGAATGCCCCGGTGGGGCCTGCATGGCTGTGGCTGGACGCCCGGGCCGCGTCCACCGTCCAGCAGCTGCGCGCACACGGCAGCGATCGCGCCCGGTTCGAAGCCACAGGGACCGGGCTTGCAGCGTGCCAGCAGGGCGCGCAACTCGCGCACATGGCCGCAACCGCGCCGGAAGCCCTGCATAAGGCCGAAGTCGCCCTGCACTGCAAGGACTGGCTTTATCTCAATCTCACCGACCTGCGTCGCACGGACCCGTCCGAAGCGAGTTTTACGTTCGGAGATTTTCGCACGCGTGCCTATCGTGGAGACGTCATCGATGCCCTTGGGCTGACGGCCTGGCGGCATCTTCTGCCGGAGATCGTCGACGGCACACGAACGACCGATCCTCTGTCTGCGTCCGCCGCAGCCGCGACGGGATTGCTGGCCGGGACGCCCGTTTCGCTCGGCTTCGTCGATATCGTCTCGACCGCTCTCGGTGCCGGGATTTATACGAGAGGAGTTCATGCCGCCTGTTCGATCATCGGATCGACCGGCATGCACATGCGCGCCATGCCGGCCGATGCGGTCCATCTGGACCAGGATCGGACCGGCTATGTCATCCCGTTACCCGTGCCCGGGATGGTGGCGCGAATCCAGTCCAACATGGCCGCGACCCTGAACATCGACTGGCTTCTGCATTTCGCGAGCGATCTGGTTTCCTACCTCGATCCGGATGTGACCAAGGCCGATCTGGTCCCGCATATCAATGAGTGGCTGCTGGCCGGCAAACCCGGCCAGCTGATCTATCATCCCTATATCTCGAAAGCAGGCGAACGCGGCCCGTTCGTCAATCCTGCGGCACGCGCTTCTATCATCGGCCTGTCCGACGAACATCGCTTCGCGGATATCGTGCGCGCCGTGGTTGAAGGCCTGGGGATGGCGGCACGTGACTGCTACGAGGCGATGGGGCCCGTTCCGCGTGAAATCCGATTGACCGGGGGCGCCGTGCGTTCACGGGCGCTCAGATCCATTCTGTCGGCGACGCTTGGCGCACCGGTGCGCGTATCCGATCGTGAGGAAGCCGGCGCCGCAGGTGCTGCAATGGTCGCTGCCGTCGCAATCGGCGCATATGCGTCCATGGATGACTGTCTGGACGACTGGGTTATGCCGCGCCTCGGCGCGGTCGAATTGCCCGATGCCGCCATGTCGACGCTCTATGCGCGCGGATTTCACGCCTATCAGGGTGCACGACACGGGCTCGAGCCGATCTGGGACATGATGGCGCCCGCGGGACTGAGTTCCAGTCATGTTTTTCCCGAAAACGAGAAGAGGCTGGCATGAGCGACGTGATTGATGTCTTCGTCGTCGGCGGTGGCGTGAACGGTTGCGGAATCGCACGGGATGCGGCGGGTCGCGGGCTCTCGGTCATGCTGTGTGAGAAAGACGATCTTGCGCAAGGAACGTCCTCGCGGTCGGGAAAGCTTGTGCATGGCGGCCTGCGTTATCTCGAATATTACGAGTTTCGTCTGGTACGCGAGGCGCTGATCGAACGCGAAGTTCTTCTGGCAAATGCACCGCACATCATCTGGCCCATGCGCTTCGTCCTGCCGCACAGCCCGGAGGACCGACCGGCATGGCTCATTCGCCTGGGGCTTTTTCTGTATGATCACCTTGGTGGACGCAAGCGCCTGCCCGGCACGCGAACGCTCGATCTCGCCCATGATCCGGAAGGCGAGCCGATCGAACATCGCTTTTCGAGAGGATTTGAATATTCCGATTGCTGGGTCGATGATGCTCGGCTCGTCGTGCTCAACGCACTGGACGCGGCGGAGCGCGGTGCGGAGGTGCTGACCCACACGCAGATGACAGCCGCACGACGCCGCGGCGATCTGTGGGAAATCGAAATTGCCGATTTGCGCAACGGCGTCCGGCGCACGGTCATGGCGCGCGCCCTGGTGAATGCGGGTGGCCCGTGGGTGCGCGACATCATAGGCCGCGTCGAGGGTGGTACGTCGCCGCGCAATGTGCGCCTAGTCAAGGGTAGCCATATCATCACGCCGAAATTCTGGGATGGGCCGCAGGCATATCTTGTGCAGAACCATGACAAGCGGGTGATCTTTATCAATCCCTATGAGGGAGGCCGCGCTCTGATTGGAACGACCGATACCCCCTATCAAGGTCGGCCGGAGGACGTCGAGGTCGATGAAGCCGAGATCAGATATCTGATCGATGCGGTAAACCGGTATTTCAAACGCAAGCTGCACAGATCCGACGTGCAGCATACCTTTTCGGGCGTTCGTCCTCTCTATGACGACGGAAAAGGCAATCCTTCCGCCGTGACGCGGGATTACGTGCTCGACCTTGAGACGGTTGGCGGACTGCCTCTGATCAACGTGTTCGGCGGGAAAATCACGACGTTCAGGAAGCTGGCGGAGCATGCGGTCCAGAAATTGAGGCCAACATTTCCGGGGATGGGGCCGGACTGGACCGGGCGAGGAATCCTGCCGGGCGGCGATATCGCGAACGGAGACGTTTCCGCGTTCACCGACGGTCTGTTGCAGGAGTTTCCGTGGCTTACGCGGGATTTGGCCGCTCACTATGCACGGACCTATGGCACGCGCACGCGGCGTCTGATTGACGTTGCCAACAGCCTTGCAGGCCTTGGCTATCACTTCGGGGCGCTGCTGTATGAGGCCGAAGTCCGTTATCTGATCGCGCACGAATGGGTCGAGAGCATGGATGACGTGCTCAGTCGACGCACCAAACAGGGACTCGACATGTCCGCCGCCGAAAAAGCGGTTCTTGCCCAATGGTTCGAGCATCAGGTGCAGCACGCGGCCTGACCACGGCTGCATTTTTCAGGACCGTACGATGACTCTGACGCTGTCGATCAACACCAATCCGCTCGTCAATCGTTTCGCCGACCCGCACGATCTCATGACGACGATTTCGCGCGACATCCGTGTGCGCGACGTGCAACTGACACATGAATTCATCAATCCCGCATGGCCCGCGGAGACGATCCGGAAAATTACGCGCCAGATGCAGCAAGCACAGGCGCATACCGGAGTTCGTGTCACGTCGGGCATGACGGGCCCGTCGGGACGGCTCAATCACTTTGGCGCTCCCGACGTGGATGTCCGCCGGTATTATGTAGGATGGTTCAAGAGATTCTCCGATACCATAGCCGATCTCGGAGGCGCGTCTGTCGGAACCCAGTTCGCAATCTTCACGTATCACGACTATGACGCGCCGGACCAACGCAAGACCATGCTGCAGCAGACGGTCGACTGCTGGGCCGAAGTCGCCGATGCTGCCAAGTCTTCCGGTCTTCAATACCTGATGTGGGAGCCCATGTCCGTGGGGCGGGAGTTCGGCGAGACGATCGATGCGACGCTTGCCTTGCAGGAGTTGATCGACGCGGCAGGGTTTTCGATCCCGCTGAAGATGATGGTCGACATCGATCATGGTGATGTCGAAAGCGCCAATCCGGACGACTACGATCCCTATGCCTGGGCACGCATGGCACCGAGGTATTCGCCCATCATCCACATCAAGCAATCCCTGATGGAAAAGGGCGGTCATCGACCCTTTACCGCCGAATTCAATGCTCGCGGACGAATTGAGCCCGAGCGACTGATCGCGGCGCTGCAGGACGGCGGAGCAACCGACAACGAAATCTGCCTTGAACTTTCCTTTCGGGAACGCGAACCGACGGATCGTCAGGTCGTGCCGCATCTGGCGGAGTCTGTCGCGTTCTGGGCAGCGCATATCGATACCGGGAGAGCTGATCTCCGATAAACAGCACGACTTCTTGATGGTGGCCCGGCGGCCTTTTGTTTCTGTGGCTTTTTCTGGTGTGTTATAAATAACTAAATCAGTGCTACAGATAACGAACAAGGTGATATAAATTCTCATGGAACAGCAGGCCATTCGTCAATCGCCACATTCTTCTGCAGACCCGGTACGTTTCTGGGTCGGGACGAGCTGGAAGATGAACAAGACGCTGGCAGAGGCGCGGGAATTCGCCGATGGCCTCCTGGCATCCGCGGTGTCCGACGAGCGGATACAGCAGTTTGTCATTCCACCGTTTACCGTGTGTCGTGAGGTCAAGCGCCTGTTGCGTGACGCGGACGTGCATGTCGGCGCGCAGAACATGCACTGGGCAGAACAGGGTCCCTGGACCGGAGAAATTTCCGCTCCGATGCTGAAGGACTGCGGTCTGAGCATGGTCGAGCTCGGTCATTCGGAACGGCGGGAGCATTTCAGCGAGACAGACGAGACCGTGGGTCTGAAGGTTGCGTCTGCTCTGAAACACGGCCTGATTCCACTGATCTGCGTTGGTGAAACGTTATCAGACAAGGAATCCGGCCGAGCTGATGCCGTGCTGACGCGAGAGGTGCAGGGCGCACTCGGTGCCCTGTCGGGATACCGCCATACAGAGATTCCCGTACTCTTCGCTTATGAGCCGGTGTGGGCGATCGGAGAGTCGGGAACGCCGGCAAGTGCGGAATATGCAGATGCACGGCAGAAGAACATCATTGCCGTCGCAGAAGACATACTGGGGCATCGTGTCCCGTGTCTTTATGGTGGTTCGGTCAATCCGCAAAACTGCACCGACTTCGTGACATGTGAGCATGTCGACGGCCTGTTCATCGGGCGTTCCGCTTGGAATGTCGCGGGCTATCTGGATATCGTCACGCGCGTATCCAGGACGCTCGACCGTCACGTAATCTCCGCGAGCAAATGACGAGGGTGCGATGGACATTCCTGTAACGACGGCGCAGTCGCCCTATTCGGTCAGAAGCTCACGGCTCCCGAGCCGACGCGGATTGCTGATCGCCGTTCCGGCTATCGTGCTCCTTGCAACAATGCTTGCCGACACGCGGTTCGTTAAAATCGGTAGCTCGTCGAGTGAGTCTACCGCCGCCTTTTCGCCTGATACGTTCGGAACTTCTCAATTTCCGAAAATACAGGCGGCAGTCGCCAGCAAAGCGGTGGATGCCACGGTGTTTGCCAAAGCGGTGCTTGCCGACAAGGATCAGGCTGGTCGGCAATATGGCGTCCCGGGAAGTATAGGTCCGGAAATTTCGATCAAGTTCTCTGGCGTCGCCGAGACTGGAGAATCCGGGATCTATCCGGTGGCGGTTCAGGGTGTTCCTGACGACGTCCATATCCGGGTGCAGACAGGACCCGCCATTAACGGCACGGACATACGGGATGCGACCGGAACCGTCTCGTTCGGGCAATTCACCAATCAGATCGACTACCAGAATGCGGGAGCTGCCCTGAACCGGGAAATGAAGAGTCGCGTATTATCGAAGCTTGATACGACAAAACTCTCGGGCAAGACGATCAATGTCGTAGGTGTTTTCCAGCTCATCAATCCGAAGAACTGGCTCGTGACCCCCGTGGAGATGACAGTGCCATGAGCGCCGCCGTACAGATCGCGGACGTGTCGGACGACGTGGTTCTGTCGGCACGGAATGTGGTGAAAACCTATGGCAGCACCCAGGCCTTGCGGAACGTCGATTTCGACGTGCGGCGAGGTAAGGTCACCACGCTGTTCGGAGAAAACGGCGCGGGAAAGTCGACGTTGATGAAGATCCTGTCGGGCGTGGAGCGCCCGACATCGGGAGAGCTTACACTCGACGGCCGGCCGATTTCGTTCTCGTCGTCGACCGATGCGCGCAGTTACGGCGTCTCCATCATCCATCAGGAACTTTCGCTCGCACCCAATCTGAATGTGCGGGACAATATTTTCATGGGGCGCGAAATCCGCTCCGCCAAGGGCGTCGATTTCGCCGAAGAGGAGCGTCAGGTCCGCGTCCTGATGAAAGGACTGAACCAGGAGATCGACCCGTTGACGCCGGTCGAACGGCTTCGGCTCGGGCAACAGCAGATTGTCGAGATCGCTCGCGCACTTTCGATCAACGCCCGCATACTCATCATGGACGAACCGACGTCGGCGCTCAGTGCGCATGAAGTCGAGCTTCTGTTTCGCGTTGTGCATGATCTGACAGCCCGAGGCGTTGCCATCGTCTATATTTCGCATCATCTCGAAGAAGCTCTGCACATAACCAATCATGCCGTTGTTCTGCGAGACGGCGTGGTTACGGCGCGGGCGGACGTCGAGGATATCGATCTCGAGTGGATTGTCCGTCATATGGCGGGCGAGAACTTCAATCTCGGCACGCCGCCGGAGCAGCGGGACTTCGGTGACGTCGTCCTGTCAATTCGGGACCTAATTGTTGCAGGGCCCGTGCGCGCTGGCCCGCCGGTGGTGGATCGCATGTCGCTCGACGTCCGTGCCGGCGAGATCGTGTGCATCTATGGGCTGATGGGTGCCGGCCGCACCGAAATGCTGGAATGCATCGCAGGACGGGATGTGCCGGAAAGCGGATCGGTTCTGCTGTGCGGCCAGAACGTGGCCCGTCTCTCGATTGCCGCACGAATTGAAAAAGGGTTGGCCCTGGTTCCGGAGGATCGGCAGCGCGATGGCCTTGTGCAGACCATGACCGTCGGCCGCAATCTGTCATTGGCCAGTATCACGTCATTCGTCAGACATCTTGTGCTGTCGTCATCGCGCGAGGAAAGCCTTGTGGATGAGTCGATCAGCGACGTGCACATCAAGACGGCAGGCGGATGGGCCCCGATCGGATCCCTGTCGGGCGGCAATCAGCAGAAAGTGGTGATCGGCAAAATGCTCGCAACCCACCCCAAGGCCATTTTGCTTGACGAGCCAAGCCGGGGGATCGACGTCGGCGCCAAGGCTGAAGTGTTTCGTATTCTGGCGAAACGGGCGGAGGCAGGGCTCGCCGTCGTCTTCACGACGTCGGAGGTCTCGGAATGTCTGAGTATCGCGCACCGCATCATTGTCATGCGCCGGGGCCGCATCGCGGCCGAATTCGGCGCCGATGCGACCAAGGAAGATATCATGGCTGCATCCGGCGAAGCCGTGGTCGCAGCGTGAGGGGATAGGATCCAGGATCATGGCGGGTTTGACCTCATCGCTCGGGACGCGCCCGGGCACCCCGATGAAAGCCCGATTCGACATCGGGCGTCTTTTGCTCGAAGGACGGGCATTCCTTGCCCTGATTGTTATTGTTGCGGTTTTTTCGAGCCTTTCGCCGTATTACCTGACAGTTGCCAATATGATGACGATGTCATCGCATGTGGCAATTTTCGGCATGCTTGCGATTGGTATGCTCCTCGTGGTGCTCAACGGCGGCATCGATCTGTCGGTGGGATCGACGCTCGGGCTGTCAGGCATGGTCGCAGGGTTTCTGATGCAGGGCGTGACGTTGTCTTATTTCGGCGTCACGGCTTATCCGCCAGTCTGGGTTACGGCCATCTTGTGCTGTCTGGTGGGCGGCCTTGTAGGGCTCGTAAACGGCGTGCTGATCGCGCGCTTCAAGGTTCCTGCATTCGTGGCAACACTTGGCGTGATGTACATGGTGCGCGGACTGGCACTGCTCATGACCAATGGGCTGACATACAACGATCTCGGCGGTCAGACGGCGCATGGAAATACCGGATTTGACTGGCTGGGCTTCAACCGTCTTGCAGGCGTGCCCATCGGCGTCGTGGTCTTCGCAGTCATTGCCGTCGTCACGAGCGTCCTTCTGAGCCGGGCCGCATTCGGTCGGTGGCTTTATGCCTCGGGCGGCAATGCGCGGGCCGCGGAACTCTCGGGCGTTCCCGTTCGCATAGTTCAGGTCAGCGTCTATGTGTTTTCCGGCGTCTGTGCCGCAATCGGCGGACTGATCCTGTCGTCTCAGCTCACGTCCGCAGGCCCTACCGCAGGCACGAGCTACGAACTGACGGCGATTGCGGCTGTGGTCGTGGGCGGTGCGGCGCTGACCGGTGGCCGGGGTAACGTACGCGGAACGCTGCTGGGTGCGTTCGTCATCGGCTTTCTGTCGGACGGGCTCGTCATCATCGGAATCTCGGCTTACTGGCAAACGGTTTTCACGGGGGCGGTCATCGTGCTCGCCGTGTTGCTGAACGCATTGCAATACCACAAACGCGGTCGGCGCCCGCAGGCCCTCCCGGGCGGCCCGACATCTTCGCTGGCCCGTGCGGGTCAGACCCTTCCCACCCGCCCTGCATGAGACGCGGGACCGGAACGGCCGGCAAGGTCCGGCCGCATCGTCCAAAAAGGCAAAGCACAATGTCCAAGTTTGCGAAAATGGCGCTTGTCCTGTCGGCGGCGACGGCCATGCCGATGGCCGTAGGCGCCCCTGCGGCTCATGCTGCCGGCCTGATTTCGATCATCGTCAACGATCCGGCCAATCCTTACTGGATGGCGGAAGGCAATATTGCGGCGTCAGAAGCCAAGAAGCTTGGCTATACGGCGAACGTGGGCGCCCACAAGGGCGACACCAATGTCGAGAGCAACCTCATCGACACCGCCATCACCAATCATTCGGTCGCGATCATCCTAGATCCGGCGAACGCCAGCGGATCGATCGGCGCCGTGCGCAAGGCCGTTTCGGCTCACATTCCGGTCTTTCTCGTAAACGCCGAGATCAACCAGTCAGGACTCGCCAAGGCCCAGCTCGTATCCAACAACGCGCAAGGTGCGGCCCTGGGGGCGCAAGAATGGATCAAGCGCGTAGGCGAAAAGGGGAATTACGCGGAACTGCTGGGCTCGCCGTCCGACAACAACGCAGCAACCCGCTCCAACGGATATGAAACGGTGCTGACCCAGTATCCGGACCTGCACAAGGTCGCCTCGCAGGTCGCCAACTGGGATCGTACACAGGGCCATGACAAGATGCAGAGCATGTTGCAGGCGCATCCGAACATCGTCGGTCTGATAAGCGGTAATGACGAAATGGCGTTGGGGGCGATTGCGGCGCTCAAGGAGACCGGGAAGCTTGCAAGCATCAAGGTCGGCGGCTTCGACGGGTCACCGGACGCCGTGTCCGCCATCAAGGCAGGGGAACTGCAGTATACCGTGCTGCAACCTGTTGCGATTTTCTCCAAAAAAGCCGTCGATCAGGCCGATGCCTTCCTGAAGAACGGAAAGACCGGAGCCAGCGCAGAGAAACAGCTCTACGACTGCGTCATCATCGACCGCGACAACGTCAGCCACTACACGGCGCCCTTTACGTTGTCCGATTGACTGGCTGATGACGCCCTTGATTCCGAGCAGGGGCGTCGATGTCCGCACTCTTCGAGCGTTGGCCGCAGGGTTCCCCATCTCATATCCTGTCGAACGCAGAAACCGGTCAAACCAGGCAGGAAAGCAGGACCAGCGCTACGCTCTAACTGAAATATCTCCTGCCTGAAGCGAAAGTTCAGGCAGTTAAGGCCTGCCGAGCCGAACGGGGTGCTTGTCAACCGAGACGCCGGGCTGTTCCGGTCCGCCGGGCGCGCAGCGTGGCCGGAACAGCGGTGCTGGAGATCCTTAGTCTTTCTGTGTTGAAGCACCTGGCAGCGGCGCCGGGCCAAGATCGCTCAGAAGCCTGGCCATGTGACCGTATGCGTTGTTGCGATAGGCCACCAAGGCCTGTGCCTGCTCGGGTGTCAGCTGGCCAACGAAGCCTTCCCCGCTCTTCGTCCCGAGCTTGCCGGCCGCGACCAGATCCTTGAGGATCTTCGGCGCCGCAAGGCGTTCGCCAAAGGCCTGCTCGAATGTCTTGAAGCAGTTCTGGTAGACGTCCAGACCAGCCATGTCGGCAATGGCGAACGGGCCGAAAAAGGGCAGCCGGAAGCCGAACGTCGAGCGGACAATCGTATCGACACCCTCGGTGGTGGCGATCCCTTCCTCGACGATGGCACAGGCTTCCTTGAACAGCACATATTGCAGCCGGTTGAGGACAAAGCCTGGCGTGTCGGCGACCTCGGCGGACTGATGCCCCGCGCGGCGTATCATGTCCTTCACGACCGGCAGGATCGCCGGATCGGTCTTCTCGCCGCAGACCAGCTCGACGCCCGGGACAAACGGTGCGGGGTTGCTGAAATGCACCGTCAGGAAGCGCTCCGGGCCGGAGACTGCCGGTGCAAGCGTATGCACGGGCAGGGTCGACGTATTGGTTCCGATGATAGCATCCGCGCGGGCAACGCGACTGATCCGGGTCAGAAGTTCGCGCTTGAGGTCCGGGATTTCCGGCACTGCTTCCTCGATGAAGTCCACGTCGCGGACCGCTTCCTCGATTGTCTCACCGATGACGAGGTGGGCCTCGATACGGTCGGCAGCGCCCGGCCGGAAGAGGCCCTGCTTTTCGAACGCGGCGGCCTCGCGCAGCAAGCGCGCATGAGAGGCAATGGTCGCCTCGTGCGACACATCGACGAGTGTTACACGAATACCGGCATCGGCGAGGCTTTGAGCAATGCCGCCTCCCATGTATCCCGCACCGACGACAGCTACAGTTTCAATTGTCCTGATCACGACGACAATACCTCCGCGGTAAGCGACGAACACGTCTTCCCCTGAAGTCCGGTCACGCAACCTTGTCTCAAGGCAGGCTAGTTTCGCGATCCCGTCTGCGTCCAATCGCGTTATGAGCATGATCGTTATGGATTTCGTTATGCTTTACAGATGACGCCGCCGTCGCATCTCTCGACATCGTGGTTCGTGGGCGCGCGCCTGAAGCTGCGTCATCTTCAGTTGCTGGCGGCGTTCTCGCGCAGTGCCACACTGCATGATGCCGCCGACCATTTGGGCATGTCCCAGCCGGCGGCCTCGAAGCTCCTGAATGACCTGGAAGCGCTGATCGGCATTGCCCTTTTCCGTCACGAAGGGCGCCGACTTGTCCCGAATTATTTCGGCGAGGTTCTGACCCGTCGTGCCATCACGATTCTGGACGAACTCGATCGCACGCGCGAGGAACTCAATGCCCTGCTCGATGGCCGCGCCGGGCGTGTCTGCATCGGTGCGATCGACGGGCCGGCCATCGAGATCCTGACGCGCGCGATTCAGGTCCTGCAGGCCGACTATCCGCAGATCGATCTCGACATCCGCACCGGATCGAGCGCCAGTCTGCATCACGACCTCAGCCGAGGTCATATCGAGATCATGGTCGGCCGACCCGGCGGCGACGTATCCGAACGTCACCTGCATTATGAGGAAATTGGATATGAACCGTTGATGCTCATGGGGCGATCCGGCCATCCGCTTGCGGTGCCCGGCAGTGCATCGCTCAATGAACTGTCCCGCTATCCTTGGATCCTGCAAAGTCGGGGCAGCCGTTCACGCCAGCGCCTTGAAGCCATCTTTCGCGACATGGCGACACCCTTGCCCGCTCGTATCGTCGGCAGCGACTCGCTGGTGGTGACACTGGCTTATCTGACCCAGTCCGACGCGCTCACGGTCTTGTCGGGGCCGGTTGCCTGCCAGCAGATGCATGCGGGCCAGATCGCCGAAAT
This sequence comes from Tanticharoenia sakaeratensis NBRC 103193, assembly GCF_000963885.1. Classification (GTDB taxonomy): domain Bacteria; phylum Pseudomonadota; class Alphaproteobacteria; order Acetobacterales; family Acetobacteraceae; genus Tanticharoenia; species Tanticharoenia sakaeratensis. Next base: position 16,340 of record NZ_BALE01000021.1, read on the forward strand.
TCCCAATGGTCTTGATCTGCGGCTCGATCCTTACGGGTTTCTCCTCCCGCAGGACAGGCCCCCGAGCCCGGCCGCCGCAACAGTCATCGCCGTGCTCCGTGACGCCACCCGGCGGCACACGATCTCGTTACGATAGTCATCAGAACACATGGCCATGCTCGATCCTCACAAGCTGCTGAACCGTCTGAAGCTCCGTCATCTGACGCTGCTGATCGAGCTGGAAAACTCGAACAACCTGCACAAGGCTGCGGAGCGCATGAACCTGTCACAGCCCTCCACATCGAAGATGCTGCAGGATGTGGAATACGCGCTCGAAACCCAGCTTTTCAGCCGCACGTCACATGGTGTCTTTCCGACTGCAAGCGGCGTTCTTGCAGCGCGATATGCCCGTCTGATGCTGAACGATCTGAGCCGGATGCAGCGCGATATCGTCGATCTGCAAAGCGGCGTGTCGGGCAGTGTACAGCTGGGCGCCATCGTGGCGGGCCTGCCGCAGATCGTCTCGCCCGCCATGGCAAAGGTTGCAGCGCTCGCACCAGACGTCGCCATGACCCTGCAGGTGGATACGAGCGACGCATTGATGGTCGGCCTGCGCTCGGGGCGCTTCGATTTCATTATCGGGCGCACATTGGGGCTCGATCACAATCTGGCATCGACCAGCGTCGAGCTGGGAAGCGAGCCACTCTGTGTCGTCTCCGGCCGGGAGCACGCGCCGCCCGATCCCGGGAACCTGACGCTCGCAGATCTTTCAAGCTGGCGCTGGATTTTTCAGACAGCACCGAGTCCCATGCGACGTGCCATAGAAGCGGCGTTCACGATGGCATTACTGCCGGCGCCTCCCCACCCGATCGAGGCCGCATCCATGTTCGCGACGGCTGATCTGCTACGATGTGCACCGCTTCTCGCCGTCATGCCCTGCCAGGTGGCCGAGCATTATGAAAATGTAGGTGTCGTCAAAAGGTTATCGGTCGAGATACCTGATCTTCTGGGACCGTTCTCGCTGATTACGCCGAATGATCGACCGTTGACGGCGGCCGCCGCGCATGTGCGCACGGCGATCCTGGAACAGGCGATCGGAAATTCCGATCGCCTGCTTCCAACCTGCGGCTAGCCAAACTTCGCAACCTCTGGAAACGTGCGCCCATAACGAGCACATGAGACGGACGTACCGCTCACGTGTTATTGTCAATTGCCCGGGAGCACGTTCCATGCATCTTCTTGTTATCGGCGGCGCTGGCATGATCGGCCGCAAGTTCGCCGAGAGTCTGGCAGCCAATCCTGTGCTTGGCCAGAACACAGTCACGCGTCTGACGCTGGCTGACGTCGTGCCGCCGCAGGAGCCGGCGGGCTTCCATGGTGACGTCACCTGCCTTACGGCCGATCTGTCGGAAGGGCAGGCCGCGGAAAAGCTGCTCTCCAGCCGCCCCGACATTGTCTATCACCTCGCGGCGATCGTGTCCGGTGAGGCCGAAGCCGACTTCGAAAAAGGCTATCGCATCAATCTGGATGGAACCCGCAATCTGTTCGAGGCGATCCGGGCGGCCAATACCGAAGAAGGATGGTGCCCGCGCGTTGTCTATGCCTCATCCAATGCAGTCTACGGCGGAGATTTTCCGGACGTCATTCCCGACGACTACATCCTGACGCCCCAGACCAGCTACGGGACGCAGAAGGCGATCGGCGAATTGCTGCTGGCAGATTATTCCCGCCGGGGCATCTTCCAGGGCATCGGTCTGCGTCTGCCGACCATCTGCGTGCGGCCGGGCAAGCCGAACAGGGCGGCCTCGGGATTCTTCTCGGGTATCATCCGCGAGCCGCTCGTCGGGCTCGATGCCCTGCTGCCGGTCGCGGATACTGTGAGACACTGGATGACCAGCCCGCGCTCCGCCATCCAGTTCCTTCGCCACGCGGCAACGCTCGATCTGGCGCTGGTGGGGGATCGTCCGAACCTCACCATGCCGGCCCTGTCGGTGACTGTCGGCGAACAGATCGAGGCATTGCGCAAGGTGGCAGGCGATTGGGCCGTCGCGCATATCCGGCGCGACCCGGATCCGACGATCGCCCGCATCGTCGATGGCTGGGCGCGTGCGTTCGAGGCCAGGCGGGCATTGTCGCTCGGTTTCACGACCGAGACGCGTTTCGAGGACATCATCCGCGCGCATATCGAAGACGAACTCGACGGCCGGATCGCCTGAGACGCCGGGCCAGAATCCCGTCGTCGGAGACATCACCATGCAAATGACTGACCAGACGCTTCCCGCACCGGACGATCCTGTGCGGATCCGGGCCACGGCCAAGGCGGCGAAGCATCTGCTGCCGTTCCTGATCCTGATGTACATGATCGCGTTTCTCGATCGCTCCAACGTGGGGCTCGCGAAACAGGCGCTCCATGCCGATCTTGGCATCTCGGATGCGGTGTTCGCATTCGGGGCCGGCGTGTTCTTCGTGGGGTACGCGCTCTTTGAAGTGCCGAGCAACCTGATTCTCTACCGGGTTGGCGCGCGACGGTGGATGGCGCGGATCATGGTGACGTGGGGCCTTGTGTCCGCATCCACGATGTTCGTCCGTGGCGACCATTCCTTCATTGCCCTGCGCTGCCTGCTAGGCCTGGCCGAAGCCGGGTTCTTCCCCGGCGTCATGCTCTACATGACGTTCTGGTTCCCCCAGAAAGAGCGCATGCGCATCCTGGGCCTGTATTATTTCGGCTATCCGCTGGCGATGACCTTGGGCGGTCCTCTGTCCGGTGGGTTGTTTGCCCTTGACGGCTTTGCGGGACTACATGGCTGGCAGTGGATGTTCCTGATCGAAGGTGGTCTTGCCGTCCTCGTCGGGTTTGCGACCCTTTTCGCACTTCCGGATCGTCCTGCTGACGTCACGTGGCTGGATGCGGAAGAGAAGGAAACACTCTCGCGCGTTCTGGCCGCCGAGGATGCCGCCAAGACGGGCGCCGGTCATGGAAATCTCGGCGCGCTGATCCGCTCTCCCAAGCTTCTGCAGTTCGTAGCACTCTACGCACTGATGCAGGTTGGAAGCTATGGCGTGGTCTTTTATCTGCCGGAGCAGGTATCGAACATCCTGCACCAGAAAATCGGCTTCTGGGTCAGCACGGTCACGGCCGTCCCTTGGGCCTGTTCGGTTGCATCGACCATTCTCGTTCCGCGTCTGGTGCAGAAATTGAACGCCCCGCGGGCCGGCCTGATCGTCTGCCTCATAGCATCTGCCGTGGCGCTGGCGGTCTCGGGTTCCAGCATGGCTGTCCCGGCACTGATGGGGCTCTGTGTCGCGGCTTCGGCCGTTGTCACGGTGCAGGCGATTTTCTGGAACTTTCCGCTCGCGCATTTCTCCGGCCTCGAAGCCGCCGGGGCGATCGCGCTCATCAATTCGGTCGGCAATCTGGGCGGTTTCGCAGCCCCGAACATCCGTTCGCTCGCCGATCGTCTGTGGCAGACACCGGAAGCCGGGCTTTACGCCGTGGCCGCCGCTGGACTGCTGGCTCTGGGTATCGCGATTTTCCTGCCCGGTCGCGGGCAGACGGTAACGCAGCCCGCCATCTGATTTCCTGTCATCGAAGGAGGCATATCCATGTCCGGTCAAAATCCGCCCTTCAATCGTACCAACTGGCCAATCGCGGCGGCCATGATCCAGTACCAGAACATCCTGCCCGACGGTTCCTCCGTGCAGGACCAGGCACCGGAAGGCTGGGCCGCAACACTTGCCGACGTCACCGATGCCGGATTTACCGAGCTCGACCCGACGGATTCCTGGATTCGTCTTGCGGACCTGTCGCCCGCTCGTCTCGAGACGTTCATGGGGCTGGTTCGCGATGCCGGGCTGACGATCCCCGCGATCTCGACGGCGCGGCGCTCGGTCATTGATCCCGAGCGCGGCGAGGAATTCCTGGCGTATAACCACAAGGTGATCGATACGGCCGCGAAGATCGGCGCAAAGGAAGTATCGTTCGGCCTTTTCTATCCGCTGACCGACGCCCAGAAGCGCGCGCTGTGGTTCTGGACCGCACAGGGAACGACGAGCCCCGACGATCCGGCCGTATGGCGCCTGGCCGTCGAGCGTATCCGCGAACTCGGTCGCCACGCGCAGGAAGTCGGTGTCGGCATTTCGCTCGAAATGTATGAAGACACTTACCTCGGCTCTGCCGACAGCAGCGTCCGCTTCGTGGAGGACGTCGATCATCCGTCCGTGGGCATCAACGCGGATCTGGGCAATCTCGTGCGTCTGCATCGCCCGGTGGAGCATTGGGCAACGATGATGCGCAAGGTCGCGCCCTATACGCGCTACTGGCACGTCAAGAACTACTTCCGCACCGAGGATGAAACCACCGGGCTGGTGGTCACGGCGCCGGCTCCGCTCGAATTCGGCGTCATCAGCTATCGGGCGGCGATCCGCATGGCACTGGAGCATGGCTTCAAGAGCGCGTTCCTGGTCGAGCATTACGGCGGCGACGGCCTCAGCGTCAGCGCGACCAACCGCGAATATCTGCGTCGTATTCTGCCGAAGTGACGGACGGGCGGAAACGCCCCTCCGAACCGGAGACTGCATCATGCCGCGTCTGCGCTGGCTGATGATCGTGTTGTGCTTTTTCGCGACCACGATCAATTACATCGACCGTGCGACCATCGCCGTCGCGGCCCCTTTCATGGCGCGGGCGCTTCATATCAGCCCCGCGACGCTCGGCTTTTTGCTAGGCGGATTCTTCTGGACCTATGCAATCATGCAGCTTCCGTTCGGGCTGCTGATCGACCGGATCGGCGTACGCGTGAGCTACGCCATAGCCGTTCTGTGGTGGTCGGCCTGCACTGCGCTGACCGCGCTGGTCGGCGGCCCGGCCGTCCTGTTCATCCTGCGGCTGGCACTCGGCATCGGTGAGGCGGGAAGCTACCCTGCCAATTCGAAGGTTGCGGCCTTGTGGTTTCCCAAGACCGAGCGGGGCATCGCCGCCGGGATCTTCGACAGCGGATCCCGCGCGGGTGCCACCATATCGTTGCCGGTCGTGGCCTTTCTGATCGCCGAATTCGGCTGGCGCCTGGCATTCGTCGCCGCCGGTGCCATGGGCCTCGTCTGGACCGTGATCTGGTGCCTTGCCTATCGCGATCCCGCCGTCCATCGGGGCGTTTCGCCGCGTCAACTCGCAACGCTGCGTGCGGCCCAGCCGACAGAACCGCATTCCCGGGGCTCCTGGCGTGCCATGCTGCGCCATCGGACGGTCTGGGGCATGATGCTCGGCTTCTTCTGCGCCAATTTCGTTTTCTATTTCTACGCGACCTGGTTCCCGACCTATCTGGTGCAGGCCCATGGATTCTCGCTTCGGGATCTCGGGGTGATCGGCATGATCCCGGGTCTCGCTTCCATACCGGCGGCATGGCTCGGCGGCTGGACGTCCGATCGCCTGCAACGCGCGGGCTGGAGTCTGACAGCTGCACGCAAGGTCTGCCTTGTGGGTGGTCTGCTCGTATCGTCCTGCATCGCGCTCAGCGCCTTCGTGCAGAGCACGACGATCTGCGTTGCCCTGCTGAGCGTCTCCTTCGCGTCCATTGCCTTTACCGGGGCCAATATCTGGTCGCTGCCGAGTGACGTGGCGCCGGACCCGGGGCAGGTCGCGGCATTGAGCGGTATCCAGAACAGTGCTGCCAATATCGCCGGCATCGTGACGTCGGGCTTTACCGGCATCATGGTCGGCCTGACGCATGGCTCTTTTATCGTGCCGCTCTGCGTCACCGGCGGCTTCAGCATTCTCGGCGCTGCGTCATACCTGCTCGTCGTCGGCCGTATCGAACCTCTCGCGTTGCATGGTGCGGCGGCGGGTTCGGCCATCGCCCTGTCATCCGCATCCACCGTTCATCATGCCTGAAGGTCAGCCCATGTCGTCCCGCACATCCCCGCGCTCGAAGCGCATCCTGCGTTCGATCCTGAACCTCGAGGATTTCGAGCGCGTCACGCGATCACGCCTGCCGCGCGCCGTGTTCGGCTATGTCGAAGGCGGTGCGGACGATGGTGAGGCGTGTCGGCATAACCGGGACGTTTTCCGGTCGCTGCGGATGGTCCCGCGCGTCCTGCGCGATGTCTCGCAATGCAACCTGCAGACAACCCTGTTCGGTCGGACGTATGCGGCGCCGTATATCGTCGCGCCCATGGGGGCATCCGCGGTGGTTGGTTTCAACGCCGACAACGCGATGGCGCGTGCCGCGCGTCGTGCGAACATTCCTTTTGTGCTCAGTGCCAATTCGATCACGCCGATCGAGGAAATGGCCCGGACGTATCCGGAGGCGTGGTTCGCGGCCTATCAGCATCCCGATGAGCGCAACATCGTGGACATGTGCCATCGCGTATCGGGTGCCGGGCTGTCCGTCTACATGCTGACGGCCGACGTGCCCGTTGCATCGAACCGGGAAAACAACGTCCGCGCGGGATATACGATGCCCCTGCGGCCGTCGGTCCGACTGAGCGTTGATGCGGCCCTGCATCCGCGCTGGCTGATCGGCACGCTGTTGCGCACAATTCGCCATCGCGGCATTCCGCGGATCAGCAATTTCGATCCCACGTCGCGCCCCACGATCTTTTCCAAAACGCTTGGTGGCGTAACGGGACATGCATCCTTCTCGTGGCGTCAGGCCGAAGTCGTGCGGCGCAACTGGAAGGGGCCATTCGTCATCAAGGGGCTGCTGTCTCCCGAGGACGCGCGTATTGCACGCGAAATCGGCGCGGACGGCATCGTCGTCTCCAATCATGGCGGCCGACAACTCGACAGCGCTGTATCCCCGATCGAAGTGCTGGCAGCGATCAAGGCCGAATCCGGCACCATGACGGTCCTGGCGGACAGTGGCTTCCGTCGGGGCACCGACGTCCTCAAGGGAATGGCGTTGGGTGCTGACGCGATTCTGATCGGTCGTCCGTTCCTCTATGCCGCGACGCTCGCGGGCGAGCAGGGTGTGGCCCGGGCGATTGCCTTGCTGGCGCGTGAAATCGGCATCGATCTGGCCTTGCTTGGCGTGGCCACACCCGGAGACGTCAGCGCGGACATGTTGCTGGGCCAGTTGCCATCGGCGGCGGCTGCGAATGCACCACGCAAGGCCGACCCGCTTCGGATCATCCGGACGTGATGGTCGCGTGCACGCCAGCGAGGCAGATGAGAGGACTATTCGAAATAGAACATAAAGATGTGATGAACATATCATTGCCGCGAGGTTAACTTTTAGATACCAATGCGACGCCGGAGAACGGACCCGTCGCGGGCCGAGCGGCTTGAGCCACGTTCGCCTCCGCCACTGGCGGCCAACGGCGTGACGCAAGAGATTGCCCTGACGCGCCACGCATCCTCCGAAGAGCGATGAGGCGAGAAGACGATGTTTCACTACAGACCCGCGCGCCATCGGGGCGTGCGTGCGGCACTGGCCGGCGGCGCTGTCATGCTGGCATTCGCCGGGGTGTCCGTCAGCGGGGCGCAGGCGCAGTCATCATCCGCAGGCGTTGGCGTCAGTTCCGGCGCGACATGCGTTAATCCCAGGCCAGGACACGAAAATCTGTCCGGCATGGTGATCGGGTTTTCACAGTCGGAAAATGAGCAGAACCCTTTTCGCGCCGCAGAAACCGAATCGGTACGTTCGACAGCGAAATCGGTGGGCGTCAGGCGCCTTCTTTATACCAACGCCAATAGCAATCAGGCCAAGCAGGTCGCCGACATCGAGAACATGATCTCGCAGGGGGCGAAGGCCATCATCGTCGCACCGCTCAATGCGACGGGTCTTCAACCTGCGCTCGAGCAGGCGGCGCAGGCGCATGTTCCCGTCGTGACCATCGACCGCGCGACCGCAGGAACGCCTTGTCGCGATTTCATCACGTTCATGGGGTCTGATTTCCGCAAGCAGGGCGAGCGGGCGGCCCAGGCCATGGTTGATGCGACGAACGGCACCGCGAACATTGTCGAAATCCAGGGTGCTTATGGAAATGTCGTCGAGGCGCAGCGGTCGGAAGGGTTTGCGGCCGGTCTGAAGGGCCATCCCGGCCTCAAGCTTCTGGCGTCCCAGAGCGGGAACTGGTCGGCGACCGACGCCCAGCACGTCATGGAGCAGCTGCTTCTCGCCCATCCCGACATCAATGCCCTGTATACGCATGCCGATGTCATGACGCTTGGCGCCATTCGGGCCATCACGCAGAGTGGCCGTCGTCCCGGACATGATATCCGGATCGTGTCCATCGACGGGACACGTGCGATCGTTCAGATGATCGCGTCCGACCAGGTGCAGGCTGCCATCGAAACGAACCCGCGCCTTGGGCCTGCGGCATTCGATGCACTGAAATCCTGGTTCAACGGCACGCCCGTTCCGCAGACCATTATCACGAACGATGCGCTCTACACCCGGGCCAACGCAGCAACGTCCATTGCCAGCGGTGCGGCATACTGAGGCAATCTTCTGATGGTGCTTCTCGAGGCGCGTCATATTGCGAAATCGTTCGGACATGTCGCGGCCTTGCGCGATGTGTCCCTGGAGGTTGCGGCAGGCGAGATCGTCGGCCTGCTGGGGGAGAATGGCGCCGGAAAATCGACGCTGATCAAGATCCTGACGGGTCTCGAGCGTCATGACGCCGGCGACATCCTGCTCGATGGGCGGAGCGTTGCTTTTTCCAGTCCGCGACAGGCGCAGGATGCCGGAATCGCCGCCGTGTATCAGGAAATCAACCTGATCCCGGAACGCAGCGTCGCCGACAATTTGTTTATCAATCGTGCACCGCGCGTGGCTGGGCTGTTCATCAATCGCAGGCAGATGATCAGCGACGCGCGCGCCCTGCTTTCCCGGTATGGTCTGGACGTGGATCCGGCCCGCACGCTTCGGACGCTGGGCCTCGGCACCCAGCAGCTCGTGTCCATCATCCGGACTGTTTCTCTCGGCGCGCGGGTCGTCATCCTGGACGAGCCGACCTCGGCATTGTCGGCCCACGAGGTCGAGCTTCTGTTCGGTATCGTCCGGACGCTGCGCGAGGAAAGAGTGGGCGTCATCTATGTCAGTCACCGTTTGTCGGAATGCTACGCGCTGTGTGACCGGATGACAGTCCTGCGTGATGGCGTGGTCGCATTGACCGAAGCGACGGCACGGCTGCCGCGCGCCAGGCTCATCGCCGCGATGCTTGGCCGGGAATTGGTCGAACGGTCCCGGTCCGCGCAGGTGGTTGCGAACGACGGGGCGGCAGCGGGTTCTTCCGACAATGTGCTGCACGTCGAGCACCTGAATTGGCGTCGCCAGGTCGTGGATGTCGGGCTGGATGTCCGCAAGGGCGAGGTCGTGGGCCTTGCCGGTCTGCTGGGCTCCGGGCGCACGGAAACCATGAAGGCGATCTATGGCGCTGTCACGCCGGACAGCGGTACCGTCACGATCATGCAGCACAGAAGGCACCGTGCCACGCCTGCGCGCAGTCTGCAGGATGGTCTGGCGTTTCTTTCGGAAGACCGGCGGTCGGAAGGGATATTTTCTCATCTCACGGTTGCCGAGAATCTCTCGGCATCCATGCTTCGGCGCATTGCGCGCTGGGGCATCATCTCGCGTCAGCGTCGCGATGCGCTGGTATCGGAGTATGTGTCCCGTCTGGGCGTCAAGACCGGTGGCAGTGATGCGCCGATTTCCTCGCTGTCCGGCGGCAACCAGCAGAAGGTCCTGATCGGGCGCGCATTGAGCACCGATCCGTCTGTCGTCATGCTCGACGATCCGACGCGCGGTATCGACGTCGGCGCCAAGGCGGAAATCCACCGGACCATCGCCGATCTTGCATCGCACGGAATGGGCGTTCTCGTCACATCGTCCGAACTGGAGGAACTGGTCGACACCACCGACAGGCTCGTCGTTCTGGACGAGGGGAGGGTGGTGGACACACTGGCGACCGCAGGGCATCACGCCGACGACGTTCTGGCGGTGATCGCCGGTATGCAGACCGCACCGTCCAGTGCGCCGGCCGCCGAGGCAGGTGCCCCATGAAGTCCTTCTCGAGCACCCTGTTCGCCTGGCCCGGCGGCCGCCAGATGCGCCGGATCTCCATCGGCACGACGCCACCGGGCGGCAAGCCGTCCCGCGTCCCGAATCTGCGTGACCTGAGCGTCTATCTGGCACTCGTCCTGCTGATCATCTTCGACCTTGTCCTCACGCCGGGATTTCGCAATCCGTTCGTCGTGCGCTCATTATTGTTCGAGGCGGCACCGGTCGTCCTGATCGCACTCGGGCAATCGCTTGCAATCGGTACGCGCGGCATCGACCTGTCCGTGGGCTCCATCATGGCGCTGTCCAGCGCGATAATCGGCATTTCTCTGGGGTTCGGACAGAATGTCGGGATCGCAGGAGCCATTTTCGGCGGGCTTGCCTGCGGACTCCTGAATGGCATCTTCATTGCGATCTTCCGCATTGCGCCCCTGATTTCCTCGCTTGCGCTGCTGGTTGCCGCACGCGGCCTGGCACAGGCGCTGCTGAGTGGTGCGCGTGTCGATCTTCCGATGGACGGCCCGCTTTCGGCCCTCGGACAGATCACGATCATGGGCGTGCCGGTGGTCGCGATCGTCGCCCTGGCAGTCGCCGCGGCATTCGCCTTTCTCGTGCGGCGGACGTTGCCCGGGCAGTACGCCATTTTCGTGGGTGCCAGCCGGGAAGCGTCCGTGCTGGCCGGACATCCCGTGCGCGCAACACTGATCTTCGTCTATGGCCTGTCGGGGCTGCTTGCGGGCATCGCAGGCGTGTTCGCCTCCGCGCGGCTCGGCGCGGCCGACGCCAACTATATCGGCGTGCAGTTCGAACTCGATGCGGTGGCGGCCGCGGTGATCGGTGGAACGCCGCTGTCCGGCGGCAGAATCGCGGTTGCGGGCACGGTCGCGGGCGTCCTGCTGCTGACCATCCTGGACGCGACGTTCATCATGAACAACGTCAACGCCAATTTCGCGCAGATCCTCAAAGCAGCTTTCATCGTCGGCGCCCTGTACATGCAGCGGGGGCGGGCATGAGCGCGACGCTGCCGGCATCGCCGCGTATGCCCCGCCCGCCGCCTGCCGCGCATCGCGGGGCAGAACGGCGACAGCGCCTGTTCGCGGTGATCCAGGCACGCGGTGCGACCGTGGTCCTGATCGTGGCCGCCCTCGTTGCAGGCCTCATCTTCCCTGCGTTCCTGAAGCCGGAGAACATCGAGGACCTGACGACCGCCGCCAGCTTTCTGGGGCTCGTGACGCTCGGGCAGACATTCGTGATCATCATGGGCGGCTTCGACCTGTCCGTTGGATCGATGATCGGCCTGGGCACGGTGCTTGCCGCCTATGCAGCGCCGTATGGGGTCTTGGCGGCGTTTGGCGCACCACTCGCGGCCGGAGCGCTGGTCGGGCTCGTGAACGGGCTGCTGATCGTCAAGGCAAGGATGGCGCCGTTCATCGTAACGCTGGCCGCCCTGCTCGCGCTCAAGGGGCTTGCGATCGTCCTCGCCGGCGAGAGCCTCATCATCGCGGATCCGGGGCTGTTCGGGCGCAGCGCGAACGGGGCGCTTTTCGGTGTGGGAAACCTGACGATCATTCTGCTGGCGGCTTACGCCGTCGCGGCCCTCGTATTGAACCGCACCGCCTACGGCAGCGCGGTGTTCGCGACGGGCGGCAACGAAGACGCGGCGCGGATGCTCGGTGTCGCGGTCGATCGGACGAAGCTCCTGACCTACATGCTGTCGGGCACGATGGCCGGGCTGAGCGGCGCGCTGCTGGCAGCCCACCTGTCCTCGGGCATTTCCTCCGCCGGGAACGGCTACGAACTGCAGTCGATCGCTGCGGCCGTCATCGGCGGCGTCCTGTTGACCGGGGGCGTGGGCACCCTGCTCGGGGCGCTGTCCGGCGTCCTGCTGCTCGGCATGATCGAAAACATCATCAACCAGATCGGCTCGCTGAGTGCCGCTTTTCAGGGGCTGGCCAGCGGCGTGTTCCTGCTCGTGGCCGTCCTGGTGCAGTCGGGTCTCACCCGGCAACGTTCGTCCTGACAGGAGATCCTTTCCCGTGTCGCATTCCCATGTTCGCCGACCCTTTGCACGCCTGCCCGACGGAAGCCTGGTCGAAAGTGTGACCCTGAGCAACGATTCCGGCCTCAGCGTCACGATCATCACGCTGGGCGCAACCCTGCAGTCCGTTCTCGTGCCGGGTCGGAACGGCGCGATCGAGGACGTCGTCCTCGGCCATGACGACATCGCACCCTATCTCTCGAGGCCGCACTATTTCGGCGCCACGATCGGGCGCGTCGCCAACAGGATTGCAGAGGGACGTTTCTGGCTCGACGGAACACCATATCGCGTGACGCCCAACAACGGGCCCAATGCGTTGCATGGCGGCCAGGATGGGTTCGATCGCCGGAACTGGAAAATCTCCGACAACAGCGACGATGCGGACAGGGAAGTTACGCTGACGCTTGAGAGTCCCGATGGTGATCAGGGTTTTCCCGGAACGCTGAACGTGTCGGCGACCTACCGTCTGGACCAGACCACCTTATCCATCCGGTACCGTGCGACGACGGACAAGCCGACGCTTGTGAATATCACCAATCATACCTACTGGAATCTCGGAGGTATCGCGGCGCCAGAACGGGCCTTGCAGCAAAACCTGCTGATCCCGGCCGATATCTATCTGCCCGTCGATCAGGTCGCGATCCCGACCGGCGAGTTCCGCGCGGTTGAGGGCACTGCTTTCGACTTCCGGACGCCATCGCCTATCGGTGCACGTCTGCGCAATGCGGAAGACGCACAGCTGCGGCTCCAGCAGGGATATGATCACAACTGGGCTGTCGATCATCGACGTGCCGAGAAGCCCCGCCTGCTGGCGAGACTGGAGGATACGGTATCGGGACGTGTGCTGGAGGTTCTGTCGACCGAGCCCGGTGTCCAGTTCTATTCAGGCAATTTCCTGGATGGGACGCTCGGGGGCAAGCGGGATCTTTTATACCGCCAGGGCGACGGCATTGCGCTGGAGCCGCAGATGTTCCCCGACGCACCCAATCAGCCCGAATTCGGCTCGATCCGTCTCGATCCTGCCGAAGTCTACGATCACCGGATGATCTTCCGCTTCTCGTAATCGGCAAACGCGAGGGGCGATTTTCGAAGGCCGCCGTGCCTGGAGGGATCGTTTGCGTCGAGCGCGGTAGTCCCGTTGAGCTGACCGGGCATCTGCATCAAGTGCCTCAGGTAACATCTGCCAGCAGACAGCAAAACATCGCTGTCCGTGCTACGATGAGGCTGCTGCCGCTCCAGGACATGGTTGTCATGTGTGTTCGGCTTGATCCAGTCGAGCGGAACCGGGTGTCATCATGGCGGAGCGGCAGATTACGGATCGTCAGGGGCGGCCGATAACCCGCACGGCAGCCGGCGAGCACGCTGCGCAAAGCGGCAAGCCGCACGACGATCCCGAACTCCCGAGTCCGTCGTCGGGCCGAGCCGGCCGCGCCTGTTTCGTGTTCTCGGCCCCGGATTCATCACGGGGGCATCCGACGACGATCCGAGCGGGATCGCGACCTATTCCCAGGTCGGGGCCCAGTTCGCCTATGGCCTGTCATGGACGCTCGTCGTCACCTACCCGTTGATGGTGGCGGTGCAGATGATCAGCGCACGGATCGGGCGCACGACGGGACACGGGCTGGCGGGCGTCCTACGGCTCTATTACCCGCACTGGCTGCTCAGCGGCATCGTGCTGATGCTGCTTGGCGCCAACATCATCAATCTCGGCGCGGATATCGGGGCGATGGCGGACGCGCTCTGCCTTCTGCTGCCTGCGCCGCGCACGCTCTATGTCCTTCTGTTTGCTGCGATATCGATCTCGATGCAGCTCTTCCTGCAATACACGCGCTATGTCGCAGCACTCAAATGGCTGGCGCTCGCGTTGCTGGCCTATTTCGGCACCCTGGCCTGTGTGCATGTGGACTGGGGCAATCTGGCGCGCCACCTGGTCTGGCCGGTGCACGAACTGACGCCCGCCTATCTCACGGCGCTCGTCGCCATTTTTGGAACAACCATCAGCCCCTACCTCTTTTTCTGGCAGGCGTCTGAAGAGGTGGAAGACATGCATGCCTATCCGCGCCGCGTCGATCTCGTGGATGAGCCATCGCAGGGGAAAGGGGCGCTCCGGCGTATCGCGATCGACACGCATGTCGGCATGGCATTCTCAAATCTGGTGGCACTTGCGATTCTCGTGACGACGGCCGCCACGTTGAACGTTCATGGCATAACGGACATCCAGACCTCCGCTCAGGCGGCGCAGGCGCTCAGGCCTGTCGCCGGCCGTTTTGCCTCATTGATCTTCACGCTCGGAATCGTCGGGACAGGTCTGCTTGCGGTGCCGGTCCTGGCCGGTTCCGCGGCCTACGCCGTCGGGGAAGCACGGCGCTGGCCGACCGGGCTGGAACGCCGGCCAAAGGAAGCGCAGGCGTTCTATGCAACGATCGTTATGGCGACACTGATCGGCATGATCATGAATTTCGCGCCCGTGGACCCGATCAAGGCATTGTTCTGGAGCGCGGTCCTGAACGGCATGACGGCCGTTCCGGTCATGATCGTGATGATGATGGTGGCCGCCCGTCACGATGTCATGGGAGACTTTGCCATCCATGGACCGCTGCGTTGGTTGGGCTGGACCGCCACCATACTGATGGGCGCCGTCGTGGGCGCAATGTGCACTGCCCTGGCGTAGGACCCGAAGACGCGTCGGGAACAGGGCCGTCCATCATACGATACGAAGGCGCACATAGTACGGGAGGAGCGTGGATCGTCCTCTGCCGCTCGCTCACGCAGCCTGCGCGATGCCATGCTCCGCCGAGGGTTCGCGAAGCGACGGACCAGATGTTGCGATGTGTTGGTTGTATGCCGGAAAGCAGGCGCTACCCCGGGAGAAAGAACTCAAATTCGCGCCGGGGACAACGCACCGGTGCGCAGGTCCACTCTCCCGTAACTCCTGCGTGAGGCTCTCGCCCCCCGATGCGTGGCATAACCGGAGAGGGCGCTGCGTGTTTCCAGTGACCTGACGGAATGACAAACGGGAGCGGTCGGGCCAATGCTGCCGCAGATATGCGGTCGTCCCGACCGATGACGCCGGACCGTCAACACCATCTCCCGCGGTTTTGCACCTCGGTATCACTCGGCCGTGTTGGGCCTCCATGCCAGATGACCTGTTGTGGGCTCAGATCAGGCGGGTTGTTGGCCACCCGCCGCACGTCGTTTGAAGGTGCAGGATCGAGCGCGCCGCCTGGCGGCCAGCTGCTGTCGTCCCCGAACAATGGAACCGGCGACCCACCGTGCCCACGATGCGGACAGGGTTGTCCTGCAGGCAGGATGGCAACGAAGGAAAGCCGTGTTCGCGTCGCGTTCTGCTTATGACCTCGACGTACTCGAACCAACCATGGAACACGCCCTGCAGCTGTTGCAGCGCCATGACCGCAATCGTATCGAGAGGATATCCAGCGGAATCAGGCATTTCCTGTGCATCGCCGATGGGCATGCTGGAGCCGGGAGATCCCTGTTCTGCCTTCTCCGCACGCTTGCCGCCGTCAGGCTGTGAATGCCGCTTGTTCTCGGCGAGGCTTCCGCCGACCGCGCTTTGGCGGGCATCCCCGCGCCCTTTCCTGAACGACACGTCATGGATGCACCATTGTGACAGGCGTGTTCGGGCGTTATGGATCACGGATGATTGCAGAGTTTTTCCGTCGGCCGCGGATCGGCTGGCCTTCCGCACCATGTCGTTCTCGCCCCGTTTGGGATCACACCACCCGCGAAGCACTCGGGCTCCCCGGATCCGACGACCCCGAAACGCCTGGGTTGTTGACGCGCAGCGGCCGGAATGTTCTGGCCGCCGTGCGTCTCGCGGGTGTCGTTGTCTGGGTGCCGCTGTCGGTCGGTTTCGAAGCACTGCTGCTTCCCGTGCCCGGGGTCTCCAAGATCCGCTGGACGCGCGTCGTGTGGGGCGGGTTGTGCCTCATCCTGTCGGTCCGCATTCGTGTGCTCGGGAAGCCCGTCGGGACCGTCGGCGGCGTGCATGGGCGCGCGCGAGGCGAACGACCGGTGATCTATGTCTCGAACCATTCTTCGTGGCTCGACATCCCGGTTCTGGGCACGAAAATTTATTCCGTGTTCGTTGCCAAGGGCGATATCGAGAAATGGCCCATCATGGGTCTCGTCTCCAAGATCGGCCGCACGATCTTCGTCAGCCGCAATCGCGCGACGACCGGCCACGAGCGCGATGAAATGATTACGCGACTGGCAACGGGAGACAATCTGATCCTGTTCCCGGAAGGCACGTCATCCGACGGATCGCGCGTGCTTCCATTCATGTCGACGTTCTTTGCCATCGCCAAGCTGCCGCGCCTTCCTAAAAACAGCGTGCCTGCCGAAGATATGCCGCGTTATCCGAAAGGCCTGACGCCGTTGATCCAGCCCGTCTCGGTCGTTTACGACCGGCTTGAGGGACTGCCTGTCAACCGCACGACCCGGCCTGTTTTCGCATGGTATGGCGACATGGATCTGGGGCCGCATGTCTGGCAATTGCTGAAACGGCGCACGATACGCGCGACCATCATGCTTCATCCGCCATTGGCGCCCGAAGATTTTCCAAGCCGCAAGGCGCTGGCGAACGCCGCGTGGAGGGCGGTCGCCGACGGTGCTGCGCGTCTACGCCAGAATGCTGAAACATGATGCTCCGGCGCGGGGGATTTCCATCACCGCCAGTCGGTAACTGACGCGACAGAGGGCTGGCAAATCTTCGTGCAGCCCACAGCATGAAGTTGAGACGTTATCGACGAAGTTCAAGATTGCTGAACCGCAGAAGCCGTTCGGCCGACCGCCGTTGAGCATGTGCTACGACAAGCAGCCGAAGTTGGTACCACCTTGGGCGGTGAAACCCATACCACCTGACAACGGCCAGTTTGCTTCAGGTAAGGTTAGATCTCTCCTGAAAACGCGTATCGCTCTGGTCCCAAATCCCAAGTCATGGTGACAACAAGCTGATGGCCTTTCCGTCGGTCGGATCAGCCATGAAGTCCTGTCCCGTCAGGACGAAGTAGGGCAGGCATATTGGGGCGGCTGGCGGTCCGCGCCGACCTTCTCAGGCATGCAGGATTTTCCGCGGAACCCAGCCCGATATGCGTGCCTTTCTCAGCATGACCCGACCACGTCGAGATTCGCCATGTCGGCATTGTAGGCCAAGTCATCCAGCTATTCTTCTGTCCATCCCGTTTCCACGCGAAGTGTGCCGACAGAACCGATGTTGGTGATATCGGCCGATGCTGTTCGCCGCATCGCGCTACGGTCGTCCTGTCCATAGTCGTAGGGCGGCTTGAGGACGCTGGAGAAATCGCCGCCAGCTCGTATCGCGATTAACTGTGGTGCCTTATTTTGCCTTGGACTTGTTTTTTTCGCCCGAGTGTCGGGATGGTTCAAACATCGCACGACATTTTGGAGAAAGCTTGTCGATTTTCTTTTTCATGCAGGCGGTAATTTTTGTCTCGTTGGGAATATACAAGGTGCAGAGACGGACTGCGTCGCCGCGACAAGCTGCCGTCTGTTCCGCGCGGGTAGCAGCATATGCCGAACCGTGCGCTGTCATTGCTGCCAGCAATACGATGCAGACTGACGTGCGACCTGAAGTCATTGCAATTCCAATCCCATAAATAAATCAGCGCAGCAGGTATCGAAGCACAGTATCCGGAGAACATCCAGACACCTGGTCCTGGCGTGCGCGAATGTCCTTCGCGTTCCTGTCGCGCCATCTACCTATTCTCCTGCTGAACTCCGCAAATTCCTACGGTGCAAGTCGTCGCATGGCCGGATGCAATTTTCCTGCTGCCGGCAGGATTCAAGGCGAGGCATGCGGGGTAGCGCAAGACATAGCTGAATTTCCGGTCCGGAGAGCTTGGGTACGTTCCATCTACTCGCCGGCCCGCTTTATGACGTGGGCGATGATCATATACGCCGGGCGGCAGCTTCGGAACGAAATTTGCTTTAGACGACAGCAGAAACCGGAATTTGTTGAGTTCCAGAGAAGAAGTCCCCCGCTCTCCAGAAACAGACCTGCCGTCCCTGTGATATCCGGGGATTTCAACCGTTGCCGGAATATGCACCTAGGTAAACGTCAGCGAACCGAGCTTCCGCACTTTCCATGTGCACACGCATTGCCTGTTCCGCCTGATCTGGATCGCCTGTCGCAAGTCCCGCTGCGATTACGGCATGTTCGTTCACAGCGGCATGAATCGGTAAGGCCGCAATCGCAATCGCAACAGGCGTAGCTGTAATGCCTCACGCTCAAGTATTTTATGAAGCAGATCTTTTCTGCTGAACCGTGAGGTGCTCCTTGCCGATGTCGGCATGCTTAAAGTGCTGCAGGAGTGGGTGCCAGCACGCTCTTCAACTCGCCCAATACCGTTATCGCTGCTGCCGAATGGTTTCGTGATTTCAGCGTCAGGATACCGTAGGAGCTGATGGCGATATCCACACCCGACGGTATGATCCGGACTTGCGAATATTTTGCCTGCTGATGCGCTACAGCCGCCGACAGGATTGTCAACGCATCGGTCTTTTCCAGATATGCCAGTGTCATGACCAGGGAGTCACTGCCAATGATATTCGCCGGCAGCGCGATATTCCGCTCGGCAAAGGCCTGCTCGAGCTTGCCGCGCGACTTGCCACCCTTGCGTTGCAGAATCCACGGATACAAGGCCATCTCTTCCAGACCTACCTTCCTTCCACTGCGCAAAAGCGGGTGGTCGAACCGCGCGGATATGACCATCGGTTCCTCGCCGATCGGGACATAATGGTATACGTTCCCGATATTGTCCTCAGGCGGTCGTCCAATCATGATATCGATGTTACCGTTCAGCAGATCTCTGAAGAGCGCAATGCTGGAGCCGGTGCTGATTTCCAACTCGATGCCCGGATTATCGCGTTGAATGTTCAGGACGGCCTGCGTGATCAGATCGACCACGGGGCCGTCGATCGCACCGATGGATACGCTGCCGACACCACCTTGCAATAAGGTGTTGAATTCGTCCCGGGTGCGGTCCAGCTCGTCCAGAAGATTCTTGGCGTGTCGCGTCAGTATTTCGCCATACGCAGTGAGCACCAGGCGACGCCCATCGCGCCTGAATAGCGGCGCCCCAATCACGTCTTCGAGATCGCCCAGCAGGCGCGAGGCCGCAGGTTGAGCCAGTCCAAGGCTGTCCGCGGCGTCCTGAAGCGTGCTTTGCTGTGACAGAGCCTTCAATAATTGCAGATGCCGAAACTTCAGCCGAATATCGACGAACCAGGACGGCGACAGAGAAGGGGCTTGTTTCATCGGCCCATCATAACACGGGTGGTATGAGGCATAACAGTTCGTGCATTAGACGCGTGTCGGCATCTGTGAATTACTTGCTCCAACACGACTGATATCCCTCGATCAACGTTGATATCGAAGACGAGGTGTCGGCGCAGAAGACAGGCGAGGATACGGGATGCAAGGAGAACGGCAGGCTGGCACCGTCGGGGTGATCGGTCTCGGAGCCATGGGTTTCGGCGTTGCGAAGTCGCTGCTGCGCGCGGGTTTCGATGTCTGTGCTTTCGATGTGCGGGCCGAAGCGCTCACGAAGTTCGAGGCGCTGGGCGGCAAGGCATGTGCGTCTCCGCAAGATCTTGCGTCACTATGCGACGTGCTGATCATTCAGGTCGTCAACGCGGAACAGACCGAACTGGTCCTGTTCGGGTCAGAAGGTGCGGTGACCGCGCTGAAACCCGGTTCGCTGGTCATTTCGTGCGCAACGGTCGCACCCGCATTCATCGAGGGCCTGGAAGAGAAGCTGCGTCAGCAGGAGATCTGGCTGCTGGACGCGCCGATGTCGGGTGGGGCCGCCAAGGCCGCCTCCGGCGACATGACATTGATGACATCGGGGCCGGCAGAAGCCTACGCTCGCGCCGAGAAGGTCTTGCCGGCAATAGCTGGGAAAATTTACCGCCTGGGCGAAAAGGTCGGCGTTGGCACGCGCGTCAAGATCGTCAATCAACATCTGGCCGGCATCCATATCGCCGCTGCTGCCGAAGCGATGGCGTTGGGAATCCGAGAGGGCGCAGACCCGGCGACGCTGTTCGATGTCATCACGCACAGCGCCGGCAATTCCTGGATGTTTGAAAACCGGATCCCGCATATTCTGGCCGGAGACTACACGCCGCTCTCCGCGGTCGACATATTTGTGAAGGATCTCGGGCTCGCACTCGATACCGCGAGAAGGACCAAATTTCCTCTGCCTCTGGCAGCGACAGCCCATCAGATGTTTCTCAATGCCTCGGCGGCCGGTTACGGGCGGGAGGATGACTCGGCCGTGATCAAGACCTTCCCTGGCATCACGCTGCCTGCATCGAGTGCAGGGACGCCCCATGAGTGACAATGGACCGCTCCTCGGCTGCATCGCGGACGATTTTACCGGTGCCACCGATATTGCCAGCACCCTGGTCAGTCAGGGGATGAAAACCATCCAGACAATCGGCATCCCCGATCCTGACGACCCGCTCATTGCGGAAGCCGATGCGATCGTCGTGGCGTTGAAGTCCAGAACGATCGCGGCCCATGAGGCCATCGAACAATCGCTGGGAGCTTTGAAATCCCTGCAGGATCTGGGATGTCGGCAGTTTGTTTTCAAATACTGCTCCACGTTCGATTCGACTGCCAGGGGGAATATCGGACCCGTTGCCGAAGCACTCGCAGCGGCCTTGGGACAGGCGGTGACGATTGCGGCGCCCTCGTTTCCCGCAACTGGTCGCACGGTTTACAGTGGGCACCTGTTTGTCGGACACGCGCTGCTCAACGAGAGTGGCATGCAGAATCATCCGCTGACGCCCATGACGGATGCCAATCTCGTTCGCGTGCTTCAGGCCCAGTCGAAAGGCAAGGTCGGGCTGCTCGATCTGGCAGATGTTCGGGCAGGGGAGGCGCGCATCAGGGCGCGTTTCGCCGAAGCCGCAACGGCGGGTATCAATCTGCTGATCGTGGACGCCATCTCCGACGCGGATTTGCGGACCATCGGCCGTGCCTGTCGAGATCAACTACTGGTGACAGGCGCTTCAGGTGTAGCGCGCGGCCTGCCCGACAATTTCCGGACGACTGTTACCTTGGCCGGGTCTGATGCCGCTTCATTGCCTCACGTCGACGGCAAAAGCGTCGTTCTGGCGGGAAGCGGGTCGCTGATGACGAACCGCCAGGTCGCCACATGGATTGACGCGTCGCGCCCGGCGTATCGTATCGACCCCATGAGGCTGGCGGCAAACGACGCCGTCATCGATGACGCCGTTGTGTTTTTTGAAGCTCATCCCGAAGAGCCAGTCCTGATCTACGCGACCAGCTCCGCCGAAGATCTGAAAATCGTGCAGGCGGCGCTTGGTGCGCAGGCTGCCGGAGAACTGGTCGAGCGGGCTCTGGGTGACATTGCAGGCCGTCTGTATGCGAGCGGCGTCAGACGTTTCGTTGTCGCAGGCGGTGAAACCTCCGGCGCGGTGGTTCAGGCGCTCGGCGTGAAGGGACTGCATATCGGTGCGCCGATCGCACCGGGCGTGCCCGCAACTGTTGCGACAGGTCAGGTGCCGCTGGCACTGGCCCTGAAATCGGGAAATTTCGGTGATGCCGACTTTTTCGACAAGGCTTTGATCGCACTCGCCGGAGGCGGACATGGATAAGGAAAGCGCCTGCCGCGCCGAAATTGTTTCTGTAGGACAGGACCTCTACGTGCGCGGACACACGGCGGGAAGTGCCGGGAATATCAGCGCCCGCCTGTCGGATGGTTGGCTGATCACACCAACTGACGTCTGCCTCGGTCGACTGACACCGGATGGGATCGCCAAGGTCGATCTCGACGGCAACTGGGTGTCCGGTCCGAAGCCTTCCAAGACCGTCGTTCTCCATCGGAAGATTTATGAGCAACGGCCCGACTGCAACGGAATAATCCATACGCACTCGACGCACCTTGTCGCGCTGACTCTCGGCGGCGCCTATTCGCATGAGGCGATTTTGCCGCCCATCACGCCTTATCAGGTGATGAAGATAGGGCGCGTGCCACTGATCGCCTACGAACGACCCGGTTCTCCCAAAGCCGCCGCACGCGTGGCCGAGCTGGCGACTTCGGTGCAAGGGGTCATGCTCGAACGCCTGGGCCCGGTCGTCTGGGGAGAGACCGTGACGAAAGCGAGCGATGCTCTGGCGGAGCTCGAGGAGACAGCCCGGCTCTGGCTGATGACGAATCCCCGCCCTGCACCGCTCGACGAGGAAGCGCTGTCGGATATCGCGGAAACTTTCGGCATCCGCTGGAACTGACCAAACCAATAACAAGAAGATCAATAATGAGCCCCGTGCTTCTGATGGCCAGCGCGGTATCGGGAATCGTCCTGATGCTTGTGCTGATCATACGGTTCAAACTTCAGCCAATTCTGACCTTGTTGATCGTCAGCATCGTCGTCGCGCTGCTCGCCGGGATGCCTGCGGCGAAGATCGTCCCTGCTATCGAAGCCGGGATGGGCAAGACGATGGGGCACATTGCCATCATCATTGCGCTTGGCGCCATGATCGGCAAGATCGTCGAGATTTCCGGCGGGGCCGAGATCCTTGCCCGCGACCTGATCGCGCGCTTCGGGGACAGGCGAATACCCTTGGCGCTGACGCTCGCCGGATTCCTGATCGGCGTTCCGGTCTTTTTTGAAGTCGGCGTCATCATGGTCATGCCATTGCTTTATGGCGTTTCCAATGTCACGAAGCGATCGCTGATGGTGTTTGCATTGCCGATGTGTGTCGCCATGCTGACCGTGCATTCCTTCTTGCCGCCACACCCGGGCCCGACGGCGGCCGCCGCACAGATCGGCGCGGATATGGGACGTATCCTGACATTCGGTGTGCCTGTCACATTGTTCGTCTGTCTGGCGGGTTACTTCATCTCGAAACGCATGACGCGACGAGACTTTACCTATTCCGCAAATATCCAGGCCCTCATCAGAGGATTGCAGGATGGTAAGGCCTCCGAAACGTCGGAGATATCTGGGCACGCCCTGCCCGACGCCCAGGCGCCGGCGTTCTGGCTCATCGTCGGGCTGATCCTGTTTCCGATTGCGCTGATCATGTGCGGTACGACTTTGTCCACGATCCTGCCGACAAGCTCGCCCTATCACGGGCTGACACAATTCCTCGGCTCGCCTGTCATCGCCCTTTTGAGCGACACATTGCTTGCGGGCTATTGCCTCGGCCTTCGGCGCGGTTGGAGCTTCGATCAGGTATCGAGCGTTATCGGATCCGCAGTGCCGGGCGTGGCCATGGTCATCCTGATTGCCGGATGCGGCGGCGTTTTTGGCAACATTCTGGTGGAGAGCGGCATCGGTCACGTTATTTCCGATACGCTGCGTGGAACCGGGCTACCGATCCTGGCTCTGGCCTTCATCCTGAGCCTGGTATTGAGAGCGGTCCAAGGGTCGACGACGGTCGCACTTGTTACGACGGCAGGCATTCTTGGACCATTGGTATCGGAGATGCATTTCGGGCGCAACAGGCTCGCGCTTCTCACACTGGCGATGGGCGGCGGCGGTCTTTCGGCATCGCACGTCAACGACGCCGGTTTCTGGATCTTTACCAAACTGACCGGGATCGAGGTGGCTGACAGTTTAAAGACCTGGACTGTACTGACGACTACTCTGGGTGTTCTGGGCTTTCTTGTGACATCTGTCTTGTGGCCATTCTTCTCGTAAACCGATCAGCGGAGTATTGCATCGTGCCTGCCTTTGCCGCGAACCTGACAATGAATTATCCGGAACTCGGGTTTATCGATCGCTTCGACGCCGCCGCCCGCGACGGCTTCAAGGGGGTCGAGTTCCTGTTTCCGTATGCCTTTCCAAAGGAAGACGTCGAAGCGCGTGTCTCCGGAAATGATCTGCATGTCGCTCTGTTCAACGCGCCGCCGGGTGACTGGGAAAGTGGAGAACGCGGCCTGGCTGCGCAACCCGGCCGGGAGGACGAATTCCGTCAGTCTATTGATACGGCTCTGGAATACAGCGCGGTTTTGAAAAACCGTCTTCTGCATGTCATGGCGGGTCTGCGGCTTCCCGAAACAGCGCTTCAGCACCAGATGGACATATATGTGCGCAACATCGAGTATGCTGCGGCGCAGGCACGGTCGGCCAATATCACTATCGTGCTCGAGGCGATCAACACACGTGACATGCCTAACTACTTCCTGAACTTCCAGGAGGATGCCAAGTCGGTCTGCGACCTGGTCAACGCCGACAATGTTCGCATCCAGTTCGATCTTTACCATGCCCAAATCATGCAGGGCGATCTGTCAATCAGGATCGAAACTCTTTTCGACTGGATTGCCCATATACAGGCTGCAAGCATCCCGCACCGGAACGAGCCCGATAGCGGAGAAGTCAATTTCCCGTATTTATTCGATCTGCTCGACAGGCTCGGTTATCGCGGGTGGATCGGGTGTGAATATCGGCCGCGCGCATCAACATCGGAAGGGCTCGGCTGGCTCAAGCCATGGCGGGGGCGCAGCGCTCTTCAGCTTGATGCCCATCCAGGTGATCAGGCAAATTAATGCGTTAGTCAGACGCGCCGGCAGCGCGTCGTTGTCCTGCAGCAGATACGGACGAGGAATCTCAGCTAAGAGAGTTCGGTAGCGCTCGAGGTTTCTTCCTCCTGTCGGAGAAGGCTTTTGGCAAGTTCCTCAACTTTTTGGGCATTCGCACCAGCGAGGCTTGCAAAGAAAGGGCCCATGAAGCCCGTATCGGCAATGCCAGCCAGGCGTACACCGTCATGAAGGACGGGAATTGGAGATATTTCCGCGCGCAGTGCTTCGAACGGCCCAAAAAGCACAGACAAACGTCGTGCCTCCTCCAGGTTGCCGCTCCGGATGGCTGCATGGAGTTGCGTGGACAGTCGTGGTGCGATTACTCCGGAGCCGGAGGTATAGTTCCTGAGGCCATATTCAGCGGTGGAAACGATGCTTTTCTCTCCGGCACCGTCGATGACACGGTCCGCGTTGCTTAACTCGTCCACAAGCCGTGCAAGGTAGGGATGCTTCCCATCGGCATTGGCCGATATCCCATATTCGATTGTACACAGCACGCCGTCCCTGATAAGGGAAACGGCGTCACTGACAGAAAGATATGACGGGTCCTTGAAAAAGACCATCAGAGGCTTTCCGAGTCTGTCCGTCAGGCGACGAAGCCCGCTTGCCACGCCGCTTCCGTTGACCGGCGCGAAGGGCAGAAGGATTGCCGTCGGAAAATTCCGGCTTCGCAGGACCTCCACCTGATCCCATGCCTTGCCGAAATCGGCGCCGATCGACGGTATGATCCACTCGTCCGGTTGGGCCATGTCCTCGATCAGATCGAGCAATGCTCCATAGCTGCTGAGCGGCTCGTTGAAGAGATTGGCGACACCACCATACATGAACGTCCTGATGCCGCCGTTTCGCAGCCACGCATTCAGACGCCGGTTTTCCTCTACATCGAACGATCCGTTTTCATGTCGCGCGACCGGCGGAAGTGCCATGATGGCAGCGTTGATATCCAGTGTGCTGATCTCGCCGGTTTTCATCGCGTCTTCGAGGCTCCATGCAGATCTGTTGCTGTCGGCATCCGGCCATTGAGCGCGCCATCAGCATGCCTGGCAAACATCAATTTGAGGCCAGAACGACATCAAATTGATGCTTTGATACACGTTTCGGTCCGCTATCGTGGTCGCAATCCCAGTGCCACCCTTCCTGAGGGAATGCCAAGATGTCTCTTCCGCCTGCCGATGACGTTCTCTTCGAGGTCCGTGGCCCGAAATCGTGGGAGTGCATGACTTCGGCGGAGCTGGCCGGGCAGCTTGCCGAGACAGATTGTGCCATCGTGCCGGTCGGCGCGGTGGAACAGCATGCCGGACACCTGCCGCTAGGGCAGGACAATTTCCAGATCAGCGAGATCGTTCGCCGGAGCGTCATTCAGCTTGCCGGCGAAAACCGGAATGTCATTTTCGGTCCGACAATTCCGTTCGGGCCGCTGGCCAATGTCCGGTTCCCGGGCTGCATCCATATCCGGCCCTCGACTCTGGCACTCCTGACGAAGGAAGTCTGCCTGAACCTTCATCGGGACGGCGTGAACACCATCGTACTTGCCATGGGGCATGATCTTTCGCTGGGCGCGCTGATGGTCGCGGCGCGCGAACTGGCAGAGGAAACCGAAGACAGGCTGCGTGTCATCGTCGCGAACTGGCTTCCCTACGTCGTGTCGCTGCTGCCTAAGACATTTCCGGGATTGCCGCCCGGTGGGCGGGACGGTCATGGCGGCGCGGGCGAGACTGCACGCATGTTGGCCCAGCATCCCAAACTCGTCCGATCCGATCTCGCGCGCGACTATCATGTCGCGGCAACGCGATCGGAAACACCGTTCGCCCATCCCGTGACGGCCGGCGGCGGCGTCTATGCACCACGTGCGACGACGATCCGCGATCAGGAATTTCAGGGCATTCTCGGCTGTCCTTCTCTCGGAACTGCGGAAATCGGCGAGGTTCTCTATGAGTCTCTCAGCCATTGGCTCAGCGATGTCGTGCGCGAATATTGCTTTGGTGCCTCGGAATCCTACAATTACTGAGAGCGGAGAAAATCGCGCCATGAACCGCCGCGGCTTCATCTCATCCTGTATGGCGGGATCGCTTGTTGGCGGCAGACGCGCCTTTTCCGATACCCCTCTGCGGACCTGTGCGTATCAGCTCAGCTGGATCAAGAACTTCCAGGGGGCAGGCGAATATATCGCGTCGGAAAAAGGGTTCTTTCGGGACGAAGGACTGGATGTGACGCTCCTTGCAGGCGGACCGACCATGCCGCACGAGCCGGCCGTCATGTCCGGCAAGGCGCTGCTGGCCCAGACAATGCCCGATAATACCGTCATGGCGAACATGCACGGCGCGACGCTGAAAATCATCGGTGCAGGATACCAGAAAAGCCCATTCTGCATCGCGTCCCTGCTTTCCGGTCATCCAATGCACACGCCTCAGGACATGGTCGGCCGTAAAATCGGCGTTCAGAGCGTCAATCTTGTTGTCTGGAGGACGTTCCTCCGCCTCAACCATATCGACCCGGCCTCTATCACGGTGGTGCCGGTCCAGTTCGACATGGCGCCCCTCATCGCCGGCGATGTCGATGGTTTTTTTGGCTATCTGAATGACAATGTCGTCCATCTCGAGGCCGCGGGGCATCGAACGGCGGTCGTACCCTTCGCGCAGTTCGGATACACGTTGATGGGCGCGACGCTCGCGGTCCGGGCAGACAGTCTTCAGGACCCGGTCCGGCGCGCCACGCTGGTGTCGTTCATGCGCGCGGACATGCGCGGGTGGCAGGCCGCGATAGCCGATCCGGCCCTGGGCGCAGACCTCACGGTGAACGATTTCGGAAAAGGCAACGGTCTGGACCCAAAGGCCGAGGAACAGTCCTGCCGCGCAAGCAACGCGCTGATGGTCGACGCGGATACGAACAGCAAAGGCCTGTTCTGGATGAGCGATGCCGCTGTGGCCGATGCGATACGCATTCTGCGCCTTGGAGGCCTGTCCGCCAGCCCGGACCTGTTTACCAATGAAATCCTCGTGGAGGCGCGGGCAGGCGCCGGGACACATTGAACTTCCGAAGAGGGACGCCCCATGGCCGAAAACTACCAAAGTCAGGATCTCTGGAGCCGCACGACGACCAGAAAAGGCTATGCGGCCGACGAACTGCGTTCGGTCCTTCAGAAATCGATCCGCCGCGGAATGCTGGAGGAAGCCATTCTCGCGGGCTGTGAACTGTTCTTCAGCAGCCCGGAAACCGAAGAGATGCTCTGGCGCCGTCTCGAAATCATCACGACGGAAGACGTCGGTCTCGGGCTTCCGAACGGCCCGGCGGTGATCGAGGCCCTCTACCGGCAGGCGAAGCGGATGGTCGATCCGGGCGATCGCTGGATGTACGGGGCTCATGCCATCCGGCTGCTGGCAACCGCCCCGAAGGACCGGCTCAGCATGGAACTCGCCTGCTGGGCACGCGAAAGTCTCGATCGGGGCGAGCGCCGCATCGAGATCGAAGACTATCATCTCGACATGCACACACGGCGCGGCGTCGAACGGGGCAACGGGCCGGAACACTGGTGGCGCAACGGCGCGCGACTGGACAACCAGATCAACGACACGCCGACCAAATACGACGCGTATCTTCGGAAACTGTATGCCGGGAGTGACGATGGAGAGAAAAGCTGAACGCGGAGCAGCGGCACTCTTTGGGCGCCGCGATCGCCGTTCGCGGCGTGACACGGACATTCACGCTCGGCGCACGTTCGGTCGTGGCACTCGAAGCGGTGAACCTCGAGATCCCGGCGGGAACGCTGGTCTCTCTCCTCGGGCCGTCCGGCTGCGGCAAATCGACGCTGCTGCGGCTTTTCGCGGGGCTGGACAAACCTGATGGCGGCTCCATCCTGATCGACGGGGGCGATCCGAATGAACTGCGCGCCAGTCATCGGATCGGCGTCGCATTCCAGGATTCGTCGCTTCTGCCCTGGCGCTCGGTCTGGTCCAATATCTGTCTGCCTCTTGAACTGGCAGGGCGGACGGCTGAACGGGCGGACATTCAGGGCCTGATCGACATGGTAGGCCTGTCCGGCTTCGAAAACGCACTGCCGGCACAGCTGTCGGGCGGAATGCGCCAGCGCGTGGCAATCGCCCGCGCACTGGTCGCGACCCCGTCCGTCCTTCTGCTGGATGAGCCGTTCGGCGCGCTCGATGAAGTCGTGCGGCTGCATCTGCACCTTGAACTGCAGCGCATTCGCGCGGCACGCCCTGTCACGACGCTGCTGGTGACACATACTGTTTCTGAGGCCGTGTTCCTGTCGGATCAGGTAGTGGTCATGGCATCCCGCCCGGGGCGGGCCGTTCGGACGATCGCTGTCGATCTGCCCTATCCGCGCACGCCTGCCACGCTCCGCAGCGCGCGTTTCCACGAACTTTGCGATCTCTGCAGCGAAGTCCTGTTTTCACATGCCTCCGGCATGGCCGCATCAACTGGAGTGCAGGAGTGAGCAGCCTCCGGCAAGGCGGCCGTGCGGAGCTGCTATGGGCCGTCAATTTCGTGGCGATCCTGCTCTTGTGGCAATGTGTCGGCTTCGCCACGGGGCTGCCGGGGCCGATCGCCGTCGTGCATCGTCTCAAGGTCGACGGGCCGGAACTATACTGGAATGCCGGGCTTTCCACGTTGCGATGTGCATTGCCGGGGTGGGTCGGCGCCTCCGCAGTGGCGGCTGTATGCGCCATGGTGGCCACGGTTTGGCCGGTCCTGGCGCCCGGGATCTTTCAGCTCGGCGTCATGTCCTACTGTCTGCCGTCGCTCGCCATCGGGCCCGTTCTGATGATCGTGCTCGATGGAGACGGGCCGCGCATCGTGCTTGCGGCACTTGCGTCGTTCTTCACGATGCTCGTGGGCACGATGACCGGGCTGCGCGCATGTCCGCCGTTCCAGACGATGCTGGTCACGGCATTCGGCGGAACGTCATGGCAGGCCCTCTTCAAGGTCCGCCTGCGCGCCGCGGTCCCGTCATGGTTCGCGGCCCTGCGGATCTCGGCGCCCGCTTCCCTGCTGGGGGCGATGATCGGAGAATTCCTGGGTGCGGAACATGGTCTCGGCGTGCTGCTGATCAATGCCCAGCAAAGCCTCGATCTGTCGCGGACCCTGACCGTGACCCTGACGTCGGCGGCCTTTGCAGGCGTGCTGTATGGCGTTGTCGGGATCGCAGGCCATATGTGCACGCGCTGGGCCCGCGACATGCCGCTGAATCTGGCGCGGGAGAGCGAAGCCTTGCGCGTCGGTTGGGCGAACACTGCCCAGCGCACAGAGGCGGCGCTGCTTGCCGCCGGCCGTGTGATCGCGGCAGTGATGGTTGCACTCGGCGCATGGTGGCTGGCTCTGCGTCTCTCAGGCGTGACGCCTTACGTCGGGCGGTCGCCGCTCGACGTGCTGCACTATCTCACAGACCGTACCGACGGAGCGGCCCGCATCGGCGAGATTGTCCGCGAGCTGGGCACGACGCTGCTGGACATGGCAGCGGGCCTGACCGGCGGGATCGGGGCAGGGCTCGGCCTCGCCGTGCTCTCCCAGATCTGGCCTCCGCTTCACCGGCTGCTCGCGGGGCCTGTGTTCATCATGCAGGCCATGCCGCTCGTGGCGACGACACCGCTCCTCATCCTGCTGTTCGGGCGAGGCGAAGCCATCGTCGTCATCGTAGGAGCTATCGTCACGTTCTTTCCGATTTTCGTCAGCGTGTCCCAGTCCTTTGCGTTGACGCCTCGCTCGGCGCTCGATCTGATCGCGGCCAACGGCGGCGGCCGCCTGGCCGCGCTGCGCAAGGTTCAGGTGCCGGCGGCCCTGCCGTCCCTGTTTGCAGCCTTGCGAATCACGGTGCCTCTATCAATGACGGGCGCGCTGATCGCCGAATGGCTCGCAACCGGGCGAGGCACGGGCTACATGCTGCTCAATGCCGTGTCGATGTCGGATTATGACGGACTATGGGCGCGTGTTGCCGTGACGACTACCGTTTCGATGGTTCTTTACGGGCTGATCGGCTGGATCGAACTCGCCGTTGGCCGCGCGTTGACGGCCGGCCGCGCCTGACGATCTTTTTCGCGCGCGTCCACTTCTGCGGTTCGCGACCGGCAGAAGCGCGTCATCGAGCACATTGAGCCCATGTTCGAGAAAATTCTGACAAGCGGCTGGAAGAGTGGCATCCGTCACGACACAGCATCCCATCAGGCTGTATCGCGCCAAGGGTTCCTCGATCGGTACGTAAGATAATGTCAAACTGCGTGGAGACAGCTTCTCCGGTAGCGGCGTCTGGAGCGATACGAGATCGCTTCGGGTTGCGAAATCCCGCATGAGCTGAAAGGAATTCGTCGTGAGGAACGGCAGGCATCCGGGCGGCTCCCGCATGGCAAGCCTTTTCTGAAAAGCGCTCAGATAGGCTGCGTCATCCGGCAGCGCCAGCGGGTATGCCCCGCATTCGCGAAGGGTTACGGACTCCCGGGAGGCCAACGGGTGGTCATGACGCATCACGGCACACGTCTCGAGTGCATATTCCCGCAGCACCTGAATATTCATGTCCGCAGGCACATCATAGACGAACACGATGTCGAGACGGCCATCGTCGAGAAGCGCCAGTAGTTCGGGTGCACGCCCGGTCCTGACGGTGAAACGCACATGGGGCTCATGCGCCGTGAAAGACAGGATCAGATGTGGAAGCAATTCCCGCGCCAGCGCGTCGTGAGCACCGATCCGGACATGTCCAAGTGGAAGGCGACGCAGGTCGGCCAGCTCTTCCCCCGTCACGGCGATTTCGTCGAGGATCCGCGTAACCCTGCGCAAAAGCGTTTCGCCGGCATCGGTCAGCTTCAGGGCCCGACGCCCGCGTTCGAACAGGGGCAGCCCGATGGCGGCCTCCAGCTGCCGCACATGACGGTTGACCGCGGACGGCGCGATATTCAGTTCCTCGCCCGCGGAACGAAACGAGCCGGTGCGGGCGACAGCATTGAAATAGCGCAATGCCGGCAGGTTCTGCAGCACCCGCGTCAGACCTGACGGCAGCAGATCGGATCTCCCCCGGGTATTGCTAGGTGCTTTGCCGCGCACGGAAACACTCCTCCAGATATCCCAGGGCCTGATAGACGGTGACGGAAAAACCGGTTGCAAGAAAACTCGCGGCAATGGCCCGCGCCATTGCAAGGTCGTTGCGCGCGGCCGCGAACGCGTAACCCAAGCCCCCCGTATTCGTGAGATATTCGCTGACCAACGCAGTCATGAGCGCGGTCGCGGCGGCAACACGGAGCCCGGCTGCCCAGTCGGCCAGCGCGGACGGGATCGCCAGTTCACGGAGGCGGCGCAGACGGCCTGCACCCAGAACCTGCATGAGGTCATTGCTGCCGGGCGGCACGGCCATGAAGCCTGCACTCGTGAATACATAGATCGGAAAGAAACTGCCGAGTGCCACGATCGACAGAGAAGCTCCCGTGCCGTAGCCGAACAGACGGACCGCAACCGGAATGAGTGCCACGATCGGAACCGAGTTGAAGATCAGACCGAACGGCGTGAGCATGGCGCCGAGGAGGCCGGAATACCATCCGGCCACGGCAGCGCCCGTGCCACAGGCTGCCCCGATGGCCAGACCGCCCCCGGCCAGCCACAGCGTCTCGACACTTCTCTTCCAGTAAAACGCCGGATGATCCACCACCTCCTGCAAAACGGCGGCAGGATGCGGCAACACGATCGCATTGACGTCCGTGATCACGACATAGGCCTGCCACAGCCCGATGATCGCAAGTAACGGCAGAATAGTGGCACTTCCGCCGCGCAGCGCGGCCAGCAGTCGTTTCCTCATCGATAACGCTCCGAAATTCCCCGCAGGACGAGCGTCCATCCCCCGTAAAGCGTCAGTGAAACTGCAACCGACAACGTAACCGCGCTCCACAGAAGCGTAATCTGCGCATTCTGCATGGCATTGATCACCAGGACACCTATCCCGCGCGGCAGGCCGAACCATTCACCCACAAGCGTGCTCAACAATGCCGCCGGCACGGCGACGCGCAGTCCGTTGACCAGCGCGGGCAGGGCTGCCGGAAGATCGACGGATACCAGCCGGCGGATCCGCCCACTTCCCATGACGCTCATCAGATCGCCCCAGGCCCGTGGTGCCGTCCCGAAAGCCTTGCACAGGGAAACGTGGATGACGAAAAACGTGCTGTTGGCCGCGAGAGCCACGGGCGTCGCCTCGCGGCCAAAGGTCAGAATCAGGATCGGGGCCGTAGCCACGGACGGAAGGGCATAGAGAAAGGCCGCCATACGATCGAACGGGCGATGCAGTCGCGGCAGAAACAGGACGAGGACGGCGCTTCCGATTCCGAGTGCTGCGCCGAGCCCGTAGCCCGGCAGCATCGACGACAGCGTGGCGGCCATCGCGCGCCCGAAAAGAGACCGATGGTTCACTGAAGCCAGCATGGCAAGAATTGCCGAAGGTGCGGGCAGGCTCCGGGCATCTGCCCCGTACTCGGCCGCGATTTGCCACAGCGTGACGATTACCGCGAAGCCAAGCACCCTTGGCATGGCACGCCGGACGGGGCCCGTCACGCGCCGGCCGTCCTGCTCGCGCCGGTCGATGGTACATCGACACCATGATGGGCCTGGGCCAGCATTTCGGTCAGATCGTCGACGAGGTGATGAAAGTCATGGCTGCGCAGCAGGGGCGGCGTGCGCGGTCGCGAAAACGGGACCGTCAGGTCATGGATGATACGGCCTGGCCGACCGCTCATGACGACAACGCGATCGGCGAGGAACAGCGCCTCGGGCACGTCATGCGTCACGAGCAGAGTCGTCGTGCGCTGCCTCAGCCAGATGTCCTGAAGCTCGATGTTCATCTGCTGGCGGGTGATGAAGTCGAGCGCGCCGAAAGGTTCGTCGAGAAGGAGCACGTCAGGGCGCAGCACGAGTGCGCGGGCGATGGCCGCGCGCTGTCGCATGCCGCCCGACAGCTGCCGCGGTCTGGCATGTTCGAAGCCCTTCAGCCCGACCAATGCCAGCAGTTCGGAAATCCGGTGATGATCGACGGCGCGTCCGGCAACACGATAGGGTAGGGCGACGTTCGCCGCGATCGTGGCCCAGGGAAGCAGGGCATGATCCTGAAAGGCAACGCCGAGGCGATGTGCGCGGGCCAGCGTGGCCGGCGTGTCCTGTCCGATCGAGACCGTGCCCTCGTCCGGCGTTTCGAGGCCGGCCACGAGCCGGAGCACCGTGCTCTTGCCGCAACCGGAAGGCCCGAGTATCGCAACGAAAGCACCGGCAGCCATGTCGAGGGAAAACGCATCGAGGGCCGTGGTCTGCGCGCCGCGCCGGAGCCGGAAACGACGGGTAACGCGGTCCAGCCGGAGCGGCGGCGACGCGACAGCGGATGCGTCGGTCACGAGGCTGCGATCAGATCATGAAAGCGCTTCATGATCTGCGGGCGGCGGTCGGCCAGACGCTTGCGGATATCCTCGAGGTCGATGGTCAGGAGACGTCGGTCCTGCAGCACGAGTTCGCCCTCGATGATCACGTCGCGCACGTCCCGGCCCACGATGCAGCTTGCCGCGAGGAACAAGGCGTCATCGGTCCCCATCTGGTCGGCATCGGTCCGATCGACCAGAACCAGATCGGCCCGACATCCGGCTTCGAGGCGCCCCAGCGTGTCGCCCATGCCGACGGCACGCGCCCCGCCCCGTGTGGCCACGCGCAGCAGATCCTCGGCACCCATCGGCACGCGCTGGTGGTACGGATGCCCGATGGACGCGGCCTGTCCGATCCGGGCCGCATGGGCGACCTGAAACAGGTCCATCGATGCGGCCGAGGCGGCACCGTCTGTGCCCAGGCCGATCGCCACGCCACGGCGCCACATTTCCTGCAGGCGTGGAATGCCGATGCCGTAATTGCCCTGAGCGCAGTGGCAGGCTGACAGGTTGTGCTCAACGTAGAGGTCGACTTCCTCGGGCGAGAGAATTACCGAGTGGGCACAATGCAGATGTGGCCCAAGTGCTCCGAGATGTCGGAGATATTCCGTCGGCCGCACGCCGTGATGTTCGAGCGCGTAGTCGACTTCGTATGTGCCTTCCGCCAGATGGGTATGGACCCGTGTCCGGTGCGCGCGCGCCTCATCAGCGATCCTGCCGATCAGTTCGGGCGTGCACACGATGATCTGCCGAAGGGACATCCATGCCTTCACCCTGGGATGATCCCGCCAGCGTTCCACCAGCGCCACATTGCGGGCGACGGCCTCGTCCGTATCCATGACCATTGTGCCGGGCACGCAGCGGCCGGCAAAGGACGTGTCGCGATCGACGGTTGAGAGCGAAACGAATCCGCGGATGCCGGTGTCAACCGCGGCGCGGGCCATCTCGTCCGGATGCGGACCGCCTGCTTCGGCAAAGCACGTAGTCCCGCACAGGATCATGTTGGCATAAGCCACAAGGCCGCTGAGATAGACGTCCTCCGGTTCGAGAAGACTTTCAAACGGAACGTAGTAGTTCTTCCACGGCGGGTTGCGCAGCGGCCCGATCCGGCTCAGCTCGGACAGCGTTCCGCGAAGAAGCTGCTGTGCCGTATGCACATGGGCATCGATGAGACCCGGTAGAATGATCTTGCCGCGTCCGTCCACGCGCCGGGTGGCCGGATGCATTGTCGCGTCTTCGGCGGTGCCGATCCAGGCAATCCGATTGCCGCTGATGCCGACTGCGCCATCCCGAATGACCCGGCCGGCATCGTCCATCGTCACGATGTCGCCACCCGTCACCAGAAGATCGAACATTTCTGCCATGATCAGAGATACTCCCGTGGCAGCCCGGCGGCGGCCTCATAAACGATCGAGAAATCGGCAAGTCGGTCAACCGGAGGAAGGGCCTTGTGGCCTGCAGCGCGCGCGCCTGCATACATCGGCCCTTCCATCAGTGCCCGGTCAAGCGCCAGCCGCGGGCGACCCGGGTGGTCGGGATAGCGCGTGAGTGGAATCTGCATGAGATTCTGGCCGAGCTGCTGGGCCGGGTCGAGGCCGAGATCGGCACCGTATCGTTCCACAGCCAGACGCGGCGCGAGCGTCGGTTGGCGTGCGTTCAGGGCCCAGCCGGTCATGAGACCGCGCAGGTATGCGATCAGATCCTGGCGCCTGTGGACGAGCATCTCCCGGGTGGTCGCCAGCAGCGCGGCGTAGCTACGGAAACCGATATCGTCGAACGCCGAGAAGAAGAAATCCCGGTTCTTGACCAGGCCCTGCCGTTCGAGGATGAGAGTCTGGTTCGTATCGAAGCCGATATAGGCATCACCATCGCCGTCCAGCAGAGGCTGGGGCGAAAACCCGGCCGCAAGCTGCGTCCAGCGTTGAGGCAGGCCTGCCATCGCGAGGGTGGCATTGACGGCGATCGCCTCGGGCGGCCCGGGTGTCAGGATGCGCGCATCGAGAAGATCCGATGCCCGGGTGACGGGATGTCGCGCAAGCGAAATGATGCCGAGCGCATTGCGTGGAAACACAGCGGCTATGAGCATCTGATCATTGCCGCGCGCCACGGCTTCGAGAAACGGCAGCCAGCTGACATACCCCAGTTCCGCCTCGCCCGCGGCCAGCATGATCGACGTGGCAAGCGCGTTCGGCCCCCCTGGGAACCATTCGACCAAAACGCCCTGCCGTTCGAAAAGGTGCTGATCGAACGCGACCCATTCGCCTGCATACTCCACATTCGGCACCCAGCCGAACTGAAGGCGGAGCCTATGAAGTCGGCCTTGGCTCCTTGGTTTGCATCCTGCAAGCGACGCTGCTGCAAGTCCAGTCAGGGTGGTGCGCCGGTCTATGACCGGAGTGATCATGCTGGAACGTGAGCGGCGCAACATCTGCTCAATATCATTGCATTATTCCGGCCTTGCAAGCAGATCGTTCCGGGAAGAGAAACTTTGATGTGTCATGCCGGAGAGCATCGTCGCGTTCACGGCCATATGGGTCTGACAAAAGGCCTTTTCCCGATTGCGTCTTCGTATCGGGGGCAATGATAGCGACAGCTGACACCGCATGCCGTCGAGGCGCTCGCCGGAACCCGAGCAGACACCTTTTCCGAAATCCTCTCAGATGACAGCAGACAAAAGGATGACGCTGTCTTTTCCTTTTATTCCTGATAATATGTCGGAAGTCATCGCGTCGTTGGAGGCCATGCATGTCATATCGGCCGAACGACACGAGTCGGCATGTTGCAATGGTGCGGCTCTGGCGGAAAGCCTGTTCGAGACTCTTGCCGACACGTTATGAAAGTCTGAGCGAAGTCCCGCGCTGACAGCTCAGGCCGGCGCTTCATCTCGATATGAACCGTCCTGCAGTACCTGCCTGTTCGAGCTGAAATCGAAGGCGCCCTTACGCGTTTGCACCCGCGTGGCTTCTCATGTGGCCGGAGGCCTCCATGCCCTTCATATCCGCAAGGCTGGTGCCCCTTGTCCTGAGGGTCGCCTGTCTTGTCTAGGCCTGTGCCAATTCAATCTTCCACCGGTGACAAAAGTAACCCGTTAGTCCGGCGCAGGATCGTCCCGGGAGCGCTTTTGTCAGGCCGGAAGTATTCGCGGCCAACGATCTCTGCAATGCCATGCTGCGGTCGGGAGCGTTGAATTTTGGAGACTGACCGGCCTTACGGCACCCGCACGGCAGGGGGTGGCGTCGGGCCGTTCGGATTGGGCTCGCGCGTGCCATGATCGGCGATCGTCCTGTCGGCGGGGGCGCTGCACGCGGCGAGCATCAGGAGCGCGATGGCAGATGCGATACGGGTTATCTTCGTCATGGGAATCTCCCGGCAGCTCTCATGTGAGAGTTGGCAATCCTGGCAACAACTTGTCCAGTGTTATCGGAAAGCTGCGCACCCGCACGCCGCAAGCGTCGAAAATCGCATTCGCGATGGCTGCGCCGGCGCCGTTGATCCCGACTTCCCCGATCCCCTTGATGCCGATCGGATTGGCGACAGGTTCGATTTCCGGCAGCAGCATGACGTCGATTGCGCCGACATCGGCCATGATCGGTACATGATAATTTGCAAGATCACGCATGACGAACTGACCGCGTGGATCGACGACATTGCCCTCGATCAGGGCCGAAGACAGGCCCCAGATCATGCCACCCAACGCCTGTGATCGTGCCGTGCGCGCGTTCAGGATGCGCCCGGCGGCAAACGCGCCCAGCATCCTGCGACAACGCATCTCTCCCGTTACGGCATTGACCGCGACTTCGACGAAATGGGCGCCGAACGTCGCTTCGGCATAGCGCTTGGCTTCCATGCCGGGCGCCGTATGGCCCTGTACCGTCAGCCCCGCTGCGCCCACGAGGCGGCCAAGCGGATAACGGCGATCACCTGCGATCAGCGCGCCATCGGCAAAGTGCAAATGCGTTCCGGCCGCAACCTCGGCTTTGGACTGCAACGCCCCCCGAAGTGCTACGCACGCTTCATAAAGGGCTGAACCGGCGCTTTCCGCACCGAATGACCCACCCGAACCGGCAGTCGGTGGAAAATCGGTATCACCGATCAAGACCGTGACGCGATCGAGTGGAATCCCCATCGCCTCGGATGCGATCTGCGACAGGACCGTAATGCTGCCGGTGCCGGGATCGGTCATCGCCAGCCGCGCCACGAGGACGCCGTCAGGAGCCAGTGTGACCTCCGCGCTCGATGGCCGCAGCATGTTGTCGCGCATCGCAGCGGCAACCCCGTATCCGATCAGCCACTCGCCTTCACGCCGCTTCCTGCGGGTCGACCAGCCGAACTTCTCTGCGCCCTGCCGCAGACATTCCGCAAGATGGCGGCTGCTGAAGGGCTGACCCGTGCTCGGATTGATCTGAGTATCGTTCCTCAGACGAAACTCGACTGGATCAAGCCCGCAGAGCCGCGCGGCTTCATCGATCCCACTTTCCAGGGCAAGCGTGCCCGACGCGTCCCCCGGCGAACGCATGGAATCAGACCGCGGCAGGTCGAGGCGTGCAATGCGCTGCGTGGTTTGGATGGCATCCGCACGATAAAGGCCCTTCGCACCCATCGTGTCCCCATCGAGATAATTGTCGAACGATGCCGTCTGCGACACGACGTCATGCGCCAGGGCATGGATATGCCCATCTGCGCCGACCCCGATGCGCACATGATGCAGAACGGCGGGACGATGGGTGGTCGCGGTGAACATCTGCTGCCGCGTGAACGAGAACTTGACCGGCTGCTTCAGGATCCGGCTGGCGATCGCACACGCGACCGAATCCGAAAAGTAAGGCAGCTTCCCGCCAAATCCGCCGCCGATCAGGCGGGCGACCACGCGGACCCGGTCTTTCGGCAGGCCGAAAGTCGCCGCGAGACCCTCCTGCATCGCATCAGGGATCTGGGCCGGTGCATAGACGGTGAGCTTGCCGTCCTTCCAATGCGCAAGGCTGCCCTGAAGCTCCATCGCCGCGTGATTCTGATACGGCGTATCGTAACGGACGTCGATCTGATGCGGCGACTGCGCGAAGGCCTCATCGAAATTGCCGGTCCGGCTGTCAGCCGATTTGCCGCCATGCAATGGAGCGGGATTGATGCCGCCGCTCTCTTTCAGGACGATACTGGCATCGAGAGGCTCATAGCGTACCGAGACAAGATCCGCTGCCGCCGTGGCGTTTTCGAATGTA
Organism: Tanticharoenia sakaeratensis NBRC 103193; assembly: GCF_000963885.1. Taxonomy (GTDB): domain Bacteria; phylum Pseudomonadota; class Alphaproteobacteria; order Acetobacterales; family Acetobacteraceae; genus Tanticharoenia; species Tanticharoenia sakaeratensis. The sequence continues at coordinate 55,559 of NZ_BALE01000021.1, forward strand.
TCCGCCACGACAAATGCCACGGGTTCGCCGAAGTAACGCACGGTGCGGTCAAAAAAGACCGGCTGGCTGCGCGCGAAACGGACAGGCGCGTTCAATGGCCCCCAAGGCGACTGTCTTGGAACGTTGTCAGCCGTCAGGACGAGCCGGACGCCGGGCATGGCCTGCGCGTTCTTCGTATCGATGGCGGCGATGCGGCCGCGCGCGATGGTCGACAGAACGGCAGCCCCATACAGGATCGGTTCGGTCGCACCGATCTGGTCAGGCTGATATTCGACGGAATAGAGGGCATTCCCCGTGACCTTCGAATGGCCTTCACGACGGACGTTGCCGGGCCCGATCGGCGCGCTGAGTTCCGGTGCGGGCAGGAGCGCGTCTGGTGCTTGCGGCATGGCGGTCAGGCTCCCAGAACGGCGATCAGGGTGCGATGGGCGAGCGCGATCTTGAAATCGTTGTCGCCATGCCCCGCGGCGCCGGCGAGAGCGATATCGCACGCGGTCGAGATTGCTTGCGCATTGCGCGGCTTTCCACGCAGCGCTGCCTCGGCGGCCTCGATGCGCCACGGCTTGGGCGCAATCCCCCCGAACGCAAAGCGCACGCGTGTGAAATGTCCTTCCTCGACAGCCGCGATCGCGCCGACCGATACGAGCGCGAACGCATAGCTCGCCCGATCGCGCACCTTGCGATAGCTCTGCATGCCCTGTGGCGGCGCGGGCAGCGAAACGCCGGTGATCATCTCCCCCGGCGTCAGTACGGTTTCATGTTGCGGCGCCGCATCGGGCAGCACGTAGAAATCGTCGATCGGTATGCGGCGATGCGCACCGTGTGCGTCTGTGGTCTCGACGACCGCATCGAGGATCCGCATTGCGACCGCCATGTCCGACGGATGCACGGCAATGCAGGACGCGCTGCCGCCGACGATGGCGTTCATCCGGTTCGCACCATCAAGCGCACCACACCCGCTCCCGGGCGCGCGCTTGTTGCAGCGATCGGACGTATCGTAGAACTGGACGCATCGTGTCCGCTGCAGGAGATTTCCGCCCGTCGTCGCCATGTTGCGGATCTGGCCGGATGCCCCAGCCAGAATCGCGCGGGACAGCAACGGATAATGCTCCCGGATCAGCGGATGCGCCGCGAGGTCGGCATTGGTGACGAGCGCCCCGATCCGGACACCGCCATCAGGCAGCCTGCGGATCTCTTTCAGGCCCGGAATGCGATTGACGTCGATCAGGGCGGAGGGCCTTTCGATCGAAAGTTTCGCAAGGTCGAGCAGGTTCGTGCCCCCGGCGATCACCTTGGAGCCCGGGCGCTGCGCCGCACGCGTCGCCTCGGTGACGTCCCGCGCCCGCATGTAGGAAAAGGACTTCATGCCCCCTCCCGCGATACGGCCAGGATCGCTTCGGCAATGTTCGGATAGGCACTGCACCTGCAGATGTTGCCTGACATCCGTTCATGAAGCTCGGCCGGGGACAGTTCCGGATGGGCCGACAGATCGTCTGTCACGAGGCTCGGTGCGCCGTTTCGCCACTCGTCCAGCATCCCGACCGCCGAGCAGATCTGTCCCGGCGTGCAGTATCCGCATTGGAAGCCATCGTGTTCCAGAAAGGCTGCCTGCATCGGATGCAACTTGGCGTCCGGCCCGTGGCCCTCGGCCAGCCCTTCGACTGTCGTGACGTGATCGCCGTCGTGCATGACCGCAAGGCTGAGACAGGACAGCACGCGACGCCCGTTGACCAGCACGGTGCAGGCTCCGCATTGGCCATGGTCACACCCCTTCTTGGTGCCTGTGAGCATCAGGCGCTCCCGGAGCAGGTCCAGCAGCGTCACACGCGTATCAACCGTCATCTGGTGTGGGGCACTGTTGATAACGATGGAAAAACTGCCCGTCAGGGCGTCCCGCGCGGCGTCAGGATCAGGGGGTGCCGCCTGCACGAGGCCTGTCTGCGCGACGGCCGCGGCGAGGGCGGAGCCCTGCATGAGGCGTCGCCGGCCAAAAGCCGGCCCGGAATGGCGTGTTGATGGAATGCTGTCCGACATCGTTCGACCCTAACGGCCGCTGACACCACTCGCTAGGACAAGGACACGAATAACGCGCATGTGTACTAGCGTCCGGTCAGACATTTCGCGGTTCTGACGGCGTCCTCCGCCTTGTGTTTGGCGGCTTCTGTCGTCTTGTGGCGGATGCGGATCGTCATGCGATCGAGAGGGACGATGTCCGCTCCGGGCCGGATCCCTGCTTTCAGCCGTCCAGACAGGGCGCGCCGAATTCCAGATGCCGACCATCGGGACGGGCCATCGGGCTCACGATCCGTTCAGGAGCGCGTTTGATCGGCACAATGCGGAAATGGCCCTCCTGTAATCTCCCGGGCCGGGTTACGGAAAGCCGCACACGAACGCGTGTCCGACCATGTTCTGCTCGGCGGTCACGGTGTGCCTGCTGATGTCGGACAGGACGATCAAATTCTCACCCGCTGACACGTTTTGATTTGTCCAAACGAGGTGCCGCGGATGAGGAACCTGGTTCGTCACCGCGCATTATCTCGGGTCAGGAAATGGAGGCGAACCATGGAAGACGCCCGCTTCACACAGCATCGCGCTTCGGCAGATGATCATGAGCCTGACCTGCCCGGACATCCGCCTGCCCCCCCCGATCCGCCGACCGAGCCGCCACCGCCTCCAGCGCCGATTGAAGTGCCGCCGCCAGTGATGGAGCCGGATGGCGAGGAGGTCGATCCGCTGGATTATCCGGATGTCGACGAGCCGGTTGAGCCGCCGGAGCCGGACGATGATGACGAAGGGCCCGTAGCCGACTGAGCGGTGGGAGTTCACCATGCGTAGAGGACATATGATCGCAGGGGTTACGATCCTTGCGGTCGCGATGCTGCTTATTGCGTACCTGTTCTCCGGCCGTCAGTCATCGACGACGCCCGCGGAAGACCATACGCAGCATGTCTCGCCCCAGGCCGAGCTGATCGTGCCGAACCTGCCGTCCATGATGCAGTGGCACATGGCAGCGTAACGAGACGCCAGACTGGGCAGTTCTGGACTGCCCAGCGACCTCAGCCACCGAGTGATGTCGCTGTTGCAGGAGGAATCGGGCTTCTGGTCGGAAGATTGTATTCGACCTTGCCATAAGAGGACCCGGAAAGATCGCCTAAAGGCAGATCATAAAGTACTGAGAAGGAATAGTCAGAAAGCCTGACATGTCACAAAGGCAGTCAGGGTCGTGTGGCAAAGTTATATTGGCATTCCTCCAGATCCGTAGTGTCCATACGGGAATTCGATCGGTATCCGGAGAAGGGCTTGCGGCGCGTTTCATACTTTCGTGACGACGAGTGCAACATGCCTGTATGGAAGCTGCAGCTTCCACACACGAAGATCGGGCAGGCACTGCTTCATTTCAAACGCAGTGCCCATCGCCTGTGTCTGATAATCAACGGAAATAATTTGAGGCTTGCGGGAATGCAGCCATCTGCCCCCGTGCTGCGTCAGCACGGCTTCCCATATAAAGCTGGCGGAACCCGCAGGCCTGGGCAACCGGCAGACACATCGCTCCCTTGAACATGCTCCCGTCAGTCGACAAGATGGCCGCGCAGGGTCGATCCTTCATAAGCCGTGCGAAACAGCCCGCGCGCCTGCAGAAGCGGCACGACCTGATCCACGAAATCCTCGATCCCGCCGGGGATCGTGGCGGGCATGATGTTGAACCCGTCTGCGGCTCCTGCGCGGAACCGGGCTTCCATTTCGTCGGCCACGTCGACCGCGGTTCCGACGACTCTCAGATGGCCTCTTCCGCCTGCCGCATATTGCGCCAGTTCACGCAAGGTCATGGTGCGGCTCGCTTCCAGAAGCACCTGGAGCGATGCGGTCCCGAAGCGGGTCTGCAGCGTCTGCGGCAGGGGCTGATCGAGATCGAAGGAGGCAAGATCGACGTCGTTGCCGATCCAGTTCTGCAGGAAGCCGAGCCCCAGGGCCGGGTCGGTCAGCGCTTTCAGTTGCACGTCGCGCTCCTGCGCCTCGGCGCGCGTGCGTCCGATGACCGGGGACAGACCCGGCATGACCTTGAGAGATGCCGGGTCACGTCCGAAGCCCGTGACCCGCGCCTTTACGTCTCGGTAAAATGCACAGGCCGCATCGAGGTCGTTCTGAACCGTATAGATCATTTCCGCATAGCGCGCCGCGAGAGCGCGGCCTGCGGGCGATCCGCCGGCCTGCACCAGAACCGGTGCACCCTGTGGCGACGGCGGCAGGTTCATTGGCCCCATGACCTTGAAGAATTCGCCCCGATGATCGAGCGCGCATGCCTTATCGGGATCGAAGAGGCGTCCCGTTGCCTTGTCGGGTCGCACCGATCCTTCTGGCCAGCTGCGCCACAGACGCATGACCACGTCGCAGAATTCCTCCGCCTTGCGATAGCGCCAGGCGTGATCGGGGATGCCATCAAAACCGAAATTGCGTGCTTCCACGTCGGAGACGCCCGTCACGAGATTACAGCCGACGCGTCCGCCGGAAAGATGGTCGAGGGAGAGCACGCGTCGTGCGACGTGATAGGGATGATCGTAGGTCGTGTTCTGTGTGACCACGATGCCGATCCGGCTCGTCACGGCCGCGACCGCTGCAGCCGATGTCAGAGGCTCCTCAATGAAGACGCCGCGCCCGCTTTTCGACATCGTCTCGAAGTCGAGATCCGGAAGACCGGCAGACTCCGCAAAAAACACCGTGTCGAAAAGACCACGCTCCGCAACGCGTGCGGTGTGCGTCAGTGACCGGAGCGTCGTAGCTGGTTCGACGGCGGTATCGGGATCGCGCCAGGCGGAGACATGATGCCCCGTGTTGAGCACGAAGAGACCAAGATGCATTTTCCTGTTCACGTTCAACCTCCTGACTGGATAAGACGAATTCCCAGAACGGTTCGATCCTGACATGATTGCGCGGTATGCGCCGGCATGTCGCTGGTTCGCTGTTGGAGAAAACCATGATGACCAACGCCGGCACCATGCGCGCCGTCCGCCTTCTGGAGCCGCGAGCGCCGTTCGTCCTGAAGGCCGTCTCCATTCCGCAGGCCGGACCTGGCGAAGTGCGGATCCGGATCGGCGCGTGTGGCATCTGTCGAACCGAACTGCACCTGCGTGACGGCGGCCTCGATCTGGGCGCGCGCGATTTCACCGTCGGACACGAAATCGCGGGCATCGTGGACCAGGCAGGAGAGGGCGTTTCGCAGGATCGGCTCGGGGAAAAAGCCGTCGTTTATTATTATCAGGGATGCGGTCATTGCCGATATTGCCGGAGCGGGGAGACGCAGCTCTGCCCGACGCCCGTAGCACAGCCGGGTTTTTCGGCAGATGGCGGTTATGCCGAATACATCGTTGTGCCGGCCGCCAATGCGGTGACGCTTCCCGCTGCCGCCGATCTGGCCGAGGCGGCCCCTCTGGGATGTGCCGGATCGACGGCGGTTCATGCCTGCGGTCTGGCCCGGATCAGGACCGGTGACTGGGTTCTGGTCAATGGCGCCGGCGGGGTCGGACTTGCGATCGTTCAGGTGGCGCGCGCGGCGGGCGCCCGCGTCATTGCCGTCGGCCTCGGGGCGCAGAGCCTGGCACTTGCAACCGAACTGGGTGCCGAGGCGGTCATCGACGCCGCGTCTGAAAATGTCCTTGCCCGTGTGACGGAAATCACGGGGGAGGGTGTCGATGCGGCCTTCGAGCTGGTCGGGCGGGAGGCGACGATGCGGATCGCAACCGAGGTGTTGCGGCGACGCGGGCGTCTGGTCCTGATCGGCTATACCGGCGACGACTATGTCGTGCATCCGGTTGCGCTGATCGTGCGGGAAATCGCCGTCATGGGCTCCGTCGGTTCGACCCTGCAGGATCTTCACGACGCAGTGGCGCTGTATGCGCGCGGCCTGCTGCGCTCGCCGATCGCACAGCGCCTGCCGCTCGATGCCTTCGAAGAGGGGCTTGCGCTGACGGAGCGCGGACATGTGCATGGCCGCGTTGCCCTGCTGCCGTAAGGCGCAATCGGCGGCGCGGTTCATTCGAGCCGCGCCAGGAATGGCAGGAGAGCGGCATCAAATGCGCCCGGCTGCTCGCCATACGGCACGTGGTTGGAATTTTCGATGACAACGAATTCGGGATTGCCCAGTGCCGCCTCACAGGCGTGCCCGACGGACAGCGGAACAGCCTTGTCTTCCGCTCCCCAGATGACGAGAAGGTCGGCCGGGCTGAACTGTGCGCGGATCCGCTCGGCGACGTAATCGGCGGCAATCCCGTTGACCAGATAATCCCCGATCCGGGCAAATCCCTCGACCGTGCCGGGCAGGGTGTTGCAGCGCCACTCCTCCTCGATCATGGCCTCCGTGACACTGTCCGGATCGTGCAGTACGAAGCGGAGCTTGCCGGCGAACAGGGCGCGGTCCTGGGCGCACACATTGCGTGCAATCGTCTCGGCGACAATCTGTTCGATCGGCACGATGCCCAAGGCACCGACGAGGCACAGACCGGGCACGCGCTCGGGCGCCAGTGTCGCGGCGAACGCGGCGATGTGCGCACCCAGAGACGTTCCGACCAGAACCGCGCGCGTCACGCCGAGCGTGTCCAGCGTCTGGAGGACGAACTGCGCGATCTCCGGCACGGTTGCCGGATTGTCCGCGTTCCGGCTTGCCAGGCCATGACCCGGAAGGTCGAATGCGATCGCGCGCCGTCCCTGGCTCGCGATCCGCTCGACAGTCGCGCGCCAGCGATCGGCGCGCGCGCCCAGACCATGGAGGAACACGACGACCGGCCCGCTGCCGGCCTCGATCACGCGTGTCTGAAACGGGCCCACGGCCAGAGGATATTGAATGCTGGTCATGATTTGGGCTCCTGTCTCGTATCGGTCTGCGCGGGCAGGCAGGCGATGGCGTCAATCTCGACGAGCGTTCCGTCGCCGATCAGTCCTGCGACCGCAACCAGCGTGCTTGCCGGTTTCCATGTGCCGAACGCCTGTCGGCGCGCGGCATCGATCGCCCCGCGATCCGCAAGGTCGGTCACGAACAGGGACAGCTTCACGACGTCTTCGAGACGCGCGCCGGCCTGTTCGAGGATTTTCGCCAACGTCGCGAAGATGAAGGCGGCCTGTGCACCCGCGTCATCGCGTCCGACCAGCGCACCCTGTTCGTCCAGCGCCAGAAGTCCTGAGACGAAGATCTGGCCCGCGCCTGTCACGGCATGGGCATAATGCGAAACAGGTGGCGCCAGACCCGGCACCATCAGCATGGACGGACCCGGCATCAGATCGGTGTCGCCAGCAATGTGAGGATCGCGCCCGTATCGGTAACGACGCGCAGGCGCGAAATCGAAAGCCTGCCGCCCGTTTCGGCGAATGTGAGGTGGTATCGTCCAACGCTGAATAACCGCGTCTCGCCTTCCTGCGTCGACTGGAACAGCGAATAGGGCGCGACAGCCGACAATACGCCGTTCTCGTGCAGGATGCGCGCGGTGCCGATGACGTGGCAGTCAGTATGGATGTTGTAGATATTGGCTTCGCGCAGGGAATAGATGCGATCATGCAACATGTCGCGGCTGTCGCACAGCATCAGGGACAGCGGCAGGCCCTGCTCGTGGTTCTCGCGGCTGACGATCTCATATCGAGCATCCTCGGTGAACAGCTCGACCCATGTCTCGAGCCTGTCCTCGTCGAGCAGGCGTCCATATTCCTCGAAAAAAGACTGAACGCGGACGTAGAGTTCCGGAGTGATGGTGCTCACGACGCTGTCTCCCCCGTGGGAATACCCATCAGCTTGCAATAATACATCCAGAACCCCCGCATCGGCACGTCGCTGATAAGGTTCTCCTGATCGCGCACCGGGCCGCGACCGCCGAATTCCACGACGGAATGATCCTGGCCATCCCGGACGATCGCGCGGTGCACCAGTTCGACGGCCTCACCGTCCTCCATGGAGACGAGGCCTGCGGGACCTGCGAGATTGGCCTTGCGCAGACGGTGGCGCTGCATCGCCTCGTCGTCGTCCTCGTAACCGAAAAACGTCGAGACGATCTCGAATTCGTCCGCGGAACGCGTGCGGATCTGACGCACGGCGAGCGTGTTGCCGATCTGCTGCAGGGCTGCGTTGGCAAACAGGGAGGTCACGGCGAGTGTCAGATCGTCCGGAAATTCCTTGTGGTATCGCAGCAGGGAAGGATCGCGCAGCTTGATGTTCATGTCGCCGCGCCCGGTATCGCCGTAGTCTTTGCCCGGATCTTCGGCATTTCCGGCGCGACCGCCCTGCGCGGCCCAGGACAGATTGTGCTTCCCGTCCGCATCGAGTTTCGCGCCCCCGGTTGCGTTCAGCCGGGCGATGCCGAATGTGATCTGGAACATATGCAGCAGGCCGCCATGATTGGGGTCGCGCAGATTGTCCGTATAGAGCTTCCAGTTCCCGAAGATACGCTGGCGCTGGTAGCCGAGGATGCGCAGCTTCCGATTGAACAGGCGCTCGACCTGATGGGTGAAGACCGGGCCGAGATACTCCCGCAACGGTGGGGTGTCGTCGGAAAACGTGCCGAAAATCGCGCCGTTGAGGGATTCGACCCTGAGCTTGCGCAAGGCATGGCACGATTTGTCGAAATCTGCGGGCAGGCCGCCTACACCCTTGACGCCCTTCTGGAACGGCACGCCGACCAGATTGCCGGTCAGGTCGAACGACCATTGATGGTAGCAGCAGACATGCGTCTTCGCATTGCCGTGGGTGGCGCGCTGCACGATCGAGCCGCGATGGCTGCACCGGTTGACCATGGCATGCAGGCTGCCGTCGCGCGCACGATCCACGATGACGGGCGTATCGCCGACCTCGACCAGTCGGAAGTCTCCGGGGTTCGGAATCTCGTCTTCCAGCGCGAGGAAATTCCAGATGGGGCCGCGAAAGATCCGTTCCTGCTCCAGGGCATAGATATCGGGGTCGCGATACATGCCGTAGGGAATGCGGCTGCAGTCGGCGGCTGGGAAACGATAGCGGTCGATCGCTTCGGCGTTCAATGTAGCGCTCATGCGGCACCTCGCGTGGTGGGGTTACGTTTCGGAAGGCCTTCGAGCAGGGTCTCGGCGCTGAGGGACGGCGCGCCGGCCACGGTCTCGCGGCTGTAGAGGCGGTTCCAGTATCCTTGCGAATCCTCATTCGGATGGCGCGGCATTTCCGGTGGGAGATGCGGCAGCGTGACCTTGCGGCCGCCTTTCCAGACATCGATGAAGCGATGCTTGTCCTCGATGTCCTCGATCCGCGCGAAGGGATCGCCGTCGAACACCACGAAATCGGCGAACTTGCCTGCGGACAGGGCGTCGAACTCCCGCCCGCCGCGCAGGAGGCGGCGATTGTCGTGCAGCGTCATGCGCATGACCTTCTCCGCCGGGATGTCGAGGAAACGCGCCATCAGGACGAGTTCGCGCGTGGACCACTCGCCATAGGGTGTTATGGCAAATCCGGTCTCGGAGCCGACGAGAAACGGCACCTTCGCATCATAGGCCCTTCGCAGGGCATCGGACGCGTCCGTCAGCTCCCGGCGCTGGACGTTCGGCCACCAGTCGTAGGACGGATCATCGGGGCGGGCATACTGGATGTTGTTCGTCAGCAGCAGCAGCGACGGGCAGATCGAGCATCCTTCGCCGGCGGCGGCCCGGATCGCCTCGTCGCTGATCCGCGACGCGTGATAGATGATGTCCACGCCGGCCCGGGCGGCATAGAGCGCGCCTTCCGCCCCGCGCGCATGCACGACGACGCGGCGGCCAATGCGCTTGGCCTCGCGCACCATGGCGGTCGTCTCGTCCTGGGTGAAGGCGGCATACAGACCGCCGGAATTGCCGCCCTGGATGCCATCCATCGCAAGCTTGATGACGTCGACGCCGTCTTTCGTCTGCCGGCGAATGGTTTCGATCGCCTCCGGCAGGGAGGTCACGAGTTCGCCGGTGGAGACCGGTGGGCAGCCGACCCAGCTCGGGAAATAGTCGTAGAGCCCCTGCCGCGAAGTGATCGCGCGTCCTGCTGCCGTGATGCGGGGGCCTTCCATCAGGCCGGTGAACACGGCATCGCGCAGGGCGGGGATCGTCAGGCCCGCGCAGGCCGGGTCCATCAGGGCAGTGTAGCCGGCCCGCAGCATCCGATGGCCTGCCGAGACCGCGCGGATCGCCCGGTATTCGAGCGAGCCGTAAAGGTCTACTTCCTCTTCCGAGCGGGCCTGCCCGTAGGACAGGTGCGTATGCATGTCGCTCAGGCCGGGCATCACGAGATAACGGCCATAATCCACGACCGTCTCGCCGGGCTCGGGCTGTGGTCCTTCGGATGCGGGACCGGCATGGACGATCCGCTCGCCCTCGAGCACCAAGGTCTGGTCGGTCAGGACGGCATCCGTGGCGCTGTCGTAAAGGCGACCGCACCGTATGAAGGTCTTCATGCCGATATTCCTTTCAGGAGGCGGTCCACCGCCATCAGCGTCTCGTTGGCATGCGTCATGATGACGTGGTGTCCGCACCCGGCGAACACGCAGAGTGTCGCGTTCGGCATATGATCGACCGCAAGTCGGGCGATCGGTTTGGCCGGGCAGGCGCGGTCCTCGCGGCCATGCAGGACATGCGCCGGATGTGACAGGCTTGCCGCATCGGCCGGCGACAGGCGCACGCTGCGCAGGGCACGTGAGGGATCGGCCAGAGCTTCCGCGAACCAGGCCGGATAGCCCGGGCGATCGAAAGCCGCCCAGCGCTGGGCCACGATAGCCGGGTCCGGCGTCGAGATAGTGGCCGCCATCGGCGCCATGCACGCGGCCATGGCTGCTTTGTCAGCCGGCGCGCGCCAGAACGCGGCAAGCTCGGCTGTCGGTGCGTCGCCTGCCAGCGGGGCGCCGAGCGCCACGACGCCATGCAGGGTGCGTGCGCGGCACGCAACCCGCATCGACAATGCGCCGCCGACGGAATTGCCGAGGAGGATCGCCGGCTGTCTGATCCGGTCGAGCACCGCTTCGATCTGGCGCGTCCAAAGGTCGGCATCGAACCGTGCCGGAACGGCATTGTTCCATGAGGCGCCGAACCCGATCAGATCGAGCACGAAGAGGGGATGTCCGGGTGCCAGACGGTCGAGGATCGGGCCGAAATTGGCGAACCCGTCCGTTCCGGGGCCGATGCCATGCACCAGCACGAGAGGCGTGCCGGATCCGGGCCGGACATGGCTTATGGCCTGAAGACCGTTGATCTCAAGCGACAATGTCTCGAACGTGCTCATGCCGACCGCGTCGTGTCGGGAGCCCAGAACAGGATGCGATGCAGGACCCAGTCGACAAGGGCCCATAGCAGCATCGTCATGGCGGCGAGCACGATCAGGGCCGCGAACATGAGATCGGTCTCGATCCGCGCGTTGGCGTTGAGCATGACATAGCCCAGTCCCGCCGATGCGCCGACCCATTCGCCCACCACGGCCCCGATCGGCGCGATTGCGGTAGCGACCAGAAGCCCGGAGCCGAAAGCCGGCAACGCACCCATCAGCCGCACATGCCGCAGCATCGACAGCGGGCTCGCACCCATCGTGCGCGCAAGATCGAGCCAGCCGCGATCGACCCGGCGCAACCCGCCGGAAAAGGCCGCCGTGATCGGGAAGAAGATGATGAGCACCGACATGACGACTTTCGAGGCCATGCCGAAGCCGAACCACAGCACAAGCAGCGGGGCGAGCGCGAAGACCGGAACCGCCTGGCTTAACAGGATGAGCGGCATCAGCCAGCGTTCCGCAACAGGAGAGAACACGATCAGGAGCGCGATGAGCGCGCCGAGCACGGTGCCGATCCCAAGCCCCGACAGCGTTTCCGCCAGCGTCGTGCCGGCGTTCTGCAACAGCACCAGGCGGTTGTGCCACAGGGCCGTGGCGACCGACTCCGGCGAGGGCAGGAGATAGGCCGGGATCGCGGCATAGCGCGCAACAGCCGCCCATATGCCGACAAGCACAGCGATCGTGATCAGCGGACGCAGGATGGCGGATGCGCCCCTCATGATTCATGCGCCTCGGTCAGCAGGCGCATCAGATGCCCCTGTGTGTGCAGCAGGTCGGGATCGTCCGCCGGTCGCGGCGTGGTCCCGCGCACCGTGATCGGTGCACTGAGTGTTGCCGGTGCGCCCGACAGCAGGACGAGGTGATGGCCGAGCCGGCAGGCTTCGAGCGGATCATGCGTGATGAGCAGGGCTGTTTTCCCGACCAGCAGTTCCGCCGCCAGATCCTGGACCTGTGCGCGCGTGAACGTGTCGAGTGCCGAAAACGGCTCGTCCATCAGGACGAACGGGCGGTCTTCATAAAGCGTGCGCGCGATCGCAGCGCGTTGGCGCATGCCGCCCGACAGTTCCGAGGGCAGGGCCTGTGCGCGTTCCGCCAGCCCCACGCGGCCCAGAAGGTACGATGCGCGATCGCGGTCGCGGCGCTGGCCGCGCAACCGTGCACCCAGCATGACATTCTCGATCACGTTCAGCCATGGATACAGCAGGTCCTGCTGGCCCATGTAGGCGATCCGTCCGGCCAGCGGCTTTCCGTCGGTTGCCCGCACGGTGCCCTGGCTCGGGCGGCTCAGGCCGGCGACGATCTTGAGCAGGCTGCTCTTGCCGACGCCGCTCGCGCCGAGGAGCACGACGAACGTCCCGCCATCGATGCTCATCGACAGGTCCCGGAAAATGACCCGTGCGCCGTGGCGCAGGCCGAGGCCGTCGATCGCCAGCCCCGGAGAGGCGACGTCCATGCGTGACAGGTCCGGAGCCAGTGCTTGATCCATGTATACACGTTACGCGCTCGATGCGGACACGCAAGCATTTTCTGAGGTCAGAACGTTTCGGATGCTTACATTTTTATCTTGGAAAACTCCGCTCATTTACGCCACCATGCAGAACCGGGTTCCCCGGGTTGCGATTGGGGTCGTATACACGACGTCCGGATCATGAGGTGATGCGTTCATGTCTTCCCGCACGCGGCAGATGCATCTCTGCGCCTTCCTGTTCGGCACCGGTCATCATGTCGCAAGCTGGCGGCTGCCCGGCGCGCCACTGCATGACGGTACCGACGTATCCTACTGGATCGATTGCGCGCGCATTGCCGAACGCGGCCTGATGGATGCGGTGTTTCTTTATGATGGCGCCGCCCTGCCGAACATGAAGCCCGATGCCATGGCGCGCATCGATCGTGCGACGTTCCTCGATCCGATGGTGCTGATGCCGGCAATTGCCATGGCGACCGACCGGATCGGCCTGGTGGCGACGGGCAACACCACATACGACCAGCCCTATTATGTCGCCCGGCGTTTTCTCTCGCTGGATCAGCTCAGCGGGGGGCGGGCCGGGTGGAACATGGTGACGGGCGTCAATCCGCTCGAAGCCATGAATTTCGGCAATGCCGTCGTTCCTCATGCGCAACGCTATGAACGTGCGCGCGAATTCGCCCATGTGGTGCAGGCTCTCTGGGACGGCTGGAGCGACGACAGCTTCGTCATGGACCGCGCGTCAGGTCAGTTTCTCGATCCTCACACGGTGCGCGTGCTCGATCATCACGGCGCGCATTTCGATGTGCGTGGGCCATTATGCGTTCCGCGCTCGCCGCAGGGGCGGCCCGTGCTCATCCAGGCGGGTGGATCGGAGCCCGGCCGCGCCCTGGCCGCCGAAACCGCCGAGATGATCTACGCCGTACAGCCCGATCTTGCGGGCGGTCAGGCCTTTTACCGCGACGTGAAGGGCAGGATGGCGGCTTTCGGCCGCAACCCCGATCATCTCAAGATCATGCCCGGCGTCTATACGATCGTCGGGCGCACGATGCAGGAAGCCGAGGACAAGCACGGCGCGCTGAGCGAGGCGACCGATCCGGTCGTGGCGCTGTCGATGCTGACATTCTGCATGGGCGGACACGATCTTTCATCATACGACCCTGACGGTCCCGTGCCGGACGATCTGACGACCGAAGGCGGCACGACCCATCTGCGCACCATGATCGGGATCGCCAAGGCGCGGAATCTCACCTTGCGGCAGCTTGCGACCGAAGTCGCGACCGGCGGTTACGGCCATTGGGCCATCCGCGGCGACGCCTGTTCCATTGCCGATCAGTTGCAGGGACGTTTCGAGGCCGGTGCCGCGGATGGCTTCAATCTCATGCCGGCGACCTATCCCGACGGACTGCGCGATTTCGTGGATCTCGTGATCCCCGAGCTGCAACGGCGTGGCCTGTTCCGCACACGTTATGAAGGAAAGACATTGCGCGATCATCTCGGACTGCCGCGCTCCGAGCGCGTCGAGCACGGTCGCCCCCTGACAGCGGCGGAGAATGGCCGGTGATCGGCAGGCGGGCCGTCCTGACCGGCGCTTGTGCGTTGATCGGTGCGTCGGCGCTGGGGGCGCTGGCCGTGCGGGCCGCAACGCGTGCGCAAAAGCTGACCGTGGTGCTGGACTGGCTCGAGAATGTGAATCACGCGGCCCTGTTCGCCGCACGGGAGAGCGGGGCATTTGCGCGTCACGGACTGGACGTGACGCTGATCGCGCCGGCCGACCCGTCGACGCCGCCGGCCCTCGTGGCCGCGGGGCAGGCCGATCTCGGCGTGACGCTCGGCACGCACATCAATCTGCTGGTGGAAAAGGGACTGCCGGTGGTGCGCATCGGATCGCTGATCGATCGGCCGATGAATACGATCGACGTCACCAATCGCGACGCGATCCATACCCTCGCCGATCTCAAGGGTCGCATCGTGGGCTTCCCGTCAGCCGGGATCGAGGAAGATCTGATGCGCGCGATGCTGGCGTCCGCAGGCGTGCAGCTGTCGGATTGCCAGGCCATCAAGCTCAACTATCAGGCCCAGCAGGCACTGCTCAGCGGACGCGTCGATGCGGCGATCGGGATATTCCGCAATGTCGAGGCACTGCAGCTCGACACCATGGGAAAGCCGCCGCTGCTGTTCGCACCCGAGGATCACGGCGTCCCGGCCTATGACGAACTGATCCTGATCGCGGCGAAGCGAAACGCCGCCGATCCCCGCCTGCCGGCCTTTCTGGCGGCGCTGCGCGAGGCAACGGCGGCCCTGCACGCCGACCCGCAGGGCGTGCTGACAACATGGCGTGCCGCTCATCCGGATCAGGACAATCCAGCCTTGCCCCGCTCCTGGGACACCACGTTGGCAAGCCTCGCCGCCGATCCCGCAGCCCTGGATGGCGCGCGCTATCTCGCGTTCCAGGATTTCTGCCTGAAGCACGGCATCATCAGCCAGTCCCGGCCGCTCGCCGATTTCGCCATCACGCTCGCCGCCTGACCGACCGGAGCCCCATCGTG
This sequence comes from Tanticharoenia sakaeratensis NBRC 103193, assembly GCF_000963885.1. Taxonomy (GTDB): domain Bacteria; phylum Pseudomonadota; class Alphaproteobacteria; order Acetobacterales; family Acetobacteraceae; genus Tanticharoenia; species Tanticharoenia sakaeratensis. Next base: position 70,854 of record NZ_BALE01000021.1, read on the forward strand.
ACGTTTGACCAAGTCTCCATCGATCTGTCCTCCGTTCTGCACGAGACCGCGCGCGAACATCTGGCGCGCACGCATGCCAACCTGATCGGCGGCGTCTGGCGCGCGCCGGAGACGGACGAACGCATTCCCGTCGTCGATCCCGCGACCGGGCAGGTCATCGCGTCCATCCCGGCATCCGGCGCGCCCGACATCGACCACGCGGTCGCGGCGGCACGCACAGCACTCGAGACCGGCGCATGGCCCGCCATGCCCGGCCATGCGCGCGGCAGGCTTCTGCGGCGTCTTGCGGAGCTGATCGAGGCCGAGGCCGGACCGCTCGCGCAGCTCGAAGCGCTCGACACCGGGCGGCCCGTTTTCGAATGCCAGATCGTGGACCTGCCGGGCTCGATTGCGATGCTCGATTACATGAGCGGATGGGCCTCGAAGATCGAGGGCGAGACGATCCCCGTCTCTCTGCCGCCGGGCACGTTCCATGCCTATACCGAGCGCGAGCCCGTCGGCGTGGTCGGCGTCATCGTGCCATGGAACTACCCGCTGGAACTCGCGATCTGGCGCATCGCGCCGGCACTAGCCGCGGGATGCACCGTGGTTCTCAAGCCTGCCGAGCAGACGTCGCTGACGGCCCTGCGTCTCGGCGCGTTGATCGAGCGCGCGGGCTTCCCGCCCGGCGTCGTCAACATCGTGACCGGATACGGCGCAACGGCCGGCGCGGCGCTGGCGGGTCACGATGGCGTGGATGCGGTGTCCTTCACGGGCTCGACCGTCACCGGGCGGGCGATCGTGCAGGCGGCGACGGGCAATCTCAAACGCGTGTTTCTCGAGCTCGGCGGCAAGTCGCCGATGGTCGTCATGCCGGATGCCGATCTCGATCAGGCGATCGCGGGCGTCGCCGGTGCAATCTTCTTCAGCAGCGGCCAGATCTGCACGGCGGGCTCGCGCCTGATCGTCCATGACGCAATTCACGATCGCATGGTGGATGGCATCCGCCGCATCGCGGAAGGACTGAAGGTCGGCCATGGTCTCGATCCCGAAACAAGGCTCGGCCCATTGGTCAGTGACGTCCAGCTCGGACGCGTCCTGTCCCATCTCGACGATGGCGCGCGGGAGGGCGCGGCCTATGTCACCGGGGGGCATCGTCTTGGTACCGGCGGCTGTTTCGTCGCGCCGACCATTGCGACGGATGTCGCACCCCACGCGCGCCTCCTGCGCGAGGAGATCTTCGGGCCGGTCCTGTGCGTGCAGCGTTTTTCGGACGCGGACATGGCGGTGCGGCTTGCGAACGACACGCCCTACGGGCTGCACGCCAGCGTCTGGACACGCGACCTGTCGACGGCGCATCTGATGGCGCGCCGGATCAAGGCGGGCAATGTGTGCATCAACACGCACAATTTCTTCGACCCGGCCTTTCCGATGGGCGGCTACAAGCAGTCCGGCTGGGGAAGGGCCGCGGGCCACGCAGCCCTCGAGCATTATACGGAGATGAAGGGTATCGTCGCGAAACTATGACTGACACCACCGAAGCCGCGACCCCGCGCCGACGCAGCCCCCGCCCGACACTTGCCACCCAGGTCCGCGACCGGCTGCTCGCCGACATCGCCAAAGGTGTCTTCCCGCCGGGCGCGCGGCTCGAGGAGGAAGATCTCGCCGGCCGCTACAGCGTATCCAGAACGCCGGTCCGCGAGGCGCTGCGCCAGCTCAGTCACACAGGCACTGTCGAGATCCGCGCGCGTCAGGGCGTGCTGGTTGCGTCGCTCGCGCCTGAAACGATGGAGCAGACGCTCGAGGTCCTGGCCGATCTCGAGGCATCCAGCGCCCGTCTCGCGGCAGTGAGGATGTCAGCCGATGCGCACAGGACGCTGCGCGAGACGCACGAGGAAATGGCGCATGTCATCGCACGCCGCAATCGCGCGGGCTTCGACATCATCAATTCCACATTCCACAACCTGATCCACGCGGGCTCGGCCAACACGATCCTCGCCGAGACGATCAGCCAGATGCGTCGGCGCATGCTGCCCTATACACAGGCGCAGCGCATGGCATCGCCGCAGCCGATGGCGGTGTCTTTTCAGGAACATGCGACGATCCTGCGGGCGATCGAACGCCGCCAGGCGGATCTCGCCTATCGGGCGATGCAGGCTCATGTCCTCGATGCCGGTCACGTGCCCGAAGACGCGGACGCGCGCGCGGCGGCCTTTTCGTGAAGGGACGCCTTCCAGTTCGGTCGACGGGCCTGCTGGCAGGCCTTCTGATCGCATGTCTGGCCCTGCCGGCCCGTGCGCAGGATCATGTCACGGTGGTGCTGGACTGGTTCGTCAATCCGGACCACGCCGCGCTGATCGTGGCCGACGAGATCGGTGCGTTCAGGAAACGCGGCATCGACCTCGACCTGATCGCTCCCGCCGATCCCGACACGCCTGTGCGGATCGTGGCCGCGGGGGACGCGGATTTCGCGATCGGCTATCAGATCTCGCTCTATCATCAGGTCGAGCGCGGTCTGCCCATAGTTCGTGTCGCAAGCCTGATCGATGGTCCGGTCATGACACTGGAAACCCTGACCGGACACGGCCATGACATCGCATCCATCGCCGACCTGCGCGGCCGACGCATCGGCCTGCAGGTCCGCTCGTCCGACGAGATGAAGGCGATCCTGCAGCGCATGCTCTCGACAGCCGGGCTGTCTCTGACCGACGTCCGGCTGACGGATGTCGGCGCGATGCTGGAAACCGCTCTGCTCACGAACGAGGACGACGCGCAGCTCATGCTGCGCAATTTCGAGACGCCTTCGCTCGAGGCGCAGCATGTCCAACCCCGCGGGTTCAACATCGAGGATTACGGTGTGCCACCCTTTGACAATCTGATCGTGGTCACCCGTCGCGGCCGCGAGCGCACGGATCTGACCCGCCGCTTCGTCGCGGCCCTGTCGGAAGGGGCCGCCTATGTCTCCGCCCATCCCGACGAAAGCTGGCAGCTTCTGCTGCGGCATCACCCCGATCTGGACGACACCCTGAACCGTCGCGCCTATGCGCTGACGCTGCCAGCCCTCGCGCGCCATCCAGCCCGCCTGGACGAAGCCCGCTACAGGAATTTTGAAAAATTCCTGCAGGATGCCGGGGTCGTGCACGACCTGCCGCCACTCGACCACTATGCGATCGGTCTGGATCAGGCACCCTGAGAGCCGGTTTCAGGAATTCCGTTTTCGATCCCCGATTAGTGTGCTGACCGCGTATCCGACAGCGCGCGCTAGCATTTCGCCCGAACCCGTTTGCCGTCACCACTGCCCAGACCATGCCGCAACGTTCAGGACAGGTCGTCAGGACGAGCCTGTCGTGTGATGTGCATGTCTCGCCGATGCGGTGTCGGTTCCGGACGGCTTTTCCGACGGGTGCCATCACGATGCGATCCGGGACGGCCATCGGAGGACGGCCGCGCCGAATGGTCTGCCCTCTATGCGTCGGCAGTCGGTGTCGTCGTGTCCGTGTTTTGGCGCTCGTGTTTCGCGTCCGTGTCTCCCGGCTTTCCGTGGCGCGGTCGTTCTGTCCTCAATCCCGCGCGGGCGAGAACCAGAGCGCGATGCCGCCGATCAGGGCGGTCGCCGTGACATAGATGGCGGGCGCCAGCGGCGTCTGCGGCGTGAGCGCGGAAATGATCGCAGGCGTCAGGCCGCCGAAAATCGCGTACGAGACATTGTAGGACAGTGACAATCCCGAGAACCGCACCATCGCCGGAAACGCGCGGAGCATTCCGGCCGGGACCAGGGCCACGAACCCGCAGCACACCCCGCTGAGAGCGGCCCACCAGACCAGCGTATGAGGAAACAGCGGCGACAGGCCATAAAGCCCGAAGGCGCCGACGGCGAGAGCCAACCCGCAGAGGACACCGAGCAGACGCAGCGGCAGATGGTCGGTCAGCCCGCCGATGACCACGACCGAAAGCGTCAGGCACAGTGTCGCCGCCAAGCTCGCAAGCATGGTCTCCGAGGGAGACACATGATGCAGCGTCTGCATCAGCGGCGGCATCATCAGGACGAGGACGACGATGGCGGCCGTCAGCGTCCAAGTCGTCATCATAGAGCACAGGACGGCGCGGCGATGGTCGCGCAGCAGGATTTTCGCGGGCAGGGACGACGCCGTCTCGGCGCGGACGTGCATCTCCCGGAAGACGGGCGTCTCGTCGAGCCAGCGCCGCAGCACCATGGCGCCCAGCCCGAATACGCCGCCGAGGATGAACGGAACGCGCCAGCCCCAGGCAGCCACGACATCCGGGGGCAAGGCCGCATGCAAGGCCAGAATTACGACCGAGCCGAGCAGGATGCCGCCCGTCAGGCCCCCCGTCAGCAGGCCCGTTGCCAGACCCGCGCGGCCCGGCGGCACGTGTTCGGAGACGAACACCCAGCCGCCCGGCGCCTCGCCGCCGATGGCCGCCCCCTGCATGATCCGCAGCGCCAGCAGGATCAGCGGCGCACCCACGCCGAGCATCTCGTAGCCGGGAAGCAGGCCCATCAGCAGGGTCGGCACGGCCATGAGCAGCACGCTGAACGTGAAGACTTTCTTGCGCCCCGAGACGTCGCCGAAATGCGCCATGACCAGACCGCCGAGCGGGCGCGCCAGATAGCCCGCGCCGAACAGGCCGAACGCCTCGGCCTGACGCAGCCACTCCGCCTGACTGGCCGGAAAGAAATGGGCCGCGATCAGCTTCGCAAGGAATGCGAAGATGACGAAATCATAGAATTCCAGCGCCCCGCCGAGCGAGGCCAAGGCGAAAGTGCGGAACTGGGACAAGGACAGGCTGCCGGACGCGGGCGCTGCTCCGGAAAAAGACGACATCGATCGCAATCCGCTGGATGTGGCCTGAAACCGGATCCAGGCTATTGAAGGAGCGGATGTTTATAAGGCGATTTGTTCCGGATCGTCCACGATCGACCCTGGACCACGAATGTGGGCGCCGGGGGCCCTGCGTTTTGCGGCCGTTTCGAAAAGGTGAACCGTGTCCGCGTTCCGGCGGTGGTGCTCCATGGAAACTGGGCATGGATGCGCACGAACAGGACGCGCTGTAACCGCTGACGGGTTAGCGAACAGGCAAGGGGAATAATTGCCCCAACTTTCGTCTGCCGTCATGCAGGATTCTTTACGGGTGGAAAAACGTGCCATGCGCGTAGCGGCCCGACCACGAAATTTTCCGCCGTCCGAAATCCAGCCTCCACGTTGATACGGCAGCCTTTGTGCAGCGGGGCAATCCGATCCTGATCGGCCGGCTCAGGCTCTCTGCGTTCAGGTGTCTGCGAGCGCATATCCGGATGTTCCAGGGAGCACTTGGAGGAAAATGTGGACGGCAGAGATCACGGGCATCTCACGCGTCCCGACCGATCATGCGGATGAGCTGGCTGCTGCCCGTACAGGCCGGCAGGGAACGCACGGGGCACGTCCGCAAGGATGCGGAACGCAACCGAACCGTTCGATGGTCCGTTCAGGGGTGCGACGTTGTGCCGTTGTCGCATGCCCTGCGTCGCGCAACGCCTGCGGATGCAGCAGAGTCACAACAAAGGAGAAGCCTCATGGTCGACGAGCCCAACAATGTGTCCCGGTCAAACAATACCCAGAGCGGTTATCCGCAATCGGGCGGCGGAATGCAGACCTTGCGGAACGCAAAGGCCAGGCTGGGGATCGTCGGAATCGTTATCGTCGTGATTCTGGCACTCGTATTCCACGTCAACCCGATGCAGGCCCTGCAACTGTTCGGCGGCAATCAAACGACGACAACGACGCAGACGACACAGCCAGTCCAGCCCGCACCGCAGCAAAACACGCGATAATCGGGCGTTGTGCATCGGATTTCCATTTTAAGCCGTACCGGCAAGTCGCGGCGGAGGGACGGCCCCTGATGCAGTTGGCTGTCCAAATGAAACGCTTGCAGACCTCGCCTGCAGTCGAAACAGTGACGTGGCGTTCGATACCGCATCGCCTCACTTACATCGTGGCTTAGCATCGACCGTTGGTGCTGATTGACGAAGGCAGCCAACTTTCTTGTCTTCGCTAGAACCGTCGCAAGTTCGACCTGTCTCACTTGCAAACTGGCGCTGAGGATTTTTGAGCTGCGGTGGTCCATTGGGACCACAATCTGCCTTGTGGATAACCTAGGAAACCTAGCGTTATCAATGGCGTCCCGTACGGGAGTCGAACCCGTGTCGCCGCCGTGAAAGGGCGGTGTCCTAGGCCTCTAGACGAACGGGACTAAAGGCGTGGGGCAGGGCGTATCGCACCGGGCGAATGGGGTCAACCCCGCAATCGGCGCTACGCGATGGCAACGTCCACAATAATGAGACTCAGGGTGTCGCGTCCCTGCCATTGCTCGGCACGCAGCCAGCCGGCCACATGAAGAAGCGGGCGGCTCGGATCCTCGAGGAGGGCTGCGAACCGCTTGTCGGCAGCGCGAAAAGCAAGCCCGCGTAGCCGCATCCCGCCGTTCTCGTCCTGAAGCGACACCCTCAGCGTATTGCTGTCACGACCGATTCGCTGCGCGTGGACGCTGCGGACATGCGCGAGCGCGAGCAGCGGCTCCTCGTTACCCGCACCGAACGGTGCCATCCGCCCCAGTTCCTGCGCCAGTCCGAGGTCGGCCCCGCGCAGGCTGACGATACCGTCCAGCACGAGATCGGCCTGCGGCGGCAGCGTATTGGCTGCGGCGAGGCGCGTATCCATGAACGTATGGAAGGCTTCGGCATCTTCCACACGGAGCGAGAAACCGGCTGCCATGGCATGGCCGCCGCCCGTCAGCAGGAGGCCGGACTGGCGCGCCGCAATGACGGCCGCCCCGAGATCGAGGCCCGGCACGGATCGGGCGGACCCCTTGATGATCCCGTCCTGCAAGGCGCCCACGAATGCCGGGCGATTGCACCGCTCGCGCACGCGTCCGGCCACAATCCCGACCACGCCGGGATGCCATGACGGACCGTGAAGAAACAGCGCTGCACGCCCTTCGGCACATTGCGCCTCCGCCGCATCGAGTGCAGCACGCAGGATGTCCGATTCGACGCCCTGACGGGTTCGGTTGACCTCGTCCAGACGCTCCGCCAGCGCGCGGGCTTCAACAGCGTCCTCGCTTAGCAGCAGACGCAGTCCGAGATCCGCCTGGGCGATCCGCCCCCCGGCATTGATTCGCGGGCCGAATGCAAATCCGCAGGTCATGGCGGTCGGCGCATCCTGCACGCCGACGACCGATGCGAGCGTCGAAAGCCCCAGCCGCGCGCCACGGGCCATGACGCGCAGCCCTTGCGAGACGAGCGCCCGGTTCAGGCCCGTCAGCGGCATGACGTCGCAGATCGTTGCCAGCGCCACGAGATCGAGAGACGCCATCAGATCGGGCGCCGTTCCCTCGGCAAACCAGCCCTCCCGGCGCAGATCGCGCACCATGCCGACCATGGTGAGGAAAGCGACCGCCGTCGCACAGATCGCCGACAGGCCCGAATCGCAGTCGAGCCGGTTCGGATTGACGACGATCGCATTCGGCAGAAGCCCGCCGTCGGGCTTGTGATGGTCGAGCACCACGATGTCCGCCTGCGCCCGCAGCGGGTCGAGCACGTCCCTCGCCGCCGTTCCGCAGTCGGCGCAGATCAGCAGAGAGGCACCAGCCTCGACCATGCGAGTCAGCGCCGGCGCATTGGGGCCATAGCCTTCCGCGAGGCGATCGGGAATGTGTGTCAGGACCCGCAGGTTGAGTGCCCGCAACGTCTCGGTCAGAAGCGCCGTGCTGCAGGCGCCATCGACGTCGTAGTCACCGAAGATACCGACGGTCTCTCCAGCCCGGACGGCACGTGCCAGCCGTTCCGCTGCCTGATCGAGGCCTTTCAGACAGGACGGATCGGGCAAGGCGGCCCGCAGGCGCGGATCGAGGAACAACCCCAATGTGCCGAGATCGACGCCGCGCGCGCACAGGATGCGCGCCAGCATGTCGGAGATCCCGGCGCGCTGGGACATGGCCAGCGCATCGCGTGCAGGGCCGTCGCCGGCGTGGCCGTCACGCCAGACCCAGCGTCTGAGACTGGCGCTACGGTCGACGCCGAGGACCAGATGGTCCGCGGCGTCGGTAAGCTGGAGCGCTTCGCTCAAACAGGGCCTCTCATCAGGTCAGAGCGGTGCCCAGGTCTTGGTCGAAAAGTCGTGGCGACCTTCGACGAACCGCACCGTGCCCGACTTCGAACGCATCACGATCGAATGGGTGCGCGCGCGCGTCGCCGAAATCCGCTCGACACCGCGAAGCAGCGGGCCCGCGGTCACGCCCGTCGCCGAGAACAGGACATCACCACGCGCCATGTCGTCGAGCGAGAGCTTGCGGCTCGGATCCAGACCCGGCGCCATTTCGCGGGCGCGGGCAATCTGCGTTTCATCCTCGAACAGCAGACGACCCTGCATCTGACCGCCGACGCAGCGGACGGCAGCCGCTGCCAGCACGCCCTCGGGCGCCCCGCCGGAGCCTGCGTAGATATCAACCGAGCTGTCCTCGATGCAGGCTGCGATCGCCGCTGCGACGTCGCCGTCGGACAACAGCGTCACGCGCGCCCCGGCTTCACGCGTCTTGGCAATCAGCTCTTCATGACGGTCACGGTCGAGCGCCATCAGGATGAGATCGGAGACCGCCTTGCCCTTGGCGCGGGCGAGCTCGCGCAGGTTCGTCGCGATCGGCGCGTCGATGTCGATCAGATCCTTCGGAAGGCCCGGCCCGACCACGAGCTTTTCCATGTAGATGTCCGGTGCGTGCAGGAAATTGCCACGCTCGGCCAGGGCCACCACGGTCATCGCATTGGGCAGCGCCTTGGCGCACAGGTTCGTGCCCTCCAGCGGATCGACGGCAATATCCATCGCGGGGCCACCGGCGCCGACATGCTCGCCGATGTAGAGCATCGGCGCCTCGTCCATCTCGCCTTCGCCGATCACGACCGTGCCGTCGATTGCAACCGTATCGAAGGCATGACGCATCGCCTGCACGGCGGCGCCATCGGCCTCGTTCTTCTTGCCGCGCCCGGTCCAGTGGGCGGATGCGATCGCCGCGGCCTCGGTGACGCGCACCAGCTCCAGGGCGAGATTGCGATCCGTCACCCGATAGGCGGCGCTTTTGGGTTCATGCTCCATGTCCGGCATCTTTCGTCTTCCTCCTCGTGGCCATTTTTGGCCGACAGCCGCATTCTTCCGTGCGGCATTGTCATGACGGGCCAGCGTCAGCCGGCCTCGATCCGCAGCATCAAGGGCCGCCCCAGAATGGATGGCAACACTTCGATGCGCGAAATGGTGTCGAGCATGGCCTGCTCGCTCGTGCGATGCGTCAGAAGCGCAATCGCGACACTGTCCGTATCCCGGGCATCATCCGCCTCTCCATGCTGGACCATGCCTCGCAAAGAAACGCCGTAGCCACTCAGGATTGTCGCAATTTCAGCGATGACGCCCGGGCGGTCCTGCACGTCCAGGCGCAGGTAATACGCGCCCGAGAGCTGTCCGCGCTCGACGCATCGCGCGGGCGTACACGTCTGCGCGACACCCCATACCGGCAGACGCGCACCACGTGCGAGATCGATCAGATCAGCCACGACGGCCACGGCCGTCGGTCCCGCGCCCGCGCCGCGCCCCTCGATCATCTGCGAGCCGGCAAACTCGCCTTCGACCAGCAGGGCGTTGAACACCCCTTCGACGCCCGCGATCGGCGCGGCCTTCGGCACGAGACACGGCCGCATCCATGCCTCGAGACCGGCCTCGCCCTCGCGCGCGAGCCCGAGCAGCTTGATCCGGAAACCGAGCTCATCCGCGAAATGCAGATCGGCGGGCTGAATGTCGCGAATACCTTCCACATGCAACGTCTCGAACGCCACAGGGCGGCCGAACGAAAGGGCCGCGAGGATCGCAAGCTTGTGCGCGGCGTCCCAGCCATCGACGTCGGTCGAAGGATCGGCTTCCGCATAACCGAGCGCCTGCGCATCGGCGAGCACGTCGCCAAAGGCGCGTCCCGTCTCGCGCATGGTCGTGAGGATGTAGTTGCAGGTGCCGTTCAGGATGCCGCCGACCCGCAGCAGCCGATCGCCCGCAAGCCCCTCGCGCACCAGCTTGATGGCGGGAACGCCACCCGCCACGGCCGCCTCGAACAGAAGCGGTGCTTCATGCCGGGCCGAGAGCGCGGAAAGAGACGCGCCATGGAGTGCCAGCAGCGCCTTGTTCGCGCTGACGACAGGCGTGCCACGGGAGAGGGCACCCTCGACAGCTTCCCGTGCGGCCCCTTCCGCCCCGCCGATCAGTTCGACCACGACATCGAGATCGGGATCGGCTGCAAGCGAGGCGGCATCGTCGTGCCAGCGTATGCCGGACAGGTCGATACCGCGATCACGCGTGCGATCGCGGGCGCAGACAGCCACGACCTCGATCGTGCGTCCCGCGCGTGCCGAAATTCCCTCGCGGTTCTCGCGCAGCAGACGAATGACGCCCGCACCCACGGTGCCAAGACCTGCAATCCCGATCCGAAGCGGCGGCAGAACGTCCCTCATGAATGCGCGACTTCCGCGGCCATCGGACGCTGTTCCGCATCGCTCGTGCCCGAGATTCCATGGGAGGACAGGAAGCCCTTGATCGCGCGGATCGCCTGACGAAGCCGCTGGGTATTCTCGACGAGGCCGATCCGCACGAACCCTTCGCCGTATTCGCCGAAGCCCAGACCCGGCGCCACGGCCACGCCTGCCTGCTCCAGCAGCAGCTTGGAGAAACCGACACTGCCCAGATGCTGGAACGGTTCCGGAATCGGCGCCCATGCGAACATGGACCCCTGCGGCGCGGGTACGTCCCAGCCTGCGGCGTGAAGGCCCTTGATGAGCACGTCGCGACGGTCGCGATACAACGCGCGCACCTCGGCCACGCAATCCTGCGGACCGTTCAGTGCTGCGACCGACGCCACCTGGATCGGCGTGAACGCGCCATAGTCGAGATAGGACTTGATACGCGTCAGTGCCTGGATCAGCCGCGGATTGCCCGCGGCAAAGCCCATGCGCCATCCCGCCATGGAATAGGTCTTGGACATCGAGGTGAACTCGACCGCGATATCCTTGGCGCCTTCGACCGCGAGGATAGACGGCGGCGGTTCGTCGCCGAAATAGATCTCGGCATAAGCCAGATCGGACATGATCCAGATCTGCTCGCGCCGGGCAAAAGCCACCAGCTCACGATAGAAATCGAGATTGGCGACGAACGCGGTCGGGTTCGACGGGAAGTTGACGATCAGCGCCGTCGGCTTCGGCACCGAATGGCGCACGGCCCGATCGAGCGCGCGCAGCATGTCCTCGTCCGGCGTCGCGGGGATCGAGCGCACGGACGCGCCTGCGATGATGAAGCCGAACTGATGGATCGGATAGGACGGGTTCGGCACCAGGATCGTGTCGCCCGGGCTGGTGATGGCCGCCGACAGATTGGCCAGCCCCTCTTTCGAGCCGAGCGTTGCGATCACTTCGGTCTCGGGATCGAGGCCGACATTGAAACGCCGCTCGTAGTAGCCGGCGAGCGCGCGCCGTAGACCGGGAATGCCCCGGCTGACGGAATAGCGATGGCTGCGCGGATCGGCGACGGTCTCGACCAGCTTGCGCACGATATGCGGCGGCGTCGGGCTATCGGGATTGCCCATGCCGAGATCGATGATGTCCTCGCCCCGCGCTCGGGCCGCGGCCTTGGCCTTGTTCACTTCGGCGAACACGTAGGGCGGCAGGCGGCGGATGCGGTGGAACTCGTCGGTCATATCGTGCGCGCGGGGCGCCCTTCTGGCAAATCGTTGCGCCGGTGCGCGAAGCGGCACCGGTCGTTTGCCGACGATAACCCGCTTTGTCGCATTGCGGAACCATGGGTACGATCACCGCCTCGCGCGTCGGACCCGCCAGATTTCGATGGCCAGCAGATTGGGAACCCAGGCGAGCCATGAGATGGCCGGATAGGCGATAGAGAAGGGGATGCCCATCATCTGGCTGAGCGGCAGCTGGATCCGCAATGTGATGGCGCCCGCCGTCAGGGCAAAACATCGGATCATCCAGAGCCGATGATCAGCGATGCGCCGCTGGATGATCCGCCTCAGCGCCATGGCGGCCGATCCGATCCACAGGACCGACAGCATGCCGAACCCCCAGGCGGAGACGAGGCCGCCCGCCGCGTTCGGTGCCAGACGCAGCGCGGAGAGGCCGCCAACGGCCACGCCTGTCAGGTAGATCCAGCCCAGTATCCGATGCAGGTTCGGCCTGCGCATGCGCACACCGTCGAGGAACTGCCACGGACCGACGATCAACGCTGTCGCGGCACTGATCGCGTGCAGGCTGAGCGCGATCCGGCGCTGCGTCAGGTTTGGCAGGGGCGGTGCGAACGGAACATGCGGCAGCGCGTATCGAAGTGACACCGCGCCGACCAGAGCGGACCCGAGCGCAAGGACAACCCATGCGGCTCGGCGGCCTGGTCGCCGGGACGCGGAGACCGTTGGAATGGGATAGGCGACGAGAGTATCCATGACGAAAGCACCTCCGGCCTGCGGTTTGCTGCCGTTTACACCATACACATTTGTCCTTCAGGATTACAGTGCCAACATCATCTTCGCCGAAACCACCTGCGTCCGCGTATCATCATGGAGACCTGCGCGAGGCGCTCCTGTCTGCGGGATATGACGAGATCAACGAACACGGGGTCGAGACGCTGTCCCTGCGCGCCGTGGCGCGTCGCGTCGGTGTGTCGGCGATGGCCCCGTACCGGCATTATGCGGACAAGACGGCGTTGCTGGCTGCCATCTCCGAGCGCGGTTTCGCGGAGCTTCGTGCGTGTCTTTCCGAGGCGGACCATGGGCTGGCCGGCGCTGCGGCGCTGCAGGCGCAGGGACGGGCCTACATCGACTTCGCGACGGCTCGCCCAGGGCTGTTTCGGCTCATGTTCTCGGCCTATCAGCCCGATCCCTCGCGCGAACCTGCCCCCATGGATGACGATGCGTGGATTGCGAACACGACGGACGACAACGCATTCGGCGTGCTGCGCGCCCGCGTGGCCACGGTCGTGGCCCCGGATCAGGTTCAGGCGACCGCGATCGGGCTATGGGGGCTGGTGCACGGTCTGGCCATGCTCGTTCTGGATCGCTGCCTGATCAGCGTCGACATCGATGCCGTTCTGGCGGCGACCCTGCGGATCGGTGAAGCCTAGACCGCAAGGCAGTATGACAGGCCCGCCCACGCATGGCCCCCGCATCTCAGCTCAGGGCTGCGGCCCCGCCCGCACGCCGTCGCCGACCGCATCGGCAACCAGAATGATCGCCGATGCCGGTACACCTCGGGTCTCAAGTGCCTGTGCGACCACCAGCGCGCGTGCAAGTCCAAGGCCGATCGCGCGGGCCTGATCCTCGCCGGACAGGGATTGCGCCTCGCCGAAGCCGTGCACGTAGAGAAGGCCGCCTTTGCGATGCCCGACGATCTCGCCGAGTTCGGACGTCTGCGCTCCGGCCATGGCGTCCGACCCCGGAGAGAAGCGGATCAGCGTGCCCGTCGGATCGGCCAGCCTGAACGCCGGGCGCGGCGCGTCGGGCAGGTGGAAGTCCGTCGGTACGGGAAAGCCCGGGAACTGCGGCGGAACGGGAGGAACTGCCGGCATGGTGGGCAACGGCGTGGCCGCGTCTGCCGTATCCGGCCGCACCGTGACGGCCGGCATCGCGAGATCAGGCGCGTCGCCGGGCTGTGGCCTTGTCGACGTTGCCGTGTGGGCCGCCGGTTTCGGAACAGGCGTCGGCCGCGCGGGGGCGGATTGGGCGGGGGCATCGAAGGTCATGTTCGAGCCGGTTTCCGAGGGGTCCGGCCCGGTCGGCATGATGGCGCTGGGCGTCGTGTCCTGCGGCGACGAGGATCGCGGGGCTGTCGTCCCCTGAGTGGCCCCCTGGGCAGGCGAAACGTGCGTCGGGGACCCGGCCGCGGGTGCCGCCGGACTGCCCGGCGTCCCGGATGCAGCGCTCCGACCGGACGTCTTTTGTCCGGTAGGCGGCGCCGTCGGCAAGGCTCCGTTGGCGGCGACGAGGCGCTGCGCGAGGTTGCGCTGCTCGATCAGCGATTCCGTGATGCTGTCACGCACCGGCGCGGACGGCACGTTTGCAGGTGCCGTCGGGGTCAGGCCGACATGCGGATAGGTTGCATGAACGCCCGGCGGCGGGGGACGCTGCTGCGCGATCACGCCACCCTGGAACTGATGATACCAGTTGTCCACCGTGCCCACGGCATCGCGATGCGCACACGCGCCAAGTGCGAAAAGAGAGCCGAATGCGGCCGCGCGCATGGTCTTCGTCGTCATCCGCGCCCTATCTGTTGACCTTCGGTCGCCGGTTCCGGTCCGGTCGCACGGTGTGCGCGACCTTGTCGTCTGTCATCGCCTCAATATCGTGGATAGGGCGAATTGGCGAGGGCGGGCTTGGCTTCGCTCCCGCCTCGGCGCAGGATGGTCCGCGTGATATGAACTTTGAATATGGGCGACGACACCCCATGTCGCGTCCGGGATACTCCCGACAGGGAGTCCAGCCGACGAGACGGGCCAAGTGCCCGAGATTTTGGAGACGACCATGAGCCTGACCCGGCCCGCCACCCCGTTCTGGCCTTCCCGGCTCGACGACGAGGATCCCGACGCGCCCGAGACGGAGCCCAAGGCCCCCGACGAGGAGAAGCCCGCGGGTCCGGCGCCCAACGAGGTGGAAAACCGTCTGTTCGACCAGCGCAAGGTGCTGATCTTCGGCGGGATCAACGACAAGGTTGCGCGTGAAGTCACGGGTCGTCTGCTCGCGCTGGCAGGCGAATCGAGCAAGCCGATCGACATCTACGTCAATTCGCCCGGCGGCCATGTCGAAAGCGGCGACACCATCCACGACATGATCCGGTTCGTAGATGCCGTGGCGCCCGTCAACATGATCGGCACGGGCTGGGTCGCATCGGCCGGCGCCCTGATCTTCGCCGCCGGTCGTCCCGAGCGGCGCGTGTGCCTGCCGAACACCCGCTTCCTGCTGCATCAGCCGATGGGCGGCGTGCGCGGTCCCGCGACCGATATCGACATCGAGGCGCGCGAGATCATCAAGATGCGCGAGCGTCTGAACCGCCTGTTCTCGCGCGAGACCGGCCAGCCTTACGAGAAGGTCGCCAAGGACACGGACCGTAACTACTGGATGTCCGCCGAGGAAGCGATCGCCTACGGGCTCGTCTCCCGCGTCGTGACGGCCGCGTCCGACATTCACTGACGAGTGCGTCAGGCGCAGGGGAGGGCTGCCATGGCACGCCTTTCCCTGCGTAACAGTTTATTGCATACCTCTGCCCGCATGGTCTGACCGAACCGTGCGGTCATATTGAGCGAGCGCCGAGCGATGTCTTCCAAATCCCTGGCCGATATCTACAGCCATCTTCCCGATCAGCCGTCCGAGACCACGCTGGAGCGTGCGGACTACGTCGCACGGCACTGGAGCGCCGACGTCCCGGGACCGCTCAAGCCCGGCACGGAGGAGCACAAGCGCGCGGTGGCGCAGATGTTCCGCGATACGTTCAATCCCTACAAGCCATCGGTGATCGACTGGCCGAAGCTGGACCCCGAGACGCTGCACCGGATCACGTCGCTGCCGATCTGGGACATTGCGGTACAGACCGAAGGCAAGGCCCGCCTGCGCATGGCCGCCTATGCTGCGATCATCGACGATCCGGACATGAAGGACGCGCTGTCCCGCAACGCATGGGAAGAAAACCGGCACAAGGAAGTGCTCTCCAAGCTGGTCGAGGCCTATGGCATCCCGATGGCGCCCGAGCCGCCCTATATCGAGCCGAAGGACACGGAATGGGCCTATCTGGTCACCGGGTTCTCGGAGTGCGTCGACAGCTTCTTCGCATTCGGTCTGTTCGCACTGGCCGACCGTGCCGGGCTGTTTCCGCCTGAACTGATCGAGACGTTCGAGCCTGTGATGCAGGAGGAATGCCGGCACATCCTGCTGTTCGCCAACTGGCTCGCCTGGCACCGCGCGACGATGCCGCTCTGGCGTCGCCCCTGGTTCGAGGCGCGTGTCTTCGCCGTGTGGGTCTTTCTGGCCTACGAGCGCATGGGACTGGCCCGATCGATCGACGCGGACGGGAAGGAACACACCCAGGACAATAATTTCACCGTCTCGGGCGCCAAGGATGTCGCCAATACGGATGTCGATCCGGTCGAGCTGATGGAGCTCTGCCTCGAGGAAAACGACCGCCGTTTCGCGGGGTACGATCTGCGCCTGCTGCGTCCCACGACCATGCCCAATCTCGTGCGGACTGGCCTGAAAGTCATACGCGCCGTGCGCCGCCTCAAGGGAAGACAGGTTCCTGCATGAACCAGATCGTCGCCGGCTCCGATTCACATCGGGACTTTTTCTGTCGCCAGTTCATCGAAACCCATCAGGTCTTTGACCCGGACACCCTGCCGTGGCCCGAGCTTTCCGAAGACGATCTCGCCAAGCTGCGTGCGGTGCCGTTCTGGCAGGAAGTCTACCATACGGAGCGACGCGCGGGCGCGATCGTCGATGCCTTCACGCCTCACGTTGCCGATCCCCTGGTACGCGAGGCGGTCCGGCTTCAGGGTTTCGAGGAAGCCCGCCATGCCGACCTGATCCGCGTCATGATCGAGCGTTATGGCCTGGATGCGCATCCCCAGCCGATCGAGCAGTTTCCCCCCAATCTTGAAGTCGCCTTCATCGATTTCGGCTTTGGCGAATGCCTGGACGCGTTCCTGGGTTTTGGTGCGTTCAAAAGCGCGCGTCAGTCGCAGTTTCTGCCTGAATCCATGTTCGAGATCTTCGACGTGCTGATGTTCGAGGAAACGCGGCATATCGTTTTCTTCATCAACTACATGGCCTGGCGCGAGCGCCAGCGCGGACTTGGTCGCGCACGCCGCCTGATGAAGACGGCCCGGTTCTACAGCCGCGCGGCAGGGCGTCTGCTCGGCATGGTGCGACGGGGGCAGGATTCGAACGATGGCCGGGATTTTGCGGTCACGCAGACCAACCTGTTTCTCGAGGGCTTCTCGTTCCGTGGCTTCGTCGAGGACTGCTATCGCGAGAACGCGCGCCGGATGAGCGCTTTCGATCCCGACCTGATGCAGCCGACACTGCTTCCCGCCGTGGCCGATCTGGCGCTGCGCGGGATCGACATGTGGGACAAGACGCGCCCCTATCTTCGTCGCGGCCGGTAAGAATGCCGGCCACGCACGACAGGCAGATCACCTAGCCGAAATGGGTCTTCAGCAGCGGTGTCGACGACAGGCACAGCATGATGAAGCCGAACAGCGCCATGGCCTTCAGAAGGAAGAAGATCCCATGGCCGAACAGTTCGCGGCTCGTGGCCAGTTGCATGAAGGCGGCGGCGCTCGGGATCGGTGACCGTTCTGCATGGTGCCGCAAGGCCCGCATGCCGGCCCCGGTCAGAGGCGGGCCGCTGCCGTCGGCCGGCTTGCGGGCTTCGGCCCGGTGCCGTGCCTGTTCCAGCGAACTGATGCCAGCGCGCTCGTAAAGCCCGGCCATATAGGTATCGAGATCTTCGACCCGATAGGTATCGGCGTCGGCGCGTGCCGGCCCGGTGCCGAACAGGCGCAGAAGGCGCAGGCGGCCGTAAGAAATGGATAGATAGCGAGCCGCATCGGGCGCTTTCAGCGTGCGCGCCCGAACAGGCAGATGGATCAGCGTCGCACCTGCCCTGGGCAGGCCATCCTCGGACAGACCATCGATCGGATCATGGGGGCGTTGCATCGGACCTCCCTGTGGGGCGGACGACCGCCCGGAAATCCCCGAATTGCGGCGAAATGTCTACCACAGCGGACCTTTCGCGTCGAGACAAAGCCGCGTCGTCAACGCATATCGGGTCATCCGTCCGCAGTGGACAGTGCGATGCCTGCCGCTGCGAATGCATTGTGGGCGTCCAGGACTATGCCGCTTCGCGCACCACCTGCGAGGCGGGACGATGCGATCTGCACGGACAGCGAAAGCGTCAGGGTGCTTGCGCTGAGAGCCGTGACCGTAATGGAGGGGGCCGCCGTCTGCAGGACATCCGATCGCTTGGACAGAACCTGCATTAACAGGCCACGCACGCGTTCGATGTCCGCATCCGGCGGCACGGAGAACAGGATGGTGATCTGCGCCTGGGCATTGCCCAGCGTCGCATTGCGGACGGCGGACGTGATGAACTGCGAGTTCGGCACGATCAGGATGGAACCGTCCGACAGCCGCAGCTCGGTCGAGCGCACGCTGATGCGCTTGATGTCGCCCGTGCTGCCGGCAATCGACACCTGATCGCCGATCCGGACCGGGCGTTCGGCGAGCAGGATAATGCCGGAGACGAAGTTCTGGACGATGGACTGCAGGCCGAAGCCGATACCGACCGAAAGCGCGCTCATGATCCAGGCCAGGTTCTGGACCGTCAGCCCGGCAAGCGACAGCACCGTCAGCAGAAGCATGATCCAGGCGGCATAGGTGAAGATGCTCAGGGCCGACGTCTGTGCGCCCATGTCCAGACGGGTCGTCGGAAACAGCCGCTCCTTGAACCAGTTGGCCAGCAGCCCGATCGCGGTGCGTCCGAAGATCAGGACGAGCGCGCACTTGATGACGGTATCGAGCGAGACCGGTACGCCGCCGACCATGCGTCCGATGAACAGGCCGTGCAGGTTGTTCATCACGAGGCTCGGGTCGAGCTCACCCTGTGTCAGCCCGATCGAGACAAGTAGCGCAAGCAGGAAGACATTGCCGGCCCCCGAGATCAGGACGCTTGCCTGCTGGAGATGGCGCGGCTGAATGCCCAGACGCCGCATGTGCGATGCGATGCCGCCCTGCGGCGCCAGAATCACGTCGCAGGCCATACGCAGGCAGGTCGCCAGCAACAATGCGATCGCAAGTCCGGTCGAAACGGAGAGCACCCAGGTCGCCAGCACGTAGGCGAACGAGAAATAGCCCAGGATCACGCTGCCGGTGACCACGATCGCCCACAGCGAGCACACGGCGCGAAGGGGTGGCAGGAACCGGGCTTCGGTCACGGCGTGACTTTCAGCCGCACCGCCGGGCACATCCGCATCAGGGGTAGGATGTGTGCCGGCTTCCTCCTCACGAGGCGGAGCCTGAACACGCAGGCGCATCGCCGCCTGCTGGCCGGTCCAGACCACGACGAGAGAGAACACGCCTTCCAGAAGCTCGAGCGTCAGAAGACCGACCGGACTCTGCTGATCGAGGAAGCGAAGGACTCCCTGTGACAGCACCGCAAGGCAGAACCATATGGCAAGACCGCGTGGCCATGGCCCGGGCGCATCATGCCCCCGGATACGACGCGAGAGTGCGGCGCCGATGCCGGCTGCAAGCCCACAGGTCGGGATAAGGGGCGTCAGGGCCTGCACTGCGGGCCAGAACGGCGAGTCCTGATCGATCCCGAATATGCCGGTCGCGGCGAGCGCCATGAGCCAGCCCATGACGCAGCCGGCCACGCCATTCAACAGGGCCAGAGGCAGGCGAATGGCGTTGGTCGGTGTTGCGCCGACCTTGGGGCTGCGGGCGAAGCGCGTCAGCACGCGTTCGATCGGCACGACGGTTGCCTGTGTGCCGACCAGAAGGGCTGCAAGCAGAACGGCAATCAGGGTCGGTGTGATCCAGCGTGCGGCCGCGACATCCGCGTTACGGGTCAGCGCCGGGAACGTGGCCAGAACCGCGCGGTCCTGCGGCAGTTCACCTTCGAGCTGTCGCCAGAACAGGGGGGACAGCGGGGATGGCGCCCGCTGCGAGATCAATGCCTGATGCTGCGTTGCCGTCTGGCGCGAGATGCCGAGGCCGAGCTGGTGCGCCTGAAGCTGTGCGAGCTTCGCCTGCGTCAGGTCCGAATTGATGTCGTTGAGGCCCTGCGTGATGGTGGCGCGCTGTTTCGTGATGCTGGCGTCTTCGCCGGGCGTGGCAGTCTTCCCGAGGACGGATGCAAATCCTTCGTAGACGTTCTGGTAGGACTGGAGCTGCGCCACGAGGTTCTGGGCGGTCGTCTCGTCCGTTGCCGCGCGCCGGGACAGGCGTGCCGCCGCATCTGCGCTGAGGATCGTGTCCGGCTGGCTCAGCGTCCCGTACAGGGTCGAGAGTTCGTGACGCAGCGCATCCAGCTGGGATGAGACCATCGGTGCCGAAGCATGCCAGCCGAACGGCAGCGCCGCGCCATTTCCACCGGCTCCGGCGGCGGCCTTGGCCTCGAGGGCCTCATGGCTGTTCGGGGCGACCTGCTGCGCATGGGCGCCTGGACTGCTCGACAGCAATGCGCCGGCCGCCATCAAGCCGATTGCGAACTGTGTAAACCGTGTGCGGAGATGCATCATCTCGATTGCGCGCATGCGAACTCCCTGTGACGGCCGCCAGTGGGCCGAGATGCGTCGTGTTGGCGCCGGACAACCGCGAACGCGGCGTCAAGTGACCTTGATCAACGGCGCTGGCGAGCAGGCGTTTCGTTGAGACGCTTTCCCTGCATGACGACGGCCCGCGAATTTTTTTTTGGGCCCGCCGAGAACATAATAAGATCGTCAATTTTAAGCTATTGACAATAAATACAAAATAACAAATTCGGCGAATACTACAAAAACTTGACTTAATAGAGCTGAAGGCCGTATGTTCCTTTCAACACGGCGCCACTGACTTCAGGTCGGACTAAGCGCCAGACTAATTCTTCGTTATTCGTAACGTAAATACTGGAAATACGCCATGTTCTTCGCTGCACTCATTCCGATGTTGTTTGCTGCTCAGCCGACCGTGCCTGCAGCGCAGATCAAGCCGGCTGCTGCCCAGGTTGCGATGTGGCGCGACACGAACCCGCCGCCGGCC
>NZ_BALE01000020.1 GCF_000963885.1 Tanticharoenia sakaeratensis NBRC 103193
TTTTCCTGTGCAATATCAGTCGCTTATGCGTGGTTGCGGGGGCACGCAAGCACCGATGCCCACACTCACTTCAGGCGGTAATATAATTACGCGTTATCAGAAGTTTAACACCTTAAATCAGTACAGATGCTCGGTTTACCTCCGCCGAAGCGTTACCGCTCACAGGACTAAACATCTTCTGCATTTGGACCGCTCATCCAGAGCGGAATATCGTTGCGCGCATGCAGCACGCGCCAGACATCAATACGATCCTCACGCTCAAGATAAAATACGAGGTAAGGATAACCTTTCACGCGATGGGCACACAGTCCCGGCAGGTCCAGCTCATAGGCATAACGGAGCGATCCCGCACCCGGATAGTCTCCGATGAACATGAAAGCGCTCTGTAATGCCGCGATGAAGCCCATTGCAATGGCCTCACCCGCCTCGGCAGCATAGTAATCAACCGCCAGCTCGACATCCCGCTCAGCCTGTCCGCGCGGAACGACCAGTCGGCCTGTCATTCCTTGCCAGCAGTGCGGCGCGCACGCTCGCGCAGCCGGTCGAAATAACCGGTATCCGCCGGCACTGTGGCAGGAGACGAAGCGCCTTCGATCAACAGCGCACGCAAGTGCTGCCGGTCCTGATCCCGACGGATCAGTTCGCGCACATATTCGCTGCTGGTCCCGAAGCCGCGCCCGACGACTTGCTCGTCAACGAAGCTCTTCATGGTCTCCGGGAGCGAGATGTTCATCGTGCTCATGCCGACACCCTATTCGTTATGGCAAAAATTGGCAAGAAAATTACAGCCTCAATTTCATCTTCGTTGCCCTTGCCTAAACGTAGCCCTGCACTTGCCGAGAAGCACTTGCGACCGGTGACGCCCAGAATTAGGTGCGTGCCGTACGAGCGCCTTCCAATTGCTAAAGCTGAACCGGCCGACTTCTTCGGCCAAGAGATTACGAAGCGAGACTTGGTCGCTACTGTGCGTCCTAGATTCGTGAACCGACGTGCACAGCGCCGAGCCCGATGAACGGCTCCCAGAGACCAGCTCTTCGGCAGATCTCCGTGCCGGTTCGACCCATGGCACACGAAGTTAAGCCAAGCGCCGTAGCCACGAGACAGATCGTCGCGCTTAAGGCACCGGCATCACGGACAAGCAACGATTCCGAGTTTTCGTAGCCAGCGCCCGTCCTTGTCGGATCCGCTACAATCTGAACAGTCGTCCCAGCCTTGGCGCCGGTCAACTCCGAGACACTGGCCTCGTTCGCGCGCCGCACCGTCCTTTCATCAGCCGAGCAAAGAAGGATGGCGTGTCTCTCGGGTTCATAGACGCCAATTGGATCGCCATTGCCAATCGGGATGATCAGGAGACGCAGCGGATGCAGACCACCGGCCGAAGGAGTATTGCGACTTTCCCACCCGATACCGAAGCGCCCCGCCGAACGCCTCTCTCGCAGGAGCATCGAATGCCAGAGCACCGAGGCTAATTCCACCTCGGCGACGGGACCACCGATCGTCGAAACCCTGTCTCGTAGAACATCAATGAAAGGAATCGAGGGCGTCAGGATGTCCCGTGGCAGAGCGTATGCGCCAGTATGAGGCACCGCTGTCGGGCGCCACTCGAGCGGTAGATCACGCGGACAAGGTTCATCGTCAATAGGCATCGCCATAAATCTCGTGGGCAACTTGATAATGCTTCACGCACCCCCGACACGCACCACAGGCAAGATTACCGAAGTGACAGGAATGGGCCCACGACAGGAGTGAGCGTGGTACCCCGGAGGCGCGAACGAGTTCCGCAGTCGTCATGCCGATCGCAGGCGCAACGACACGCATGCCTCCCTCCTGCCCAACCAAGATCTTGTCCATCATTGCATAGAACTCGGGCCTTCCGTCGGCGTGCGAGGCGTCAGATGCAATGGATCCGAGCATCAGTTCGTTGACGCCTATTGCAATGCCACGCATTGCCGCGAAAGTGATCAGCATCTGATTCCGATAGGGCCACCATTCAGGAACCGGTGCCGCATCGAGCGCCGGAACGCCGGCCATGTCGCCGGATCCCAGTGCCGAGCAATCAATGCGGACCAACTCGTGACGTATGCCGAGCTCATCGCTCACCCTTGCAGCGGCCCTCATCTCGGCTTCAGCGGCCCGCTGCCCGTAATCTACGGTAATCGCCACCTCTGGACGCTTCCAATAACCGAGAGCAATCGAATCCATGCCGCCGGAGAGCAGGATCGCCCTCATGGCAGTGCCCAGACGGCATGATAGACTGCAGACACCAGGTCGCCGACGACCTGGCATCTGGAACCGACAACCATTTTAAGATCCTCAGGACGCATGTTCTGAGCCAACGCAACGACGGGGATGCCCTTCGCCCGTGCCCAGCCGACCTCGAACACTGTGCCCGGATCTGTGCCATTCAGAATCGCGATCATAGCTTGGCATCTGTCGACACCAGCAAGATCGAGCGGCGCTACGACCTCTCCCGGCCCCGGCCCTACATCGTGTAGCGGCGAGAACACCGCGACGCCCATATGCCCGAGCTGGGTACGGATCTCCTCGACCATCCACCGCTCAGCTAGATTGAAAAATGGTGCCGCGATGTAAATACGACCGTGGCCCGGCACCACCGGGTCAAGCTCCAGAGATGCTAGCTCGTCCGCGGTTGAGATCGGCAGAACCCGCGTCGCGCAATATCTGCTTGTCGCACGAGACGCGAGATCGGCTGCTTCGACCGGATCGCGCCCCTCAACCGCCCAAAACTGCGTAAACGCGGCGGAATAGACGTCGCCTGATCCAATCTTCCAAACTGTGGGACTGCGGTAGGCTGGAACGCGGGCGCACCCCGACGCAGTCCCGACGAGAGCACCGTAGCCGCCCATCTTGAGCACGACTACCTCCGCCCCCTGCGTATCGATCAGATCCTGGACAATCTCGTCGGGGTCCGTGCGGTTGGTCAGACATCCCGCCTCGAGGCGATTCAGGATGAGTGCGAGCCGTTTCGCGGTCGATCCATTCTCGCCGAAGGGCCTCGGATCAAATGCCGATTGCGGATCGTATACGGCAATCTTCGCCGTGACCCTCGCGGTGCCCTCCAACATGCCGAAGCGGAGGACAACATCATCTTCGACGATGAGCGGATCATGCTTTTGAATCGCGTCAGGGCGGGGCGAAATCCTTGGCGTCGCCAGCGAGTGAAAATAGTCAAAGGCGATACCGATGGGAACTTCTGGTCCCCGCGCCTCGAAGCCATACACACCCTCGAGATTGGCGACGCCGTCTAGGAGCGGCACCGCCCTATAGGTCATTAACCCGACATCAGGAACAGACGCGCTGATCGCGGCTGCGGCTCTGCCGCCCGACCCATAGACGTCGTCCCAGAAGGGCTCGATGCACCTCTCCAAATAGACACCGCCGACGACCGTGGTCATGCGGGCTGGATCCGAAGCTCGACTAGCCCGCTGGAGATGCTTGTGACGATCGCCTTATAGGTCCATCCGTCCCCAATGCAGCGGATAAGCGTGAGATGACCACGGTGGGTCAGTGCTCCAGCTACTGAGCCGCCTTTCCTGACCTCGAGAATAGGTCGACCGCTTGATGTCGCCAGCACAATGTCCAGCTCCTCGCCGACTCTGAGCGTGGCTACCACAGCGGGCACCGGGCTGTTCAGAGGAGCGCGCTGCACAATCGCGCACTGGTCGGGGTCACCGCCTCCGCTGCCCCCACCGCCGAGCGGACCACCACCGTTGCTCGCGGGACGAATACTTCCAACGTAACCGTCATCGCGGCCGCCGCCACCACCAGACATAGAAATTGTCCCTTAAGAACTTTCCACTGGATTCATAATAGATCGTGTAATCAGATAAGGGTCAACTGGGTCGTCACATCCAATTTGGAGGAATTTCCTCGCCGCGTCTTCGCACTATCAGCCTTCTCTAGCATGGACTTCAGGAGGGCAGCGGGTATCTCACGCATCGACGCCCACATCACGGAGTCAAGGATCGATGCCCGGATGCCGATGCTTCGAGCGAATTCTAGATAAGCACTCTCCAGTAAGAGGTAATGCCGTTCGACGCGCCAATCCTCGCGGAAGATGCCGAGAATAGCGCCAGCGCGGAGAATGTGGATGTCGAGGATCGATACCTCGTCGCTGCCGCGCCAGTTCCGCACGATCCAGGAGGCGGTCTTCGGCCCGATGCCAGGAATGCTGACGAGGGCATTCCGAAGGGCACAATCGCCGATACGGTCATCAATATCTTCGAGAGCACCCATCGCAGCAGAAACGTAGCGCGCTTTCTGCGCCGCGAAACGATACCGTACCGACCGGCCATTCACGACGAGTGGATCGCGCAACAGCCGTTCCGCAACGGACTGATTCTTCAACGCTTCTGCATCCGCCCGCATCACGTCGCGGAGGCGGCGATACGCGGCGAGGCCGACTTCAGCCGGGATACCATAGCCTCCGAGCAGGCAGGCCAGCGTCTCCTCCGCCAGCGTCTCGCCGAGCCTGTAGTGTTCGGGCTCCTCCATCTCGAGCATCCAACCTTGGGAGGCCCAATATGCGGGGGTGCATATTTCTTCGTGCCGTCCCCATTTGATGAGCCCCATACCAATGGGCTGCTCCGGCGCGGGTATCCTACGCGTCGCGAGACCCGAAGGGGTGAGCATGCTGACCTGCTGCATTGCCGCCTTCCTTCAAAATGCATATATGCATTTATTATGCATGAATCAGCAATGCAATGTCCGACCTGATCGAGCGTGCCGAGATGGTGCGGCGGAGACTTCGCCTACGCCAAGCCGTCATAGCGGCCGTCCTTAACATATCTCAGGGCCATTACAGTAAGGTCGTGGCCAGACGGACACCTCTTGCCCGTAATCTGGCTGAGCGCTTGGCAGCATGGGTGGACGTCAACAGCACGGGCGAGCACGCTGACGGCGACCTCGTGACGCACCGGATGGCGATGCTTGCGGAATCTATTCAACGCCAGTGCGTAGAGCTTCTTCAGTTAACAACGCACGGAATACATGCTTCCGCTTCTCCAGCGGATGGTGAACCTTTCCAGCCAAAAGCTGCTTCAAATTTAGAAAAAACCCGGAAAGCGGCCGACGGTGAAAGATGAGTGCTCCGCAACTTTTTGATCACAAATCTTGACGGCGAAGGTTGGTCGCACGCCTGCTTCTGTCGCGTCTAGCGAGCGATCTTGATATCAAGCCGTTTTTAATCGTTCTCGGCGGCTCCTGACCGGGAATTACGGGGAGAATTGAAATTTTTTCGAACGCTGCAGAGTTATACGACCTACTCGAAGCTGCCATTATCGACGGTGGGCTGGCTGCCCGTGGCCATGTCGAGGCCGTAGCGCGCGATGCCGACGACCTCTCCGTCACGTTCCCGGCATACGCCGCGCTGATGGCTTGGGGTGCCGAGGGTATGGGTCTAATCGTCGGGATCGCGCTGACGCACCACACCGTAAAGAGTAAATCCGCGGCATTCACGCTCTTCAGTATCGCTGCGCTAGACGGCAGTGTCCGTCGTCGAAAGATTTGGGAGTTTGGATGGTGTGAGATAA
>NZ_BALE01000019.1 GCF_000963885.1 Tanticharoenia sakaeratensis NBRC 103193
AAGCAGCAGGATATGAACCGGATTAACGTGGAACGGCTCTAGGAGACACCAATTATTACCAGCTCAACTCCGAACAGCGCCATTCGCTGATCATCGGAGCGCCCGTGTCGCTCAATCTCGGCCATGGCCTGACGCTTACGACCGAGCCCTACTGGATGCATTTTCACGGGGCCGGAAATGACGGCCAGGACCAGAACGAATATGGCTATAACGGCACGCAGCCGACCGGAAACCTGAATATTCCGGGCAACATGGACGGGCAGGCCGCCATCCTTGCCGTCGACAACTTCAACCAAACCGTCACCGGGTTCAACAACACGCTCTCATGGAAGCGCGGCCACAATGAGCTGCAGGCAGGCTACTGGTACGAGTATTACAATCACACGGAGCAGGCTCCGTTCGAACCGCTGGGCGCCAACGGGCTTGCCGCCAATTTCTGGGGCCAGTCGCCGATCCTGACCGACACCGGCACGCCGATCATGCAGTTCAATATCCATCTTGTCGAGCAGACCAATGCCCTGTTCCTGTCCGACACCTACAAGATGCTGAACGATCGCCTGGTGCTGAATGCAGGCTTCAAATACGTGATGCTGACCTATCACTCGACGAACCTGATCCCGGGCGACGACTACAATTACGGCCGCAGCGACGCCGAGCCGCTGCCGCAGGTCTCCGTCAGCTACAAGCTCACGAAGCATGACCAGATCTATTTCGACGCTGCCACGGCCTTTCGCGAACCCAGCGGAATCCTCGTCTATGGCAACCTGTGGGACGCCAACAGCCCGACCGTCGATGAAGAACACGCGACCAATCTGAAGGCGGAATATTCGATCTCGGAGGAGCTCGGATGGCGCCATACCGGCCTCGTGAACGTCAGCGCCTCGGTCTTCAATTACAACATGAGCAATCGCCAGAGTTCGACCTCGCAGTATTTCGGAGGCCGGCTGATTTCAACCTACATCAATGCGGGCGGCCAGACCTCACGCGGTGTCCAGGTGGCGCTGGGCCTGCGGCCGTGGCACTATTTCAGCCCTTACGTCTCGTTCCAGTATCTGCACGCGACGCTGGACAACAATCTCGGCAACGGCACCGACTATATTCCAAGTGCCGGAAAAATCGCGATCTACAGCCCGAAATTCACCGTCAATACCGGCCTTTCCTATGACAATGGCCATATTTTCGGCAACGGCTACATGAGCTATGTGAGCTCGCAATACTCGACCTTCATGGACAACGCGACGCTGCCGGCTTATGCGGTCGGCAATATCACGCTGGGATATCGCTTCCGCAATGTATGGCTTGCGAAATCGCCCCAGGTACAGCTCAATGTCCTGAACGTGACGGACAACAAATATCTCTCTTCCGGCGGCGGAAGCTTCACCGCGAAGACGATCAAGGGTGTCTACGGTCACACGATTACGGGAAGCCAGCCGCTCTATACGGTCGGCGGCGGTTTCGGCCTCGTGGTTTCGGTTTCAAGCGGGTTCTGATGACAGCAAAACGCCTTCTTCCTCTCGCTGCCCTTCTGTCAGGCACGGCCCTCGCCGCGCAGCCTCCGCTGACGACGGGCGCGCCGCGGACCACGCTTTCGGCGACAGGAGGTCAGTTCGGCAATGCCGCGATCGGCTTTACCTGGACCACGTCGAATAATCGCCTGACGGACGCCGCGATTATCGACCGTCTGCACGGCAATCGGAGCCTGCACCTCGTCGCACCGTTTTCGATCCGCCTTGCGACCGGCGAGACGATCACGAGCGCCATGCTGACGCTCGATCACGCGCCGGAACTGACACGGATCACGGCCGATCCGGAAGCTGCCAGGGCTGCGGATCAGAAAGAGGGTCTTGCACTGCGTGCGACATTCCACGATCCGAAAAATCGTCTGACGGTCGCATGGCGTCTCGAGCAGCGGGATCAATCGCCCTACCTGCGCGAGCTGATCTCCGTCACGGCGAATGGCGCCCCCCTCCCGATCAAGGGCGTTGACCTGCTGGATGCCTGGGACGACGACGGCGAGGTCTCGGGCGATGTCGACGGCTCGCCCGTCGTGATCGGGGACATGTATTTCGGCATCGAAAATCCTCTGTCCAACAATCTCGCGTTCAATGGCCGGTCCCGCCTGACGTTGCCGCAGGCGCTGCCGCTGCAGCCCGGCCATACGCTCGATGTGTCGGCGGTGGCAGGCGTTGTCCGGCACGGGCAGATGCGACGGGATTTCCAGCTCTATCTGGAGGCGCAGCGCGCGCACCCCTACCGGCCGTTCCTGAACTATAATTCGTGGTACGATATCGGCTATTTCACACCCTACACTCAGGCGCAGGCCGAGGATCGGATCCGCACGTTCGGCGACGAACTCGTGCGCAAGCGCGGCGTACAGCTCGACTCCTTCCTGTTTGATGATGGTTGGGACGACTACAAGGGAAACTGGGATTTCAGCCGCGATTTTCCGAAAGGATTCGCACCCCTCGCCGATCTCGCCCGACAGTATGGCGCGCAGCCGGGGATCTGGCTGAGTCCGTGGGGCGGCTACGGCAAGCCGGTGCAGATGCGCGTCGAGGCAGGGCGCAAACTCGGCTACGAAACGGCGGGAGACGGGTTTGCGCTGTCCGGCCCGCATTATTATCAGCGCTTTCATGACGTGGTCATGCATCTGCTGGACCAGGGCGTGAACCAGTTCAAGTTCGACGGCACCGGCAATGCAGACAAGGTCGTTCCCGGCAGCCCGTTCATGAGCGATTTCGACGCGGCGATTCATCTGATCGGCGACATTCGGGCCGACAAGCCGCAGACCTATATCAACCTGACGACGGGCACCTACCCTTCCCCGTTCTGGTTGTGTTACGCGGATTCGATCTGGCGTGGTGGCGAAGACGACATGCTGCTGGGCGTAGGCACGAAACGCCAGCGATGGATCACCTATCGCGACAGCGACACGTATCATAACATTGTCGTCCGGGCGCCGCTTTTTCCGCTCAACTCCCTGATGCTGCACGGCATCATCTTCGCGCAGAAGAACCAGCGGCTGAACACCGATCCGGGACATGATTTTGCCGACGAGGTTCATTCGTTCTTCGCGACCGGCACGCAGGAGCAGGAGCTGTACGTCACGCCATCCCTGCTGCATGCGCAGGATTGGGACCTGATCGCGCAGACGGCAAAATGGGCACGCACGAATGCCGATATCCTGCGGGACAGCCACTGGGTGGGCGGAGATCCCGGTCGTCTCGAAGTCTATGGGTGGGCCGCATGGACGCCGCAGAAAGCATTTCTGACATTGCGCAATCCTGACGACCGGCCGCAACGTTTCCTGCTCGATCTGCGTCGGGCACTGGAACTGCCGGACGGCGAGACCACCCGTTTCGCCGCGCATGCGCTGTGGAGCCACGGCAATACGCCCGGCACGCTGGATGCCGATACGCCTGTGGTCATCACCCTCGCACCTTTCGAATTGCGCACTCTTGAGCTGATACCAGCAAAGAACTGACGTTTCATGACCGGCGGGCCGACCAGACGGGATCTCCTGCGCATCGGCGTATTCGCAACGCTGTCCGCTCCGGCGGCGCGCGCAAGACCAGTACATGAGCCCGTTCCGGATGGGCGGCCGCATCATCTGACGTTCGTGCCCGACGGTTTTGCGCTCGATGGACAGCCGTTCCAGATCCGAGCCGGAGAACTTCATCCGGTGCGCATCCCGCGCTCCTGCTGGCGTCAGCGCATTCAGATGGTGCGTGCCATGGGGCTCAACACCGTGTCCGTCTACATCATGTGGAACGTCGTCGAGCCGCAACCCGGCCGCTTCGTATTCGACGATCGAGGCGATATTTCTGCGTTTCTCGAACTGTGCCGGGCGGAGGGCATGTGGGTCTATCTACGCCCCGGACCATATGTCTGCGCGGAATGGGATCTGGGCGGACTGCCGGCATGGCTTCTGTATGAAGGCGATGTGCGGCTGCGCACCACCGATCCCGCATTTTTGAGCCCGGCATCACGCTATATCGCCCTGATCGCATCCCTCGTGGCACCTTATATGGCATCGAACGGGGGCCCGATCCTGATGCTTCAGGTCGAGAACGAATATGCGTCCTTCGGGCATGATCGCACCTATCTCGAGGCGATCGCGACGTGCTGGCGTTCGAACGGCATCGAGGGCCCGTTCTCCATCGCCGACGGATTGCCGCAGCTACGCGCGGCAGGCACGACATTGCACGATGTGGCTGTCGGACTGGACGGCGAGACGGCACCGCCCGGAACGCTTTCGCCCGGCGGCCCGGTCTGGATCAGCGAGGCCTATCCCGGCTGGCTGACGCATTGGGGCGACAAGTCGATGGCGCGCGTGGATTTCGAGTCCGATTTCCGCACGATCCTGAAGCGGAACCTGTCCTTCAGCCTGTATGTCGCGCATGGCGGCACGAATTTCGGGTTTGGAGCCGGGGCCAATGCGGGACATGACGGCGGCCGGTTCCAGCCGGTCGTGACCAGCTATGACTATGATGCGCCAATCACGGAAAATGGCCACCCGAGCGCGAAATATCAGTCCATGCGCGCGATGCTGGCCGGCGTTACCGGGCGTCCTTCCCGGCCGCTGCCGGAGTTGTCACGCGCTTCGGATTTCCAGCCGGTGATGGCCCGCCACGGCGGCGACCCGCGACTCGCATTTGGTCGGGCGGTCTCCAGTGACATTCCGCAGTCACTGGAGACGGCGCTTCATCAGCCTCATGGCATTGGTCGCTATACGTGCATGCTCCCGGCGGGTCCTGCCGCCACCTTGCATCTGGGTGCCGTCCACGATGTGGCGAGTGTCTTCCTCGACCAGACCGATATCGGCACGGTCTCCCGCGTCTGGCGGGAGGGGCAGCCGCCACATCCGGATACCTCGATCGCTATTCCGGCGCGCGCGCATCCCGCCAGGCTTGAGGTGCTGATCGACAGCTTCGGCCATATCGGCTACGGGCCGGCGCTCGGCGACCGCAAGGGTCTGCTCGGTCCGGTGATGCTTGGCGACATGCCTGTCACGGGCTGGAAAATTCAGGGCCTGTCTCTGGACGAGGCTGATGTCGCTCGTCTGCGGGCTCTCCCTGAAACCACACCGCGCGCGGGTCTGGTCCTGTTCCGGGCGGACGTCCATCTGGAGACCGTTGCCGACATCTACGTGGATCTCGGGACATGGCCACGTGGCTATGCGTGGGTCAACGGCCATCTGCTGGGACGGTACTGGTCGATGGGCCCGCAAAGACGCCTGTTCTGCCCTGCCGAATTTTGGCGGCAGGGCTCGAACGACATCATGCTGCTGGACTGGCATGCGACCGACCCACATTCGATCTCGGGATTTGCCGACGCCGGAGACGCCTAGACGGAAACGTAACCGCGGCGGAACCACACGAGGCCGCGTGCATCATGGCCGGGCACCACGATCTGCTCGACCTCGGCGAAAATGACGGTGTGGCTGCCGACATCGGCCGTCTCCGTCACACGGCATTCCAGCGTCGCCAGGGCATCTTCCAAGATCGGCAGGCCCGTTTCACCGACCGTCCAGCGGCCCGAGGCAAAGCGTGTCTCCATGTCGAACTTGGAACTCGCGAACACGCCCGACAGCGCATCATGCGCGGACGACAGGACATTGACCGCCAGTTTCCCATGCGCCAGCAGATGCGGATGGGAACTGGCGTTGCGGTTGACGCAGACGAGCAGCGTGGGCGGGCTGTCCGAGACACTGCTGACCGCCGACACGGTAAAGCCATGGCGGCCATTGGGGCCGTCGGTCGTCACGATGGTCACGGCGCTCGCCAGCAGCGACATCGCCTCGCGGAAGGCCAGCGCCTGCGATGGCACGATCGTTTCGGTCATTTCGGATGCTCCACATTCATTACGTCTGCCGTATGGGCGCAGGATGCGATAAGTTCGCCTTTCCAACAACCGCAGAGAGTGGCCATGGACACGAGGCTCAACGAACCCGCCATCCTTCAGGAGTTGGAGATAGCGTCCGACGCTTACGAGCGCGCGCTGGCCGACAACGATATCGAAACGCTCGATCGCCTGTTCCATGACGGCCCGGAGGTCGTGCGCTACGGCGTCACCGAATGTCTTTACGGCGCGGAAGAAATCGCGGCCTTCCGGCGCGCACGGACCGGCGGCTCCCCGCCGCGCGAGAATCTGAAACGCGTCATCACGACGATCGGCAGCGACGTCGGCTGCGTCAATATCGAGTTCCAGCGGCTTGGCGGCAGCAAGCGGGGGCGGCAGAGCCAGACCTGGTGGCGCGGTCCCGATGGCTGGCGCGTGATTTCGGCACACGTGTCGCTGATGGGGTGAGCCGCGCCTGACATCACCTGCCCGGCGGCTTCAGTCCCGCTGCTCGCGGCGCCACGGCACACCCAGCGCCGCAGGCTGCCGGGCACGGCCGAAAAGGCCTGATATGGCGAGCGCCGACACCAGATAAGGCAACGCCAGAAACAACTGTGGTGGCATGCGGGCCGCGTCGAGCTGGATGACGAACTGCAGCGCATCCAGACAGCCGAACAGAACCGCGCAGGCTGCAACGGCAATCGGTCGCCAGCGCCCGAAGATCACCATGGCCAGCGCTGCAAAGCCCTGCCCCGCCACGACGGATTCCCGGAACAGCCCGATCTGGCACACCACGAGATAGGCGCCTCCAAGAGCGCCGGCGAGGCAGGACAGTCGCAAGCCCCACATCCGCAGACGTTCGACATCGAGACCGGCCGTCGCCGCTGCCTGAGGCGCTTCCCCGGCGGCGCGGAGGTTCAGGCCGACGCGGGACCGCCGCAGGGCGATCTCGGCGAGAGGAACCAGCAGGAGGAGCGCATAGAATGGCAGCGTGAGCCCCAGGGCGTCCGTCTTCGGAAGGGTCAGCGTCGCCAGCGTCACGCCTGGCGGGCAGTCCAGCCTGTAAAGGTACGCAGCCACGCCGGTCGCCAGTGCGTTGAACAATACGCCGACCACAAGCTGGCTTGCCCGCGCCCGGATGACGAACCATCCCAGCAGTTCCGCGCCCAGAAGACCCGTCGGAATCGCCGCAAGCAGGGCGACCACGACCGAATGCGTGTGCTCTGCCACGACGTAGCCCGCGAATGCGCCCAAGGTGAGCATGCCCTCGAGACCGATGTTGAGGACGCCTGCGCTTTCCGCGAATGTCTCGCCAAGTGCTGCGATCAGGATCGGCATGGCGAGCCGAAGCCCGGTCGCAAGCAGTGCCAGGATCGCACTCATGCGCGCGTCAACCGTCCGCGCCTGAGCGCCGGCAACGCAAGAGCCGTGAGCACCAGCAGACTTTCGAAGATCGAGACGATGGCGGACGGGATCTGGAAATCGCGCTGCATCGCACCGCCGCCTGCGATCAACGCGGCATAGATGAATGCCACCGGCACGGTGCGCAGGGGATGCAGTCCGGCGAGAATGGCAACGACGATGCCCTGAAAGCCGATGCCCTGTCCCATTCCGTCGATCAGCCGGTGCTGAAGCCCCAGCACGTCACACCAGCCGCCAAGGCCTGCGAGACCGCCGCCGCCGATCGCGGCCATGACCCACACGAGACCCGTGGCAATCCCGCCGTAGCGGGCAGCCTGAGGGCCCAGGCCCGTCATGCGCAGGACATAACCCGCCCGCGTCATGGACAGCAGCCCGGCCAGCAGGATTGCGGCCAGGACCGCCACGAGCACGCCGACATGCGCATGAAGGCCGGCAAGGCGCGGCATCCATTGCGCGCGTGCAAGGGCTGCCGTCTGCGGGAGATCGCTGCCGGCACGGATCGGGCCGCTCACCAGATACTGGACGATGAAGATCGCAACGAAGTTCATCATGAGGGAGCCGAGGACTTCGTTCCCGCCGAAGCGGGCGCGTGCGATGCCCGTCAGGGACGCCCAGAATCCGCCCAGGGCGAATGCGAAGATCAGCGACAGCGGCAGGAAAGCCCACGGGCTCAGGCCCGGCCAGACGATGGCCGTCAGGATCGCGCCCAGCGCGCCGCCCAGGTAGCAGCCGTCAAAGCCGAGATAGAGCAGGCCCGAGCGCCAGCAGACGATCGTCGCAAGCGCACAGAACTCCAACGGCGCCATGGCAATCAACGCAGCCGAAAGCCCGTGACGCGAGCGCACGGCGTAGGTCGCGATGTCCCACCATGCACGCCAGGGTGCGACATGGAATGGCAGGAGAAGCCCTATGGTCAGGGCGACCAGACACGCGACAGCCAGCCCCTGGCGCCATCGTTCACGCAGCATTGCCGTGCACTCCCGCCATTGCATGCGCCAGTTCACCAAGATCCGCCTCATCACGTGCAACGGCCGGCGTCAGGCGGCCCGCACTGAGGACGGCGATCTGATCCGCGCGATCAAAAATCTCGTCGAGATCGGACGAAATCAGAACGACGGCCGCACCCTCCAGACGCAGGGCATCGATTTCGGACCAGATTGCCGCAGCCGCCGCAACATCCACGCCACGGGTCGGATAGACCGCGATCAGCACGGTCGGTCTGCCCGACACCTCGCGCGCGACGATCAGCTTCTGCCGGTTGCCACCCGACAAGGACGCCGTGCGCAATGCCGGGTCGGCCGGCACGACATGACCTGCTTCGAGGATAGCGCGCGCGCGCGCGCGCAACGCATCCGGCCAGAGCAGGAATCCCCGCGCGCGTCTCCCCAGCTCGGCCGTCTCCTCCAACGTGGCTGCACCGATACTCCCGACATGCCCACGATCGGCGGGCACATACGCGACGCCCGCCGCGCGACGGTGCGCCACGCTCAGACCGGCAATGGAATGGCCGTCAAGCACGAGTGCGTCGCACGATGCGGGCATGAGACCCGCGATGGCATCGGCGAGTTCAGTCTGACCGTTCCCATCCACGCCGGCAATTCCGAAAATCTCGCCTGCCCTTACCGAAAACGTCACACCGATCCTGTTTCCCGGAAGACGAAGTCCACGCACGAGAAGCCGTTCGGCAGCGGGCGCGATCCGGGATCGGATCGGAAGCGCCGGCGCGTCACCCATCATGAGGCGCGACAACGCACCGAGATCGTAGGTTCCGCGTGCCCGGGTCTCGATGATCCGTCCGCGGCGCATCACGCTGACGCGGTCCGCCAGTTGCATGATTTCCGCGAGCTTGTGCGTGACGAGCAGCACGGCATGTCCTGCATCGCGCAGTTGCCGAAGCAAGGCGAACAGACCCGCGATCTCGTCGGGCGCCAGAACGGCGGTCGGCTCGTCGAGGATCAGGAGATCCGCTTTTCCGTAAAGCAGTTTCATGATCTCGACGCGCTGCCGCACGCCGATCGGCAGGGTTTCGATCCGTGCCGCGCAGTCGAGACGCAGCCCGTGCGCGGCCCCAAGAGCCTCGATCCTGCGTCGGGCCGCTGACCAGTCCGGAAACTGCCTGAAAGGACCGCGCCCTTCATCACGACCGAGCAGGATGTTCTCGATCACGCTCAGGGTCGGCACGAGCATGAATTCCTGATGCACCATGCCGATGCCACAGGCCTGCGCATCGGCGCTGCTCTCGAAGGCATGTGCCACGCTGTCGATCCGGACGCAGCCGGCATCGGGCCGGTAGAGACCATACAGCACCTGCATGAGGCTGCTCTTGCCCGCCCCGTTCTCGCCCAGCAGCACGTGGATTTCGCCGGGACGCACTTCCAGAGAGACATCGTCGAGCGCGACCACCTCACCGAATGTCTTGCTGACATGATCGAGTGCATAGACCGGCATGTCAGCCTCCCGTCGCCGGTTGCGGGTTGATCGTGCCGTTCGAAAGGCCGGACCAGATCTGCGCAAAACGATCAGCCGCCGCGGCTGTCACGAGAGCAGGATTGACCGTGCCGCCACGCCATTTCATGGCCCAAAGCTGATCGAGACGCGGCGCCCATATGCCGCCGCCCGGAAAGGCGCGCGCCTGCGTCAGACGAACAATCTCTTCGACCATCCAGGGAATATTGATGACCGTACTGGAGGCGACGGCCTTCGGCGCCACCATCCACTGATCGGTGTAGCAGCCGATGGCGCGCACGCCCGCTTCCTCAGCGCCACGAAGCGCACCCAGTCCCGTGACGTCCGCCGCATGCCAGATCACGCCGGCACCATGGCCGATCATGGTCGACGCCGCTTCCCGCCCCAGGCTCGCATTGTTGAAATCCCCCGGAACGATGCCCATCGCGTTGATCCCCGGAACGGTCGCGCGCGCACCGTCCTCGAAACGATACATCATGCGTCTCTGGGACGGGTTATCCTGGCCGCCGACAAATCCGACGCCGCGCCCCGCAGGAGCAATCAGCGCGGCCAGCGCACCGGCGGCGTAGGACAGGGCATAATAATTCATATCGACGAATGCGACATTTTTTGGAATCGTATCATCAGGCGCGAAAGCCGTCACGAAAAAGGACTGATCGGGATAATCCGGACCGATTTCCTGAAATGTCGCGGTAAACTCGAAACCGTGGCCGATCACCAGATCATAGCCGTCCTCGGCATACCCCCGGGACATGGCCATGACATCGGCCTGCGCTACGTTTTCGGCATAACCGGTGACGCAGCCTGCGCGGCTCACCTGCTGCAATCCCATATAGGCAAGCTGGTTCCAGCCGCCGTCGCCGATCGTCCCGTTCATGATCAGCGCGACGCGAAACGGCCGTGTCGCCCGGGCGAAACCGGGGATGGCAGCGAGTGCCAGCGTCGCGAATGTCCGTCGGCCGATCAGGGGCACGCGCGTAGGCTCATGCAAGCGGCGCTGTGCGACGGACGTCGAACGCATCGTCCAGCGTGTCCGTCTGCGCGCGCTGATACATCGCCTTGACCCACGGCGCGCTGACGGCGGCATGACGCGACAGCTCGGGGCAGATGACACGCTTGTACCATCTCGCCATATCGACGATTTCGGCGCGGATCGCGTCTTCATCGATCGTCGTCAGCCTGCGCTCTTCCATGACCACCCGGCCGCGAATGATCGAGGTGCGCACCACGTCTTCGCCCGCGCTGAACGCAAGGTGCCGGATCGGGTCGTACATGGGGATCATTCCCCATTCGTTGCGATCGAGGAGGATGATATCGGCGGATTTTCCGACCTCAAGGGAGGCGACCTCGTCCTGCATCAGGCTCGAGCGCGCTGCGGCGTGGGTTGCCATGTGCAGCACTTCGTGCGCGCTGACCCATTGTTCGTAATCCGGCGTGCCGATCTTGTGAATCAATGAGGCCAGCCGGAATGCCTGCAGAAGATTCGCCGTATCGGCCGATGCCACCCCATCGCAGCCGAGCGCCACGTTGACACCCGCACGCAGAAGCTTGCGCACAGGCGAGACGCCCGATCCCAGCTTGAGATTGGCCAACGGGTTGTGGGTAATCGAGCAGCGCGCCTGACCCATCATCGCGATATCGGCATCCGTCAGCCAGATCGCATGGTTCATCGTCAGCCGATGCGTCATGCATCCGGTCTCACGCAGCCAGGAGGGCAGGGTCATGCCGTATTTGCGCTGACCGGTGACGGCCTGCGTGCGCGTTTCCAGCACATGGCAATGAATGGGCGTATCGTCTCGTTCCGAGATTTCGGCCACATGACGCAGGAGCTTTTCCGAACAGCGCTGCGGTCCGCTCGGTCCCAGGATGATGCGGATCCCGTCGCGCCCGTGCCACATCGCGCGCAGTTCTTCATGCAGTTCGATCTGCGCTTCGGTGGCGGTGCCGTCCTGCGCGGCAATGCGCGCACGGACCTCGGCCGGCAGGATCTCGTCCATGTAGGGCAGACTTGCAACGTAATCCTCGTCCCACATCGACGTCGTGATCCAGCCGCGCAGACCGAGGTCCCGATAGGCCTGTGCCGCCTGATCGACCGCCGTCGGCTTGAAATGCAGGTCGATCAGGTCGTCCTGCAGGGACGTGACGCCGGATCGGATCGACACGATGCCGACCAGCATCGCGCGCAGGTAATGCAGCCGGGGCGGCAGATCAGGCAGATAGAAAAGCGGGTAGACCTCATTCAGCCAGAGTTCGAGGGGCTGGTTATCGTACCGCCCCATTTCGAACGCCTCGTTCGAATGCATGTGAGCATCGATCAGACCCGGCATGACGATGCGGTTCTGGGCATCAATCACCCGCGCGCCCGGCGGGACGGGCAGATCGACACCCACATCCGCGATCCGGTCGCCGTCGATCAGGACGTCTCCCCGCTCCAGAACGCGTCCGGCGATATCATTGACGATGACATGACCGCCCTTGATCATGATCATGACGCGTCGCCCCAGAATTCAGCCTGCAGCAGTGCCGCTTCGTCCGACAGCATCGGGCCGACGACCTCGACCATCTGCTGGCCCGCCGCGAACACGGTGCGGCAGGGAAGATCTAGCGTGGGATTTTCCGGATGCGCGCCGGTAGCGGCCTTCAGATCGGCTTCGGACTGCCCGTACACCACCCGGCCGATTCCGGACCAGTAGATCGCGCCCGCACACATCGCACAGGGTTCGGCCGAGCTGTAGAGCGTCGTGTTCCGAAGACGCGCGCTGCCGTATGTCCGGCTGGCACGACTGGCCAGCAGACGTTCGGCATGGGCCGTCATGTCGTGGCCCTCGGCCGAAAAGCCGTTGCCCTGCTCCATCAGCACCGTCCCGTCCGCATCGACCAGGATCGAGCCGAACGGATGGTCTCCGCCTTCGCGCGCGCGACGGGCCACTGCAAAGGCCTGTCGCAGGAAGAAGGCATCATCGAGCCCGCTCATGACAGAAGCCCCGCGCTGAGCATCTTGCCCGGATTCATCAGCCCCAACGGATCATAACGACGTTTTTCGGCCGCAAGGTCGGGCGAGGCAACGCGATGCATGCCCCCCTCCTCGATTGTCCAGACATGCGGATTGGCGATGAGCACGCCACGCGATTCATGTTCCGCGATGATGTCGTTCAGGCGCGCCTCGTCGCTGAAGCGCACGACAGGCAGAGCGGCGCAGGAAATCCCTCCCGCCATGACCATGAATTCCAGATGCATCATCACCTCGTCGCCGAACAGCGTGGCAATTTCCGCGACCTTGTCCAGTGTCCCGTCCGGCGGATATCCGCTTTGAAGATAAGTGTATCCCCGGTCCTTTTTCAGAACCTGCAAGGTCGTGTGGTTCCAGGTCAGCTCGTAGAGCGGCGTCTGGCCGGGCGTGTTCTCAGCTTCGAGCGTATCGGCCTCGTGAAACACCACGCCGCCCGCAGCCGTTGCCAGCTCCCGCGTCGTCTCGACGCCCGATGGCGCGATCATGAGCAATACGAGGGCCGCCCCGGCCGGCCCCTTGTCACGAAGGCTGCCGAAAAAC
This sequence comes from Tanticharoenia sakaeratensis NBRC 103193, assembly GCF_000963885.1. Classification (GTDB taxonomy): domain Bacteria; phylum Pseudomonadota; class Alphaproteobacteria; order Acetobacterales; family Acetobacteraceae; genus Tanticharoenia; species Tanticharoenia sakaeratensis. Next base: position 13,280 of record NZ_BALE01000019.1, read on the forward strand.
GGCAGGAGCTTCTCGTCCATGACCGATACGAGCTTTTTCTGAACGCCCGCCTGCATCGCAATGTCGCGTCCGAATGCCGCTGCCTGCGCGAAATCGGGAAAGGCTACGGCCATGTCCTGCCATGCGACGGCCGGCTCGACCGTGATCTCGACTTCGGACATGAGACCCGTCGTGCCGTACGTATGCAGGATCGAGCGCACGGCCGGCCCACGGACCTCGACCGCTTCGGGCATGTCACCGGCACCAACGACGCGCCCCGCCAAGACATTGCCCGGCGTTGCAAGGCCGCCCCATCGCACCGACCCGATGCCGCCCGAGCCGCCGCAGAGAAAGCCGCCGATCGTCGCGGTGCGCTTGGTCGATGGATACATGCGCAGTTCCCATCCCTGCGCCCGCAATGCCCGGTCGAGTTCCAGCATGTTCATGCCGGCCTGCACCCGGGCGATCCCGTCCCGCACCCACAACAGATGCGATAGCCCCGTCATGTCGACGATGGCGCCACCTTCCAGCGGCACCGCCTGACCATAATTGCCCGTCCCGCCACCCCGGGGGGTCAGACTGGTTCCGGTTGCGCGCGCCGCCTCGACGATTGCGATCAGATCCGCCTCGTCGCGCGGCAGGACGACGATTTCACCGAACCGGTCGTCGAGCTGACGCTTCAGGACCGGGCTATACCAGTAGAAGTCACGGCTTTTCCGCTTCACGAGCGCGGGTTCGGTCTGGACGGGGATGTCGCCGAGCTGCGCTGCGAAGGCGTCCACGCCGCTCACAGCCCGAGCGCTCCATGCGCCGGCACGATACGGTCCAGCGGATAGGCTGCGATTTCCTCCAGCAGTTCGAGAAAGCCTGCAACCCACTGGTCCGCCACCGCGCGCCCTTTCTCGGCAGTGGCGATGCTGGCGTCGCCGGCTGCACCCGATGCGTGCAGATCCTGCGCGAGCCAGCCGAAACCCACCCGTCCCTCTGCTTCAAGCCAGCGCGCGCTTTGCGCAAGTTCCGCAGGCCACGGCGCGAAGTTTCCAGCGCGCTCCATCTCGACCAGATCGGGACGGAAATGCAGCATCAGCGACGTCTCGATATCGCCGCCATGGATACCGAAGCGCCGCTCCGCGTCGGTGAACAGGCCGTCAGGCACGCCGAAACGCGACCAGCCGACGCAGACGACGAACATGTCGTGCGTGCGACGCAGTGTGCGCGCCACGATATCGAGAATCTGCGGCTGCCCGCCATGGGAATTGAGCAGGACGAGCCTGCGCACGCCCGCGCGTGCGACGCATTCGCCGATTTCGATCAGAACGCGCGTCAGGGTCTCGGCACTGAGCGTCAGGGTGCCGGGATAGGCGATATGTTCCTCGCTCTTGCCGACCGACTGAATCGGCAGGGCCGTGGCCGGAACGCTGTCGGGCAGCAGATCGAGCGCGCGATCCAGAAGATGCTCGTTCAGGCAGGCATCGACATAGACCGGCAGATGCGGCCCATGCTGCTCGATCGCGGCCACCGGCAGGATCGCGACCGTCTCGGACGGAAGGGCACGGAACTGCCGCGAGATCATGTCGCACCAACGCTTCTTCGGCCAGAATACCTCTTTGCGCACGTCACTCATCGACAGATCACCTTTTTCACTCGTCAGATTTCAGCTTGATGGCGCGGCCATCGACCCACACCCGGACGATCGTCTCGCGGCCGGCGTGACAGACGATTTTCTGAACCAGCGTCGCGGCCGTGTCATCGTCCTGCAATCGAAGATGTCCCCGGCGGCCCGCGATGGCCACGGCATCGAACATCATGCCGGGTCGCAAGGCACCGGCGGAGACGCCCAGCGCCTCCGCCCCGCCGCGCGTCGCCAGATAGAATGCCTCGAGAAAATCGACGCGCGCACCGGCGACACCCCCGCGCAGCGCAGGCGGCTTGCCGGCATCGACGCCGCTTTCCCGCAGACGGCTGGACGTCACGGCCTGCCGGGCGTTCTCGAAAATCGACGGCGTGTAGCCACCCGCGATATCGGTGCCGAGGCCGCAGCGCACGCCTTCATCGAGGATCTCGCGGAGGGGCAGCACGGAATTTGCGAAATAGGCATTGGAAATTGGACAATGGGCGACGGCCGCGTCCCGTGCCCGGATCCGGTCGCGGTCGTCCCGATCGATGAAATTCGCATGCGCAAGGACCGTGTGCGGTCGCAGAAGGCCGAACCGGTCCAGTGCCTCGCTATCGGTGCAGCCAAGGCGCTCGATGACATGCTGATGCGCCCAGTCGCTTTCGGACGCATGCGTCTGCACCCGCACGCCTGTCTCGCGCGCCAGCGCGCCAAGGCCTTCCAGCAGCGCGTCCGAACAGGCAGGAATGAAGCGTGGCGTGATCACGGGCTGGACCAGGCCACGGTCGTTACCCGGCAAGGCCCGGACGGCAGCGATGAAGCGCCGCGTCGCATCGAGCGCTTCCCGGGCACTCGCGTGACGATAATCCGGAGGACAGAGGCCCGGATCGTCCATCGCGACCAGCCCGACAAAGCCCCGCTGTCCGTGCGCCAGACAGGCCCGCGCCAGCTCCAGACTGGCCTCTTCATGAATGGTCGAAAAATACAGAGCGCTCGTGGTGCCGCAGGCCAGCAGGGACAGCACGAGGTCAGCATATACCGCCTTTGCAAACGCAGGGTCGGCATAGCGCGCCTCGAGTGGAAAAGTGTAGGCGCCGAGCCAGTCTTCCAGCGGCCTGTCCAGCGCCTGACCGGCCTGTGGCCATTGCGGCGCATGAATGTGCAGGTCCGAAAGCCCTGCGATCAGCACATGATCGGGTGGAAGCACGATGGCATCGTCACGCAGGCGGAGCGCGTCGAACGCGTCCGTGCCGTCCGGCGCGCGTTCGACGATAACGCCTTCTGCATCGATCCGGAGTGCCGCGACCTCTGCCGTCGCCTCGCGGAGTGCGAGCGTGTCCAGCAACCGTCCGCAGACGACGAATTCGCTCATGCGGCGGCCCCGTATCGTACACCCCGTGCCTTGAGCCACCGGCGATAGGCGACGGACGATCGGTCCGCGAGCGTTGGAATTTCCGTCGAGGCATCGAGTGGCATCAGACGGGGCCGCTGGTTTTCGAGAACGATCCGGTCCTGAAGGAAGATCAGTTGCTGGAACTGCACGAGCCCGTCCTGTGCCGACGCCGCATCGACCAGAAACATCACCGGATGCGCGCGACAGACGGTCTGTGTCATTGGCTGGACGAACAGGGCAATCACATCCTGCCGGCCGGGTGCGGCGGGACAGGTCTTGTACAGGAGCGTCGAGAAGGGGTTCGCGACGCGATACGTGTAGTCGGTCATGATCCCGCCCGATGCGGAAAGCGCGGCCTGCGGCTGGAAGAAGGTGCAGTCGACTGCCCAGATCTCGGCGCCGTCGTCACGCGTTTCGATGCGGTATCGGGCCACCTCCGTCTGCGGCTCCGCACCCAGAACATCGGTGTGGATGAATGGGAAATGCGCAAGATCGAGGAAGTTTTCGACGATCCGCAGGCCGGAGGTGCGAACGGCGATCGATCCGCAGCAGACAAGCCTGCGATCCGGCTCTTCCGCTTCGGGAATGACCGCGATATCGCGCACCGGGTCGGCAAGTGCTGTCCAGAGATACCCGTATTGCGCGCGAGCCGGTAGGACAGTGCCGTTCGTCCTGACGGACCAGCCGTCGCCGACCGCGGCATATGAGACGTCCCGACCGAGCAACATGGTCGTCTGCGGCAGCGTATCGACGTCCGCCAGGCAGGCGAGCGGATACCATTGCGCGAGCGTCTCGGTCTCGATCATTTCCTCTTGCGCGGCATTGCACATCGGTCGAGGTTCTCCGGAACCGTTTCCGCAGCGGCACTGCTGTGGGACCGAGACACTAAACCGCATGGCCGACGCGGCAAGAGGCAAAATGTTCGCATCCGATAACGACCCGTTCCCGGATGCGCATTCCCGCCGGTATCGCATTCGCGGGCGGTTCGATTGCGCGCTCTTCGCCGCGTTCACGCGCCAGCGTGCCGCACTGCTGGCGCTTCGGATCGTTTCGCTCCGGACCGCTCCCGGACTGGTGGAGGCGCTCGTCGCGGGCGAACCTGCGCTTCTCGGCATGTTCGAGATGGCGTGCGCACTGGGACCGGGTAATTGTATCGTGGACGACATGACGAGCGAGGCTTGCGAATCCGACCGATGCCTGTGACGCTGTGGCCGACATGACGATGTGGCATCCCGTGGCGCTGGGCGCCGACATCCCCGCCGGCACCGTGGCTCCCGTCCGGCTGCACGGCGACGAAGTCGTGCTCTGGCGCGACGAGGCAGGCATTCTCCATGCCTGGGAAGACCGCTGTCCGCATCGCGGCATGCGGCTGAGTTTCGGGTTCGTGCGGAAGGGGCGCCTCGCCTGCCTCTATCACGGCTGGCAGTTCGACGGCGAAGGGCGCTGCCGCCATATTCCAGCGCACCCCGATCTCTCGCCGCCCGGAACGATCCGCGCCCGGACATGGCGGGCGGACGAGGCACACGGTTTTGTCTGGCTCGCCCACGACGGGTCGGAATCCCTGCCTGCGATGAAGGATGGGGCGTTCACGGCCGCCCGGAGCATTGCAATCGAGAGCGCGCGAGGGACGGTCGCAGCGGCCCTGGGCATCGGTCAGGATCCGGTGCTGTCTCGAGATGGCCTGATCTGCGCGGTTCATGCAGCCGATGGCGAAACGACCATGCTGCATGTCGCCGTAGCCAACCCCGCCGATGCAGCGGATGCGGCTCTCTGGGCGCAACGTACGCGCGATTCGATCGAGCGTGGGGAAGCGGTGGCATGGGAGTTGCACCTTTGAGCCATGCTGACATGATACTTCACGATTGGGCGCTGGACGATCGCTGCTACGCCGTGCGCCTCGGCGCGGCCCTGATGGGACGTCGGCTGACGATCCATACAACCTCCGAGGCTGCGGTACAGGGCCCTGTTCTGACCGGGACAGACGGGACGCATCGCGGGCCTCTGGCAATCCTCGATTTCCTGGCACGGGACACGCCATGGCGTGTCCCGACCACATCGCCCTGGGTCACCCGCGCGGACGAGATGCTGGTGACGTTTTCCGATCTGCGCCGGAACGCGCTGCTGGCATCCATGCCGCAGACGCCCAATCCGCCGGCCTGTCGCCGTCTGCTGCGCATGATCGAGGACCAGTTGAGCGCACAGCGCCATGCGGGCAGCGACTGGATTGCAGGCCCGGACGCCTCTATCGTCGACATCGCCCTGTTCCCGGTCGCGGCACTGAGCCATGACCTGGAAGTTCCGCACGACCTGTTCCCCGAACTGCGTCGTTTCATCCGCAGCTTTCGCGCGCTGCCCGGCTTCATCACGATGCCCGGCATTCCGGAGTATCACTGAGCGTGACCGCCCTTCTGACCCGACGCGCCACACTTCTTGGCGCTGGAGGCCTTGCTGCCCTGCGACCGGCGGCCGCATCCGCACTGCGACCGATCCGCGAGCAGGACGCACTGATCGCATTCGGCCATACCGGTCCGGTGACCGATGGCGGCTGGACCCATCAGCATGACCTGGGCGTGGAGGCCGTGCGTGCGGCCTTTCCGCGGCTCAAGACCATCTTCGTCGAGAGCATTCCTTATTCGGCCGATGCGACCCGCATCTTCCGCCAGTTCGTGGCCGAAGGCGCGCAGATGGTGATGGCCACGTCGAATTATGGCGATTTCATCCGCGATGTCGCCGACCGCGCGCCTGAGGTCGCCTTCATGGAATGCGACGGGCGCAACGTGAGCGGCAATCTCGGCTGGTATTACATCACTCACTGGTACGCGAGCTACATCATCGGCATCGCGGCAGGGCTCCTGAGCAAGAGCGGTCGGCTCGGCTATGTCGCATCCTTTCCGATCAGCTCGGTCTATGCGGGCGCGAATGCGACATTGCTCGGCGCGCAATCGGTCAACCCGAACGCCACCATGCAGGTCATTTCGATCAACGCATGGTTCGACCCGCAGGGCGCCAATCAAGCAGGAGCCGCGCTGGTCGACAGCGGCTGCGACTTCCTGTGCGGCATCATGGACGAACCGGCCTATCTGCGCGTCGCTCAGGAGCGCCATGTCTGGGCCGCAATGTGGAACACCGACATGCGGCGTTTCGGACCCGATGCCTATGTCAGCTCGGTCACGCTCGATTTCGCACCGTATTACGTGCAGCAGATCGGCGACCGCCTGCGTGGAACATGGCGGCCCGATGCGCACTTCCTGACGCTGGGCCACGGCGTGGACCGCGACGCCTGGGGGCGGAACGTACCGGAGTCGGTCCGGATGCAGGCCGATGCCGCGCGCACGAAGATGCTGGCAGGGTGGTCGCCCTTCGTCGGTCCGATCCACGATGCCTCCGGACGGATGCGGGTCGCCCCCGGCCAGACCATGGACGACATGGCGCTCTACAGCTGGGACTGGCCGTTGCGCGGAGTATCCGGTCTTGCTTGAGACACCGCCCGATCCCGCGACGCGTCCGGCAGGCCTCGCACCGGGTGTGCCCGCACTCCTCGGCTTGCGCGGGATTGCGAAATACTTCCCGGGCGTCATCGCCAACGAAGACGTGTCGCTCGACGTCTATGCCGGCGAGATCCACGCGCTTCTCGGCGAGAACGGGGCCGGCAAGTCGACCTTGATGAACGTCGTGACCGGGCTATACCAGCCGGATGCGGGCGAACTGATCCTCGATGGCTACGGCGTGCAGTTCGCAGGCCCCGATGCGGCGATCGCGGCCGGGATCGGCATGGTGCACCAGCATTTCAAGCTCGTGTCGCGCTTCACGGTCGCCGAAAACCTGCATCTGGGCTGGGGCGAAACGCCGCGACGCCTGTCGCCGCGCGCGCTCGAAGCCCGGGCCGATGCCCTGTCCGCGCAGTTCGGCCTGCCGATCCGCAGCAATGCGACGGTCGAGACGCTTTCGGCGGGCGAGCAGCAGCGCGTCGAGATCCTGCGCGTGCTGTCGCGCGGCGCCAGGCTGCTGATCCTCGACGAGCCGACAGCGGTGCTGAGTCCGGTCGAGGTCGCCGAACTGTTCCGCGCACTCCGGCGTTTCCGCGACGAAGGCGGGGCCGTCATCATCATCAGTCACAAGCTCGACGAGATCATGTCGCTGTCGGACCGGATCTCCGTGCTGCGACATGGCCGTCTCGTCGGCACCCATCGCACGGCCGAGACCACGATCCCGGATCTCGTCACCGAAATGATCGGCCGCCCCGCAACGCTCGACGAATCCTATCCGCGCAGCGTTCCACGTGACATGGCCGCTGCAACACCCATGGTGCTGCACGGCGTTTCGGCCCGGGACGACCGCGATGTCATTCGCCTGCATCCGCTCGATCTGGAGTTGCGCGCAGGCGAGGTGCTGGGCGTCGCGGGTGTCACCGGCAACGGCCAGCCGGAGCTCGGCGAGCTTCTGACCGGGCTGCGCGCGCCGTCCGGCGGCATGATCACGCTGAACGGGCGCGACGTGACCGGCGCATCCGCCCGCGTTTTTTCCCATAACGGCGTCGGCCATGTGCCGGAGGATCGCCTGCGCCATGCGCTCGCCCCATCGCTGTCCGTCGCGGACAACGCGGTGCTGCGCGAATACGATCGTCCGCCCGTTGGCGGTGGCGGCCGGTTCTCTGCCACACAGGCGGCGGATTTCGCCCGGACGCTTGCCGAACGCGCGCGTGTCATGCTGCCCGGCGTGCATGTCGCGATCCGGGCCCTGTCCGGCGGCAATCAACAGCGGCTTGTACTGGAGCGCGAAATCCGCATCGCATCTGCGGTTCTGGTGGCCAGCTATCCGAGCCGCGGGCTCGATATCGGCGCGATCGCCGCCATGCGCGCGATGCTGGCGCAGGCACGGGACCGGGGCGTCGCCGTCGTGCTGATGTCGGAGGACCTCGATGAAATTTTCGCCCTGTCGGACCGAATCGCCGTGCTGTGCGCAGGCAGGCTCATGGCCGTGATCGACCGCAGCGAAGCTGACCGCGACCGGATCGGCGCCCTGATGAGCGGGCGCACGGAAGGGAGTGTCGCGGCATGAGCGTGCACATGACCCGCCTGTCCATCGTGCCCGCGCGCCGTGTTGCGATCGGGCGGGCACTCGGCCTGCTGGTCGCGGTCATGATCGTCGGGATCACGCTGGCCGCGATGGGGCGACCGCCGCTCGAACTCCTGACGCTGATTCTGCGCTCGACGGTCGGCTCCCGCTTCGGGATCGAGGATCTGGCGCTGTTCATGACGCCGCTGATGCTGACCGGGGCTGCCGTCTGGGTGGGTGTGCGCGTGGGCTTGTGGAACATCGGCGCGGAAGGGCAGTTCTATGCTGGCGCAGTTGCGGCCTCCGCGATCGGGCTGTTCGGCACGATGCCTGCGATCGTCGAAATTCCCCTGATGGCCGTGGGCGGCATTCTGGCCGGGATGGTCTGGATCGCGCTTCCGGCGGCGGCGCGCGCCTGGCTCGGGGTCAGCGAGATCGTGACCACGCTGCTGCTGAACTTCGTGGCCAGCCTCATTGTGTTCTATCTGGCAACCGGGCCGTGGGCCGACCACGTCACCGGCGCCCTTGCCTCCACCGAGCGTCTGCGCGTGGGCCTGCCGGAAGTCTGGGGCGCCGTGCATATCGGCTTCTTCCTGAGCCTGCTGGCCGTGATCGCACTGGCCGCGTTTCTCTCGCGCAGCCGGTTCGGATACGAATCGGCCGTCGTCGGTGCCAATCCTGAAGCCGCGCGCTATGCGGGCATGGCGGTCTCCCGCAACGTGCTGATCGTGCTCCTGCTGTCGGGTGGCCTGGCAGGCCTTGCCGGCATGATCGAGGTCAGCGGCACGGTGCATCGGCTTCAGGGTGGTCTTGCCAATAATTACGGCTATCTCGGCATCGTGGTCGCGATCCTTGCGCGCCGCAGCTGTCTGGCGCTGATCCCGGCAGCCCTGCTGATGGGCTTCATCCTCGATACCGGGATCGTCCTGCAGACGGCGCAGATCAGCGCCTCCGCCGTGCTCGCGATTACCGGCCTCGTGATGATGGCCATCGCCGTGGGTGACGAACTGTCGGCCTATGCGCGGCCTGCGATCCAGCCCAAGACTTCGGGACAGACATCATGATGGCGCTGCTGAGCGGGCTTCTGAGCCATGCCGTCCTCTCCGGCGGCGTGCTGGCGCTCGCGGCGCTGGGCGAGGTCATTGCCGAGCGCGCAGGCGTGGTCGACCTCGGCGTCGAGGGCCTGATGTCGGTCGGTGCGGTGATTGCCGTGCTGATGGTCAATGTCGTGCCCGATCCATGGGTCGGGCTGCTGGCGGCGATGGTGGCGGGTGGCTTTGGCGCATACCTCTTCTCGCTGGCGGCCGTCGTGCTGCGCGCCAACCAGGTGCTGTGCGGCGTTGCGACCACGTTTCTCGGCATCGGCCTCAGCGCCGTCATGGGTCGCTCGGTCGCGGGCATGCCGGTGCCCGCGATCTTTCAGCCGATCGCGATCCCGGGATTGTCCCGCCTGCCTCTGATCGGCCCTGCCTTTTTCGCGCAGAACCTGCTGGTCTATCTGATCTTCGCGATACTCCCGGTGCTGGCACATGTCTGGCTGTTCCGCACGCGCATGGGCCTCGACCTGCGCGCGGTCGGCGAAAACCCGGCCGCGGCCGATGCGGTCGGCATCCGGGTCACGCGCCTGCGGGTTCTGGCGGTCGTGGCCGGTGGCGTTCTGGCGGGTGCCGCAGGTGCCGACCTGACGCTGGCGGTCGTGCCGGTATGGTCGGACGGCATGGTTTCGGGTCGTGGATGGATCGCCGTCGCCCTCGTGATTTTCGCAGGCTACCGACCGGGCATTGCCGTGCTGTCGGGGCTTCTGTTCGGCCTTGTGACCGCTATCGGCTTCATGGGGCAGGCGCGCGGCTGGCCGGTAGCCCCCGCGATGCTCAACACGCTGCCCTATCTCGGCACGATCCTGTGCATCATCGTTCCGGTCGTGGCCTTGCCCCGCCTGCGCCGCGCCATGGCGGCCCCCGCTTCCCTCGGCATGCCCTATCACCGCAGCGCCCGCTGACCCGCTTTTCAGGAAAGATCAGACATCCTCATGGCCCTTCCCGCCTTCTCCCGCCTGCAGCGCTCAGTTCTCGGACTGGCGGCGGCCCTCGCTTTCGGCGCCTCCGCCCACGCGGCCGAGCCCCGTCTGGTCATCCTCGACGATGACGGTTTCGCGCTGGCCCAGTGGATGGTGCTCAAGGCGCCGGGCGTGAAGGTGCTGGGCGTTGCGACCGTCAGCGGCGATCTGTGGCAGAAGGAGGCGACAGCCCATGCGCTGCGCGGCGTCGAGATCGCAAATCGCACGGATGTGCCGGTTCTGGCGGGCGCGACCTATCCCCTGCTCAACTCCGAGAAGCTGACCGACCGCTGGGAAGGTCTGTACGGGAAGCTGACCTGGCGCGGCGCGTGGATGCGCCAGTGGGTGGAGCCGACGACGCAGCCGCTGCCACCCTATCACGGTCCGGACGTCGTGCCCGACCTGCCGGAGGGCAATCCGCACATCAGGCCGTCGTCCGAGCGGGCTGCGGACTTCATGATCCGCATGGTGCATCAGTATCCGGGCCAGGTCAGCATCATCGAGACCGGCCCCATGACCAACCTCGCCCTGGCCCAGCGGCTCGACCCGGAGTTTGCGGGCCTTGCGAAGGAGCTGGTCTACATGGGCGGCAGCCTCGGCCCGCGCCGCAAGCTGACCAGCGAGGCCTCGGCGCAGTTCGCACGCGAATTCGTCAATTCGCCGCGTCGCGAGTTCAACATCCGTTTCGATCCCGAAGCGGCGAGCATCGTGATGCGGGCACCGTGGCGCAGGATCGTCATGGTACCGGCCGATCCGGCAACGGAAACCGAAATGAATGCCGATCTTGTCCACCGCCTGAGCACTGCCGATACACCGATCGCGCACAATCTGCGCGGCAAGGCAACGAATTTCCCGCTCTGGGACGAGATGACGGCGGCGATCTGGCTCGATCCGAGCCTGATCAAGACGAGCGCCAGTCTCTATATCGACGTGAACACGCAGTTCAGCGCGGGTTATGGCGACATCCTGTCCTGGACGCCCGGCTATCAGCCCGATCTGGACGAGCAGCGCGAACAGGTCGTCATGACGGTGGACGTGCCGCGACTGGAAGCGCTCATGGTCAAGCTGGTCGCAACCAAGTGAGCATCCCACGCCGCTGGTTCCTCGCGGGCGGCACGGCCGCCCTCGCCACGGGTGTGCGCGCGGATCCGCTCCCGCTGGCCGCGCGCCTCGCTGCCGACCCGTTGCGACCGCAATATCACTTCATCGCACCCCATGGCTGGATGAACGACCCATGCGGCCCGATCTATGTGGGCGGCCGATACCATATGTTCTACCAGTGGAACCCGGACCGGGCGGCCTTCGGCGACGAGCACTGGGGCCATGCAACAAGCCCCGATCTCGTACACTGGCATCATGAAGCCGCGGCCATGGCGCCGACACCCGGTGGCGCGGACGCAAAAGGCGTGTTCAGCGGCAGCGTTGTGATCGACGGGGATCGCGCGGTCGCGCTCTATACCGGCATCGAACCGGCCGTTCAGTGCATGGCGGTCTCCGATCTCGGCCTCATGCACTGGACGCGGCAGAAGAACGCCATCCTCGAGCAGCATCCGCCGGGGATCAAGGCGTTTCGCGATCCGCAGGTGTGGCGTGACGGTTCGGGCTGGTCGATGGTGCTGGGCGGCCTGTCGGACGGGTCGGTCTATGGGATCGGCGGCGTTGTTCTCCATTATCGCAGCGCGGATCTGCAGCACTGGACGTTCCAGAGCGTCATCTACGGCCCGAGCCACCTGCATTCCTCTTTCGATGACACGCTGGAATGCCCTGACTTCTTCCAGCTCGGCGACCGATGGGTGCTGCTCTATTCGATCAGCCGGATCGTCTGGGCGGCCATTGGCACATGGGATGGCAGACGTTTTACGCCGGAACGGGTGACGCAGATCGGCCACGGATTGTTCTATGCCGCGCGCTCCATGACGGACAAGAATGGCCAACGGGTGCTATGGGGCTGGATCAGCGAAACCATGGCGCACAGACCGGCAGCGCTGGTTGCAGGCTGGGCCGGTGCGATGTCGCTGCCGCGCATCCTGACGCTGGGCGCCGATAGCCAGGTCCGGATGCAACCCCACCCGGCGATCGCGTCGCTCGAAGGCGCCCTTCTGCATGACGGCACGCCCGGGGGCACGATCACGCTTGATACGACAGCCGCCCGGATCAGTCTGGAGTTTTCGGGCCGCGCGGCCGGAACGTTCTCTCTCCAGCACAGCGGGACGTTTCTGTCGGTGGATTTCAATCCGACGCGCGCGGGATCGGAACTGATTGCCAACGAGGTCACGGCTCCCTTGCCGCTCGCGGATCGGCTGACCCTCGATATCCTGCTCGATGCCTCTGTCGTCGAAATCTTCGCATCCACCGGAATGGCGCTGGTCGCGCGCGCCTATGGCGATCCCGCGACGCCTCTGCGGATCGTATGCAACGGGACTTTTGCAGAGGCTCACCTGCGGTGTCGGAAAATGACGCCGATCTGTACCGATCGGCTGACGTCCGGCGGATCGTCCACGCCGATCTGATGCATCGTCACAGGGTTTGGCGGGATGCTTCGGGCCGCCCGGACTGGTCCTTCTGACCGACGCTTATGTCAGAGGCGACTGCGCTTGATCCGGGGCCCGGGGCGGATCCGCCCCGGCTTCGGTTACTTCGCAGCCGTTGCCGGCTTTTTCAGCGATGCGGCGACCCGGCGATCCACCTCCGTTTCGACGCGCTGCATGTCCTGATGCAGCAGGCGGCCATGGTCCGTCATCTGCACGCCGCCGACATAGACGCGCGCCAGATCCTGCTCTGATGCGACGAACACGAGCGTCGCGTACGGATCGAAGACATGCGCGAAATGCGTCGGGTCGATCACGAGAAAGTCGGCAAACTTGCCGCGTTCGAGACTGCCGAGACGCGCCTTTTCGCCGATGACATCGGCACTGCCGAGCGTATGCAGCCGCATCACGTCATACGGGCTCATGATCGCGGCGTTCTGGTATTTGTCGCGGATCGCATAAAGCCCCGTGCGCATGTTTTCGAACGGGTCGACGAGATCAGCACTTGCTTGCCCGTCCTCGCCCATGCCGACCCGGATGCCGGCCTTCAGATAGGCCGGGATATCCGCAACACCTGAAGCGAGGCGACCGTTGGACAACGGGTTCCACGCCATTGCGCCGTGTGCCGCCGCGGTCTTCGCAATGATCTCCGGCGTCGTATGGATGAAATGGCCGAAGATCAGGCTCGGGCCCAGCAGGCCTGCCTTTTCGAACCAGGGAAACTTGTCCTGCTCTTCGCGGATGAGATCGGGCGGCTCCAGATAGTGAGACTGGTTGCCAACGTGAAACTCCCGCATCAGGGTCGCCTCGATCGTGGCTTCATCCGGCGTGTCCACGAAGGCCGTCGAACCGTTGATCATGACCGACAGGAAGTGCGGATCGCGCGGGCGGCGCGCCGTCCAGTCGAGGAAGCTCTTCAGGTGCTGACGGGCCACGTCGAGTGATGGTTTCGGCTGGTGCGGCATGTCGATGCCGTGGACGAAGCGGATGCCCGATGCGAGCTCTCCGTCGAATTCCGCGCGGTTGATGTCGGGACTGCCGGGCGGATCGTATGGCGAGTTGCCGCGGTTGAAATCGTAGGCCGCCGTCACGCCGTGCTCGAGATGATCGAGCGCACCGTCGAGCGTGAACCAGTAGAAATCCCCGTCATCCGCGCGGGACGCCACCTGTCCATACAACACGCCAAGCCAGCCGGTCAGCGTCTGGTCGGGAGCCAGCCCTCGATAGGCGGCCTGCCAGAGATGGGAGTGCGCCGAAATGAAGCCCGGCATGATCCATGCGCCATGGGCGTCGAATGTCTGGGCTGCGTGGAGGGAAGCCGGCGGGTCGCCCTGCCCGACATCTGCGATTTTTCCGTCCCGATCGACCGTCATGTAGCCATGAAACGGCGTTTTCTGATCCGGCGCCATGGTGAAGAACGTTGCGTTCCGCACGAGCAGTGCCGGATCCGCACGCTCCGCGCCCCCTGCGGCAAACGGTGCCGCGAGGCACGCGATCATCCCGAGCGTATGACGGAGCAGAGACGGCATGATGGTCAGATTCCCGGCAGAGGTGGCTTGCTGGCAGGCTGATAAGACGTTTCTTCCTCGCCGTGGTCGCGCAGCAGTTGCAGCAGGCGGCGACGCATGATGAGACCGGGCCGGTCCGACTGCATGTGAACCTCGATGCGCCGCGAGATGTCGACGATGGCGTCGCAATCGGTCGCTTCCAGGATGTCGCGGTCTTCCTCGACGATGGCGCGATCCCAGGCGATCAGCTTCTCCGTGCTGCAATCCTCCTCGCGATCGTTGCGATACAGCAGCTGGATGAGCTGGATCCTGCCGTCTTCGATCGGGGTCGCGCAATTGATGATGATGTGCCGGATGCCCGATGGATAGAGCATGTCCATCCGGCGCGAGAACGGCAGGTACCAGTGATTGCGCATGGTACGCGTGGTGGTCGGCGATGTATCCCCGGTGATCTCATGAGCATTGGGCGGATTCATCACGTCGACGATGGTCGTCGCCTCGAAACCGTAATCGGTTTCCTCGACCCTGTAGACTTTCGGCACCGGCTGGGTCGCGTCGCCGAACGTCGCGCGGTGGACGAACGAGAAATGCGCGTTGTCGAACGAATTTTCCATCAGGCGCAGCGGGGCCGTGTTCCACTGGTCGTAGAACTGGAAGATCCGCCGGAAGCCCGGGTCACGGTCTTCGGGAATGTCGAACAGGTCGGCCAACGGCTCGTCGAGCGCTACCCAGGCGTAACCGTAGCGACCCTGGCAATGATACGCTTCCGTCTTGTGCGAGGGCAGCGCCGCGTCCGGCTTCGACTGCGGGATGGCGACCACGGCGCCTGTCCCGTCATACCGCCAGCCGTGATAGCCGCAGACCAGAGTGTCGCCATCGCACCAGCCCTTGGACAGCTTCGCCGTGCGATGGCAGCAGCGGTCACGCAACGCATGCGGCGCGCCCGTGCTGTCCACGAACAGGACGATGTCCTGCCCCATCAGACGGAACGGCTTCGGCCCGTCCTTGAGGTCATGCAGCGGGATCGTTGCGTACCAGAAGCGGCGCAGGACGGGCTGTTGCGTCGTCAGCATGGCGTGATTTTCCTATGTCTCGTTCAGGCGGGCGACGGTTTCGGCAGCGCGCGCGATCAGTGCCGGCATGTCGAAGCCCGGAATGGCGCCGTCCACCACGACCCGGCGCCCGGCGCTCAGCACCTGGCGCACGGAACTTGCGCCCGATACGACGGGCGCGATCAGCGGATCGTGCAGTCCGGCATGGCGCGGCGCATCAAGCGCATGAATGGCGATGTCTGCGATCTGGCCGACCGCGATGCGCCCCAGTTCGGAAAAGCCGAGGACATTTGCGCAATCGGCCGTGGACCAGCGCAACACGTCTTCGGCCCGCACGGCGTCCGCCCCGCCGATCGCGCGATGCACCATCCAGGCCGTATGCATCTCGGCCGCCATGTCGCACGCCTCGTTCGACGCAGCACCATCGACGGCGAGTGCTACGCGGCCGCCGGCGCGATCCAGAGCCGGCGCGGGTGCGATCCCCGAGCCCAGACGGCAATTGCTTTGCGGGCAGTGCGCCATGCCGGTGCCGGTTTCGGCCAGGATCGCGATCTCGCGCAGGTCGACATGCACGAGATGGGCGAAAAACACGTCCTCGCCCACCCATCCGCAGGACGCGGCGAAGTCGACCGGACGGCAGTCGTGCACGTCGCGGCAGAACGTCACGTAGTTGTCCGTCTCCGACAGATGCGAATGCAACCGGATGCCCAATGCGCGCGCGGACTTCGCCATTTCGCGCAGTTCGTCCGGCGTCGCGCCCCAGGTCGGCGTGTTGGGGGCGAGGATGATGCGCCGGCGGCTGTCGGACGACGGGTCGTGATACCGGCGCACGAGGGATTCCGTATGCGCAAGCATGCTCTCGAGCGGCTCGACGGGCATCGGCACGAGCTCGGGCGTATCGAAGTTGCGCTGCCGCGTCGTGCCGCCACGCGACAGGACGAGCCGCATGCCGAACCGCTCCGCCGTCTCGAACAGGATATCGGCCGGATCGTAATCGTAGCGATCGGAGAACAGGTAGTGATGGTCGTTCAGCGTGGTGCAGCCGGACAGCAGCAGCTCGGCCATGCCGATTTCCGCAGCCGTGCGCAGCGCATCCGAATCCAGACGGTGCCAGTACTGCGCGGGCACAAGGCGCAGCCATGTCTCCAGCCGGGCGTCGATCGCGGACGGGACCGCCTTCAGCACGCTCTGGAACAGATGATGATGCGCACAGACAAGCCCCGGCGTGACCACGCAGCCCGCAGCGTCGATCACGTCATCACCCGGCTCGGGTGCGATCCGGCCGATGGCCGCGATACGACCGTCGCGGATGCGAATGTCGCCGCTCGCGCGCTCATCCGAACCGCGCAGCCCGGTCAGGATTCCGCGTGCGTTTCGGATGACGATCGAAGGCGCCTGGTCGGACGTCACATCGGCCATCATGCGGCCGACACCGCTGCCTCGTCCGCAAAGCGGGTCGAGAACGCATCCTGCCACGGCACATCAGCCGCCAGCAGACCGTTGGCCACCATGAAATCGCGCGTCGCCTGCCAGCGCGCCGCCGTCATGGTGCCGAGTTTCGCAACCGGGTCCGTCTTGCCGGTCAGCACCTGAGCCGTGCGCAGCGCGTCTATGCCGAATGCGATCCGCTCGGGGCTTTCCTTCGACGAGGCCTGGCGGATCAAGGCATTGCCGGGTCCGGGATCGCCATGCAGGTAATCGCGCCAGCCGAGCATCGTTGCGCGGATGAAGGCGGTGACCACCGAAGAATTGGCCCCGGCGAACGGCTTCGTCGTGACGATGGTGGTGCCGTAAGGTGGGTAGCCTGCGTCCGAGAACTGAAAGAAGGCAGCCGGAATACCCGCCTTGTGCACGTCGAACATTTCCGAGCTGGCATAGCCCTGGAAGGCGACGTCGGGCGATGTGAAGAAGGGCTGGAGATTGAACGTGTAGGGTGCGAGCTGCGTGTCGCTCAGGCCGTAGCGCTTGCTGAGCCACGGCCAGAAGGTCTGGTGCGAGGAACTGGCAATCAGGATCCGCTTGCCCTTCAGATCTGCCAGGGACGCCGCCGGCTGATGCAGGATCATGCCCTGTACGTCATGCTGGAAGGAGGCGCCGACCGTCAGCAGCGGCATGCCGCGCGCAACCCCATTGAGCGTCTGAAAATCATAGCCCGTGATGAAATCGCAGCGCCCGGCCAGCATGAGCTGCACGGCATTCACCTGAGGCCCGCCCATGGCGATCGTAACGTCCAGACCGGCATCGCGATAGAAGCCGCGCGCCAGTGCCTGATAGAAACCGCCGACCGGCGCCTGCGCATACCAGGCGAGGTTGATCGTGAGAGGCCGCAGGCCTGAGGCGCGCGCGGCGCGAGAGAGGCCAAAGGCCGCGATGGCCCCGGCCTGACCTGCGAGCAGCGTGCGTCGGGTAATCGGCAGCATGGGACGAAAGCTCCGGTGGTGATGCGGGAGACGCAACACTACGCCTGACACCGCACGAAAGCCGAGGGTCCCGATCCGCACAAAGCATCAAATTGCGCCCGGACCGATGCCTATATCCGCACGGTCCGGACGCTCGACGGACGCCCAAACTACAGGCAAGGTCCATGATCGTTGTCGGATCGTATGGATGGGATGTCATGACGGATACACCAGCGTTGCGGGCCCGCGCGGCCAAGACCGCGATGGTGGCGTCCCTGGGCATCTTTGGCCTTCTGGTCGCATTCAACAACGTCACCGACTACGGTTCGAACTTCGCCTTCGTGCGGCATGTCCTGCTGATGGACACGACCTTTGCCGGCAATGCCCTGCGGTGGCGCGCCATCAATGCCCCCCTGCTGTGGCATCTGTTCTATGCGCTCATCATCGCCTGTGAATTCGCAACCGGCGTGCTGTTCTGTCTGGCGGCATGGTCGATGGCGCGGGCGATCAGGGGAGATGCAGGCACTTTCCGGCGCGCGCGGTCGCTGGTTCCGGTCGCCACGGCCCTTGGGTTCCTGTTGTGGTTCTTCGGGTTTTCCGTCGTGGGCGGAGAATGGTTCGTGATGTGGCAATCCCACGACTGGAACGGCCAGCAGCCGGCCTTTCGCTTCTACATGACGATGCTGGCCGTGTGCATTTTCGTGCAGGCTCCCGAATGACGCGCCTTCACAACGTGGCCTGCACCCCGTTACGCTCCGTTGGCATGAGGCGAGGCGATGAACGCATGACGATGGCACCCGGACGACGCGAGGTTCTCGGCGGACTGGCGGCAGCCTTCGTGGGAGGCGGCACGGCACGCGCGGCAGGCGCGCCGCTCACGCTGCTGACGAACTGGTGTGCGCAGGCCGAACACGGCGGGTTCTATCAGGCGCAGGCATCCGGCCTGTATGCCAAAGCGGGGCTGAACGTGAACCTGCGCATGGGCGGGCCGCAGGTGAACGCCATGCAGCTTCTCCTGGCGGGACAGTGCGACTTGGCCCTGCTTCAGCCGGAAGAGGCGATCCGTGCCGGCATGCGCGGACTTCCGGCCGTCGCTGTCGCGACCACGTTCCAGAAAGGTCTTGCCGGGATCATGACGCATCCCGACATCCATGATCCGGGGCAGCTTCGCGGACACCCGATCTTCATCAGCGCGGAAGGGCGCAGCAGCTTCTGGCCATGGCTGAAAGCGCGCTATGGTTTCACCGACGATCAGGCGCACCCCTACACCTTCAACCTGCAACCTTTCATGTTCAATCCGCAGGCTGCGATGCAGGCGTTCGTCTCGTCCGAGACCTATGCCGCGCGCAAACAGAACGTTCCGTTCAATTTCTATCTGCTCTCCGACCTGGGCTATCCGACGTACGGCAACGTACTCCTCGCCTCGCGCTCAGCACTGCAGACCCGAAAGGACGAGATCGCCGCGTTTCTCGCAGCCAGCAGCGAGGGCTGGCTGCAGTATATCTACGGCAACGGTCAGGACGGAGACCGTGCCATTCTCGCGGCCAATGCGCACATGACATCGGATCAACTTGCGTTTTCGCGTGCGACGCTCAAGCGCATCGCAGCACTCGGCACGAATGGTGCATCAATCCTGTCCATGACGGACGCTCACTGGATGGATATCCACAAGACGTTGCTCCAGTCAGGCCTCATCACGGACGATCCACGCTGGCGGGACGGCTATACGCTGTCGTTCAACGGCGCACTGACGGCGCGCGTGCCGTCATGAGCGATACGGTCCTGTCTCTCGATGCGGTGGAAAAGGTTTTTCCAAATGGCGTGCGCGGCCTTGCACCGGTCGATCTCACCGTGCGGGCCGGCGAATTCGTCAGCCTGATCGGACCTTCGGGGTGTGGCAAAAGTACGCTGCTCAAGCTGATCGCCAATCTGCACGGGCCAAGCGCCGGCAGCCTGCGCTGGTGGGGCAGCGATTTTCGCGGCGTCGGCCAGAAGGGCCGGCGTCTTGCCTTCGTGTTCCAGGATGCGACCCTGATGCCGTGGGCCAATGTCGGACGTAACGTGCGGCTGCCGCTCGATCTGATGGGGGTTGATCGGGCCAGTGGTGACGCGCGCGCACGGACCGCGCTGGCACGTGTGGGACTGGGCCATGCGGCCGAGCGCTATCCGGCGCAACTCTCGGGCGGGATGCGCATGCGCGTCTCCATCGCCCGTGCGCTGGTGACCGAGCCGGACCTGTTGCTGATGGACGAGCCGTTCGGGGCACTCGACGAATTCACCCGCAATCGCCTTGACGAGGAAATGGCCCGCCTGTGCTATCAGGACGGCCTGACGACCCTGTTCGTCACGCACGCGCTGCATGAGGCTGCTTTTCTTTCCAGCAACGTCATGGTCATGGCGGCTCACCCGGGTCGGATCCATGCGCGCTATGCCATCGACCGCACCATCGTGCGCGACGAGGCGTTCCGCCTGTCCGAACGGTTTGCCGAGATCAGCCGGGAACTGGCCGTGCTGCTGGAGGCAGCCAGTCATGAAAGCCATCTGGCAGCGGAGATGCAGACATGAGATCCGCGC
Source organism: Tanticharoenia sakaeratensis NBRC 103193 (assembly GCF_000963885.1). Lineage (GTDB taxonomy): Bacteria > Pseudomonadota > Alphaproteobacteria > Acetobacterales > Acetobacteraceae > Tanticharoenia > Tanticharoenia sakaeratensis. The sequence continues at coordinate 33,439 of NZ_BALE01000019.1, forward strand.
AGGCCATTTCCATTCTCGCCCCTGTTCTTCTGGGCATCGTCGTGCTGGCGCTCTGGCAGGGCGCGTGCCGTCTTTGGCATATTCCGCCCTATCTGATGCCGAGCCCGTCCGACATTGCCGCAGCCCTGTGGCATGACGGACCCGCGCTCCTGCATGCGCTGCTCAGCACGCTGGAAGTCACGTTCGCCGCACTGGCAGCCGCGGTGATCGGCGGCGTGCTGGTGGCATTCCTGCTGGTGCAGAGCCCGCTGATCGAGCGCTGCCTGATGCCCTATGTCGTCATCATGCAGGTCACGCCCATCGTGGCCATTGCGCCGCTCATCATCATTCTGGTGAAGACGACCCCCGTCGCGCTGACGCTCTGCGCCGCGCTGATTGCAATCTTCCCTGTCATCTCCAACACATTGCAGGGACTGCGCAGCGTCGATCCTGACCTCGCGGCCTATTTCCGGATGTACAAGGCCAGCCGCCTGCAGACATTGTTCCGGCTGCGCGTGCCGAGTGCCTTGCCGATGTTCATGGCCGGCTTGCGCATTGCGACCGGGCTTTCCCTTGTCGGCGCGGTGGTCGCCGAGTTCGTGGCCGGCACCGGCGGCAACAGCGCGGGTCTCGCTTATGAAATTCTCCAGTCAGGCTTTCAGATGGACATCCCGCGCATGTTCGCAGCCCTGTTCCTGATCACGGTCGCGGGCCTCGCACTGTATGGCGCAACCGCGGGACTGCAGCGGGCCGTACTGAGGCATCGGGCATGACCGCGCCTGCCGCCCTGCGCCATGCGCGCGTGCCATCCTGCCTTCTCGACCCGGCATCGAGGCCAGAGTCCGACGGGCTCGTCTCGTGCGACATCGTTCTGTCGTCAGGCCAGATCGCGGACGTCCTGCCTGCCGGGACGTTACCCGCGGCAGGGGCGGAAGACATGGAAGGGCGGATCGTCTGGCCGTGCTTCACGGACATCCATACGCATCTCGACAAGGCCCTGATCTGGGATCGTGCCCCTAATCCGGACGGCACGTTCATGGGCGCGATCACGGCGACCAACGCCGATCGGGAGGCCAACTGGACCGTCGAGGACGTCTCGGCCCGGATCGAGTTTTCCCTGGGTTGCGCCTATGCACACGGCACGCGCGCCCTGCGCACGCATTTCGATACGCTGGGCGCCCATGGCGCGCGCATCTGGCCACTGTTCCGCGAAATTCAGGCGCGCTGGGCGGCAAAGATTGCTCTGCAGGCCACCGCTCTCACGATCCCCGAACGCTATCTCGCCCCTGATGGCGAGACCATCGCGCGCGCGGTCGCGGATACGCCGGGCGGTCATCTCGGCTGCGTGCTGATGCGCGACAATACGACGCCCGAAGCGCTCGACGCCCTGTTCGGCATGGCGATCCGCTTCGGCCTCGATCTCGATCTGCATGTGGACGAAAACGGCGATCCGGACGGCACCGCGCTGGAAGCGATCGCCGACGCAGCGCGGCGACACCGCTTCGCGGGCCGGATCCTGTGCGGGCATTGCTGCAGTCTCGCGGTGCAGCCCGAAGAGGCACAGGCGCGGATCATCTCCAAGCTGCGCGACACGGGGATCGGCATCGTCAGTCTGCCGCTGTGCAATCTCTATCTTCAGGATCGCACGGCCGGGCGAACGCCCCGCCGGCGGGGCGTGACGCTGTTGCACGAGCTGGATGCGGCCGGCGTGCCCGTCATGTTCGCGAGCGACAATGTCCGCGATCCCTTCTATGCCTATGGCGATTTCGACATGATGGAAGTCTATCGGGAATCCTGTCGGATCGGCCAGCTCGACCATGGCCACGCCCTGTGGCCGGCAGCCGTGACGACACGAGCGGCGGACTGGATGGGGGCATCGCATCGTCTCGCTCGGGGATGCGCGGCCGATCTGGTGGTCTTTCAGGCGCGCTCGGAGAATGCTCTCCTGAGCCGCACGCAGATGGACCGCCGGGTCATGCGGCAGGGCGTTTTCATCGACGCCATTCCGCCCGCCTATGAAGAGCTGAGGGCCAGTCTCGCATGAGCGCGATCACCGTCCGCACTGAAACCATGATCGCGCGCGACGGAACGCCGCTTGTGGCCGATATCTGGCAGCCCGAGAGCGGCGGCCCCTACCCCGTTCTGCTGATGCGTCAGGCCTACGGGCGCAGGATCGGCACATCCCTGTGTTACGCGCCGCCGGAATGGTACGCGCGGCACGGCTATATCGTGGTCATTCAGGATGCACGCGGGCGCGGCGGTTCAGGCGGCGCTTTCGAACTGTTCGAGCATGAGGCCGCCGACGGGTCCGATACCATCGCCTGGGCCGCCGGACTGCCCAACAGCACCGGCGAGGTCGGCATGTTCGGCTTCTCGTTCCAAGGCAGCAATCAGCTTCTGGCAGCCGGCATGGCACCGGCCGCCCTGCGGGCGATCGCCCCCGCGATGATCGGCTGGGATCTCCGGCAGGACTGGGCCTATGAAAACGGCGCCTTCGCCCTGCGGGCCAATATCGGCTGGGCCACGCAACTCGCGGCCGAGACCGCGCGTCTGGCCGGTGATGAGGCCGCCCACGCCACCCTGTATGCCGCAAGCCGGGGGAGCGCGCCGGGCGGCGCGCGTCCCGCCTATCCGCCGCATGAGACACTGCTTGCACGCTACTCGCACTATGTGAGGTGGCGCGAGACGCCGGATGCCGGATCTTATTGGGATCGGATTTCGCCCGCGGCCCATCTGGAGGCGATCACGGAGCTCAAACCGGCCGTCCTGCTGATCGGCGGCTGGTATGACAGCCATCTTCCCGGCACGCTGGCTGCCTTTCGTGCCCTGTCGCCCGTTCTCGATGCCCGGCTCATTGTCGGACCATGGGCGCATTTTCCGTGGGATCGCTATGTCGGGGAACGCGATTTCGGGCCGGAGGCCATCACCGACATCGATCAGCGTCAGATCGCTTTTTTCGATGCCGCGCTGAAAGGGCGCACATGGGATGCACCGCGTGTTCGCCTGTTCGACATGGGTGCGGACTGCTGGCGCAACCTGTCGGACCTGCCCACGCCCACGACGACGTTCTCGCTGTCCGGAAGCGGACGCGCGGCCATCGACACGCGCGATGGCAGGCTCACTGAAACAGCAGACCACATATCGACCGAGCGACTGACGCTCGACCCCTGGCGCCCGGCGGGGCCATGTGGCGGCAGTTTCGGCCTGCCGCCGGGACCTGTAGACCGGGCGAAGACCGATGCGCGCTCCGATGTCCTGACGTTCACGACAACGCCTTTCACGCAGGCGCGTCTGCTGGCAGGAACGGTTTCGGCGACCCTGGCGGTCGAGAGCGAGCATCCGTCCTTCGATCTGCATGCCACGCTTTCGCGTATCGACATGGCAGGGCATGTATGGCCGTTGGCGGAAGGATTTACCGTCGCAGCCGAGGGACGGATCACCGTGCCGATGCGCGGCACCTGCGCCACGATCGGTGCGGGCGAACGCCTGCGCGTTTCGATTTCGCTCGCCTGCTTCCCGGCTTTTCCGCTCAATCCCGGAGATGGAACGCCCGCGCCCGAAGCCTCCATCGGGCAGTCTCTTGTGACCATTGTTCACCTGCGGTGCGGCGCCGGTGAATCCGAACTTGCACTGCCCTGGCACGACGAACTTCCAGCCTCCGGAGATCCGCTATGAACTTCATGAAATGCTCGCCTTCGGACATCAAGGCGTTTCGCATCACGCCGGAATCCACGAATTATTTCGCGCTCCTGTTCGACCGCGAGAGCGGCGGCACATCGTCGGTGGCCGTCATCGAGATTTTCGAAAAAGGCGGCGCGACGCCGCCGAACACGCACAGTGCGGCGGACGAGATGTTCTTCGTCCTGTCCGGCGAAGGGCGCGCCTGGTGCGACGGCGCCAGCACGGAGCTGCGCCGCGGCGATTCGCTCCTGGTGCGGCCAGGGTCTGAACATGTCGTGGAGAATACCGGCGAAAAGAAGCTCTACACGCTGACGGTCATGACGCCGGACGAGGAATTCGGTGCACTGATCCGCTCGGGCGTTCCGGTCGAACTCGATGCGGAAGACATGGCCGTCCTGTGCGGCGGTGCGGCATGACGCGGCTCGGCAGCGTTGCCGCCAACAGCTGGGGCGTCAGTCACACCGCGGTCGATCTGGTGCGCCCCATCGTAACGCCCCGGCCGGTTTCCCTCCCGGCGACACCGCAGACGCTCACTTTCGATCTGGCACGCAGCGCGATCATCGTGATCGACATGCAGAACGATTTCTGTCACCCGGACGGCTGGCTCGCCTCGATCGGCGTGGACATCGCGCCTGCCCGGGCACCGATCGAGCCTCTGGCCGCGCTCTTGCCCGCGCTGCGCCGGAACGGCGTCCCGGTGATCTGGCTCAACTGGGGCAATCGCTCCGATCGCCTCAACCTTCCGCCGTCGCTTCTGCATGTCTACGATCCGGCAGGACAGGGTAACGGCTTGGGCGCGGCGTTAGGCGGAGAAGATCGCCACGTTCTGGAACACGGCTCCTGGAATGCTGCGATCGTGGACGAACTGAGCCCGGAACCGTCCGACATCCATGTCGCGAAATACCGGATGAGCGGATTCTGGGACACGCCACTGGAGAGCATCCTGCGCAATCTCCGCTGCGACACATTGCTGTTTGCCGGCGTGAACTCCGATCAATGCGTGCTCAGCACACTGACCGACGCTGCATGCATCGGTTATGACTGCATCATGCTGGACGATTGCGCGGCCACCACATCGCCGGGTTTCTGCGCGGACGCCACACGCTACAATGTGCGGCAATGCTACGGTGCGGTGGCAACGGGCGCGGATCTGATCACTGCCCTGACTTGAGAGACGATTTTCGGCAGCCTCTGGGGAATTTCACCGCGAACCTGCACAGGAGCCCATCGTCGGTCTGCCTTCATGACGATGTGACACGACCTCGCTTCGGCTGGAAGCCTGGCCCGGGAAAACTGCAAGGACATGCAAAGTTTTCCCAAACGGGATCAGGCCCGCAACACCTCGCCCAATGTGTCCGCAAAGATCCCCGGCAATGGCGCTTCCGCACGGGCTCGGTGGGCGAACAGCCGGAGGGTCTGGGTGGGGGCGGCGCCGTGGATTGGACGAAAGACCAGTTCACCGCGCGTCAGTTCGGTTTCAATATTCAGACGGTTCAGGATCGCGACGCCTTCGCCTGCCACCGCCAGACGTTTCATGATCTCGACTTCGTTGGTCGTGACGATCGGCAGGATATTGTCCGCGTGTTCTCCGAACAGTTCCGTTATCTGCGCATGCAGCGACATGCCGACGCTCGGCAGGATCAGAGGCTGGGCCAGCAGATCGCTGGCCCGCACGCCGGGACGCGATGCGAGGGGGTGATCGGGTGCCATGACCGCGCCCAGCGGGCACTCGATCGCGAGCAATGCGCGCAGGTCTGACTGGCCTTCCGTCCCGAACCCCAGACCCAGCTCCGCACGGCCGTCCCTGACAGCCTCGATCAGGTGCTCGCGCGAGAAACGCTCGAACTGGAGCATGACTTGTGGCCGTCTCAGATGAAATGCCCGCGTCGCCCGCGCCAGCAGGTCGGCCCCCAGGCCACCCATGATACCGACATGAACCGTGCCGCGTTGCGTGCCACGCAACGCCTCGAGATGCGCACGTGTCCGCTCGAAATCCGTCATCGTGCGGCGGATATGGGCAATCAATGCCTCGCCCGCTGCCGTCAGGCGCATCTTGTGCGGCAGGCGCTCGAACAGCGGCGCTCCGATATCGGCCTCGAGGCCCAGTATTTGTCTGTTGATCGATGAAGCCGCCACGTTGAGCTGCTGGGCCGCCCGTCGGATCGAACCGAGCCGGACGACAGCATCAAGATAAAGCAGCAGGCGGGAGTGCAGCGTGCGCATGCAGACCAGAATGAGCGTCGCGATGCCTTTCGCGCAATGGCTCGTGCGGAAAAAACCGCACACCGCATCGCTGCGTGATGGCCTAGCGTTGCATGATCGGAGACCCGCCATGCCTCATCCTGCTCTCGCCGCCTTCCTCGAAACGATCGGCGACGTGCCGGTGCTGACCGACCCTGCGACGATCCGCCGCATGAGCCGCGACATGAGTGCGGCTTTCAGCCCCGTGCTGAAACGCGAGGCGGAAGGACGCGTGGCTGACGTGATCGTGATCCCGCGCGATCGCACGGATCTGCATCGGATCGCGGCCGCAGCAGCGCGATCGCGCCTCCCCGTGATGCCAAGGGGAGCCGGGAGCTGCAATTTCGGCCAGAGTATTCCGCTTCAGGGCGGCGCGGTCGTCGATCTGACCGGGTTCGACAGGCTTCTGTGGCAACGCGGCCCGGTCGTGCGGGCCGAATGCGGCATTCGCCTGGGCGCTCTGGATGAAGCGTTGCGCTCTTCGGGCTGGGAACTGCGCATGCACCCGTCTACGCGCAGGATCGGCACGCTGGGCGGCTATCTTGGCGGCGGCCATGCGGGCGTCGGAAGCTGTCAGTATGGAATTCTGCGCGACACCGGCAACATTCTCGGCCTTCGCATGCTCAGCATGGAGGAGACACCGCGCGAGATCGAACTGCGAGGCTCGGACGTCAACCTCGTGCATCACGCCTATGGCGCGAACGGCCTGATCCTGGAGGCGGAAATGCCGCTGGCGCCCGCCTGGGCATGGGAGGAGGCGATCGTCTGTTTCGAAGACATGATGCAGGCCGTGCGCTTTTCGCACGCGCTCATGGCGGCCAACAGTCTGGTCAAGAAGCTGATTTCCATCCAGCAATGGCCTTTGCCTGCCATGATGAAGCCGCTTGCACCCTTCGGACGTCCGGGCGAACACATGGTGCTGTGCATGGTGGCACGCGATTTCTTCGGAAGTTTCGAGATTCTGGTTTTAGAATTTGGCGGGCGCCTGTCATGCCGCGCGGCTGAGGGTGATGGCCCTTATGGTGCGCCCCTGTATGAGTTCTCGTTCGGCCATACCCGCCTGCAGATCAACAAGCACGACCGCTCACAGGTCAGTCTCGTCGGGCTGTATCGCGATCCGGACGCGGTAGCGGCCATCGCGCGATCGGTGCAACGGTTCAGGGACGTGGGACCGATGCATCTGGAGGCGAAACGAATGGGCGGTCATGTCGCGTTTCAGGGCGCGCCTGTCTTTCCCTATGTGGATGACGCCCAACTGGCGCGAATTTCGGCCGAGATGGAAGAAGACGGCGCACAGGCAGCCAACAACCATACGTTTCTCGTGCGCGAGAACGGCATGAAACCCGTCGATGACATCGAGATCGCATTCAAACATGCCATGGACCCGTATAACCTGCTCAATCCCGGCAAGTTGACGATCGATCCCGAGATGGTCGATGCAAGCGCCGGTGCCCGGTTCGGCAACACGGGCTGGTGGCCGGATCGTGCGGTCGTGAACAAGGACTGATCTGACATGCCACTTCCAGATTTCACCACGTCGCTGCCGACCCCCTATACGCTCGGCGACGCCCGCGTGCCCGCGTGTCTGCTTCCGGCGGAAGTCGCGCGTGATGCAGCGGTGGAACAGGGATGGGCACGTGTCGATCTCGGGATCGCAGACGGCGTGATCGCCTCGGTCGCGCCGAGCGGACGCGCACCGGCCATGTTGCCGGTTCTCGATATGTCGGGCCGCATCACCCTGCCGACATTCGTCGATCTGCACACGCATCTCGACAAGGGCCATATCTGGGACCGCGCACCCAATCCTGACGGCACACATGCGGGCGCTGCCATGACCGTCGCGCGTGACCGGCAGGCGAACTGGTCGGCGCAGGATGTATCGCGCCGGTTCGGCTTTGGACTCGCCTGCGCCTATGCCCATGGGACATCGGCCATTCGCACGCATCTCGATTCCTACGAGATCGAACAGGCGCGGATTTCATGGGGCGTTTTCGCGGACATGCGTGCGACGTGGGCAGATCGGATCGCGCTGCAGGCCGTGTGCATGGCCCGCATCGACGCCTACGGCGGCCCCGACGGACGCGAACTGGTATCGCTCGTCGCACGTCACGACGGGCTGCTGGGCGGCATCCTGCGTCTTCCGCCGGGACAGGAGGCAGCACTCGATGCGCATCTCGATACGCTGTTTCGACTGGCCGCCGAACACGGGCTCGACATCGACCTGCATGTCGACGAGACCGGCGACCCCGCAGCGGACGGACTGGATCGCGTGGCGCGCGCGGCATTGCGCAACCGCTTCACGGGGCAGATCAGTTGCGGGCACTGCTGTGCCCTGTCCGTACAGCCGGACCACGCGATGCACGAGACGATGGCCCGCGTGCGCGATGCCGGGATCACGATCATCACGCTGCCGATGGTGAATCTCTATCTGCAGGACCGCATCGCCGGTCGCACGCCCCGCTGGCGCGGCATCACGCCAGTGCAGGAACTGAGTGCAGCGGGGATCGACGTGATTGCGGCCAGCGACAATTGTCGTGATCCGTTCTTCATGTTCGGCGACCATGACATGATGGAGACATTTCGCGAATTCGTCCGCATCGGTCATCTCGATGCCGACATCGCGGATCGGATCGCGCACGTCTCGCACATGCCGGCACGGTCCATGGGCCACACCGCCCATATCGCGCCCGGCGCATCGGCCGATCTCGTCCTGTGCAATGCCGCATCGTCCGACCAGTTGCTCGCCCGTCCGCAGAGCGATCGCAAGGTCCTGCGCGCAGGGCGCCCGATCGTCACGACACCGCCCGACTACGATCTGCTTTCGGCATGATACCGACGCCTGGCGATTGACGGCGTCATGTTGTCTGACCTAAGTCAGATAATATGACGAACGATCCTGTCGCCCGCCTTCGCCGTTTCAACCGCGCCGTCACGCGTGAGACCGGCGCGCTCGATACGTCCTTTCTGGGACGCGGCCGCCCTCTGGGCGCGGCACGCGTGCTGAATGCGATCGGCCATGGGCGGTCCGAGGTGGGCACGCTGCGCAGCTACCTTGGTCTAGATTCCGGTCTCCTGAGCCGTCTTTTGCGTGGGCTGGAGGACGAAGGCCTGATCGTAACCGAACCACATGCCGATGATGCGCGGCGCCGCGTCGCCCGCCTGACGACTGCAGGCGCTCGCGAATTCGCGGCTTACGAAACGCTGTCGGACACGCAGGGCCGTGAGTTGCTGGGCCGCCATCCGAATCCGGATGCACTCCTGGCAGCCATGGACCTGATCGCCACGGCGTTTGGTCGGGACCGGATCACCATCGTCGAGACGGACCCGCAAGGGCCGGATGCACGCGTCTGCCTGGATGCCTATTTCGCCGAATTGTCCCGCCGCTTCGAGACGGGTTTCGACCCCGCGCAGGCGGCCATGCCGGACCCGGCTGCGCTGATGCGTCCGCGCGGCGCATTCTTCGTCGCGCATTCGGATGGCCTGCCGATCGGGTGTGTCGGATTGAAAGGCGAAGGCAATGGCACTGCCGAGATCAAGCGTCTGTTCGTGGCGCCACCGGCCCGCGGCCTCGGGTTGGCCCAGCGGCTCATGGACGAAGCCGAGGCCACGGCGAAGGACCTGTCCATTACCGTGTTGCGCCTCGACACCAATCGCGCCCTGCCGGAAGCCGCGCGATTCTATCGCAGGGCAGGCTGGGCCGAGATCGCGCGCTACAATGATAATCCCTATGCGGATTTCTTCTTCGAAAAGCGGCTGGCAGCCCCATTCACCCGGTAATGGCGCTGTCACCCCTTGCAGTTCGCCAGCGTCTCTGTTTCGCTATCGCCATGATTGCACGATCGTTTTTCACAGTGGCGCTGTTTGCATGTACAGTGCATGTTGCACAGGCTGCACCGCTTTCGATCGTTCGCGACGGGCAGGACACACCCAGGACCGCCGATGCGCTGGCAGGGCTGCCCGGCCATGCAACGCTGGACCTTTCCGCCACAACCGAGCCGCTTGGCCACGCGGTCATGGCTCTCCCGCTCGATGCGCTGCTTTCTCTCGACAAGCCCCTGAAGTTCACGGCATCGGACGGGTTTTCCGTCAATCTGACACCTGCCCTGTTCCAGGACGCTGCGCGTCGTGGCGCACGGCCCTGGATTGCGATCGAACAGTCACCGCATTCATGGCAGACCAGAGACGGGCAGGATCTGGGGCCCTATGCCCTCGTCTGGAGCGGGCCGGGCGCGTCCGCGATTCCGCGTGAGCGCTGGGTCGACCGGCTCGTGGCCGTTGTGTCCCAGCCGGATGCGGCCGATCCCGCGATGCTTTTGCCCAAGGCCGGTGCGCATCACGCAGGCGCCGTTGCCTTCGTGACGAACTGCCTGCCGTGCCATCGGCTCAAAGGTCAGGGCGACGGAGACAAGGGCCCGGACCTGGGAAAACCCGTCAACGTCACACGTTACATCACACGCGCGGGTTTCACGGCAATCGTCCGAAACCCGGGCAGCGTCCGAAGCTGGCCGGCGCAACGCATGGAGGGCTTCCCGGAAGAAGCGCTGAGCCGGAAAGATCTCGATGCGATCTGGGCCTATCTCAAGGCGCTGGGCAGCAGCACGCCCCTTCACTGACAACCGGCGGCAGCGTTTCCGCCATCGGACGCCAGCCGGCCCCATCGCGCACGAAACGCGGGGTTGCGAACACCGCGCGCACCGGCACGCGCACCCGATCCATCCATGCCCGGGTCTGCGTCATTGCACAGACGGCACCCGCGGGGGTGATATCGGCACGCGTCATCAGCGACACGGCGGCGGCAAGCGAGACGCCCGAACTCGTCACGTCGTCGACGAGAACGACACGCCGTCCTTCGAGAAGAGGCAAAAGGTTCGGATCCAGCCCCAGAGTTTTGGACTGATCCGGCGTAGTGATGGAGGAAATCGGCACCGATAGCGCAGGATCGTACCAGAACTTGCGTGACGTCGAGAGGGGGACATAGCGGTCATGGCCCAGCGCGTGTGCGATCGCGGGCGCCAATGTCAGACCCAGCGTCGGCACTCCCACGATCACGTCTGGCGCAAATGCCCGCGCGGCATCGGTCATTTCGGCCACGATCGCGTCCAGCACATCGAAGGACGCATGATTGACCAGAAGGGACGCGACCGCGTGCGTGCCATCCGGCAGCGGGCGGATCGGCAGATCCAGCATGCGCTTGCCGACCTGGACCGGAAAGCGGTCGTCGTAAGGCGCCTGTGCCGACGGGCCTGTGCGAAATTCCTGCCAGAATTCGAGGGTTTTGGCGTGCTCCACGCTCATCGGTTCTCCACGAAGGCCTGCATGACCGAAACTGCGACCGGCAAGGCGGCCTCGTCGAAATCGAACGCGCTGGCATGATGCGCATCGGCCAAATCAGCGCCGATCAGGCAGTAACCGGCCCTGCCACCGTGTTCCTGCACCCGACGCATCAGATAGGTCGCATCGTCACCACCACCGATCGGAGCCGCCTCGACGATGTCCAGTCCGCCAACCGCCAGCGCCGCCCGGCGCAGCCGCTCCCGGATCTCGCGATCGGATTCGATGCTGATGGACTCGCTACGCACGCGCGTCGCAACCGAACACCCTTGGGTCAGGGCCGCGCCCTCCAGCACGCGGTCGGACGCCGCCGCGAGACGGGCAAGTGCCGCCTCCGTGCCCGCGCGCAGTTCCATTTCCATTTCGGCGTGGTCCGCAATCACGTTGCGCGCCGTGCCCGCCACCAGGCGCCCGACATTGACACGTGTCATCGTCTGCCCATCGCGCGGCAATGCGTGCAATCCGAGCGTTGCCATGGCGGCGGCCAGCAACGCATTGCGCCCTTCCTCAGGCGCCATGGCGGCATGGCTGCCACGACCGGAAAACGTGACGTCCCGCTTCGTGGCCCACAGGAAACCATCTGCCATCAACGCGATTTTTCCGCTCGGCAACTGGCATCCAAGGTGGGCTGCCAGGAAAACGTCCACATCGTCCATCAGCCCCGAAGCCACGATCGGCAGCGCGCCGCGCCCACCCTCCTCCGCCGGCTGGAACAGCAGCCGCAGCGTCCCGGACCAGCGCGCATCAGGCCGGGCGAGCGCCTCCGCGACCGCAAGCCCGATCGCTACATGTCCGTCATGGCCGCAGGCATGCATCAGGCCGAGACGGATGGACGCATAACCACCGGAAGTGGGTCGATGCGTGCGATCGGATGTTTCCGTGACGGGCAAGGCGTCCATATCGAAACGCAGCACGGTTACCGGACCGTTCCCGCGCCGCAATTCACCACACACAGCCGTCTGGCCACCCGGCATCCGGTCGATCAGTGCCGGATCGGCGCCTGCGCGTCGCGCCTCGTCCTGAGCCCGCGCAATGTCGGCGGCACTCGGCAGAATGGCGGGATCATCGATCCGCATGATGTCCGGACCGATCCGCAGGCCATAGCCGAGTTCAGCCAGACGCTCCGCCACGATCGCGGCCGTGCGGTATTCGCGAAAAGCCAGCTCCGGATAACGATGCAGCGCACGCCGCATTGCCGCCGGATCGCGTGGAAACGCTTCGTTCATTCCGCCGGCACCAGCATGTCGGTCACGATCCGCCCGGTCATGCCATCGGTAATTCCGAGATCCGTCACATGTGGTCCCGGATTGCAGGCAAGGCTCGCGCCGATTACGAGCTTGACGATCGGAACCGCCAGTTTTTCCGGAACGATCGCATCCGACGCCGCACGCAACTGCGCGAAACGTGTGGCCACGACCTCAGGCGCCTCCTCGGACAGAAGACCGCAGACCGGGAGGGCAAGTTCGCTGATTACCTCGCCGTCTTTGGCAACCGCCATGCCGCCGCCGCATGCGATCAGCGCATTTGCCGCTGCCGCCATGTCAGCCGGATCGCGGCCGAACACCGCCAGATTGTGACTGTCATGCAGGATCGTGGTCGCAAACGCGCCCTCCCAGCGCCCCCAGCCCTCGAGCACACCCAGGCCCGGTGTCGAACTTGCGCCGTAGCGATTGAACACGGCCATCAGCAAAGTGTCTTCAGGCAAGACGACATGGCCTTCTTCGACCGCAACCTCCCGTTCGCCCCATCGGGTAAAGCGCGGGGTATGAACCGTCTGGATCGTCGCGCGCGTGCCCTTGGCGCGAATACGAAAAGCGTCGGGCGCGACAGGATCGAGGTGCATCGTCTCCGTCGGTGCGCGCATGCTGTCCGGACGCGGCGGGGCGCCCACAAGACGCCCTTCCGCCGCGACCTCCCGCCCGGAAGCGAAGACACGACGCACGGCAAAATCGTGCAGGTCCGCGAACACCACGAGATCGGCGCGCCGCCCGGGCGCGACGGCCCCGAGATCGCGCCGCTCCAGACGCATGGCCGCGTTCAGGGTGGCACAGCGCAGCGCGTCGAGGGGCTCCATGCCGTTGGCCGTCATCAGGCGCAGCAGATGGACAATGCCGCCATCACGCACGAGATCGTCCGGAAAGATGTCATCGGTGCAGAAGGTGACGGTCTGCGGCACACGGCCGATCTCACGGAATGCGGCAACTGCTTCCGGCAGCACACTCGTATGCGAGACGCGCAGTTCGAGCGTCAGCCCCGCTCGCAGCTTGTCCAGAATGTCCTGCCGTCCGGTCAACTCGTGATCGGATTCGATCCCGGCTGCGACAAATGCCTGAAGCGGCGCGCCGGTCAGATCGCGGGCATGACCGCAGATCAGCTTGCCGCTGTCGATCCCCGCCTGAACGATGCCGCGCATATGGGCCGAGCGTTCGATGACGCCGCGCATGTCCATGATTTCGGCAACACCGATCACCTCCGGCCAGGACAGCATCTCGGCCATTGCATCCGCATCGAAGACGGCACCGGCCCGCTCCAGCCCCGGTGCCGACGGCACGCAGGACGGCGCTTCGACCAGAATGCGCAACGACAGGTCGCGTGCCGCGGCGACAGCCCAGCGCACGGCATCCAGCCCCCCGACATTGCCGACCTCATGCGGATCCCAGGCAATGGTGGTCGTCCCCTGCGGCACGACGGTTTCCGCGTAGGTGCGCGGCGTCATCATCGAGCTTTCGATATGCAGATGCGTGTCGATCAACCCGGGTGCCACGACCGCACCATCCAGCGCCATGGATGTCTGTGCATCCGTGCGCGTGCCGCGCGGGTGAACACTGGCGATCAGCGGGCCCACGATTCCAATATCGGCCTCACGCAGTTCGCCCGTCACGACGTCGGCCACGACGCCGCCGCACAGCAGGACATCGAATGGCTCCCGGCCCGCCGCAGCCCGCACGGCACGATCGCGCAAAGCCGGAGCGTCCAGGTCGGTCCAGGCGCGGGTCATGGCAGAAATTCCTTGCTAGATGGCGGAAGGGCGCGAGGATAAGACGAGCCATTCCGGCTGCGCAATTGCAATCGACCGCCCGAAACTACGGTTCCGGGCACACCAGTTTGACAAGCCGCCTCCCCGGCTCCTACCTGTGGTCAACGACCGGGTAGCGAGGCATCCGCCAGCAATCATGGCTCACGCCAATCACCTTGCGAAACAGCCCGCTCTCAACCGCTGGCTGCTCGTCACACTTACGCTGCTGGGTTTTCTCGGCCAGCTGCTGATCGGCAATCAGGCGCGCCCCGATGAAACGCCGCGCGCCACGATCCAGCGGCTGACCGGGATCGATATTGCAGCGGCGGACCATGCGCCCGTCTCCGATACGGCGCCGCATGTCATGCACATGCCGGGGATGACGTCCAAGGCCGGACCAGCCCGATCTCATGCGCCCGGCCATCATCATGATGGGTCGTGCCCCCTCTGTCCCCTGCTCCATCTTCCCGTCATCGTCCTGACGGGTCTGATCATCCTGCCGCGCCTCCCCCTGTGCTGGGCGCCGTCGGCGCACCATCTCGCGCAGCCGCGCGCCCCGCCGTCATCGGCGCGTCGCATCCTGCCGCCGTCGCGCGGGCCTCCTTCGTCCTTCTGAGCTTTTCGAGCGCCGTTTCCGGCCGATGCGAAACGCATCCGGCCGGACGCGACCGCTCCGCCGCCAGAAGATCCGATGCGTCCGCCTGTCGCTCGCGACCATCCGTATGCCTCTCACGCGTTGCCCCGAAGGGTGCGATGCCGGGAGGCACACCGATAGTCATTGAACCGGGCCATTCGAATCCACTGGCATTTTTCCAAGGCCAGCTCAGGACACGATCATGCCCGGCCCAACCGCGCCCTGCTTCCGAAGAACCGGCATGCACCCAGGGGTGCTCGCCATTCTCATCATGTGCGCGCATCCCGTAGCCGTCCCTGTCCGCGCGGCGGAGACCGTCCCGCCGCCGCAGAGAAAGACGTCGGCCCATCCGCCACCCGCGCGGACGCCATCAGCAACCGTGCCCGCGTACAGAACAGAGACGATCGTGGTCCGGGGCCGCGCCGCGGCACCCGAGATCCGGCGATTTGCGTTGCCGCAGACAACGGCAGGCATCAACCGGCGGCAGATCGATGCAACGCTCAACATCATCGATACCGAAGACGCGCTCAGATACATGCCAAGCCTCATGCTGCGGAAGCGCTACAACGGCGATACGCAGGCGACGCTCCAGACGCGCACATGGGGCATTGCCTCCAGCGCGCGCAGTCTCGTCTATGTCGATGACGCGCTGATCTCGGCCCTGATCTCCAACAACACGACGACGGGTGCGCCGCGCTGGGGCATGGTGGCGCCCGAGCAGATCGAACGGATCGACATGCTCTATGGCCCGTTCGCGGCCGAATATCCCGGAAATTCCATGGGAGGCGTCGTTCTCATCACCACGCGCATGCCGGATCATTTCACTGCGACGATCAAGCAGACCGGCAGCGTGCAGACCTACGGCGACTACAGGACGCACGGCAGTTACGGCACCTCGAACAGTGCCGTCACCCTTGGCAACAGGATCGGCCGGCTGTCCTGGCTGTTCAGCGCCAACCGGGAGGAGACGCTCTCCGAGCCGCTCTATTACGTGCTCGATTCCACGTTCCCGACCGCAACGACGGGTGGCATCCGGGCGCTGAGCAAGACGGGCACGGCCGCCAATGTCATGGGCGCCGGCGCCCTGCTGCACAGCACGATGAACAACGTGACGCTCAGGATGGCCTACGATGTCACACGCTGGCTGGGCCTGAACTACACGATCGGCTTCTGGGACAACCAGACACGGGCGCGGTCGCAAACCTATCTGACCACCGCATCGGGCACCCCCACGTTCGGCGGCGTCGCCGGTTTCGCCAACGACACCTACAGCTTCAACGAAGATCATCTGATGAATGCGGTCTCGCTGAAGACCAATACACAGGGCCATTGGGACGGTGAGGCCGTCTTCACGGATTATGATTATCTGAAGGACATCCAGCGCAATCCCGCAGGCGTTCTCGGCGGGACCACGTTCACCCGCAACGGCTATATCGCGCGAATGGACGGATCAGGCTGGCGCACGGGCGACCTGAAAGGCATCTGGCGTCCCGCCGGCCCGACAGGCGCTCATGAACTGAGCTTCGGCGGCCATCTGGATCGATATCACCTCGAAAATCCGACGTATAACACCGGCAACTGGGCCGCCTCCTCCGATGCCGGCAACGGCACGCTGCACAGCGCCGGTCGCGGCACGACGACGACCTATGCGCTCTGGGCACAGGATGTCTGGAAATTTCTGCCGGGCTGGACACTGACGCTGGGCGGACGCGTGGAATTCTGGGGCGCGTCGAACGGTTTCAACAGCGCAGGCAGCGTGGCGACGAGCCAGCCGACCGCCCATTCCACTAATGGATCGCCCAAGGCGACCCTGGCCTGGCGTATCAATCCGGGCTGGACCACCAAGCTCTCGTTCGGCGAGGCATGGCGTTATCCAACAGTGTCCGAACTCTATCAGATCGTCTCGACAGGCGGCACGTACGCCGTTCCGAACGCCAATCTGAAACCCGAGCGCGTCTTTTCGGGAGAAGCGATGATCGAGCGTCGCCTGACAAACGGCAGCCTGCGGCTGTCGCTGTTCCAGGAAAACACGCGCGATGCGCTGATCTCGCAGAGCACGCTGCTGAACTCGATCTATACGACGACATTCCAGAACGTGAACGCGGTGCGCAATCGCGGCGTTGAGTTCGTGGCCGAACGGCACGATCTGCTGATCCGGGGCCTCGATCTCTCCAACAGCGTCACCTACGTCGATTCGCGCATTCTCTCCGACCCCGGCTTCAGGAGCAGTGCCGGGACAAGTGCAAACGGCAAGCATGTGCCCTATGTGCCGAAATGGCGCGATACCCTGCAGGCCACTTGGCATGCGACACAGCGCCTCGATCTCTCGGCCGCGCTCCGTTATCAGGGCAAGATGTATTCGACGCTGGACAATACCGACAGCGTCAGTCACGTCTTCGGCGCATTCGACACATTCCTCGTCGTGGACGTGCATGTTCACTGGCACGTCGCAGGCCCGCTCACGCTGGATGCAGGCATCGACAACATCAATAACGCCCGATATTTCGAGTATCACCCGTTCCCGATGCGGACCTATGTCGGGGATCTGAAGGCCGCGTTCTGAGCAGGGCCGCCTGCGCGACAGAACAGGACCCTGACCGCATCAGGGCGAGGCGGGGTCCGACGTTCCCGGAAACGCTCAGTGTCCGTGCGGATGCAGACCGGCGGATACGAGAAAGAACAGCCCGAAGATCACGCCCAAGGCCCAGATGACGGGCGACATCTCCCGCGCTCTGCCGTGCGCCGACATCAGGGCGATATGGGCGAACACACCGAATGCCATGCCATTGATCAGATTTGCGGTCATGGCCGCGATCACGATGGTCAGAAGGGCCGGGCCGCATTCGGCAAGATCGCTCAGGTCCAGCGCGCGCAGCCCTTGGAGCATCATCAGCCCGACCACGAGCAGCGCAGGTGCCGTTGCCTGCGCCGGGATGATCATGAAGACGGGCCAGAAGAACAGGGCGAGGCAAAAGCCGCCCGCGATCACCAGGGCCGCAAGCCCGGTCCGCGCACCGGCCTGCACACCGGTCACGGATTCCGAATAGACAGTCACGACGGACGTACCAAGCAGGGGCCCTGCCATCGATCCGATCGCATCGGTTGCGAACGTGCGCCGCGCATGGGGGATATGACCGTTCTCCGCGACCAGCCCCGCCGCGCTCATCGCACTCAGCACGTTGGCCAGTGACCCGAACAGTTCGGTGCAGAGGAAAAAGAACATCATCGGCATGATCGACACGACATGCTGTGCAAGCCATGGCCAGTCTTGATGAAAGGCCGTTGCCCGCGGCCAGACCGGCAGCGCCACGATGCGCGTGGGCCAACGGGTGATCGTCCCGCCATGCCCGTCCGGCAGGAACAGCCCTGCGATCGTCAGCACGGCGATCGACAGGATCAACGCGCCCGGGACCCGTCGCGCGACGAGCACAGGTGTCGCGATAAAGCCTGCGAGCGTCAGGAGCACGCGCGGATCGCCGATCGGCCCCATGGCAACGAAGGTCGAGCGGTTCGGCACCACGAAGCCCGCGTGACGCATGCCGATGAACAGGATGACGAACCCGACGGCGCCCTGAATGCCGACGCGCAGCGACAACGGGATCGCCTGCGCGATGCGCTCGCGCAGGCCCGTCATCGTCATGACCAGAAAGATGCCGCCTGTCAGGCTGACCAGAGCCAGCGCCGCGGGCCAGGGCATGCTCATCTGGCGCACCAGGACGACGGCGAACACCACGTTCGATCCCATAGCGGGCGCCAGACCGAGCGGCAGGTTGGCCCAGAGCCCCATGATGGTCGTGCAGATGATGGCGATCAGGCAGGTCGCCGAGAGAACGCTCGCGCGATCCATCCCTGCGTCCTGCATGACCATGGGATTGACCGCAACGCAATACGCCATGGCGGCAAACGTCGTCAGCCCGCCGATCACCTCGCGCGGGATGGTGCTTCCACGCGCCCGAACCGAGAAACGGCGGTCGAGAAATCCACGATCAGGCAATGCTCGTGGCACTCAGATACAGATACAGCACCAGCATCGCGTCGATGAGCAACAGGACCGGCGTCAGCCGCCGCCATTCACGCAAGCCCACCATCATCAGCGTGTAGGCGAAGCAGCCGGTGCAAAGGCCGACCATGAGATTGCCGGTCGTGACCGTGAGCAGCAGGATCAGCACCGCGCTGACCGGATTTTCGAACCGGCTGTGATCGATATGGCGGATCCCGTCCATCATCAGGATTCCGACCATGACCAGCGCGGGACACGTCGCCTGCGCGGGGATGGCAGCGATCAGCGGCCAGAAGAACACGCTGAGCCCGAACAGCGCCGCAACCACCAGCGCTGTTAGTCCCGTCCGGCCGCCGCTCTCGACACCGGTCGCGGATTCGACGTAGGCGGCAACGGTCGGACTGCCGATGCAGGCGCCGATCAGCGATGCGATCCCGTCCGCAAGATAGGCGCGCCGGGCATTGGGAAACTGCCCGTCCGGCGTCATCAGCCCGGCGCGACGCGTGACGCCGATCAGCGTCGCCGTCGCGGAGAAGAAATCCCCCAGGAAGAAATAGAGCGCCACTGGCAGCGCGAGGAAGAAATGGTCCGCGAACTGTCGGAAATCGAAGCCGAACACGAACTGGCGCGGCAGTGACGGCCATTGGACCGGGCGGCTCGGCAGAACGGTCAGCATGCCGCCATGCGGTCCCGGCACCACCAGCCCGCACAGCGTGATGGCCACGATCGAGAGGAGGAGCGCGCCTCGAACCCGCATCAGCATCAGGACAGGCGTGATGAGCAGCCCTGCGAACGTCAGCAGGGTTGCAGGCATCGTCAGGTCGCCGAAGGCCGGCGCACCGGATGGCGCATGTCGCACCAACCCGCCCCCGACGAGGCCCAGATAGGCGATGAACAGGCCGATACCACATTGAAGGCCGACACGGATGGATTCAGGAAACCCGCGAACGACAGCGGATCGCAGGTTGCTGACCGACAGGAGCGTGAACAGGACGCCACCCAGCAGCACCATCACCAGCGCCGTTCCGTAGGACAATCCCATCCGGACGACGACGACCTGGGAGAAGACGATGTTCGATCCCATGGCCGGGGCCAGCGCCACCGGCAGGCGCGAGAAGATCGCCATGACGATGGTGCCGAACATGGCAGCAAGTGCTGTAATGACGATCAGGACATGTCGGTCCGCACCGGTCGCCGACAGGATCTGCGGGTTGACGATGACGATGTAGCCCATCGCCCCGAACGTCGTCAGGCCCGCAACGATCTCTCGCGAAAGACTCGTCTCGCGGGCCTGCGGCATGTCGGAAACAAGGAAGCCGAGCGCGCTCGGCAGACCGGGCAATCGGGCCACGAGCGGCGAACCTTTCGTTTCAAGCCGAAAATCGCCGGCCTCGGAGCGGAGGCCGACGTCGGGAAAAGCAGGATCAGAAACCGGTGGTGAATGTGCCCATCACGGCGAAGTTCGTGTTGATGTAGTATTCCGGCTGCGTGCTTGCGATCGTGCTGCCAAAAATACCGGTCGTGTTGTTCGAGTTCGTGCTGATGGATTCAACACCCGAGCGATAATGCCAGTTGGCCAGGTTGATGAAATTGACCTGGAACAGGGGGTGCTTGAGGCGCCAGACATTCGGCAGACGCCGTCCCAGGCTCAGGTTGATCTCGCCATGCGATGGCAGGGCCTGCTGGTCCATGAAGTCGGCGTACTGCTTGGCGACCCAACGATAGGTGAATGTACCGAAATTCTTGGAATCATCGTAGGTCAGGGCACCGGTCACGCTGAATTTCGGTGCAAGAACCGCCGTCTTCCCCTTCGTCGGCAGATAGTCGTCGATATAGGCGCCCGAGGCGGTCGTACCACCTGCAGCCAGATTGTTATCCGTCGTGGCGTGCAGATACTCGCCCGAGAAATAGGGGCTGAAATGATGCCACGGGCGCGTACCGAACTCGGCGTCAATACCGCGAAGCGTCGCGCCGCCGCCATTCAGCGTCGTGGAGTAGTTATATCCATTCTGGTAAAGAGACGACTGGATATTACGGTTGGTGATGTTCGTGTTGAAGAACGTCACCGCTGCCGTGATCAGGCCGTAATGTCGGAAGCCAAGCTCCTCGGTAATGGCATATTCGTTTTTCAGGCTCGAAGACGGCGGAGATGCCGAGCCACCCGAGTAGGTATCAAAATAGGTATTCGCCGTTGGCATGTGGAAATTGGTTGAGCCCGACACGAAGACCTGATCCGCGCGATCGATCTGATAGCTGGCCGAGAACCGCGGCAACGGCTCCGCCGTGTTGGTCCCGACATTGTATTGAGGACCCGGCAGGTTGTTCGTGCCGTACCGATTGACCATCACTTCCTTGAAGCCGACGTTGATCTTCAGCTTGTCGTGCAGGTAGGACGCGGAATCACCGATGAACAGACCGTTGGTCTGGGTAATCAGGTGATAGTCCTGTCCAAAAAGCGTCTGCCCGTCAGCATACTTCAGCGCGGACGATCCCCAGTATGACGCGGGCGTACCATCACTCCCCAACTGCGTGTAGATCTGAGACTGACGATCATCGAGATAATCGTAATACCAGCCGAAGACGATCTTATTGTGTGAATCCGGCTCGTAATCGATGGACGAGCTCAATCCTGGATGAAATTCCTCAGCAATATAGTATGCCTGAGTATTTGTCGTCGGGACCCCGTTATCGTTATATACAAGACTCTGATTAGGAACGACCACCGAGTCCGCCCTGTATTGCGTCCCGAGATAGTTCCCGGCCAAAGCCAGGGTCGTGCCATAACCACCGCCGCCGCTACCCCAGTAGTAATAGGGCTGAACGTGCAGATGAAGGTCGTGGCGCAACGTGAACGTGGATGGCATCGAAAGGATCAGGTCGCGCCAGCCACCTTCGTGGACCGGCCAGTAGTCCAGGCTTCCCGGGTTGCTCGAGAAGTTGTTGCCGCCATCATCCACGTTGCCCTTGGAGCCGTGGGCGTACCACTGCGCCTGGGTGACGTTGTTGTAGCTCTGCGTATTGTTCTCGTTATAGGCCTGAACGAAGCGGACCTCGTTTCCGTCTCCCCACCGCTTCAGGAAGCTCGAATCGACGTGACGGCGCTGGCTCATGCCCGGACCGCGCCACTGGCCATATGTCGCGTTCGAGTAGGAGACATAGCCGGTGATGCCGGTATGCCCGATTTCGCCGGTATCGATCCGGAGGAACTCACGATTGGTCTTGTGTGAGCCGTAGGAATAGTCGATCAGCCCACCGAACTCGCGCGACGGGTCGCGGGTCTGGATGTTCATCGTGCCGGCCGTGGCATTCGCAAGCGGCGCTTCCAGATCGGACTGGCCGGGCGTCAGCTTCACTTCCTGGTAGTTTTCGGTGTCACCCCATTCCGAGGTGTACGGCGAATAGGAGTCGACGTCCGCGATCGGCGCGCCGTCATAGAGATATCCGATTTCGGACTGCTGCATGCCGCGGATATTGATCATGACGGCATCGGAAAATCCGAACGGGTCGGAGGAGCCGACATCCGCACCCGGCGCATACTGCATCATCTGTGCGGCCGACGTGGACGGCGCGAGCTTTGCGATGAAGTCCCGGGAAATCGTCGTCTGGCTGTGCGCGCCGGTCTCGACCGCCATGAGGCCGCCGCCGGGGGACCGGCCAGTGACGCCGTTCGGGCTCTGCACCGGATTATGGCTGACCACCATGATGGACTCGGCCTTGCTCGGGGCGCTGACCGGTACGGGACGCGCCGGCGCGCGAGCGGCCGTGGATGCAGGCTGCGGCGGCGCTGCGGCATGCGACGCGGCGGCGGCACGCGTATGGGTCGTCTTGCGATGATGAGGCACGCTCTGCGCCGAGGCCGCATCGACCGCCACTGCCGAAATCGACAGCGCAGTTCCGGCGACAAGCAGCCGGCGGGCGGACGACAAACCTATCCTCATCATGGATCCCTTACGTATGACGGCGTATCGGCCGATAATCACTCGGGTTCGATACCAACGCAATTCGTTTCGCTTTGCGTCGTCGGTTTTTTGGGTCGACCTCATGTTTTTCAGCCTGAAGTGGCGGTTTTCCGCCAGCCCTGAGCATTTTCGTGGCGGATTCGCCACATATTTCACAATTTTTCTCAAGCCCGAAGACCGCCGTCTGCCGCTTCTCGCGGCGTCGGAAAAACTGTTGACACGTCTTCCAAACTGGCTACGTAGCCCGCGTTTCGTCATCTGGCTTGCGAGGCATCAGGCCAGTGCGAAAACGAGACCGGGGCATTGCGAAAATGAGCGCAGTCTGATGCGCCGTTGACTAAGCCATGTTCGGCCGGATCGAAAAGACTCGCACCATCGGTTTTTGGCTGAAAGGAACGTTATTTTAACGATTTCCAGATTGCGCGTCGATGCGTGGAAGTCCGCTTCCATGCGGACATAGCACGCGCGATCCGATCTCCCGGAAGCCTGCCGCTCCGTCCGGATCTGTGTACCGAGGACGGCTCTCCCTCACAGCTCTCGCTTTCCATAGAAGAGCTTGTGTCTTCGAAGTCTTTCCGGTGGCGACTTCTTTGCCCGTCCCGACGGACCGATACACAGTCGCCATCATATCCTGGCAATGATCGCACAGTTATCGTGCAGGTCTTTAAGTGTTCGCGGCGAAATGCCGCTGGCAGTGCGATCTGGGCGGCCTACGCGGTTCATGAGCCAGACGATCAGGAGCCTGGTACAAAGTCTTTCATGCCGCCGTCCATCCAGATCGATGACGACGGCAGTGCATATCGATATTCGTCAGACCCGATCGCCCCTTTACGGTTTACCAGACGATCGGATGCGTCTTCCCGGTCTGCACGTTGACGAATCCCTCGGGCGCACGTTCCGGATGAGGTGCGACAAGCACCCAGCGCCACGGGGCACAGGTCAGCGTGGCGAAAATCAGACGCTCCGGAAACCCTTCCGGCCAGCCGTCGACATAGGTCGGCTCGTGCATCCAGTCGACCTCTTCCGCCGCTGCATAAAGATCCTGCATCTCCGCATCGAGTTCCTCGGCCGTGCGCGCGGACATCAGACCACCGATTTCGTAGCGCACGGTGGCTGCGACTTCGCCTTCGCGAACCAGGGCCCATCCGCCCTGCTGGGCCGCGATCGCATTGACGGCCTGGGCCATGGCGGCATCCGATGAGCCGACCACCCAGATATTGTGCTGGTCATGGGCCACGGAACAGGCCAGCGCCGTATCAGGCGTGCGTGGGCCACAGCCGCGCCAGAACATGCGCGCGACCTGCGCCTTGCCGGAATAGCGGTCCACGATAGCGAATTTCGTGATGCAGCGATCACTGTCCCGCTGCACGAGACCATCTTCGACGGCAAGCGTCTCGGTCAGGAAATCGTCCGTCCAGTGAAAGGGCCGCAGGACGGCGGCATTCATGGTCGCGCGGCCGGATGCGGCGGGAATTTCAAAATCCTGCGCGGTCAGATCGCGCCCGACATTGATCGTGCGCCGTGCCCAGTCCGGCCAGTCGATCTTCGGCAACGGGCCGGTATAGGTCGTCCCCTGCGAAACCTGCTTTCCATCAGCCCAGACTTCGGCGATCTGAAGCGTCGCGACATCCGACAGCAGCACGAAATCGGCAAATCGGCCGGGGCTGATGCTGCCAACCCATGGTGTCAGGCGCATGTGACGGGCCGGATTGATGGTCACGCACTGGATCGCGACTTCCGGCGCAACGCCGGCCTCGATAGCCAGGCGCACATTGTAGTCGCTGGCACCCAGCCTGAGCGTATCGCTGGCGGAGCGGTCGTCGGTCGTCAACGCGATCTGGGAGAAATCCGCAAGCCCCGCCTCCAGCAGCGCCGGGACGAGTGTCGGGATCGAGACAGGACGGATTTCGACGAAGACGCCGGCCGCAAGCTTACGGAACATCTCTTCCGGCGTGCGGACTTCGTGATCAGAGGCCAGGCCTGCCGCGGCAAACGCGTTCACGACTGAAGGCTCACGCAGGCCCGCACCATGCCCTTCGACGACGCCGCGCTGCTCGAACGTCGCCTGGATCATGCCCCACAGACGGTCATAAGACGGCGAGGCCGGGTCCGACACGCTGGGCCAGTCCATGACCTCGTCGAGGCCTGCGACCATCAGATTGGTCTTCAGAAAGGCCCGCTGTTCATCAAGGCCGAAATAGCCGCCGCCTCTCTCGTATCCCGTGGGCGGCACGGCCGAGCCCGGCAGCGGAAAGATCTTGAGCGGAGAGCCATTCTGCCGGGCGGCGAGCCAGAAGGCGAGATTGTTCGGCCCGTCCACGTTGGACATTTCGTGGCTCGCCTCGCACGTCCACGTATTGCCGCGCGGCAGGACCAGCGCCGCTTCGTATTCCGGCGTCAGATGCGAACTCTCGATATGTTTGTGCACCTCGCCGAAGCCGGGAACAGCCGCAAGATGCGGCCGCGCCTCGCGCATGCGCACCTCCCCGGGATAAGTCCCGGCCGCACCGACCCAGGCAATCCGCCGATTGGAGATGACGATTTCCTGGTCGTCCAGCCAGCGGCGCGTATGGACGTCAAGCAGCCGCCCCACCCTGATTGCGATGTCCGCGGGCTTTCGTCCGAGTGCCACCTGCACGAGCGCCTGACGGATCGCAACCTCGTCGGGAGCCGTCGTGATCAGGTCGGCGGGGAGAACATCCGTCATGAGAACTTCCTTCAGGAGAGCTGTTCGAGAGGGGGAATTTTTTCAAAGGCTGCAAAAAAATTCCGGGTCGTCTGCTCCGCAATCGTCTCCGCCGACGTGCCGCGCAATCTCGCCAGACAGGCCACGACATGCGTGAGATAGGCCGGCTCGTTTCTCTGATCGAGATAAGGCACAGGGGCGAGTGACGGCGCATCGGTCTCGACGAGAATACGATCCGCTGGAAGATCGCGTGCGATCTCGCGCAGATAATCCCGCTCGGGAAATGTCAGCATCCCCGAAAACGACAGGTAAGCACCCAGATCGAGGCATGTCCGTGCGAGCGCCGGACCACCCGAGAAACAATGCATGACGATCGGGAAGGCGCCGGACGCGCTTTCCTCGCGGAGCACCTGCGCCATCGCCTCGTCCTGCCGGACCGAATGAATGACCAGCGGAAGCCGGGTTTCGCGCGCGGCCACGATATGGGCGCGCAGGTTGCGCATCTGCGCATCCCACGGTGCATTGGCCAGAAACGTATCGAGCCCGACCTCTCCAATGCCCACGACTTTCGGGTGGTGCGCATGGGCGATCAGATCGTCGGCCGAGATGTCGGTCTCTTCATCCGCATAATGAGGGTGGGTCCCGACCGTGCAGAACACGTCGTCATGCGCCTCCGCCTTGGCCAGTACGCGCGCATGCTGCCGGACGCGGACGCCGATCGTCACGAACCGTCGGATGCCGACCGCACGGGCACGCGCCATGACCGTATCGAAATCCGGTGCAAGCTCGTCGAAATCGAGATGACAATGGCTGTCGGCAAGAATCACGGCGCATCTCCCTGAGGGCGCATGATGACGGCGGCAAACGGTTGCCACGTCAAGAGCCATGCACCCGGGAATCGCGCGTAAAACTGTAATCCAGACGCCCGGTCGGTCCGGCGCCGTAATGTCACTGCCGCAATGTTACGGCAGATTCCCCCCGATCGGCGGGATGTCATCTTTACCCGGCCGCACCGATCCCGGCCGCCGCGCACGGGCTTTGACCTGTCCGGAGTTCAGCAGGTTCACGATACATCGCTGCCCGCGCGACCCGGCCAACATGATCCGCGGAGGAAGAGACGCTCCATGTCGGCATGGACCCGTTCGTCAGGCTGGCCGCAAAGATGCGCCCTGTGGTAGTCGGAGGCCCGAAATAACCGCCGATATCGGACCTAGCGCGTGATGTTGTGATCCTTTTTCTTGCCAGCGCCTTCGCCATGACCGTGGCGATCCTCGTCTCGATCCTGATTTCCCTGTCCGAAATCTCGTTCGCGGCAGCCCGTGATGCGCGATTGCGCGCCCTGGCCGAAGCCGGCGACGTGCGGGCATCGGCTTTTCTCAAACTGCGTCGCAACAGCGGGCAGGTCATCACGGTCCTGCAGATCTGTCTCAATGCCGTGGGGGTTGCCGGCGGCATCATCAGCAGCGACCTGCTGGGTCCGGCTTTCGGCACGCTGTTCGTCTCGGCCGGGATGTCTCCCGCCACGGCGCTCCATCTCGCCGCCGTCCTGTCCTTCGTGCTCGTCACGGGGCTGTTCGTCCTGTTCGCGGACCTGCTTCCGAAGCGAATCGCCCTTCATGCACCCGAGCGCGTGGCAATCCTCGTCGGCTGGTTTCCGGGGCTGGCGCTCAGGGTCCTTTATCCTGCTGTCTGGGTCTTTTCGCGGATTTCCGACTGGCTTCTGAATGCACTGCATATTCCCGCAGCCTCCGCCGTCGAACCGGTGACGCCGGAGGATCTCAGCGCGATCCTGGCCGCAGGCACCGCATCGGGCGTCCTGCTCGAGCAGGAGCATCAGGTCATCCAGAACGTCCTGGGGCTGCAGGACCGGTCGGTCACATCCGCCATGACGCCGCGTGACGAGATCGTGTTCCTCGACGTCCAGGAAAGCCCGGACGTTCAGCGCGACAAGGTCCGTGTGCGCCCCTATTCGCGCTATCCGTTGTGCGACGGCGGCCTGGACCATGTCATAGGCTCGATCCGCGCCGAGGACGTGCTGGTGACCGTGGTCGGCGATCCGGATGCGCGCCCGACCACGCCGACCCGCAGCCCGCTGCTGAGCCGCAGGCGCGATGTCCTGTCGCTGCCCGAGACCCTGAACCTGTGGGACACGCTGGCGCAGTTCGATGCGCACAGCGCAGGCTTCGCGCTGATCGTCAACGAATATGGCCTCGTCGTCGGCCTGATCACCTTCAAGGACATAATGGGTGCCCTGATGGATGGGCTCGCCAATCCCTTCGAGGAGCAGGCGATCGTGCGTCGCGACGAGAACTCGTGGCTGATCGACGGGGCCGCCCCGATTGGCGACGTCCTGCGCGAGCTGCAGATCGATCTCGGGCCGGAACGGGATCAGTTCGACACGATCGGCGGCTTCGTGATGCATCGCCTGCGCCGGATGGCCCGCAAGGCGGACCGGATCGATCTCGCCGATTACCGCTTCGAAGTCGTCGACGTGGAAGGCTTCCGCATCAACCAGCTTCTGGTCTCCCGCCTGTCCTGAGCCACGGCCTGCGTACGGCGATGACAGAAATGTCTGCCCCCGCCGCGTATCGCAGAACGCGGACAGTGTGCCGCGGCATGAGGTGAAGCTGGCCTCGCGCCGGGCCGGACATTGCACGCCGGGTGCACCATTGTTTGGCCGCCCCTGCTCCCACCTGCTATTCGTGTAGGCAAAGGGAGACGGCAATCCATGGCGACAGGACCATCGGCGACCCAGGAGGCCGTCGGCTGCGCGCAGTGTGACCGCCAGGATGCGGATCACGAGATCCGACGTGTGGAACAGCCGCAAAAGAAGGCGCTGCTCAACCGCGTGCGCCGGATCGAGGGCCAGGTCGGCGGCGTGCTGAACATGATCGAGCAGGACCGCTACTGCGTCGACATCATCACGCAGATTTCCGCCATCAAATCCGCCCTTGACGGGGTCGCGGTCCAGATCCTCTCGACGCATGCCAACGGCTGCGTACGCAAGGCCGTGCTCGAAGACGGCGGCGAAGAGGCGATCGACGAACTGCTGGGGGTCGTGCGCAGATTGATGCGCTGACAGACTTCTGCCCGCGATGCCTCCCGCCCGTCCTACCGGTCCAGTGTCGCCGCCGGCGCGGGCATGGAGGTCGGCGCCATGCTCATCCGGTCGCAGGCCTCGGCCTGTCCTGCCATGACGGGCGAGAGAGGCTGACCCTGTCGACGCCTGTCGGCCAGGCGTGCGCAGACCGCCATCTGCTGGTCCATCGTCATGCCGGCCAGGGGATCTTGTGCGGCCTTCTCCTTGGATAATGCGACAGAGCTGCCTTGAGGCTGATCTGTCCGCGGGCGGGATGTGGCACGCGCGGACGGCGCCAGCATCAGGACGATCATGAACAGTGCGACGTGCCGCATGGTGGCATTCCTGTATTCGAAGGTCTTGCGGACACACATCAGAACCAGCTCCGGATGCCGAACGTGAACCGCACGGCTCCGGTCTGTTCGTCCTGCGCACGGACGATGTGCCGGGCCTGTGTCAGATACCCGGCATAGGTGACGGCAACGTAAGGCGCGAATTTCCGCCAGACCTCGTAGCGCAGGCGCAGGCCTGCATCGACGTCGGAGAGCCCGGCGCCGACCTGCCGCGCCGGATCGGCCTTCGTGTAGAGATTGAATTCCGCCTGAGGCTGAAGGATCAGGCGATTGGTCAGCAGGAGATCGTATGACCCCTCGATCCGGCTGGCGAAACGTCCGCGATCGCTGACATAGCCGGTGGCCTGGATTTCGAACTGGTAGAGCGCCAGCCCCTGGACGCCGAACGCCCCCCAGGTGCGGGTCGGACCGCTGTCCAGATCGACGCGCACGCCGCCCTGCAGGTTGAAATAGGTCGAGATCGCCCGGCTGTAGAGCGCCTCCTGATCGCCGTCACTCAGCCGGCCACGCTGCAATGTTCCTTCGGACTTGAGCCACAGACGATTGTAGTCACCGCCGTACCAGGCTTCGCCATCCCAGCGGAAATCCGAGCCGCCCGGGGCGTAACGCCCTTCGAACTCGTCCAGGATTCCGTGGAACCAGTTCATCTGGTCCATGACAGGTGGAATCCCGCCCAGAGAGACGATACCGTCCGGCGCCTGCGCATCGGCTGCGTGGTACACGGGACGCGAAGCGGGCCGTACCGCATGCGACGCTGTTTGCGCAGGGGACTTCGCGACCGGCGCCGCCGTGGACTTCCGGGTTTTTGTCTGCGCTTTGACAGGCTGCGCGGCGGGCGCTGACGGCGGGCCATCCATCGCCATGCCCGGCATCGTCCCGTTCGGCATCGCCCCATCCGACATCGCACTTTCGGACATGCCGGCCATCGCGCCCGGTTGCGCCAGAACGGATCCCGGTGCCAGCAGCGCAAGGCAGAGAATGCGCGCCCTCACGACACGGCCACCGTGCGGAACATGCCCAGATCCATGTGGTACAGCAGGTGGCAGTGATAGGCCCACAGACCCGGCGAATCCGCGGTCACGAGGTAGCTCAGCTTCGAGCCCGGCTGGGAAATGATCGTGTGCTTGTAGGGGCGGAAATCGCCCTGCCCGTTCTCCAGTTCGCTCCATAACCCGTGCAGATGGATCGGGTGTTCCATCATGGTGTCGTTGATGAGCGTGAAGCGCACGCGTTCGCCGCGCTTCAGGCGGATCGGACCGGATTCCGAGAATTTGCGGCCGTTGAACCCCCAGATATAGCGCTCCATGTTGCCGGTCAGGTGCAGGATGATCTCGCGCGACGGCGGACGCGGATCGGCACCGGGGCGGGTTGCCCGGAGTTGCCGGTAATTCAGGACGCGCCGGCCATTCCTCTCCAGCCCGTCGCCGGGGCTTCCGAGACGGTCCACCGGCATCATCGCGACATTCTGGTTTTCGACATTGACCGGGGGCGGCCCTGGATCGTCCACTTCCATGGGTGACGTGGCCATGCCGGGCATCGCACCCGACGACATGTCCATACTCCCCATGTCCGACCCGGCATTGTGGCCGCCGTCTTTCGGCATCGCGGCCATGTCCATGCTGTCCGCCGACATGTCTCCCATGCCCATGTCGATCATCGTGCGCACGGGGCGCGGATCCATCGACGGCGTTGCGGCCGTCATGCCAGGACGCGGGGCCAGAGTGCCACGGGCATGACCGGTCCGGTCCTCGCTCTGGGCGAAGATCGCATAGGCCCGATCCTCACGCGGACGGACGATCACGTCATATGTTTCGGCAACGCCTATGCGGAATTCGTCCACCGCGACCGGTTCGACATCGTTCCCATCCGCTTGCACGACCTGCATCTCGAGCCCGGGAATGCGCACGTCGAAGAACGTCATGGTGGCTGCATTGATGAAGCGCAGCCGCACGCGCTCTCCGGGCCGGAACAGGCCGCGCCAGTCCATGTCCGGCGCATGACCGTTCAGCGTGTAGGTGTAGATGACGCCCGTGACATCCGCGATGTCAGTCGCCGCCATGCGCATCTTCGACCATGCCAGACGCGAGCCGAGTGCTGCCATGGTGCCTCCGGCCTCACGGGCTTCCCGCGGGAATGACGCGGCGGTGCGCTGGCGGAAGACGTAATAATCGTCCTGCATCTTGAGATTGCTGACGATGTCGTGCGGCGGGACGTCCGTCCATTCGGCGAGGACGATGACATAGTCGCGGTCGCATGCATTCGGATCAGGGCGTGCGGGGTCGATCACGATGGCGCCGTAAAGCCCTTGGGCTTCCTGCATGCCCGAATGGCTGTGATACCAGTAGGTGCCGCTCTGATGCAGGCGAAAGCGATAGCTGAATGTCCTGCCGGGCGGGATGCCGGCAAAACTCAGGCCCGGCACGCCATCCATGTCCGATGGCAGGCGGATGCCGTGCCAGTGAATGGACGTCGTCTCGGCGAGGCGGTTGGCGATATTGAGCGTGATGGTGTCGCCCTGGCGCCAGCGCAGGATCGGACCCGGCACGCTGCCCTCGAGACAGGGCGCATCCAGCGCCTTGCCGCCGACCTCGATCCGCGTGCGTCCCACGCTGAGGTTCCACATATCGGACGCCGTGGGGGGTATGATGCCGGACGGCGAAAACGCACGCGCCGGGCGGCCGGACGCAGCCAGCAGGCCACTGGCCGCGCCAAGCCCCGTGACGAAGCGGCGACGCGTCAGGCCGTCCGCAAAGGAAGACGGAACGCTCATGAGCAAAATCCGGGTCTTTGAAACGATGGATGACGGATCGAGCCCATTCCCCGAACCGGGACAGGCCGCCGCCGCGACGATCAGAGGATCGTCAGGCGCGGAGGACGATGTGGCGGCAGCCAGTCGGCGCCCGGCACATGCATGTCCGATTCCATCGTGACCAGACGCACGACCGCCCGGCGCGGCGCCTGGGTCGCATGATCCGTCAGCGGCAGCATGAAGCCCGAGGGGACGCCATGGTCATGACAGCAGAGACCGCCCTCAGCTCCATGATGCACAGGGTGATCCGTCGCGTGACACGGCGTCGCCATGTCCGCCGCCATGCCGCAGCATTCCGTATGCGCGGGTGCTGCTGATGCCACCTGCGCGCTGTTCGGAAGCAGCGCGCCCAGCACCATCACCTGCAGCAGCAGGCAGGTCATCCGACCGATCCAGTGCAGGGTCCGTGTGGCGGGCATCCGATTGTCCGTCGGCCAGTTTCGCGGCAGTGCCCGAGCCGGCCGCCGCACGCCCGACCCATGGCCGTACGCATCGCCACTATACCCGGGTGGGGGTTCGGGGCAACACATGTTGGCCGACATCGCTGAACGCCATGCTGATTGCAGTAGCGCCGGACCGGCAGCCCGCCCCGACCTCCCGAGACGGCTTGAACATACCGGCACGGGGTATGATATGATCAGCCCAGACGAAGGAGCCCGATCGTTGTCCAACGCCATCAGCCTTCCGATCGGCGGCATGTCCTGCGCCGCCTGCGCAACCCGCATCGAGAAGATGCTGAACCGGCGCGATGGCATACAGGCACACGTCAATTTCGCGACCGAACGCGCCCGGATCACCCTCGACGAGCCACGCGGGTCGATCGACGATGCGATCGACACCGTGAGGAAGGCGGGTTTCGCCGTCGAGACCCGGAGCGTCGATCTGGCGCTGGGCGGCATGACCTGCGCGTCCTGTGCGGCGCGGATCGAGAAGATCCTGAATCGGGTTCCGACGGTGCATGCCTCGGTGAATTTCGCGACCGAACGCGCCCATGTCACGTATGTGCCCGGCGTCACCGACGCGGCCGACCTTGTGGCACGGATCGAGAAGGCAGGTTTCGGCGCAAAGTCGCTCGATGAAGTGGCGCCGGAAGATCCCGCGGCGCAGCGCGCGGCCGCATGGCGTCTGGAGCGCAACCGCTTTGTGCTGACGGTCCTGCTGTCGGCGCCCCTGTTCTACAACATGATCGCCATGCTCGCGGGCCACGTTCCGATGCCGGGCGGCTGGTGGCAGTTCGCATTCGCGACCCCGGTGCAGCTCTATTGCGCGCGATACCTGTATCAGCGTGCCTGGAACGCCGTCCGGAGTGGTGCGGCCAACATGGACGTGCTGGTCGTGCTCGGCACCAGCATCGCCTATGGCTTCAGCACGATCGTCCTGTTTCTCGGCTTGAACCAGCCCCTCTATTTCGAGGCCAGCGCCGCCATCGTGACGCTGATTTCGCTGGGCCGCCTGATGGAGGCGCGCGCGCGCATGCGCACCAGCGCCGGGATCGAGCGCCTGCTGCAGCTTCAGCCCGCAACGGCGCACAGGGAGCACGACGGCGTAATCACCGATTGTCCGGTTGCCGCCCTGCGTCGCGACGACGTGTTCGTCGTGCGTCCAGGTGAAAGCCTGCCGGTCGACGGGACGATCCTGAGCGGCACGTCCGAAGTCAACGAGTCCATGCTGACCGGCGAAAGTGCCCCTGTTCTGAAGAACACGGGCGACCGGGTCTTCGGCGGCACCATCAACGCCCATGGCGCGCTGCGTATCCGCGCCACGGGCGTGGGCGCGGATACGGCGCTGGCCCGCATCGTTCGCATGGTCGAACAGGCACAGGGGTCGAAGCCGCAGGTGCAGCGCCTGGCCGATCGCATCTCGGGCATCTTCGTGCCGACGATCATCGGTCTTGCCGTCCTGACGTTCCTCGTCGGCTGGGCCGCCACGGGATCGGCGACATGGAGCCTCGTGTCCGCCGTCTCGGTTCTGGTCATCGCCTGCCCGTGCGCACTTGGTCTTGCAACACCGACGGCAATCATGGTCGGCACCGGGCGCGGCGCACAGGCGGGCATCCTGTTTCGCAATGCGGACGCTCTGGAACATGCCCGGACGCTTTCGACCATCATTTTCGACAAGACCGGCACGCTGACCGAAGGCCGTCCCGCCGTCACTGACACGGTCAACGCATCAGGCATCGACAGCGCCCATCTGCTCTCCGTCGCGGCCGCGCTGGAGCAGAATTCGGAGCATCCGCTCGCTCGCGCCATCGTCGATCATGCCAGAGCCGAAGGCATCGATGCCGCCGTGATGACGGGTTTCACCGCCGTCCCGGGCCGCGGCGTCACAGGCGAGATCGGAGGCGAGACCGCCCGTCTCGGCGCGCCTGCGTTCCTGCGGGACAGCGGCGTCGTGCTGGATGACGACGTCGTTCATACGCTCGAAAGCGCGGGCAAGACCGTGATCGCCGTCGCCCGCGGCGACCGGTTTCTCGGCGTCATCGCGCTGGCCGACCGGCTGCGCGCGGATGCGGCGGCAACCGTGGCTGCCCTCAAGGCCGCGGGGATCCGGGTTGCGATGCTGACGGGCGACAATGAACGCGCGGCAGGCGTGGTGGCCCGTGCGGTCGGCGTGGATGATTACCGCGCCGGTGTCCTGCCCGGGCACAAGGCCGATGCGGTCGCGCAGTATCGCGCCCGCGGCGGGACCGTCGGCATGGTGGGTGATGGCATCAACGATGCGCCTGCGCTGGCGGCAGCCGATGTCGGCTTCGCGATCGGGGCAGGGGCCGCGGTTGCGGTCGATACGGCCGATATCGTCCTGATGCGCAGCGAGCTTGCCGGCGTGCTGGACGCCATCTCGCTGTCCCGCGCGACCCTGTCCAAGATCCGGCAGAACCTGTTCTTTGCCTTCATCTATAATCTGCTGGGCCTGCCGCTTGCAGCGTTCGGGATGCTCAATCCGGTGATCGCGGGCGGGGCCATGGCCATGAGTTCGGTCTCGGTCGTCAGCAATTCGCTGCTGCTCAACCGCTGGCGTCCGCGCGCACGATAGAATGGGGCGGCCGTCAGGCCACCGGGAGATTGTCGATCAGCCGGACATGGCCCAGCCATGCCGCAACCAGCAGCCGCGCCGGCCGATAGGTCTCATCGCAGCGCGTAAGGTCGTCCGCGCGGCGGAGTTCGGCATACTCGACGGGACCGAAACCCGTCTGTTCGAGCGCCGTGCGCAGCCGGGGCAGGACGGAGGTCGACGCTTCGCCGTTTTTCAGGGCCTCAACCGCGTCCTGCATCAGGTGCGGAAGCCGGGCGGCCTTCTCACGATCTTCGACAGGCAGACGACGGTTCCGCGAGGACATTGCGAGCCCATCCCCCTCCCGTACGGTCGGGCAACCGACGATCGTGACCGGAAGGTCGAGATCGGCGGCGACCCGACGGACCACCTGAAGCTGCTGAAAGTCCTTCTCGCCGAAATAGGCCCGGTCCGTCCGGGACTGGATCAGCAGTTTCGTCACAACCGTTGCAACACCGTCGAAATGACCCAGACGATGGGCGCCGCACAGACCCTCGGACACGCCGCCGACATGGATCCGTGTCGCAAATCCGGCCGGATACATCGCGTCCACATCCGGCATGAACAGCGCGTGCGCACCCGCGCCGCGCAGCATGGCCGCATCGTCGTCCGCCGTGCGCGGATAAAGCGCCAGGTCGGATGCGTTGTCGAACTGCGTCGGGTTGACGAAGATCGAGACGATGACGCGGTCGCATTCCGCAAGCGCACGCCGCACGAGGCTGAGATGGCCGTCATGCAGGGCCCCCATGGTCGGCACCAGGCCGATCACCAGCCTGTCCGCCCGCCATTGATCGACCACGCCGCGCAGGTCCGCGACGTTTCGGACAGTCACCATGCTGCTTGTCATCAGATCGTCTTTCCGTTCCGGCCATGTCCATCGTGCCGCTCCCGCAGGTCGGAAGCGCGCGGTCGCCCGGCAATACGCGCGGGATGAAAACGAGGCAACGTCACGCGGCCCGGGCCATGGCCGATCATCCTCCGGCTTCATATCGCCCATAAGCCGTCCGGACAGAAGCCGGACCGGAAGTCTGCAGCGCCGGTTAACGGAGTTTGTCGCTTCGTTGCAGTTTCACAGAATCATCACACACCCCGTTTCACGGGTGCGATAGCAAACGGCGCAGTCCTCAACCGATTTCAACCGCAGACATATCTGAACGAGGCCGAATCCCCCTTTTTCGCACGCCGGTGTCGGCACACGACACAGGGCGGACAGCCGTGCCCACACCTTCCGGCATGCACGCGAATCCGGCCGCGTTCAGGACTTGAGCATCATCAGGAAAGGCCGCCCGACGTGTTCTCAACGAGAGCAAAACTCGCAGTTTCCACGCTTTTGTCCCTGTCGCTGATGACCCCGGCCCTCGATGCCGTGGCGCAGGCGCACTCGTTTGACAGACATGGCGACAATGCCGGTTTCGGCGGCGGCGCATCGCATGTCAGAACCCGCACGCCAATCAAGCATCTGGTCGTGATCTATCAGGAGAACGTCTCCTTCGATCACTACTTCGCAACATACCCCAACGCGGCCAACCCCTCGGGCGAGCCGTCGTTCCGTCCGTCCCCGTATGACCGCAAGGTCAACAATCTGCGGACCGCGAACCTGCTCGCGCAGAACCCGAACACGAACACCGCCAACGGCACGGGTGCGGCATTGCCGTTCCGTCTCGATCGCACGCAGGCGAGCACGGCCGACCAGAATCACGCCTACACGGCCGAGCAGATGGCCTACGACAACGGCAAGGCCGACCTCTTCCCGCTCTATACCGGTTCGGGTTCGTCGGGCGGCGTCGGCGCGTTCGGCACCAAGGGACAGGTCCTGGGCTATTTCGACGGCAACACCGTGACGGCGCTGTGGAATTATGCGCAGCGCTTCGCGATGAGCGACAACATGTATACCGACACCTACGGTCCCTCGACCCCCGGTGCGCTTGAAGTCGTCTCGGGCCAGACCAACGGGATGTCGATCCGCTTCACGACGCAGAAGCCTTCGACCAAGACGACCTCGTCGTCCTACGTCAATGACGGGCAGGGCGGCTACACGATGGTCAACGACATCGACCCCGCCTACGACACGTGCTCGTCGACCACCAACCAGGCGTCGATGACCGGCCGCAACATCGGTGACCTGCTCAACGAACAGGGCATCACCTGGGGCGGATTCATGGGCGGCTTCGACCTGACGTCCACGAACACCGACGGCAGCACGGGCTGCAGCCGTCAGACCTATTCGTCGACGGTCGCGGAAAATGTCGCGGACTACATCCCCCATCACAACTGGTTCCAGTATTACGAGACGACCGCCAACCCGACGCATGCGCGGCCGGCCTCGATCCGTTCCATCGGCTACAGTGTGGTGCCCGGCTCCAGAAAGGCAGAACCGGCGAACCACGAATACGACCTGAACGACTTCTACGCGTCCGTGAAAGCCGGCAATTTCCCGGCAGTGTCCTTCATCAAGCTCCCGGCTTTCCAGGACGGTCACGCCGGTTACTCGGATCCGCTCGATGAACAGGCGGGCGTCGTCAAGCTCGTCAACTTCATCCAGACCCGCCCGGAATGGAACGACACGGCCATTATCGTGACGTATGACGATTCGGATGGCTGGTACGACCATGCCTATACCGCCCCGAGGCACGGGTCGGCCGATGCGTCCGCCGACCAGCTCAACGGTGCAGGCAAGTGCAACGGCCCGCTGCCGGAAGGCGTGTCGGGCAAGACCGTGAACGGTCGCTGCGGCCCGGGCACACGCATCCCGCTCATCCTGATCTCGCCCTGGGCCAAGCGGAACTACATCGGCCATACGCTAGTGACGCAGGCGTCCGTCACCCGCTTCATCGAGGACAACTGGCTGAATGGCAAGCGCCTAGGCGGCGGCTCGTTCGACGCGAGCACCGGCAGCCTCGACGATCTGTTCGACTTCTACAGCTTCCCGAAATTCGAAGCGCTGATGCTGGATCCGGGAACCGGTGAAGTCCGCGCCTCGCGCCATGACCATCATGGCGGCCACGGCGGGTTCGGCGGCTTCGGCGGGTTCGGCGGCTTCCCGTTCTGATCCCAGCCATGAGGAACGCGCACGACTTGTGCCTCGCGCGTTCCTTGATCCGGACAGTCAGGAACTGACGTGGAAGTCAGCGGAGCCTCGGCTTCGCTGACTTTCTTCATTTTGGCGAGCATATTTCCCACACCATGTTTTTCTTCCGATCTCCCGAACGGCTTCCCGCATTCCGTACACTGGCCCTGATGGCGGCGCTGCCGTTCATGGGGCTGGCCGGTGCCGCGCGGGCGCACGCGCAGACCCCCGGAACCTGCGCGCCACGAACGGACGGATCGAACCCGTGTCCGAGCGCGCTCCGCCTGCCGCCCACACAGCCTCTGTCGCTGATGGCGCAGATCGGCAAGGCGATGTTCTACGACAAGGCCCTGTCGGGAAACGGACAACTCTCCTGCGCGTCGTGTCACGACCCGCACCATCATTACGGCCCCGCGACCGACACGCCCGTCTTTCTCGGGGGCACGAAACTCGACCAGCAGGGGCGCCGCGCGGTGCCCTCCCTGACCTATCTGGATCGTGAGCCGAGCTTCAGCATCGGCCCGGACAATCCGGTCAGCGAACAGGGACCGCCGCCGCTCGCGCCCCCGACGGGAGACGCCGCACACGGGCCGAAGAGCGCGGCCAACACATCCAGTTCGGCAGCAAACATGGTGCCACAGGGCGGTCTTTTCTGGGACGGTCGCGCCGATACGTTGCAGCAGCAGACGCTCGGGCCGCTGTATGACCCGGCGGAAATGGCATCGACGCGCAAGCGCGTTCTCACGCGCATCTCACACGCGCCTTACACCGCCGCCCTGAAGCAGCTCTCCGGCATGGCCGGCGCCGCGGAACCCGATTTCCTGCTGAACGAGGCCATGTTCGCGCTGGCGCGCTACCAGATCGAGGATCCGAACTTTCACGCCTATTCTAGCAAGTTCGATGCGTGGCTGCAGGGACATGCGCGTTTCACCCCGCTCGAACGCGAAGGCTATCTGCTGTACAATGATCCCGGAAAAGGGAATTGCGCGGCCTGTCATGTCGATACGGTCCCATCGAACGGATTGCCGCCGTTGTTCACCGATCATCAGTACGAGGCGCTCGGCGCCCCGCGCAACCGCGACCTGATCGCCAATCATGATCCGGCCCATTTCGACCTGGGTGTCTGTGACCGTGAACCTGACGGCCGCAAGACGCTTGCGCCCTATTGCGGCATGTTCGCAACGCCCACCTTGCGCAACAGCGCGACGCGCCACGTCTTTTTCCATAACGGCGTGTTTCGCTCGCTCCGGCAGGTTCTCGATTTCTACGTTCTGCGCGATATCGAGCCCGAGCGGTTCTATGCACGCGGCGCGGACGGCAAGGTGCAGCCTTACGACGATCTTCCCGTTCAATACCGGAAGAATATTGACATGACCGATGCGCCGCTCGATCGCAAACACGGGGATGCACCGGCCCTGAACGATCATGAGCGCGACGCCATCGTCGCGTTTCTGCAGACACTCACGGACCGGCCGGGACACTGACCCCGTCACATCAAGCAGACTGATCCGCCGCGACAGGGATGCGACGGATCAGAATGCTCATGTTATCAGAGCGCATGCTTCCCGCGCGGAGCGGATACAGTGCCCTACAGGGTTATCCACCTTCCGGAGTCGTGACCGGATATTCGGCTTCACCGAGCGTGTGCATAAGCCGGTTCGCCCAGGCGAACATCGAAGCAGACAAGACGAGATCGAGAATCTGCAGATCCGACAGACCGGCCTCACGCAGTCTTTCGTGGTCGTGCGCACCGACAGCCCCGGGTTCTCTCGTGAGCTTGACCGCAAACGCAAAGACCGGCTGCCATTCCGGCTCGAGCTTCGCGTCCGCACCATCTGTGAAGATCGCCTCAACAACATCCCGGCGCCCCGTCAGCTGCACGAACCGCGCCGCATGGGTCGACGCACAGAACACACATCGGTTCAGCACGGATGCCACAAGCGCACCCAGCTCGCGCAGCGGCCGTCCAAGGCCGCCCCGTCCATACATGACGGCATTATAGAGCGGCGTGCGAACAGCCAGAACCTGCGGATCATGAGCCAGCGTCAGGATGTAATCCGAAACCTTCATGTTCGACGGCGTGGTCTTCATGGCGGCATGCTGGGCATCGGTCGCGTCCGCGAGGATGACGGGATGCACGTAGGAGCGCCAGTCGAGCGCCTCGGTCGTGAACGGATGAGTGGATGTCATGCGCCCGCTCCCATCATCGCGACGCCCGCGGACAGACGCACGGCATAGTGCACGCAGGCGACCAGCTCCGCGAGCCTGACGATATCGGCATCTGCAAGGCCTGCGCTCGACAATTTCCCGATCAGCGCGCGTGTCGCGGCTTCAGGCGTGCGCGTCACCAGATCCACATAATGCACACAGGCCTGAACGGACGCATTGCCGTCATCCGGCAGAGCGCCGTCCGCAATCTGGCGATATGCCTCGGCGTTCCCTGCCGCTTCCAGACGCGCATTAAACCATGTCGCGGCCTGTCCAACGCCCGACATGGCCGCAATGCGCACTGCGATCGCCGCACGAAATCCGAGACTGAGGCCCCCCGGGTCATCCGGTTGCAATACCGCCTCGATGGCCTCGCGGCTCATGTCGAAGATCGGGCGGCGCACCGCGAATACTCCGTCGGCGTCCGCGGGCGCTGGTTCGAATACGGAATGCATCATGGCACGGCCCTCAGAACGCTTCGTTATCGTTTCGATCAGGTTCTTATCATATAGACGGGCTGCTGGACGGTTCCTAGAGTATCGGCACGATACAGGCGCCCACACGGATTTTTTGCGGAGCAACCATGCCATGACTTCAGCGAGCGATATGGCGCCGGGACTGGATGCACTCAATGCCCGTGTTCGCGAGGAACTGGGCTGGATCGACGTCCCGGCCCAGAACTGGGTGCCACCAATTCGCTGGAACGGACAGGACGTGCGCGATGTCGTCATCGTCGGCGCTGGCATGGCGGGACTTGCGGCCTCAGGCGCCCTGCTGAAGGCCGGAATTCGCAATCATGTGGTCTATGATGCCGCGCCTGAAGGACAGGAAGGGCCATGGGTCACCTATGGCCGCATGGAGACGCTGCGCTCTCCGAAGACGCTGCCCGGCCCCTGTCTCGGCATCCCTGTCCTGACATTTCGGGCGTGGTACGAATATCGCTTCGGCCGCATGGCATGGGAGGCGCTTGGGTTCATTCCGCGCGCCCTCTGGATGGATTATCTGGTCTGGATCCGCACCATTCTCGACATACCCGTCGAAAACGAGACGAGACTTTTGTCCGTTACCCAGGCATCTGACGGGATACTCGCGCTTCATCTCGTGAAGAATGGCGTGCCACGCGTCGTTCTGACACGATGTCTGGTCCTTGCGACGGGACGGGACGGACTGGGCGGTCCTTATCTCCCGCCCGTTCTGGCAGCCCTGCCGGCTACGGTCTGCGTCCATTCGTCGTCACCGATCGACTTCGACGGTCTGGCCGGCAAGCGCGTCGTCGTGATCGGTGGCGGGGCTTCGGCCATGGACAATGCGGCTGAAGCGCTGGAGCATGGCGCGGCGCGGGTCGACATGCTGGTGCGCCGGCCGGACCTGCCGCGCATCAACCGCTTCACAGGGATCGGCAGTCCCGGCGTGACACATGGGTTCGCCCATCTGCCGGACGACTGGAAATGGCGGTTTCTGGACTACGCGACGAGCGAGCAGGTACCGCCGCCGCGCCTCAGCACGCTGCGCGTCGCCCGTCATGACAACGCGTTCTTTCATCTGAATTGCGCGGTCGAGAGCGCTTCGCTAAATGATGGTGTCGTGAGGCTGCAAACGTCCCGTGGTGCGATCGAGACGGATTTCGTCATTGCGGCAACGGGTTTTTCCGTCGATCTCGCACACCGGCCGGAACTGGCGGCGTTCGCCGACAACATCCGTTTCTGGCAGGATCGATTCATGCCGGAGCAGGACAATCGCGTGAACGGCCGGATCAATCCCGAGCTTGCACTGTCGCCGGACCTCGATCCTGCCTTTGCCTTTCAGCCACGTGATCCGTCCGCAACGCCCGGTCTCGGGCAGATACACTGTTTCTGCTACCCGGCCACACTGTCACACGGAAAGATCAGCGGCGACATTCCGGCCATCAGCGATGGCGCCGACCGGCTTGCCCGCGGGATCGCAGGCGCCCTGTTCGTCGCAGACCGGGCAAAGCATTTTCAGGCGCTGCAGGATTTCTCGCGCCCGGAACTGCAGGGTAATGAATGGACCGACAGCCCGCTTCCGGGCTGACTGGCCTCGACTCTGCCGGAGCGTCAGCCGCCCTTCAGAACGGCCGTTGCGATGATCTCGACACGAATATCCGGCAATGCCATCTCGACCTTTCCGCATGCTCTGGCCGGCGCACGCCCCGGCACGATCCACGCGTCATAAACGGCATTCATCGCCGCGAAATCGTCCATCGAGGCGAGCCAGATCGTCACGCTCACCAGATGATCCTTGCCTGACCCGCATTCGTTCAGCAGGGCTTCGATCTTTCCCAGAACATTGCGCGTCTGTTCGGAAACGTTTGCGCTGCGATCGTCGGCCGTATGACCGGCAAGGTAGACCGTGTTGCCGGCGATGACGGCACGAGAGCGTCGGGTATTCTGGTCGACATAGGCGATATCG
Organism: Tanticharoenia sakaeratensis NBRC 103193; assembly: GCF_000963885.1. Lineage (GTDB taxonomy): Bacteria > Pseudomonadota > Alphaproteobacteria > Acetobacterales > Acetobacteraceae > Tanticharoenia > Tanticharoenia sakaeratensis. The sequence continues at coordinate 75,963 of NZ_BALE01000019.1, forward strand.
GTCATGAATATTCTTTCGTGTTGGTGGTCAGGAACCGGAGGCGGAGCCGGCTGGGCTGTCAGCCTCGGCCATGATCCATTTCACGACCGCATCCACTGCGGAATCGTGGGATTTCTCGGTGGGTGTCACGACATAATACGCACCCTGCCCCGCGATGTTGTTGGCGACCGGCCGACAGAGCGAGCCATCGTCGAGCTCGCGCTGGACGAAGATCGACGGCACCAGTGCCATGCCCAGACCGAGCATCGCCGCGTCGATCGTCGCATTGAACTGGTCGAAAACATGTCCGCAGAACGGGTTGTCATGCACGACGGACACACTGTCGAACCAGTATTCCCAGACGGCCGGCCGGGTGCTGAGCTGGATCAGCGCGGCGCGGGACAGATCCTGCACCGAATGCAGTCCGAGGCGGTCGCGATAGGCCGGGCTGCAGACCGCCACCAGTTCCTCGTCGAAGAGATGGTTGAGACGTCCGTTCGGCCAGACCGGCTGACCGTAGTGGATCGTGACGTCACACGGGATATCCTCGAAACTGAAAGGTTCGAACACCGTGCGGACATTGATCTGCAATTTGGGATGCCGCGCCAGGAAGCGCGGCAGGCGCGGCATGAACCAGCGTGAGGCGAACGTCGAGAACAGGGCGATGTCGATCGTGCCGACATCGTCGCGCGTGGACAGCACGCGATAGGTCGTCGCCGCGATCTGCTGGAGGATCTGGACGACTTCGGGCAGGATCGCCCGGCCCTGCCGGGTCAGCACGATCTGCTTGCGTCGCCGTTCGAACAACGACACGCCGAGTGTGATCTCGATATTGCGGATCTGCTTGCTGATCGCACCTTGCGTCAGACACAATTCTTCCGCCGCTGCACTGAAGTTTTCGTGCCGCGCTGCAGCTTCGAATGCCACCAGCTCCGGAATCGAGGGCATGAGGCGGCGCGGAAGCAGCATCAGGACCGTCCGATCGGGAGTGCGGCTGCCGGAAGCCAGGCGCGACCGGCACTCAGAACGGCTGCGACCCAGGCCGTGCCGGCGCCCGCCAGCAGGCAGACCGTCGTGCGATCCTGTGCGACACGGGCGAACACGAAGGCCGTGGCCATCGCGCCGCAGGTCTGCCCCAGCAGGCGCGCAAGTGACAGCAGGGCGCTCGCGCCGGCGGAACGGGCATGCGGCGCGGCCAGCATCAGCGCGCGATTGTTGGGCGATACGAACAGCCCGAAGCCGATCCCGGCCAGCAGAAACCGCGCGAGGATGGAAAAATCGCTGCTTTCGGGTCGGATGAACGCGGTCATGCTGTAGGCCGCGCCCACGATTCCCAACCCGCAGGACGAGACGACGCTTGCGGAAAGACGATCGCTCAGGCGTCCCGCGACTTGTGCGATGAGGACGATCCCGACGGGCCAGCCCGTCAGAAGCAGACCGCCCTCCTCCACGCTGCGTCCTGCATCGCGCGTCAGGGCAAACGGGATCGAGACCATGAAGAAATTGGCCGCGAGATAGCCCATCGCGCAGGTCAGGGCCGCGATACTGAAGGCCGGGCGTCCCAGAAGGTCGAGCGGCAGCATCGGATGCTCCCGTCGCCGCTCGACCGTCACGAAGGCGGCCAGCGCCGCACATCCCGCTGCAAGCAGGCAGAGGCCGCCTGCACGGTTGCCGCCATGGGCGAGCCAGTCGCCGCCCAGCAGCACGCCGCCGAACGCAAGCGCGTTCAGGATTACGGCGCGCAGATCCAGCCGGGCGGATGCAAGACCTGACGCGCGCGGCAGAAAACGCCATCCGAGGCCGAACGCCACAAGACCGAGCGGAATGTTGAAGAGGAACAATCCCCGCCACGACATGACATGCAGCACCACGGCCGCAACGGAGGGACCGATCGCCACTGCGATGGATGCCGTCATGGACGACAAAGCCAATGCCCGACCGATCGCAGCCGGGGGGTAAAGGCGCCGAAACAGATCCGCACTGACCGAGAGGATCGCAGCACCACCGAGCCCCTGCACGATCCGTGCTGCGGCCAGCATCGTGATGTCGCGTGCTGCCGCGCATCCGACCGAACCCGCAATCAGCACGCCGAGCCCCGTCAGGCAGATCCTGCGCGCGCCCCATCGCTGGGCCAGCGCACCGGCAGGCAACAGCATCGTGCACGATGCAATCTGGTAGGCATTGACCACCCATATGCTGGCGGCGGAAGTTGCTTTCAGGGCCTGCGACAGGGCCGGCAGCGCCACGTTCACGACGGAGTAGTCAAGCACGGCCAGCAGAACCGCCAGCATCAGTGCCGCAACTCCCAGGCGATCGTACACTGCGTTCATGACGTCAGACGAGGAGACGCTTGAAGCGTCCCGGATCGTAGGGCTGAACGTCGATGCCCGGCGGACGCCCGTCGATCATGTCCGCAATCAGCTCGGCCGTCAGAGGCGCGCTGACCAGCCCCAGATGGCCATGCCCGGTCGCGTAGAATACGCCCGGGGCACGCCGGGACGGCCCGATCGCAGGCAGGCAGTCCGGGGTGGACGGCCGACTGCCCATCCACGACGTGACGGATGCATCACCGACGTCCGGGACCGCAATCTTCAGGCACGCACGCACGATCTCCGCACGCGCGCGGCTCGGACGACGCCAGCGCGGCGCGAACTCGACCTGTCCGGCTGCCCGCAATCCGCCTTGCATCGGCGTCACGCCGATCTTCAGATCGCCCGGCATCACGGGCACGCCGAACGTCGGCATCGGCGTGGTCGTCTGCACGTGGTAGCCGCGTTCGGCCACCAGCGGGATCCGGTCGCCGAACCGACGCGCCAGCCGCCCGGAATTCAGACCCGCCGCAACCACCACCTGATCGCAGGCGATCTGCCGCGCGCCGCAGTCGAGGATCCACATGCCTGCACGCGCCCGAACCCGCCCAAGTGTTGCCGCGTGGAACACCACGCCCTGTCGCGTCGCATGGGCTGCAAGGGCCGCGACATAGCCGCCCGGATTGGCGCAGTGGCCGCCATCGGGCAGGAACGCACCGAGCGTGTAGTCCGTCGACAGACCGGGCGATGCGGATCGCAGCGCCTCGCCTTCAAGGAGCGTCCAGTTGACCCCGTTCTCCCGACGTAGCGACCATGCGAAGGCGTCAGCCTCGTAGGCTGCCCGATCGCGATAGGGGATCAGCAGGCCGTCCTGCACGATGAGTTCAGGCGCGCCGATGCGGGCGGCGAGCGTTGCATGGCGCGCCGCCGCATCGCGAAGGAAAGGGCTCAACGCAGCCGCGATCCGGCGCGCGCGCCTCTCGGTCGCCCCTGCGAAAGTGAAGCGCAGCAGCCAAGGTGCGATGGCCGGCAGAACGGACGGGCGGATCGTCAGCGGTCCTCGCGGGTCGAGCAGATACTGCGGCACCTTGCGCCACATCCCGGGCGTGGACATCGGCACGACAGATCCGGGGCTCAGCCAGCCCGCATTGCCGAAACTCGCGTCCCGACGGCTGCCGGGCGCGTCCCGCCCGATCACCGTTACGTCATGGCCGCGTGCGCGGAGCTCGATGGCCGTCGTGATGCCGACGATGCCGGCACCAATGATCGCGATGTGCCCAGGCATCAGGCGCTTGCCCCCAAATGGAAATGCCGCAGGAATTCCTTCGTGCGCGCCTCGTTCGGCGCCTCGATCACCTGGCGCGCCGCACCGCGCTCGACCACGTATCCGTCCGCCATGAACACGACCTCATCGGCGACATCGCGCGCAAATGCCATTTCATGCGTCACCACGATCATGGTCATGCCGTCATCAGCGAGGGTGCGCATGATCGACAGAACCTCGCCCACCAGGGCCGGATCGAGCGCCGAGGTCGCCTCGTCGAACAGCATGATCCTGGGGTCCATCGCCAGCGCACGCGCAATGGCGACACGCTGCTTCTGCCCGCCCGACAACATGGCGGGCGACGCATCCGCCCTGTGGGCAAGGCCCACCCGATCGAGCAACGCACGCGCCCGTTCCATCGCCGTCGCACGCGGGATGCGCCGCACGTAAATCGGCCCGCTGGCCACGTTCTCGATGACGCTCATATGCGGAAACAGGTTGAAGGACTGAAACACCATGCCGGCTTCCGCACGGATTTCCGCAAGGGCCCGCGCGGGGAGCGCGGATTTTCGACCCACACGGTCGAAATCCAGCACGGTTCGATCCACCCGGAGCGACCCGCCATCGGGTCGCTCCAGCAGATTGATGCAGCGCAGCAGCGTCGATTTTCCCGAGCCGCTCGGGCCGATCAGTGCCGTGACGCCACCTTGCGGCACGTCGAGCGACACATCGTGCAGCACCACGTTCTGGCCGAAGCTCTTGCGCAGCGCGCTAACGGCGATCATCGGTTCGCCCGGGATGGTCGCGTCGCTCATGCCACCCCCCGATCCAGCAGGCGGGCAGCCTGCGTCAGTGGAAACAGCAGGCAGAAATAGATCACGGCGATCGTGCTGTAGACCTCGAGCGGCCGGTAGGTCGCGGAAGCCACGAGCTGTCCCTGATAGACAAGATCAGGCACGGTCACGACAGACACCAGAGACGTGTTCTTGAGCTGAAGAACACCCTGACTCACCAGCGGTCCACGCATCCGGCGCAGCGCCTGCGGCAGGATGATGCGCAACATCAGCACCGCGGGTGTCATCCCCAGCGCGCGTCCCGCGTCCCATTGCCCGGGCTCGATATTGGCCAGACCGGACAGGAAGATTTCCGCATAGAACACGCCTCCGTAGATCGAAAGCGCCATCAGCGCCGCCGTGGCCGGCGACAGCGAAATGCCGAGCAGGACGGGCAATGCGTAGTAGAACCAGACAAGCTGCACGAGTGCCGGCGTGCACCGAAAGATTTCGGCGAACAGGCCGAGCGGGAGCGTCAGCGGTCGAAAACCCGTCCGGCGCGCCAATGCCAGTACAAGGCCGAGCGCCATGCCGCAGAGCATGCTGACGAGGGTGAAGCCCAGCGTATATTCGATGCCCGTCCTGAACAGCGGCGCATAGTGCCAGATCTGCGCGAAATCCCAGTGATAATGCATGATCCCGGCTCAGAACTCGAGACCGGGCGGCAACGAATCCGCCGCGACGCCCTGCTCCTGCAGGGCATCGATCATCCATTTCTGGATCATGCCGGACGAGCGGTTATAAAGCAGCCAGTTATTGATATAGACCAGAAAACGCTCGCTGTTCTCAGCCGGGATGCCGATGCAGCTGGGCTGATGCGACACGGGCTTCGGCATCACGAGCGCCCCCATGCCGGGCGCACGGGCATGCATGACCGCCGCCATCACCACGACCTGCACGACGCAATCCGCACGTCCTGTCTGCAATGCCATCGCGGCATCCGTGGGCGTCGCGACGGCAACGGGCGTGCAATGGGTCAGTGTGCGCCGGACGAACACGTCATGCGAGGAGCCCGCATCGAAGGCGACCCGTATCTCGGGCTTGTCCAGGTCGGACCAGGACGACACGTTCAGGCCGGGACGGACGATGGCCGTAAACGGGTTATTGAAGGCGATGTCACTGAATTCCATGACGAGTGCGCGCTGCGGCGACGGGCTGAGCGCGAACATCACGTCGATCTTTCCGGCCTGCAGGTCCATGACCGACGTGCCCCACTGGGCTTCGACCAGATCCAGCGTCACGCCAAGGCCGGCCGCGAGGTCATGCGCCATGGACAGGCAGGCGCCGGTCCATGTTCCGCCGACCAGATCCTTGTGAAAGAACGGCTCCGCGCCCGCGATGACACCGGTGCGCAGATGACCGCTCGACCGGATGCGGGCCAGCATGTCGTCGTCCGCCGCGTGTGCGCCCGAAGAGGCCCCCGCGACACCGAAAAGACCAGCGGACGCCAGAGCGGTCGAAAATGTGCGGCGGGTCAGCATGGCTTTTTCTCTCTTTCGATATCGCCTCGGAATGGAACGGTCGCTCACACCGCCTGGTTGGTCAATGCGCTTCCGGTCTCCATTGCGGCAATATTCGCAAGCAGAATATCGACGACATTGCGTTCGTAGAACTGTGTCTCGCCTGCCGCGTGGGGCGTGACGATGACATTCGGCAGGGTCCACAGCGGCGAATTCGGCGGCAGGGGCTCTTCCACGAAGGTATCGAGCGCTGCGGCCTCGATCTGCCCGTCCTTCAGTGCCGCGATCATGGCCGCCTCGTCCACGACGCGCCCACGCGCGACGTTGATCAATGCTGCATCCGATCGCATGGCCGCGAATGCTTCAGCACTCATCAGGCCCTGCGTCTCCGATGTCAGCGGACAGGCCAGCACAACGAAATCGGCCTCCGGCAGCGTCTTGATGAAGGCGTCGGAAGAAATCAGCCGCAGGCCGCCATCGGCTCCGGCCGATGCATTGCGCCGCATGACGATGACATTCATGCCGAATGCACGACACAGACGCGCAATACGAGCCCCGATATGGCCGTAACCGACCAGCAGCACAGTTTTCGTGCTCAGTTCCTGAAGCCGCTGGGCCGGGTCGGAACTTGTCGGACGCCAGTAGGATCTGGCCTGATCGCCGAAGGCTTCCGGAAGCCGCCGACTCATCGCCAGCATGAGAGCCAGTGCATGGTCGGACACGGCATTGGCATTCACGCCCAGGGCGCTGCACAGATGAATGCGGCGCTCGCGCAGGGCGTCTTTCGGATAATGATCGGTGCCGGCGCTCACGGACTGGACCAGCTTGAGCCGGGGCGCCATTTCCAAGATCCTGTCCTGCCAGAGCATCGAGATGACGAGCACATCGATATCGGCGGAAAAAGCCGCGAAATCGTCGAGGTTGGTGGCCTGCCGGCAATCAGCGTCCGGGATGCGACGCAGAATTTCGGATTTCATGTCGTAATGGGAATGGGCGATCCCGATTCTTGGCCGTCCGGCCGGCCACACATTGCTCATCAGGTCAAACCTCGTTCCTGTTTCAGAAACCCTGGACACGCCTGTGAACGCTCACCACCGACGCGCCATGCACGTCGAACATCCCTTCCGACACCATGGATGCGCAACGATAATAGATCAAAACATTATGGGCCAGACATTCCGGATTGGAATGTCATGTGCGGCATCAGAATGTTCCGGCGAAATCTCCGCCGTCGACCAGAAGGTTCTGGTTCGTCACAAAACCGGCGAGAGCACTGGCAAAATAGGCCACCGCCGCACTGATTTCCTCGACGGAACCGAACCGCCCTGCCGGATTTGCAGCCGCGCGCGCAGCCCGGATGTCCGCAACGTCGCGTCCCGATGCCGCCGCCAGAGATGCGATATGCGCATGTTGCGCATCGGAATCGATAATTCCGGGAAGGATGTTGTTGATGGTCACGCCATGGCCGATCAGTTCACGCGCCATGCTTGCGCAATAGGCCGCGACACCCGTGCGCACAGCCGTGGACAGACCGAGCGGCGCATGTGGCGACTTCACGCTGCGCGACAGGATGTTGATGATCCGGCCATATCCCCGTTCCGCCATACCGGGCGCCTGCAGCCGGATCATTTCGACCGCCGGCAGGAGCATCAGATCAAACGCCGCCTGCCAGGCAGCCCGGTCCCACTCGGTGTAATGACCGGGCGACAGGCCGCCTCCATTATTGACGAGAATATCCGGCGCCGGACAGGCCTCGAAGGCCGCATGCCGGCCAGCCTCCGTTGTCAGATCGGCCGCGACCCAGGCGACGGGCGCATCGCGCAGGGCCGAGAGATCCTGCACCACCGCTGCCAGACCATCCGCGGATCGCGCGACCAGCACGACGGCCGCGCCTTCTTCATGCAGGCGTGCGGCGATGCCGCGCCCCATGCCCCGGCTCGCACCGCAGACCAGCGCACGGCGCCCTGCCAATCCGAGATCCATCAGTCCTCCCCTTCCCGAACGAGATAGCGCGCATCGACATGAAACCGCCGTGGCACAAGCCCGGCCATGAAGAATGTCACTGCGGAATAGATGTCATAGACCGGCAGTCCCGTTGCAGCCGCCACGGCCGCCGCATAAGGCGGCATATTGGTGCACTCCAGAACGATGGCGCCGACATCGGGATGGGTTGCCATCAGCCGCAAGGCCGCCTCCACGACATCGCGTTCGGCCTGATCGAGATCGAGTGTGGTCTTTTCCGCCCGGATCAGGACACGGAAGAATTCATGACCTCCCTCGGTGCCTTCGATCGGCGTATCGGCAGGCGCACCGGCCGCCGCCAGATGGGCCGGCGTCAGCGCGGCCCGGCTGATGGTCACGATGCCGACCCGCCGCCCGGGTGGGAGCATCGCCTGCACCCAGGGCACTTGCATCAGGGAAGATGCCAGGACCGGCACGCCGACCGCGGCTGCAAGTTCGGTCTGCAGGACCGCCAGGAACCCGCAGTTCGTGGTGATCGCGCGCACGCCTTCTGCGACCAGCGCGCGGGCTGCCTCCACGAAGGCAGGCAGAAACGCGCGGGGATCGCCGAGAACGATCTCTTCAGGGGTTGCCGAGCGCACGATCGAAAACCGCACCGGAAACGGCCACGTCTCGCCGTTTCCCATGTCTCCGGGAACGCGCGGAAAACGCGCATCGAGCATCAGGATTCCCAGAGGCGCGCCATAGACGGCATCGCCACCACGCGCGATGCGACGCACGACATTGCGGGGATCGGACGTCATGGCAGAGCTCCTTCTCCGTGCAACACTGCCTTATTGCATCAGATGCGCAACACCCTTGGCCAGGCGATCCATGGCAGATATCAGCTCCGCTTCGGACGCCGCAAAAGACAGACGAACATATCCGGGCGCATCGAAACAATAGCCCGGGATGAGGGCCAGGTCCCATTTGTCGAGCAGGTAACGACAGAACGCAGCATCATCCGTAATGCCCGCCTGCCGTGCACCGCCACTGCCCAGAAGCTCGGTACAATTGACGAAAGCATAGAAGGCCCCGCCGGGCGGAAAGCAGGTGAGACCCGGAATCGCACCGATGGCCGCAAGCACCAGATCACGCCGGGACTGAAAGGCCTCCCGCCGGGCAGCCACGACGTCGGGCGGCCCCGACAGGGCTGCAATCGCGGCGGCCTGGCTGATGGAACACGGGTTGGACGTGCTCTGGCTCTGGACGATCGCCATGCCGGCGATGAGCTCACGCGGTCCGGCGGCATAGCCAAGTCGCCAGCCCGTCATCGAGTAGGCTTTTGCCACGCCGTTGACGATGACCGTGCGTGCCCGAAGCTCGGGACATACGGAAACGATGCTGGGCGGCAGATCGCGAGCGAACGCGATGTGTTCATATATCTCGTCGCTGACGACGCCGACATGCGGGTGACGCGCGAGCACCTGGCCCAGTGCCGCCAGTTCTACCCTGGAATACACGGCACCGGTCGGATTCGACGGCGAATTGATCATGAGCCAGCGGGTCTTCGGTGTGATCGCCTGCTCGAGCTGGTCCGGCGTCAGAACGAAGCCGCGACTTTCAGTGAGCGGAACCCGGACAGGGACGCCGCCGGCAATGCGAACCATGTCGAAATAGGATGTCCAGCACGGCGTCGGCACGATGACCTCGTCCCCCTCGTCGAGGGTCGCCATGAAGACATTGTGAATGACCTGCTTGGCACCTGCCCCGCAGGAGATTTCGCCGGCTTCGTAGTGCAGCCCGTTTTCACGTGCGAATTTCCCGACGATCGCACGCTTCAGGGCAGGCGTGCCGTCGAGTGCGGTATAACGGGTCTCGTTTTCGATGATCGCGCGGCATGCGGCGAGCTTGACGTGATCGGGTGTCGGAAAATCCGGCTCGCCTGCGGCCAGGATGATGATATCGCGCCCTTCCGCTCGGCGTTTCGCCGCTTCGGCCACGACACGAAGGATTTCCGAAACTCCGATTTCCGCCAGGCGGCTCGCGCGCGCAATCGGGGAGTGCGTCTGCATGATGTCCACCGGAAACTGAAGGCCTGCGGGCCGACAGGTCTGCTTCGTGCCTGCCGCCCCGGTTCCCCGTCTCTACGATGGGACGCGGTTCCCGACGATCCGGTATTTGTCCGGACTGAGCGAAACTCTGTCCGCCGATAAGAACCGAACGGAATATGACTGTCGTTACAGCGTGTTTGCGGATGGCGTTCCGCTTGCCACCGGCGCCCGCGCCTTTCATGATCGTTTCCAGAGCGACACGTCGAACACATCGGGAGATCAGGCACATGATCGGACGCAGACAGCTACTGGCCACGGGCGGGGCACTCGGGCTCTCCGCCATACCGAGACTCGGTCGCGCCCGGTCACCGACGCGCGTGGTCGTCGTGGGTGCGGGCATCATCGGCGCATCCGTGGCCTACCACCTGCAATCCTATGGCGCCGCCGTCACCATCCTTGAAAAGTCGCAGCCTGCATCGGGGACGTCACGCAATTCATTCGCGTGGCTGAATGCGTTCAGCAAGACGCCGCAATCCTATTACATGCTCAATCTGATGGGTATTCTGGACTGGCATCGCCTGCAGCAGGAAATCGGCCCGAAGCTCGAGATTCAGTGGGGTGGCGGCATCGCCTGGCATGGAACCGCACCGGGCGAGATTCAGAAGATGCGCGCGACACTCGCCCGCCTTCAGGAATGGGGCTACCCGATCGGCGAGATCGGGCGTGCCGATCTTCTGGGTCTGCTGCCGGGCGTGGATCCGGGTCCGTTCGGTGCCGCATGGCGGTCGAGCATCGACGGGACGTTCGATCCTGTCGCCACGACCCATACCCTGGTCGACGCCGCAACGACGAAGGGCGCCGTGTTGCGAACCGGCGTGTCGGTGACGGGCTTCGATATTCAGGACGGAAGGATCGCCGGCGTAAAGACCACGCAGGGCCTGGTCGCTGCCGATGCCGTCGTTCTGGCGATGGGCAATGATGCGCCGCCCATTGCCGCCATGGCCGACATCAAGCTTCCGCTCAAGCGCTCGCGTGGCGTTCTCGCCCACACGGCACCGATGCCGCAGATTTTTTCGCGGGTTGTCATGCCGCCGGATTGCGACATCAAGCAGAACCCGGACGGGCGGATCGTCACCGGTTCGAATTTCGGCGACAGCGGCGATCTCGCGCCGAGCCCTGAAGTCGGCCAGCGCTTTCTCGATCGACTGCATCAGTATTTTCCGAAAATGCCGAAGCCCAAGCTCGACTACATGACACTGGGCTACCGTGTCCTGCCGGTGGACGGACATCCGGTCGTCGGACGCGCAAGCGCGTTCGGCAATGTCCATGTCGCCTCCATGCACAGCGGCATGACGATGGCGCCCGTCATCGGGCGCCTGCTCGCAATTGAGGTTCTCGATAACGTCGAGACCCCTTTCCTTGCGGATTATCGTCCCGGGCGCTTCGCCTGACGCCACAGGTCGCACACCCGCGGGCCGCCTGAAAGGAATCGGCACACAGTTGCACCCTACGCGATGGCACAATCGAAAGAGCACTGCGTTTCAAACGTTTTCCGCGCTCTCCCGAGCCCCGTCAGGCAAGCCAGCGCGCAAAGAGACGCGCAAGGCCGGGTCCGGTAAACAGCACCAGAACGAACCGAACCGTCTGCATCGCCATGACGAAGGACATGTTCACGTCCGGGCATGACGCCGCGATGATCGCGACCGTATCTTCCCCGCCCGGGCTGGTCGCCAGAAATGCCGTCAGTGGCGTGACGTGTTCCCATCGCACCAGGATCGCCGCCATGATCCCGCTGACGGCCATCAGACATCCAATCGCCAGCAGGACGAACGGCATCGATTTCGCCGCGTGGCGTACGATGGCCGGTGTGAAGCGCAGGCCGATCCCCCAGCCAAGAATGGTATAGGCAACGATCAAAAGCCACGACGGCAGCGCGATGACCAGCATGCCGGTATCCTGCAGCGCCACGCACAGGATTAATGGCAACATGAGCTGCGCCGCGGGCCGATGGAGGCGTCGTGCAATGGCGACGCCTACGGCGATAACCACGACGGTCTCGATCAGCGCTCGCCACGACCCGGCACCGCCATGCGTGACGGCTCCATTTGCCGCATGCCCCCAGAGACGGGCCACGACCGTCGCGCTGATCGCAACACACAACACGCGGGCATACTGCATGAACGCGACGAGCCGCATGTCACCGCCATATGCTTCGGACATCAGCGTCATGGCCGTCGCGGCCCCGGGCGAAGATCCCCACAGCGCCGTCGTGCCCGGCATCACGCCGAGCCTGGCAAGCACAAACCCGCTGCAGGTGGCGGCCACGATGACAAACAGGACGCCTGCGAGAAACAGCGGCCCCTCGTGAAAGACCTCCGTCAGGATGGCAGACGTCAGCACGCTCGCAATCAACGCCCCCAGCACGCCTTGCGCCAACGCGAACGGAACCTCCGGGATGCGGACGGACCGGCCGGACACGCTCATGACGATCCCTGCCAACATCGGCCCGATCAGGATCGATGCCGGCAGGCCCGCAAGCCGCAGCGGTGTCGTGAAAAGGACCGACAAACCGAGCAACAGCGCCCAGCGTGCGGGTAATGGCAGTGGGGACACCTAACCCAACAGGTCGGTCGTCGGCATCGGGCCGAAGGCGGCCCGGCGTGCCGTGGGCTCACGCGCGATCGTGATGGCACCCAGGAATCCGAGACTGACCGCACCCAGCACGAACATGGCCGGCGCCATGGGAGATGCGGTCCAGCGCCACAGGAGCGTCACGACCAGCTGGGCTGTCCCGCCGACGATCATGACGGAGATGTTGTGCACGGCGGACAGGGTGGTCGTCCGCAGACGGGGCGCGAAGAGATCGACGAGGACGGTGCAGTAGCTTCCGAGAAACAGGCCGATGACGATCGACATTCCGAACTGCACGACTTCGAGCCGTGTCAGCGAGGGCGCCGCGGACAGCCATGCATAGGCGGGCCAGATCGACAGGAGGTAAACGGCGAGCACGGTGGCCAGCAGACGTCGGCCGCCCCAGACATCGGCGAGCAGACCGCCGACCGGCACGATGAGCATCAGGATGAAGGCCGCCGGGATCTGTGCGAAATAGACGGCCGCAATCGGAAGATGCAGCATCATCGTCGCGTAGGTCACGACATATCCGTACAGGATGTAGACCGATGCGGAGCTGGTGCCGATGAGCCCGAATGCCGCAACGGCGCGCACCCACTGTCTGCCCACGCTGTGCGCGATGTCGGTGAATGCCGCGCGTTCCGTGGGGCGTGCATCATGCGGGGCACGCATCATTCCGCGCCGCATGATCATCACCGCGGGCACGATCGAAAGCCCGACGGCAAATGGAATGCGCCAGCCGAACGCATCGATCTGCGCAGGGGTCAGCGTGCGCGTGACCGCATATCCGACCGCGCCGCCCAGCAGGAGGGCCGCGATCTGGCCGACCATCTGCCAGGAGCCATAAAACCCGCGTCGGGCATGGGGAGCCGCCGTGACGAGCACGATCGTGGACGTCGCGAATTCCGCACCTGCCGAAAAGCCTTGGCACAGTCTCGCAATCGCCAGCAGACCGGCGCCGAACAATCCGGCATGGGCGTAATCGGGCGCACAGGCAATCAGCAGCATCGACAGGGCCATGAGCCCCATGCCCAGCATCAGTCCCCGTCCCGGACCATGCCGCTCGGCATAACGACCGATCAGAAGGCCGCCGAGCGGTCGGGTCAGGAAGCCGATGCCGAACAGGGCGCTGACGAACAGGATGCCATTCTGTGGATTACGGAAAAAGACGCGACTGACGATCGGCCCCAGCGACGCGAAGACCGTGAAGTCGTACCATTCCAGCGCATTGCCCGCGACGGCGCCTGCGACCGTGGACCATGCCACGCGATTTTCCCGCACGGCACTCATCCGGCCGGCTGGGGCATGGCGTGTGTCGCGCTTCGCGAAGGCTGTGCGAACCGATCGGGCGAAAACGCGGCAATCGGATGGGTCATGTCCCGCTCCGCTGCGAGATCGGCCGCAATTCGGCCGGTCAGTGGCGCGAGTTCGAACCCGTGCCCTGAAAATCCGCAGAGATACACAAGATCCGGCGCGCGCGAAGAGCGGCCGATGACCGGAATTTCGTCTGGCATGATGGCCTCGATTCCTGCCCAGGCATGGACGATCGCCGCATGGCGGATCGCAGGAAAAAGGTCCCGCGCCGTTCGCGCCGATGCTGCCAGCCGGGCTATGTCCAGACGCACGCGGCCGGTATGGAGATCGGCAATGCCCTTGGGCCCTCCTCCGATCATGACATGGCCCTGCGCCGTCTGCTTGAATGACAGCGGGCGCGACGTCGCGCCCGCAACCTGCGTGATGAACGGTGGCAACGCTTCCGTCAGCATCATCATCAGGGCATTGAACCCCAGCGGAAATTCGTCGCCGAACAGACGCGCGGTCCGCCGCCCCCATGCGCCTGCCGCATTCACCACGGCCCGCGTCCGGACATCGGACCCGTCCGAAAGCCTGAGCTTCCACAAATTCTTTACATGATCCGCCCCCACCACGGCCCACCCCTCGCGGATGTCCGCGCCCGCTTTCATGGCAGCCCGCCCGAAGGCACGGGTCGTCCGATAGGGTTCGGCATAGCCGTCACGAGCCGCTACGAGACCGCCCGCGACTGACGGATCCGCACCGGGCACAAGCGCACGGATCGACGGCCCGTCATGCAGAACCTCATGCTCGAAGCCATGCGCGCGCAGAAGAGCGACGCGCTGCTCGAGGATGCGCATGTCATCCGGGGTTTCGGCGAGCTTGACCTGTCCGGAGGCAACGAAACCGCAATCATCGCCGATGAGTTTGTCGAGCTGCGTCCAGAGATCGAGCGCGTCCAGTGCAAGCGGCACTTCCGGGAGTGCGCGGCCGAGCGTGCGAACGCCGCCGGCCGAAAATCCGGACGCGTGACGACCGATCCGGTCGCGCTCGAGCACCAGAACACGCGCGCCTTCCCGCGCGCTCCAGAAGGCGGTGGAAAGCCCCTGCAGACCACCGCCGATCACGACCAGATCGTATGGCTTCATGGTTCTTCCTGCCGCGGCCGGGGCGGTGGCTGGCCTGTCCCGTATGCGGCAAGCCGGGCCACGGGAATGGCGCGCAGGAACGCGACCGGGCCAATTTCCTGCCCCTGTGCCAGCAGCTGCGCATCGCGCTCCGGTGTCGCCGGACTGTCGAGCAGGGACGCAAGGCCAAACGGGTCGATCCGTTCCGCAATCGGCGCCTCGGTCGTATCCTGTACCAGACCTATTGCCTGGCGCAGACGCAGGGCGGTTTCCGGCAGATCGACATGATCGCAGGTCAGTTCCACGATCCCGTCAGGCTCCGAGATCCACACAGCGCCCGGTTCCGCATGCCAGATCGTGTTCAGCGCCACGATCGCCACGTCCCCGTCGCGCGCCGGCGCTGTGTCCTCGGTGCAGACGATAATCCGCGTATAGTGGCGCCGCAGCGCGCTCACGCCGTGGCACCATAGTCGCCATAGCGACTGACAGGCTGCGGCAGGCCGAGATTGTCGCGCAGCGTCGTTCCGACATAACGCTCCTTGACCAGGCCGCGCCTGCGCAGTTCGGGCCAGATCAGGTCCGCGAACAGCGCGAGATCCTGCGGCAGGACGGGCAGGCAGAGATTGAAACCGTCCACGGCGCCGCTCTGGAACCAGCTTTCCATCTCGTCCACAATCTGGCTCGGCGAACCGATCATGACGTGGGACCCGAACCCTGCCGCCGTCACACGAGCCAGTTCGCGAATGCTCCACCCATTGGCCCGCGCGAGCTTCACCATGGATTCCCCCATGCTGCGCACCATCGGGTTCACCGGGTCCGGCACCGGCCCATCCAGCGGATAACCCGAAAGATCACCCAGTTGCTGATAAAGATAGGACAGGCCGAGAGTATCGGGGATCAAGGCATTCAGCGCGTCATATCGCGCGCGGGCCTCGCTTTCGGTCCGTCCGACGAACGGCGTGATGCCCGACATGATCCGCACCCCATGCGGATCACGGCCGGCGGCACTGACCGCGTTGCGCAGCCGCGTCGCGTAGGCCTTCGCACTGTCGATGTCATGCGCGATCGAATAAACGACCTCGGCACTGGGTGCGGCGAGCGCGATACCGGCATCCGATGCGCCAGCCTGCACAAGCACAGGCCGCCCCTGCGGGCTTCGCGGCACATCCAGCGGGCCGCGCACAGCAAAATGTTTGCCGCGATGTCCCAGGACATGCAGCTTGCTTGGGTCGAGAAACTGCCCGGTCTCGCGATTGACGACCAGAGCGCCGTCGCCCCAGCTATCCCACAATCCTTTGACGACATCGACGAATTCGACCGCCCGATCATACCGCGTCTCATGATCGAGGTGGGATTCACGGCCGAAATTCCAGGCTTCGGGCTGCGACCACGACGTTACCATGTTCCACCCGGCACGACCGCCGCTGATCCGGTCGAGGGACGCGAATTTCCGCGCCACGTGAAACGGCTCGTTATATGTCGTCGATGCGGTCGACACGAGCCCGATATGATTGGTGATCGCGGAAAGCGCTGACAACAGCGTCGTCGGTTCGAGATCGGCGATCTGGGACGATTGCGCGAACGCTCCCGGCGGCTCGTCACGTACGCGCACCCCGATGCCGTCCGCCAGGAACAGCATGTCGAGACAGATTTCTTCCGCACGCTTTGCCAGAGCCGCAAAATGCGCGAACTGCGAACCGCCCAAGGGGGTCGAATCCGCCTGACGCCACCCTGCGGCATGATAGCCGAGGTAACGCATCGAGAGCCCAAGGGCCATCTTGGCATCACGCATGGAAAATATCCTTCTATATCACAGCTTGTAATCGAGCTGCAGATAATAGTATCCGCCGAACAGGCCCATCTGCTGCACGTCCGTATTGTAGATTTCCGAGCCGAGATACTGCACGCTGTATGGAATCTTGCGCGGATAGGCGTTGCCGATGTTATTGCCGCCAAGCTGGAGATGCAAACGCGGCGTCACATTGTAGCCGATCGCAACGTTGGTCTGGAATTTGGGCGACTGCACCCACCGCAGGAAGCTGTGCACCGAGTTGATCATGCTCGCCGGCACGTCGTTCCAGTACGTGTTGTTCGACGTCGTGCGGCCGTAGCGGATTTCATGAACCGTGAAATCGAGGTTTTTCCAGACCCATGTGCCGCCGAAGATCTCCTTGTTGCGCGGCATGTAGGACGTCAGAAACGACTGCTGCTGCGCATTGAGTTCGGGATTGCCGTTGAGATCGCGCGCGATCGAGCGGATGTTCGTCTGGTTGAAATTGACCGCAACGTCCCAGTTGATGTGGCCGTAACGGCCGAGATCCGTGAAATAGGTTCCGGTGATGTCCATGCCGCGCGTGCGGGTCGAGGCACCGTTGGTCTCGTATTGCGCCGTGGCCGTGGCCGACGTGGACGGAAAATACAGCCCCGATGCTTCCATCGCCGCGATCGCATTGGTGCCGCTATAGACGCCGCCGACCACGATCCGGTCACGGATGTCGATCTGGTAGGCGTCGAGCGACAGGTGCATGCTGCGGACGGGGTTCAGCAGGATGCCCGCGCTGAAGCTCGTCGAACGCTCGGGCTTCAACGGACGTGCTCCGAGAATTCGCCCGCCGGGCGAGTCCACGGCCAGAACACCCGAGGCCGACGTCGGCGATTCTGTCAGGCTGGAGAAGTGTTCTTCGGCAAGGGTCGGCGCACGAAACCCGCTGCTGATCGTGCCGCGGAATGCCAGCATCTTGTTCACGTCATAACGGGACGACACCTTGCCGATCTCGGTGTTGCCGACGTCGGTATAATGCTCGAACCGCCCCGCCAGATCGACCTGCCAGTTCTTGATGATCTTGGTCGAGACGTCCGTATACCCCGCCGTTACATCGCGGTTGGACGTGCTGGCGAGGCCGGGCGGAATCGCATGTTGCCCCTGGGCGCCGGAAATATAATAGGCGTTGTAATCACCGGCGCCGATCTTGTAACTTTCGTAGCGATATTCGGCACCGATCGCGAAATTGATCGGCCCCGCGAGGACCGGCGTATGGAAGCTGCGACGCAGATCCAGATTGTTCGTCCACTGCGTGTCGGTATAGGCGGTCTGGTGGAACTGCGTTGGTGTATAGCCATATGTTGACAGATAACTCTGGCTGCCGGTATTGGCGATTTCCACGTCGTTATGGTTGCCACCATACGTCGTGGATGCGTCGAAGTCGAAACCCAGGAACGTGTCGCCCTTGAATCCCAGCGTCACACTGTAATCGTTTTCAGCATTTTCGATGATCGGCACATAACCGTTGGGATAGAGCGTCGGGAACGTGGCACCGGACACGTTCGTGCCTGTCCGGTAGTTCTGGAGCGCATCCGCGTTCTTGTGGCTATCGGTCGAGAACGAATACAGCTTCAACGTATCGTTGATGTTGTATTCCATATTGTATCCGATCACTTCCTGCAGCTCGCGCGGAATGCTGATGATCGGATTGTCCACAACCTTGGTGCGGTTGTCATACCCTCCACGAACGGCGTGATCCTGAAACTTCACCTCGGCGCCGATATTGAAGAAGCCGCCGTTCGGAAGCTCTGTGGCGCCATTGATGGATTCACGCGATGTAAAACCGTCGCCCTTGTAGTAGCCGCCGTTGTCGGCATGAAACTGAACACCATGCTTGCGCCGCGTCAGGATCACGTTGACGACGCCTGCAATCGCATCAGAGCCGTACTGCGCGGCGGCGCCGTCTTCCAGAACCTCGATATGATCGATTTCGGATGTCGGGATCATGTCGATGTCGACGGGCGTCGTGCCCTGCTGCGGTCCGGGCGCGTAGTAAACCGTCGATGTCGGATGCCGGCGCTTTCCGTTGACAAGGATCAGCGTCTGGTTGGATGTCAGGCCCCGCAGGTTGATGGAGTCGATCGTGTTCGCCGTACCGGTTCCGACCGTCTGGTGCGTCAGGGACGGCACGAGCATCGTCAACGCGTCGCGCAGATCGGCCTGACCCGTCGCACGTAGCTGCGCTCCGGAAATCACCACCACCGGTGAGACACTGTCGCGAGCATGCTGATGCGGATCACGCGTTCCGGTCACGATCACCTGCTCGTCGGACGCCACCGGATGCGCCACCGGACGCCTGACGACGGCAGCGCGCGAAGCAGACGCAGAGGAACGCGCGGGTGCGGGCGCCACCGACGGAGTGCGGCGAGGTGCAGGTTTCTGGCCCGGGGGCGTCGTGGTCTGGGCACTTTGGGCCATGGCGCTTCCCAGCGGGACAAGCGCTGTCAGAAAGGTCGCGACCAGGAGAACGTTCTTTTTCATCCGACTTTGTCCCATCCCATTCACCCGAACCTCGCAGCTCCAATACCCAACGCACACGCAGTGAGACGGAATATCCCGCGACGTTGCGCCGTCGGTTTTTTCCGGCTCCGGAACATATGGGGCGAATTTCCGCTTGCCCGGAAGCGATCATGTCGCCCGCTCGCTTGGTATGTCACCTTCCTTCGTCTCCTGACGCAAATGCTATCATAACGCTTGCGAAAGACTTTTTGGAATAGGTTCATCGCAATCCGGAACGTTTCGATATATGGGGACATCAGGTCGGCCGAGACCCCCAATTTATCTCGCAATCTTCGAACCTTGCCGATCTGGTGCGCAATATGTGGCACCGGGCGTAGGCAATTCCTGATCAATGGCTCGAAGAAATATAGGCAACGGCACGCGAGATTAAACATTGTCCAAAGCACCGCGGGAGGCTCTGAAGCCATCCATCCAGAGCATCACTTTCATTGCGGCAGATATCCCGCCCGAAACATGCCCGATGGCATCAGCGCCTTGAGCAGCATGAGGCACTTCTGTACCGACTATCAGCTTTCCATTCGGAACAGGCACGGCCCGGATGACAACGGCAGCCGTGGCATGCTGACATCCGCATCATCGCCCATTTGCCTCAAACCGCCTTGCCGACAGGACATCACGCGTGACGATGCGTTCTCTTCCCGGATCCCCGCAGCGTTCGCATCAGCTTCTGGCCGCCCTGATCTGCATGGTCGCCGCCTCTTCCCCTCAATATGTCTGGACACTGTTCACACCGGCGCTGCACCGTGATCTGGGCGTCAGCCTGCCGAAGCTTCAGGTCACGTTCTCGCTTGTCATCGTGGTGCAGACATTGTTCTCGCCGATCCAGGGCTGGATCGGCCGCCATGTGAAACCGTCTCTCCTGATCGGGGCCGGCAGCCTGATCACCGGCCTAAGCTGGATGACCGCAGGCCAGGCCCGGACGCTGGCGGAACTCTACCTGACCTATGGTGTCCTCGGCGGGATCGGGACGGGTATCGTCTATGTCGGTGTCGTCAGCCTGCTCATGGGCTGGTTTCCCGAACGCCGCGGCTTCGCGGCCGGCGTGGCCGCGGCCGGATACGGCATGGGCGCCATGATCACGACTTTTCCAGTCGCTCATGTCGTGCAGCAGGATGGTTACCGAACAGCCCTTACCGTGTTCGGCGCGATCATCGGGATCGTGGGTCTGGGAGCCGCCTGCTTTCTGCGTCGTCCTCCTGATGGTTGCGAGACCGCGACTCTCTCCCTGCCGGCATCTCATGTCCTGAAGACACCGGTCTTCTGGCTGATGTTCTTCATGATGGCGACGATGGCAACGTCGGGCCTGATGGTCACGTCCCAGCTCGCCCAGATCGCCGCAGATCACGGCGTTGCCCATCTCACGATTCTTGGCCTCGCGGCGCTGCCTCTGGCCATGACACTCGACCGGATCGCAAACGGGCTGACCCGCCCGCTGTTCGGCCTGGTGTCCGATCATATCGGGCGCGAGGAAACCATGGCGATTGCCTTCGGTGCCGAGGCAATAGCCCTGATCGCCTGGATCAGCCTGGCCCATGACCCGGTCTGGTTCGTTCTCCTGTCCGGCGTCGTGTTTCTGGGGTGGGGCGAGATTTTCTCCCTATTCCCCGCGACCCTGACGGAGACGTTCGGCACACAGGATGCATCGCGCAATTATGGCCTGCTTTACCTGTCCCAAGGGCTCGGCGCGGTGTTCGGAGGGCCGCTTGCCGCCTGGCTGCATCAGTCCAGCGGCTCCTGGACTCCGGTCTTTGCCATCGCCGTCGGCGGCGACGTGCTGACGGCGGTACTGGCGATCACGGCCCTGCGCCCGCTGCGTCGCGCCTATCGTGCGCGCAGGCCCTGACGCAGCCGTGCGCCACATGCATGAACCGCCTCTTGATTTGAGAACGAATATCAGTTGCAATGACGTTCATCACGCGAGCCGTTGGGGATTCCCGTCAGCCATGATCGTCTGCTCATGCAATGCGCTTACCGACACCGATGTTACCAATGCCGTCAGACAGGGCGCCGAACGCCCGCGTGAGGTGTATGCTTCGAAGAACTGCAAGGCGCAGTGCGGCAACTGCGTTCCGGGCGTGTTATGCATGCTGCGCGAAGCCCGGAAAGCGCACGCCTTCCACCTCGCGCATGTGCCGGCTGGCGAAGGACGGCAGGCTCTTCGCGCCTGAGGCAATCCACTGTCCACTCAGCCTGATCGATACAGGGGCCGATTGAGGCAGGGCGGTTGAGGCGGATCATGTTTGCCCCTGACATCAGGCGGCGGCTTTTAGCGCGCTTGTGCTGGCAGCTCTGCGGGACGCCAGCGCCGGCCGCTGCACTCCCCCGAGGAGGCGCAACGGCCGGGGAACGTCAGATATCGGCTTCGGATGCGGCATCCGAGTTCAGCGTGATGTAGCGCGGCAGGCCGACCTGCTTGATCAGGTCGAGCTGGCGGTCGAGATAATCCTCGTGCTCTTCCTCGTTCGCGAGGATCTTCAGAAGCAGGTCGCGTGAGACATAGTCACGGACGCTCTCGCAATAGGCGATGCCCTCGCGGAGATCCTCGAGCGCCTTTTCCTCAAGCTTGATGTCGCAGCGAATGATCTCTTCCACGTTCTGACCGATCAGGATCGTGTTGAGTCGCTGAACGTTCGGCAGGCCGCCAAGATAGAGGATCCGCTCGATCAGCCAGTCCGCATGCCGCATCTCCTCGATCGACTCGTCATATTCCTTCTTGCCGAGCTTGGTCACGCCCCAGTGGCGCAATGTCCGGGCGTGCAGGAAATACTGGTTGATCGCCGTCAGTTCGTTGGTGAGCTGAACGTTCAGGTGTTCGACGACCTTCGGATCCTTGATCATGCGCGCAATCCCTCCTTCGTGTGAAACATGGTGTCAGTCGCGCGGAAGATGGCATATGCGCGCACCAACGCAAAACATGCCTCCCGCCAGCCCCCAATATCCCGCCGCTTCAGGCCCGGGCCGTTGCCGCTCAGCTCCGACGAGCCTATCGCCTCGGTGCCGCGCATGTCGTGTGATGCAGGAAGCGCGTCGTGTAGAGGCCGGAGAAATCCATGGTCTTCGGATAAAGCCCGGTCGGCTGCATCTGCTGCAGATAGGCCGACCACCGCGCCGACGTCATGATGCCGAGGCCGCCGGTTCGGGCATCTCCCCCCTCGATCAGATCGTAACGCCGGATCGCATCAATGGCATCCTGGGCATTGCGCGGCGCGTAGTCCGGATTGCCCTGCATGATCAGCCGGTCGGCAGCGCTGCGATCCCCGTGCAGGTAATGACACCAGCCGGTCAATGTCGCATCCACGAACCGCTGAACGATTTCCGGATGCTGATCGACGAGCGCCCGACGCGCCACGATCATCGGCCCGTAGGAACTGTATCCCGCCTCGAACAATGGAAAGATCCGGATCGGGACCCCGGCATCCACGAAACGCGGCACGTCGTTCGTCAGATAACCCTGCTGGGCGATATGCGGATTGGCGACAAACAGGGCGCCGGCTCCCGTGTATCGACGGATCTGACGCGTGGTGTAAGCGAATTTCTCGGTCAGGAACGCCCAGTAATTGTCCTGGGCATCGGGGCTGATCATGATCGGATAATCGCGCAGCTCGGCGAGGCTCTTCGGAGCGCCCGGCGCGTCATGCACGATGATCGCGGTCGGATCCTGCTGGTCGATCGCGGCCACGACCACATACGGCAGATGAACGTTCGCCATGTCCAGCGCGACACCGCTGTTGAACAGCGTGACGAAATCATATGCGCCGGTTGCCAGCAGCATGATCGCGCCGTTCTTCATGTTGCCGGGAACGATTTCGACATCGAGACCCGCGCGGTCATAGAGCCCGTCAGCCTTTGCCGCGAAATATCCCGCGAAATCTCCCTGCGGCAGCCAGCCGAGGGCGACCCGCACATGCGTCTGCGCGCAGGCCTGCGACACCAGGCAGATGATCGCGACAAAAGCCGCGATCATCTGCCGCGCGCATTCAGAACGAATAGGAAATCGTTCCGAAAATCTGGCGCGGCGGGATGTACTGCTCACTGGTCTGCCCGGTTCCATATGGATCGGTAAAGCGGGAGTTGACGCCCGCAACGTTCGTCAGATTGCTGCACGTCACCGAGAAAAGCCAGCCGGTATGATGCGGCTTGTAGGACATGTAGAAGTTCCACAAATCATAGGCCGGTGTGTTGTCGAGGGCGGGATTGTTGAAAATCCGCGACTGAAGCGGCCCGCGATAGACGAACTGAATCCGCGTCAGCAGGTCGCCATACGGCACATCCCAGGTGTAGGCAGCGGACAGCGACCCCTGGACATGGGGCATCTGCGGCGGCGTATTGCCCTTGATATTGGGGGCTGCAGCTTCCACCGCAGCCCAGCATGCCGGATTGTAATATTCGCCGCCATAGGCACAGGCCGCGGAACTGGCATAGGCAGCCTGCTGGGTGACGGTATCGATCGCCCGATAATTGCTGGTGACGCGACCGTCTTCCAGCGTCAGGTTGCCATCCAGACGCAGACGTCCATGAAACGCCAGATACGTCCCTTCGGATTCAAGGCCCCACATCTCGACATTCGGCACGTTCGCGATGCCATAGGCATAAGGGTACGGATCGTCCTCGACATACTGCATGTTGTGATATTTTGAGAAGAAGGCAGCAAGGTTCAGGCGCAGGTCATGATCGAAGAACCAGTTCTTCGACCCCAGTTCGAACGTCGTGTTGCGCTCGGGCTGGAAATTGATGCCCACGACCTTGGATTCCGGATTGCCGTTCACGCCACCCGGCTTGTAGCCCGTCGCCACGTCAAAATAGACCATGTTGCGCGGCGTGATGTCATAGTCAGCCTCGGCCTTCCAGGTCGGCGTGCTGGTATGAAACGTGTTGCTCAGGCTCGAGCTTCCGAACGCCGAGAAATTGCCGTCGTAGTGCACGAAGTGATCGTAGTTGTAGCGCGCGCCACCCGTCAGATGTAGCTTCTTCGTCACGTCGTAGGTGAACTGGACATAAGGTGCGACTGTGAAGCGGCTGACATTCGTCAAATTGCCGTAGGACAGATTGGACGGCGGATTGGTCATGACGTCAGCCGGCACCACGAGGTCGGCAGGTGTCGGCGCTGTCGTGCCCTCGTATTCCACGACGAACTGCTGGCTGCGCTGTCCGAGCAGGAACACGCCGCCGGTCCACGTAAACGGCCCGTGGCCGTTCGAATGCAACGACAGCTCCTCGGTATAGGAATTCATGTGCGTGGACCACGCCGCATCGTTATCGTAGAAGCCGAGGTCGGCAAATGCGCCGCGTGAACTGTTCATCGTGATGAAATTGTTCAGATGCTGGAAGCCGGTGACGGATGTCAGCGTCGCCCAGGGCATCCGGTAATCCAGATTGAGATGATAAAGCTGCGTGTGCAGATTGAAGACCGACGGATAATCCTGTGCAACGCGACGCGCGCCGGACGTCGTGTCGAGAATGTTCTTCTGTTCCGCCCCTTCGTTGGTCTGCCCGTACCATTGTCCGGTCAGCGTCGCGGTGAAATTCTCGATCGGCTGCCACAAGGCCGCGAGCTTGCCGCCCGTGCTTTCCTGTCCGTCCAGCCCGAAACCGTAGGTCGAGTGGGCGAACGGAGAATGATCGTATTGCTGGAACGATCCCCGCAGCGCGAAATGATCGCCGATCGGCACGTTCAGGATCATCCGGCCACGCGCCATTGCGTAATTGCCGCCGCTCGCCTCCAGCTTTCCGCTGAACTTCTGCAACTGTGGCTGGACGGTGTTCACGACAAGCGCACCGCCGGTCGAACTCTGCCCATACAGCGCGCCCTGCGGCCCGCGCAGCACCTCTACCTGATCGACGTCGAGCATCGTCTGATCCAGCGTGATGGTGTTGGGAATGAACACGCCGTCGGTATAGAACGCGACACCCGATTGCGCGACCAGGGCGTTCTCGGGCGTCTGCGACCCGACACCACGGATCGACACATTCGTTTCGAAGCCCGCCGTTTTCGCAATACTCAGGCTCGGCACCATGCCGTTCAGGTCGGAGACCTGCGTCACATTGGACTGATCGAGTGCTGCACCCGAAATCGCCGTGACGGCGATAGGCGTGCGCTGGAGATTGGAGCGTATGTGCGCGACCGTGACCGTCACCTGCTCGATCTGCGGCCCGGATGCCTTGCCCGACCCGGCAACCGCCGGCGTCGTGGCCCCGATACGCTTCCGATCCATGGCGACAGTGGCTGGCGCAGCCTGCGAATTTCCTGCAGCCGTTGCCACGGGGGCTGCGTGATGTGCCTTGCGGGACGCGCCATGATGCTGCGACGTGGACGTCGTCTGGGCGATTGCCGGCGCGGTCAGACCGCCGAGACACGTCATCAGCAGCAGAGCCCGCCGCCCGCCACGCCCCTCAACAGATCTGGACAGGTCAGTCATGGCTGCCGGCTCTCCACCTGAATGCGTCCCGAATGACGCGCTTGTTGTTCATCGTGCACGCCGACTGGATCACGGGCATGCCGCGCACGTCTTGTCGGCACAAGCCCCTATCTTGTCTCCAAGTGTTATGTTTCGCTTTCATACCGAACGAATAACGATCTTGCCGAAGAAATTGCCGGATTCCAGCCGCGCCATCGCATCCGGCAGTGCCGTGACGTCCCAGACCGAATCGATCACGGCGCGCAGTTTTCCGCACAGATAGGCCTCGATCGTCGCCTGCATGTCATGCCGCGTATATCCGCCGTGCCCGATCAGGGTGCGTCCGTAATGAAAGATGGAGGTGTTGCGGATCGTGGAGTCATTGCCGGCCGTCGTGCCTGACATGACGACCCGCCCCCCGATCGCACAGGCATCGATCGCCTGCTGCAGGAACGCGCCCCCGACATGGTCCCACACAAGATCAGCCCCGAGATCGGACGTCTCGGCTCTCGCGGCACCGACCCAGTCACCCGCGCTGCGATCAATCGCAACGTCGGCCCCAAGTTCGCGAGCGCGCATGCATTTGTCTGACCCCGACGCCAGGGCGATCACGCGCGCGCCGCGGGCACGGGCGATCTGGATGCCGGCCGTCCCCAGGCCCGAACCTGCACCCGGAATGACCACCGTCTCGCCGGGCTCGAGCTTCCCGGCACCCAGCAGGCCTCGCCATGCCGTGACCGAGGCCACAGGCACGCTGGCCATGTCGACGGCCGACAGGCTCTCTGCGTCGTAAAGATGGCAGTTGCGCACAGGGGCCGTGACGTAATCCGCAAACCCGCCGTCACGGCTTGATCCGATGGTCCGAAGCGTCGGACAGAAGCCGGGAAGATCCCGCGCACACCATGCGCATGCTCCGCACGTCACGACCGGATCGAGCACGACCGATTGCCCCAGCAGGGACTCACCTTCCACGCCGCCGCTCGCGACGACAATACCTGCGATGTCCATGCCCGCGATATGCGGCAGGCGAAATCCGCCGACAAGCGCGCTCTCGCGCTGCAGCAGATCGAGGCGATTGAGCGCGCAGGCCGCAACGCGGATCAGAACCTCGTCGGATGCCGGCACGGGAACGCGCACCTCCTCACGCGATACAACGTCAGGGCCGCCGAACCCCCTCTGCACCCACGCTGCCATCATGCCGCTCATCCTTCGGCCTTGACCCAGAGACGATGCAGCAGGCGTTCGTAGCGCTGGTCGTCATACATCGTCGCGGAATGCATGGTCTGGAGGTTGTTCCAGATCACGAGATCGCCCGCGCGCCACTGATGCCGATAGACCTGCTCCGGCCGCGTGACAAAATCGGTCAGTTCGCGCAGGAACGCGCGCCCTTCCTCGTCGCTCATGCCGTCAATGCCACGCGCGCTGCCGTTGCTCATGTAAAGTCCCGGCCGCCCGGCTGCGTCGCGCCGCACGAGCCTGTGCCGCACTTCGGGATTCTCGGCTCTCTGCCTCTCCGTCACGACATAATCGGGAAAGCGTGTCTGCATGTAGAAAATGAAGTCGTACACCACGACCATATCCTCGATGCGCGCCTTCGTCGTCTCCGGCAGGTTGTCGTAGGCGCGACATGTGTCGGCGAACAACGTGTCCCCGCCCACCGGCGGCACGTCGAGTGCATACAGCGTCGTCGCCGCCAGTGGACGCGCGAGGTAGGTCCCGTCCGAATGCCAGCCCAGCCCGTCGAGATGCACCCCGATCATCTTGCCGTCCTGTTTCTTGTTGGACAGCACATAGACTTCCGGATGGCCGGGCACGGTATATTCGAGACGCGTGTGCGGCACGAGCTCGCCGAGCGCCTCGCCGAACGTGACGTAATCCTCGACCGACAAGGCCTGGTCACGCAGCACGACGATGGGATTGCGGTCATACACGTCCCGGATGGCCGCACGTTCGGCATCGCTGCTGCGCGCGAGATCGACGCCTGTGATTTCGACGCCGGTGCCGCCTGCGATCGGCGTGACGGTCAAGGCACTCATCGCAAAGGATCCTTTTTCAACGGTCGCGTACGATCGCGGCTTCGTGCCAGCGACGCAGGCAGAGGTATTGCACCAGTGACAGAAGGCCGGAAATGCCGACGCCAAGCAGCCCGAGCAGGAACAGGCTTGCGAACATGCGTGGCGTGTTCAGCCTGTTTGCCGCCTCGCTGATCCGCCAGGCCAGTCCCGCATCGGTCCCCGACCCCGCCACGAATTCTGCGACCACGGCACCCACAAGTGCCAGACCGCCCGCGAGCTTCATTCCCGACAAGGTATAGGGCATCGCAGCCGGAAGTTCGAGAAGGACGAGACGCTGCCATGAAGACGCGCGTCGCACCGTGAACAGGTCATGCAGATCGTGGCTGACGCTCTTGAGGCCCATCATCGTGTTGGCCGTCACCGGAAAGAACGCGATGATCGCAGCCAGGATCAGGATGGCGGCGTTGACGTTGTCCACACCCACCCAGACCAGCACCAGAGGCGCGATCGCGACCGTCGGCGTGACCTGCGTCAGCACCATCAGCGGCGACACCGAAAGGTCGAGCAACCGGGAACGCGAGAACAGGATCGCAAGCACGATCCCGGCCACACTGCCGATCGCAAATGCCTCCACGGTCACGACGAACGTGTTCCAGGTGGACCACAGCAGCGTACCCGCATGGAGCCAGAGATCGGATGCAACGGCACTCGGCGTCGGCAGGATCAGGGGCGAAACGTGCCCGAGCCGCACGACCGCTTCCCAGATTGCGAGAAGGATCGCGAAAAATGCCGTGGGCAATGCGGTCCGCAACCATAGCGGCGGCCGCGCGAGGAGATAGGACCAGTCGCTCATGATCGATCGGTCCATGCGCCGCGCAGCCGGGCCGACACCTCGGCACGCACCCGCGCGTAGTCCTTCCGCTCCCGCAGATCCGTGCGATCCGGGCCGAAATCCACCGGAAGCTGCCAGTCGATACGGCCGTCACGCAGCGCCACGATCGTGGTCGAAAGGAAAACCGCTTCCTCGACACTATGAGTCACGAACACCACGGCCGGGCGCCGACGCTCGTAAAGCGCACGCAGATCGTCGTTCAGACGGTGGCGGGTGAGTTCGTCGAGGGCCGCGAACGGCTCATCCATCAGAAGCACATCCGGATCGGTCACGAGTGCTCGCGCAATCGAGACACGCATCTTCATGCCGCCCGAAAGCTCGCGAGGATAGGCATCGGCCCTGTCCTGAAGACCGGTGGCGCAGAGGCTTTCGAACACGGCATCGCGCGCAGCTCCCTTCGACTGCCCACGGAGCTTCAGCGGCAGATAGACATTGTCGAAAACCGACTTCCACGGCAGCAGCGTCGGCTCCTGCGGGACAAGCGCACAATCAGGCACGTGCTCCGCGCGCCCGGTGTAGTCGATCCTGCCCCGCGTCGGACGGTTCAGACGCGCAAGCAGCCGAAGGAGCGTGGATTTCCCGCAACCCGATGGCCCAAGGAGGGTTACGAACGCGCCCGCGGGTACGTCGAGATCGATATCGCTCAACGTATCGACGCTGCGCCCCGCGTAGCGTTTGCCAACGCCACGCGCCACGATCCCGGCACCATGGATGGTATCAGGCATGGAACGGGACAGGTTCGGAATGAAACAGTGTCGTCTCCATCAACGTCAGCGGAGCCAGAAGCCTAGGGGCAGTCCCCTGCCCGCTTCTTGCCTGTATGCGCATACGATCTGTTTGCGCAACAACTCTCGCACGCAATCCCGACGGTGCAACGGGAAGGCGCTATATCTGCGCGCCGTAGATGCGCAGCAGGTTTTTCATGACCCCGACACTCGATTTCCAGACGCATGAAAGTATCGTCAGGAAATCAGGGCAGTGAAGTGCTCCAATATTGTGCCTTCGCTGCATGAAATCACATGGCATTGCGTCCACAAGGCACCCGTCACGATCCCCGGCAACAGACATCACGGTTCCGTGACCTCCTGGGGGCCTGCGACATGTCGACACACCATTCCCCAAGGCTTGCCGACGGCGCACGCGGGCAAATCCTTGTTGCCTGTCGGCCGACAGGAGCTCTTGGGTTTTTCCTGAAACTTCGCTCGAAACCGGCTTCCGGAAGCACCTTGCGGCAACGAACACTTCCCGCGATCGGATCAGCTGCCGCTCGACACGTACCCTGCGACCCCGCGGCCCCAGGCCCACACCATGACGCCGAGAAACACAAACCCCAGAGCCGGCGATACTGCGCCGAACCACATCGGCATTCCGAGCGGATCGGCATGCCGCACCATGACAAGGGTCGGATAATAACAGATGCCCGCGATCGGCACGGCCCAGGTCAGGAACCGCCGCAGCCAGCGCCCGAACATCGGCAACGGATACTGCCCGGCTTCGACCCCGCCATAGGTCAGGATATTCACGACCTCCAATCCCTCGATCGTCAGGAAGCACAGGGCCGCCTGGCCGATCAGGATTCCAAGGAACAGGGCGGCACCCCCGGCCACGGCCCATGGGATCAGCCACACCGTGGCCCATCCGACATGCGGCGACAGATGCAGGCCGGCCGCCAGCACGAACGCACCCTGCAGGAAGCGGCCGACCGGCCGGAGACGCAGTTCGTGGCCGAGCAACAGAAGCAGGGTCGAACGTGGCCGCAGCAGGAGCCGGTCGAAATTGCCCGTCTTTACGAATTCGCCGCCGAAGATCTCGAACCCGCGCCCCAGCGTCTCCGCGACCGAAAATGCGACATTCACGAGCCCATACAGCACCGCGACCATGCCGATATCCCAGCCGCCGAGGGACCCGAACCGGTGAAACAGGCTCCACAGGCCAAAGAAGCTCAGCAGGGTCGTGACAAAATTGCCCGCAGCCTGCAGCACGAACGTGCCGGGATAGCGAAGCTGGGCTGCGATCGAGGCCGCGGCCATGCGGCGGTACAACACGAGCCCGTCAAGCACCCTGCACCTCCAGACGATCGACGGTCCTGCGCATCCAGGCCCTGCCGAACAGGGTCAGCACGGCGAGCCACACGATCTGGATCACGATCGCGGTTCCCGCACCCCCGGGAATGGCGACGCCGAGATAGAGACGGATCGGAATATCGGTGATGCCGGCGAACGGCTGCAGGAGCAGCAGGGTCTGCGCCCATGGCGGGTAGAGCGGCAGCGGCAGCAGCATGCCCGACAGCAGGACGGACAACGGCACGGCAATTGCATTGGCCCCGAGCGGCGAGAGTGTCCGTGCCGTCAGCACGTTCCACCACATCACGATCGTCGCCGAGATCAGTGCGCCCAGTCCGAACGAGACAAGCGCCAGGATCGCCGCCGTCATGGATACAGGCGGCGCCAGGCTCCACGCCTCCAGTCCCAGCAGGGCCGCCAGCGGGCCGGCAATCGCGGCGAGCAGGATCGCGCGCGGCACAGCGGCCCCGACAAGCCAGGCAAGGCTCGACGAGAGCCACCATGCCCACATGTCGACCGGCCGCAGCAGGTCGTAGACGATGGCGCCCGTCCGTGCGGCATCCCCGACCGATGGCAGACAGCCGATCGGCAGCAGCCGGAACAGCGATTGCTGCAACCATGTGTAGGTCATGGCCTGCCGCAGCGTCAGCGGGGCGTGCGCATCCGGCGCATGGTGATAGACCGATGCGTACGCCATCAGCGTGATGGCCCCGAACCAGAGCTGCGCGACCAGCCCGGCCGCAACCGCGATCCGATAGCGCAGGCCGATCCGGCCCTGCAGCACGAATGCCGAGAGATAGGCCCGCATGCTCACGTGGCATGATCCGCGTAGAAGCGCGTGATGATCTCCTCGATCGCCGGGCGGCCGATCCTGAGATCGTCGAGGCCTGGCACCGCGCTTAACTGCGCGACCAACACCTGTGCGGGCACGAGACGCGGATCGAAGGTGATCGTGACACTTCGCCCGTCCCGCATGGTCTCGGTGGCGCCATGCGGGAGGTCGAGCACCGGCGGCTCCGTCACGAAATCCGCTTCGAGGATCCGCTCGGACAGCGTGGTCGCGCGCAGGTCCTGGAACGGGCTGTCGGTCAGGATGCGTCCATGGCCGATGACGATGACACGTTCGGCCAGCGCCTCGATATCGTGCATGTCGTGCGTCGTCAGCAACACCGTCGTGCCGCGCTCCCGTCGCAGGTCGCGCACGAACGCGCGGACGGCGAGCTTGGATGGGGCATCGAGCCCGATCGTCGGTTCGTCGAGGATGAGCACTTCAGGATCATGCAGGAGGGCCGCGGCAATCTCGGCGCGCATGCGCTGTCCGAGTGACAGCTGACGCACGGACTGATCCATGATCCCACCCAGATCGAGCGCCTCCGTCAGCCGGGCGCGATTGCGGGCGAAACGCTCGGGATCGACACCGTAGATGTCGCGCAGGAGTCCGAGCCCCTCGGCGACGGAGAGATCCCACCACAGCTGCGTGCGCTGGCCGAAAACGACACCGATCCGCGCCACATGCGCGCGACGATCCTGCCATGGCACGAGATCGCCCACCCGGACGATGCCGGATGTCGGCCGCAGGATGCCCGAGAGGATCTTGATGGCGGTGGACTTGCCGGCACCATTGGGACCGATGAACCCGGCGATCTCCCCGGCCGCCACGGAAAAGGAAATACCGTCGAGTGCCGTGATCTCGCGCGTGCGGCCGCGCCAGCTGCCGCCCTCCCGGACGTGATAGACCTTGCGCAGGTCTTCGACTGCGATGGCAACCGTGCCGCGGATCATGCCGGAAGAGCCCCGCACTGCCGCATCACGCGCTTTCTGAAACACCGCCGCATGAGCCTCGAATCCTCGAACATTCAAGGCGCAACCGTTCCCGATCCTGCGCGTCATGCCAAGGGGCTCGACGTGTCGGAGTCCAGCACGCAAAAATCTAGGCGATGCTACATTTATGACCGAATAATAATTGAAAATCAAGACTGAAATTTCGCAGACTATTATTATAACTTCTGCGTGATCCTCAGGAGGACATCAGACACACTCAGCGATCGGAGATCAGTCATGACTGCTGTTCAGAACAATACACATCAGGCCCCGTCGTCCATTCAACCGGACGGTCATCTTGAAATGGTTATTTTCGACTGTGACGGCGTGCTCGTTGACGGTGAAAGACTGTCCACGAACTTGATGGCGCAAGAAGCGCGCAAGTATGGCTGGAACATCTCCGACGATGAGGCCCACGCCCTCTTCACTGGCGGAGAGCTCGCCAAGATCCGGGACCGGATCGCGCAGGAAAGCGGCAAGACGCTGCCGGACGACTGGGACATGATGCTCCAGAACCGGATCGTGCGGATGATGAAGACCGACGCCGAGACGGTGGACGGCGCGGAAGACATGCTGGCGGCCGTGCTGTCGCTCGGCCTGCCGATCCGCATCGGATCGAACTCGTCGCTAGCCGAGATGGACGCGAAGTTCGCAGCCACGGGCCTTGATTCGATGCTGGAGCGCGATCGCATCCATTCCGGGCGCGATCTCGACATGCCGAAGCCACGTCCGGACATTTACCTCCACGCGGCAGCCGAGGAAGGCGTCGAGCCGGGCAACTGCATCGTGCTCGAAGACTCCGATGCCGGCGTGGAAGCCGCCCGTCGCGCCGGAATGGCCTGCGTCCTGCTGCGCGATCTGTCCAAGCCCGGTCCGGAATGGCCCGGCCTGCTGCGTATCGGCCACCTCTCCGAGTTTCAGCCGCTGCTCTCCCGCATTCTGGAATCGCAGAAGGTCGCAGCCTGACCAGCATGCTTCGACGGCGAGAGCCGACCCGGCACATGTCGGGCCGGCTCTCGCCGTGGAGCTTTTATCGGAATGCAGCTTTCAACGACTGACAGGCGGCCAGCCGAGCCAGACACCGTTGGGAAGTAAGCTTTGCTGCGTTACGGCAGCAGCGTCATGCGGGCGATTGCCTCGGCCATGCCCGTGGGCGGCGCAGCCTCCGCCGTGATGATCTCACCTGCGACATCGAGCATGATCCGGCGGCTCAACAGCTGCATCGGCATGCCGCCTGTGCCGTAAACGGGGTCGCCGGCGATCGGGCATCCGAGCCAGGCGCAATGCACCCGCGCCTGATGCGTCCGTCCGGTCAGCAGGGTCAGCTCCAGAAGGCTGCGCCCGCCCCCTGATCCCAGCAGGCGCCAGAGCGTCCGCGCGGGCACGCCTGCCGGATCGACGGCCATCCGCCATCCACGCCTGTCGCCACGCTTTGCCAGTGGCTGTGCAATGTCCCCGGATTGGCCGGATGGCGTGCCTTCAACGACAGCCCAGTATACCTTCCGCACTTGGCCTCCAGCGAAGCAGGCCTGCGCCGCGGCCAGCGCCTGCTTGCGCAGGCCGATCAGAAGACAACCGGACGTATCGGTATCGAGGCGGTGGGCAAGCCAGGGACCATCATGCCCGGCACGACGCCAGGCGGGAAATGCATCCTCGATGGATAGCCGGCCGGACCGGTCTGGATGAACCGGGACGCCAGCCGGCTTATCGATGACGAGAAATCGGTTCGACCGGTAGAGGACCGGATAGGGATCAGTCCTCGACGGGTTGTTCACGCCGGATCAGCACCTCGCGCCGCCCCACATGGTTCGCCGCGCTGACGATACCTTCCTTCTCCATCTGCTCGATGAGCTTGGCTGCGCGATTGTACCCGATCGACAGATGTCGCTGGATGAAGGAAGTGGACGCCTTGCCTTCCCGCGCGACAACCTGGACCGCCTGATCGAACAGGCTGGTCTCGGCGTCGTAGCCACCCCCGCCCATGCCGTTGCCGGAGGCGCCGGACGAGGAGGATGCGGCCTCTTCCTCCAGGCTCGACACCACATCGTCATTGTAGACGGGCTCGCCCTTCGATCGCAGGTCGGCCACTACTGCCTCGACCTCATCGTCCGCCACGAACGGCCCATGCACGCGGGTGATCCGTCCACCGCCCTGCATGTAGAGCATATCGCCCTGGCCCAGCAGCTGTTCGGCGCCCTGCTCCTGAAGGATGGTGCGGCTGTCGAACTTGCTGATGACCTGAAAGCTGATGCGCGTCGGGAAGTTGGCCTTGATCGTCCCGGTGATGACGTCGACCGATGGACGCTGCGTCGCCATGATGACGTGAATACCCGCTGCACGCGCCTTCTGCGCCAGACGCTGGACTGCGGATTCGACCTCCTTGCCGGCCACCATCATCAGATCCGCCATCTCGTCGATCACCACGACGATATGCGGCAGCGTCTCGAGCGTGAGCTGCTGCTCGTCGAACACGGGCCGCCCGGTCTCGGGATCGAAGCCGGTCTGCACGCGGCGCGTCACAACGTCGCCCGCATCCCGCGCCTGCCGGACGCGGTCGTTGTAGCCCGCGATGTTGCGCACCTGCAGATGGGACATCGCGCGATACCGCTTGTCCATCTCGCGCACGGCCCATTTCAGGGCCGCGACCGCCTTGGTCGGCTCGGTCACGACAGGTGTCAGCAGATGCGGGATGCCTTCGTAGATCGACAGCTCGAGAATCTTCGGATCGATCAGGATCAGGCGGCACTGGTCGGGCGACAGGCGGTAGAGCAGCGACAGGATCATCGCGTTCACACCGACCGACTTGCCCGAACCCGTGGTGCCCGCGATCAGCAGATGCGGCATGCGCGCCAGATCGCCATAGACCGGCCCGCCGGCGATGTCCTTGCCCAGCGCCAGACACAGACGCTGCGACGAATCGTGCCAGGCATCCGTTTCCAGAAGCTCGGAGAAATAGACCGTCTCGCGATGTGCGTTCGGCACCTCGATGCCGATGACGTTGCGGCCCGGAACGGTCGCAATACGGACGCTCAGGACGGATAGCGAACGCGCGATATCGTCCGCAAGGCCGATCACACGGGCCGAACGGATACCCGGCGCCGGCTCGAGCTCATACAGCGTGACCACGGGACCTGCATGAATGTCCCCGATCGTTCCCTGCACGCCGTAATCGGCCAGCACCGTCTCCAGAAGCCGCGCATTGGCCTGCAGCACTTCGCGCGACGGGCCCGCCTGCGTGTGCGGGGGCGCGCGATGCAGCAGGCTGAGAGGCGGCAGGATCCAGGATGCCTGGTCCGTGCCTGACGGTGTCTCGCGCCTGGCCTGAGGCGCAGCCTTTTCGCCGCGCAGGCGATCGAAGAAGCTGCGGCGCGGCGCTGTATCCGCGACCGCCGGGCTCTCGTCCGCGTCGTCGGTGAACGTCGCGACGGCGGGTGCCGGAGCCGGATCGCGAACCGGAGCGGGAGCCCGCGTGGCCGGCCGCGCCGGCGC
>NZ_BALE01000018.1 GCF_000963885.1 Tanticharoenia sakaeratensis NBRC 103193
ACGGCCTTTCGGACACCAGCCGCAAGAACCTCACCGAAGCCGGCGTCAACCTCACCATCTGCAACTGACAGAAAGTGACGGCCTCAGGCCGTCACCTGCGCTTTCGCATCCGCCAGCACGGTGCCTACCACTTCGGCACACAGGGCAAGTGACAAGGCGCCCGCGTCCGGATTGCCCTTGCTGCGTGCGCCATGCATCTTCGCGCGGCCCATGCGCGGCAACAGATCCTTTGTGGCGAGAGCTGCGTCCCGCGCCACATCCGATGCGGCTCTCCACGCGTCTGCAATCGGTTGACCCTCCGCGAAACGCGCCTCAAGCGTATCGGCGAACGGCACGAGGGCATCGACCAGTGTCTTGTCGCCCGGTTTCGCCCGGCCGAGGCGCATGATCGTCTCCATTGCCGCCCGTGCGCCGTGCACGAGGTGCGCGCCATCCGTCAGGGCCGCATCGTCGAGTGCACTGCTGAACGCATGGAGTCCGGCGCCCCATAGCGCGCCGGACGTGCCACCTGCGCGATCCGCCCAGGCGTCCGCCGCAACGCGCAAGACAGTCGACGGACCGGCGCCGCTGTCGGCTGCGCGCCGTGCGGCATGTGCCGCGGCTTTCGAACCGCGCGCCATGCCCTGACCGTGATCGCCGTCGCCCGCCAACGCATCGATATGGCCGAACTCCGCTTCCTTCGCAGCCAGACTTTCGGCCAGCTTCCCCATGGCCAGGGCCATGCAGATGCCGCCCCTGCGCCCTTCCTCGGTCACGGACGGCGTACAGACGACCGGCAGTTCATCCTCGACAGGCACGGTGGCAGCCGGCTCTCCGACGATCTCGCCATGGCGCAATGCCGCCGTATCAACGGGCGCGCGCCAGTAACGCTCGAGTTCCTCGTCAAGCCATGTCATCGTCAGGGAACAGCCAGCCATATCGAGGCTCGTGACGTATTCGCCGACCAGAGGCGCAATCAGCGTCATGCCGGCTGCGCGCAACTTGGGTTCGAGCGCTTCCCACAGAACGAACAGCTCTTCCTGCTTGGTACTACCCAGTCCGTTCAGCATGACCGCGGCCCGTCTGGACCCGTCTTTCGGCACTTCTGCCAGGACACGCTCGGCAAAAAGAGTTGCCAAGGCCTCGGGCGATGGAATGTCTTCCTCCGCGATGCCCGGTTCGCCATGCACACCCAGACCAAGCGCCATGCGCCGTGCCGGCACGTGAAACAGCTTGTCGTGCTCGCCCGGGATCGTGCAGCCGTCGAACGCCACGCCGAACGTCCGGGTGCTGCCGTTGGCCTTCCGGGCCACGACTTCTACCTCGTCCAGCGACAGACCGGCCTCGGCGGCGGCGCCGATGATCTTGAAGACCACCAGATCTCCCGCAATGCCGCGCCGTGTGTCAGCGTGGTCGGCATCGGCGCTCGCAATGTCGTCCGTTGTCGCAACAAGCCGCGCATCAATTCCTTCGTCGCGCAGCCGTTCGGCCGCGATGCCGAAATTCAACACGTCTCCGGCATAATTTCCGAAACCCAGTATGACGCCGCCACCGAGATCGGCTTGGCGGGCAATATTCTGGATCGCCTGCGTCGACGGAGACGCAAACACATCTCCCGCTACGGCCGCATCCGCAAATCCGGGCCCGACATAGCCGGCAAAGGCAGGATAATGTCCCGAGCCGCCGCCGACGACGATAGCAACCTTGCCGCGTCGGCCGGGAGTGGCCCGCAGGACACCCCCGCGCACCATGCGCACCAGGTCACTGTGCACGAGGCTGTAACCGTGCAGCGCCGACGTCGCGAACTGGGAAGCATCACCGCAAATCTTCGTCATTGAACAATCTCCGCCTTGGAATGTCGGTAACTCACGCCGTCACGGCGCCAAGTTCGTGATGGGATGCCGCGTGCTCCGAATATTTGCGCCCGAGGGCGTCAATGCCCGCAACATTGCGCGCAGACGGGCTGCTGGGATCGAAAGTCTTCGCAAGCCATGCATCGACGATCGTATTCGCCAGTTCCGAGCCGATGACGCGCGAGCCCATCGTGATGATGTGCGCATTGTTGGACAGTGCCGCGCGTTCAGCCGAGTAGGTATCGTGCGTCAGCGCCGCGCGGATCCCCGGTATCTTGTTCGCCGAGATACAGACGCCAATGCCGGTGCCGCAGCACAGGATGCCGCGATCGAACTCTCCGGCCAGTACGGCCAGACCAACGCGTTCGCTCAATTCCGCATAGAGTTCGGCATGCGCATCCGCCGGATGCGACATATCCACAACCTCATGGCCACCGACCTTGGCCAGATGTGCTGCTATCAACTGCGCGAGGCCTTCGCCGGCGCTGTCGCCACCTACTGCAATTCGCATGATATCACTCCTTGCGTGACGATGCGGCTCCCCAGAGCAACTCGGTGGGAGTCGCGTAACGCTTGCGGTGTTATGTATCCCACTAACGCCGCAGAGTCAGTCCGTTCGCACTTTCTGACGCATCACAAAATCCGGAGACCATAGAAGGATTATATAAGTATCTATGCCATTTTTGGCGGCTCGCCTTGCGATCGGCACATGTTTGCATCATGTTATTTTTCACACGCGATCAACATCACGGCGTGGTTGGGAGACGAGCCAGATGAACGAAATGCTGCCTTCGGCCCGTCACGGCATGTCGGAGCGCCGTCGGCACATTCTGGATCACGTCATTGAGCATGGCGGTGCGCAGATCGATGAACTGGTCGCACGCTTCCAGACCAGCCGCATGACGATCCACCGCGATCTTCATGCACTGGCTGAACAGGGCCTGCTCCGCAAGGTCCATGGCGGCGTGACAACCTTGTCCAACGGCATTGTGGAGAGCTCGGTCCTCCATCGCGCTCGACGCGCCGCATCACAGAAGCGTGCCATCGCTGCGGTGGCCGCCAGCCTGATTACGGCTGGTGATGTCGTCGCGCTCGATGATTCCACGACAGCACGGTGCCTGTCGGAAAGGCTTATGGTCTTCGAGTCACTGACGGTCATCACCAACAGCCTCGGAATCGCGGCCACTGTTTCGGGCCGCCGCGACATCAACCTGATCACGCTGGGCGGCCGCTATCATCCGACGTTCGATGCGTCCTTCGGGCTGCTTTGCGAGCAGGCCATCGCGTCCCTGCGCGCCAACACGCTCTTTATGTCCGTCTCGGCGATCCACGGCATGACGGCCTACCACCAGGAACAGGACGTCGTGAAAGCGAAGCACGCGTTCATGCAGATTGTAGATCGCCGGGTGCTCATGGCCGATAGCGGCAAGTTCGGCAGCAGTGCGCTCAACCGCCTTGCCCACCTGTCAGAATTCGATGTCGTGATCACGGACGCAGGGCTACCCGCCGAAACGCGCCGTCAACTGATAGATTCAGGCGTCACGTTGCGAATTGCCGAGCCGACCGCAACGACACATGAGCGACCGTTAGAGAACTAGAACGCGGCGATCCGGCCGAACGACGAAGAGCACTTTACTGCGCCCGTTATCGCATTCCCGGGATCTATTTATATAAAAG
The DNA here is from genome assembly GCF_000963885.1 of Tanticharoenia sakaeratensis NBRC 103193. Lineage (GTDB taxonomy): Bacteria > Pseudomonadota > Alphaproteobacteria > Acetobacterales > Acetobacteraceae > Tanticharoenia > Tanticharoenia sakaeratensis. The sequence goes on from NZ_BALE01000018.1 coordinate 3,510, forward strand.
CGCCTATCCTGCGCTTCCTTTTCCGCAGCATCCCTCGATGCTCCGCACTATACTCCAGCACAGTCAGTATCGGATCGACAGCGCACTCTCTGCGAGCGACAGCGAGTTCCCGAGCCTGTCCTCCGTCGTGCCCTTTCACCAGAAAGAGAGACAGAATTTCTGCCGACGCGCTCCCCACGCGCAGATGGGGCACTCGCACAGTCGTTTAGCTTGGCCGCCAGCGGCCAGGATCGCCACAAACAATGTGTCTGATGACCGTCATGATCGCGCGCTCACGTAACCCAGATACCTGAGCCTCATGCCCTGGAAACAACGTCGCCGCGCTGAGGCCCAGCTTTCGGTAAGCTGACGCCATATGGGCAGAAGGTTTTTTCACCTTCAGGATTACAGCCTCAAGGAAGGCCTTTCCCTGATGGCCTGTCATTGCGGTCAGGCAGATATTTCATCTGCATGTAAGGCCTTTTTAAAAAATGCTGTACATGCAATCGCGGTCTCCGACGGCATGGACGGAGGGCAGGACGCCCCTCGAGCGCGGACGCACGCTCCTCCATTCGCAACCCATTCTACATCAGTCGCCGTCAGCACGCATCGCGATACCCAAAGCCGTGCAATCTTTTACGGATAGAGCCCGCGAGATTTCCTGATGGAAAGCACTCTTTCCACACCGAGCATCGTGGCGGCGGTCCGATGTGACACCTTGGCGAGCTTCGCCTTGTGGACGACACGGTCAAAAGACTGGTTCATGATCCGCATCAGTTCGTCGTCCACCTCCTCAGAGCCCTTTTGGAAATTGGAGGTATGGGGGTTTGCATTGGGTCTGAAAGGTGATTCACCCTTGG
>NZ_BALE01000017.1 GCF_000963885.1 Tanticharoenia sakaeratensis NBRC 103193
CCTGCGCCCGCGCCCCAGCCCGCTGCCCCCGCCGATCCGCTGGCGGCCGGTCGGGCCGCGCTGATGCAGCGCGACTATGCGGGCGCCGAGCGGAACGGACGCGCAGCGCTGGCGGCAGCGAAGACGACGCCCGCCAAGGTGGATGCGCAGTATCTCGTGGCGCAGTCGCTTGCCGGCCAGCGTCAGTATCGTCAGTCCGCCGTGGCGTATTACGATGCCTACTCCAAGGCCCCGCATGCCCCGCGCGCGCAGGACGCGCTGCTCGGGGTTGCGGCAAGCATGCTGGCAATGGGCGACAAGCATTCTGCCTGTCAGGCGCTGGACAAGCTTCATGCGGAATTCCCGACGCCGCAACCACGGGTCCGCAGCGCCGCGCAGGCGTTCGCATCCCGCGCGTCCTGCCACTGATCGGGACGCCGACATCTTTTACCGACGCGGAATTCGCGCGTCTCATGGCGGCGGTCGGGCCCTGGGTGCCCGATCGCCCTCATCTGCCGGTTGCAATGGCGGTCTCCGGTGGGGCTGACAGTCTGTGTCTGGCCATCCTCGCTCGGCGCTGGCGGCGCGCCGTCATCGCGTTCGTTGTCGATCACGGGCTGCGGGAGACGTCGCGCACCGAGGCCGACCTCACATGTGCGCGTCTCGCAGCACACGACATTCGTGCTGTTCGGCTCGATATATACGGCCTTTCCTCCGGCGCCGGGCTTCAGGCGCGTGCGCGAAAGGCCCGGTACGACGTGCTCACCCAAGCCTGCGTCAGCCACGGTTGCATAGACCTGCTGCTCGGACATCACGCACGCGATCAGGCAGAGACGGTGCTGATCCGAAAGCGCGCAAAAAGCGGACCGGATGGTCTGGCAGGGATGGCGGTGGTGGCCGAACTGGCTTCGCTCCGCCTTGTGCGGCCGCTTCTTGGAGTTGCACCCGAACGGCTCAGGGCCCGGCTGGTGCAGGATGGAATCGAGTGGGTTGAAGACGCTTCGAACGCGAACCGCAAATTCGAGCGTGTCCGGATCAGGCAGCGTCTGACGCCTGCTCGGGTCCAGCGCGTCTGTTCCATCGCGTCCCGACAGGGACATCTTCGAATGAAACAGGCGGCAGACACCACGCAGGAGCTTGCGAACCACGTCACGGCGCACCCGGCCGGCTGGGTGCTTCTCCCTGCCACGGGCGTGTCGGCGGTCGGCTACAGTTCATTGATTCAGGCGATGACGGGGGCCAGTCATCGCATCAGCTCTGTGAGGATCGCAGACCTCATCAGGGAAGACGGGCGTCCGTTCACGATTGGAGGGGCTCGTATCGTCTCGGCAGGGCGATATTCCGCTGGCTGGATTATGCAGCCGGAACAGAGAGTTGATGCTGCCTTCCGCCCGGCTGCCGGGCGTATGTCGGCGGCGGACACGAAATTTCTGCCGGCCACGATCCGCGCCGTGCTTCCGACGTTCCGTGATTGCGGATTCGAAATTGCGGCATGCCGCGCTGCGACGGATGAATCGCTCTGGGGCTAGGAAAGGCGTGTCTTTGCCCTATGTTAACACTCACCGACTATTTTTGGCCTGATTGGGCCGAGCATGCGGTTCGTGCACTCCGGGTTATGGAACGATTGCCGATATGAACAACTTTGGCCGCAATCTGGCGCTGTGGGTGATAATCATCGTCCTGCTGCTGCTGCTGTTCAACGTGTTCCAGCCAGGCGGCAGCCAGCATGCGTCGCAACAACTGGCCTATTCCGATTTCGTCAGCGATGTGGATCACGGAAGCGTCCGCTCCGTCGTGATCCAGAACCAGAACATCTCCGGCACACTCAAGGACGGCACGTCCTTCGAGACTTATGCGCCGTTCGATCCTGGTCTCGTCTCGCATCTGACGGCGAAGGACGTCGAGGTCACGGCGAAGCCTCTGGATCCGGACGGCAGCCCGCTGCTGCGTTATGTCCTGAACTATCTGCCGATCCTGATGATGTTCGGCGTGGGTTTCCTGATCTTCCGCCAGATGCAGTCCGGCAGCGGACGTGCCATGGGTTTCGGCAAGTCGCGCGCGCGTCTTCTGACCGAGAAGCAGGGGCGTGTGACGTTCGAAGACGTTGCCGGCATCGATGAAGCGAAGGGTGAGCTTCAGGAAATCGTCGAATTCCTGAAGGACCCCCAGAAGTTTACCCGGCTCGGCGGCAAGATCCCGAAGGGCGCGCTGCTAGTCGGCCCTCCGGGCACCGGCAAGACGCTGCTCGCCCGTGCGATCGCCGGTGAGGCGAACGTGCCTTTCTTCACTATCTCGGGCTCGGACTTTGTCGAGATGTTCGTCGGTGTGGGTGCCTCGCGTGTCCGCGACATGTTCGAGCAGGGCAAGAAGTCGGCGCCATGCATCATCTTCATCGACGAAATCGATGCGGTTGGCCGTCATCGTGGCGCCGGTCTTGGCGGCGGCAATGACGAGCGCGAGCAGACCCTGAACCAGATGCTTGTCGAGATGGACGGATTCGAAAGCAATGAGGGTGTTATCCTGATTGCTGCAACCAACCGTCCCGACGTGCTGGATCCAGCGCTTTTGCGCCCCGGCCGTTTTGACCGGCAGGTCGTTGTCCCGAATCCGGATGTCTCGGGTCGCGAGCGCATCCTTCGCGTTCACATGCGCAAGGTGCCGCTTGCATCGGATGTCGACCCCAAGGTGATTGCACGCGGCACGCCTGGCTTCTCCGGCGCGGATCTCGCCAACCTGGTTAATGAAGCGGCGTTGCTGGCGGCCCGGCTGGGCAAGCGCACCGTTGCCATGCTCGAGTTCGAGAACGCCAAGGACAAGGTCCTGATGGGTGCCGAGCGTCGTTCGCTGGTCATGAGCGACGATGAAAAGCGGATGACGGCCTATCATGAAGGCGGTCATGCCCTTTGCGCCATCCTGACGCCGCTTTGCGATCCGGTGCACAAGGCGACCATCATACCGCGTGGCCGTGCGCTGGGCCTGGTCATGAGCCTGCCCGAAGGCGATCGCTATTCGAAGAGCAAGGCCAAGTGCCTTGCCGAACTGATATTGGCGATGGGCGGCCGTGCGGCTGAAGAGATCATCTTCGGCGCGGACAATGTGTGCACAGGCGCCTCGGCGGATATCAAGGCGGCGACCGATCAGGCGCGTCGCATGATCACCGAATGGGGCATGAGCGAGAAGCTCGGCATGATTGCTTATGGCGATAATGGCCAGGAGGTGTTCCTTGGACATTCGGTCACGCAGAACAAGAACGTGTCCGAGCAGACGGCCAGAGAGATCGACGCCGAAATCAAGGCCCTGATCGACAACGCGTATCGAACCGCTCATGCGCTGTTGCTGTCCCATATCGATGATCTTCATCGTCTGGCGAATGCGCTGCTCGAGTATGAGACTTTGTCGGGTGATGAGATCCGTCGCGTTCTGCGCGGTGAAAAGATCGAGCGGATCGTGGTTGACGACCTGGCTCCGGACAGCCGACGTGCATCGGTTCCAGCCACGCCGCCTCGCCCGTCGGGTGGTGCAGGCACAGGAGATTTCGGACCGGCTCCTGCGCCGGGCTGATGCGAGGGAGGCTTCGGCCTCCCTTTTTTGTTGAGCGATGGGCGCAAGCATAAATCGCATGGGCTGGGCATTGGATCAGCGGCGTCCGCGCGATACACCTGCGCCAGGGTTTTCGTCGAAAGGACGGTATGATGGGCGGCAGGCGCGCGTTGTTCGGGACAGATGGTATTCGCGGCACTGCCAATACCGCACCGATGACAGTCGAAATCGCGCAGAAGCTCGGTCAGGCAGGCGGCCTGCGTTTCACGCGCGGCTCCTACCGTCACCGTGTGATCATCGGCAAGGACACCAGGCTGTCCGGTTACATGATCGAATCCGCGTTGGTCTCGGGATTTCTGTCGGCAGGAATGGACGTGACCCTGGTCGGTCCTCTGCCGACACCGGCGATTGCAATGCTCACGCGGTCGCTCCGGGCGGATCTGGGTGTCATGATTTCGGCATCCCACAATCCGTTTGGCGACAACGGCATCAAGCTGTTCGGGCCGGACGGGTTCAAGCTCTCGGATGACGTGGAATGCGAGATCGAAGCGCTCATGGCGCAGGATCTGACGGCTCAGCTCGCTGAACCTTCCGCGATTGGACGTGCCTCACGCCTCAATGATGCGGCTGGACGCTATATCGAGAATGCCAAGGCCTCGTTTCCACGCGGGCGCCGTCTCGACGGTCTGAAAATCGTCATCGATTGCGCCAACGGGTCCGCCTATCGGGTGGCGCCTACAGCATTGTGGGAACTGGGCGCGGAGGTCATCCGCATCGGGTGCACGCCTGATGGCGTGAACATCAATGCCGATGTCGGCTCGACCCATCCCGAAGCGCTGTGTGCAGCCGTAAGAGAGCATAACGCGGATTTCGGTATTGCACTCGATGGCGATGCCGATCGCGTCGTGCTTGCTGACGAGACTGGCAGACTGATTGACGGTGACCAGATTCTCGGGCTGATTGCCCGTTCGTGGGCAGCGCGCGGCGCGCTGCGGACGAGGGACGTTGTGGCGACTGTCATGACGAATATCGGTCTGGAGCGAAACCTTGCCGAGCAGGGCCTGACGCTTCATCGGACGGCAGTCGGCGATCGCTATGTCGTCGAGCGCATGCGCGAACTGGGGGCCAATGTCGGTGGCGAACAGTCAGGGCACATGGTCCTGTCCGATTACGCTACGACCGGTGACGGCCTGCTGGCGGCCTTGCAGGTGCTGGCGGTGTGTGTCGAGGAGAATGCACCCGCGAGCCGGATCTGCCGGATCTTCGAGCCTTTCCCCCAGACGCTGCGTAATGTGCGTTACACGGGGCAGAATCCACTGAAATCGCCGCGCCTCGATCAGGCACGTGCATGGGCCGCAGAGAAACTGGGCGACCATGGACGCCTCGTCCTTCGTGCCAGCGGCACCGAACCTTTGATCCGGGTGATGGTGGAAGCCGATCAGCCGGATCTGGTTGAGGAAGTCGTCAGCGAGATCTGCTCTGTTGTCGAGGCCGTGGGGCGCGCGGCATGAAGGGGCGTATCCTGTCGATTGCCGGGAGTGACTCCGGCGGCGGTGCAGGGATCCAGGCCGACATCAAGGCCATTACGGCGCTCGGTGGCTATGCGATGACTGCCGTCACCGCTCTGACCGCGCAGAACACGCATGGCGTGCACGGCGTGGAGGTCACGCATCCGGATTTCGTGGCGTTGCAGATCCGCACCGCGTGTGACGATTTCGGTGTCGATGCAATCAAGACAGGCATGCTGGTCGACGAGGCGATCGTGGACAGAGTCGCCGATACGATCGAGGGATATTCCGGCGTTCCGCTCGTCGTGGACCCCGTCATGGTCGCGAAAGGCGGCGCGAAGCTTCTGGCGCCGGGCGCAATCGCGGCCCTGTTCGGTCGTCTGATACCGATGGCAACCGTGCTGACCCCCAATATTCCCGAGGCCGAGCTTCTGCTGGGGCGAACGATCCGATCGGTCGATGACATGATTGCTGGCGCTCATGCCCTTCGAGAGCGTGGCGCCAACGCGGTGGTGCTCAAGGGCGGCCACCTCGAATCTGACATGATCACGGACGTGCTGCTCGATGCTGATGGCGTGAAGACATACCCCGCGCCCCGCATCGCTACCCGCCATACCCATGGCACCGGCTGCACACTGGCCAGTGCCATCGCAACGGGGCTCGCGCAGGGACTTGATCTCGATGCGTCCCTGCGGCGTGCACGCTCCTATCTGCGGGCAGCGATTGAAGGGGCCCCGGGTTACGGAACCCTGGCAGGGCCGGTGGACCACGCCGCCGGCATCGATCCGAACCGCTTCGCCTAGGGCGCGTCAGGCAGCGACGGTTTCGGACCTCGTTACTGCTGCGGCTGCCGGCATGACAGGCGCGCCCTCCGCAACATCACGAAGGACATAGCCACGGCCCCATACGGTGCTGATGAGGTGTCCGGCGCCTTTGGCCTGAAGCTTGCGCCGAAGCTTGCAGATGAAGACGTCGATGATCTTCATCTCCGGCTCGTCGATTCCGCCATAGAGGTGGTTCAGGAAGGCGTCCTTGGTCAGGACAATGCCTTTGCGCAGCACGAGAAGTTCAAGGATCGCATACTCCTTGCCTGTCAGGTGAACGGAATTTCCGTCGATCATCACGACCTTGCCGTTCAGATCCAGTTCCAGGTTGCCGACACGGATGTTCGGTTCGCTGAACCCGCGCGACCGACGCAGGACCGCGTTGATGCGCGCCACCAGTTCCGCACCGTCAAACGGTTTGGTCATGTAATCGTCCGCTCCGACAGAGAAGGCCCGCACCTTCGCCTGGGGGCGTGTGAGGCTGGACAGCACCAGCATCGGGACATCGCTCCGCGCCAGCCTGGCCCGGCGGATGACCTCGTATCCTTCGATGTCGGACAGCAGAACTTCCAGAAGCACGACATCGTAATCATAGTGGCGGAGCATCTCGAGCGCGTCCTCTCCCGAGGGCGTCTGGTCAATTGTAAAACCTGCGTTGCGCAGCATGGAGCTGAGGGCGATCGCGGCAAAGGCATCGTTTTCAACGAGAAGGATACGCACGAGGTCAGCTCCAAGGTTGTTGACCATTGGTTACTACCTAAGGTTGTAAACGTCCAGTGCAAAAATATCGTTAAGCGAATCTTTTCGTATCCGGAGCGATCGTGTTGGCAGCCTGTTAACCTCTTCAGCGTAACGTAAGTCTATGAAGCGCGACGGAATTCGTGAAAAATACCGCCTTAACGAAGGGATATCTGCGGAGATCGCGACAATGTCGGCGACGCAGGCGACCGGGCAGGTGGTCTGCGTCTCAGGGTTGTGTGTCACGATCCGCGGAATTGCCTCGCTTCTGGTCATAGGCGATCGGGTCACACTCTGTCCCCTCGGTCATCAGGATGTGCTCGCGGAGGTTGTGGGGTTCAGTCATGACGGCGCGCGTCTGATGGTTTTTGGTGCCGTTGACGGCATCGGTCCGGGCACGCCTGCTACCTTACGTACGGTGACCGGTCGTGACCGGTCGGGGCTTGCCGTTCACGAGGGCTGGCTTGGCCGGGTCATTGATCCGTTGGGACGACCGCTGGATGCCGCGGGCCCCATTGTGCCCGGTCCGAACATGCAACCGCTCAGGCCCTCGCCGCCCGGTCCGATCGAACGGGCAAGACTCGGCCCCCGCATGGATCTGGGGGTTCGTGTTCTCGACGTGTTTACGACATGCCGTGTGGGCCAGCGGCTCGGTCTCTTCGCGGGCTCGGGTGTCGGTAAGTCGTCCCTGATGTCCATGCTTGCGCGACAGGCGAAATGCGACGTTGCCGTCATTGCGCTGGTTGGCGAACGAGGCCGGGAGGTCCGTGAATTCATAGAGGATGATCTTGGTCCCGAAGGGATGGCGCGCAGCGTGGTCGTCGTCGCAACCTCCGATTCCCCACCGCTGATGCGACGGGAGGCTGCCTATGCCGCGTTGTCCGTCGCCGAGTATTTCCGGGACCAGGACAAGTCCGTCCTGCTTCTCATGGACAGCGTGACGCGGTTCTGCCTTGCATTGCGCGAGATCGGACTGTCGTCAGGAGAACCACCGGCGACGAAAGGTTACCCGCCGTCGGTCTTCGCGGAACTGCCGCGTCTGCTCGAGCGGGCAGGCCCGGGACGGCGCGACGGGAACGGCAATGCCGGTCATATCACCGCGCTGTTCACGGTCCTCGTTGAGGGCGGGGACCACGACGAGCCTGTGGCAGACGCCGTGCGCGGTATTCTGGACGGCCACGTGGTCATGGACCGTCGTATCGGCGAGGAAGGCCGCTACCCCGCAGTCGATGTTCTGAAGTCTCTCTCCCGCACTGTGCCGGGATGCCTGTCCGCGGAGGAAGCCTCGCTGACACGTCTGGCGCGCCAATGTCTCGCAACGCACGAGAACATGGCCGACATGATACGGCTGGGTGCCTACAAGCCCGGAACCGACCCTGCGGTCGACGAAGCAGTGCGGGTTTATCCGGCCCTGAATGCAATGTTGTCCCAGGGCAAGCATGAGACCTCGACGATCGAGAGCGGCTTTGGGGCCCTGCAGGATGCCCTGTCGGACAACGCCGGTGCCCTTGCCGCATAAGTCGGGCGAAATTCCGAAATGGTGAGAAACCGTATTGATAATTCAGGAGTGTGCTGTCATGCCTACGCGACCTCTCGATAGCCTGTTGCGTCTGCGCAGACAGGAGAAGGCGGAAGCGGAACGCCATTTCGCCAACGTGCTGTCACTCGAAGTCTCGGCAACGGCCTGTGTTGCGGACGCTGAGGAAGCGTTGTTGTTCGAACAGCGCAAGGCGGCCGATCCGGGTTGCGACGATGCCGTCGTGGAAAGCTTTGCCCGTTGGCTGCCCCGTGGACGGGAAGTTCTGCTGCGTGCGCGCGAACGCGAGCGCGAGGCCTCGCTGGATACCGCCTTTGCGCGCTCGGCAGTCGCGATGGCGCAGGCATCCGTCAAGGCGGTCGAGACCATTATCGCCGAGCGGCAACGCAGCGCGGACATGATCCGCGCGCGCCACGAACAGCAGCGTCTGGACGATCTGTGGCCGGCCAACAGCGCCTTGTGAGTCAGACGGCCGCGCGCAGCAGCGTTCGTATATTGTCTTCCGTTCCCACAAGCGCACAGACGACGGGATGGGACCGGTCTCGGACGAGAGCCACGATGACCGTGCCGTCGTCGGCGAACAGGTCGCTCGGGCAGGTGAAGGTAGGAGGCGTTTGCCCGGTCTCGCTGGCGGCGGCTGCCAGATGTGCCATCAACCGCTGCGTCGCCTTTTCAAGACCGGTCACCACGCCCTGAACGCTGTCGGGATGGGTAGATGCGAACCGGTCCAGCAGCAGTTCCCAGTCTCCGGCGGTAATGAACGCGGGAAGGGCACCTGGTGCTGTTTCGCGCTCGGCACGCAGGATATGGCCATCGTTGGCCAGCGCCACGATGTCGAGATCCGGGAACTGGAAGGGATCGATTCTAACGGTGGTCATGATGGAAAAGCCGTCATGGCAATGGGCCTTATTCCTGTCCGCCCGGGGTTGCCTGCATTTGGCCCGGCGGAGCGCCGATCGCCTGAATCAGCGCCTGCACCTGATCGGGATGAGCATGAAACAGAGCCAGATTGGCGGGGTTGGGCGCGGGCATGCCTGGCGGCGGAGCGCGGCCCTGATCGGTTGCGAGTGTCATGCCGAACGCCGTCATGCCCAACACAAATGAGCGTGCATCGAAGCCGTTCGCACGCAGAATAGGCACGAGACCGGGGATTGCCTCGATCTGGGCGATCGTCTGTTCGAGGCTCATGCCCGTCGAATTGGGCGGCTGGAGACCGGATGAGTGCAAGGCGTTGAGGGTCGCGGCTGCACGCGGCAGAAAGTCGCCTGGCAGGCGATAGGTCATGCCCATCGTGATGTCCCGGCGCATCTGCGGCGTCATGGCGGGAGCCGATTGTGACGGGGCCGGTTGTTGCGGCATGGCCCCGGATCCCTGCACGCCGTCAACCGCTGTTGAGCTGCCCTGCTCACCGTACTGGCCGCCGTAGAAGCCGCCTTGCGGGGCAGGAGGAATGTCCTGCGCCGTTGCGACCAACGGTGCGGCAAGCATCGGCGCGGCTGTCAGGGCCGCAAGCAGTATTGCGCGCATCATGCGATGGCCCATTCGCCGCGGCGCATCAGCGGCGTGCGGCTGCCGTCCGGTGCAATGCCGTCCACATCGATCTCGGCCGAGCCGATCATCCAGTCGATATGGATCAGGCTGTCATTGGCGCCGCGCTCGGCGAGGGCGGCGGCGTCGAGGCCGTCGGTGTCGCGCAGGCACTTCGTATAAGCCTGCCCCAACGCAATGTGGCTTGCGGCATTTTCGTCGAAGAGCGTGTTGCGGAACAGCACGCCGGTCTGGGAAATCGGGGAGGAATGCGGCACGAGCGCCACCTCGCCCAGACGGGCTGCACCTTCGTCAGTCTCGAGAATACGCTTGAGCACGGCTTCACCGCTGCTGGCGCTTGCTTCCACGATCCGGCCGCCCTCGAACATCACGGCGATGTCGTCGATCAGTGTGCCCTGATGGAACAAGGGCTTGGTGCTGCGCACGCGGCCCGAGACACGGGCGCGATGAGGCGTGGTGAAGACTTCCTCGGTCGGGATGTTCGGGTTGCAGGTAATGCCATTTCCGGCAGCTTCCGACCCGCCTGCCCAGACGTGGCCATCTGCCAGTCCGACCACGAGATCGGTGCCGGGGCCCGTGAAATGCAGGCTCTCGAACTGTCGTTCGTTCAGATAGGCGGCGCGCGCGTGCAGGCGCGCATTATGTGCGGCCCAGTCGGCAACCGGATCGGCCACGTCGACGCGGGACGCATGGAAAATGGCGTCCCACAGCTTGGCGACGGCTGCAGTTTCATCGAGATCCGGGAAAACCTGCCGTGCCCACGCAGGCGTCGCGCAGGCCACGATGTTCCAGTTCACGGCGAAGCTCGTGATCAGTTCCATCGCCGGACGATTGACCTTCGAAGCCGCACGGCTGGCGCGCGCGACCCGTTCCGGATCCTGGCCCGCGAGCAGCGTCGGATCGGCACCCGTGATCGCCATGCGCGCAGCACCGCTCCGGAAGGCGGCCGCCATCCCTTCGGCGAGCCAGCCGGCCGCGGTGTCGAAAGCCGCATCTGGCGCGTGCTGGAAGCGCATCAGGGTCGTCGCGTCGTCCGAATAGAACGTCGTTACCAGAGAAGCGCCGGCCTTGTAGGCGTGTTCCGTGATGCACCGGACGAGCGGCACGGCGGCGAGGGGGGCCGTGATGACGAGTTCCTGGCCTTCCGCAAGGTTGAGGCCCGTCCGGACAGCGACTTCGCCGAGCTTGTCGAGCAGTACCGGATCGACCGGGTCCGCAATCTGCATGTCGGAATTTCCGGGCATGGGTCATCTCCTTCAAAACAATGGACAGGATCGTGGGACGTTGCCCGGTGGCGCGCAAGATGGAACACCTGCCTGCACGGGAGGTTCGCATCCGTGGCAGGGGCAGCGACGTCAAAAGAGTGCGGCCAAGAGGCCCGAATTGGAGCATATCTTGCCGGCGGATCGGGGCACGCGCTTTGACGGAAGGATATTCTGATGCTCGGAGATGCCTTGGAAGGGCGCGATGGATGACGCCGATACCCTGATCGTCCGCCGACTGCGTGCAGATGACGCCCACGCCGTGATCACAGCCGCAGTAGCGTCGCGCGCATCGCTCGGTCTCTGGGCGCGGCCGCCTGAAGACTTTGATGCATTTCGGCAATGGTTTGCGGCGCAGGACGGGCCGCGTGCGTGCCCGATGATCGCGACGCTTGGCGATGGCACGGTCGTCGGCTGCATCACGATCAGCGAAATCGTGCGTGGAAGCTTCGAGAGCGCCTATCTCGGCTATTGGGGACATACGCCTGCGCTCGGCCGTGGACTGATGACCAGAGCAGTGTCCCACGTGCTGGCTGAGGCCTTCGGGCCGATGGGTCTGCATAGGCTGGAAGCCAACATTCAGCCTGAAAACCTGCGGTCGATCGCTCTGGTGCGCAGAGTCGGATTCGTGCGCGAAGGCTACTCGGCGCGTTATCTCAGGGTCGATGGTGTCTGGCGGGACCATGAACGCTGGGCGATTCTGAGCGATATGCCTCGACGATGACACGATCTGGAAGGAAACGGGTCGTGGACAATGGCGAAACCCGGAGGGCCCGGAAGAACGGCATGATCACCTCGCTGATGACTCCGGGGCTGCACACATTCTCTGATGACGGTCAGGTCGCACAGACCGCGTATTCCGCGGCTGTCGTCATGCCGAGCGTCCTGCGGCCGAGCATCGGTCACGCCCTGCAGTCGGTTTTCCGACAACGCGACACGGGTCCTGTTCATATCCTGATCGGTGTGGATTGCAGCGCAGCTTCGGCCGATGCGCTGGACACGATCCGCGCGGCCTGCGCGTTGCGACCGTCGGGATGGGTCGTGCAGGTATTGTGGCCGGGTTATTCGACGTCGGAGCGGCACGGTGGCCTGGGTCGGGCCTGCGACGGGGGTGTCCTGCGCTGTGTGCTGTCCCATCTCGCCAATGCCGCGCACGTTGCCTACCTCGATGACGATAACTGGTGGGACCCGCGCCATCTCGCCAGTCTGCTTACCGCCTGCGAAGGGCACGACTGAGCATTTTCAGGGCGCTGGTTCGTCCATCCGACGACGATGCGGCCCGCTGCAGTGGATGTCTGGGAATCGGTCGGCGAGGGAGGGATGTTCGCTCAGAAATTCGGGGGCTTCGTCGATCCGAATTGCCTGATGATCGACAAGCGCCGCTGTGAGGCGGCCCTGGCATGCTGGAACATGCCGCTCGACAACGACGCGACACAGATGACGGCCGATCGTCGCGTCTATGCGCAGCTTCGAACCCAGCCGGGACGCGGCACGAATCTCGCAACTTCGTATTACGTCGCAGGGGCGTCCGACATTCTGGCGCCCGTGCGCGCCGAACTCATGGGAGAGGCCTGGACCCGGGCCGGGGCGCTGGCCGGATAGGCCAGCGCGATCGCCGGTTCAGAATTCGCGACGGGGACGGCGCGGGCCCTGGGGGCGCGGCTGGCGGGTTGCGGCTTCCGCCGCACGCGCCTCGTCCTTGCGCGCAGCCGTGCGGAGTTCCTGCTCGAGCGTCACGATTCGGTTGCGGATGCTCTCACGCAGCGATGGCGACGTGTGAGACTTCATGGACGCGAGCGTTTCCTTGAGGTCGCGAAGCTGCTTCTGCTTCTCCGCCGTATTGCGGCGGATGGGCTGGTTGTCGGAGAACTGGCCGTGATAGGCGCGCATGGGCGAAATCCATTCTTCGGGTACATGACAAGACGGCGCCCCCTGCGCGTCGTGGGGGCGCCGTCTGAACATCCATCAGGATAAGGGCAAAACTTTGCCTCGCAAGCCCGATGCTACAGGTCCTGACCGCCGCTCGGGTCTGCATTGTAACCGGCGGGATGCTCGATCGGAAAACGGATGAGCTGGTAGGGCGGCACGCGCATGTCATGCTTGTCGTTGAACGACGCCAGCCGGTTCCACTGGCCCAGCGTGCAGTAGATGTAGTCGTCCGTTGCACAGATTCCGTCCGGCGAGAGGATGCGCGGATCGCGCACCATCAGTTCGAAACTGCCGTCCGGATCGCGGCGCAGGATGCAGTCGTGCTCGTAGTTGGTGGTGTAGAGCCGCCCGTGCCGATCGAAGCACAGTCCGTCCGCCGTGCCTTTCTCGCCTTCATACCTGACTGCCTCGGCCAGCTTCTCTTCCGGAGTGTCCTGATCAGCGAGCAGATCGACCGGCAGCGAGTAGAGTTTGCGGCTGGTCAGCGGCGCATAGAACAGACGCGTCTCATCCGGGGTGATGGCGATGCCGTCGATGCCGCCCGACACCATCTGCGGGTGATGCGGGATGTAACGGCGCGGGACGCCCTCGATGATGGCCATGAAGCCCTCTTCCGGAAGGGCGGACGGATGCGTCGTCAGCACCCGTCGCTGACGGCCGGTCGCAACGTCGACGATCACGAGGCCGGGTTGCGTCCCGAAGGACGAATCGGTGACGAAGACCGTGCCCTGCGCGCCATGCTTCAACGTGACGCGAAGATCGTTCATGTGGCTGTCCGGCAGCATCACCGGCGTTTTCAGAACGATCTTGTGGACGATCTGGTCCGTCTTCGGATCAATGCAGATGATTTTCGCAGCACCGGCGGGGATGGAATGGCCGGCGAGCTTGCCGTCATCGATCGCCCAGAGCCGGCCTTGCGAATCGCGCGTCATGCCGTGGATCGACATCAGGCGATCGGCCGGCGCACGCCCGGACGGCATGCTGAGATCGGCGCTGGGATAGGGGACGACCTTGCCGCCCTTCAGCTCGCCGAGCGTTGCGCCGGGATGATTGACCGCATGGCGGGGGAAACCCACGAACGTGCGGCCATCCGGCATGACGACGATGCCCGAGGGACCGGGACCGAAGAACTGCGCGACGACTTCGAACGGGCCGCTGGGCTCGGTGCCGTTGTCGGCGTTGCCTTCAGCCCGGGCCGGGGTCACGCCGCCGCCCCCCAGGGCGGCACCGAGAGCGGCAGTTGTGGCGAGCGGTGTGGCGTGAAGGAACGCGCGTCGTTTCAAGGCCGGACCTCATCGTGCAGGAGCATCGCGTGTCAAACTGCGACAACCGGGTGCGGGATCGCAACACTCACCGGATCGTGAGGAAGCCTACCGTCCGAGTATCGTGCGCAGTGTCGTCAACAGACGGTCGCACTCCGCATCGGTTCCAACCGTGATCCGCAGGAAATCCGCGATGCGCGGATGACGCAGATGCCGCACGATGATCGCCTGTTCGCGCAGTGCGGCGGCGAGATCGGCGGCCGGGCGATCGGGATGGTGCGTCAGGATGAAGTTCGTGGCGGACGGCAGCGTCTCGAAGTCAAGTTCCGCAAGGCCCGCGACCAGTTGCTCCCGGCTCGCGATGACCCGCGCCGTCGTCTGCTGCAGCCATGCCTCGTCCTCGATCGCGGCGATGGCGCCGACCTGCGCCAGGCGGTCCAGCGGGTAGGAGTTGAAACTGTCCTTCACGCGGGTCAGACCGTCGATCAGATCCGGATGTCCGATGGCGAACCCGACCCTCAGGCCCGCAAGGGCACGGGACTTGGACAGCGTCTGGACCACGAGAAGATTGTCATGATCACGTACCAGCGGAATCGCCGAGGTGCCGCCGAAATCCACATACGCTTCGTCCACGATCACGGTGCAGTCGGGATGACGGGTGACGAGAGCCCGGATCGCATCGAGGGACAGGGGAATGCCCGTGGGTGCGTTTGGATTGGCAATGACGATCCCTCCGCAGGGCCCGGTGTAGTCGGCAACATCGATGCACAAATCCGGCGTCAGCGGAACCTCGCGCGTCTCGAGGCCGAACAATCCGGCATACACCGGATAGAAGCTGTAACTGACGTCCGGATACAGGACGGGGGCGTCGTCACGGATCAGCGCCCGAAACGCGTGGGCCAGCACCTCGTCCGATCCGTTGCCGACAAACACATGTGCCGGCGAGACATCGTGGTGGCGCCCTATCGTTTCGCGCAGCGCAAGGGCCGTCGGATCGGGATAGAGTCGCAGCGTGTCGCCGGTCTCGGCGCGGATGGCCTCCAGCACACGGGGGCTGGGGCCGTAAGGAAGCTCGTTCGTGTTGAGCTTGATCAGGCCCGACATGCGCGGCTGCTCGCCTGGGACGTAAGGCGAAAGGCCGTGAACGCGGGCATTCCAGAACCGGCTCATGGAAAGAGATCTGCCCGGTCCTGACGGGCAGCCAGGATGCGCGGGCTGGCACCCTCACCGTCAGTTGCGTCCGGATCGGCACCGGCTTCCAGCAGCAGACGTGCCATGTCATCGCGGCCGAACATGATTGCGAACAGCAGCGGCGTGCGACCGACTGTGTTGCGGGCATCGACCGTGGCGCCATGGCTGACAAGCAGGCGTGCCATGGACGGATCCCCCTTGAAGGCGACGCCGGCCAGCGCGGTCGCACCCTTGGCGTCCCTCTGGTCGGGGTCGGCGCCGCGCGTGAGCAGGAGCTCGGCCGCTTCGTGACGGCCGTTATAGGTGGCCACGATCAGGGCGGTGTAGCCGCGGCTGTCCTGCGCGTCGATGGCCATGCCGGCGTCGATGAACTCGGTCAGGAGCGGAAGGTCGCCCTCTCGCGCGGCATCGATGAACAGCGCTGTGATCTGCTCGGGCGTGTAGGTGGGGGTTGGGTCAGGGGGGCTCATGACGCATCCGGGGGTTGCAAGGGGTTCGTGTGCGAAGTCGGCAGCACCGTGACATCGCCGAGGCCAAGGGTAAAGCAACGGCCATGGGGCAGCCCCCTGGCTTCGGCGGCCATCGCGAATCGCACGGGCGGTTCGCCGATCGGTTCGTCGGTCAGGCGGAAAGTCCCGAAATGCATGCCGATTGCATGAACGGCGTCGAGTTCGATGCAGGCTTCGACCGCTTCCTCGGGGTTCATGTGGACACGGCGCATGATCGTCCGTGGCTCGTAGGCGCCGATCGGCAGCAATGCGATGTCCGGAGCGCCGAGCTTTGCGCGGATCGCGGACCAATGGGTGCCGTGACCGCTGTCGCCTGCGAAGAACACGCGAGTGGGCGAGGGCTCGTTCGCGTTTTCCGTCTCGATCATGAATCCGCCCCAGAGCCGCCTGTTGCGATCAAACGGTGTCCGGGCCGATCCGTGACGGGCTGGTGTCACGGTGATGCGCGTGCCGCAAGGCAGGCGTACGTTTTCCCACCAGTCCCGCTCGACCACCTGCGCCAGTCCCGCTTTGCGCAGCAGCGCGCCATTGCCGAGCGGCGTGATTGCGACCGGATCGTCCCGCTGCGCGATGCTCCGCAGGCTCTGCAGGTCCAGATGGTCGTAATGACAGTGGGACACCAGGACGACATCGATGCGCGGCAGTGCCGACAGGGGGCGGCCTGGCGGCACAACGCGTCTGGGCCCCCGGTTGCGAAAGGGAGAGCACCGTTCCGAAAATACCGGATCGGTCAGGATCGTGAGAGGAGGGCGGCCGATTCGACCAATTCTCAACAGGAAGGCGGCATGCCCGAGAAAGGTGATGGCCACTGTCCCTGGGGGCGGAGAGGCCTTCGGGTCACCAGCGGGGGTATGAGTCGGAAGATGATCGGGCCATTTGCCGATCCGGTCGCGCTGCCAGCGCCAGATCGTGCCGAAGCCGTGTGGATGGGGCAGGGGCTCGCCGGAGCGGCGAAAGGAAATCGGATTGAAGAAGCGGCGGCCATCGAAATGATCGGGATTCAGCGGGGGCAACGAAGATCCTTTCGCAGCAAGCCGGACGGAAAATCCGACCGTTCTGTCATATCGTCTAGGGGACGCGGCACCGTCGGGAAAGAGGCGGGGAACCGGCCGCAAACGACGTGTTTCGGCATAGAAACGGACCTGTCGGCCAGTCGAGGAGTCGTGATGTCATTCGGTCTGGCATGTGACGAACGATGAGCGCTTTATGGCGCCGCGATGTCGAGCCGTTGTCCTGGCCGCGTTGCCGCGATCGACGCCTCTTTGTGTCGTGCGTTGCATGTTCCGACGAGCGCTCCGGGGTTGTTCCCCTGTGGGTGCTTGCGGCCCCTGCGAGGGGCATGTGAATGTCGCGCCGAGCGAAAGGCCCGATCTCCCGGCGGTGCGCGCTTAGGCGCCAGCGGGGGATCGTCGGGCCGCGATCGGGTCCGGGGATCTGATCGGCGCAGACATTTCGGAGGATTGATTTCTAATGCGTTCTCTCATGCTCCAGGCCGCATGCGCGCCGGAAGGCGTATCCGGGGCGAGTGATATCGCCACGCTCAGCATCAACACCATTCGCACATTGTCGATGGATGGTGTGCAGAAGGCGAATTCGGGGCACCCGGGAACGGCCATGGCGCTGGCGCCGGTGACCTACACGCTATGGCAGGAGGTGATGAACTACGATCCGGCCGATCCGCTGTGGCCCGCTCGCGACCGGTTCGTTCTGTCCGTCGGCCATGCGTCGATGCTCCTCTACTCGACGCTCTATCTGACCGGCGTGCGCGACATCGCGCATGACAAGGTGCTCGATACCCCGTCGCTCACCATCGACGACCTCAAGCAGTTCCGTCAGCTGAACTCCAAGACCCCCGGGCATCCGGAATACCGCTTCACGGCGGGTGTCGAGACGACCACGGGCCCGCTCGGCCAGGGCTGCGGCAACTCCGTAGGTATGGCGATTGCCCAGAAGTGGCTGGCCGCGCGCTACAACAAGCCGGGCTTCGACCTCTTCGACTACAATGTCTATGTCCTGTGCGGCGACGGCGACATGATGGAAGGCGTCGCCTCCGAGGCGGCTTCCACGGCGGGTCACCTCAAGCTCGACAACCTGCTCTGGATCTACGACAGCAACCAGATCTCCATCGAAGGCTCGACCGATCTCGCCTTCACCGAGAACGTGGCTCAGCGTTTCGAGGCCTATGGCTGGCACGTGCAGGAGCTGCATGACGCGAACGACATCCCGGCGCTGAAGAAGGCGATCGAGGCCGCGAAGGCGGTCAAGGACAAGCCGAGCTTCATCAAGCTGACCACGGTCATCGGCTACGGCGCGCCGCACAAGGCCGGCACGGCCCATGCCCATGGCGAGCCGCTGGGTGAAGAAGAGATCGCCGGCGCGAAGAAGGCCTATGGCTGGCCGTCGACCGAGCCGTTCTTCGTCCCCGATGGCGTGATGGATCACTTCAAGGATGGTGTCGGCAAGCGTGGCGCAGAGAAGAGCGCAGCGTGGAAAGAGTTGTTTGCTCGCTACACGAAGGAATATCCGACGGAAGCGGCCGAGCTCGAGGACATCTTCCATCACCGCCTGCCGGAAGGCTGGGACAAGGCAATCCCGACCTACGAAGCCAGCGCCAAGGGCATCGCCTCTCGCGCCAGCTCGGGCGAAGTCATCAATGCGGTGGCGCTCAATCTGCCGTGGCTGATCGGTGGTTCGGCGGACCTTTCGCCGTCGACCAAGACGAACCTGACGTTCCAGGGCGCAGGCTCCTTCCAGCCGCCGCAATGGAATGGCACGTATGCGGGCCGCAACCTGCATTTCGGTGTGCGCGAGCACGCGATGGGTTCGATCATGAACGGCATCGCGCTGTCGGGCATCCGTGCCTACGGCTCGGGCTTCCTGATTTTCTCGGACTACATGAAGGCGCCGATCCGCCTGTCCGCGATCATGGAAGTGCCGACGATCTACATCTTCACACATGACTCGATTGGCGTGGGTGAAGACGGTCCGACGCACCAGCCGATCGAGCAACTGGCACAGCTGCGTGCAACGCCCGGCATCATGACGATCCGTCCCGGTGATGCGAACGAGGTCGCCGAGGCCTGGCGTACGATCATGCCGCTGACCGAGAAGCCGGCCGTGCTGATCCTCAGCCGTCAGAACCTGCCGACGCTGGATCGGACAAAGTATGCACCCGCTTCGGGCGTTTCGAAGGGCGCGTACGTGCTGGCAAGCTGCGAAGGCAAGCCGGACGTGATCCTCATGGCGTCCGGTTCGGAAGTGGGCCTGGTCGTCGGCGCCTACGAGAAGCTGACGTCCGAAGGCGTGAAGGCCCGCGTGGTGTCGTTCCCGTCCTTTGATCTGTTCGAAGAGCAGTCGGAAGAATATCGCGAGAGCGTGCTGCCGTCGGACGTCATCGGACGCGTGGCAGTGGAGCAGGCGGCCGCCTTCGGGTGGGATCGCTACACCGGTTTCGGTGGCTCGATCGTCGCGATGCATACTTTCGGAGCTTCTGCCCCGCTCAGCGCGTTGCTGACCAAGTTCGGGTTCACTCCGGAAGCAGTTTACGAAGCCGCCAAGAAGCAGGCCGCACGTACGGCCGCCAAGTAAGCGGAAAAGACTATCGAAGAGCCGGAGCGCGGCTCCGGCTCCAGGCTACGGGGGGCCGGTGCTCCGGCATCGCGCTCTCCAAGCCAGGAAGACGGCAAGGGAGCATGTCATGAATGTCGTGACGAAACAGGATGTTGGCACGGTCGCCAACGTATTGCGCGGGATGGAGAAGCACGGGCAGTCCCCGTGGCTCGACTTCATCCAGCGCTCTTTCACTGCCAACGGCAGCCTGCAGAAGCTGGTGGATGAGGACGGCCTGAAGGGCGTCACGTCCAACCCCGCCATCTTCGAGAAGGCAATGGGCTACGGCACGGATTACGACGCGCAGATCAAGGAACTGCTGCAGACCGAAATCCTTTCGCCGGGCGAACTCTACGAGCGTCTCGCGATCGACGACATCCGGGCGACCGCCAAGGTCATGTATCCGGTGTTCGAGGCGACCAAGGGCCTCGACGGCTATGTCAGCCTCGAAGTGTCCCCCTATCTCGCGTTCGACACCAAGGGCACGATCGAGGAAGCGCGTCGCCTGTGGAAGACGGTCGGTGCCCAGAACCTCATGATCAAGATCCCGGGCACGCATGATGGCGTTCCCGCGTTCCAGATGGCAACGGACGAAGGCATCAGCGTCAACGTGACGCTCCTGTTCTCGCTCCAGGCCTACAAGGACGTTCTCGAAGCCTATATTTCCGGTCTTGAATCCCGCCACGCCCGCGGCGAGGACATCTCCAAGATCGCGTCCGTCGCGTCATTCTTCGTCAGCCGTATCGACGGCAAGATCGACGCAGCGATCGACAAGCGCGTTGCAGCCGGCGACAAGGATGCCGAGGCGCTCAAGGCCCTGCGCGGCAAGGTCGCCATCGCGAACGCGAAGGTCGCCTACCAGCATTATCTCGAGGTCAAGAAATCCGACCGCTGGCAGAAACTGGCCGCCGCAGGCGCCCAGCCGCAGCGTCTGCTGTGGGCCTCGACCGGCACCAAGGACAAGGCCTATTCCGACGTCCTGTATGTCGACGAGCTGGTCGGTCCCGAGACCGTCAACACCATCCCGCCGGCTACCTTCGACGCCTTCCGTGATCACGGGAAGCTGCGCGACAGCCTGATCGAGGATGTTGAGGGCGCGAAGCATGTCATGGCCCAGCAGGAGCGTCTGGGCCTCGACCTCCACGGCGTGACCGAGACCCTCGTGAAGGAAGGCTGTGCCTCTTTCTGCGATGCGTTCGACAGCCTCCTTGGCGTGGTCGCCCGCAAGGAAAACGAGATCCTCGCCAAGAAGCTGCTGATCCAGAAGGCCGAGCTGCCGTCCGATATCGAGGAAGCCGTCAAGGCCGAGACGGAGACGTGGCGCAAGTCCGGCGACTTGCGGAAGCTGTGGGCCAAGGACGCGTCGGTCTGGACCGGTGGCGACGAAGGCAAGTGGCTGAAGTGGCTCGACATCGTCGATGACCGCCTGGCACATGTGTCCGAGCTGGAAGCGTTCGCATCCGACGTGAAGGCACGCGGCTTCACCGATGTGCTGCTGCTCGGTATGGGCGGATCGAGCCTCGGTCCGGAGGTCATCGCCGAGACTTTCGGCAAGCATGCCGGGTTCCCGACGCTGCACGTGCTCGACAGCACGGACCCGCAGCAGGTCAAGTCGTTCGAAGGCAAGATCGATCCGGCCAAGACACTCTTCATCGTTTCGTCGAAGTCCGGCGGCACGCTGGAGCCGAACATCCTCAAGGCCTATTTCTTCGAGGCCGCGAAGAAGGTTCTGGGCGACAAGGTCGGCCAGAATTTCGTCGCCGTGACCGATCCGGGCTCCCACATGGAGCAGGTCGCCAAGGGCGATGGCTTCTGGAAGATCTTCTACGGCGAGAAGCAGATCGGCGGTCGTTATTCGGTCCTGTCGAACTTCGGCCTCGTGCCGGCTGCGGCATCGGGTCTGCCTGTCCGTTCGTTCCTCGAGAGTGCCCTGCGTTCGGTCAAGGCCAGCGCGCAGAGCGTTCCGCCGGCATTCAACACCGCGTTCCAGCTCGGAGCGATCCTCGGTGTCGCCGCGACCAAGTTCGGTCGTGACAAGGTGACGATCGTGGCATCCCCCGCGATCTACGATCTGGGGGCATGGCTCGAGCAGCTCCTGGCGGAATCGACCGGAAAGATCGGTCGCGGTCTCGTGCCGATCGACGATGAGACGCTGGGCGAGCCGGCTGTTTACGGTAATGACCGCGTCTTCGCGTATCTTCGTCTGACGGGTGAAACCTCATCCGAGCAGGATGCGGCGATCGCGGCACTTGCGAAGGCAGGGCAGCCTGTCGTCACGATCGATCTCGACACCAAGGAACAGATCGCCCAGGCGTTCTTCCACTGGGAATTCGCAACCGCGGTCGCGGGTGCGGTGCTCGATATCGACCCGTTCGATCAGCCGGATGTGGAAGCATCCAAGATCGAGACCAAGAAGCTGACGACTGCCTATAACGAGACGGGTTCGCTCCCGGCCGAGACGGCATTCGCAACCGACGGGGCATTTTCGTTCTTCGCCGATGCGAAGAATGCCGGTGCCCTGAAGGGCGGCGATACAGTCGCGATCCTGAAGGCCCTGTTCGGGCAAGTGAAGCCGGACGACTACATCGGCATTCTTGCTTATGTCGAACGCGACGAATCGACGCGTGCCTGGATCCAGTCCCTGCGTCTGCGGATCCGCGATGCGCTGAAGGTTGCGACGGCTGCCGAGTTCGGACCGCGCTTCCTGCACTCGACCGGCCAGGCCTACAAGGGCGGCGCCAATAACGGCGTGTTCCTGCAGATCACCGCGGATGACGCGGCCGATCTGCCGGTCCCGGGCGAGAAGTACACGTTCGGCGTCGTGAAGGCGGCACAGGCTCGTGGTGACTTCGATGTCTTGGCCGAGCGTGGCCGCCGCGCCCTGCGGGTTCATATCAAGGGGCCGCTCGACGAGGGGCTTCGAGCCCTGAGCAGCGCAATCGAGAGCGCCATCTGATATTGGGCCATGATCCGCTCCGGGTATCCGGAGCGGATTTTTCAAAAGCACACCGTCCCGACACCTCGAGTGTGTCCGGGCGCATTGATCGGCATCACGGCATGCCAGGAGTAAAAGACATGCAGATCGGCATCATCGGCCTTGGCCGTATGGGCGGCAACATCGCGGTGCGTCTCAGCCGCCACGGCCACGACGTCGTGCTGTTCGACCGCGACCCGAAGGTCGTGTCGGCGGTTCACGGCCGTGCGGTCGAAGGCAAGGCGGTCTCGTCTGACAGCGTCAAGGATCTGGTGAGCAAGATCACGGCCGATCGCAAGATCGTCTGGGTGATGCTGCCGGCCGGCGCGATCACCGAGGCCTGCGTGCAGGAACTGAAGGGGCTGCTTGGCAACAACGACATCATCATCGACGGCGGCAATTCCTACTATAAGGACGACGTCCGTCGCAGCCAGGAGCTGAGCGAGAAGGGCATCCACTACATCGATGTCGGTACGTCCGGCGGCGTGTGGGGCCTCGAGCGCGGCTACTGCATGATGTATGGCGGCACCAAGGACGCGACCGATCATATCGATCCGATCCTCAAGGCGCTGGCACCGGGCAAGGGCGACGTGCCGCGCACGACGGGTCGCGAAGGCGCAACCGGCGTCGATCCGCGTGCCGAGGAAGGCTATCTGCACTGTGGCCCGGCCGGATCCGGCCATTTCGTGAAGATGGTCCACAACGGCATCGAATACGGCATGATGCAGGCATTTGCCGAAGGCTTCGACGTCATGAAGTCGAAGAACGCGGCTCATCTTCCGGAAGCCGAGCGTTTCGACCTGAACATGGCCGACATCGCCGAAGTCTGGCGTCGCGGTTCTGTCGTGTCGTCGTGGCTTCTGGACCTGACCGCGGATGCGATGACCAAGAACGCGTCGCTCAGCGAGTTCTCGGGCGAGGTATCGGATTCCGGCGAAGGCCGCTGGACGATCGAGGCTGCGATCGAAGAGAACGTGCCGGTTCCCGTGATGACGGCATCCCTGTTCACGCGCTTCCGTTCGCGTTCCGGTAACAACTACGCCGAGAAGGTGCTCTCCGCGATGCGCTTCGGCTTCGGCGGCCACGTCGAGAAGAAGTAATTACTGACGTGTCGGGGCCGGACAACCGTCCGCGCCCCGACACCAATTCTTTCAGATTTCCGGGTTGCCGGAAGGATGGGGACCATGGGTGAACTGATTGCGACCACACGTTCGTCGGTTGCAAATGACGAGAGCACACGCTCCGTCAAATGCGCGCCACGCGGCGCTCTGGTGATCTTCGGCGGCGGCGGCGACCTGACCAAGCGGCTTCTGATGCCCGCGATCTACAATCTTGCCTGCGCGGGCCTGCTGGACGAGGATTTCCAGATCATCGCGGTTGACTGGGCGGAGATGACCATTGAGTCACTGCGCGAACAGTTCCAGGATGCGATCAACGACTTCGTGACCAGACGCGGCACTTCGGCCATCGCATTACGCCAGGACGTCTGGGATCACCTACTGGAACGGACGTCCTATCTGCGTGGATCGTTCGAGGAAGCGTCGACCTATACCGCGCTTTCCGAGCGCCTCGGGCACCAGAACGCGGTGTTCTATCTTGCCGTCGCGGCGCGTTTCTTCGGCACGATCGTCGACCATCTGGGCGAATCGGGTCTCGCGCAGGAGGATGATGAGACGTACCGGCGTGTCGTGATCGAAAAGCCGTTCGGCTCCGATCTGGCGTCCGCGCGGGCTCTGAACGTCCGGCTGTTGTCCTCGCTCGAGGAAAGCCAGATCTATCGCATCGATCATTACCTCGGGAAGGAGACGGTGCAGAACATCATGGCGCTGCGCTTCTCCAACGGTATCTTCGAGCCACTGTGGAACCGGCAGAACATCGACCATGTCCAGATCACGGCGGCCGAAGTCGTCGGCGTGGAAAAACGCGGCCGGTTCTACGAGAGCACGGGCGCATTGCGCGACATGGTGCCGAACCACCTGATGCAGCTGCTGGCCATGACTGCGATGGAGGCACCGACCTCGTTCGAGGCCGATGCCGTGCGCGACGAGAAGTCGAAAGTGCTCAGCGCGATCCATGAGGCATCCGTGCATGAGATCGTGCGTGGTCAATATATCAGCGGCATGAAGGGCGAGACGGCGCTCAAGGGCTATCGCGAGGAGCCGGATATCGGCATCGGCAGCCAGACCGAGACGTTCGTCGCCATGAAGCTCGGGATCGACAACTGGCGGTGGGCAGGCGTGCCGTTCTACCTGCGGACGGGAAAGCGCCTGACGCAGCGCAAGACCGAGATCGCCATTCACTTCAAGCAGGCTCCGTTCGCGCTGTTCCGCGACACGCCGGTCGAGCGTCTGACGCCGAATATTCTCATTATCCATATCCAGCCGTCCGAAGGTGTGACGCTGCAGTTCTCGGCCAAGGTGCCGGGCCCGGCGGTGCGACTTGGCGGCGTCCGGATGAACTTCAACTATGCCGACTGGTATAGCGATGGCCCGACGACCGGCTACGAGACGCTGATCTATGACTGTCTCGTCGGCGACCAGACGCTGTTCCAGCGTGCCGACAATATCGAGGCAGGCTGGCGCGTCGTGCAGCCGGCGCTGTCCCACTGGAACTCCGGAGGCGTGCCGATGTCTTTCTATCCCGCAGGCACAGACGGGCCGCGTGAAGCGGACGAGTTGATGCATCGTGACGGGCGCCGCTGGCTGGACCTTTCCAAGTGAGTCTGGATGCCGCAACCGCCCCGGACGTTCGTCGTCCCCAGGCAACGACGATCCGGCTAGTGGTGTCCGACATCGACGGAACGCTGGTCGGGCCCGACAAGGCATTGTCACCTGCCACGCTGGACGCCGCGCGCGCCCTGCGTGCGGCAGGTATCAAGCTCTGCCTTGTCAGTTCGCGTGCGCCGCGGGGCATGGAGATGTATCTCGGCCCGCTCGGCATCGATACGCCACGCGCGGGGCTGAACGGCGGGTTGATCGTCAATCCCGAGGGAGAGATCGTCTCCAGCCTGACACTGGCACCTGACGCCGTGTCCGCCGCATGTGACATGCTGATTGTCCACAAGGTCGATGCATGGTTGTTCCGTGGCCATGACTGGCTCGTTCGCGATCCGGGTGCTGCCTATGTCGAGCATGAGCACAAGGTGACGAAAGTCCCGCCCACGATCGTTCCCGATTTTCGTCCGTACTACGACGGCGTCGGCAAGATCATGGGCGCCAGCACGGAATATGCGTTGCTGGAGCGCATGGAAATCGAGATCGGGGCAATGCTGGCGGGCATGGCGAGCGTGCACCGATCTTCGAATTACTATCTCGACATCACCCATGTGGATGCCAACAAGGGCTATGCCGCACATGAACTTGCGCGCGTGCTCGGCATCAGCATGGACGAGGTGGCGTGTATCGGGGATATGAGCAACGACATACCGATGCTCGAGCGCGCGGGCCTGGGAATTGCGATGGGCAATGCGACCGATCGTGTGAAGTCCCATGCCCATGTCGTCACCGGGCGCAACGATGCGGACGGGTGGGCGCAGGCAATGCGCGAGTTCGTCCTGCCTCGTGCGCCGCGCGACTGAACTATTTGACCGGCTGGGTCGCGACAGCTGCCCGGCCCATTTTTTGATCGGGAGGCGCTGTTGAGCGGCCAGGACGTGACAACCGGCGAAATGATCGTATTGCCGGACAGCGAGGCAATCGCACAACATATGGCGCGCTGGCTTCTGGCGCGTGCGCGGGAGAAGCGCAGCGGCAAGTTCGTGATCGCGCTCTCGGGCGGATCCACGCCGAAGCGGCTTTATGAAATTCTCGGCGCAGCCCCTTACGCGACCGAATTCCCCTGGGCAGACACGCATCTGTTCTACGGCGACGAACGCCATGTCCCGATGAGCGATCCGTCCAACAATTACACCATGAGCAAGACGGCCCTTTTGTCGCATATCGACATTCCGCCGGAAAACGTTCACCCGATGCCGGTCGAAGGCGATGCGGAAGCGGACGCCGCCGCCTACCAACGCGCGCTGCAGGCGGTCTATGGATCCGAGACGCTTGAGCCGGGACGCCCGTTGTTCGACGTCGTCATGCTGGGCCTGGGCGATAACGGCCATACGGCCTCGCTCTTCCCGCGCCAGCCGGTGTTGAAGGAGCGCACGAAATGGGTGGCGACCTGCGTCCCCGACGATGCGCCGCATACGCGCCTGACGCTGACCTATCCCGCCATTCATTCCAGCCGTTACGTCGTGTTCATGCTGGCCGGACAGGGCAAGGCCGAGACGTTCGCGCGCGTGCGAAAGGCTGATCCCGCCGAGCCGGCATCGGCCATCACCACGGAAGGGCAGCTGATCTGGCTGCTCGACACCACGGCTGCGAGTGCTGTCCAATGAATACGCCAGCTACCGCAGATGAGCTGCGCGCCCAGCGCAAGCAGGAAGCCGCCCGCCATGCGGCGAGCTTCGTGGAGCCGGGAATGGTTGTGGGCCTCGGGACAGGGTCGACGTCCGCCTTCTTCATCGACGAGCTCGGTCGTCGCTGGAACCGGGAAGGGCTCCGTTTCAAGGGCATTCCGACGTCCGAACGCAGTGCACAGCAGGCGCGCGAGCTCGGGATCGAACTGACCGATTTCAGCGAGCAGACCAGGATCGATCTTGCGGTCGACGGTGCGGATGAAGTGCTTCGGGGGCGTCTGACCCTGATCAAGGGGCTTGGCGGCGCGCTTTTGCGCGAGAAGATCGTGGCGCATGCCGCCGATCGCTTCGTCGTCATCGTCGATGACAAGAAGCTGGTCGACAAGCTGGGCACCACGGCACCCGTACCGATCGAGGTGACGCCGTTCGGGTGGGAATGTGCGGCAGAACGCCTCGGGCGTCTGGGAGCGCGCGCGCCCAAGCCGCGCATGGACCGCAACGGCCAGCTCTACGTGACCGATGGCGGAAACATGATCATCGACTGCCATTTCGGCCCGATCGAAGATCCGCTCTATCTGTTCACGGAGATCGCCAAGATCGTGGGCGTGATCGAGAGCGGGATGTTCCTTGACGATGTTTCGGAAGTTCTGGTGGCAACGGAGCATGGCATCGACCGGCTGACCGCCACCGAACGGAGGGTCTGAGCATGGCCTGCTACATCGTCTTTACCAAGGAAAGCGTGCAGGATCAGTCGGAGCTCGATACGTATCAGGCCAATGTCGGCCAGACGTTCGCAGGACATCCGGTCAAGATCCTGGCGGCCTACGGGCGTCAGGAAACGTTGGAAGGCAAGGGCCCAGAAGGCGTCGTGATCGTCGAATTTCCAAACGCGCAGGCCGCGCACGACTGGTATGACGGCCCGGGTTATACCCAGGTCCGCCAACATCGCTTCAAGGGCGCGACGTATCGCGCGACACTGGTCGAAGGACTGTAAGTTTCCGGACACGTCCTGCATGACGCGGGACGTGGCGAGGCTGGCCAACGCAGTGCTCCGCCGCGGCGGCCCGTGTGAAAGAGCGGATCGCAACAACAGGAGCACCGGCCCTGTGGCTGCTTGTTCCGCTCTCGCGCGGCAATATTACAGATGAACCGGCTCTGCATGCCGAACAGCCAGCAGGCAGTGGAATGCATCGGGTTACCGTCTTCGCGGCATCCCGAGGCGATCAATCCGCAACCGGAACCTCAGAGCGTTCAGCGTGAGGCGGTCTGCCATCCCAGCCCGACGATCGCGACCATGCGGTGGCCCGAGGCTTCTTCCCGCAGAACAATGACATTGCGCGATTCGAGAAACGCGAGCTGGCGGCGCGCACGCCCGAGAGAGTGTGTCCCGTAGGCACGGGCGAGTGCCGCATCGTCGGGGCAGGGCGCCTCGCTGCGGGCGGCGTGAGCGAGCAGGAGGAAGACGGTCTGCACGTCCTCCGGCAGGGACCATGCGATCGCCTCGGCCGCGCGCCAGTCGTCATCCTCGCTCTCTGCCGGGATGCCGCTGCGGATGGTGGCCAGGCGCCTGCGGAAGGCGGGCAGATCGAGCACCGAGCGGCCCAGCCCCTCGATCCGCGCCCGAAGCAGAACGTCTTGGTAGAGTGTCGCCACGGGCCGGAAATCCGCGTCCGGTTCCTCGGCCACGAGGCGGATCAGCGCATCGATCCGGGCCGGGTCGACGGGTGTCGGCTCCGGGGCATCGACTGCCGGGCCATCGTCCTGCGCTTCAGGACCGCGCGTGCCGGCGGCAGCCAGCTGTGCGAGCAGGTCCGGCGCCGGGACCGCGCGCGGGCGAGGGGAGGCGCTGAACGTCGCGGCAGGTTCGAGGATGACGTCACGCAGCTCTTCGCCGGTCGTAGGCGCCAGGGGCAGGAGGGATGGCCCGGTGGCATTGCTCGCGGTCTCGACGGTGCCGATCGCGACGTGAACGGGGGTGCGGCTCAGAGCCGGGCCGAGCGCCACGAACTGCCCGCGTCGCAGGTCACGGAATGCCTCGGCCTGACGCCGTTCCATGCCAAGCAGGTCGGCGGCCCGCACCATGTCGATATCGAGAAAGGTACGCCCCATGAGGAAATTGCTAGCTTCCGCCGCCACGTTCTTGGCGAGCTTGGCCAGGCGCTGGGTTGCGATGACGCCGGCAAGGCCACGCTTGCGCCCGCGGCACATCAGGTTCGTCATCGCGCCGAGCGACAGCTTCCGGGCCTCGTCGGTCGTATCACCGCCTGCGACGGGCGCGAACAACTGCGCCTCGTCCACGATGACCAGAACCGGATACCAGTGCGCGCGCGGGGCATCGAACATGCCGCCGAGAAAGGCTGCGGTGGCGCGCAGCTGCTGATCCGGCTCGACGTTCTCCAGATTGAGCACGACCGAGGCCCGATGGGCACGCATCCGCTCGCCGGCGGAGCGCAGGGTCGCTTCCGTATGGTCGGCGGCATCGATCACCAGATGGCCGAAATGTGCGGCAAATCCGGTGAAGTCCCCTTCGGGGTCGATCACGGCCTGCTGCACCAGGCGTGCCGTCTGTTCGAGCAGGCGCCGAAGCAGATGCGATTTGCCGGAGCCGGAATTGCCCTGGACCAGCAGGCGTGTGGCCAGCAGCTCCGGCAGATCGACCAGGAGGTCGGCAGAGTCGCGCTTGCGGCCCAGCGAAACCGCGCTGGAGGGCGCGTGCGGCGCAGGCTCCGGCGTATGCGGCGAGTGGAGCGGGACGACGGAGGTCATGATCGCCCCGAGGTGCCATCTGGCTTGCCGCTTGGCAAACGATTCTCGCGTGCGAGCCAGTCGGCCGCCGCGTTCCCGGCCGCGAACCCGGTCGAAAGACAGGCCTGAAGCAGATAGCCGCCGGTGGGCGCCTCCCAGTCGAGCATCTCGCCGCAGACGAAAAGCCCTGGCCGATCACAGACCATGAGATCGGGCGTCAGGGCGTCGCGCCGCAGGCCGCCCGCGACAGAGATTGCGCGATCCAGCGGTGCGAGGCCTGCGATCGGCAGCGGGATCTGTTTGACGGCCAAGGCAAGGGCACGTGGGTCGGCATCAGTCGTCGCATCGGAGACGAGCGCCCGCCCCAGCCGATCCAGGCCCAGCGCCTTGCGCAGCCGGTTGGAGCGGCTCTCCCTCGGGCGGGTCCGGGCAAGGCGCGCCGCGATGTCCTCGACATCTAGGTCCGGTCGCAGGTCGAGCGAGAGCGTGCAGTGCCCGGTCCGATCGAGAGCCTTCCGGATGGCCGGGACCAGATGGTAGAGCGGCGCTCCTTCGATCGACTGCGCGCCGATCATCAGATCGCCTCGCGTCTCGGTCGCATCACAGCGCAGCGCGATCCGCTTGAGGGGCGTGCCGGCAAACTCGGCGAGGCGGGCCTGCGGCCAGTCGGGGATTGCACCGCAATTGGCGGGTCGGAACGATCTCACCTGCGTCTGCGGAAACAGTTTCGTCCAGTGTCCGTCAGCGCCCAGACGCGGCCAGCTCGCGCCGCCAAGGGCCAGCACGATCGCATCGGCCTCCAGTTCGCGTGTGCCTTCCGGCATGTCGATGATCGCGCGTCGATTGTCCCACGCCTTGAAGCAGGTGCGTGTCTGAATGCGCACGCCGAGCTCGGATAGTCGCGCCAGCCAGGCGCGAAGGAGGGGCGAGGCTTTCATCGCGACCGGGAAGACATGGCCCGAGCTTCCGGTAAAGCAGGGCTGTTCGAGGGATTCCGCCCAGGCGATCACGTCCGCCGGCTTGAATGCCTCGATCATCGGCGCCAGCCATGATGCGGCCTCACCGTATCGGGCAAGCAGGTCGGGCAGTGGCTCGGCATTGGTCAGGTTGAGGCCCGAGCGGCCCGCCATCAGCAGTTTGCGGCCGACGCTGGGCATCTGGTCGATGACCGTCACGCGGCAGCCGGCCAGACCCAGACGTTCGGCCGCCATCAGCCCCGCCGGGCCCGCGCCCGCCACGATGACGGCGGGACGTTTCTCTTGCGGAAAGTCGGGCAACTTTATGGCGTCGTCAGGCATTGTCCAAGCATAGCAACAAATGCGCCGCTCCGAATGTGCCGACATGCATATCGTATGATCGACGCTTTCGGTGCACGCTCAACAGGAGGCCCGCCATGCTCGGATATGCTGTCGGCGGTATCCCCGTGCCGCCCATTCCTCCCGAGGATCCCCCCTTTCCGGCTCCCGGCCCGGTGCCTGATCCGGATCAACCGATCCCCGATGGAGAGCAGCCGCCGCCGCTCGAACCTGAACCACCCTACCGGATGCACTGGTCCGGACGCAGGCCCACCGACCGGTTGCCGATCCACTACTGACCACTCCCTCCCGGCCGCGTCCGGGAGGGGTTCACCTCTCAGGAGGCTTCCTGCGAGAAGAACCTTGATAGGCTGGTCCGGCCACGCAGACGAAATATCGAGGGCATTGTAGTCTCCCGAACGATGTCATTAGTTCCTTATGGAAAATGACACCTCATAAGACGCCTGGTTTGCGGACCGCGTCTGTTCATCGATATGGACGGCTGGGTCTGCGGGCATCAGTCAGTTGACGAGATAGACGACGTCCGGAGCTGTCGCCCGGTTTGCATAGATCAGCCGGTTGTCCGCCTTTGTATGAAAGGCTTTGCTTTCGAACTGCAGCATGATGATGCCGGTGCCGGCTTTCATGGCAGCGATGGTCGGAAAAACTCCGCCTTCAGGCCGCAATGTTACGGATGTTCCATTCAGGGATACAGACAGGTCTCTGGCAATCTGAAGCGCATAGGCGCGCTTTTCTCCGACAGAAAGCATGCCATCCCGGTTTGTGTCGATCCGGGCGATGACCTGGTCGGCAACGTCCACACCGGGCGTCAGGCGCAGCCGCAGCATCACATGATCCCGACCCGGATCAATCACCGTTGCCTGAAGATATTCATCCAGCCGGTGAGCCGAGGCGGGACTTATGCCGATCGAGGTCGCCCAGAACACTGCGACGGCGCTGCGCAAGGTTTTCATGGCGTGGTGTACCGGGTGCCATAATTGTCGGTCGGATCGCGATAGACTGTGTGCACATGCATGGTCGGATCGCCGCCGACCCCCTGGGGTGAGAACTCGATCAGAAGACGGGGGCCCTGAATACGGTAATAGGACGAGCCGTTGCGTCCCGGCGCGTGCGTCGTGGGGCCGCTCCAGGCGAACCACGTCTCATCCAGATCCTGCCGGATTTCCTGCAACCTTGGTGCTGCGTAAGCATCGTTGATGATTCCGGCCCATTCGCCGATCAGGTCCAGCATGAGCTGTTTCTGCCGGGATGTCATGGATGACCCCTTGAGCCCTTCCGGCACGATGGTCTCGCCATCATGTCCGGGGCCCATGACCAGGTCATCGACTGTGTAAGGCAGGATCGCCTTCCGGCGCTGGGCCGTATCGAAAGCATCGAGCAGGGCGAACGCCTTGTCGTTTTCTGCCGCCAGCACGCGGATCGTCTTTCCGTCCGCCTGATAGACGGCCGGCTGTGCTCCGGTCAGCGTCGGAGTCATGGTTCCGTGTGCGCCGTCCATCACGATATTCAGGCCCAGATGGTGGCCGCCGAACTGCACCATCCAGGGGGCCTGTTCCGATGGCGCTCCGAAAATCGCAATGGTGTAGACCGCTTTCCCGGAGGCGAACGGCGTTCCGCTATCCGCCAGCGCCTGATCTCCACCCATGATGTCGAGAACCTTCTCATAGCCTTTCCGGCTGAGAAGCATCTGGAGCAGATGCATCGTGGCGTCTTGTTGTGCGGCCGTGAGGTGGCCCAGCTGAAGGCCCGGGCGGGGCACGTCGCTGACCGGGTAATTCGACCGGATCGACTGGCCGTATTGTTCGCCGATGAAGCCTCCCGGCGGTCCCATGCCCGGTCCGTGCGCTGCCGGCAGTTTAGCCCCTGCATCGGTGACGGGTTTGGCGGGCGCACCCGGCGCTGTTCGCCTGAAACGTGCCAGCCGCGCCGTTTTTTCTGCAACAAAGGGAAACTGCACATGCGGCCTGTCGGATGCGTCGAACGTGGCCAGGAAGGACCGGGCGGCGGTAACGATGATGCGTGTCTGGCTGGCCGACATTGTCTCTCCCGATGACGCTGGAGCTTGCGGCGGCTGGGCAGATGCAAGGCAAAGCGGGAGACCGCCTGCGGCAAGAAGCAACGGAATTGCCGCTCTGTATGCTCTCTTCATCGGACCTCGCATGTCTGGAATGATGTCGATATCACTGCTGCCGATACCTCGCGTGCGAACGACTGCACGATCCCGGGGCCGCCGACCAATGGGTTTCCATCCGGCGCCTTTCGCCGTCAGATAAGGGCATGCCGTGCGGGATCCGGTGCCATGGCGCCATTCACCGCGCGACAGACGATGCAACAACACGCCGGGCACACGCGATGCTTCTTCTGCAATTTGTCATGGCTGGATTGGCAAGTTTTTTCAGAGCTCGAAATATTGCGGGTGTCGCAGGCGTCACGATGCTGGCGATCATGGCGCCCGCCACGGCTCAGGCCACAAGCTGCTCGGACCTCGCGCATGTGGCCATACCCGACGCCACGTTCACGAAGGTGGAAACGGTCGACGCGGGTGCGTGGCAGATGCCGAAGGACCAGCTCAGCCGGATCATGTCGGCACCGGGCATGAACCTTGCGGGCCATGCGGCGTCGGATCGAAATGTCGCATTCTGTCGCGTTGCGGCGGTCCTGCATCCGTCGTCGGATTCACAAATCCGCGTCGAGGTCTGGCTTCCCTTGCAGAACTGGAATGGTAATTTCCTGGGCGTCGGCAATTTCGGCTGGGCCGGATCGCTGATGTATTACAGCATGGTGACGGGTGTCAGCGAAGGCTATGCGGTTGCCAGCACGGACACGGGCCATGACAGTTCGACCCCGGACGGACAGGGCGGCCGTTTCACGCTCGGGCATCCCGAAAAGCTGATCGATTATGCTTATCGCGCCGATCATCTGATGACGGAAGCGGGCAAGACTCTGGTACGCTCGTTCTACGGCCGCGCCGTCTCCCATGCCTACTGGATCGGATGTTCGCTCGGTGGTCTGGAAGGGCTGATCGAAGCGAAACGCTATCCGCTGGATTACGACGGCATTGTCGCGGGCGCACCGCCGAACCCGATCGTGAATTTCAATGCGGAGCAGCTCTGGGCCGGCTGGATGAGTTATCATGACCCGGCGCTCAGGGTCTCCCGCGACAAGTTCCAGCTTCTGAACCGGGCTGTCATGGCAGCCTGCGCGACAGCCGTCGGCCGGACACAAGGATTTCTCGATGAGCCGGATACGTGCACCTTCGAGCCGCGCCAGCTTCTGTGCAAGGGGCGCGACAGCGCTGACTGTCTGACGGCATCCGAGGTGCAGGCGGCCGAGGCCATCTAGCGCGGGCCGGTCAATCCACGAACTCGTCAGGTGATCTTTCCCGGGCCGGCGAAGGGGAGTGAGGATGGCTTCTCCGCCGACGGCCGTGCGTTCCCGGTCGCACTGGACCTGTTCAAATATGCGGCGTTCCAGAACCCCGGCTGGGACTGGACGACGCTGAACTGGGATACGGATGTTGCAAAGGCCACGGCAAAGCTCGGCCCGCTGCTGCATGTCGACGACGATCTGACGCCGTTCTTCCGTCATGGCGGCAAGCTGCTGATGTATATCGGCTGGAACGACGGCCATAATCCCGAAGAACTCATCGGGTATTATCGGTCCCTGATGAGGCGCGCGGGCCCCTGCATCACGGAGCGATATGCGCCTCATCACCATTCCGGGAATGGCGCACTGCTATGGCGGCGCCGGATGCGATACATTCAGCAAGCTCGACGCGATCAATGACTGGGTCAGTCGCAGCCGGCCGCCCGAGCGGATCGTGGCGTCGCGGATAGGCAACGGCCAAACCGTCCGCTCCCGGCCCTTGTGCGCCTATCCCGCCGTGGCGCGCTATGACGGGCATGGTGACATGGATGCGGCTGCCAGTTTTACCTGCGTGCCGGTGCCCGGACAGGTCTCCGAGAAGTGAAACTTTTTGCGGCGCAGAACTCCTAAGACGGGATAGCCGAATTTCAGAGGAGGCCGGCCCTGCCGGAAAACAGTCCGTAATGTCTCAGTCGCCTGTCAGGTCTTCTCCGGAGCTGCCCTCGCAGGTGGTGGAACAACTCGAACAATATTCGCCCCTTATCGCGTTCATCATGGCGATCGCGACATTCATGCAGAACCTCGATGGCGCGATCATCAACACGTCGCTGCCGGCGATGGCCCGGTCGTTCGGCGTCAGGACGCTGGACCTGTCGCTGGGCGTTACCGCCTACATGCTGGCATCCGCTGCCGTCTCGCCGATTTCCGCGTGGCTTGCCATGAAGTTCGGCGAAAAGCGCGTGATGTGGATGGCGATCCTGCTGTTCACGCTGTCGTCGTTTCTCTGCGGCATCGCGCAGGGGCTCGCGGAATTCGTCTGCGCGCGGATCGGGCAGGGGCTGGCGGGCGCCGTGATGATGCCGGTGGGGACGTCGATCATCCTGCGATACACGCCCAAGGGCGACCTGATGAAAGCACAGTCGGTCACTGTCTGGCCGGCTCTGACGGCGCCCATCATCGGCCCTGTTCTGGGTGGGTATCTGACGCAGACGGTCGGATGGCGCTGGAATTTCTGGCTCAATATCCCGGTTGGCCTGATCGCGGTTCTGGCTGTCCTGCGGGCCGTGCCGTCGGAGCCGCCCGAGGGTGCGTCGCGTCTGGATATCAAGGGTCTTGCCCTGTGTGCCGTCGGCCTGACCTGTCTGCTCTCCGGCTTCCAGCGCTCGGCGGAGAGCGGTGTAGAGCGTATTGTGGCGTTTGGCCTGATGATCGTGGGTGCGATCATGGGCACGCTGGCCGTTCGTCATCTGCAGCGTCATCCCACACCCATCCTGTCGCTTGAGCCCCTGAAGCGGGCGAGCCTTCGCTATTCCTCGCTGTATCCGGGCCTTTTGTTCCGTGGCGTGTTTTCGTCCGCCCCGTTCCTGCTGCCGTTGTTCTTCCAGTTGGGTTTCGGTTTCTCTCCGGCGCGGGCCGGCACGTGGCTTCTGGCCTATTTCTGCGCCAATCTCGGCATCAAGCCGTTCACGTCCCGGATCATCCGATGGGGCGGTTTCCGGAACGTGCTGTTCTTCAACGGCTTCCTGGTCGCCCTGTCCCTGGTGCCGTTCGTTTTCATGACGCCGCAGACGCCGGATGTCCTGCTCGCCCTTGCGCTCGCTTTCGCGGGCATGACGCGATCCATGCAGCTGACGAGCCTGTCCACGGTCGCCTTTGCCGATGTGCAGGGGCAGGAGCGCAGCCGGGCTGCCAGCGTCATGTCCATCCTCGGGCAGACGGGCTCCACGGCCGGCGTCGCATTCACGGCATTCTGTCTGGCCACGCTGGAATCGCTGCATGGGCGCACGGCCGTCGGTCTGGCCGACCTTCACATCGTGTTTCTGATCACGGCACTTATCGTTGTGATCGGAACGGCGGGTTTCAGCAGGATGCCGGCAGATCTCGGCCAGGAGGTGTCCGGTCACATGCGACGCAACCCGCTGCAGGCCAGATGACGCTGATCGTTTTCGCGCGCTGACGCATCGCGCAGGCGCCTGACGGCCGCCGAGAACGAGTGGCGTGTAACCGCGTTGCCGGAGCAGACCGATTGCCATCACGGAGTCTGCATCATGGCCGACTATGAGCTTTACTACTGGTCCGTCCCGTTTCGGGGTCAGTTCGTGCGTGCGGTACTGGTTCATGCGGAACGGACTTGGGTGGAAGCCGGCGACGGCGCGATCTCCGGCCTGATGGAAGGTGCGGTTTCAGACATGCCGGTGCCGTTCATGGGGCCGCCGCTTCTGATCGACCGGAAGGCGAAACTCGCGATCTCACAGACGCCAACCATTATTCTGTATCTGGGAGAGACGCTCGATCTTCTGCCGGCAACGCCCGGCCTGCGTGCGCTCACCATGAAGATCGTGGCCGACGCGAACGATGTGATTGATGACATCACGCTGGATGGCGGGCGCGAGATGTGGACGGAGAAACGCTGGCAGGATTTTGTCCCGCGCCTGAAAAAATGGATGTCGCTTTGGGAGGAAACAGGGCGGCGGCACGGCCTGACGGCCGAGGCAGGTTATCTGCTTGGCGAGACGGCGCCCGGCATCGCCGACGTCGTGACGGCGACGCTGTGGTCGACCATGACGGAGCGGTTCGAGGCAATTGCGCACATTCTGGAAGAGACCGCCCCGCTGACGGCGGCGTTGTCCCGCAGGATCAGTCAGTTGCCGCCACTGGCCGCGCTCTCTGCCCGGGCACGCAAGGACTACGGCGACGCCTATTGCGGCGGCCAGATCGAG
This sequence comes from Tanticharoenia sakaeratensis NBRC 103193, assembly GCF_000963885.1. GTDB lineage: Bacteria > Pseudomonadota > Alphaproteobacteria > Acetobacterales > Acetobacteraceae > Tanticharoenia > Tanticharoenia sakaeratensis. The sequence continues at coordinate 37,179 of NZ_BALE01000017.1, forward strand.
GCGTCCCTGCGCAAGGTGCTGAAGGCCTGAAGCGTTCGATGGCGTTGGAAGCCGATGTATCGCAAATGAGGTCGCTGAACGCGCAGAAGCGCGTCGGTCCGGACGATATCCGGCTTCGGTATTCGTTTTGTGGGGAATATCTTGGCGGACTCGAAAGGATTCGAACCTTCGACCTTCGCCTTCGGAGGGCGACGCTCTATCCAGCTGAGCTACGAGTCCGTTGCGCTGCTCTTAGCCAATCTGCGAGACGAGCGAAAGCCCTGTTTCGTGGCAATCGGCAACCGAGGGGCCGTAACCCGTATCACCATGGAGCTAGGGATCGCCAGCCATCCAGGCTGCGGCGGCAATGTCGCCGCCTGAGGGAAGGGGGACGTCCGGGTCTGTGATCCAAGCAATGACGTCGGCGGTGGCGACGGGGCGGTCGCGCAGAAGGAGATGATGGCCGCCGAGGATCAGGTCGTGACGCGCATGCGGCGTCTCACGCCATAGTCGGGCCATCGGCCCGGCCGGAACAAGCTGGTCGTGATCGCCATACAGGATCAGCATCGGTGCCGGCGCGCGAGGCACTGTGCGGCTCGCGTCATTCATCAGCCGCACGAGACCTGCGAGACTGTCGAGGCGGGCCGCATGCAGGGTCAGCGGATCGAAATAGAGGCGTCGCATGGCGGCGAGATTGTCGCTCGGCACGACATGCACGGGCAGATCCTCGCCCGTGAACGCCCAGTGCGGCGCAATCGAGGCCAGCGTGTTCACTACCGCCCGCGATCCCCAGTCGAAGGGCCAGATCGCGGGCGAGACGAGGATCGTGCCGGCAATCGGCGGTCTCGACCTTTGCGAATCGAGCATCAGCGCGATGGCGCCGCCCATGCTCTCACCCATGACATAGAGCGGCATGTCGGGCATCCGGGCGTGGATGAAGGCGGCCTCCTCGGAAGCGTCGCGCACCATGCGGGCGGCCGAGCTCCAGTCTCCGCGCAAGGGGGCCGCGCCAAACCCGCGCTGGTCGGGAGCGATGGTCGTGATCCCGGCGGCCGCCATGTGGGGCGCCGGCCATTCCCACGCATCGCGGCTGTCGCCGAATCCATGGAACGCCAGCACGACCGCATGAGGGGATCGGGCCTGCCAGACGCGCAGGGGAATAGGTGCGCCGTCGGACAGCGTGATGGTCATGCTTGGCGGCACCAAGGCGGCCTCATGGTCGCGCGGCAGCGGTTTCGGGCCGGTCTGGGCGGCGCAGGCGGACAGGATCGCGCTCAGGGCGCAGGCGATGGCCGCACGAATGCGCGGCCGCGCGCCTGCCTGCCGGGAGCGGGAAGTCACCGCATGTCTCATGCGCCGGTTTGAATGCGTGCGGAAACCCCGTATCATCAGACCGATCATGCGCTATTTCCCGAACGTCGCCAAAGTCCGCCCCCTCTCATGAGCAAGCCGCATCTGGTCCTTCTGGACGGGTCGGGGTTCATCTTCCGCGCGTTCCATGCCTTGCCGCCCATGAGCAATCCGGCCGGTGTGCCGGTGAATGCCGTGTTCGGCTTTACCAACATGCTCACGCGGCTGATGCGCGATCATGTCGGCACGCATCTGGCCTGTATCTTCGATGCGGGCCGCACGACGTTCCGCAACGATCTCTATCCCCGCTACAAGGCGCACCGGCCCGAGCCGCCGGAAGATCTGCGGCCGCAGTTCTCCCTGATCCGTGACGCGGCGAAGGCCTTCAATGTGCCGTCGATCGAGCTCGAGGGCTACGAGGCGGATGACCTGATCGCGACCTATGCGCGTGCGGTCGTCGAGGCCGGCGGCTGCTGCACGATCGTCTCGTCGGACAAGGACCTGATGCAGTTGGTGCGGCCGGGCGTCGAACTGCTCGATCCGATCAAGCAAAAACCGATCCGCGAGCCCGAGGTCATCGCCAAGTTCGGCGTGGCGCCCGAGCAGGTCATCGATGTGCAGGCCCTGATGGGCGATCCGACGGACAATGTCCCTGGCGTTCCGGGCATCGGGCCGAAAGGGGCGGCGACACTCGTTGCCGAGTTCGGCTCGCTCGATGCGATTCTGGAAGCGGCGCCCGGCATGAAGGCATCCAAGCGGCGCGATGCGCTGATCGCGCATGCCGAGGATGCCCGGATTTCACGCACGCTGGTGACGCTGGTGCAGGACGTGCCGCTGCCGACGCCGATCGAGGATCTGGGCGTGCGCGATCCGGAACCCGAAACGCTTCGGACGTGGCTGGACGAAATGGGATTCCACTCGACGATCCAGCGCATGGGACTTGGCGCGCTGGCGAGCAGGGCAAGGACCGACGGCACGCCACCGGCCACGGACGTCGTGGCTGCCGAAATCGAGGCCGGGTTCGGCCCTTACGAGACCGTGCTGAGTCTCGAAGCTCTCGATGGGTGGATTGCGAAGGCGCGCTCTGCGGGCGCGTTCGCGATCGATACCGAAACGGATGGTCTCAATCCGCGCCGCGCCAATCTGCTCGGGTTCTCCATGGCCACGGCCCCGGGCGAGGCGGCCTACGTGCCGCTGCGCCATGAAGGCACGCTGGAACACCCTGCTTCCGGGCAGCTGGAAGCGGCTGATGCGTTGGCCCGTCTGGCGCCTCTGCTCGCGGACCGGTCCGTCCTGAAGATCTTCCAGAATGCGAAGTTCGATCTGGCCGTGTTCGAACGCGCAGGCGTTCCGGATATCGCGCCGATCGACGATACGATGCTGATTTCCTATGCGCAGTCGGCCGGCGCGCACGGGCAGGGCATGGATGAGCTGTCGCGGCTGCATCTGGGCCATGACCCGATCAGCTACGACGCCGTGACGGGGACGGGGCGCGCGCGTATTCCGTTCGCGCAGGTGCCGCTGGATCGCGCAACAGAATATGCGGCCGAGGACGCGGATGTGACGCTGCGCCTGTGGCAGGCCCTGCGTCCATCGTTGCGCGTGAACAAGGCGCTGGCGCTGTATGAGGACATGGAGCGTCCGCTGATCGGCGTGCTCGCGGGCATGGAATCGCTCGGCGTGCGCGTGGATGCGGTCGAGCTGCGACGGATGTCGGCCGATTTCGGACAGCGCATGGCAGCGCTGGAGACGGAAATTCACGCGCTGGCCGGGCGGAGTTTCAATCTCGGCTCGCCCAAGCAGCTTGGCGAGATCCTGTTCGACGAAATGGGGCTGACTGGCGGCAAGCGAATGAAATCCGGTGCCTGGGGCACGGATTCGTCGGTTCTGCAGGAACTGGCCGATCAGGGACATGATCTGCCGAGCCGCATCCTCGCCTGGCGCCAGATCGCGAAGCTGAAATCGACGTACGCCGACGCGCTGGTCGAGCAGATGGATCCGGGCTCGGGCCGCGTGCACACGTCGTTCCAGATGGCGGTCACGTCCACCGGCCGCCTGTCGTCGAACGACCCCAATCTGCAGAACATTCCGATCCGGACCGAAGAAGGCGGGCGGATCCGGCGTGCTTTCGTCGCGGCAGAAGGCTACACGCTGCTGTCGGCGGATTACTCCCAGATCGAACTTCGGCTGCTGGCCCATGTCGCCGATCTTCCCGCACTGCGGGATGCGTTCGAGAAGGGGCAGGACATTCATGCCCGTACGGCGTCCGAGGTGTTCGGTATCCCGATCGAGGGCATGGATTCCCTGACGCGGCGTCGGGCGAAGGCGATCAATTTCGGTATCATCTACGGCATCTCGGCCTTCGGGCTCGCGCGCCAGCTCGGCGTGCCGCAGATCGAGGCACGACGGTATATCGATGCGTATTTCGCCCGCTATCCCGGTATTCGCGATTACATGGAACGCACGCGTGACCAAGCGCGGGCGCACGGCTTCGTCACAACGCCGTTCGGGCGCCGCTGCTACGTGCCGGGCATCAACGAGAAGAATGGCGCCCGTCGCTCCTATGCCGAACGGCAGGCGATCAATGCGCCGCTGCAGGGCGGGGCTGCGGATATCATCAAGCGCGCGATGGTGCGTCTGGCCCGCAAATTGCCGGATACCGGCATGGATGCGCGCATGCTGTTGCAGGTGCATGACGAATTGCTGTTCGAGGTGAGACCGGACGCGGTAGAGGATTTCGCGCGTCTGGTTCGCAACGAAATGGAAACGGCGGCGACCCTGAGCGTCCCGCTGGTGGTGGAGACGGGCATCGGGCCGAACTGGGCCGAGGCGCACTGAAGGATGATGGCGCAATGACGCAGCAAGCCCATATGAAGAAGCCACCACGGCTGGGGTGGATCGCCATCGGCGTTGCCGCTGTGGCCGGCATGTTCGGCTTTGCCGGATTTGAGGTCGCGCAGCACACCGGACCGAGCGTGTCGTCCAACGGCAACGAGGTCGGCGGGACGTTCCGCCTGATGGATCTCGGCGGCGAGGGTACTGTCACCGAAGGCGACCTGCGCGGGCGCTGGCTGCTGATGTGGTTTGCTGATGCGTCCTGCCCGACGGAGCGGTGTGCGCCCGTCTATCGCGCGATGAGCGATGCTGCGGCGAAATTCCACGGACAGGCACATGTCGCCCCCGTGGTGGTGACGCTCAATCCCATGGAGGACGACAGCAATGCCCGGCGCGACGCGATCCTGAAATACGGATCGCGCCTGATCGTGCTGACCGGCTCGCCTGCGGAAGTCTACGCCGTGGCGCAGGAATTCCATGCAGGCGTGCACAAGATTCCGCTCGGGCAGAACTCGTTCCGCATGGGCCCGGAGCCTGACCGCATCGTCATCATGGATCCGGTTGGCGCCTATGCCGGGACGATCGACACGACCGCCACGTCAGACCAGATCGTTGCGCGCCTGGAGGCGCTTTCGAAGTCGCAATGAGTGTGCTGCGTGCCGTCGCCGCGGGCGTTCTCCTTTCATGGACGGCCGGCGCGTGGGCGGCCGATCCGGCCTCGGCCGCCTATGACGCAACCGGCGAGACGCGCGGCAGTCCGCATCGCGGCGGCACGCTGAGGCTCACGGCCGATGGATCGGCCGGGACGCTCGATCCGCAGATCAACTACAACACGCAATACATGCAGCTGTTTTCCTGCGTGTACGATCAGCTCGTGACCTATCGCAAGGCGCGGGGCCGTGATGGTGATACGATCGTGCCCGACCTTGTCGAGGCGCTGCCGACCGTCAGCCCGGATGGTCTGACATGGACCATGCGCCTGCGGCCGAACGTGCTCTTTTCGGACGGGCGGACGCTGCGCGCCCAGGATGTCGTGGCGTCATTCCGGCGGATATTTAAAGTCGGCAGCCCGACGGCCAAGACCTATTACGGCGCGATTGCAGGGGCCGATGCCTGTCTCGATCACCCGGGCACATGCACGTTGCCGGGCGTCGAAGGAGATGATGCGACAGGCGCGATCACCATCCGCCTGTCACGTCCGGACGGCGAATTTCTGCAGAAGCTGAGCTTCCCGCACGCGACGATCCTGCCTGCCGATACGCCCACGCATGATCTGGGGAATACGCCTGCACCGACCACCGGCCCGTATCGCATCGTCTCGTATGACCCGAACGCGGGCATGATGCTGGATCGCAATCCCCATTTTCATGTCTTCAGCGCGCATGCGCAGCCTGACGGTTTCGTCGATGCGATCGACTATCGCTTCGGCCTGTCCGACGAGGCGCAGGTGAGTGCGGTCGAACGCGGTGTGTTCGACTGGATGCTCGATCCGAAACCCGCCGACCGTCTGGGGGAACTTGGCGCCGAACATACCGCACAGACCCATATCGAGCGCCTGTTCGGCATGTATTATCTGTCAATGAACATGCACGAAAAGCCGTTCACCTCGGCTCTCGTGCGACAGGCGGTGAACGACGCCGTGGACCGCCATGTCATGACGATCCTGGCGGGTGGTGGTGCGATTGCCGATCCGCTGTGTCAGATGGTGCCAGCGGGGCTGCCCGGCTCGGATGCGCCTTGTTTCTATGGCCGCGACGCCAGTCTCGAGCACCCCCGCGCCGCCTGGGCAGGTCCGGACATGGCGCGTGCACGCGGCCTGATCGCACGAAGCGGAGAGGCGGGCGCGCACATCACCCTCGTCGTGTCCAACCGGGCATCGGAACTGAACATGGGCGTGTATATCAGGAATCTTCTGCAATCTCTGGGATTCGTCGTGGATGTGCGTCCGGTCTCGGAAGCCCTGGTGCTCAGCTACACGCAGAATTCCGGCAATCACATCCAGATCAGCCTCGCGCGGTGGTTCGCGGATTATCCGTCCGCCTCGAACTTTCTCGACGATCTTTTCGGATGCGAGAATTTCGTGCCGAATTCGGACGCGTCGGTGAATTCGTCCGGATTCTGTGATGCGCACGCTCAGGATCTGATGACGCGCGCGAGCCTGGAGCACGATCCGGCACGATCGGCAGCGCTTTGGGCGGACGCAAACGCAGCGATCATGCGCGCGGCACCGGCCGCGCCGCTCATCCAGATGCACCTGGTGGACCTCGTTTCCGCGCGGCTTGGAAATTATTTCTACACCGATCTCTATCACATGTTGTTTTCGGGCGTGTGGGTGCAATGAGCGCATGGCGCGCCCTTGTGCGGCGGCTGGATGCGCGGATCGCAGCCAGCGTGCTCGCCGTCATGGTCGTCGCCTGTCTGGCGGCCCCACTTTATGCTGCCTGTGTCGCACGGACCGATCCATTCATGTCCAATATCGGCGGCAGTTTTTCCGAACATGGCGTCACGCGCGATATCATGCAGCCGGATGACAATCCGCTGCATCTGGGGCTGACGCCGATCGGCCCGCAATGGCACGCGCAGTATCTGCTGGGCGCGGACGGGCAGGGACGGGATGTCGCAACGCGCGTGCTCTACGGCGGGCGATCCTCGCTCCTGATCGCGGCGGCCAGTGCGGCCCTGTGCATGCTGGGCGCCAGTATTCTCGGGATCTGTGCCGGATATTTCGGCGGATGGACCGACACGCTGATCTCGCGTCTGCTCGATATCTTCTGGGCGGTGCCGGTCTATCTGTTCGCGATCTCGATTTCGATCGTCACCATCAGCCATGCCCTGCGCATCGGCCCCTTCAGCATCGCTGCCGACAATCTGCTGCTGCCGATCGGCATTATCGCGACCGTCTACCTGCCATATGCCGCCCGTCCCATCCGGGCGCGGGCGCGGTCGATCGCGCGCACCGATTACGTGCTTGCCGCGCGCGGCTATGGCGCGTCGCACAGTCGCGTCATCCTGCGTGAGGTGCTGCCCAATCTGTGGGACCTGATCGTGACATTGGCGCCGCTGGTCATCGCGCTGACGCTGCTGGCGGAATCGGCGCTGTCGTTCCTGTCGCTGGGCGTGCAGGCGCCGGCGGCGTCCTGGGGCACCATCATTCTGGACGGGGAAGGGCTGCTGTATCGCAGGCCGGCGATTGCGATCGCTCCCGGTATCGCCATCGTCACGGTCGTGCTGTGCCTCAACGTGCTGGGCGACGCACTGCGCGCCGTGCTCGATCCGAAAGCCGGGGGCCGCGTCTGATGCGCAGCGTGGCACTGCGTCTCGGGCAGGGGGCCTGCGTGCTGGTCGGCATCTCGATGCTGGTCTTCGCGGTCTTTTTCGCGACCCCCGGCGCCGATCCGACCGCGCGGATTGCCGGGCGTGGGGCCAGCCCCCAGATTCTGGCCCGCATCCGTCACGATTACGGTTTCGATCGCGCGCTGCCGGTCCAGTACATCCGCATGATGGACAAGCTGTTCGTTGCCCGCGACCTGACCTCGTTCGTCGATCATGGAGAACGGGTCGTGCCGGAAGTCTTCGCGGCTGCTCCCGTCACGCTCAGTCTCGTGGGCGGGGCTGCGATCATCTGGGTCGGATTGTCCGTGCTGATCGGTGTCGTGTGTGCGCTGTGGCCGAACGGCATTGTCGACCGGGTGCTGATGGGGCTGTCGGTGCTTCTGCTGTCGATCCCGGTCTTCTGGCTGGGCGAGGTCGTGAACCTTGTGACGCAGAGCCGCTACCACGACACGATGCTGTTCTCGTGGGTGCCGCCGCTTGGTTACGTGCCGTTTCTGCAGAGCCCGTCAGGATGGTTTCGATCCCTGCTGCTGCCGTGGCTGGTGTTGTCGAGCAGTTTCGCAGGCCTGTATGCGCGGGTTCTGCGTGCCGAACTCATGGCGGCTTCCGGCGAGGACTATATGCGCACGGCGCGTGCCAAGGGTCTCTCGCCGCTGCGGATCATGCTCAACCATGGCCTGCGGATGTCCTGGCTCGGCTTCGTGTCGCTGTTCGGGCTCGACGTGGCCCAGCTTATCGGGGGCGGTGCCCTTCTGACGGAAGTCGTGTTCGCCCTGCCGGGTGTCGGGCATCTGACGTATCGGGCGCTGACCGATCTCGATCTGCCGCTTATCATGGCGACGGTCCTGTATTCGGCGGCCTTCGTGGTGATCGCGAACGCGCTGGTCGATCTCGTCTATCTGGCGCTCGATCCACGCCTTCGGACCGGCACGCGGCATGGCTGAGCCCATTCTCCAGGTCCGGGATCTGTGCGTGCGGCTGTCCGGCCGGCTGATCCTCGATCATGTGTCGTTCGACGTGCTGCGCGGTCGCACGCTTGGCGTGGTCGGTGAATCCGGATCGGGCAAGAGCGTGACCGCATCGGCTCTGATGGGCCTGGTTCCGATCGCGTCGGGATCAGTGAAGTTCGGCAGCCGTGAGGTTGCGGGTCTTTCCGAACGCGCATGGCGCGCGCTTCGCGGGCGACAGATCGCCATGGTGTTTCAGGACCCGATGAGCGCGTTTCTGCCGGTGCGCAGCGTCGGTGCGCAGATCGACGAGCAGATCCGTGCCCATGAGCGGCTGTCGCGTACGGATGCACGCGCACGGACCGTGCAGCTCCTGCAGCGCATGGAAGTGCCGGACGCCGCGCAGATGGCGCGTCGCTATCCGCACCAGCTCTCGGGCGGGCTGCGCCAGCGCGCGATGATCGCCATGGCGCTGTCCTGTCGTCCCGATCTGCTGATCGCCGATGAACCGACGACAGCGCTCGATGTCACGGTTCAGGCACAGATTCTCGCACTCCTGCGCGAGGTCTCGCAGCGCGATGCGGGTGTCATGCTGATCACGCACGATATGGGCGTGGTCGCGCAGAGCTGCGCCGATGTCGTCGTCATGTATGCGGGTGTCATCGTGGAACGCGGATCGGTCGAGACGATCCTGCAAGCACCGTTGCATCCCTATACCCAGGCGCTGATGGCCGCGACGCCCGAGATCGACGGTCCGCGGCCAGCCCGGCTGGCGACCATTCCCGGTCAGCCGCCAAGTCCTGCATCCCGGCCGCAAGGCTGCGTCTTTCAGCCACGATGCGGCTATGCGCATGAGGCCTGTGGCCGCCGGCCGCCGCTGCGCTCCCATGCCGGGCGGGATGTCGCGTGCGTCCTGTATGAGGGTGCGGCATGAAGCCGGTTCTCGACGCGCGGGACGTCTCGGTCCGTTATCATCTTCGTGGCCGACGGGTCCTGCAGGCGGTGGACGGCGTGTCCCTGTCGGTCATGCCCGGAGAGGCGCTGGCGCTGGTCGGCGAGTCAGGGTGCGGCAAGTCCACGCTCGGGCGGTGTCTCGTGCGCCTGCAGCGGCCGAGTTCGGGCGCGATCGCCATCGACGGCATCGATATCGCACGCATGTCGGAGCGCGCGCTGCGTCCCTACCGACGACGCATGCAGATGGTGTTTCAGGACTCGCAGGCAGCCCTGAACCCGCGCCGGACGGTCGCGGCAAGTCTTGCGGCACCCCTGCTCGCCCAGGGTGTGTCCCGAGCCGAAGCGGCAGCCCGCGTGGCAAAGCTGCTGGAGCTGGTCGGACTGCCCGAAGAGGCAGGCAGTCGCTTCCCGCATGCTTTTTCCGGAGGGCAGCGACAGCGGATCAATATTGCCCGCGCGCTGGCGCTCGACCCGGCGCTCGTCGTGGCGGACGAACCGGTCGCAGCCCTCGACGTGTCGGTTCAGGCGCAGATCATCAATCTGTTCTCGGACCTGCGGGCCCGGCTCGGGCTCGCGATGCTGTTCATTTCCCATGACCTCGCCGTCGTCCGGCAGCTCAGCGACCGGATGGCCGTGATGTATCTGGGATCGGTCGTCGAGGAGGGGCCGACGGAGGCCCTGCTTCGCATGCCCCGTCATCCCTACACGGCCGCGCTCATGGCTGCCGTGCCGACGCGGGACGGCGCAGCGCCCGCGGTTCTTGCAGGCGATGTGCCGAGCCCTCTCGACCCGCCATCCGGCTGTCGCTTCCACACGCGCTGCCCTTTTGTGCGTGAAAGATGCCGTAGCGAGCGTCCGGCACTTGTCGCAGACGTGGACGGTCGCACCACGGCCTGTCATTTCCCGATCCAGTCGTAATACCGGGGAAAAGCCACGCATTTCACGAGCTGTATCACGGTTAATTAACGAATAGGCCGCTAATAGTTCGGTAATTCATTAATTGACGAATTAATAATTACAATTGACGCCTATCAACATTGTGTTGCCGAAGAGCAGGTTGATACAGCGGTTTGACCATCAACAGGTGAAACCGGAGTGAAACAACATGCTGGAATTTAGCCTTCAGAGCTTTGGCATCTTTCAATCCGGTTTTATTGCCTCTCTCTGGCCATTCGGCGCATCGAGTTCTCACAATACACATGACATCTGGGGCTCGACTGTAATCGGCGGCTTCGGTGACTTCGGACATGGCGGCCAGAACGGTCATGGTGGCGGTCAGCCCGTTCCGGGCAATTGCTGGAACTGGGGCGGTTCATGGAATTGTGGCGGCTCCTTCGGCTGGGGCGACGACCACCGTGGCCATGATCACGGGAACCACCACGACCACCACCACGACCACCATCACGACAAGCCCGGTCACTGCGGCGGCGAGACGTGCTTCCTTGCCGGCGCGATGATCGAGACGCCCGAAGGAACCGTTGCGGTCGAAACGCTTCGTGCCGGTGACGAAGTGGTGGCGTATCGCGATGGCATGCCCGTCAGCGAGACGCTGGTCTGGGTCGGTCGCGCATCCATGGTGACGCACGGCGCTCCGTCCGATCGCAGTGGTCACGCTGTCCTGGTCCGCCGCGATGCAGTCGCACCGGGCATGCCGGATCGTGACCTGCGCGTTACGGCAGAGCATTGCTTCCTGTTCGACGGCCGGTTCGTGCCCGTCCGCCTGTTGGTCAACGGCACCACGATCGCCTTCGACGCCGATCTGGCCGAATACGAGTATTTCCATATCGAGACCGCGACGCACGCCGTCATCCGCGCCAACAACATGCTGACCGAGAGCTATCTCGATACCGGCAACCGGATGCTGTCGAACGCAGGTGACAATGTCGTGACGCTGCGCGGCCCGGCCCTGTCGTGGACGGCCGATGCCGCAGCACCGCTGGACACGTCCCGCGCTTTCGTCGAGCCGCTGCACGAGGCGATCCGGACCCGCGCCGCGACGCTCGGTTTCGTCGGCGCGTCCGACGTGATGACGACCGATGACGCCGATCTGCGTCTCGAGACGCAGGATGGTCGCGTGATCCGTCCGACGCGCGTCGTCAACGGTCGTGCGGTGTTCGCGCTGCCGGCCGGCGTCGAGAGCGTCGATGTCCTGTCCCGTGCGAGCCGTCCGTGCGATGCGATCGGTCCGTTCGTGGACGATCGCCGCGAGCTGGGCGTGCTGGTCGGCGCCGTCAAGCTGTTCGACTCGGACGCGACGAAGGCCACGTCCCTGCACCTCGAGGACGCGGGCCTTGCCGGCTGGCACGGTGTCGAAGCCCCGACGATGCGCTGGACGACGGGCCGTGCGACGCTCCCGCTGGGTGCCCGCGCGCCGCACGCTGTCGGCACGCTGGTGGTCGAGGTCGTCTCGGCCGGCCCGTATGTCGTGGAAGCCGACGCGGCGCCGCTCGCCTACGCCTGCTGATTGCCGACAAGATGACGCGCGATCCCGCTGAGGGTCGCGCGTCTTGCCTGATGGTCGAAGACGGGAGCTCCGACCATCAGCTCATCGGGCCGATGCCGCTCGATAAATGACGCGATCCGGTCTGTGACGCGTTCCGCCGTCCCCACGAATGTATATCGCAGCGTATGGTCGATCAGGCCTTGTTCGGGCGGTCCCCATGATACGGTCCGTGGCGCAGGGAAGGCCATCGGACGTCCGCGACGCAGCGCCACGAAATACTGCTGCAGCGATGTCGCGGCATGTTGCGCCTCGGCCTCCGTATCCCCGATGATCGCGTTGACGCCCACCATGGCGTAAGGCGCCGAGAGCCGGTCCGAAGGCTCGAATCTCTGTCGGTAGAGTGCCAGCGCGTCTTCCATCAGGTCCGGTGCGAAGTGGCTCGCGAATGCGAAGGGCAACCCCATGATGGCTGCCAGATGCGCCGAGAACAGCGACGATCCCAGCAGCCATACGGGGATATCGAGACCTGCTCCCGGCACGGCCACGACGCCCTGTCCAGGCACCGCCGCATCGAAATAATGAAGCAGCTCCGCCACGTCCTGCGGGAAGCGGTCAGCGGAGGCCGGATCGCGTCTCAGCGCGCGCATGGTCGCCTGATCGGAGCCCGGCGCGCGTCCGAGGCCCAAGTCGATCCGACCGGGATAGAGCGATTCCAGCGTGCCGAAGGCTTCCGCCACGGCGAGCGGCGCGTGGTTCGGCAGCATGATTCCGCCCGCGCCGACGCGGATCGTTTTCGTCGCGCCCGCGACATGCCCGATCACGACGGCGGTCGCCGCTGACGCGATTCCCGGCATCGCGTGATGCTCCGCCAGCCAGTAGCGTCGGAACCCGAGGGCCTCCGCGTGCCGCGCCAGATCGGCGCTGCGATGCAGGGCGTCGGCTGCGGTGCCGCCTTCGGTGATGAGAGAGAGATCAAGGACGGAAAGCGGGATCATGTCGTCTGCCGTGCTGTTGGTCGACCTACAGATGGGGCGATCGCATGCCCTGCGCCAGTCCGGCTCGCATGGCGTGCCGACGGCGTCCGGAACTGGATGGCAAATGGGAAGATGGGCAGGCGCAGATGCGTTGCGGGCGCGGGCCGAGGTCAATGGCGTTCATATATAAAGTGCGGGGGTCGACCCGCGCGGTCTGATCGCAGCACAAGGTGCCCTTCGGCTTTTTTCTTCTTGTGCATCATCATCGCACATTTGTGTTTGAGCATGCTGCGGTGAATGCATGGCACGCCGTGCGGGTGCGTTCTGCATCGTCCGCTTCATGGCGTCGGCTTTAGAGTATTCAGTCACCCATCAAGCCAGCAATGACCAGAAATGATCTAGGCTCCTTGGCGATCAGCAATGGCAGATCACCAACAGGCGGCGGACTGGCACGGGCGAGGCGCTTGAGGTCGAAAGCGGAAACTTCTCATGGTGGCATGAGGAACCAGCGCCTGTCCGACTGCGAAAGCCTTCGGGCCCAGCGAACCGCAAGATTATGCCAGGAGCATGCTTGTGGCGGCGGCTCCCAAGCCTTGGACCGGGCGCCATTAAATCCGCTCCGCCGTGCCTGCTACGGTCCGGCCGTCAACGGAGGCCGGACGCCCGATTTTCCCAACGTGTTACGCGGGATCTCCGTAGGCACATGGCCCGGCGGTCCTCCCGTGAAAGGATAGCGCCCTGCGGCGTTACAGGCCGCCGATATCGCGGCGATACACCGCGTCGGACCAGACGATGCGGCCCGCAGCCTCGTAGGCACGCGCGCGGGCCGTGGCGGCGTCAGGCGCCGTTGCGCTGACCGCCAGTACGCGACCGCCGGCCGCGACGAGCGTGCCGTTCGCATCCAGTGCCGTGCCGGCGTGGAAGACGCGCACGCCCGGCACGGCTTCGGCTTCCGCAATGCCGGAGATCGGGCCGCCCTTGATCGGCGCGTCAGGATAGCCCCGCGCGGCCAGGATGATCGAGATCGAGGCATCGTCGGAGAACGTGACGGGGGACGCTCCCAGCGTATCGGCCGCCAGATCGCGCAGTGCCGGAAGGAGGTCCGATGTCAGGCGCGGCAGGAGCGTCTCCGCTTCCGGATCGCCGAAACGGACATTGTATTCGATCAGTTTCGGACCTTCATCGGTCAGCATGGCGCCTGCGAAGATGACGCCGCGGAACGGCGTGCCGCGCTTCGCCATCTCGGCCAGCATCGGACGCACGAGGATGTCGAGCGCGTGCTCCTGTGCCGCGCGATCAAAGCCCGGCGGCGGGGAGATCGCGCCCATTCCGCCCGTGTTCGGGCCGGTGTCACCATCGCCCAGCCGCTTGTGATCGCGCGCAGCCCCGATGAGCGTGCAGTCCGTTCCGGCGCAGAAGGCGAACAGCGAAATCTCGGGGCCCATGAGGCATTCCTCGATCACGACCGAGGCGCCTGCGTCTCCGAACGATCCGTCCGTCAGCATCATGTCGATCGCGGCTTCGGCCTCTGCGACGGTCTGGGCCACGACGACACCCTTGCCCGCCGCGAGACCGTCCGCCTTGATGACGATCGGCGCGCCACGACGCTGCACGAACGTCTGCGCGGCACCTGCGTCCGTGAAACGCTCCCACCGGGCCGTCGGGATGCCGGCGGCGTCGCAGACTTCCTTGGTGAATGTCTTGCTGCCTTCGAGCTGCGCCGCGGCGCGACTGGGCCCGGCGCAGGGGATGCCGATCTCCGCGCAGGCATCGGCAAGACCCGCGACCAAGGGGGCTTCCGGGCCGGGGACCACCAGATCGATCGCATTGTCTTTCGCGAATGTCGCAAGTCCCGCGATATCCGTGACCGGGATCGGCACAAGCGTGCCCAACGCGGCCATCCCCGGATTTCCTGGTGCGATGAACAGGGCCGAGAGGTCCGGCGATCGTGCAAGGCTCGCCGCCAACGCATGTTCACGGCCCCCCGAGCCGACCAGAAGCACCCGCATGTTCCACCCTTCCGCTTTTCAGAGAGGCGCTCCCTAGCATAGGACTGCACCATGGACGAACGCCCCGATTCACAGCCCGCCAGCAATGTGCCCGACTACACCGTCTCCGAGCTGTCGGGCGCGATCAAGCGGACCCTTGAACAGGGCTTCGCGCGGGTGCGGGTACGGGGCGAGATCACGGAGTGCAAACGCTACCCCTCGGGCCATATCTATTTCTCGCTCAAGGACGAGGCCGGCAAGATTTCCGCCGTCGTCTGGCGCGGCAGCGTCTCCCGCCTGGGACTGGCGCCCGAGAACGGCACGGAGGTGATCGCAACGGGCCGCGTCTCGGCTTACGGCGAGCGGTCGAGCTACCAGCTCGTCGTGGACCGGCTGGAGTTTGCAGGCGAGGGCGCGCTGCTGGCGCGTGTCGAGGCACTGCGCAAGATGTTGCTGGCGGAAGGGCTGTTCGATGCCGACCGCAAGCGGCCGCTGCCGTTCCTGCCGCGTCGTGTCGGTGTCGTGACGTCCCGCCAGGGCGCGGTGCTGCATGATATCCGCACGACCATTGCCCGCAGGCTGCCGCGCGAAGTGCTGCTGTGGGCGGTCGCGGTGCAGGGCGAGAGCGCTGCCGAGCAGATTGCCCGCGCGATCGAATCCGCAGGCCGGATGACGGATCCGGATCTGCGTCCAGATGTATTGATCGTCGCCCGGGGCGGTGGATCACTCGAAGATCTCATGGCGTTCAACGACGAACGCGTAGTGCGCGCGGCGGCGGCCTCGCCCATTCCGCTGATCTCGGCGGTCGGTCACGAGACGGACACGACGCTGATCGATTTCGCATCCGACCGCCGGGCGCCTACACCGACCGCCGCCGCGGAACTGGCCGTGCCGCTGCGCACCGAGCTGTCCGCCGATCTGGTCCACCGGGCGGCGCGGCTGGCGAGCGGGCTTGTCCGCGCGATGCAGACCGCGCGGTCGCGGCTTGATCGGGCTTCGGCACGGATTCCCGATCTGCCCAGCCTCGTCGGCACGCTGCGGATGCGTCTGGACGATCGCTCGCAGCGTCTTGACCTCGCGTTGCCGGCGCGGCTGCGGGACGCGCATGCCCGGCTGGTGATGATTGAGCGTCGCCTGCCGGGGCCGGATACGCTGATCGAGCGGCGCCGGGCGCGGCTGTCGCTCGCGGGGCCCGCACTTCGGGCGGGTCTGCGCCAGCTGCTCGAGCGCCGCCATCGTGCGCTGGCAGGGTTGTCGCTGCCGCCGTCCCTGCCGTCTAGCGCCATCCGTTTGCAGCGTGCGCGCCTTGATGGCGTGGTGGGGCGGCTGGAGGCGGTGTCCCCCCGGGCGGTGCTGGCGCGTGGTTATGCGCTGGTGGAAAGTCGCGGCCATCCGGTCACGCAGGCTGCCCAGCTCAAGCCCGGCGCCAGGGTGCGTCTGCATTTCGCGGACGGTGCGCGCGATGCCCAGATTGTCCGGGAGAAGGCGGAGGGACAGGGCGCACTGGATCTGTAAAGGTTTTTCGGCAGGGCCCCATAAATCCGCCGCGCGGACGCTGTTTACCAGTGAGGGCCAACGGTAGCGTCTGGCAGCCGACATGGCCGCGAATCATCTTGTGACTGTCCGATCAGCCAAGTGGTCTTGCTCCGTCCGGCATTGCGCCACGCGCCGCATTTCGACGCACCGCCGTAACGTTTCGTGCGTTACGGAGCCGAGCGGGTCGCACATGGCGCTGCCGGGCAGGTCGTGGCACTGTCGCCATCAATGATGAGAAGGAGCAGCCTGGTGCGAATGAGACGACCGGATGGGCGGACGGCGGTGCTGACGCTGCTGGCGACAGTGGCGCTGGCCGGCTGCGCGGACGAACCGCAGCCGAAGCCGACACCCGTTGCACAGGCGCCCCGTCCGAAGATCCCGCCGCAGGATTTCGCGCCAGGACTGGCTGCGCCCGAGCCGCCGCCTGCCAACGAGGCGCAGTTGACCAACGATCCATCCGCGCCGCTCGATACGCCGCTGTGCGGATCGGCCTTGCGGGAGGCAGCGCAGGCCGGGTCCGCGATCTATGACAGCGCGCTCGTCAGCGGCAGTGCCTGTACCCGCAACGCCTGCTTCGAACCGTTGACCGGCACGTTCATCGCGGCCGACGGCAGCCGGAGCGTGTGCCGATGAAACGCGGTGCGGCCGCGTTGTCGGGACTGGCATTGGGGATCACGGCCGTATCGGCGCATGCGGCGGAACGGCAGTTCGATCTGTCCGGCAGTTCAATCGTGTTCGGCAGCCCATGCGCGCGCGAGGTCATCGTCACGCCGTCGGCAATCGTGCCGGCAGGACATGTGCGGATCGTCGCGACCGGAGACCGTCAGGCTGATCTGGATCGTCTTGCCAGCGCCAGCGGCGCGGCCGCGTCGTTCGGGGCGAGCGAGACCTGTCCGGAAGACAATCGGCCGCGAACGCTTCATGTCGAGGTGCAGCTTCCGACGGCGATGCCCATCACTGTGCGCGATGCAGGCGCCGAGACGTATCGGCTCGGTGCGTTCTCCGCGCCGCTGACCGTCGATACGAAAGGCTCGACGGATGTCATGGCAGAGGCGGCAACGCAGCTGACCGCGAAAATCACGGGTTCCGGCGACGTACGGCTGGGCATGCTCGACGGTCCGGCCGACATCGACACGCACGGATCAGGCGACGTCAGTATCAGTACGGTGAAAGCGCCGTCCGTCATGGCCTCCCAGTCCGGATCCGGCGGCCTGACCATCGGTCGCGCCACGGTGGATCACATGACACTGGATCATGGCGGGAGCGGCGACGTCCAGATCAGCGATGCTGCGATCGGCACGTTGAGCGCACGGAACGGCGGGTCGGGCGATATCACCATTGCAGGTGGCCGGATCGAAACCGTCACGCTCGATTCCGGTGGCTCGAGCGATGTCTCGGTCGCTGCCGCCATCGGCACTCTGCGGCTGGCAGCAGATGGCAGCGGCAGCATTACCCTGCCGCATGTCGCACGGCGCGAGTCGGTTCGGACCAGCAGCAACGTTTCCCTGAATATCGGGCCGTAACAAGATCCGATTGGCGTGGCCGTCGCTCGGTAAGGTGTCGGTCCTGTCCAAAAGAAAACCCCGCCACCGGATGACCGATGGCGGGGTTTTTTATGCCGTCTCTGGCGCGCCGCTGATCAGCGGCGCCACCAGCCTGCACGCGGCGTGGCCGGCTTTTCGTCGTCCACATTGATAGGCGCCACTGCTGCGCTGTTTTCGGCCGGCTGCGCTTCTGTCGCCGTCTCCGCTTCGACGGCCGGAGCCGTTTCCGTAGCGGAAGCCGACTTGCGAGGGCGGCCCCGTCCTCGGCGCACCGGCGCGGCCGGTTCGGCCTTCGGCGCTTCAACGACGTCCGTCACTGCGACGGCCGGTGCGGCTTCCTCGGCCTGGAGACTTTCGACTTCGGCCGCTGCCTTGGCCGCTGCCTTCGGGCGGCGTCCGCGCCGGCGCGGCGCGGGTGCCTCTTCCGCAACAGCCACGGGGTCGGCAGCAGGCTCCGCAGTCACGGCCGCGTCCTCGAAGGGCGCTTCCGAAACGACGTCTGGCGTCGGCTCGTCCTGTGGCGCTGCCGCCTCCTGCGCCTCGGTTACGGTCGCCGCGTTCGCCGAACGTCCCCGGCGTCGCGGACGGCGTCCGCGACGCGGCGCCTCGCTTTCCGGAGCGGCATCGTCCGTGCTGACCGTCTCGGCGACGACATCTTCAACGACCGCCTCCGGTTCCGGCCGCGGAGCAGGAGCCGCTTCGATCGGAACCGTCCGTGTGCGCGGCGTGGGTGCTTCCGCCTCGGCGGTCTCGGCGAGTTCGATCGCATCGAAGATGTCGAACCGGCCGCCGAACGGATCGGCGGGCGTCGGGCCGACCCAGGCGCGGCGCTCGGGTTCCGGACGCGGCTGGTGGCGGTCGCGGGGCGTGCGTTCCTCGTGCGGGCGACGCTCCTCGCTGCGCACGCGACGCAGACGGGTGCGACGACGGCCCGGAGCCACGAGACCGGGCGCGGCCTCCTCGCCATCTTCCTGCCCCTCGGCGTCCTGCGTTGCCTGCTCGTCAGCCTGCTCGGCCGCGCTCCAGCTGCTTTCCTCGCCTTCGACCTGCGGTGCGCCGTCCTGCCGCAGATCGGCAGACTGGTTGTCCCGGCGACCACGGCGGCGACGGCGACGGCGACGACGACCACCTTCGCTCCGATCCTCGGACGCGCCTTCGGCGGGCGTGGTTTCGACCTCATCGTCCACCTGTGCCGCAACGTCGGCCGGGCCGTCCGTGGTGGCAAGCGTCTCGATCGGGATCGCGGCGGGTGCGGGCTCGGACGCTTCACGCGACACGCTGGTCTGTGCCTGCAGGCGGTCGATCCGCAGTTCCGACGGCATCAGGGTTTCGTCGGCCTGGAACGACACATGCATCCGATGATGCCCTTCGATGTCGTTCAGCCAGCTGCGCTTGTGGTTGAGGATATAGAGCGCAACGCCGCCCGCGACATGCACGAGAATTTCGGATGCGCGCTGCTTGGCGCCTTCCTCGTCGATCGCACGCAGGACATGAAGCGCCGCGCTCTCGACGCCGCGGACATAGCCCGTTCCCTGGCAGTGCGGGCAAGGGGACAGCACGGATTCCGCGATGGAGGGGCGCAGACGCTGCCGCGACATCTCGAGCAGGCCGAAATGCGAGATGTGGCCGATCTGGATGCGTGCACGGTCGGAGCGCAGGGCATCCTTCAGCTTCTTCTCGACCTGCGCGTTATGCCGGCGGCTCTCCATGTCGATGAAGTCGATCACCACGAGGCCCGCGAGATCGCGCAGGCGGAGCTGGCGTGCGACTTCCTCGGCCGCCTCGAGGTTAGTGCGCAGCGCCGTTTCCTCGACATTGCGCTGGCTGGTGGAGCGGCCGGAGTTCACGTCGATCGCAACCAGCGCTTCGGTCTGGTTGATGACGAGATAGCCGCCGGACTTGAGCTGGGCCGTGGGCGAGAACATCGCGTCCAGATGGCCTTCGACCTGATAGCGCGCGAACAGGCTCAGGCCCTGATTGTTCCAGAGTTTCACCTTCTGCACGTTATGCGGCATCAGCATGCGCATGAACTCGCGCGCGCTCTTCCAGGCCGCTTCGCCGTCGATCACGATCTCCTCGATGTCCTTCGAGAACAGATCGCGGATCGCGCGCTTGATCAGGCTCGCTTCCTCGTAGACTAGCGTCGGTGCAATCGAGGACAGCGTGTGGGAGCGGATGTCGTCCCAGAGCTGCAGCAGATATTCGCAGTCGCGCGTGATTTCGGGCGCGGGCCGCTGTGCCCCGGCCGTGCGCACGATCATCGCCATGCCGCGCGGCAGGTTCAGCTCCGCGATGGTCTCGCGCAGGCGCTTGCGATCGGAATCGGAGGTGATCTTGCGGGAGACGCCGCCGCCGCGCAGGGCGTTGGGCATCAGCACGCAATACCGTCCCGCCAGCGAGATGTAAGTCGTCAGCGCCGCACCCTTGTTGCCGCGCTCTTCCTTGACGACCTGCACCAGCAGGACCTGACGCCGGCGGATGACCTCCTGGATCTTGTAGCCGCGCAGGAAACGAGCGGTGCGACGGGCCGCGGCGCTCTCGTCGCCGGTGTCGTTCTCGCCGCCGACCGTCTCGGGCGCACGCCGCCGCGCGCCCTCGTCGGACTCGCCCTCGGAACCCGCATCGGCCGCCTCGTCGGAGGCGTCCTCGGGGGTCTCGTCCTCGCCGTCCTCGGGCTGATCTTCCTCCTGCAGCGCCAGCAGCTTCTCGCGGTCGGCGACAGGGATCTGGAAATAATCGGGATGGATCTCGCTGAAGGCCAGGAAGCCGTGGCGATTGCCGCCATATTCGACGAAGGCGGCCTGAAGGCTCGGCTCGACCCGGATCACCTTGGCGAGATAGATGTTACCCTTGAGCTGCTTCTTGGTCGACGTTTCGACGTCGTAGTCTTCGAGCCGCTCACCATCCATCACGACCACGCGGGTTTCTTCCGCGTGGGTCGTATCGATCAGCATACGCTTGTTCATAAATCGGGGGACTCCGGTCGTCGCCCCGCGATGCACGTGCGCGGCCGCCGAAGCGGCGCGAGGCGGGCACTGGGCAAGGGGCGGACTTTGTATGGGGAGAGGTCGGGCCGCCATGATGCCTGCGCCGCCCGATGCAACGAACGGCGCGGCTTGCGGCGGCGCTGTCCGGTACTGTCGGAAGTGGCGGGTGGCTGGAACGCGGCATCGTGCCTCGACGGGTGAAAACGACCGGTCGGGACGACGCGCGCCAAGACCGGGAAGAGTGTAGCGGGGCGGGCGCGCATGTCGGCGCGGCACGATGCCCGAGGGGCCTGCGTCCGGTCTGCGGGATCGCCGGGAATGCCGGAAAAAGGGGCATCCTCGCTTGGCGATCGGACCGCTGAGGGACAGACCTTGCTCCGGTCAGCATGAACGATCCGTGACAGCACGGCAAGAGGCAGCATCGCACGCGCATCCGGTAGCGCGTATGCCATTGATCTGCCACGATCCTGCCGTCATCCTGAACCCGTCATGCAACCGGAGGGCGCCGCACCTCCCTGGAGATCCGCCCCATGTCTGCGGCAGACCCCGATCGCCGTTCGTCTGGTCTGGCACAATACCATCCAACCCGGCGCGGTTTCGTTGCCGCCGGACTGGCTGCGGTTTCTGCTCCGGCCGTTGCCGCCACGGTCCGCCATGGCCATCACACGCTGCATACCCTGTCGGCACCCGGCGCGGCTTCGCATGGCCTTCATGCGCCGGCCGTCCTGCGTGCGGCCCCGGCGCCGCTGCCGCTCGTGATGCTGGATCCGGGACACGGCGGCAAGGATCCGGGCGCGATCGGCGTTTCAGGTACCTATGAGAAGCATATCGCGGAGGCGGCCGCGACCGAACTGCAGCGCCAGCTCGTGGCCACCGGCCGCTATCGTGTGCAGATGACACGCAGCGAGGACCGGTTCATTCCGCTCGAAGGGCGCGTGGAGATCGCGCAGGACGCGCGGGCCGGCCTGTTCGTCTCGATGCATGCCGATGCGCTGCACGACCCGGGCGTGCGCGGCGCCAGCGTCTATACATTATCGACCGGCGCTTCCGATGCGCAGACGGCAGCGCTGGCGCGCCGGGAGAACAGTGCGGACCGGTTCGCCGGGCCTGCGTTTCACGGTGTCTCGCCGGAGATCCAGGAAATCCTGGCCAGTCTCGTTTCGGAAGAGACGCGACGGGGGTCGGCGCACATGGCCTCCAGCGTGGTGGCATCGTTCAGGAGCCGGATCGGCCTTTTGACCAACCCGTCGCGTCACGCGGCGTTCGTCGTGCTGAAATCCGCGGAAATTCCATCCGTTCTCGTGGAGATGGGCTTCATGTCCAATCACCTGGATGAGCAGGCGCTTCGCCAGTCAGCCCATCGCACGCAGGTTGCCTCGGCGATGTGCACCGCCATCGAGCGCTACTTCGCCCAGGGGCCGGGCCTTGCGCGGATGGCAGGCTAGGGCGATCGTCCCGGCCGTTTCGCAGGGACCGGGTTGCAGGAGAGAGTGCGCATGAAGATGCTTCGGATCATGGGAATGACGGCTGTGCTTGCGTCGGTCGGGGCGTGCGGACCGGTATTCGCGGCGACGATCACGGGCCAGACCAGCTGCGCCGATGCCCTGCGGATGCAGGAGCAGGCAGGACCGCAAGGCGAGGCAGAGCTCAAGCAGCGCATCGCAGTCGTCCTGAAGACGTATGCGCCTGAGGGCCTCGATGGAAAGGGCGGTATGCCAAGCCCGCAGACGACGGATGTCGCCATGGCCTATGGGAAGCACTGGTGCCAGCGCCATCCCGATCGCACACTGGCCGATGCAGCGCGCGCGGCGCAGCGTTCGCAGAACAAGTGGATGTCTCTACTGCAGAATGCCCGGCAATCGTCGGACGGACATTGAAACAGGCTTCCCACCCGTAGCCTGTTCGGGTTAGAGACGCGGCCATGACTTCGATCCTGACCTCCAGCGCGCGCCTGAACGGCCGCCGGCTCGTGCCGGCGCCGACGGCTTGCGTGCAGCGTCGGATTCGCGCGCTCGGCGCACGGCTCGAGCTTCGACTTATCGGCCCCTGAGCGTATCTCGCGACGCAGCAGGCTGCGTTGTCATGCTCAGGGGAGACAAAAAACAGGTGCGGAGCGGTCATGACGCTCCCGAATGTCCGATCAAGTCAGCAGGAAGTCCCGACACCATGAGCATCCAACATCCGTCCTTCGGCCGTATCGACAGCGATCGGATCATTTTCTTCGATACCACGCTGCGTGATGGCGAGCAGTCGCCGGGCTTCTCGATGAATCTCGACGAGAAGCTGCGCATGGCGCAGGCGCTGGCCGATCTCGGTGTCGATGTGATCGAGGCGGGCTTCCCCGTCGCCTCCGAAGGCGATTTCGAATCCGTCCGGCAGATTGCTGAGAGCATACGTGGCCCGGTGATCTGCGGACTGGCGCGCGCCTCCGTCAAGGATATCGAAGCCGCCGGCCGCGCGGTGGAAAAGGCCGAGCGCCGACGCATCCATCAGTTCATTTCGACGTCCGATCTGCACATGAAATACAAGCTGCGGATGGAGCGCGAGCAGGTTCTCGAACTGATCGCCATGGGCACGCAGACGGCCCGTCGCTTCACGGACGATGTCGAGTGGTCCGCCGAGGACGGCTCGCGCACCGACCCGGACTTCCTGTGCCGGTGCGTGGAAGTTGCAATCAGGAACGGCGCGACCACAATCAACATTCCCGATACCGTCGGGTATGCGACGCCCGAAGACATGCGCCGCATCTTCGCGATGGTGCGCGAGCGCGTGCCGGGGGCGGATCAGGTGATCCTGTCCACGCACAACCATAACGATCTGGGCCTGGCGGTCGCGAACACGCTGGCTGCGGTCGAAGGTGGCGCCCGACAGATCGAATGCACCATCAACGGCATCGGCGAGCGCGCGGGCAATGCGGCACTCGAGGAAACCGTGATGGCGCTGCGCACGCGGGCGGATGCGTATCCGTACCGCAACGGAATCGAGACGACGCGCCTGCTGTCCGTGTCGCGTCTGCTGGCGAACATCACGAGTTTCGACGTGCAGCCCAACAAGGCGATCGTCGGGCGCAATGCCTTTGCGCATGAGAGCGGCATCCATCAGGACGGGATGCTGAAGAATGCGCAGACCTACGAAATCATGACGCCGGAGAGTGTCGGCTGGAGCAAGTCGTCGCTGGTTCTGGGCAAGCATTCGGGCCGCGCCGCCTTCCGCGACAAGCTGGCAACCCTCGGTTATGCCGATCTGGACGATGTGACGATCAACCAGGCGTTCCAGCGGTTCAAGGATCTCGCGGACTCGAAGAAGATCGTTTTCGACGCCGATGTCGTGGCGCTGGTCGACGACGAGACGCGCGATCACGAGCGGGTACGGTTCGTGGCGCTCGACCTGATGGCAGGGTCGACCCGTCGTGCCGAAGCGACGCTGACGTTGAATGTGGATGGCAACGAGACCACCGCGACACGCGAGGGCAATGGCCCGGTGGATGCGGCCTTCAACGCCGTCCATGCGCTGTTTCCGCATGAAGCCACGCTGGCGCTCTACTCGGTGGGCGCCATCACCGAAGGGTCGGATGCCCAGGCGCGGACGACCGTTCGTCTGGAGGAAGCCGGCAAGCTCGTGGACGGACAGGGGGCGGACGCCGACACGGTCGTGTCAGCCGTGCGCGCCTATGTTCATGCGTTGAACAAGCTCATTGCCAAGCGCACGCGGCGCGAGCCGGAGGCGCTGAGCGCCTGAGGCGAACAGTGGGTCTGAGTAAAAAGAACCCCGGTGGAGACATCCGCCGGGGTTTTTCCTGTCAGTAGCCGTAACCGTAGCCGCCCTGGGTATAGCTGCCCTGCGGATACCCGCCCTGCGGGTAGGCATTGTTGTATGCGGGCGGCGGGGCTGCATTGGCGCCGTAGCCGTATTGCGGCGCCGGAGCAGCCTGCTGCGGCGGAGGTGCTGCATAACCGTATCCGCCCTGCGTCCAGTTGTTCTGGCCGTAGGCCGGGCGATAATACGGCTGCGCGTAGCCATTGGCCCCGGCGCCCGGCTGGTTCGGCGTCGTCACGGCACCTGCACCGGCGCCAAGAACGCCACCGGCCAGCGCCCCGATGGCGGCACCCCGGCCACCGCCCGCGAGCGCGCCGATGGCAGCACCTGTCCCGCCGCCGATCAGGCCGCCGCCGAGTGCGCGGGAGCCCGGGTTGTAGTCATTGGCACAGGCCGCCAGCATCAGCGGTGCGCAACCGAGCAGCACGACGGCGCGGGTCGCCGTGCGTCCGTTCAGGTAGTTCATGATGTCGCTCATGACGCAGCTCCGTGGCGGGTCTGATCGTAATTCAAGTCGCGGTCCATCGTTGCGTATCAATATCCGCGACGGTTGGGTGTCGTGGCCGCGCCGCCGGCTGCACCGACCGCACCGCCTGTCAGCGCGCCGATGGCAGCGCCCCGTCCACCGCCCGCCAGCGCGCCGATGGCTGCACCGCCGCCTGCACCGATGAGCGCTCCCGAACCCGCACGGGCGCCGGGATCATACGGATCGCCGCAGCCGCTGAGCGCGATTGGCGCAACCGTCAGGGTCGCCAAGGTCAGGGCGGTTGCAAATACTCTCTTAGAACGTGACATGATCATGTGGTCTCCTGTCGTTCCCGGGGCGACGTAGTTTTGCTCGTCGCATGCGGGCACGGTCGCGATATAAACGGATGAGCGATCCATTGGGTTGCGCGTGGGAGCGCGTCGGCCGCCGCCGGATGCCTGACCTTTGTAACGGGCCGATCGTGGCAGAACGTGACGCGGATGGGGCCGAATTCGGGCGCATCGCTACCGGATCGTGACATATGGGCCGGGTTTTCTGCCCGGCGCTCTTGCCGCGCGCCGGTGCCACCGCTAATGCCTGCGCCGGATCGCCATCTCGAGCCTGCGGGCAGGGCGTTTTGAGTCAGCCTGGAGGCTTGCAATGTTTTCTCGTTTGCTGGGTCTCATGTCGGCCGACATGGCGATCGATCTCGGCACCGCCAACACGCTCGTCTATGTGAAAGGCCGCGGCATCGTCCTCGATGAGCCGTCCGTCGTGGCGATCGCCGATGTCCGCGGCAAGAAGGTGGTGCTCGCGGTCGGCGAAGAGGCCAAGCAGATGGTTGGCCGCACGCCGGGCAACATCACGGCCATTCGTCC
Organism: Tanticharoenia sakaeratensis NBRC 103193; assembly: GCF_000963885.1. GTDB lineage: Bacteria > Pseudomonadota > Alphaproteobacteria > Acetobacterales > Acetobacteraceae > Tanticharoenia > Tanticharoenia sakaeratensis. The sequence continues at coordinate 63,209 of NZ_BALE01000017.1, forward strand.
CCTGCGCGACGGCGTCATCGCCGATTTCGAGGTCGCGGAAGAGATGATCAAGCATTTCATCCGCAAGGTTCACAACCGCCGCGCCTTCGCCAGCCCGCAGATCATCGTGTGCGTACCGTCGGGTTCGACGGCCGTCGAGCGTCGCGCGATCCAGGAGAGCGCCGAGAGCGCCGGCGCGCGCAAGGTGCTGCTGATCGAGGAACCGATGGCGGCGGCGATCGGCGCGGGCCTTCCTGTGACCGAGCCGTCCGGCAGCATGATCGTCGATATCGGTGGCGGCACGACGGAGGTCGCCGTCATTTCGCTCGGCGGCATCGTCTATGCCCGCTCGGTCCGCGTCGGCGGCGACAAGATGGACGAGGCGATCATCTCCTACATCCGCCGCACGCATAGCCTGCTCGTCGGCGAGAGTTCGGCCGAGCGGCTGAAGATCGAACTTGGCTCCGCCATGATGCCGGATGACCCGCGCGATCCGGGACCGATCAAGGAGGTCAAGGGACGCGACCTCATCAACGGCGTGCCGCGCGAGGTTCTCGTCAGTCAGGCACAGATCGCGGAGAGCCTTGCCGAGCCGGTCAGCCAGATCGTCGATGCGGTGACGACAGCGCTCGAGAACTGCCCGCCGGAACTGTCGGCCGACATCGTGGACAAGGGCATCGTGCTGACGGGTGGCGGTGCGCTGCTCTATCGTCTGGACGACGTGCTGCGTCTTGCAACAGGGCTTCCGGTCACTGTGGGTGAAAACGCCCTGTCCTGCGTCGCGCTGGGAACCGGTCGCGCGCTCGAGGAGATCCGCAAGCTGCGCAATGTGCTGACCAGCATGTACTGAAACCATCCGGCCATCCGGCCGGGGCGGATCAAGCGGAGGGGTTGATCGAGGGTGCTGTGGTTGTCGATCCAGGCGCGGCAGGCTCTGGGCAAGCTCGTTCTGCCTGCATTGTTCGTGCTCGCCGTGGGATTCGTGATGCTGGGGTTCGCGCGACGCGGATGGATCGATCAGGCCCGCATGACGGTCGCGGATGTTCTGGCCCCGGCCTACGGTCTTCTCGTTCTGCCGGGAGAGCATGTGCGCGCCGCCCTGACGGACCTTCGCGGGGCGGCTGATCTGTCGTCGGAAAATGCCCGTCTTCGACGGGAGAACGACGGGCTGCGACGCTGGTATGACGTGGCGGTCGCGCTGGCGAACGAAAACGCGCAGCTCAAGGCCGCACTGAACTGGATCCCGGACGATGCGCCGGCTTTCGTCACGGGTCATGCCATCCGTGACGCCGGAGGTGTCTATGCACGCGCCATCCTGCTGCAGGTCGGCCCCGGCCATCAGGGACATGTCGGAGACGTGGCGCTCGATGCCGGCGGCCTGATCGGGCGCGTGACAGAGATCGGCGGACGCACGCTGCGCATCCTGCTGATCACGGACGAGGCCAGCCGGATTCCGGTGGCCCTGTCGTCATCGCATGGCAGCGCGATCATGGCGGGCGACAACTCGGCACTGCCGCGCCTGATCTTCTTCCCGCAGGACAACCCGCCACTTGAAGGCGAACGCGTCACCACGGGCGCCCAGAACGGCGGCCTGCCGCAGGGGCTGCCCGTCGGACGCGTTCATTACCGGCATGCGGGCGATCCCGTGGTGGTGCCGGATGGCGATCTCGGCCATCTCGATATCGTGCGTGTCTTCGAATATGCGACGCGGCCAGTCACAGAGCCTGAGGCGCCGGGGCGCGTGCCTGCGGGCGGCACGACCAGACCCACTCCCGGCGCGCCGGCTGCGGCGCCGGCACCCTTCGGCGCCATCGGGCCGGCCGGGCCGCGATCCGGCCTGCTCGATGGCCGTTATCTCCCGCAGCGGTCGCTCGGCTGACGCGATGGTTGCGGAACATTCCGGAAGCGGCATCAGACCGGAAATCAAGCCGCGCGCCAGTCTGCGGCAGCGGGCCGATGCAGGATTGCGGGCGGCAACGCCGGTCGGGTTCGCGTTCCTCTCGACGCTCGTCTTGTCCGCGCCCTTGGGCCTGCCCGGACAATCCGAACTGCTGTTCTCGGTTCTGTTCGGGACCGTGTTTTTCTGGTCGGCGCAGCGGCCGCGGCAGATGCCGCCATGGGCGGTCTTCGCGCTTGGCCTGTTTGCCGAAATGGTGACGTTCGGTGCGCCGGGCTCGATTCTGTTCATGCTTCTGGTGGTGCATGGAATTGCCCATCTCGGACGTCACAGTCTGACGGCGGCGAGCTTTCTGACGACATGGGCCATTCTCTCGGTGCTGGCGACGATTTCCGGCGTGGTCCAGTGGACGATGGCGTCCGTCGAGGCGTTTCATCTGCTCGGACCTGCGCCAAGCCTCTTCCAGACGACGCTGACAATCGGTATCTATCCGATCCTTAGCGCAGTGTTCGCGTGGGCGAACCGGACGGTCGCCAACCCCGAGCGAGCCTGAGATACCATCCGGCATGAAATTCAGAAAACGTCAGATCGGCCGCCTGATGCCGAAACGGGACCAGAGCAACCCCGTGCGCGGCGTCTTCTCCCGGCGTGCGCTGATCGTGCTCGGGGGGCAGGCCGCCGTTCTCGGCGTGCTCGGGCGGCGTCTGTACGATCTGCAGGTGACCAACGGCGCGCATCTGAGCCAGCTTGCCGAACGCAACCGGACCAGCAAGCGCCTTTTGGCACCGGCGCGTGGAATCGTGGTGGACCGGTTCGGGACCCAGCTCGCCAGCAACAAGGTCAGCTGGCGCGCCCTGCTGATGCCCGAGGAAACCACGGACATCGTGGGGACGATCGCACGGTTCTCCGAAATCGTGGCGCTGGACGATCGCGATCATGCGCGAATCGAACGCGATCTGAAGCATGTCCACAAATACGTCCCGGTCACGCTGAAGGACTTCCTGTCCTGGGATGACATGGCGCGGATCGAGCTGAACGCGCCCGGTCTGCCGGGTGTGCTGATCGACGTGGGTTCGAGCCGCCAGTATCCCTCGGGGCCGCTGACCGCCCATGTCGTCGGCTACGTAGCGCCCGCCAATGAACACGATGTCGCGGCCGACCCGACCATGGCGCTGCCGGGCATGCGCGTGGGGCGTGCCGGTCTGGAACAGACACAGGACACGGTACTGCGCGGCACGCCGGGCTCCGTCGAGATGGAAGTCAACGCGCGCGGCCGCGTGATGGGCGAGCTGGATCGCGTCGAGGGCCAGCAGGGCGCACAGGTCGCGCTGACGCTGGACGTAGGCCTTCAGCAGATGGTGCGCGACCGGATCGGCGATCAGTTCGCGAGTGCCGTCGTCATGGACTGCCGGAACGGCGAGGTGCTGGCGATGGTCAGCACGCCGTCCTTCAACCCGGCGCTGTTCGACAGCGGCGTCAGCCGGGGCCAGTGGGCACAGTGGGCATCCGATCCCGAGACCCCGCTGATCGACAAGACGGTGGCCGGTCTGTACCCGCCGGGCTCGACGTTTAAGCCCGCTGTGGCTCTGGCAGCGCTCAAGGCCGGGTCCGTTTCGCCGACCGAGCGGTTTCACTGCCCGGGCTACTACGACATGGGCGGCGTGCGCTTTCACTGCTGGTCGCGGTGGGGGCATGGCAACATCGACATGCATGATGCGATTAAGCTGTCGTGCGACGTCTATTTCTACCAGCTCGCGCGGGCGACCGGCATGGACCCCATCAAGGCGATGGGCAACGATTTCGGCCTTGGCTCGAAGCTCGGGATCGAGCTGCCGCATATCCGCACGGGCGTGATCCCGACACCGGACTGGCGACGGGCGCACGGGTTCCACTGGAACGGTGGCGATACGGTCAATTCGGGGATCGGCCAGGGCTTCGTCCAGGTCACGCCGATGGAACTTGCGACGTATGTGTCGCGCATCGCGTCCGGCCGCATGATCCAGCCCCATCTTGTGCGCAAGACAAACGGACAGGCCGACCCGCTGGGCGCGCTTGATGCCGCCGCGGCGCTGGATATTCCGACAGGCCACCTCGACGTGGTGCGTCAGGGCATGTTCGCGGTCGTGAATGCGTCCGACGGCACGGCGCCGAAGGCGAAGCTGGACCTGCCGGGTGTCCAGATGGCTGGCAAGACAGGCTCGGCGCAGGTGCGGCGCGTCTCGCGCGCGGTGCGCGAGGGGGGGCATTTCAAGTCGGCCGATCTGCCGTGGGAAGACCGGCCGCACGCCCTGTTCATCTGTTTTGCGCCGTTCGATGCCCCGCGCTATGCGGTTGCGGTCGTCATCGAGCACGGCAATGCGGGTGCCGATGCCGCAGCACCGCTGGCCCGCGACATCATGACGGATACGCTGATGCGGGATCCGGTGAACCACATCCATCCGCCGGGCGAGCGCGTCGCGGAGAACGACTTAGGCGAATTCTGATGCTGGGACCGCTACGCCACGAGAAACGGCTCTGGCGTCCCGAGCCCAGCTTCCGCCTGCTGTCCAAGCTCTGGCAGATCAACTGGCTCTACGTGCTGCTGATCTGTGCCCTGGCGGGTGTCGGGTATCTGGCGCTGTATTCCGCAGGCGGTGGTTCGTCGAAGCCGTTTGCGGCGCCGCAGGCGACGCGGTTCGGGTTCGGCCTCGTCCTGATGATCGGGACAGCTTTGCTGAGTCCGCGGCTTCTCATGCGCCTGTCCGGACCGATCTATATCGTAGCGATGGCTCTTCTCGTGCTCGTGCTGCGCATGGGGCATGTGGGGAAGGGGGCCGAGCGCTGGATCAATCTGGCCGGCCTGCAGTTCCAGCCGTCCGAGTTCGCCAAGATTGCGCTCGTGCTCCTGCTGGCAAGCTGGTTTTCAAGGCTCGGGCACCGCCGCATGGGCAATCCGCTCTGGCTGATCCCGGCGGCGGTGGCCGTCCTGCTGCCGGTGGGCCTCGTGTTGAAGGAGCCCAACCTCGGCACGGCATCCATCATCGGGGTGATTGGCGCGATCCTGTTCTTCGCGGCGGGCATGCGCTGGTGGCAGATCGTGATCCTGGTCGCGCCGGTGCCCTTCCTGGGCAAGTTCGTCTACGCCCATCTGCACGACTACCAGAAGGCGCGGATCGACACGTTCCTCCATCCTGACCACGATCCCTTGGGTGCCGGCTACAATATCATCCAGTCGAAGATCGCGCTTGGATCGGGTGGCATGTGGGGCGAGGGATATCTGCATGGAACGCAGGGGCAGCTGAACTTCCTGCCTGAAAAGCAGACGGACTTCATTTTCACCATGATCGGCGAGGAATGGGGCTATGTCGGCGCGATCTCCGTCATTGGCCTGCTGGGTCTGCTGGTCCTCGGCGGCATGTTGATCGCCCTGCGCAGCCGCAATCAGTTCGGTCGGCTGCTCGGTCTCGGGATCGCGATGGATTTCTTTCTCTATTGCGCGGTCAACCTGTCGATGGTCATGGGGGCGATCCCGGTCGGCGGCGTGCCGTTGCCACTGATTTCCTATGGCGGCTCGGCCATGCTGACGATGATGTTCGGCTTCGGACTGCTGCTGTCGGCTTATGTTCACCGTAACGAGCGGCTGGGGCCGCACGACCAGCCGACGGTCGAGTGAGGACGCGCCGCGGAGCGGCTCCGTGAGGGCCGTGCGCCCGCTGACGCCTGCGCTGCGACGGGCCTACGCCCGCAGCGCGTATGAGGCGGGTGGTCTGCACGTCAGGATCGGGAGGCGCCCTGTCGGATCCTGGCCGTTCCGAAGCGATGCCTTCGTCATCCTCGGCGCCTGCAATCCCGGCGGGCGGCGTGCGGCAGACGGGATCAACGCCCGCATGATGTGCGCGTTGGCCGAGCGACTCCGGCACGTTCCGTCGGTTGCCGGGCGAGGCGGCCTTGGCCAGTGGTGGGAACCGATGACCGGTGTCTGCATGCCTCTGGCACCTGCGAAACGGCTGGCGCGCGTATTCGGCCAGAACGCCGTCGTGCTCGTGCAGCGGGGCAGGTCCGCGCGTCTGGTTCAGGTCTGATCCGGCAAAGTTGAGTTGCATCCAAAGGGGCACGCGCGCGTCTTAGGCAGGACGAAACCCGTTTGGAGACGCGTGTCATGAGCATGTCTGAGATGATGACCCAGATGGCGGATAAAGGGGGTTTTATCGCCGCCCTCGACCAGAGCGGCGGCTCGACACCGGGCGCGCTCAAGCTCTATGGTATCCCTGAGAGCGCCTATTCGAACGAAGAAGAGATGTTCGCGCTGATGCACGAAATGCGCGCGCGCATCATCACGGCGCCTTGTTTCTCGGGCGACAAGGTCATCGGCGCCATTCTCTTCGAGCGGACGATGGACGGAGAGATCCAGGGAGTGCCGACCCCGCGCTATCTCTGGCGGGAGCGTGGCGTCGTTCCGTTCGTGAAGATCGACAAAGGGCTCGAGGCCGAGAATGACGGTGTGCGGCTGATGAAGCCGATGCCAGGGCTCGACGACCTGCTGGCCCGGGCTGCAGGGCTCGGTGTTTTCGGCACCAAGGAACGTTCGGTCATCCGCCTGCCATCCGAAACCGGCATTGCCGCCATCGTGCGGCAGCAGTTCGAGGTGGGCGAGCAGGTGCGCAAGCATGGGCTGGTCCCGATTCTCGAGCCGGAAGTCCTGATCGACAGTCCGGACAAGAAAAAGGCCGAGCAGATGTTGCATGATGCGATCGCGGCCGAGATCGAGAAGCTGCCGTCCGATGCGCGGATCATGCTCAAGCTGACGATCCCCGAGGTTGCGGGCCTTTATGACAACCTTGCGCGGGACGAGCGGATCGTTCGTGTAGTGGCGCTGTCGGGCGGCTATCCGCTGGATGACGCCTGTGAGCGGTTGAGCCACAACCGCCTGATGATCGCGAGTTTCTCGCGCGCCCTGATCGGCGACCTGCGCCACGAGATGGACGAGAAGCAGTTCGACGACACGCTCGCCATTGCCGTGAACAAGATCTACAAGGCGTCGGTCGACAAGGTCTGATCCGACCGCGCGTGAAAACGCCCCTCTGGCCCGGCCGGCAGGGGCGTTTTCATGTCAGCCCTCGATCTGCCCGAAATCGGCGATCGGCGTCAGCGTGTGACGCAGCGCGGCGAGCAGCGCCAGGCGGTTGGCGCGCAGAGCCGGATCGGCATCGTTGACCGTGACGTGCTCGAAGAACCGGTCGAGGCTGGGTCGCAACCCGGCCGCGGCCCGCATGGCTTCATCGAAGCGTTCATGCATCAGGGCAGCATGGATGGTGGGGACGGCCTCCGTCAGCGCCTCGGCCAGCCCGCGCTCGGCAGGTTCGCGATAGAGCGACGGGTCCGGCCGGCCATCATGCGGGCCGTCCTTCTTCTCCTCGATCCTCAGGATGTTGGCGGCCCGCTTGCTGGCTGCCAGCAGGTTCCGCCCGTCCTCCGTTTCCAGCATGGCCGCGAGTGCTTCGGTCCGGGCCAGCAGGCGCGTTAGATCGCCGTCGAGACCGCCGGCGAGCACGGCGGACAGGACGTCATGCCGGGCTCCCTCGCTTCGGAGCTGGACGCGCAGGCGGTCGGCCAGGAACGCGATCAGGCCGGTATCCGCCGCAGGACGTATGGCGTCGGGGAAGCCGCCTTCCGCCGCCGTGATGACCGCGCGGAGATCGAGACGCAGCGCGTTGTCACGCACGATGCGGATGACGCCGAGGGCTGCGCGACGCAGCGCGTAGGGATCGCCGGATCCGGTCGGCGTCTCGCCGATGGCGAAGAAGCCGGCCAGCAGATCGAGCCGATCCGCAAGGGCCACGGCAATCGAGACCGGTGCGCGCGGCGTGTCGTCGGCTGCGCCTTTGGGCTGATAATGGGCCGAAACCGCTTCGGCGACAGCCGCATCTTCCCCGTCATGCAGCGCATAGTACCGGCCCATGACGCCCTGAAGCTCGGGGAACTCACCGACCATGCCGGTCGTGAGGTCGGCTTTCGCGAGCCGCGCGGCGCGCGCCGCATGCGACGGATCCGCACCGACCAGCGGTGCGATCTCGGCTGCAAGGCGTTCGATCCGGGCGACGCGCGCACCTTGCGATCCAAGTTTCGCATGGAACGTAACGGCATCGAGCGCCGCAACGCGGCTTTCGAGCGTGCGTGCGCGATCCAGATCCCAGAAATGGCGGGCATCGGCGAAGCGGGCCCGCAGGACGCGTTCGTTGCCGGCAATGGTCAATTCGCCGTCGTCGGCGAACGTCATGTTGGCGACGAACGCGAAATGCGGGGCAGCGGCGCCTTCGGCCGTGCGCAGGGCGAAGTAACGCTGGTTCACCCGCATCGAGACCTGCATGACCTCAGGCGGCAGATCCATGAACGCCGCATCGATCGAGCCGAGCAGCGGAGAGGGATACTCGGTCAGGCCCGCGACTTCCTCGACGAGACCCGGATCGTCCACGACGCGCAGCCCCGCACCATCGGCCAGGGCCGCGATCCCTGCGGAAATCCGCGATTCCCGTTTGGCGGCTTCCACAACGACGTGACGCGCGGCCAGCTCTGTCCGCCACTGCGCGGCAGACGTCACGTGGAACGGCTCGGGCGCCAGGAAACGATGGCCTTCGCTCAGGTCCGACGACGCGAGACCATGCGCGTCGTCGCCCTCGCGCGCGAGCGAGAACGGAACCACCGCCCCATCGAGCAGGCACAGGATCCGGCGCAGTGGGCGCACCCACGTGAACAAGCTGGACTGCGTGGTGCCCTCATCGCCCCAGCGCATGGATTTCGGCCACGGGAAACGCCAGAGCAGATCGGGCAGGGCGGCTGCGATCCGGTCGCGTGCGGAGACCGCCGGGATTTCGCGGTTCAGCACCCAGAAGCCGTTCTCCTGCGTCAGCATCTCCCGCGTGGCGCCATGCTTGCGCAGGAACCCGGCCAGCGCCTGCTCGGGCGCGCTTTCGCGCGGGCCGCGTTCGCTCTGGGTGGATGCGGGAACGACATCGTCGACCGTGAGGATCAGCGCGATCCGGCGCGGACCCCAGACCGGGGTCGCATCGCGCGGGTTCAGGCTGTCCAGTGCGCGCGTGACAAGGGACGACAGGTCGTTCGCGGCGCGCGCCTGCAACCCGGCCGGAATTTCCTCGCAGAACAGTTCGATCAGGAGCTCAGCCATTGGTCTGTGCCTCCTTGGCCGCGACTTCAGGGGCCAGCCACGTCTCGCAGCAGAGCTTGGCCAGCGTCCGGACGCGCCCGATATAGGACGCGCGTTCGGATACCGAGATCACGCCGCGCGCGTCGAGCAGGTTGAACAGATGACTCGCCTTGACGCACTGGTCATAGGCGGGCTGCGCCACGCCGGCCTCGGCCAGTCGGACGGATTCCGCCTCCGCATCGCGGAAATGGCGCATCAGCATGTCGGTATCGGCCAGCTCGAAATTATGCCGCGAGTAGTCGAACTCGGCGCGCTTGAAGACATCGCCGTAGCGCAGACCGCGACCGTTGAAATCGAGGTCGTAGACGTTCTCGACGCCCTGAACGTACATCGCGAGACGCTCGAGCCCGTAAGTCAGTTCCGTGGACGGGACCGTGACCGGAATACCGCCAACCTGCTGGAAGTAGGTGAACTGCGTCACCTCCATGCCGTCGCACCAGACTTCCCAGCCCAGGCCCCAGGCGCCGATCGTCGGGTTTTCCCAGTCGTCCTCGACGAAACGGATGTCGTGAAGGTCCGGATCGATGCCGATCGCGCGATAGCTCTCGAGCAGGAGGTTCTGGCTCTCTTCGGGCGTCGGCTTCAACAGCACCTGATACTGATAATAGTGCTGCAGGCGGTTCGGGTTGTCGCCATAGCGTCCGTCCGACGGGCGGCGGCAGGGCTGCACATAGGCCGCTTTCCACGGAGCATCGCCAAGCGCGCGGAGGGTCGTGTGCGGAGAAAGCGTGCCGGCGCCCAGTTCGGTATCGTAGGGCTGGAGGATCGCGCAGCCCTGATCGGACCAGAACTGGTGCAGGCGCAGGATCAGCGCCTGGAACGAGAGGGGCGCATCGGCGCGGCCGGAACGTTGGGTCAAGAGGCGGGCTCCGGTGTCGGGGCAGGACCAAAAGGGGCTGCATCCTAGTGGCGGGTGCCGAACGCCACAAGGATGTGTCCCGGCGAACGGCTACGCGCGAGGCTCTGCTGGAACCTGCATCTTGCTCGCGCGTCATCGCATCGCCACATTGGAATCGTTTCAGGAAGCCGTATGCGGCTTTCATCCGAATTGTGCGGAGTGTCTGAGAATGAATAACGAAGAACGCGATCTGATCGCCCGGTTCGTGGCGCGGGTCGGCGGTGCACCGTCCGGCGGCGCTTTCGGTGGTTCGTCACAGGCACCGAGCCTGCCGCCGATCGATCCCGAAGCCGATCGTTTCATCGCCGAGAACTTCCAGCGCTATCCCGAGGCGCGCTACCGCGTGACGCAGATGGCTGTCGTGCAGGAAGCAGCGCTCGTGGAAGCGCAGAACCGCATCCGCCAGCTCGAGTTCCAGCTTCAGCAGGCCCAGAGCCAGCTGGCGCAGTCTCAGCAGCAGCGCGGTGCGTCCGGCGGTGGCGGCGGTCTGTTCGGTGGCCTCTTCGGTGGCGGCAACCGGCAGCAGCAGGCCGCGCCGCCTCCGGGCTGGGGCGGCCAGCAGGGCTACGCGGCACCGCCGCCTCCGCAGGCGAGTTTCCCGCCCGGCTATCAGCCCGGCATGTTCCAGAGCCGCGGCTCGGGCTTCCTCGGCTCGGCGTTGACCACGGCAGCAGGCGTTGCGGGCGGCATGCTGACGGCCAACGCGCTCGAGGGGCTGTTCAGCGGCCACCATGACGGCCTGGGCGGCGGCTTCGGTGGCGCTGGCGGCGGCAACGAGACCATCATCAACAATTATGGCGACTCGGGTGCCGATCCGTTCGGCGGCGCGGGCACGGATGTCGATCCGGGCTTCGACGCCGGCAGCTTCGGTGACAGCGGCGGCGGCTGGGGCGACGATCAGTTCTGATCGCAAGGCACCCTGCCAGGTCATCCTGACCTGATGTCCGGGACATGACCCGGCGCACTCCCTGATCGGGGTGCGCCGGGTTTTTTGTGTTCGGAACTCTCGCATCCATCGTCGGGGTCGGGGCGTTCGCATTTGCGGAACGGCCAGCGGAGATGCCTGATGATCGATACCAGTGCGTTATTTCATGATGTCATCGCGGAAGCAGACGTTGCACCGGGACAGATTGCAGGCGCTACGATCGGAGACCGAAAAGTCGCTCTTATCCGGGACGGAGAGACGATCCGCGCATTCAAGGGGACATGTCCGCACAAGGGCGCACCGATGGAGCAGGGGGCGCTCTGCGCGGCCGGAGACGAGTCCTGGCTCGTCTGCCCATGGCACAAGGCCGCGTTCAATGCAGCGGACGGTGCGCTGCGCGAACCTCTGGCGCTCGATCCCCTGCCGCAATACCCGGTTCAAGTGGTTGATGGTCGCGTGCTCGTGGCCCTGACCGAGATCGAGCGAGCCGAGCCTGCCAGGTGTGCCGAGCAGAAAAGCGTGCTGATACTCGGCGCCGGTGCGGCCGGCGTGGCTGCCGCGTGCGCGTTGCGGGAGAAGGGGTTCGCGGGAAAGATCACCATGGTCTCGGCCGAGGCGACCGCACCCTATGATCGCACGGCACTCAGCAAGATGACGATCGGCAAGGACGATCCGAAGGCGTCCGCGCCTCCGCTGCGGTCTGTCGCGTTCTACGAAGAGAACCGCATCACGCGCATCACGGGCAGGATCACCGCTTTCGATGCGGCATCCCGGACCGCCACGCTGGAAAGCGGGGACCGTCTGCAGGGCGATGATGTGATCATTGCGACGGGCTCGGTCGCGCGGACGATCGATGTGCCCGGCGCCGACCTGCCCGGTGTCCTGACACTGCGCACCCAGGAGGATGCAACACAGATCATCGAGACCGTTGATCCGGCAGGATCCGTCGTGGTGATCGGCGCGAGCTTCATCGGCATGGAGGCCGCATCCGCCCTGCGACAGCGCGGCGTCGGCGTGACTGTTGTCGGTCAGACGAAGGTGCCGTTCGAAAAACAGTTCGGCCGCGAGATCGGCGAACGGTTGCGCGCGCTGCATGCCGAGAACGGCGTCGCCTTTATCGGCGGCCGTTCCGTCGAACGCATTCAGGGACAGGACCGGGTCAGCGGCGTCGTGCTGGATGACGGCACCGAGTTGCGAGCCGACGCCGTGCTGGTCGGTATCGGTGCGAGGCCGTCGCTCGACGCGTTCACGAGGCTTTCCCACGCCGAGGATGGCGGTCTGCGGGTCGATTCCTTCCTGCGCGTGGCAGATCACGTCCATGCAGTCGGCGACATCGCAAGCATGTCACATGACGGACACCCGGTCCGGATCGAGCACTGGCGAACGGCTCAGGCGCAGGCCCGGATCGCGGCGGCAGCCATCCTTGACGAAACGCCGCCCGCCTTGCCGACGCCGTGGTTCTGGACCCAGCAGCACGGGAAGAAACTGGAATATCTGGGTTGGCCGGACAGTTTCGATGCCGTGGACATCGACGGCAGCCTGCAGGATTTCGATTTCCTGGCGATCCTGCGCCAGAAGGGACGGGCCGTGGGGCTGGTCGGGGCAGGGCGGGCGGCCGTCATGGCGCAGGCCGCCGTCGATTTCGACTCGGTCGCACAGGATAGCTGACCGGCGGCCGGCGCAGGCACGCGGGCGACCGCTTGACAGCGCGCGCCGCGGGCGGCTCATTGCGGCCAGTTTCATGACCGCCCGTTTTGCGCCGCCGTCTGACCCCGATCGACAGGAAGTTCCGCCCATGCATCCTTACCGCACCCATAGCTGTGCCGCACTGCGCGCGAGCGATGCCGGATCGAATGTGCGCCTGTCGGGCTGGATCCACAGCAAGCGCGACCATGGCGGGCTTCTGTTCATCGACCTGCGCGATCAGACCGGTGTGACGCAGATCGTCATTCCCGCCGGCACCGCGCTGCTGGAGACCGCCGAGAAGCTGCGCGTCGAGAGCGTGATCACCGTGACGGGCGAGGTCGTGCTCCGCGCCGAGGGCACGGTCAATCCGAACCTGCCGACCGGCGAGATCGAGCTGCGCGCGCGTGAGCTCGAGGTTCGCTCGCAGGCCGCCGTGCTGCCGTTCCAGGTCGCGGGACACGAGAACTATCCCGAGGACCTGCGCCTCAAGTATCGCTACATCGACCTGCGCCGCGAGAAGGTGCGTCGCAACATCCTGCTGCGATCGGACGTGATCGCGAGCCTGCGCCGCCGCATGATCGAGCATGGCTTCCACGAGTATCAGACGCCGCTGCTGACGGCCTCGTCGCCCGAGGGTGCGCGCGATTTCCTCGTCCCGGCACGTCTGCACCCGGGCAAGTTCTATGCGCTGCCGCAGGCGCCGCAGATGTTCAAGCAGCTCCTGATGGTGGCCGGCTTCGATCGCTATTTCCAGATCGCGCCGTGTTTCCGTGACGAAGCCTCGCGCGCCGACCGCAGCCCGGGCGAGTTCTACCAGCTCGATCTCGAGATGGCGTTCGTGACCCAGGACGAGGTGTTTGCGGTGCTCGAGGACGTCCTGAGCGGCGTCTTCGCGGAGTTCGGGCAGGGGCGCACGGTCAGCACGGCGCCTTTCGTGCGGATCCCCTACCTCGACGCCATGCGCGACTATGGTTCGGACAAGCCGGATCTGCGCAACCCTCTCAAGATCACGGAAGTCACGGACGCGTTCGCGAACTCGGGCTTCGGCCTGTTCGCGAAGATCGCGGCATCGGGCGGCTCGATCCGTGCCATTCCGGCGCCGGGTGCGGCCGATCGCCCGCGTGGGTTCTTCGACAAGCTCAATGCCTGGGCACGCGAGAACGGCTCGGGTGGCCTGGGTTACATCCAGTTCGATGCGACCGAAGGGGCAAAGGGGCCGATCGCGAAGAACCTCGAGGCCGAGCGGGTGGAGCAGATCCGCAGTGCCTGTGGCCTCGAGCCGGGCGATGCCGTGTTCTTTGCCGCAGGTTCGGGTGATGCGTTCGTCAAGTTCTCAGGTCTTGCGCGCACGAAGATCGCGCAGGAACTGGATCTGATCGAGCAGGGCGCATTCCGCTTCTGCTGGATCACGGATTTCCCGATGTACGAGCTGAACGAGGACACGGGGCGCATCGACTTCTCGCACAACCCGTTCTCGATGCCGCAGGGCGGCCTCGAGGCGCTGAACACGCAGGATCCGCTGACGATCAAGGCCTATCAGTACGACATCGTCTGCAACGGGATCGAACTGTCGTCGGGCGCGATCCGGAACCATCTGCCTGAAGTCATGCTGCGGGCCTTCGAGATCGCAGGCTATTCGGCCGACGATGTCGAGGCACGCTTCGGCGGCATGCTGAACGCCTTCCGTTACGGGGCACCGCCTCATGGCGGTTCGGCGCCCGGTGTCGATCGCATGGTCATGCTGTTGGCGGACGAGCCGAACATCCGCGAAGTCACGCTGTTCCCGCTCAACCAGCAGGCCGAAGACCTCATGATGGGCGCACCTGCCGCCGTCGAGCCCGCGCGCCTGAAGGAATTGTCGCTCGCGCTCGATCTGCCGAAGCCGAAGGTCACCGTTCGCCCGGAGTGAACTGTTACATTCCGGCACACGTCGCCACGCCTCGGCAGAAATGTGACACGATCGCACCACGAATTGGTGTCACATGCGTTCTCTGTAGCGGTCGCGGATTGCGACCGTTCGAGGAGACGATGACAACGATGAAAACGATGATGCGGCGTCTGGCAGCGGGTTCGCTTGCTGTGTCCGCGCTTGGTCTTGGCGTGGCAACAATCAGCCCGGCCTCTGCCCAGATGCCTCCTCCGCCGCCGCCCGGTCATGGCCGTCCGCCGCCGCCGCCGCCGCGCTACGAGCGCGTGCCGCCTCCGCGCCCGCACTGGAACTGGACCGCGGGTCACTGGGTCTGGGGGCCGCGTGGCTATGTCTGGCATGCGGGCCGCTGGTCGCGCCCGGGCGGGTACAATCGCCCGTACTGAGTGTTTTTGCGTGGTCTCTCAGTCGTCGCCCAGCGTGACGACGAGGGGCACGTGATCGGACGGCTGAGGTCGGCCGCGTGCGTCGCGATCGATCGCCACGTCCTGCAGCCGTTCCGCCATGCGGGGCGTCAGCAGGGCATGGTCGATACGCAATCCGCGATCCCGATCCCAGCATCCCGCCTGATAGTCCCAGAACGTATAGGCCCGGCCTGAGGGTCGAAGGGCACGCACGGCGTCCGTCAGACCCGACCAGACGAGCCGTCTCCAGGCTGCCCGTGTTTCGGGCCGCACCAGCGCGTCGTCCGGCGCCAACGCACCGGGGGCATAGTCCTCATCGGTTGGGCAGACGTTGTAGTCGCCCAGAAAGATCGCATCCTGATCGTTTTCGAGAAAGGCACGTGCCCGCGCCGCAAGCGCATCGAAGAAGGCGATCTTGCCCGCAAATCCGCCGTCACCGCCTGAATTCCCGTTTGGCAGATACAGGCCGCCTGCGCGCAGGTCGCCGAAAGCCACCTCGATGTAACGGGCCTGTTCGGCGACCGCTCCGTCCAGACCCGGCAGGGCACGCGTGGTGACGTCCAGCGGCGTGCGGGAGAGGACCGCGACCCCGTTATAGGCCTTCTGCCCGACCGTCTCCGCGTGCCATCCGTGCTCCGCGAACAGGGAGGGAAACTGCTCATCCGTGCATTTGATCTCCTGCAGGAACAGGAGATCGGGCTGTACACGCTCGAGCCATTCGAGCACCGCATCTGCGCGCGTGCGGATGGAATTGATGTTCCAGGTCGCGATCTTCATCAGGGATATGGATTACGCGAGCGAGAAACTTGTGCCGCAGCCGCAGGATGATGCGGCGTTGGGGTTGATGACGCTGAAATGGGCCCCCATCAGCTTGTCGGAGAAATCCAGCGCCGCGCCGCCGAGCAGATCGAGGCTGACAGGATCGACCACGACGCGCGACGGGCCATCTCCGAAGACCGCGTCGTCGGCGGCCTGCTCGCGCTCGAGCTTGAACTGGTACTGAAAGCCGTTGCAGCCGCCCGCCAGCACCGCGACGCGCAGCATCAGGCCATCGGGATCCGGCTGCTGGGACACGATCTCGCCGATTCGGGCCGCAGCACGCTCTGTCACGGAAAACGAGACCGTCATTGGGTCGTTCGTGGTCGTATCGCTCATGGTCGGGAGGTCTCGCTCATGCGATCGGGGGGAAATGACGCCCAGATATAGTGCGCACATGCCGGTATCGGAAGTGTGGCTCAGGGCGTATTGCGTTCACGGGCCTTTAAGCATTGTCTGCGAGGATTGCCCGAGCGGGAGAGGGAGACGATGGTCAACGGACGCGAAGTGGCCGCCTATGCGGTGCAGGCGCAAGGCAGCCGGGGGCGTCTGCATCCGGAACCCGAAGCGCAGAGCCGGACGCCATGGCAGCGTGACCGTGATCGCGTCATCCATTCGCAGGGCTTTCGCACCCTTCAGTACAAGACTCAGGTCTTCGTCAACCACGAGGGCGATTTCTTCCGCACGCGGCTGACCCATTCGCTGGAAGTGGCGCAGATCGCGCGCTCGATCGCACGTCAGCTCGGGCTGGACGAGGACCTGACGGAGGCGCTGGCGCTGGCCCATGACCTCGGTCACACGCCATTCGGGCATGCCGGCGAAGATGCCCTGAAGGCGGCCATGAAGGACCTCGGCGGCTTCGATCACAACACGCAGTCCATTCGCCTCGTGACCCATCTCGAAGCCCGATACTACGCATTCAACGGGCTGAACCTGACATGGGAAACGCTTGAGGGCCTCGCCAAGCACAACGGTCCCGTCAGGAATCCGTCGCCCTATCTGGCGGAATATGCGGACCGCCATGGGCTGATGCTGCAGACCCACGCGTCGGCAGAAGCGCAGGTCGCGGCCCTGTCGGACGACATCGCCTATCATGGTCACGATCTAGACGACGGGATTCGTGCAGGCCTGTTATGTTTCGACGATCTCGAAGGACTGCCGCTCGTCGGTTCGGCGCTGGCACAGGCACGGGCTGCAGGCAGCGCGTATCGGGCGCCGGATCCGGCCGATGCGAGCCAGCGCCTGCGGCACGAGATGGTGCGACGCGTCATCGATGCGCTGGCATCCGACCTGACGGCACAGACTCGGGCCAATCTTGCCGCGGCGAAGCCGCGTAGTGCCGATGACGTGCGCCTTTCGGCCGTTCCGCTCGTCGGGTTCAGCGATGAGGTCGCGCAGGCCAATGCGGCCGTGCGCAAGTTCCTGTATGCACGCGTCTACCGGCACTGGCGTGTCAACCGCATGACCCGCAAGGCGCGGCTGGTTACCGGCGATCTCTTCTCGGTGCTGTTCGAGGACCCGAGCCTGCTGCCCGATCTCTGGCGCGCGCGCACACAGGAGGCGGACCCGTTTGGGCGCGCCCGAATCGTGGCTGACTACATCGCAGGCATGACGGACCGGTTCGCGATGGAAGAACACCGGCGCCTGACGGAGCTTTCGGCCCTCGGGTAAGGGAATGTTCCGTGCAGGATGGACCGAGCCTGCGTCTCCGCATGGCGCATGAAGTCCGTGCACTCTTCGCATCTGTTGTTCCGGCCAATCTGGAGATCGGTTGGCAATGCAGCAGGTTCCGCACCATTCCCCGATCCGACAGTACTGCGCGGCCGGATCGATGCTGTCATGAGGGACCCTGACATCATTCGTTCGTCGCGGCGCTCGACGGGCGCGCCCTGACTGCGAAGCCTGGTGAGCACGTGATATCGCAGTGCGCCCGGATTTCGTATTCTGCCCGCTGGCGTACCTGTGCGTTGCGTGAGAGCTGAAGGCGGGCAAAGGGCACCGTGCCGCGCTCGAGACGAGCCATGCGCAAGCGTGTGCGCTGCTGTCTGCCTCGCGGGTTTTGCTGTTCGCAAGGGCAAGTGCTGTTGCGCTTCGGCCGGGGCTGCCGCAAGAACGGCCATTCCTTTCTGATCGGATCACACTATGTCGGACTGCCTCTTCACCGAACTCCAAGCCCAGGTCTGCGATGCGTTGCGCGTCGTCGTGCCCGGCGTGCCGGACGAGGTGCTGGCGCGGGTCGAGGTGACGACAACACGTGATCCCGCGCATGGTGACATGGCCACCAATGCTGCCCTGCTGGTGTCCAAGACCGCGCGGCGCAAGCCTGCCGACATCGCGCAGGACCTGTCGCGCCTGCTCGCGGAGCGCCCGGACGTGGCGCGTGCGGAAGCCGCGGGTCCGGGCTTCGTGAACCTGACGCTCAAACCTGCGGCCTTCCACCGCGTGGCGAAGGATGCGCTGACGTCCGGTGCCCGCTTCGGTGCCTCCCGCATGGGGGCCGGTCGGCGGATCAATGTCGAATACGTCTCCGCGAATCCCACCGGCCCGATGCATGTCGGTCACACGCGTGGCGCGGTCGTGGGCGACGTGCTCGCGAACCTTCTGGAAAAGACCGGTCACGCGGTGATCCGGGAATACTACATCAATGATGCGGGCGCGCAGGTTGCAGCACTCACCTGGGCCGCCTATTGGCGCTATCTTCAGGCGATCGGCACGCAGGTGGACGAGGACGCGTTCGGCGCGCTGGCCCCCACCGGCCTGCAGTATCGCGGCGAGTATCTGATCCCGATCGGAGAGGCGCTGGCCCGTACTCATGGCCGGGCCCTGGCTGGCGAGAACGGCGCGCCTGCCGAGCCATCGCTGTGGTTCGACACGGTTCGTGCCGAGACGCTGGCACAGATGATGGGCATGATCCGCGATGATCTCGCAGCGCTCGGCATCACGCATGAGGTCTTCAGCTCGGAAGCCGAGGTGCTGGCCGGAGGCGGGGTGGATGCGGCAATCGCGGCACTCGATGCGAAGGGATTGCTCTACGAGGGCGTGCTGGAGCCGCCGAAGGGCAAGACGCCTGACGACTGGGAGCCGCGCCCGCAGACGCTGTTCCGCTCCACGCAGTTCGGGGACGACACCGATCGCGCCCTGCGCAAATCCGATGGGTCCAACACCTATTTCGCGAACGATATCGGCTATCATGCGCAGAAGGCCCGGTCGTCCGATGCGCTGATCGACGTTCTCGGCGCTGATCACGGCGGTTACGTGTCGCGGATGCGGGCGGCCGTCAGCGCGCTGACCGAGGGCAAGACCGAGTTCGAAGTCGTGATGTGCCAGATCGTGCGCATCGTCAAAGGCGGCGAGCCGGTGCGCATGTCCAAGCGCGCGGGCACATTCGTGACCCTGCGCGACCTGATCGACGAGGTCGGACGGGACGCGGTACGGTTCACGATGCTGACCCGCAAGGCCGACGCGCAGATGGAGTTCGATCTCGATGCCGTCGTCGCCCAGACACGCGACAATCCGGTGTTCTACGTCCAGTACGCGCACGCGCGCTGCCGCTCCGTGTTGCGCGCTGGTGCGGAGCTGCTGGGGCAGCCGGCCGTCGCGCCGGAGGCTCTGGCGCAGGTTGATCTGTCGCCCCTGACCGCAGATGCGGAGCTTGCGGTATTGCGGCGGATGGCGACGTTCCCGCGCGTGGTGGAAGGTGCGGCACAGGCGCGTGAGCCGCATCGCATCGCCTATTTCTGCGGTGAGCTCGCGGCCGATTTCCACGCCTTGTGGAACAAGGGGCGCGACGAGACCACGTTGCGGTTCCTTCAGGATGATGACGAGACGGGAACCCGGGCGCGTCTGGCGCTGGTCGAAGCCACCGCGAGCGTGATCCGCTGCGGTCTGGTGCTGCTGGGCGTGACCCCGGTCGAGGAGATGCGGTGAGCGGATACGGCCCTTCCGACCGGCGCGATCCGCGCCGCGACAGCATGCGTCCCGACGACGGTCGGCCGGACGACGTCACGCGCGGTGATCCGCCCGGCGCGCCACGTCGGCCGCCGGGTGCCGCGCGCGAACGCATGAGTGCTGATTATGATGACGACCGCGCACCGCGCCGCCCGTCAGCGGGTGCGTCGGCCGGGCGTCCGTTCAACGTCGATGCGTGGACACGGCGCCTGATCTATGCCGCGGCCGGTATCGGCGCGGTCCTTCTGGCGGCCGTCGGCGGGTGGACACTGATGTCCGGCCATCGGGGTGGCATCCCGGTGCTCGGACCGCCGCCAGGCCCCGTGCGGGTCAAGCCGGTCAATCCGGGTGGGATGGAAGTCGCGGACAGCTCGGGTGCCGAGACCGACATGACGGGCCACGGCGATGCCCATCTGGCGCCGGGCCCCGAGCAACCTGATCCGACGGCGCTCGCACGTCAGTATGGCACCACGCCGCCGGCAACCGGTGGCGATGCTGGCAGCGCCAGATCCGCGGACGCGGACGGCGCGAAGGCAACGCCGTCGCAGGCTACAGCCTCCGCCTCGCCATCGGATGACAGGACGTTACCATCGGCCCCTGCCGATGCGCCGGCACAGGCGTCATCGCCCGCCGCTCATGCCCCCAGTGCGCCTTCGCCTGCGCCTCACGCGGCACCCGCACAGGCGACACCGTCTTCGCATGAGGCACCGGTAACTCCTGTTGCTGTACCGTCGCGCCAGCCGGCGCCTGCCGCGAAGCCTGCGCCCGATGCGGCCAGGGCCGACACCGGAACGGATGTCGGCGGTGCCGCGCAAGGCGGCCAGCACATGGTGCAGCTTGCGGCGGTCGAAACCGAAGCTCAGGCGCATGAAGAGTGGGCGCGCCTCCAGCATCGGGCGCCGGATCTGCTCTCGGGCCGGAGTCCGGTTGTGCTTCCGGTGGATCGGGGCGGACGCACGCTGTACCGTCTGCGGGTTTCGGGATTTGCCGATCTGGCTGCCTCGCGTGCGTTCTGCGCGAAATTGCGTGCCGAGCAGGTCGCGTGCACGCCGGCTGCATTCTGACCGATGCGCGCGTCCGGCGACATCGGGCCTGAGCCGCCGAGGCGTAAGGAGGTCGAGCTCGTCCCGGCGCCGTATCTGAGCCTGGATGGTTTCGAGGGCCCGCTCGACCTTCTGCTGGAACTGGCACGCGCCCAGAAAGTGGATCTGGCCCGGATTTCGATCCTGGCGCTGGTCGAGCAATATCTGGCGGTTGTCGAACAGGCGCGTGGCATCCGGCTCGAACTTGCAGCCGACTGGCTGGTCATGGCGGCTTGGCTCGCCTGGCTGAAATCGCGCCTGCTTCTGCCTGCCGAAGCAGCCCCGGACGAGGATGCCGAGGAAGCCGCGTCGCTCCTGCAGGACCGCCTGATCGAACTGGACCGCATGCGCGTGGCTGCCGCCTGGATCGGGGAGCGACCGCAGCTGCGCCGTGACGTGCATCCAAGGGGTGCTGCGGAATCGCTCGTCGCGTATGACCGGTCCGGGCTCGTTGCGGAGCCGGGCGCGCTGATCGCAGCCTATGTCGCGATGGTGCGCC
This sequence comes from Tanticharoenia sakaeratensis NBRC 103193, assembly GCF_000963885.1. Classification (GTDB taxonomy): domain Bacteria; phylum Pseudomonadota; class Alphaproteobacteria; order Acetobacterales; family Acetobacteraceae; genus Tanticharoenia; species Tanticharoenia sakaeratensis. The sequence goes on from NZ_BALE01000017.1 coordinate 84,471, forward strand.
GGCAGGCGGGCCGGCGCGTGTATCGCCCGAAGGTGCGCCGATACTGGAGTGTCCAGGACGCGTTGTCGCGGCTGAGGTCGATGCTCGGCGATGTCGCGGCCATGCCGGGCTGGCAGGCGCTGTCCGCGTTCCTGCCCGAGACACTGGAAGATGCGCAGGGGCGGCGCGGCGCGCTGGCCGGTGCGCTTCTGGCAAGTCTCGAACTGGCGCGCGGCGGTGAACTCGAACTCAAGCAGGATGAAGCCTTCGGCGAGATCATGCTGCGCCCGGGCGAGGCCCTCAGCGAGGAGGAGGCGGCGTGAGCGAGGCGGCGCAGGAGCACGCGACTCCATCCAATGGGGTGAATATCGCCTTGTCGGCAGAGCAACTCGATGCGTGCCTCCGGCTGGTCGAAGCGCTGGTGTTCGCAAGCGTGGAGCCGGTTCGCGAATCCTCGATCCGCGCGCTGCTGGTCGGCCAGGCCCTGATTGCCGAGGATGCTTCTCTTGCGCCCGTGATGGAGGCGTTCGTCGCTCGTTACGAGACGTTCGGGGTCGAGCCTGTCCCGGTAGCCGGCGGGTGGCAGTTCCGCACGCGTCCCGATCTTGCGCAGGCGCTGACTCGCGTCATTGAGCGGCCGCGCCGTCTTGGCCGTTCGGCGATGGAGACGCTGGCGGTGATCGCCTATCACCAGCCCTGCACCCGGACCGATATCGAATCGATCCGTGGCGTGGCCCTCAGCCAGAACGTGCTGGATGCCTTGCTGGAGGACAGCCTGATCGTCCCGCGTGGACGCAAGGAAGTGCCCGGGCGTCCGGTGCTGTGGGGCACGGGGACGGGTTTCCTGCAGCAGTTCGGCCTGCAGGATCTCAGCCAGCTGCCGCGACGTGAGGAGCTGTTGCTCGACGTGCCGAATGTGGCGCCCGCGCCGCTCCTGGATACGCAGGCTGGGAGCGCATCCGACGACGCCGCGGCGGACGTGGTTCCCGCGAACGACGTGCCATGATAGGTCAGGGCCGGCTTTTGGGTGTGACAGCCCGGTTTTCGATGAGATAGGGCGATGTTCGACTTCAACTGGTCCGAGATCGCGCTGATCGTCATCGTGGCGCTGGTCTTCATCGGACCCAAGGACATGCCGGTCGCGATCCGGACGCTCGGGCGCGGGATCAGGTCGCTGCGCCGCATGGCGAGCGAATTCCAGACGCATGTCGAAGACATGGTCCGCGAGGCCGACCTTGGCGAGGCCCGCGAGCAGTTCAGGGACCTCAAGCGGTTCGACGTACGCGGCCAGTTCATGAAGGCGATCGACGGCGACCGCACGATCCGCAACAGTCTGGACTCGCTCGAGTCCGAACGTCGCGATCCGGCGCCGGCACCGGGCTTCACGCCACCCGAGACGATGCCGGTCCAGCCCGAGGCAACCACGACGAACGTGGAGCCGCCGCGCGACGAGGTGACCGGCCCGGCCATCCTGCCGCCCTCGGTTGCGCGCCGCGTGTATGAAGATCGCAAGCGTCACCATGCCCCGTCGATCGTGCCGCCTCCGCGCGCGATCCACGCGGGGCATCGCGTGGCGCTGGAGACCAACGATGTCCGATAGCAGGCCGATGGACGACAATCCGATCAACGATCAGGCGATGCCGCTGCTCGACCATCTGATGGAGCTGCGCCGGCGGCTGCTGTGGTCGATCGCGACGTTCGCGGTGGCGTTCCTGATCTGCTACCACTTCGCAGGCCAGATCTACCTGTTTCTCGCGGCCCCCCTCGGCGAGATCATGCGCCAGCAGGGGCAGCAGCCGCACCTGATCTATACCGCGCTCTACGAGGCCTTCTTTACCTATGTGAAGGTCGCGGTGTTCGGCGCGACGTTCCTGTCGTTCCCGATGATCGCGGTGCAGGCCTGGATTTTCATCGCACCTGGTCTGTACCGGAACGAAAAGCGGGCCTTCCTGCCGTTTCTGGTAGCAACGCCCGTACTGTTCGTCCTCGGCGGGGCGGTCGCCTACTATGCGGTCTTTCCGATGGCGTGGAAGTTCTTCCTGTCGTTTCAGACGACGGGCGCGAACGGGGTTTCGATCGAGCTGCAGGCCAAGGTCTCGGAGTATCTCAACCTCGTCACGAAGCTGATCCTCGCCTTCGGTATCGCGTTCGAGCTGCCTGTCGTGCTGTCGCTTCTGGCCCGGGTCGGGATCATCAATACCCGCGGCCTGCGCAAGTTCCGCCGCTATGCCTATGTCTGCGCGTTCGTGGCCGCCGCCATTCTGGCCCCGCCTGATGCGATCACCATGACCGGTCTGGCTGTGGCCCTTATGGTGCTTTACGAGATCTCCATTATTGCAGCCCGGATCGTGGAACCGAAAGCCGATCCGGATCCCTGAGTTTGAAGCAGAGTAAGATCCATGCATGACCTGCGCGCCCTTCGCGCCGATCCCGACGGTTTCGATGCCGACCTCGCACGGCGGGGCCTTCCCGCGCAGGCTGCGGATATCGTTTCGCTGGATGAGGAACGCCGCGCGGCTTTGACGGCGCTTCAGGATCAGCAGGCCCGGCGCAAGACGCTGGCGCGCGAGATCGGCCAGGGCAAGAAGGCGGGTACTGACACAAGCGCGCTCGAGGCCGAGGCCGTGCGTCTGCGTGACGAGATGACGGCGCTGGAAACACGCGCCGCCGCCGCCCAGAGCGAGATCGATGCCCGTCTGGCGTCCCTGCCGAACCGGCTCGACCCGTCCGTGCCCGACGGCGAGGACGAGACGCAGAATGTCGTCGTGAAGCAGTGGGGCGAGGTCCGGCGGCCGAACTTCGCGCGACAGCATTTCGAGCTGGGCGATGCGCTGGGCATGATGGATTTTCCGACCGCCGCCAAGCTGGCCGGCACGCGCTTCGTCGTGCTGCGCGGGGCCCTGGCGCGTCTGGACCGTGCGCTCGGGCAGTTCATGCTCGACCTGCACACCACGGAGTTCGGCTACACCGAAACCCAGGTGCCGCTTCTGGTCAACGATGCGGCGATGTACGGCACCGACAAATTGCCGAAATTCGCCGAGGAGTCGTTCCGCACGGAAGATGGACGCTGGCTGATCCCGACTGCGGAGGTGCCGCTTACGGCGAGCGTTGCAGGCGACATTCTGGAGGCGGCGTCGCTGCCGCGTCGGATGACCGCGCTGTCGGCGTGTTTCCGGTCGGAAGCGGGTGCGGCCGGACGCGATGTGCGTGGCATGCTGCGCAGCCACCAGTTCTACAAGGTCGAGCTCGTGTCGGTCACGACACCGGATGCAAGCGAGACCGAGCACGAGCGCATGACGCGGGCGGCGGAGACCGTACTGGAGCGCCTGGGCATTGCCTATCGCCGGATGCTGCTGTGTGCCGGCGACACCGGGTTCGGCGCGGCGAAGACGTTCGATCTCGAGGCGTGGCTGCCGGGGCAGGGCGCGTGGCGGGAGATTTCCTCCTGCTCGAACACGCGCGACTTTCAGGCACGGCGCATGAATGCCCGTTATCGCGCGGAGGGCGGCCCCGCGTTTGTCCACACTCTAAATGGCTCGGGCCTTGCCGTGGGCCGGACATTGATCGCGGTGATGGAGACCTACCAGATGGACGACGGCCGGATCGAAGTGCCGGAGGCGCTTCGTCCCTATATGGGCGGTCTCGAAATCATCGGCTGATCCTTCCCGGGCAGGGGCGGCAAGTCGGGTTGTATATTGTGGCGGACGCATTGCCCCGGGCGGCGCCACGTTGTTTGAACGCCCAGGTCGGGCCTGGCCGAAGCGGAAATTCTGGATGGCGGCGTTCCCTGACGCGCCGTGCACCTTGCATGGACGGGAACCAGTGGGCCGCTGCAGGCTCCTTGGTATGAGCAATACGCAGCTCATGTTCGGATGCCGTCGCCAGCCTCAGATGCCTGATGTGTTGCGCGTCTGACTTGGCAAGGCGCCCCGCAGGGATTTCCGGCTGGCTGATCTTTCGGATCGACCCGACTTTATCTCGGGGCGTAAAGTTCGCCGGAATGGAGCAGGCGCCTGCACCCGCCTCTCTCAAGATAGCAGGATGTGCGCCGAATTTCCGGGTGATCGGCCCTCTGTATTTCGCTGGATCGATAATCCTGAGGCGTTTTGCAGGATCTGAGTGCCGCCTCCGCGTAACATCCGCGCTCTTCGAACTTTTTTGCGCGCTCCATGAACGTTCGGTGGCACGCTGACGTTCGACCGAGAACGGCAACGAAAAAGAGCGCAGAATGACTGAACGGCGACCCGCTGGCGCGACACCGCGCACCGTCCTCGTCGTGGAAGACGATGCGCTGGTGCGCCTCCTTGCAGTCGAACTGCTCAAGGAAGCCGGCCATAGCGTGCATCAGGCGCCGAATGCCCGCACGGCTCTTCGCCTGCTCAAGAGCAATCCCGAGATCGACACGCTTTTCACCGACGTATCCATGCCGATCGGCATGGACGGCGTCAGGTTGGTCGGAGCCGTACGTGAGGCATATCCCGACATCCAGGTGATCGTGACGTCCGGTGCACGGCACCCGAAGGCCGGCGACATGCCGCTGGGCGGGGTCTTTCTGCCGAAACCGTATGAGCCGGCCCATGTGCTGGCTGCGATCGGCGGAGCGGCCACCGCGTAAAGTCGTCGGGCCATATGTTCATGGCCCGTTTGACCGGATCAGTCCCGAACCGGTGGTCTGAGCCCGCGTCTGGCGGAATGTCAGCCGCGTCGTCTGCTGCTCCTGTCCCGTCCGCCGCTCTTGCGCGGCCCCGAACGCGGTGCCCGGCTGTCTTCCCTGTGTTCGCGTCCGCGGCTGTGCTGGCGCAGGACGGCTTCGATCCAGTCGTTCAGCGTGGCCGTGTTCGCTTCCGCGTCGTCGATCGCGGCGTAGGTCTCGGGGAAACGCTGGGCCATCCAGCGCCATGCAACGAGGCGCTTGTGGCGCTTTTCCGCGCGCTCGAGTTCCTGCCGGCTGGCCTGCGATGGGGCCACGAGATGGCCGGTGCCCGGTGGCTGAACCCTGCGACCCGCTGCATGATCCGACGCCCAGTGCGTCAGGCGGACGATGCCGTTGTCCCGTTCGTCAACCGGGCACATGGCATAGGTCCAGCGCTGCGACAGGTCGAGACCGTCCACGCCCTCCAGGTTTGCCGCAATCGCCACGGCCTGCTCCATGTCCGCGAGACGGTAGTTGGGATCGTCCGGCCGCAGCACGGCGCGCTTGATTCGGGCCAGCACACCATACAGGCTTTCGGATCCGATCTCGTCGGCCACCGCGCGCACGATATCGGCGTCGGGCTGCACCAGCGGGCGCAGTTCCGTGATCGGCTCGGGCGGCGCATGCAGCATCGCGCGGATGAAATTCGGGCTCCCGGCATTGGCCAGCACGCCCACGATTCCGTCCTCATGCAGTCCGTAGCGTCCGGCGCGTCCGCCGATCTGCTTGATTTCCTGCGTCGTGAGATCGCGCGTCTGGGTTCCATCGAACTTGCGCAGGCTGGTGAAGATCACGCGCTTGATCGAGAGGTTCAGGCCCATGCCGATGGCATCGGTCGCAACAAGGATGTCCGCATCGCCCGAATTGAAGCGCTGCGCCTCCGCGCGACGCACCTCCGGGCTGAGCGCGCCGTAGACCACTGCGATCCGCCGACCGCGCGTCAGCAGTTCCGCGCGCAGGTCGAGAACCTCGCGCCGCGAGAACGCGATCAGCGCATCGCCCGGGCGCAGTTCGTGCAGGCGGATGGTCGCGGATGCCGCACGCAGCGGGCTCTTGCGTTCGAGCGAGATCTCGTCGACCGGATCGCCGCACAGCTCGGCGATCCGTCGCACCAGCGGCACGCAGTCCGCAGCCCCCAGCACGAACAGGTGCCGCGCGGGCGCGCCCATGATCGCTGCGGTCCAGGCAGCGCCCCGGTCCGGGTCAGCCAGCATCTGGGCCTCGTCGATGATCGCGACATCGACCGGATTGTGCAGCGGACACATCTCGACCGTCGCGGCCAGATGGCGCGAGCCGGGCACCGTGATCCGCTCTTCACCGGTCGCGAGCGAGGCCGCGACACCGCGTGCCGCCAGTGCCTCGCGAAATTCGTGCGCCAGCAGCCGCAGGGGCGCCAGCGCCAGTCCGCTCTCGGCCTCTGCCAAAGCGTTGAGCGCGGTATAGGATTTGCCGGAGTTGGTCGGACCGGTCACCAGCGTGATGCGCCGGTTCAGCGCGCGGGCCGTGCGGAAATGCGCGGCATAGCGATCGAGGGCTGCGACGCGCGCGACGGCGGCATTGCCGGCGCTGCCGGTCTCCGGCACGAGGGACAGCAGATCCGCGCCACCCCGGCGCCCCGGTTTCGCATCCGGCATAACCCCGCGCCAGAGCGGCAGCTGCGTGCGCAGGCGCTTGAGTTCGACCGGATCGAACTGGAAATCTTCCGTGCCGTCGGGACGCGGAATGCGTCGCGTAACGGGCAGGCGGTTTTCCGCGATCCAGCGCAGGGCCTCGCGCGGACTGCAATGCAGGATGCGCGGCACCGCATCGAAACTGACGAGGCTCTGCTCCCACGCGGAAATCCGCGCATTTTCGGCCGCGCGGCGTTCGGCGGCCCGCGTCTCGATCTCGGCGCGGGCTGCCGTATCGGCTTCCTGCCGGGCCAGGGCGCTGCGGGCGAGCGTGTCGTCATCCACGCCGAATGCGGTGCCGACGGCGCGCGCCAGCAGGTCGAGCTGACGCGGCGACAGCACATGGCCGGAATCGACCAGGTCGGCCTGCACCGTGTCGAACGCGTCCTGTGCGTTCTGTCCCAGCGTGCGCAGGCGCTCGAACACGACGCCGTCCAGTATCGCCCGCAGTGCATACTCATCCGCCGTGGGATCGATGGTGCGGGCGGCGGCGGCCTCCATGTCGGGCTTGTCGATCCAGACCTCGCCCGCGCGCCGGGTGACATTCATTAACTGCGTGGCCCAGCCCTTGCGACGCACGACGCACAGGACCTCGCGGAAGGCATCCGGTTCGATCCGGGCCTCGCCGCCCGGCGTCAGGCGACGGGCAACCTGACGGGTCAGGCGCTGCATTTCACGCGGGGCGGCGTCGAGCCCGGTTTCGGCGAGTGCGCGGTCGGTTGCGACCTGTGCGGGGGAGAGGGCGTCCATCACTCCTTATGGTCGGATCGGGGGGCGCCTCGCAACCGTGTGAGCCAGCGCGGTGCCGTGGATCGATGGGTCCAAGGGGTTGCCATGTATTCAAGGCCGACCAGCGCCGAGAACGAGCCGACGCCGATCAGCGTCATCAGCATCATCGCGCCATAGACCCCGACCGTGTTCATCTGCGCGTTCGCGGACAACAGATAGGTGCCCAGGCCCATTTTCGACGATGCGGTCCACTCCCCGATGACGGCGCCCGTCACCGCATAGGATGCGCCGATCTTCAGCCCGGAGAACAGCGGGCCGAGGCACGCCGGCAGACGCACGATCAGGAACGTGCGCCAGGCGGAGCCACCCAGAAGACGGGCGAGATTGATCTGGTCGGGATCGACGCGGGCAAGACCGTCCATGACGTTCACGACGACCGGGAAGAACACGATCCACGCAACGATGATGAGCTTGGGCGTCATGCCGAAGCCGAATACGATCACGAGCGGGGCCGCGATGCCGACGATCGGGATGGCCTGGGAGGTCACGAGCGCCGGATAGGCAAGGCGTCCGAACAGCCGGATTTCCGACATCGCCACGGCAAGCACGATGCCGATCGCAGCCCCCAGCAGATACCCCGCGATCGTCTCGCTGAAGGTCTGCCACAGCAGCGCGCCCGATTGTCCCGCGTGGCGGATCAGTTCGGCGATCGTCTCGACCGGCGTCGGGACGATGTAGGGCGGCACGTGCGCGATCATGACGACCGCCTGCCAGAGCGCGAGCACGAGACCCATGGCGAGAAGCCAGAAGCCGCAGCGCACGAGCAGCGGATGGGCGCGCGTCACGCCGCACCCGACATGGATGCGGACGGGTCCGGGCCGCCATAAAGAAGGGAGAGCGCTTCGGCCTTCAGCGCCATGAATGCCGGCGATGCCATGCAGGCAATGTCGCGCGGGCGTGGCAGGTCGACATGCAGGATGCGTGCGATCCGGCCGGGGCGCGGCAGCATGACGACGACGCGATCGGCCAGAAAGAATGCCTCGTCGATGTCATGCGTCACGAAAAGGACCGTGCGTTTCAGGCCCGACCAGATCTCGAGCAGCCATTTCTGCATTGCAAGCCGGGTCTGGCTGTCGAGCGCGCCGAACGGCTCGTCCAGCAGCATCAGCTCCCGCCCGGCCGCGATCGTGCGCATAAGCGCAATGCGCTGGCGCATGCCGCCCGACATGGCGCCCGGATAGTGATCGAGATACTCGCCAAGCCCGTATCGCCGTGCCAGATCGGCAGCCTGCGCGCGGTCCTCACGGGTCACGCCCCGTGTCAGCGCCGCGCCCAGCACGATGTTGTCGAGCGCCGTACGCCACGGCAGCAGCAGATCCTTCTGCAGCATGTAGCCGACATAGCCGGGCTTCCCCATGATATCTGTCCCGTCCAGCGTTATCGCGCCTGAATCGATCCGCAGCAGGCCCGAGACCGCGTTGAACAGCGTGCTCTTGCCGCAGCCCGATGCGCCGAGGATGCAGACGAACTCACCCGGTGCGATATCGAGGCTGACGTCATCGAGCACGCGGTTGGCGCCGAAAGCATGGCGGACGTTGCAGATTGCAAGTTTCGGGGCATGGGGCATGGCGTCAGAGCATCCTGACCGTGTCGCCCTCGAAATAATAGACTTCCTCGTATTTGCAGGCGAGCGGGCTTCCGATCCGCGCGATGTGGGGCTCGAACGTGAAATAGGTGACGGAGCCAAACGTCTGCGCGTTCTTCGCATCGATGATCGCGAAGTCGGCCGGGTCGGTGGCGAGGCTGTGGCCATAGGCGTCCAGCAGGTCGAGGTTTTCATACCCTGCGTCGCGGATCTTCGCGGCCATGATGCTGTGGAGTTCGGCAAACGTCATGGATGGCGTGACAATCTTGATGAAGTCGGCATGCAGCGCCCGCTGCAATGCCATGCCGGCCGCCTGTTCGGTTCCGGCCGTTTCGGCATCGACCACCTGACCGCCGCGCAGAAAGTATGTGCGGGCGCTGTCACCGAAAATCGTGCCGATCCGGGGGCCGACGTCGATCGTCACCATGGCATCGGGACCGATCGGCGTCTCCGACGGTGTGTAACTGCTGTCGAATACCGAGAGGCGCAGGCGGTCGCCGGCCAGAACGAAGGCAGGCGTGTTGCCCCAGAAGCCCGACGCCCCATGCTTCAGCATCAGCTCATGGCAGGCAGTATGGAGGCTGGCTTCGGAACTTTCGGGCGTCATGAAGCCCGCAATGTCCCGCAGGACCGTGCGCGCGATATCCTGGGCCGCGCGATAGGCATCGAGGTCAGTCGGTATTCTGGGGCACGGGACAGTCTGCATGGCGTTACCTCGGGAGATAGGCGTTGGTGAAATAGGTCTTGGGATCGCGCACATGGTCGATCACGCCGATGTCGTGCATCGCCCCGGCAAGGGCGGCCCATGACACCGCGCTTTGCTGCAGAAGCTCCGGTAGCGCGCCCAGATAGGGGATCGTGGTGTGCCAGCCGACACGGTCGTAGAGCGGGCTGTCCACCATGGGGTAGGTCCGCGCGAACAGGGCGGCGGCTTCGTCGGGATGGCTGATGCTCCATGCCGTCGCGTCGTGCGTGGCAGCCAGGAACGCACGGGCGTCATCGCCATGGGCGGCGAGCCATCGTGGAGACGCGGTGTAGGCCCAGATCGGGAGATCGGGCACGCCCGTGCGGTCGCGGCAGGCGAGGGACGGCATCCTGCCTGTTTCCGCAATCGAATCCGCGACCGAGAACGGGGCGACGTTGGTCGCGAGGTCGAGCCGCCCGGCCAGCAGGAGCGGCAGGTCCTCGAACTGCGTGATGATCTGCTGCACGTCGTCCGGGTTCGTGATGCCGTTCCGGGCAAACAGGAGATGCATCATCACGGCGGTCCAGGAATCGGTGAAAACGCCGATCGTCTTGCCGCGCAGATGCCCAAGGTCGATCGCCTGGCCCGGTCGGCCGACGACGCACCAGCTGTTATGCTGGTCGAACCCGGCGATCGCGGTCAGGGGCAGGCTGATGTTCGCTGCGAAAATGACGTCCGTGCGGGACTCCATGCCGATTTCGGCCTGCCCGGTTGCGAGCATGCGCGCCGTCGTCTGCGCGTCCGGCGGCAGCACGATGGAGACGTCCAGCCCGCGGGCCCGATAGAGCCCCTGTGCCTGTGCAACCACGATCGGGATGAGCAGGAAACCCTGCACGGGCCAGAAATAGACGAGGCGGACCGGATGAAGGGGCTCGGCCACGGCAGGCGACCGCGTGCCATCGAACAGTACCATGAGGCCCAGAAACAGCGACAGAAATCGGGCCGTCCGCATCCGTTTCCTTTCGCGCGCACTGTATGAAGACAACATTCCCTGTAGTCCGAGCGTTCCGCCTGCGCAACCTTTCGGGGTTTGGCAGATGCACCGAAGTGTTTGCGTAATCCGTCCGATGTTCTAGAACGCCCAACCATCGATCCGGTCCGGTCCGTACCAGGACGTTCACATGGGGCCATTGTCCACGCGCCTTTGCGCGCCAACGCCAGCAGCAGAGAGTGTCGCCTGATGTCAGATGTCGCGTTCCCCGTACTCGATACGCCGCTTACCGGCCTCGTGCCGTATGAAGGGCATCCGGGCCAGTACCGTCTCGGTGCGCCTTCCAAGGAATACGGTCATCTGCAGGCCTGCAAGGTGACGTCCGTCCATCACTGGACCGACCGGCTGTTCAGCTTCACGACCACGCGCGATGCCTCCCTGCGTTTCGAGAACGGCCAGTTCGCGATGATCGGGATCGAGGTCGAGGGCAAGCCGCTCCTGCGCGCCTATTCGCTCGCTTCAGCGAACTACGAGGACCAGCTCGAGTTCCTGTCCATCGCCGTGCCGGAAGGGCCGCTGACGTCGCGCCTGCGCCACGTGAAAGTAGGCGACACGGTGCTCGTCGGGCGCAAGCCGACCGGCACGCTGCTGCTCGACAACCTGCGCCCCGGCCGCAATCTCTACTTCCTCGCAACCGGCACCGGGCTCGCGCCGTTCATGTCGCTGATCAAGGACCCAGAGGCGTACGAGCGCTATGACAACGTCATCCTCAGCCACACCGTGCGGACTTCGGGTGAGCTGGCTTATGCCAACCACATCCGTCACGAACTGCCGCAGCACGAGTTTCTGGGCGAGGACGTTGCCGCGAAGCTGAAGTATTATCCCGCTGTCACCCGCGAGGAATTCGCGGTCACCGACCGGATCACGACCCTGCTCGAGAATGGCAAGATCTTCGCCGATCTCGGCATCGATGCGCTGGATCCGGAACATGACCGCGTCATGATCTGCGGGAGCCCCGAAATGCTGGCCGATACCGAGAAGCTTCTCGTCTCGCGCGGGTTCGACGAAGGCAACATGAACAACCAGGGTGCCTACGTCATCGAAAAAGCCTTCGTCGACAAATAAGGACCTCCATCATGGCGCAGACCTCCTCCGATACCCCGCTTTACGACCTCTTTGTCATCGGCGCCGGTTCGGGCGGTGTGCGCTGCGCCAGGATCGCGGCCCAGCATGGAGCCTCGGTCGGCATCGCCGAGAGCCGGCACTGGGGCGGGACCTGCGTCAATCTGGGCTGCGTGCCCAAGAAGCTCATGGTCTATGCGTCCGAATATCCGGACATGATCGACGATGCGGTGGCTTACGGCTGGGACGCGGCTCATGGAGAACATGACTGGACCCGGCTGATTGACGCGAAGGATCGCGAGATCGAGCGCCTGAACGGCATCTATGTGAAGATGCTGGGCAAGGCGGGGGTCGCTCTCCACACGGGCCGCGCGACGATCAACGGTGTCGATGCGGACGGTATATTCTCGCTCGAGATCGGACCGTCGCCACTGGCACCCGACGCCGCGCCGCAGTCGGTCCGCGCGCGCCGGGTCGTGATCGCGACGGGATCGCATCCGGTCCGCCCGCCCATCGCAGGCGCTGAGCACGCGATCGTCTCGGACGACGCCTTCCACCTGCCGCAGCGCCCCGAGCGCGTATGTATCGTGGGGTCCGGCTATATCGGTGTCGAATTCGCCAGCATCTTCGCGGGTCTCGAGTCGCATGTCGATCTCGTCTACCGCCAGGACAGACCCCTGCGCGGCTTCGATGACGAACTGCGCACGCACCTGGCCGAGATGCTGCCGGGACGGGGAATCGTCGCCCATCCGAAAGCGTCGCCGGTCGAGATCGCACAGGACGGTGAAGGCTATCGCGTTGTCCTCGATAACGGTGGCGTCATCGAGACCGACTGCGTGTTTCTGGCGACAGGGCGCAAGCCCAATATCGGCGGCCTTGGTCTGGAGGCCCTCGGTGTGGCGTTGCCGGATGGGCGCATCGCGGTCGACGAGGCGAGCCAGACCAATCGGCCGGGCCTCTACGCTATCGGTGACGTGACGGACCGTCACAACCTGACGCCCACGGCCATTGCCGAGGGGCATATCCTGGCCGAGCACCTGTTCGGCGAAAAGCAGCGGGCCTGGTCGTTCGATACGACGCCCAAGGCCGTGTTCTTCACGCCGGCGCTCGCGAGCTGCGGGCTGACCGAGGACGAGGCTGCTGCCGGGGACGATATCGAGATATTCTCGACATCGTTCACGCCGCTGCGCCAGACGATTTCCGGTCGGGAGACCAAGGTGTTCATGAAACTGGTCGTGCGCGCGCGGGATCAGGTCGTTGTCGGCGCGCACATGATCGGCGGCGATGCGGCGGAAGTCATGCAGGCGGTGGCAATCTGCATCACCGGAGGGCTGACGAAGCACGATTTCGACCGGACGATCGGCATCCACCCCACCTCCGCCGAGGAACTGGTCACGATGCGCAGCCCCACGCGGCATGTGCCGCAGCGTGGGGCCGCATCCTGACGCGGCCCTCGTCGGTCAGCCGCGCAGGAAGTTCAGCAGGTCCCGGTTGAGGCGGTCGGGCTCTGTCGCGAAGAGCCCGTGGGGCGCGCCTTCGTATTCGATATATTGCGCACCCGAGATCGCCTCGGCTGCACGTCTGCCGGTGACGTTCGCCGGCACGGCTGCGTCGCTCGATCCGTGGATCACGAGCGTCGGGACCGTGAACGCTGCCAGGTCCGGGCGGAAATCCGTCGTAGACCATGCTTTCGCGGCAGCAAGTGTCGCAATCGGGCTCGCCATGATGCCCAGCATGAAGCTCCAGTTCAGCAGGGCATCGCTGACGGGCTTGCGCAGCATGCCGACGCCGTAGAACTGCTTGGCGAAATCGGTCAGGAACGCGAAGCGGTCCTTGCGGATCGCGCTGTCGATCCCGTCGAACACGCTCTGGTCCACGCCGTCCGGGTTGTCATCGGTCTTGAGAAGGAACGGCACGACCGAGGCCACGAGGGCGACGCGCGCAATACGGCTGGCCCCGTGACGGGACAGGTAGCGCGCGACTTCACCGCCACCCATCGAAAATCCGACGAGCGTCGTGCCCTGAAGATCGAGTTCCTCGATCACGGTTGCCAGATCGTCGGCAAACGTATCGTAGTCGTACGGTCCGATCGGATGGCTGGACTGGCCGAAACCGCGGCGATCATAGGTGATGACGCGATACCCTGCCTCGAGCAGGGCAACGGTCTGGTATTCCCACATGTCGCCCGTCAGCGGCCAACCGTGGATGAGGATGACGGGCGCGCCGGTGCCTGCGTCCTTGACGTGCAGATTGACCCCGTCGCGGGTCTGGATGGAAGGCATGTCTGGCGGCTCCGTCATCAGATGTCTGGTCCGGGATTAACCGAAGGCCGCGATCGAGGTTCCCTCGCACCATGATGCCGCCGGCAACATTGGCAGTCACTCGCCATGGTCCCGGCACTCTTGCTCGGAAGAAGTATCGCGCGGGCGCGCTCTGGCGCGGAGCTGGCAGAGAGCGCGTCAGGGAACGACGACGGTCACCATGTCCTTGCCGAAACCATTGAGGATCGCCTGCGCATCCCAGGGCGTCGACGGATCGCCTCGGTGAAAGATGCCCTCGTGCAGCCCGTTTCCATTGGCGACAGGTGTGCCGTGTGACGCAATGAAGCGCACCGTCGAACCGGGGCTCTTCAACGCAGCCCAGTTCTGTGCACGGACCTGCTCGATTGCCGGGATTGCCGCTGCGGACTGCCGCAGCCCATCAGCGCGAACGTTCAGCAGAAATGCCATGCCGCAGGCCAGCAGAACTGCGCGCGTGCGGGACAGCGCCAGCGGCAGCAGCCCTGCCAGCGTCGCGACGGAGAGCAGGACGAGCGTTTCCTGCACCGTCGTATGCCGCTGGCAGCAATACATGCCGAATGCGCGCAGGGCCGCGGCGATGGACAGCCATGCGCCGAGGATCATGGCGCCGCCCCATGCGAAAGCCAGCCGCCGATCGGGCGCCGGATTGTCAGACCCGCGTGCGAACAGGACAACGCCCGCCAGAAGCATGGCCGAGCCAATCCACATGTTCGGCGCAAGTCCCGAAACCAGCGCCGGGCCGTTCAGAAAGATCCGTCCGAGAATCGGCAGCGCGCCCAGCAGGCTGGCGCCGGTCGCATTGGCATAGGGCGTATGAGCCCAGACCTCGCTCGCGTCCTGCATTCGTCCGAACCAGGTCAGGCCGCATATGACGGCTCCCACGATCCCGGGCACGATGAGCGGGAGCCGAGCGACAGGGCGGCGCCATGTCAGGGCGGTGGCCAGGCCGCTCCAGGCAAGGGCTACCGTCGCACCGATCTCGTTGCTGCAGGCCGCCACGATCTGAAGTGCTGCAAGCCGCCACAGATCGGACGATGAACGAAGCGGTCCCCTCAGCAGCACGGTCGCGCCGATGACGGCTCCGATCATCGGCACATAGGCGCAGGCGCCGACCGGCCAGTAGAACGCTTCTCCGGGTTCGCGCAGCATGAGTGCGAGTGCCAGCAGGGTCAGACCCGTTGCAACGCCCCGTCCGTCGCGCCGGAGCGCCGGTATTGCGACGGCGAGAACCACGGCTATGAACCAGAGCAGGCCTAGAATTTCGGGGATCAGTGGACGGCCGACGACCATCGCCGTGCGCATGTAGGCCCAGTCCAGAATCTCGCTTAACGGACGGGGACTGCGCCCGGTGACCTCGGCGCCGACCATCCGGTCGAAGGGATAGCGGATGCCGACGCGCTGGATCGCGTGCAGCATGCCGAATTCGTCGCCCTGCCAATGTCCTGCCGGCAACAGGCGTGCGTAAGAGCAAAGGACGATTACGGCCATGCCTGCGACCGCGCCCCGGGCAAGCAGCTTGAGGAGATGGCCCGGCGCCGCCGGTCTAGTCACCATGACGTTCGAGAATCTCGCACGTGTCGCCCACGGAGATTGATCCCGTCTGCTCGATGACGGCCTGCACGCCGAACGTCGGCGCACCGGTATGCTTGCGAAGGCGGGCAAGCGTGCGCAGCGGCTCGGTCTTGTTCGGACGCCGCGCAGTCTTTGGATTGATCGTCACGATGATGCAGCGGGTGCATTTCTGCGTGACGCGCAGGATGCAGCCGCCGACGCGCAGGCGCAGCCAGTGATCCTCATCCCACGCCGGCGTGTCGGCGATCACGATGTTCGGCCGGAAACGATCCATCGGAACGCCGTTCGACAGCTCGCTGTTCAGTGCCTCGAGCGAGGCTTCCGTCGTGATGAGAAGCGGCAGGTCGTCGGCAAGGTTGACGGCGCTGTCTCCGCCATCGAAACGGGCCCGCCGGGCCTGCGGGTCGCACTGGAAGGCGAGGCGCACCGGCTTGTCGAGCTGCCGGCTCAGCGTGTCGGACACGCTAGCATCGGCCAGCCGCAGGGCGTGAGGCGTGCCCCAGAGCGAACCTTCGCAATCCCGGGGGCCTTCAGGCCATGGCACCGCGTTTTCGAGAAGGTCCGGAAAATGCAGCCCGTCCGCGCTCGCGTGGACGTCGATCAGCGCCATCGTGGCAACTTCACGCTGGGTCAGGATCGTGCCGGCTTCGTCCAGCAGAACCCACCGCCGGTCGAACTGCAGGCCCTGAGGCTCGAGCACGGCTGTATCGAGCAGCTCGCACCCGAGGCTTTTGACCGGATAGCGCCGCAGGGACGAGACGATCATGCGGGTCGGATCAGCGCGGTGCGACCCAGCCGTTTCCCGTCGCATCTCCAAGAGAGCCCTGCTGGGTCGGAGAACTGTTGGTATAGGACGAGCCGAACTTGGTCAGATTGGCGCCCGTCACCGGGTCGCGCTGGATCGTCGAGAGATGATCCGGGTCCGGCCCGTGGTTGATGTCGTTGGACGGCGTGTCCTGATAACCGGGCGGCAGATTGTGCTTGCCGTGGGCGGTGTAGTGCTCGCCCGGGCCCGCATGCTCGACGCTGTTGTCCTGGCCCTGCGTGTTGGTCGACTGCGCCGCGTGGTCGCCTGCCGTGTAGGGCAGGCTCTGCGCGTATGCCGCGCCCGCAAAGCCCATGGCCGTCACGGCGAGAAGAGCGGCGCGGGCGGCATTATACCGGTGGCGGATCATCGGCATGGCCTTCCGTGTCCTGATGTGGCGGCGGGGTCGCCGGTGATGAAAAGACTTGGCGTGCGGGACAACCTTGCGGCATGCCCTTCGCCTAACGGGCGACATCCCATATTCGAGGCAGTGCTGCCAGCATATTCTCGCAGTACTGGCCCGATGGTCGGTCCCGCCGACCGGGGGTGCGCCCTGATCAGGGAGGATGCGCATGGACGATCTGTTCAAGCCTGCGGACGATACCGCGTCCAGGCCCCTCGCACCCGGCGCCGTGCACATGCCGGGCTTTGCGGCCCCGCTCGAGCCGGCCCTGCTGGCCCATATCGAGCGCATTGCGCGCGCCGCGCCGTTTCGCCATCTCGCAACGCCCGGTGGCGGGCGCATGTCGGTCGGGATGACGAACTGCGGCGACGTCGGCTGGTATTCGGATGCCGCGGGCTATCGCTATGTCGAGACCGATCCTTCGACGGACCGGCCCTGGCCGAAGATGCCGGTAATGTTCCTCGACCTTGCCGTGTCCGCGGCCGAGGCTGCGGGCTATGCAAGTTTTGCGCCGCAGGGATGCCTCATCAACCGGTATGAACCCGGCGCCCGGATGGGCCTGCATCAGGATCGCGACGAAAACAGGGTGGATGCGCCGGTGGTCTCGGTCTCGATCGGGGCGAAGGCGATCTTCTCGTTCGGCGGGCCGAACCGGTCGGATCCTTGCCAGCGCGTGCTCCTCATGGGAGGAGACGTGGTCGTGTGGGGCGGGCCGTCGAGACTGTATTTCCATGGCGTCGGCGCGCCACGCAGCCCAGGCTTCGGCGATGGCGTGCGCTACAATCTGACCTTCCGGGCGTGCGGCTGAAGCGATAGACGGCCGCCGGCCCGGATTTGTTGTGCCGCGCTCTTTGCGCGGCCCTGCAAAGTTCGCCATAAGACCCGGTTCCCGGCACGAGAGGCGTGCCGGACAGAGATAAAGGATGACGACCGTGACCATCGATTCCCGTGACGAAGCACAGCGCGCGGCCTGGACGCCTGCGAGCTGGCGCGGGTATCCGGTCCGACAGATGCCGCGCTATGACGATCCCGCCGCCCTTGAGGCCGTGGAAGCGCGTCTGCGCCGGTATCCGCCCCTCGTCTTCGCGGGCGAGGCGCGGCGTCTCAAGGCCCAGCTTGCCGCGGCATCCCGTGGCGAGGCGTTCGTCCTGCAGGGTGGCGCCTGCGCCGAGAGCTTCGACGAATTCACGGCCGACATCGTCCGCGACACGTTCCGTGTTCTGCTGCAGATGGCGGTCGTGCTCACGTTTGCCGCAAAGGTTCCGGTGGTGAAGATCGGGCGGATGGCCGGCCAGTATGCCAAGCCGCGCTCGTCCGAGACCGAGACCATCGGCGACACCACGCTGCCCTGCTATCGTGGCGACATCATCAATGGCCCGGCGTTCGACGCGGCCGCGCGTGCGGCCGATCCGCACCGGATGGAGACGGGCTATTTCCAGTCCGCCGGGGTCATGAACCTCCTGCGCGCCTTTGCGTCGGGTGGATTTGCGAACCTGCACGAGGTGCATCGCTGGAATCTGGGCTTCGTGGAGCGCTCGCCGCTTGCGGCGCGCTATCGTGATCTGGCGCAGCGCATCGACGAGACGCTGTCGTTCATGGGCGCCTGCGGCCTGTCGCAGCGCGCGCCCCAGATCGACGAGACGGAGTTCTACACGTCGCACGAGGCGCTGCTCCTGCCGTACGAGCAGGCGCTGACCCGCGTGGATAGCCTGAGCGGCGAGTGGTACGATTGCTCCGCGCATTTCGTGTGGATCGGCGATCGGACGCGCCAGCCGGACGGCGCGCATGTCGAGTTCCTGCGCGGGGTGCGCAATCCGATCGGCATCAAGGTCGGACCGACCACCGATGCAGCGGATCTGGATCGTCTTCTCGATATCCTCAACCCGAGCGACGAGGCCGGGCGCATCACCCTGATCTCGCGCATGGGGGCCGAGCGCGTGCACGACCTGCTGCCGCCGCTGCTCGATCGCGTGCGTGCGCTCGGCCGCAAGGTGACGTGGGTCTGTGATCCGATGCACGGCAACACGGTCTCCACCATCAACAAGATCAAGACCCGTCGCTTTGAGTCCATCGTGGCCGAGGTGCGCGGGTTCTGCTCCGTGTTTGCGGATGCAGGCATCCCGCCGGGTGGCGTGCATATCGAAATGACGGGTCAGGACGTCACCGAGTGCGTCGGCGGCGCCCATCGCCTGACCGAGGATGATCTGGGCAACCGCTACGAGACGTTCTGCGATCCCCGGCTGAATGCCGAGCAATCGCTGGAGATGGCATTCCTGCTGGCCGAGGAACTGACCGAGCAGGTTCGGGCGCGCGTCGAGCGTGCGTGAACGGCCCTCGGGCCGTTCGTATGACAGGAGAGAAGGCCTGGGCATGACGGATCGGAAGACGCCGGATCAGGCATGGCTGCGCGCATCCGCGTTCGGGCCGCATCAGTCGCTCGACGAGGCGACGGTCGCGGCACGGACGGATGCCTACTTCAACCGCACGCGCGAGATCGTCGAGCGCTTCGGCGATGTCCGCGTGACCTACGCCGTGTTCATTCGCCGGCCTGTCGTCGCGGCGACGGGGCTCATGACCGCATGGCTCGAAAACGTGGCGGCGGAGGGCGGTTTTTCGATCGAGATCGAACGTCTGCACGCGGAAGGCGCGTGGGTCGGTGCCGGTGAGCCGCTGCTCTACCTGACCGGCTCCTTTGCGCGTCTGGCCAATCTCGAGACGCTGTTGCTGCAGCGCCTCGGGTCGGTCTGTGTCGCGGCCCACAACGCCTATCAGATGGCAATGGCGCTTCCGAACGTCGCGTTTCTCGCGATGGAAGCGCGCCATTGCGCGGGCTTCGAAATGCAGGAACTGATGGCCTATGCGGCATCGGTCGGCAGCGTCGCGGCCCGGCGCGAGGGCGCGCGGGGCTTCATCGGCAATGCGAACGATGCGACCGCGCCGTTCTTCGGCATGGAGCGTGGCCTGGGCACCATGCCGCATGCCCTGATCGGTTATGCGGGATCGACGCTGCGGGCGGCGGAGATGTACCAGGAGGTCTATCCGAACGATCCGCTGGTGGTGCTGGTCGATTATTTTGGCCGGGAAATCACGGACGGCCTTGAAGTCTGCCGCCGCTTTCCCGATCTCGCGGCAGCAGGCCGGATCAGCCTGCGGCTCGACACGCATGGCGGTCGGTTCCTCGAAGGCCTCGACCCGCAGAGTTCCTATGCCGTGCTGGAAGCTCACACGCCCGGCACGATCCGCCGCTATCGATCCGAGCGCGAACTGCGCCATCTGATCGGAACCGGTGTTTCGGCGGCGGCAATCTGGCGCCTGCGCGAAGCGCTGGACCAGGCGGGCTTTCCGCAGGTTCGGATCGTGGCATCGTCCGGGTTCGGCGTCGAGAAATGCACGGCCATGGCTGACGCGCATGCACCGGTCGATGTCGTGGGCACCGGCTCGTTCATTCCGGACAGCTGGCACGAGACCTACGCCACGGCGGACATCGTGGCCTATGACGACGAGCCGCGCGTGAAGATCGGTCGTGAATTTCTGCTGCGCGCACTGGCTGAACGCAATCGCCCGTGACGCAGCGTTTCGAGACAAGCAAGGCAGAACCATCATGAACAACGATCGCGTCTATGACGCCCATGCCGGAATCGGCCCTGATGCGGACGAGGATTTCGAGCCCGTCGTGTCCGATCGTGGTTGGGTCGTGCGCATCATCGACCAGTCCGGTGCATCGGAAGGCGATACGGTCGAGGAGGTCAAGGATTTCCAGGATCTGATGCATGCCAATGCCTTCGCCCGTGCCTATGTCCGCGACAGCATCGAGCGCTGCCGTGTCGGCGGTGCGGCGGGTCGTGAGGTGATCGAGGCGTGGTTCTCCTTCGGCGAAGACGCCGAAGTGGTCGATGCCGGCGACGATGGCTGGAAATCGGCCAACGAGCTGGACGATTTCGCGGCCAACATCGCAACGCCGATGGAGCGCGACTGGCGCGCGCTCGACCCGCGTCGTCTGGTCGAGGATGACGAGCCGGAGGAACTCTGACACGTCACCTGACCGGATCAGCGATTCCGTTCGATTCGCGTCAGGGCCTGTGCCAGAACCTCGTCATGCCCTGATCGAAGACTGGCGACAGTCGTTGGCAGCGGAACGTCCGGATGGACCCCGACTCCTTCGAACGGCGTGAAATCCGGGAAGTACTCGCGTCGCGTGCTGACGCGAAAGCGCATGCCCAGATCGGGAAATGACACGAAGTAGGGTTGGCCCGTGCTGCCATAGGTCGTCTCCCCCATGATCACACCACGATGTGCATTGTGCATCGTGGTGATGAAATCCTCGCAGGCTGAAGCGCAGTGCCGGTCGGCGAGGAAATAGGCCCGCCCGTGGAAGACCGGATGGTCCGGCTCAAGCGGCTCGCCGCCTGTCCGCAGCATGGCCCGGGGGAAGGTCGGAACGTCTGCTTCCGCCCATGCTTCGATCGTTCCGAAATGGGCTGGCGTGGCGTCGATCATGTCCCTGACCGGATGTTCGAGGACCGTATGGATCAGGTCTATCGGGGTTGAACCGCCGCCGTTGCCGCGCACATCGAACAGGATGGCCGGTGCGGAAGCATGTGCCTTTACCGCCGCGACGGCTGCGGCTTCGAATTTCGGATCGTCGAAGCTCGGGATTTCGATCCGGACGATCCCGCCTTGCAGCATGCTGACACGAACCCCCTCGGGTTGCGTGTAGAGGCCTTTCCATGGGGTCTTGAGAGCCTGCACGCGATCGACGCGGACACTCCGACCGTCGGCCAGTGTCAGGCTAAAGCGAACCGGCCAGATCAGCCCGGTCGAGAATAGCTGGCTTTCGCTTTCGGTGTCGTTGCTGCGGCGGACGAGCGGCAGCCTGGCGGAAGCCCAGGTCTCGAACGGCTGGTCATCGATCTGCCTGATGACAGCGCCGGGCGGAACATTGTCGAGCTGCGAGCGCGTAATGACCCAGTCATTGCCCAATTTTTCCGCGCGGAATGGCAGCTCAGGCTCGCAGGCCAGTGTCGTGTCGGTGAAGCTGGTGTGGCCGTTGCGCAGGGATCCGAGCAGCCGCATGGCCGCGAGATCGAAGGCCACGCGTGTCCGTGCAGCTATGGCTTCGGTGACGAAGCGCTTGTATTCGGCATCGAAATCGTAGGCGTCCGGCAGCGCTTCGGCATGGGCGAAATAGCGCTCCACCGTGTCATAGAGGCGTGTTGCCACATAGATCTTCTGCGACAGCTCTGGCGCGGGAAGGGTATCAGTCGTGTCCAGCGGCGGACAGGCCGGGGCGGCCATGGCGCGTGCGCTGCCGATGAGTGTTGCAAGAATGACCGCGCAGCAGCGTGCCGAAATCGCCAACTTCGTTTCCTCCCCAGAGGTTTCCCGACCAGGCGACGGCTATTCAGGCGGCGCGCCGTTCCACTGGTGTAACCTTTCAGGAGGCGATTCGTAACACAGAGACAACAAAACGTCTCTTCATGTCGTATCCGGAACCATGTCCGGAAACGAACGGTCTGCCCGGAAACGGACAGACCCCAATGGACGCCAGGCGGACAGTCGCCTACGTCAGCAGTAGCGCCTCGACTTCCGCTCTTTCGGGCGCTGCGTCGGCGGCGCCTCGCTTCGTCGTGGCGAGTGCTCCGCAGGCAGCGGCGAAGCGAACGGCCTGACCCAGGGGCCGCCCTTCGCTCAGGCTCAGCGCGAGCCCGGCATTGAAGCAGTCTCCGGCAGCGACGGTATCGATCGCGGTCACGGCAAACGGATGTATGAAGCCGCTCCCGGTCGCGTCGCACCAGTACACGCCGTTGGCTCCGAGTTTGACGACAGCCGCCCGCGCCCCCTTCGCGCGCAGCGCGGCACCTGCGTCCGCCGCCTGCGCTGCGTCGCGCGGACGAAGGCCGACCAGCCGCTCGGTTTCGGTCTCGTTGGGCGTGACGACGTCGATCTCCGCCCAGAGCGCGTCGGGCAGGCCGTCATGAGGTGCCGGCGCCGGGTCGAGAAGAACGATCGCGCCGGCTGCCCGCGCGCGGCGCGCCGCCTCGATGACGGCGGGCATCGGGATTTCCAGTTGCAGCATGACGACGCGCGCGCCGGCGATAGCCGCCTGCGCGCGGTCGAGATCGCCGACATCAACGGCCATGTTGGATGCGCCGATGACGGTGATGCAGTTTTCGCCACGTGCGTCGATCCCGATCAGGGCGAGGCCCGTGCCGTTCCCGGCATCATCCGAGAGCCAGCGACAATCGGTACCGAACTTCGAAAGGCTCTCGCGCGCCTGTGTCCCGAACGCGTCCTTGCCGACCCGTCCGACGAGCGCCACGCCACAGGCGGCACCTGCCAGCCGTGCGCAGGCGGCGGCCTGATTGGCGCCCTTGCCACCCAGACCGGTTGCGTAGCGCGTGGCGTGAATGGTCTCGCCCGCACGGGGGAGGGCAGGGGAATAGGCGGTCAGGTCGATATTGACGCTGCCGATGGAGAGAATGCGTGGGGACGGAATGTCGGGGTTCATGGTCGGTACCATTGTCATGACCTGTCCGGAAACGAACAGCATCCAGCGATCTTGGCCGATTTATCACGTATCTTCAACGGCCTGAGCGGCTGGTGTGCATCCGGCACGATAGCGTGATCAGGATTGTCCACCCGGTGTGCCGATGTCAGCGCGTGTCCTGTTCGAGACTTGCCGCTAGGCGGCACTCTCCGTGCGAATCTGCGAAATTTCCCTTTCCATGGCCCAGCCTTCGAACGGTGATCCGTCTGGCCAACGTGCATTCTGCCGGCGACGCGCGCGTTCATGTGGCGTCCGCATTCAGGTGGGTATCAGCGTGGAGACAGCGTGTAGCCCGGACGGTCGGCATACACCGCAAGGCGGGTGTCCAGCGAGCCAACATGCAGTTCGAGTTTGTGCCCGTCAGGATCGAGAATGTAGAGCGATGCGCCTTCGCTGCGGTTGTCGCGCCATATTGGCGCCTGAACCGCAACACGCGCCGCGAAGGCAGCAAAATCGTCGGGGGCAACGTCGAAGGCGATGTGTGTGTAATCGGGATGCGGCGCGGTGCGGGCCTTCGGGTCGAATGACAGGCAGAGCCAGAGCGTGCCGGCCTCCAGATAGGCGCCGCTGTCCCATTGTGCACGCAGGACGCATCCGAGCGCATCGCGATAGAACGCGATTGCGCGGTCAAGGTCGCCTGTTGCGAGCGTGATGTGATTGATCCCCCTGATCGCCATCCGTCTCGCTCCTTCCTCTCGCGTCGGTACTCTGGCACCCATGCGCGTGGCAGGGCATAAGGCATGGCATGAAACTGCGCTTCGCTCCCAGCCCGACCGGCTACCTTCATGTCGGCAACGCCCGTCTCGCCATCGCCAATGCGCTGTTCGCGCGTCGTCATGGCGGCCAGTTCATGCTGCGGATCGACGATACCGATCTGTCGCGTGGAAAGCCCGAGTATGAAACGGCGATCCAGACGGACCTGAAATGGCTCGGTCTGCACTGGGACGAGTTCGTGCATCAGTCCCACAGGCTCGATCGCTACGCGCTCGCCATCGAAAAGCTGAAGGCCTCGGGGCGCCTCTATCCGTGTTTCGAAAGCGAGGTCGAGCTGGCCGCCAAGCGCGAGGCACGGCTGCGCGCGCGCAAGCCGCCGATCTACGACCGCGCGATGCTGCGCATGACGCCCGAGCAGCGCGCACAGGCCGAAGCCAACGGCAAGGTGCCTTACTGGCGCTTCAAGCTCAGCGACGGGGCCAAGGGATGGCACGATCTCGTCATGGGATCGAGTTCGGTCAAGCTGACGGCCATCTCCGACCCGGTTCTGGTCCGGGCGGACGGGACGGTGCTCTATACGCTGGCATCCGTGGTGGATGACATGGAACTGGGCATCACCCATGTCGTGCGCGGCGAGGATCACGTCACCAACACCGGCGTTCAGCTCGACATCGCCGAGGCCCTTGGGGCGAAGCCCGACCGCTTCAGATTCGCGCATCTGCCGCTGCTGCTGGATCAGGGCGGCGGCAAGCTGTCCAAGCGGTTCGACGCGCTGTCATTGAAGAGCCTGCGTCAGGACGGCATGGAGGCGGACAGTGTCGTGGCCTATCTCTCGCGGATCGGCTCGTCCGAGGATCCGCACCCGATGAGCGTCGCCGAGGCCGCCGAGACATACGATCTCGCGCATGTCTCCAAATCGGCCGCCCGTTTCGACATGGGCCAACTGCTGGCGCTCAACCGTCATGTCTTGCAGGCGACGCCGTTCGAGGCGGTGCGCGACCGGCTGCCGGAAGGCGCGGATGCGACGTTCTGGGACGCGATCCGGGGAAACGTCGATCTGCTGGCCGAGGCACGGCACTGGTGGGACGTGACGCATGGCGACATCACGCCGCCGGTTCAGGACGGAGAGGGCGCATTCCTCGCCCAGGCGCTCGAGACGCTGCCGCCCGCGCCCTGGGACGGGCAGACGTGGTCGACGTGGATCGCAGCGCTCAAGGACGTGTCGGGCCGCAAAGGACGCGTGCTCTTCAGGCCCCTGCGGCTGGCCCTCACGGCCGAGGAATCCGGCCCTGAACTTCATGCCTTGCTGCCGCTGATGGGGCGCGACCGGACAGCGGGACGATTGGCGGTGGCAGCGCGCGGGTGATCCGGACCGCGTTACTGGCCGGCGGCGCCCTCTGCGGGCTGGCGTATCTCGGCGTGGTCGGCACGTTGTATGCGCAGCAGACCGCGCTCGAATTCCCAGCCGATCGCACGGCGATACAACTGCCGGACGGCGGCTTCGCGGGGCTTCAGGTCGTGTCGGTGCGGACAAGTGACGGGCTGGCACTGCATGCCTGGTATCGCGCGCCCGATCCCGGGCGGCCCACGATCCTGTTCCTGCACGGTAACGGCGGCAATCTGAACGGGCTGCACGCGCAGATCTCGCGGCTTGCCATTCCGGGATGCGGCCTGATGGCGCTGGAATATCGCGGCTACGGCGGCAATCCCGGCGTGCCGAGCGGCGCGGGGCTGGCACGTGATGCCGATGCCGCGATGGCGTTCCTTGCCGAGCACGGCGTCGCGTCCTCGCGCGTCGTGGTTTATGGCCATTCTCTCGGAACGGGTGTCGCAACGGAGCTTGCCGCACGGATGAAGGTCGCGGCTCTCGTACTGGACTCACCGTTCACGAGCATCGCGGCCGTTGCGCAGAAGCGGTACTGGTATCTGCCGGCGGGACTGCTGCTGCGGTCAAAATTCCCGGTCCGGGCCCTGCTGCCGCATGTCGAGGCGCCCGTGCTGATCCTTCAGGGCGCGCGCGACCGCACCGTGCCGCCCGCCATGGGGCGCGCCGATTTCATGGCGGCGCGCGATCCGAAAGTCATCTGGTGCGCGCCGGACGCCGGCCACATGCAGGTGCTGGAGCAGGGCGGGGACGCCGTCCTGCGCAGCTTCATCGCGCGTTACGTCGAAGGCAGCTGAACGGCAGCGCGTTCGGCGCCGATCAGGGCCAGACCTTCGGCCACGGACACGAACTCGCCGCCCGTGTCGATCCGGTCCGCGCTGAAGCGCTGGCTGAACAATGCGCGGACGGACGGCACGAATGATGTGCCGCCCGTCAGAAACACGCGGTCGATGTCCGCGGCAGCACAACCGGCGCTGGCCAATGCGTCGTCGATCGCGGTCGCAAAGCGGGCGAGGTCCGGTGCGATCCAGCCTTCGAATGCATCGCGCGTGATGGTCTCTTCGATCTCGAGGCCGGCGTGGCAGAAGCGCAGCGTGGTTTCGGTGTCGCGGGAAAGGGCCGCTTTCGCTCGGGCGACGGCGCCATAGAGCGCATGCGCCTGCTGGTCTTCGATCAGCCGGATCAGGTGACGCAGTTTTTCAGGGTGCGTCGCGGTGCGGGCGACGTCCGCGATGGCGCGCAGCGTCTGTGGATTGCGCATCAGCGAAAGACGGTGCCAGCGCCCGAGATCGGCATACCATTCGACCGGCACCGGCAGTGGCGCGCCGCCCATGACGCGATAGGTCTCGTGCATGCCGAGATGAGGTGCGATGACATTGGTCAGAATACGATAATCGAGCTGGTCGCCCGCGATGCCGACACCGGCATGGCCGAGCGGCCGTGCGCGCGGCTCGGCTGCCGGATCGAACCGAAGGACGGAAAAGTCGCTCGTGCCGCCGCCGAAATCACCGACCAGAACGACAGCCGGGCGTTCGAGCCGTCGGGCAAAGCGTTGGCCGGCGGCTTCCGGTTCATAAGCCAGTGCCGTGCCGGAAAAGCCGGCTTCCGCCAGACTGGCCTGAAGCCGCTCTGCGCCCAGATCGTCGTCGGCGCGTTCGCCGGCAAAGCGCACGGGTCGACCGACCGTGGCGTGGGCGTGCGCGGGATCGAAGCCGAAGCCATCCATCAGGCGGCGCAGGAACGTCGCGATCAGCGCCTCCAGCGTCAGGCGATGGCCGAGCAGGCGCGTCTCGCGGAAGGACGCCTGCGCGAGATAGGACTTCATCGACAGGATCAGCCGGCTTTCGGCCGGGTCGTCGAGATAGGCCTCGATCGCGTCGTCCCCGATCGCGTCATGCAGGACGAGCTTGCCGCGTAGCTGTTCCTGCCAGAGGCACAGAACCGTCCGGCAGGTTTCCCTGCCCACGGGCAGGGTGAGTGTCTTGGTCTGACCGTCGGGCGTGACGATGGACACGACGCTGTTGGACGTGCCGAAATCGATGCCGAGATGAATGGGGGAACTCACGAACGACGGCCTTGCTGCATTGTGGGCTGGATCGGGGAAGCGAGCGCGCCGTTATAGTGATCGCAGACCGATTGTCACATGTTTCATGACAGGCCTTGTCTCTATGCGTGCCGGAGACTGGCGAGCGTCCGGATCGTCCGAGGCCTTTCGCGGATTGGCGCGCTATTCCTGCCATGCCCGTCAGGACGGGCTGCGGGGACGATCCGGGAATGACGATTTGACGGCGCTGGCGGCACGCCGACACCGTCTTGATGCGTGGGCTGATCGGACACTTCGCCCAGGCGATGGCGCACGCCTCAGGGCGTAGCGAACTGCTCGTAAAGCTCGAGGGGAAGCGCGTCGGGATCTTCGAAAAACGTGAAGCGCGCACCCGTGAATTCGTCGACGCGGATCGGTTCGCAGGCAACGCCCTCTGCGGTCAGGCGTGCGACCACCGCATCGAGATCCTCCACCGCGAAAGCCAGGTGTCGCAGGCCGCGCGCTTCCGGTCGGCTCGGGCGCGCGGGCGGCTCTGGAAACGAAAACAGCTCGATCTGGCTGTCGCCGATCGCCAGATCGCATTTCCATGACCGGCGTTCGGCACGCCAGATTTCGCGAATGACGTGCAGGCCCAGAATGTCGCGATAGAAGGCGCGCGAACGTTCATAATCGCTCGCGATGATGGCGACGTGATGAATGGAGCGCAGCATCGTCGCTTATTTCCCGCCGCGTCGTGCGTGCCGTCCATGCGACAGTTCGCTGACGACGCCATGCAATGTCCGAAGCTCCTGCTCCGTGACCTCGCCACGCTGGAACAGGTGGCGCAGGTTGCGGACCATGCCCGGACGCTTCTGCTCGTTGCGCAGGAAGCCGCACGCGTCGAGATCGCGGATCAGGTGATCCATGAAGTTCTCGAGCTCGCCCTTGGTCGCGACGTGCGTCTCGTTCGTCATCAGCGTGCGCGGCGGGGTATCATCGGCATACATCCACCACTCGTACGCCATGACGAGCACGGCCTGCGCGAGATTGAGCGACATGAAGCCGGGGTTCAGCGGGTAGCGGATCAGCGCGTCGGCGCAGGCCATGTCGTCATTGTCCAGCCCTGCGCGTTCCGGCCCGAACAGGAGGCCGGTGCGCAAGGACCGCCGCTCGCAGGCACGCAGCTCGGCGGCAGCCCCGCGCGGCGTCATCACGGGCTTGACGATATGACGCGGGCGCGGGCAGGTCGCATAGACGTGCTGCAGGTCGGAGACGGCATCGGCGACCGTCTCGTGCACGGTCGCGGCGTCAAGGATGCGGTCCGCGCCCGAGGAGGCATACCAGGCGCGTTCCTGGGGCCAGCCGTCGCGCGGGCTGACGAGCCGCAGGTGGAACAGGCCGCCATTGGCCATGGCGCGCGCCGTCGTGCCGACATTCTCGGCAAGCTGCGGGCGGACGAGAATGACGACGGGCGAGAATTCCCCGATCGGTGCCAGGTCCGCGCCACCATCGCGCCCGGTCATGCGCGCCTCCACGTCGTGCCGCCCGCATTGTCTTCGAGAAGGATGCCATCAGCCGAAAGCTCGGCCCGGATCGCATCGGCACGGACGAAATCGCGCGCCTTGCGGGCGGCGAGACGCTCGGCGATCAGCGCTTCGATCCGTGGTGCGTCGAGGCCTGCGCGGAACCATGTATCCGGCGACTGCCCCAGGAGGCCGAGCATGGCGCTTGCCGCCCTGAGCGCGGACGACGCGTCCGCATCGCCTGCCAGGGCCGCGTCGGCGAGCGGGTGGAGGGCTGCGATCGCCAGCGGCGTGTTGAGGTCGGCGCAGAGCGCTGCCATCACTGCCTCGGGCACGGGCGCATCGCTGATCGGGGGTGTGCGTTCGAGCGCGCGGTAGAAGCGGTCCAGCGTGCGCCGCGCATCGTCGAGCTTGTCCCACGTGAAATCGAGCACGGAGCGGTAGTGCGTGCTCAGGAACAGCAGGCGCAGCGCTTCGGCAGGCGCGCGTTCGATCACCTCGCGGATCGTGTGGAAATTGCCAAGCGATTTCGACATCTTCTCGCCGCCGGACAGCAGCATCGCGTTGTGGATCCAGACGTTCGCGAACCGCCCCTTCGGAAAGCAGCACATCGACTGCGCGCGTTCGTTCTCGTGGTGCGGAAACAGCAGGTCGTCGCCGCCGCCATGAATGTCGAAGCTCTCGCCGAGATAGCGATGCGCCATGGCGGAGCATTCGATGTGCCAGCCGGGGCGACCGCGGCCATACGGGCTGTCCCAGCCGGGCTGGTCCGGCTCGGAGGGCTTCCACAGCACGAAATCGCCCGGATCGCGCTTGTAGGGGGCGACCTCGACCCGCGCGCCGGCCAGCATCTCGTCGAGGCTGCGGCCCGACAGCTGTCCGTAGCCCGGGAAAGCGCGCACGGCGAACAGCACGTGGCCTTCCGCCTCGTAGGCGTGACCGTTTGCGATCAGCTCGCCGATCATGGCGAGCATGTCGCCGATATGGTGCGTCGCGCGGGGCTCGATGTCGGGCGGCAGCACGCCGAGGGCTGCCAGATCCTTATGAAAATCGTCCGTCGTGCGGGAGGTGAGGGACGCAATGTCCTCGCCGTTGGCACGTGCGCGCGCCGTGATGCGGTCGTCCACGTCGGTCACGTTGCGCACGAAGGTCACGCGGGGATAACGCGCCCGCAGGAGACGCACGAGGATGTCCGCACAGAGCATCGCGCGCAGATTGCCGATATGCGCGAAGTCATAGACCGTGGGGCCGCAGTAATAGAGACGGACATGCGTCGGATCGAGCGGCACGAACGGGCGCGCCTGTCGTGTATGGTTGTCGTGAAGAACGATTTCGGGCGGGGTCGTGGTCATGGCGTGCGATTAGATGCGCGAGCCAACGCGCCCGCGCAAACGCTTTGTGTGACGGATCGGAGAAAAACAGGCGGGAACGCCGCCGGTCGCGGTGCCTGTGCTTGACCAGGCGGCTTCGACAGATAGAACCCGATCCCATGGCACAATCAGGACCACCTGCGACGGACGATCAGACCGGCACGCGCGCGCATCTCGCAGCACTCGTCGGAATAGCGCTTCCCCTGAGCATTTCCCAGCTTGCCGAAATGGCAATGGGCACGACGGATACGGCCCTTCTGGGCACGATCAGCCCTGATGCGGTGGCGATCGGCGGTCTGGCCACCAGCCTGTTCTTCACGACGCTTGCGACGTTCCAGTCAGGCCTTGGCGCGGCCGGTATCATGATGTCGCGCAGCCTGGGTGCCGGGCGTCCGCACGAGGTCCCGGGCCAGGGCACGAACGCGCTCCTGTTCGGGCTGCTGCTGTGTCTGCCGTGCGCGGCGTTGCTGCTGATGGCGCACAGCCTGCTGAGCGCGTTGCACGAGCCGCCGATCATCGTGGATCAGACCAGCCGTTTCGCGAAGATCCTGCTGCTGGCGCTGCCGCCCGACCTGCTGGTCATCGGTCTGCTTCGGGCGGCGTTGCCGGCGCTGGGCGCGCAGCGGCTGATGTTGTGGACGATGCCGATCATGGCGGTGCTGAACGGGTTTCTGAACGCCGGCCTGATCCATGGCTGGCTGTTTCTGCCGCGTCTGGGGCTGTGGGGCTCGGCTGTCGCGACGGCCGTGACGGGCTGGGTGGTGGCGGCCGCCCTCATGATCCTGGTCTGGAGCGACAAGGCCACGCGGTCGCATCTGCGGTTCGCGCGTCCGGACTGGCCGGGCTTTGCGGAGATGGTCCGCCTCGGCCTCCCGATGACGATGGCCGCCGCCGCCGAGATCCTGATGTTCCAGGCGACTTCGTTGCGCGCCGGGAAGTTCGGCACGCAGGCGCTCGCGGCGCACCAGATTGCGATCACGGTATGCGCGACGACATTCATGGTGACGCTTGCAATTTCGCAGGCCGTCAACGTGCGGGTCTCGTTCTGGCTGGGTGCGGGGCGAGGCGATCAGGCGCGGCGGGCCGTGTTCGTCGCGGTCGGTGCCGTCTTCGTCTGGACGCTCATCTGCGCCGTAGCACTGCATGTCTGCGCCGTGCCGATCGCTCGCCTTTATCTCGATACGACACAGGCCGGATCACTTGCGGTCGTGGCGACGACTGCGGGACTGCTGCGGATCGGCGCGCTGTATCAGATCGGGGACGGTCTACAGGTCGTATTTGCGGGCGCACTTCGCGGTGCAGGCGATGCCGTGGTGCCGATGGTGTTGACCGTTCTTGGCTTCACGGTTCTCGGCTCGATCGCCGGAGGATGGTTCGCCCATTCGCTGGGACTTGGTGTGAATGGTCTGTGGTATGGTCTTCTGACGGGCCTTGCGACGGTTGCGGTGCTTCTGGCGATCCGTCTGGGCGTCATGATGGGCCGCCTGTCGCGCGGGGAAATCCCGCTGAAACAGGCGGCCTGACTAGAGGCCGCGCCAGGCCTCAGTTCTCGGTCGGCACGCGGATGGTCTGGCCCGGATAGACCTCGCCTTCCTTGTGCAGGATGGGCGCGTTGGCTTCGTGCAGGTCTTCCGCGCTGACGTCGTGCGGGATCGTCTCCGCGATGGTCTCGAGCGTCTCGCCCGGCTTGACCGTGTGGAACACGGGGTCCGGCGTGCCGGCGGGGACGGCGATCTCGGACTTCACCGCCTCGATGCCCGCGATATTGCCCGCGGCCAGGATCATGTGGTCGCGCTCTGCGGCGGACTGGGCCTGGCCCTTGATGGTGATCGTGCGGTCCTCGACGACGATGTGGGCCATGCCGACCTGCGCGAGACCGATCTGCTTGAAGGCGCGCTTGATGAAATTCTCTTTCGGCGCACCCGGCGTGGCCGAGCCGGCATGCTGGATCGCGTCAAGCGCATCCTGGTCGAAGCGACGTCCCGCGGAGGGGTTGAACTTGAAGATACGCATCGGATCGCTCCATTACTGAATATCGTGTCCGGATGTCGCGGCCTGCCATGCGGCGCGAATATCGGCCGCCCGGATACGCGACGCCGGAATAGTCATGCGCGGATTGCGGTGCAACACCCACGCGACACAGGCCTTCGGAACGTTGGCTTCGCGGTTCGGTTCCGCGCGGAAGAAGCGGCCCGGACGCCGGCCGAAAACATTGACAAGCCGCACCTCGGTCGCGTAGGACGCGCGCCACTGCCGGGAACGAGGACGACGACCGGCCAGCGCATCCGAAAACGACATCGTTTCGGGACATCGCGGGTTCCTGCCGGCCCGCCTGCACTGGCCTTGTCGACTGTATCGCCCCGTTCAGCACCAGGATGGTGCTGGGCCTACCGGTGCAACAAGCGATCGCCCACCGGTCAGGGAAACCGGGCGGTCCGATACGAAGAAGGCCTCGACGCAATGTCAAAGCGCCAGGAAAGCAAGTACAAGATCAATCGCCGCCTCGGCGTCAACCTGTGGGGCCGCGCGAAATCGCCGGTCAACAAGCGGGAATATGGCCCCGGTCAGCACGGCCAGCGCCGCAAGCAGAAGCCGTCGGACTTCTCGGTCCAGCTGATGGCGAAGCAGAAGCTCAAGGGCTACTACGGCAACATCAGCGAGAAGCAGTTCCGCAAGTACTACGAGGAAGCCGTGCGTCGTAAGGGCGACACCTCGGAGAACCTGATCGAGCTGCTGGAGCGCCGCCTGGATGCGGTGATCTACCGCCTCAAGTTCGCGATCACGCCGTTCGCCGCCCGTCAGCTGATCAGCCACGGCCACGTTCTGGTAAACGGCCGCAAGGTCAACATTCCGTCGTTCCTCGTGCGTGATGGCGACGAGATCGAGCTGCGCGAGAAGTCCAAGCACCTCGCCGTCGTGCTCGATGCCGCCCAGAGCCCCGAGCGCGATGCGCCGGAGTATGTCGAGGTCGACCACCGCCAGATGAAGGGCAAGTTCATCCGTGCGCCGCGTCACGCCGACGTGCCGTATCCGGTGCAGATGGAGCCGAACCTGGTCGTCGAGTTCTACTCGCGCTGAGTCTGGCTGGGGCGGCGGTATGACCGCCGCCTCGTGCTATCGTCGGAACGCCGGTCGGGACATCAGTCTCGCCCGGCGTTTCGCGTTTCTGTCCTCCGTTTTCTGGTGACTGCCGATGTCCGAGACCCTGACCGATACCGCTCTCAGCGCCCGGATTTCCGATGAAATCGCCCGTCGGCGCACATTCGCCATCATCTCGCATCCGGATGCCGGCAAGACGACGCTGACCGAGCGTATCCTGAGGGCGGGCGGCGCGATCCAGATGGCAGGCAACGTGCGTGCCAAGGGCGAGCGTCGCCGCACGCGTTCGGACTGGATGGGCATCGAGCGCGACCGTGGCATCTCGGTCGTCACCTCGGTCATGACGTTCGAATATGGCGGATGCATCTTCAACCTGCTCGACACGCCCGGCCATGAGGACTTCTCCGAAGATACCTACCGGACGCTGACGGCGGTGGATTGCGCCGTGATGGTGATCGATGCCGCCAAGGGCATCGAGGCCCGCACGCGCAAGCTGTTCGAGATCTGCCGCCTGCGCGACATTCCGATCGTCACGTTCATCAACAAGATGGACCGCGAGGCGCAGGACAGCTTCGCCCTTCTGGACGAGATCGGCTCAGGCCTCGCACTCGACACGTCACCCGCAACGTGGCCGATCGGCCGTGCCGCGAAATTTGCCGGAACGTACGACCTGCGTACGCGTGAGGTGCGCCCTCACGAGACCCTGTCCCAGTCCGACGAACGCATGACGACGCTCGCCGAAGAGCTTGAGCTGGTCGAGGCCGCACTGCCGCCGTTCGACCGGGAGTCGTTCGACGCCGGGCACCTTACGCCGGTCTTCTTCGGCTCCGCCATGAAGGAAATCGGTGTCATCGATCTGCTGGATGCGCTGGTGGCCTATGGTCCGGCACCCCGGTCGCAGCCCTCCGAAAGCCGGGTGGTGGCGGCGGACGAGCCGGACATGACGGCGCTCGTGTTCAAGATCCAGGCGAACATGGACCCGAACCACCGCGATCGCATGGCCTTCGCGCGCATCTGCTCGGGACGTCTCACGCGCGGGATGCGGCTGCGCCATGGCCGCACCGGCAAGCAGTTCGCGCTCCATACCCCGCAGTTCTTCTTTGCCCGCGACCGGCAGCTGGCCGAAGAAGCATTTGCCGGCGACGTCGTGGGGATCCCGAACCACGGAACGCTCAGGATCGGCGACACGCTGACCGAGACAGAAGACCTGCGCTTCACGGGCGTTCCGCACTTCGCGCCCGAAATCCTGCGTCGTGTGCGTCTTGATGACGCGATGAAGGCCAAGAAGCTGCGCCAAGCGCTGGTCGAGTTGGCAGAGGAGGGGGTGGTGCAGCTGTTCCGTCCGCAGGACGGACTGCCGCCGATCGTAGGCGTGGTCGGCACGCTGCAGCTCGACGTGCTTCAGTCGCGCCTGAAGGGCGAGTATGGCGTGGCGATCGGCTTCGAATCGACGCCTTACACACTTGCGCGCTGGGTTACGGGTGACAAGGCCAAGCTCGAGACCTTCTCGATGGTCAACCGTTCGGCCATGGCGGACGATATCGACGGTGACCCGGTCTTCCTCGCCAGCTCCGCGTTCATGATGCGCCGCATGGCCGAACAGAATCCGGATCTCGCGTTTCACGACATCAAGCAGATCGGCATCGACATCGGATGATGGAGCAGCGCTGGTCGCCCGTCAGCCAGGCGCGACAGCGGCGTTCTTCGTACACCGGCTACTGCGTGGGAGAGGCGAGACCCGGGCATAACAGGTCTCGCTGCGGCCTGTCCGACCGTTACGGCTGCGTCGGTGACGGCGGGGCGGAGCCGGACGCCGGGCCGGGTGTCGGCGAAGTCGTTGGAGAGTCATAGCCACCCGGGCCGCGCCAGTGATGATGATGCGACGATTGCGCCGACATGCCCTGATCGTCACAAGCGGCGAGGGGAAGCGCGAGAAGAAGCCCGAACGAAGCAATCATGAACGTTTTCATGGGGTACCTCCGCGCTGGTAACGCGCCCCACGTGGCGCAGTAGAATCGACACAAAAAGAAACCCTGCCGAAGCAGGGTTTCGTCAGTTCGTCGGATTGCCCGGATCCTGCGGCATCGGTGTCGGCTTGTCCGGTTCGGGCTTGGGCGCCGGCTGTTCCGGCGGAAACTGTTCTTGTGAGCCGGTCATTTGGCGTCTCCACCGTTCTCCGGACCGCCTTCGTGTTCCGGGCCTTCGTCCTGCTGGGGGCTTCTGTCGGGATAAGGCTCGAAGGGCTCTTCCGAACCCGGCGACGTCGGGTTTTTGGGATCAGGCATATCTGCCTCCTTGATGGATACGGACTCAAGACACGCCATCCCTGAGAGTTCCGAAAAACAATCCGTGTGATCCCGCGGCCGGGCAGGGCAGCCGGGGGGCATCTCATGGCCCGTATGACGTCTTTGCAGACCCTCATGCTCCAAAACTGACTGCTCGGATAAATTTCTGGAAATTGCCAAATCGATACGGTTAAGCTCGTTTCGGTCCCATCACGTTCCGATTCCGGTGCGGGCAGGGATATCGGCGTCACGTGGAGTATTCAGATGTCCCGGAAAGTGTGTTCCGTTCTGACGAGCGCAGTGCTGGTCTCGACAGCGCTCAGCCCCTGCGTGGTTCTCGCGCAGTCGGCGTCTGATGCAGCGGGTCATGCTTCCAAAGCTCACGGTTCTCGCCATGTTGCGCCCCATCGGCATGCGATGCATCCCGCGGCGATCCCTGCGAGAGGGACTGCAGTGCCTGCATCCACCACGGTCGCGCCCCCCGTGCAGCCCCATGCAAAGGCGGAAAATGTCGATGTCATCAGCGCGCGTCGCAATCTGACCATCGGTGGCGGCCTGCTGCGGCGCGTCGACGTGCCGCGCAACATCCAGACCGTCAGCCAGGACTATATCGCCAAGCAGTCACCGACCCAGAACGTCGCAAACCTTCTGTCCATGATGCCCAGCGTCAACGTCATGCCGGGCGATGCGGCAGGCATCAACAGTTCCGGAATTCAGGTCCGTGGACTGTCGAGTAATGATATCGGCTGGGTGATGGACGGCGCGCCGACCCTGTCTCCAGGCGCCGGATCCTATCAGGCCGAGATGCTGGACACGGAGAACATGCAGGAGATCGCGATCGCGCCCGGATCGGCCGCGACTGACGACCCGGTGACCAGTTCGCTGGCCGGCACGATCTACACGAAAATGCGCGATCCGACCGAGCATGCAGGCGCCCAGACCGACTTCACCTATGGCTCGTTCAACACCTATCGCGGATTTTTCCGTGGCGACACCGGTGAGATCGGTCATTCGGGCGTCCGCGCCTTTGCCTCAGTTTCCGAAGCGAAAGAGCAGCACTGGTTCGGCGTCGGGGAGCAGGGCAAGATCCACTCGGACGCAAAAATCCTTAAGACATTTGCCAATGGCAGTTCGATCGCTTTCGAACAGGTCCTGAATATTTCGAGTTCCGGATATTACTACAACCCCACGCTGTCCGTCTGGCGGCAGTCGAAATGGGGCAGCCCCGACGCGACCTACGGCGGCGTCACCGATGGAAGCTTCTACAAGCTGAACACGGCCGATCCGTTCTATTCCGGCACTGTGCTGATGCCCATGAAGTTCGTGCTGCCTCACAACCTGACGCTGACCGACACGCCCTATTTCTGGTACGGCTATGGATGGTCGCTGGGCGGGACGACGGTACAACAGGGCAGCACCTATGCCGGTGCCTCGACGGTGGATGTCAACCTCGCCCAGGGGACGGGTGCATCGTCGGTCCCGGCCGGAACGTCGGTGCTCGTGGACAGCGCAGGCTACGGCCTGACCTATATCGGTGGAAACAACCTCAAGCTGAACTGGCACACCGCGCATAACGATCTGTATGCCGGGTACTGGTACGAAAACTACAATCTCAACGAGAAGGATCCGGTCGGCATTGTCGATCAGTCGTCGGGCAATCCCTTCGACATCACGCAGGGCCACAACCAGTATACCGTGGCAGGCGGCGGCAAATGGTATGCCGCCGACTATTTTCTGCACTACCAGCTCAATGCGATCTATCTTGGCGACAGCTTTTCCTGGTTCGACAATCGCCTGAATATATCGGCAGGTTTCAAGGATGTGATGGTCACGCGTTCCGCTGACAACTATCTTGCGGGCTCGACCCCGCATCAGGGCGTCAGTGAGAACGTGCCGCTTCCGACGCTCGGTATCCGATACAACTTCGACCGGCGAAACCAGCTCTACGTGCTGGGTGAGGGCGATTATCGTCAGCCCTACATGGGCAGCACGCTGGATGCCTATTCGATTTCCTCCGGCGCATTGGTCAACGGCAGTTCAACGCCGAAATCCGAATACGCGATCAAGGAAGAACTGGGATACCGCTACAACGGAGACCGCCTGATCGCGTCCGTCATTTTCTACAACATGAACATCGTCAACCGGCTTTTGACGCTCAATACCTACCAGAACGGCGTCCAGATCAGTCGGACGTTGAACGCCGGCGGACAGACCAGCCGTGGCGTGGATGTCCAGCTTGCCACGACGCCATTCTGGGGACGGTTCACGCCCTATGTCACTTTCGCATATCTGAATGCGCGGCAGGACAACAACGTCGAGGCCGCCACGACGACCGACCAGACGGACTACCTGCCGACGGCCGGAAAAACGCAGATCCTGAGCCCGCATTACCAGGCGGGTCTGGGGCTCACCTATGACGACGGCCATTTCTTCGGCAATCTCAACGTGCGCTATGTGGGCACGCAATACGCGACCCTCATGAACGACGAGACCGTGCCGGGATACGTGACGGATTCCATGACGTTCGGCTACCGCCGTGCACGGCTGGGCTTCCTCAAGACGCCGAAAATCCAGGTCTCGCTCAACAATCTCAACGGATCGACGCAGAGGATCGGTGTCTACGGCTATACGAACAACGCCCGCGCGACACGCGGCGTATTCGGTGGCACGATCGCCGGCAGCAGCCCGACCTACTACATCGATCCCGGGTTCGCGGCTCTGATGACGGTCAGCGTCGGCCTGTAACTCTTATCCTATGGCAGACGGGCGATCCGCTCTGCCAGCAGGTCATAGAACCCGTCCGTATCGGCGTTTCTCAGATAGAACACGTTGGGCGGACGGTCGGTGACATGCCAGTAGTCGACGCAGGTCGCGCCCCGCGTGAACGTGCCCGCACATTCGATGCCGACATGGCATTCCCGACCCGTGAAGAGATCAGGACGCAGCAGCCATGCGATCGTGCATGGATCGTGAAGTGGCGCGCCCGACCCGCCATATTTCGCAAGGTCGAACCGTTCGGAAAAGCCGAGCATTCCAGCCACAACCTGTCCGGCCCTGTTGCCGAGTTCTGCAAAGCGTCGCAGCCGCGCCGGTGTCGTAAGGCACTGATGTGTCACGTCCAGCGGCACCATCGTGAGCGGGATTCCGGCGCGCAGGACAATGTCCGCGGCTTCCGGGTCGACATAGACGTTGAATTCCGCGCTCGGGGTGATGTTGCCTCCTTCGAAACAGGCGCCGCCCATCCACACGATGTCCCGGATACGCGAGAATGCGTCGGGTGCCCTGGTGAACAGGTTCGCGCTGTTGGTCATCGGTCCCAGCACAACCAATGTGACCGAACCCGGGTCCCGCTCGCGCAATGTCCGCGCAAGAAAACCCAAGGCATCGGTCGAGGCGGGCGCCCGGGACGGGGCAGGGAGATCGGACCCGTCCAGCCCTGTCGGGCCGTGGACATGTGCGCCCGTGACAGGTGCACGGGCTACGAGCGGACGGTCGGCGCCGACATGGACGGCGATGTCGGCCCGCTCGGCCAGATCGAGAATGCGGATGGCGTTGGCGGTCGTGTGCGGGAGCGGCACGTTGCCTGCGACAGTCGTGATGCCTGCCACGTCGAGTTCGGGAGATGCGAGGGCAAGGAGAATTGCGACGGCATCGTCCTGGCCTGGATCGGTGTCGATGACGATCGTCCGGGGCGCGGTGTCGGTCATGCCAGGGCTTTCGGCTGTGAGAGCGATCCGGATTCGTATCATGACAAATGCCTCCGCCGCATCATCGATACGTTATCGGTTCGATCACATCCGGACAGGGGCAGACGGATTTCCGGGTTCTTTTCGTGACGCCCGATGGTGCTTTCGTTTTCAAAGCGCATGTCGCGTCGGGTCATGGAGTATGCGGCCGCGTCGTGGTCAGTTGCCCGGAGGAGGTGGTTGCCGACCCGCATAGTCGGCTGCGACACGGCGATGCCGACGGCTGGGGATGACGCGAGCAGACGCGGTACCGACTGTGCGTTTTCAGTTCCGGATGTGGGCGTGCGCGCGTTCTGCGGCGGAGCGCATGACGATGAGGAGATCGCGAACAGCTACCCCTTACCGGATTTCGCTCGTCACTTCATGGGTGATTTCCGCCTGCTCGTCATGCGCTGCCAGATCAGCATCCGCGCCGTAGAGGGCTTGCAATGTCGCAAGGTCGAACGACGTCAGCTGCCTGGGAGCCCCCTGCTGAAACCGATCCTGATTGTACAGGCTCATGATCGATCCTTTGTAGAAAACATCACCGAGTTTCGGAGACGTCAGACTCGCGAAGGCAATGTAGTCGGCAAGTTGTCCCCAGGTCGGCCCGGCGGATCGGGGAAGGTCGACGATCATGATGAGGTAGGTTGCGCGCAGCTGTGTCCGCTTGTGACCAAACACGCCTCTAATGCTGTCCGACAGGACCTTGGCCGGTCCAGAAGCCTGGGATCCGCGCGACAGTATTGCAATCACGCCGTCCGCCGGATCGGTGCTGATTGCGCGATACCATCGGACCGGTCGGTCCTCGCGTAACTGCCTGATGTCGGATTCGTCCGGTAGTGCATAGTCATCGCGCGTCAGGCCGCTGGAATCAGTGCCTCTTCCGAGGAAGGGATCGTCGTGGAGCACGGTATTGAAGGTCTGCGTGCCGTTCTGAGTAAAGAAGATGAGCAGGTTCTGTTTCGAGCAGTCTGCTTCCTGTCCCTTGAACGCCAATCTGGACAAGCGATTAGTGTGACTGGCCACGATGCTGTAAAACGGTTCGCGCAGTCCTGACACAACAGGACAGGGAGGAGCACCTCAACGAGAAACCTGCTCGTACCAAGGAGCCGTCGTCACCTGTTCCACGGCGTGACGAACTGAATCCGGGCTGACGCCATGAACAGTGATCGTTTCACCCGACGGGTTCGAGGGCCCGGCTGGCGTCATATGAGCGTTGCTGGCGGCACGGGCGGTCGAAGACGTCAGGATCGCGAGAAGCAACGCCCTGAACAGGTTGATCTCATTACGGAGCATGGCCCTATACCTCCGACACACCGTTTATTATCATAGTGTGTCAGGATTCACCTTGGTGTGCCAGAGAATTTCATACAATTTCCAGTGGGCGCACCGTTCAGACAGGAATGGTGGACGTGAACCGTCGGTCCTCTGACCCGGCGCGCGACGGGTGGCCACTGGGAGCGTATGTGACATCGGCGAAAAAATGGATGCCTATGCCATAAGTGCACTGCGTTATCTGCTCGATAGGCCGCCAGATATTGGGCGTCAGAGGACCGCTGGCCGGCTCGCTGTTTTTGTTGAACGCCCACCGACGGACGACGTGCGGGATAGCTCGAAGCTCTGATTCACGCTCAGCGGGCCGTGTGATGGCTTGCCACCGCCTATCCGATAGGCTCATGGCTGCCTTCATTATCGGCCGTACGCTTTGCTCGACACCCAAGAACGGAACGCGGGCGACCTGCAACGGTGCAGACACAAGCGCGGATCGACGCTGCACGCGTCTGTTGATGCGCCCGCTTCATCGACGAGCATTGCGCATCATGTCGGCCAATCTTGATGATTGCACGGAGATTGACCGCCTCGGCGCCGTTATCCGCAATGTAGCCGGCCAGAACGCCGGACCAGCATGCGCCGGGCAGGGCTATATCGAGATCAGGCCGGCCACTTCAGCGGACAGGCCAAGGATTGCGAGCACTACGCGTCGATGTCCGCCGGGACATACGCCATCATCTCGGGTTGTCCCTTGCTCGACCTTACAATTCCGCAATTACCTCCAGGCGGTACAGGCGTGCCTGCTTCGCGATGACTGCGGCGGAATTCCAGAAATTGGGTTGTCGGGCACCCCGGCTCAGCATTTGAAATGTGACGCTTGCAGCACTGCGTCAAACCGATAGGGTGTCGGGACCGTTCCGATGGAGGATCGATCTGTGATGCCGGACATGTCTTGTCATCCTGCCTCGCCCCGGTTGCTCCGTGCGTCCCGGGCGATCGGACGTCGCAGCGTGCTTGCTGGTGCAGCGGGGGCGCTGACGATGGCGCATGCGCGCGCAGACACCGCGCCGATCCGCTTTCTGACCAACTGGTATGCGCAGGCCGAACACGCAGGATTCTATCAGGCACAGGCGCGCGGTTACTACACGGCCGAAGGGCTGGATGTGGTGATCGAGGCCGGCGGGCCGCAGGTCAATGGAACGCAGCTTCTGCTTGCCGGTCATTACGACGTCATTATCGGCGGTGCGGATGAGGCGATGCGCGCGTCCTCTCGCGGCATTCCGACAGTGGCGGTCGCAACGACGTTCCAGAAAGCGCTCGGTGGCCTCATGACGCATCCGGACGTGACCCGTATCGAGGATCTGCGCGGCCATAGGATCCTGCTGAGCACGGAAGTGCGGGCAGCGCTCTGGCCCTATCTCCGCCAGCGCTATGGCTTCGACGATGCGCAGGTCCGGCCCTATGCGTTTGATGTGCGCCCGTTCGTGATCGGTCCGGATGTCGCCATCCAGTCCTTTGCGACGTCCGAGCCGTACGCGGTGCAGCAGAAAGGCCTGCCGTATCGCTTCTTCATGTTCTCCGATTGCGCGTTCGAGAATTACGGGAACGTTCTGGTCACGACGGCGCCGGTGATCGATGAGCGGCGCGACGCCCTGACGCGTTTCCTGCGCGCCAGCATGCGCGGATGGGCGGACTGGCTGGCGCATGATCCGGCGCCTGCAAACGCGGCCATCATGCGAGCCAATCCGATGATGACGGAGGCCCAGATCCTCTGGTCCCGCCGCACGTTCCAGGCGCTGGGCGTATTCGGCGCGCCGGGCACGCCGATCGGTCCGATGTCGACGCAGAGGATTTCGGCGATCCGCGATTTCATGGTGCAG
Organism: Tanticharoenia sakaeratensis NBRC 103193; assembly: GCF_000963885.1. GTDB lineage: Bacteria > Pseudomonadota > Alphaproteobacteria > Acetobacterales > Acetobacteraceae > Tanticharoenia > Tanticharoenia sakaeratensis. The sequence goes on from NZ_BALE01000017.1 coordinate 126,890, forward strand.
GCCGGCCTTCTGCCCGGTGATGCCGATTGGCGCAAAGCGGTCGACCTCTCGTTCAACAACGCGATGGACGCGCGGACAGCGCCGGCCTGAGAGGCGCCTTCAATCTATGTCGACGCGTCGACGCGGTGCCAGAAATCGGCATCTGTCTTGATCGTTCCGGCCTCGAGCATCAGCGCGCGCCCGACGCGCAACGCCCGTGTCATGGCCGCGATCCGTGCCTCCGTCGTCGGGCAGAGGTCATAATCCGAGACATGGGCAAAACCGATCGTACGGCGAATGATTTCGGCACCCATGAAACCCGCCGTGTCGCGACGAACGCCTGCGAGGTATCGATCCATGACATCGGGGAGGGTGCCGGGCGTCAGCAGGGAGTGCATGTCGCCCTGTCCGACATGATCCTGCCAGAGGCGGCGAAATTCCGTCTCGAACGTCTTCAGGAACAGGGCGGCTTCGGCCTGCATCATGGCCGATGCCGCCGGATTGGCGATGGCGTGCAATGCCAGATTGCCGAGATAGAGGCCGCAATCGAAACCGATCGGACCGCAATGGGCGAACTCGCCGTCGATCACGCGGACATCCGGCCTGTCGGCGCCAGCGCGAAGCATGATCGAACCCGTATGCAGATCGCCATGCAGCAAGCCCTGCGGTGCGCACAGAAACCGCTCCTGCAACGCGCCCGCCGCCGCACGCAGGCGCGGATCCGATTGCAGGGTCCCGACGAGCGGCTCCAGTTCGGGATGATCGATGCGGTTCCGGCTGGAGCCTCCGAATGGATCGGTCAGCACGAGATCGACCGTGATCCGGGTCAGCGCCGTATTGCCGGAGAACTTCTCCAGTCGCCGGGCCATGTTTTCGAAAGGTGCTGCAAGTGTCGAGCCGAGGAAGCACGACCGCGCCACGAAACGACCGATCGTCCCGGAAAAACCCGGGGCCGCGTCGCCTGTTGCGAGCGCGGTGCGCAGGACCGCGTGCCCGGCCAGGCTTTCGACCACGAGCAGATAGAGCGCCGGGTCATCGTGGAGCAGCGCCGGCATCATGTCGCCCACGAACGGCGCCGTCTCGCGCATGTAGCGCGCTTCGTAAAGCGCCCGATCCAGCGGCATTTTCCAGCTCGGATCGACACGGACATGCGGCAGGGACTGCTTGACGCACACGCCGCCCACGGAACCGGACACCAGATGGACCGAATTGAGGTTGCCGTCGCTGACCTCGGCAATCTGCCATGAGGCGGGATCCGGGCCGATCCGCCCGGCGAGCGTTGGATGCTCGGCCAGATACGCGCGAAGGGCAGGGATAGCGAGTGTGCGATAGGCCGTCATGATGGCGTTCTCTATGACCGCAACGCGTGCAACATCGCAACCGTCGTCGGCAGGACCGTCTCATCTTGCGCGACCTCGGTAAACGCGCCGGGCGGCACGAGACGGAGCGCTTCGTATTCCTCGTTCCCGCGCTGGCGCCACAAGGCCTCGAGGTCTGAAAAAGACAGCGTTGTATGGGCTTCGAATGCGATGTCGATGATATGCGTGTCCGGATGCTCACACGCGACGCGTGCCCGTCCGATTGTCAGCGCACGGGCATCGAGGCCCAGCTCTTCCAGAAACTCGGCGCGGAGCTGCTCGGGCAGGTCGACGTTGCTCTCGCCGGACCGGCTTTCCACACTTCCGGCCGGAACGCCCTGCCACAGCCCCGGCTGGTAGATCGCACGGTTGCTGCGGCGCCCGAGCACGGCGCCCTCGGGACAGAGCAGGAGTGCCGTGACGGCAAGCGGGCGGAGCGCGAGTTCCGCATACAGGGTCGGCTCGCGCATCTGGGTCATTGCGCGGCTGTAGGGGCACCAGAAGCCGGTGATCGTCTCGGGTGTGATGTCCGTCGCCGTGAAGATGCGTCCGTCATAAAGCTCCGGACGCTCGGCCGTTGCGGAGAGCCATTGCGAACGGACCCGGGCTGCGATTGCATCCGAAAGCGGCGGCGGTTCGCCGGTCAGCACGACGCGCGGGGCAGGGGCGAGATGGATCGTGGGCCAGTCGCTCATGGCGCGGCGGTCCCGACAGCCTGATTCACGGCCGCAAGCTCTGCCTCCGTCAGCGGCCGGGCGCAGGCGTGCGCATTGGCCCGAACCTGCTCGACGCTCGTGGCGCCGGCGATGACGGAGCTCACGACGGGCTGCGCCAGCAGCCATCCAAGGGCCAGTTCGGTCAATGTCCGGTCGTACCGATCGGCTACCAGCCGCAGACGATCGATCAGGCTCCAGTTGCCATCCGTCTGATAGGCGGGTGCCAGATAGGTCCAGGCCGACATGCGGCTGTTGTCCGGAGGCGCCGCACCTTCGCGATATTTTCCGGTCAGCATGCCGCTCGCCAGCGGGAAATAGGGCAAAAGGCCCAGACGGAAATGCGAGAGCGCCGGGACGAGTTCGCGCAGCGCATCGCGTGACAGGAGTGACAGCTCGTCCTGGCAGCTTACGAAACCGGACAGCTTGTTTTCCTTCGCCACATGCCACGCATCCGCGACCTGCCAGGCGGGAAAATTCGAAAGCCCGGCGAAGCGGATCTTGCCCGCTCGTGTCAGATCGTCGAGTGCACGCAGCGTTTCCTCGATCGGCGTGCGCGGATCGGGAACATGCAACTGGTAGAGATCGATCCTGTCCGTGCGCAGGCGCCGCAGGCTCGCTTCCACAGCCTGCACGATATACTGGCGGGACGCACCGGAGTGTCGGCCTTCGGGATCATCGTCCGATACCATCTTCATGCCGAACTTGGTCGCGAGCACGATTTTATCGCGGTGGCCGACCAGTGCCGCGCCCAGCGCCTCTTCCGACGCACCGGCATGCGCATCGCGACGGCCATAGACATCGGCCACGTCGAACAGCGTGATTCCCAGATCCAGCGCTCCGTGCACGACACTGCGCGAGCGCGCGGCGTCGATCCGGCCACCGAGATTGTTGCATCCGAGGCCGAGTTCGGAGACATGAAGGCCGGACTGGCCGAGCGTGCGATACCGCATGCGGGGGTTCCATTCGTCGTTCTGGGCCGCTGGGCGGCAATCGCCCCTTCATAACAGACGCGATCAGGCGTGGGCGCACAGATTGAGCACGCGCGGCTGCGAACAAACTGCCTCGGTCGGTCGTTGACTGAAGATAGACCCCACGCTGGAGGGCAAGCAGATGAAGTGGCAGGCCTCGATCCGATGAAGCTGTTTTTCTGCTCGGCATGTCATCAGACGGCATTTTTCGAAAATGACAGCTGCGCACGCTGTGGGCATCGGCTTGGCTATGACCCGGCGCGCCGCGCGATCATCGCGCTCGATCCCATGGAAGACGGGGTGACTTGGCGTTCGGTCGGCGCCGCAGATGCGCCCGATGCGGCTCGCTTCTGCGAGAATGCCGAACTGGATGCCTGCAACTGGCTCATTCCTGCGGCGGATCGCCATCGGTTCTGCCTCGCCTGTCGCCATAACCAGACGGTTCCGGACCTGACGGATTCAGGCAATCTTTCGCGTTGGCGTGCGCTCGAGCGGGCGAAGCACCGTCTGTTTCATACCCTGCTGCAGCTCAATCTTCCGATCACCGACCGGCACGAAGACCCTGAACATGGGCTGGCATTCGACTTCCTCGCTGATGTGCCGGGACGCCAGAAGGTGATGACCGGGCACGACCGGGGGCTGATCACGATTGCACTGCGGGAGGCGGATGACGTCGAGCGCGAACGGATGCGCATCAACATGGGCGAGCATTATCGCACCGTGCTGGGCCACTTCCGTCACGAAATCGGGCACTACCTGTGGGACCTGCTGGTCCAGCGCGGCGGTCCGCTGGACGAATGCCGCGCGCTGTTCGGTGATGACCGGAAGGATTACGGCGCAGCCCTGAAGCGTCATTATGACGAAGGACCGCCAGCCGACTGGCGCGAGAACTTCATCAGCGCCTATGCGACCATGCATCCATGGGAGGATTTCGCCGAAACCTGGGCGCATTACCTGCACATGATCGATGCGCTCGAGACCGCGCAGAGTTATGGCCTGAGGACCGACCCGCACGTGCCCGAGCCCGATCTGCTCCGGGCGCATGCGGACGTCGATCCCTTCAGGAGCGCGGATTTCCACGCGCTTGCTGGCGTCTGGCTGCCCATGATCTACCTGCTGAACAGCCTCAACAGATCGATGGGCTTCCGCGACGCCTATCCGTTCGTGCTGACGCAGCCCGTGCTGGACAAGATGGCCTTCATGCATCGCCTCGTGCACGCGTGGTCCCGCACGACGCCCTCAGACCGGTAGGTCGAGCCTGACCGACACCGGGCAATGGTCCGAAAGGGCAGAACGGATGTCCGGGCTTTCCCGATAGATCATGACGCGCAGGCTGGATGGCTCGAGCCATGTCCGCGCCGCGTTCCCCAGCAGGATATGGTCGATAAAATATTCGCCGCCCCAGCAGGGACTGGCATAGCCTGCGGTCGTCAGCATCATCGGCGCATCGGCATCCAGCATGGCCATCATCGGGTCATGCTCCGTCAGCCGACGATTGAAATCGCCCAGGATCGCGAAAGCCTCCCCTTCGTCCTGCCGTTCGAGCGCCCAGTCGTCGATGATGCGGAATTGCTGCAGCAGCGTGGGGCAGGAATGGGCGCGTTGTGACAGCGGCTGGTCCCAGCATCCTGTCTTGAGATGCACGACCAGAACCCGCAGTCGGGCGCGCCCTTCGGTCAGGGTCACGTCAAGGCCGCCGCGCAGGGGATGCGGCGCGTCATTGCCATATGTGTTGAGCGCGCTGAGCTCCGCATTGACCGTCACACCGATCCCGCGTCGCACGGCGATGCCCGTACGCTGCACGATAGCGTCGGGGGTCAGAATGAGCTGATACCGTTCGGGGGGAAAAACACGGGCCGCAACCTGTGGTCCGTCGATTTCCTCAAGCGCGACCACATCGGCATTCAGATGCCGCGCATAGGATGCGAGGCGGGCGAAATCCGTGTCAGTGCGGCGACCGACATCGGACGGCAACGCCGGATCGCCCGGCGGTCTTTGCGTCAGCCAGTCAAGGTTCCACGTAGCGAGCTTGATCGTCTTCGCGTGTGCACTGGCGCAAACCGCCAGTGCACACGCGAAGAGGAATTGGCGGGTCAGGACGCCTTGGATCCGGACAGGGCCGAGATGGCGGCATCCACCGAAATCGGATGACGCAAGGTTTCGTCGAGCACGGTGATCTCGCCGCTGGCGATGTCGTAGAACCAGCCCTGAATGGTCAGTTCGCGACGTGCGATGGCTGCGGCAACCAGCGGATGCGTGCGAAGATGGGTGAGTTGCAGCAGGACATTCTGCTCGGCCAGATCACGGACACTCGCAGGGCCGGCATCGTCGGCGCGAAGAGCCATCGCGACCGCGCGCGCGGCCGTTGATGTCCGCAGCCAGCGGCGGACGGTCGGCAGCGCATCGAGCTTGGGCGAATCCGGATCCATCAGCGCGCCCATGGCGCCGCAGTTGGAATGCCCGCAGACCACGATGTTCTTCACATGCAGCGCACCCACCGCATATTCGATCGCGGAGGATACGCCGCCCAGCATCTCGCCATAGGGCGGCACGATGTTGCCGACGTTGCGGACGATAAAGAGTTCGCCCGGCTCGGTCTGGGTAATCATGCTCGGGTTGATGCGGCTGTCCGAGCAGGTGATGAACAGTGTCGCCGGAGACTGGCTCTCGGCGAGTTCCGCAAAGAGCTCGCGGTTCTCGGGATAGACGTCTTCACGAAACGTGCGGACGCCTTCCAGAAGTTCGATCAGGCTGTTTCGGCCATGCTGCGCCATTGTCGGGTCCTTCTTTTCGGTCATGTCCCCATCTACGCGTGGAGACGTCGCCGCGACCACCGCCGAGCGTATCAAAGATTGGCGCGAAACACGACGTCACGCTGCGGGAAGTGCTGCCAGCTCCTCCCGCACCATGCCGAAGACTGCCTCGGCCGCAGGTTCCGGCCCGCCTGCCTGCGCCATTTCCGGGCGACCGCCGCCGCCTTTCCCGCCCATCAGCGCGCTGGCCTTGCGCACCAGATCGACTGCGCTGAGGCGCCTGGCAAGGGCAGGGGTCAGGGCGATGACGACGCTGCCCTTGCCACCCGCTCCCGAGACCAGAACCGCGATTCCGTCAGGATGCGTATCGCCATATGCGCGGATCACGTCATCGGCGATGGTCTTGAGCTGGTTCGGCGGCGTGTCGTCCAGATCGCCGACCGTCAGCGCCACGCCGTTGATGACATCCTGGTTGGCCGCGGCATCGTGGCTTGCGAGCTTGCGCTGAAGATCCGCGACCTGGGTCGCCAATGTCCGACGTTCGTCCAGAAGGCTTGCGATTCGCGCGGGTGCATCCGCGACGGAGACCTTCAGGAGCCGGGCGATCTCTTCGAGGCGTTCTTCCGTCTCGAGCGCGCGGCGTTCGGCAGCCGGACCTGCGACGGCCTCGATCCGGCGCACGCCTGCAGACACGCCGCTCTCGGACACGATACGGAACAATCCGATTTCGCCTGTGCGCCCCACATGAGTGCCGCCGCACAGCTCGATCGAGAAGGCCTTGCGATCGTCCGAATCCGAACGGCCCATGGAGACCACACGAACCTCGTCGCCGTATTTCTCTCCGAAAAGCGCCATCGCGCCTTCCTCGACCGCGCGCTCGGGAGACATCGAGCGGGTCATGACTTCGGAGTTTTCGCGAATCCGCGCATTCACCTCGGCTTCGATCGCCTGCAGCTCTTCGAGCGTCACGGGCCGCGGCTGGCTGACGTCGAAGCGCAGACGCTCCGGCGCGTTGAGGCTGCCTTTCTGCATGACGTGCGTGCCGAGCGTGCGGCGCATGGCCTCGTGCAGCAGATGCGTCGCCGAATGATGTCCGCGAATGGACTGGCGCCGGTCATGATCGACGATTGCCGTCACCGGCAGGCCGGGCCGCAGCGTGCCTTCGACCACGCGGCCGTAATGGACCAGCAGGTCTCCGTTGCGCTTCTGCGTATCGTCGATCTCGACCCGCAGGCCGGGCGCTACGATGACGCCCGTATCGCCGACCTGGCCACCGCTTTCACCATAGAACGGCGTCTGGTTGAGCAGCACCGCGACCTTGGTGCCGGGACCCGCGCTGTCAAGCGTCTCGTTGCCCGATGCCACCAGACGCGTCTCGGCGTCGCTCTTCTCCATGGTGTAACCGAGAAACTCGGTCGGTCCGAAGCGATCGCGCGCATCGAACCAGATCGTCTCCTGTGCAGTGTCGCCGGAACCGACCCAGGCGGCACGTGCGCGTGCCCGCTGCTCGGCCATCGCCGTCTCGAAGCCTGCGACGTCGACGGTGCGATGTTGCTCGCGCAGGGCGTCCTGCGTCAGATCGAGCGGAAAGCCGAATGTGTCATACAGGCGGAACGCGACATCGCCAGGCAGCGCCTGTCCCTCGCCGAGCCTTGCAGTCTCGTCGGTCAACAGCGCCATGCCGCGCTCCAGCATGGACGCAAACCGCTCCTCTTCGTCCCGAATCGTCTCGGCGATCAGTGCCTGATGGCTCACGAGCTCAGGATAGGCGCCGCCCATCTGCTGCACCAGCGCCGGAAGCAGCTTGTAGAAGACCGGATCGGCTGCACCCATCATGTGCAGATGCCGCATCGCGCGCCGCATGATCCGACGCAGGACGTAGCCGCGGCCATCCTTGGCCGGCAGTACCCCGTCCGCGATGAGGAAGGCAGTCGAACGCAGATGGTCGGCGACGACGCGATGGCTGGCCCGGAAGCGGCCATCGGGGTCCTGATGAACGGCTTCTGCGGATGCCTCGATCAGTGCACGGAGCGTATCTGTGTCGTAGTTGTCGCGCTTGCCCTGCATGATGGCCGCAAAGCGCTCCAGGCCCATGCCGGTATCGATCGACGGACGGGGCAGGGGCGTGCGAGTGCCCGGAGGATCCTCGAAGAACTGCATGAACACGAGGTTCCAGATCTCGACGAAGCGATCTCCATCTTCGTCCGGAGAGCCGGGCGGGCCGCCAGGCACGCTGTCACCATGATCATAGAAAATCTCGGAACACGGACCGCACGGCCCGGTGTCGCCCATGCGCCAGAAATTGTCCGACGTCGGGATGCGGATGATCCGCTCATCCGGCAGACCTGCGATCTTGCGCCACAGCGCTGCCGCATCTTCATCCTCGGCATAGATCGTCGCGAGAAGCTTTTCCTGCTTCAGGCCGAAACCCTTGGTCAGAAGCGTCCAGGCATACTCGATCGCCTGTTCCTTGAAATAATCGCCGAACGAGAAGTTGCCCATCATCTCGAAGAACGTGTGGTGCCGCGCGGTGTAGCCCACATTGTCGAGATCGTTGTGCTTTCCCCCGGCCCGCACGACCTTCTGCGCCGTGGTCGCGCGCGAATACGGCCGTGTCTCCTGGCCGGTGAAGACATTCTTGAACGGAACCATCCCGGCGTTCGTGAACAGCAGGGTGGGATCGTTCTGCGGCACCAGCGAAGCGGAGGGCAGGATGCGGTGGTCGCGCTCGCCGAAGAATTCGAGGAATGCCGAACGGATATCGTTTGTACTGGTCATGTCGGCGGCGGCCGGTCCTGTGTCGGTGAAGGGATACGCGTGAACGCTTCACTAGCGCGAAAGCGCGCCGGCTGGAACTGATAGCCTTGATCTAGCGATCACTCCCGGACGAGGGTCTGCCTTCGTCCGGATGATCGGTCGTGGCGGCGGTGATGGGGTCGCCGGGAAGTTCGACCGCCATGCGGGCCAGTTCGAGCGGCGTTTCGGGGGCCTTCGCGCGGAACACGAGCTTTCGCGACAGATTGAAGTTCGCAAACATCCCGGCGAGTGCTCCTGCGGCGAGAGCAAGCTCAGGTCGGGCGCTGCAAAGCGGCACCGTCAGGTAAAGCGTATAAACTGTCCCGCGATTGAGCAAAAATCCAAGGCTGTTGGCCAGCAGGAACCGAAGCCATTGCAGTACGAGATGGCCACGCTGCGTCACATTGCGGAACGTCCAGAGACGGTTCAACACCCAGTTCGCGGTCGCGGCCACGAAGTAGGCAAGGAGCGTGGCCGCCGTGAGCCCGACCAGGGGACGAAGCGTCTGCACGGTGCCCCAATCCCATAGGAAACCTGCAGCCCCGACAACGCCGAAGCGCAGGAACTGGCCGATCATCTGATCGCGTCCGCGTGGATAGAAGAGTTTACGGCTTTGCACCTTGGTTCGTCCGGGCCCGCTGAAGCGCGCGTCATACAATAGCGCTGCACATGAAAAAAGGGCGCCCCGAAGGACGCCCTTGTCTCCGCAGGCTCCGGCCATATGAGATATGGCCGAAGATCCCTCGTCGTGATTATCGCAGGATGATCTCGACGCGACGGTTCTGCGGCTCGCGGGTGTTCGGACCCGTCGGCACGAGCGGGTGAGCCTCGCCGTAGCCGTGGATGTCGATCGCGCTGGCCGGCACGCCGTCACGGATCAGCTCAGCCTTCACGCTGTCAGCGCGACGGATCGAGAGGCCCATGTTGTACTTCTGGCCACGGGGACCCGGGTGGATTGCCGAGTTGTCCGTGTAGCCGTTGACTTCAATCCGCGTCGTCTGGACGTGGGTCGATGCCTGGGCAGCCTGTGCCACGATCTCACGCGCACGGCCCGTCAGCAGGGACTTGTCCCAGTCGAAGAACACGAGATACGTGCGAGCCGGGGCAACCGGCGGCGGCACCACAACCGGCGCCGGCGGCGGCGGCGGCGGAGCCGTATCGAACGCATAGCGCATCGACACGATGAACTGGTGGTTGAAGCGCTGGTCGAAGTTCACGTTGCCCTTGTGGACGCCCGACGAGTTGTAGGCCGTCGAAGCGAAGGAGCCGTCCGAGAACGTCTGGCCGATCATGCGGTATTCACCGGTGACGGCGAGGCCCGGAACGCCCGGGATGTCATAGGCCGCACCGACGATGCCCTGATACGCGAAGCCACCATTCGTGCCGCCGACGCGGTTGATGTTGCCGTTCGTGTAGGCCGTCGTGGTCGGGTTGTAGTGCTGCCACAGGTAGCCTGCACCGACACCGACGAACGGCGTGATGGGAACGTTCAGGCCGAACTGGGCGAGGTCGATGTCATACAGGACATTGACGAAGCCGCCGTAGGACTGGTCGGAACCGCTGGTCGAACCGTTGGCATAGGTCGGACGACGATGGTTGAGCTGCGAGTAGTTGTACACGCCCTCGACCTCAGCGCGCAGACCGTTGCCGAAGCCCCAGCCGAACGAACCGAAGCCCGTGAAACCGTCCTTGTGACGGAAGCGCGACTTGGTGCCTTCGTTGCCCATCGAGCCATCCGCCTGGGTGGTCGGCGAGAAGTGGGCGTGCTGCGTCTGAACGAGGTTGTAACCGCCGCCCAGATCGACATACGGGCCAGTGATGGTGCTTGCCATCGAAGCGGCCGGGGCGGCCACCATCGACGTCATAGCAAGAAGTGCCGTGCGGAGACGCATGTTCTCTCGTCCTTAATTATTCACCCAATCGAGCCGCCGTATCATTTTTGCTGCGGCAGGCCCAGCGCGATGCATAAGAGCGTATAGATCGGGCAGTTCCACGCAGGTAAGTCGCTTCGCACGGTGTGGACGATTACGATCCGACGTAGTGGCGCAATTGCAACAGTTTGTTCTGGCGCCAATATGACGTGGTATTCGCCCGTCCGTCAGACAGCGGTTTCAGGCGTCTTCAGGCGTCGCAACCCTGTTCGAGGAGAAGTGCCAGGACGTCGTCGGACCCGACGGCGCGGCTGGTGAATGCCCGCCCGATTCCATGTAGCAGAACGAAGCTCAGACGCCCGTCACGCATCTTCTTGTCGCCCTTCATATGCTCGATCAGGCGCGCGGCACTCAGGCGGTGGGGAAGGTCGTCGAGGCCTGCCATCAGTCCGAGCGACCGCAGATGTGCGGACACGCGTTCGGACACGAGCGGGGGACAATATCCGAGTCGCTCGGACAGGGCGGCCGCCAGAACCAGACCGATCCCGACTGCTTCCCCATGAAGAAGCCGCCCGTCGTAATGGAACTCCGCTTCCAGAGCGTGTGCAAAGCTGTGGCCGAGGTTCAGAAGCGCGCGCCCGCCATCGGCGGCCTGCTCGTGTTCGTCAGCCGCAACGACCTGGGCCTTGAACGCACAGGCCCGCCGCACAGCCTCGATCAGTGTCGCGGACTCGCCGTCCAGAAGGCGTCCTGCGTGGTTTTCGCACCAGCCGAACAGGGCTGGATCGGAGATCAGCCCGGCTTTCAGGATCTCGGCATAACCAGCGCCCAGCTCGCGACGCGTCAGGGTTCCCAGAACGTCGCTGTCGGCCAGAACGGCGAGTGGCTGGTGGAACGCGCCGATCAGGTTCTTGCCGGACGCGCTGTTGATGCCGGTCTTGCCGCCCACCGAGCTGTCGACCTGCGACAGCAGGGTCGTCGGGATCTGGACGAAGGGAAGTCCGCGCAGCGCACTGGCTGCCAGGAAGCCTGCCAGATCCCCAACGACGCCACCGCCGAAGCCGATGACGGCGGTGCGACGCTCGACCCGCAGCGCCAGCAGCGCTTCGATCGTCTCGCTGAACTGGGCCAGCGATTTGGACGACTCGCCGCCGGGAATGCGCAGCACGTCCGTGCGGATCCCCGCGTCACCAAGGGAACGAAGGAGCGCGGGCAGGTGCAGCGCGGCTACGCGTTCGTCGGTGACGATGACGCAGCGCTTCTGCGGCAGGATCGGGCCAAGCAGGGCGCCGGCGCGCTCAAGCAGGTCGGGTCCGATCACGACGTCATATCGGTGTGGGCGCTCTCCCGGGAGGTCTACGGGAACCCGTGCGGGTTCGGCGATCTGGATGGCGCGCAGCACCCTTTGCGCACCGGTTTCGATGCTGTCGTCTCCACAATCCACGATAAGATCCGCCTCTGCATAAATGGGATGGCGCAGGGCCATCAGGGAAGTCATGACCTCGTGCGGGTCGCGGCCGGCAAGAAGGGGGCGCCCCTGACGTCCTGTGACACGTTTCAGCAGGACCGGGAGGGAGACGCGCAGCCAGACGGAGAGCGCGCGCTCCTTGATCAGGGCTCGCGTTCCCGCGTCCATGAAGGCACCGCCGCCCGTGGACAGGACGCATCGCGGCCCCAGCAGAAGTCGGCGCAGGACCCGGCGCTCGCCGTCCCGGAACGCAGCCTCGCCGTGGCGGGCAAACAATTCGGGAATGGTGCAGCCGGCCGCGCGCTCGATTTCCGCGTCCGCGTCGACGAACGGCAGGTTGAGACGAGCGGCGAGCCTGCGGCCGATCGTCGTCTTCCCGGCACCCATTAGGCCGACGAGCACGATAGTGCGTGTCCCGGCCTCCGGGATGGCATCGTCCGGCATCGGGCCGACCGGCTCTTCTATGGTGGATGGTGCAGACATTTGCCTTTCGCTAGCATAGGCAGGGTTCAATCGTCATGCGCGCCGGGCGCCTGGCAAACCGTTTCCAGGGAGCGTCTCACGATCATGCGGCTCATCAAAATTCTTGCAGTCGCGGTTCCGGTCCTCCTGATCGGAGGCCTGGGGGCCGGTTTTCTCTCGCTGGGCGCCAATGCGGTTCCCCCCGAGCAGACGACCGTCCACAAGGACTTTCCCGCCGGGCGTTTCGCCGTGACGCCGCAGGCCCCGTCGCTCGCCTCGGTGATGCCGCAGCCGTCATCGCCTGCGAACGGTCCCGCACCTTCGGTCCAGGCCCCTCCGGCTGCGACGCCGCCGGCTGGGCAACGCGCAACATCGGCAGCGCACTGAAATCCGGTAGCCGGCGACAGACCGTCGTTCGCAAGAAACAGTCATGACGAGTGCTCACGGTGCGGATCCGCTCAGTCGCGGGCAGGTGGAAGCGTTTCTGGAAATGCTGGCCGCCGAGCGCGGTGCAGCGGCGCGCACGCTCAGCGCGTATCAGAGCGATCTCGACGATTTCAGCGCACATGCCGCGTCCCGGAGCGAGACGCTGGCGGAAGGTTCCGCGGAAACCGTCCAGACCTACCTGCGTGCGATGACGGCAGGCGGACTCGCACCGCGGACAGCGGCACGCAGACTGTCCTGTCTGCGACAATTCTACCGCTTCGCCGCCCGCGAAGGGTGGCGCAAGGACGATCCCACTGCACGGGCCGCGCGCCCGAAACTGCCGGTTACCTTGCCGCGTGTCCTCTCGGAAGATGAGGTGATGCGTCTTCTGGATGCCAGGGCCGTGGGCGATGCCGAGGCGGGGCGGCGGGCGCTTGTTGCCCGGGCGGCGCTGGAACTGTTGTATACGGCGGGGCTTCGAATATCCGAGCTGCTCGGCCTGCCGCGTGATGCGGCCTATGCCCGTGGGCCGATGCTGCTGGTCCGCGGCAAGGGCGGGCGCGAGCGTCTCGTCCCGCTTTCGGAAGGCGCGCGCGAGGCGATGCGGGCACTTCGCGCGAGCGACGCCGATATCGCAAGCCCGTTCCTGTTTCCCGGGCGTGATCCGAAACGTCCACTGACACGCCAGGCCTTCGACCGGATCCTGCATGACTGCGCCGTTCGCGCCGGCCTCGATCCGGCGCGCGTATCCCCCCATGTGCTGCGTCACTCCTTTGCGAGCCATCTTCTCGGCCGGGGCGCGGACCTGCGCGCGCTTCAGATGCTGCTCGGTCACGCCGATATCGCGACGACGCAGGTCTACACCCACGTCATGACCGAACGGCTGCGCCAGCTCATGGAAGCGCATCATCCCCTTGCGGGCGGGACGCCGCACTAAGGGCCAGGCACGATCGCGCACGAACGGAGCGCGGGCGCTATCGCGGTCGGCAACCTTGTGATATGGCGCGCCGATGCGTCAGTTCCTGGATTTCGAAAAGCCGGTCGCCGAGCTGGAAAACAAGATCGCCGAGCTCCGTCAGATGGCGGACGGCGACGGCATCAACATCGACGAAGAGGTCCAGCGCCTCTCGGAGAAGGCCGACAAGCAGCTTCGGGCTGCCTACGGCAAGCTCACACCCTGGCAGAAAGTGCAGGTCGCGCGCCATGCGCAGCGCCCCCACGCACTCGCCTATTTCGAGCGGTTGCTCACCGATTTCACGCCGCTCGCCGGCGATCGGCTTGGTGCCGAGGATCAGGCCATCATCGGCGGTCTCGGCCGGTTTCGCGGGCGCGCCGTTGTCGCGATCGGGACCGAGCGGGGCCACGACCTCGAATCCAGGCTCGTACACAATTTCGGTTCGCCCCGTCCGGAAGGCTACCGCAAGGCCCAGCGTCTCGTGCAGCTCGCCGGCCGCTTCGGCCTGCCGATCCTGACGTTCATCGACACATCAGGCGCATGGCCTGGAATCGATGCCGAGCAGCGCGGGCAGGCGGAGGCGATCGCGCGTTCGATCGACCTGTGTCTTTCCGCGCCAGTGCCGATCGTGGCGAGCGTGATCGGCGAAGGTGGCTCGGGTGGCGCGATTGCGCTCGGCGCGGGCGACCGCGTGCTGATGCTCGAACATGCGATCTATTCCGTGATTTCGCCGGAAGCGGCTGCATCGATTCTCTGGCGTGATGCCAAGCAGGCCAACCTTGCGGCGGAAAGCCTGAAGTTCACGGCACAGGATCTGCTGAGCCTCAAACTGATCGACCGCATCGTGCCGGAGCCGATCGGTGGCGCGCAGCGCCTGCCGTTCGACGCAGTCGATGCGCTGGGCGAGGCGATTGCCGAAGAACTGGAGCCGCTCTGCGCGCTCGACTCGGCAACGCTGCGGACCCTGCGTCGCGAGAAGTTCCTCAGCATGGGCCGCGACTCCCTGAACTGAGAGCGTCAGGCAGGCGGCTCCCCTTCGATGGGGACCGCCCCGAGGCCTTCGATAACCGTCCGAAGCCGTGCGCCGGCCCGCCTGACCTGTTCGCTGTCGAACCCTTTGGCAACGAGCGCGACGCCGCGTCGTCCGTCCGGCCGTTCGTAGGGATACGAGCCCAGATCAAGAGCGGGAAACTCGTCCTGAACCGCCGAGAGAGCATCGGCGAGATCGCCTTCCCGTAACGTGTCGCTATGCCAGCTCGCCATGGCGAGCGGCGCGCCGCCGGGCAGGGTCGGCACGAGCGATCGGAGCATCGCGCGCATGATGCGCGGGACGCCGGCCATGACGTGCACATTGCCGATCGAAAATCCGGGTGCCGCCGAGACATCATTCGGGATCGGGATCGACCCTTTCGGCAGCATCGCCATTCGCTGCCGGGCTGTATTGAACGTGCCGGGCGCGAATGTCGCTTCCAGCAGCCTGAATGTCTCATCGTGTCGTTCGAGCGGCACACCGAATGCCCTGGCGACGCAGGGCGCCGTGATGTCGTCATGTGTGGGCCCGATGCCGCCCGTCGTCAGCACCATGTCGAAATGCGCGCGGCACGTGTTCAGCGTCGAGATGATCGTCTCCGCGACATCCGGGATGACGCGTACTTCGTCGAGCCGGATCCCGGCCGCGCCCAAGGCGACGGCGACCGCGCGGATGTTGGCATCCTGCGTGCGGCCCGAGAGGATTTCATTGCCGATGACGAGCAGGCAGGCGGTTTTTGTCCCGACTTTTGGTGTGGCCGTCTCGCTCATGATGCAACTCTCCTGGGTTCTGCGGGCGTTAGGTTCCGACAATACGTGTCGTGTAAGTTCATGCATCATCTGAAGTTTCCGGGAGAAACGCCATGCCCCTGACCCTCGACTCCACGCCGCGCTGCGTGCTCGACCTGCATGCGACCCTGGGCGAGGGGCCGGTCTGGTCCGAGCGCGAACAGGCGCTGTATTTCGTCGACATCCGTGAACACAAGATCCATCGCTTCGATCCCGAATCGGGCGCGCATCACAGCTGGCCGACACCGTCGGAGGCCTGTTTCCTGTTGCCGGTCGATGACGGCACGTTCCTGTGTGGCCTGCGTGACGGTCTGCATCGCTTCGACCCTGAGACGGGGGCTCTGTCCCAGCACAAGGCGATCGAGCCGGAGCGTCCGGACAACCGATTGAACGACGGATGTGTGGATCTGGAAGGCCGGCTGTGGTTCGGGACGATGGACGACAACGAAGCTGCGCCCAATGGCTCGATCTACTGCGTGCGGCACAAGGACTATGCGCTGGACGTCACGCATCATGGCGAAGGCTACACCGTCAGCAACGGCCCCGCGATCTCGCCTGACGGACGTACGCTCTATGTCTGCGACTCGCCCGAGCAGGAGATCTACGCATTCGATCTGAGCGAGGACGGTACACTTTCGAATCGTCGGGTCTTTGCCAAACTCGATCACGGTTATCCGGACGGTGTCGTGACTGACAGCGAAGGAACCGTCTGGTGCGGTACGTGGGGCGGCGGTCGGATTTCGCGCTTCCGCGCTGACGGGAGCGAACTCCCTTCCATCCCGATGCCCTGCACCAACGTGACAAAGGTCGCGTTCGGCGGCGCGGATCACCGGACCGTCTTCGTCACGACGGCGCGCAAGGGACTGGAGCCCGACGTGCTGGCCCGTGAGCCGCATGCCGGGAGCCTTTTCGCGCTCAGGACCGACGTGCCGGGCAACCGCCAGGCAACGTTCCGCCTGTCGCCGGGCTAAGGCGTTTCGGCCGGAAGGCCGGCTGGGCCTAACAGGTCGAGAAGGAGAGGTGGCAACGGGCGATCGGGTTCGGGCATGTCATAATCCCTGAGCCCTTCCGGGGGCGCCCAGAGCAGCGCCTGCCCCTCGTGCCCGACTGGAGCCTGCCGGCCGATCCTGCCGACATAGAGCATCAGGAGCAGGTCGTTCCGACCGACCGGTGTGGAGACGAAGGTGAGAGGGGCAAGGCATGTCCGTGCCATGTCGAGCCCGAGTTCCTCAGCAAGTTCCCGGCGGAGTGCTGCAACGGGTTCCTCGCCGGGTTCAACCTTTCCACCTGGGAATTCCCACAGGCCTGCAAGCGGTTTGCCTTCCGGGCGACGCGCCAGCAGCACGCGGCCGCGCGCATCCACCAGGGCTGCCGCAACGACCATGATCAAGCGCTTTGGCACCGGCGCGCGGTCCTCGTCCGATCCCGCGATGCTTTCGGTGTTTGGAGCAAGATCGGCACGTTTCGCCTCAAAGACGCCCACCTGATGCTCGCCGCCGCGCGAGGCGAAGCGCTGCATGTCCTTGCCCGTTTCGTGAAACCCGATCTTGCGCAGCACGGCGGCCGAGGCAGGGTTGTCGATGGCCGCCCATGCGCGAAGCGTGTCGATCGGCAACGTCGCCAAGGCCCAGCTCGCGATCCTGCGCGCGCAGGTCGTCGCAATGCCCTGGCCCCAATGCGAACGCCCGATCCAGTATCCCACGGAAGCCGCCCGGCCGGGCAGAATCCGCAGACCTACACATCCGAGCAACCGGTCGTCAGGGTCCGTGATCGCGAAATGGAACGCGCTACCGGCGGTGCTGGCGCGGACCGTCTCCGCGATCCATTCGTCGGTCAGGTCGCGCGGATAGGGAAACGGGGGGCGGCTGAGCATCCGCACCACGCTCCAGTCGTTGATCAGCGCATGCAGCCGGTCCGCATCGGATGGCGCCAGCGCACGAAGCCGGTATGGACCGGCCTGAAGATCAGGCGTCATCTATCGGCTCTCAGGCCGCCGGCTTGGCGTCCGCCGCCGTTTCCGGGGCGATGCCGCACTCGGCAAGCGCCGCGCGCAGGGCATTGATGACCGGAAAGACTTCCTGATTGTGGTCGCCGCCCAGCTCGCGCCAGGCCTGCTGTTCCAGTTCGACGATCTCACGGTCTTCGCGGAAAATGCGCTCGGTAAACCCGATCAGAAGCGGCCATGCGAGATCCAGAACGCCTGGAACCTTCGGGCGCTTGACGGACAGGAGCCCGAAGACACGGCATGTCAGCTGGTCGGCGTCCTGCGGCGTATAGACGATCCACAGATCCATGACCGGATCGCCACCCGACACAGGCGCGATCCGGAGCGTCTGGTAGGGGTATTCAGTGCGGATCGTCATGACGTCGCGGTTGGCGTATTTCTCGCTGGCGTCGCGCCGTTGCCCGAAGATCAGGGTTTCGCCCCAGGGCTGCTTGCCATCCACGCGGGCGAAGCTGTAGCGCGCCTCGACGAGGCCGGGTTCCGTCTCGCCGCCAAGGAAGCGCGGCTTCATCTTGCCCATCTGCTTCATGTGCATGAACTGATGGTTCATATCCATCAGGTTCTCATGCATGAAGCTGTAGTGGCAGCCGACCGGGCGGCCGAACCGACGCGTCTTGTAGGCCGGATCCACGCTGCGGGAGAGATCGGGCAGGGGCGTTGTCCCGGCCTTGGCGGGATCACCCGGGAAAATGAACACGAGCCCGGCCTGCTCGCGACACGGATAGGTGCGCACGCCGTTCGGAAGCTTGCCCTTGCCGAGATACGGCACGTCGATGCAGCGGCCCGACCGGCCGTATGCCCAGCCATGATAGCAGCACTGGACCGCCTCGCCCTGAACCTTGCCGCGGCTCAACGGCACCTGACGATGGGCGCAACGGTCTTCCAGCGCGAAGAGACTGCCGTCTTCCGGACGAACGAGAGCGATCGGCTGACCGGCATAGCGCGTGCCGATGGTCTTGCCTCGTCCGATTTCCCTTGACCAGGCAACAGGATACCAGAAATCCGGGTTGGAATGGACGCGGCGCAGATCCACGGATGGCGTGCTCCCGGCGGCCGGCTTGAGGCGCCTGCGCCTGACGGGGGAAGGTGTTGCGAGGCGCTGGGTCATCTTGGTCCTGAAACAACAAAGCGGAACATGGGGGGAGGGATACGCCGATCGGCCGTTACATACGGGGCGGGCGCGCCGCCGTGACCTCGATCTCCACAAGCCATCCCGGATTGACGAGGGCCGCAACCTGCATGGCCGACCGCGCGGGCAGGTTAGGCTGGGCCTTCGTTCCGAAGAACTGCCCATAGGCACGCATCATGCCGGCATAATCGCTGTGGCCAAGCTTCGGATCGGCGGCGAGATAAACGTGCATCGACACGATATCGCTCATCGAGAGCTGAAGCTTGCCGAGCTCGTCCTGGATGCGCTCCAGCGCACTGCGAGTCTGCGTCTCGGTATCGCCATAGGCCACAGGCGTTGCAGGATCGGCACTCTTGTTCACGACCTGGGCCCCGGTGCCGCTGATGACGATCGTGCTGTAGCCCGCCGGGATCTCGACGGCGGTTGCAATCGGGAAGCGATGGGTCGGATCAACGCTGCGGGTGACAGGATCGGCGGCAGAAGCCGCGCCCGGCACGAATGCCGCGATGCCCGCAAGGATGATGCCTGCGCGGCCCGCGTCAAATGTCATGCGCGACGATCCATGACGGCTTCTCATGATCCGTAGAACACTCTCAAAACCATGCCAGATCAAGCCGTAAACACGTCGGCCGGGATCTAGCCATGTTGCTGGGCAAGTTCGGCTGCCAGATCCGTAATGAACTGGACCGCGACACGGCCCGAACGGCCTCCGCGCCCCATGGACCAGACATTGGCCCGTGCGTGAAGCTCGTCGCGCGGCAGGGCAATGCCGCGTGCCTGCGCATAGGCGTCGACCATGTCGAGAAACACGTCCTGGGACGCTCGATGGACCCCGATCCACAGACCGAACCGGTCAGAGAGGGAGACCTTTTCCTCGATAGCCTCATCGGGATTGATCGCGGAGCCGCGTTCGTTCTCCATCATGTCGCGCGGCATGAGATGACGGCGGTTGGAGGTCGCATAGAACACGACGTTTTCCGGCCGCCCCATGATCCCGCCGTCGAGCACGGATTTGAGCGACTTGTAATCCGCATCCTGATGCTCGAACGACAGATCGTCGCAAAAGACAATGAACCGGCGCGGGCTCTCGCGCAGCAGGGCCAGAAGGGCGGGCAGCGTTGCCAGCTCGTCACGCTGGATTTCGATCAGGGCGAGGCCTTGCCCGCGTGATGCCCCGGTCTGGGCATTTGCCCATGCGTGGGCCGCCTTGACGAGCGATGACTTGCCCATGCCGCGCGCGCCCCACAACATGACGTTGTTGGCTTCGTGCCCGCGGGCGAACTGCACGGTGTTATCAAGAACCAGCTTCTTCTGGTGGTCCACGCCGCGCAGCAGGCCGATATCGACATGGGCTACGCGGGGAACCGGCATCAGGCGGCCCAGCGAGGCCTGCCACTGGTAGGCGTCCGCGCCCGCGAGCGCCTCCTTGTCCGGCGGCGGGGGGGAAAGGCGTTCAAGAGCCTGTGCGATCCGTTCGGCGACAGCAAGCAGTTCGGCGGTCATCGGTTCTCATCGGCTCCCATGCTTGACGACGCAGCCGCAGAACTTATAGGTCCGCGGACCCCGCTCGCAAGCGCCGTCGCCCGCGCGCACTCCATGGATGCAGAGATGACCCTTTCCCTGATCTCACCAGCCTATGCCGCAGCCCCGGGGCTCGGATCCCCCATGGTCGCGCAGCTGATCCAGTTCATGCCGATCGTTCTGGTCGGCGTGATCTTCTATTTCCTGCTTTTCCGCCCGCAGCAGCAGAGACAGCGGCAGCTCAAGGCCGACCTGGCGGCGCTCCGCCGCGGCGACCGGATCGTAACGGCCGGCGGCATCATCGGCGTGGTTCAGAAGTCACGCGACGATGCATCGGAGATCGAGGTCGAGATCGCCTCGGGCGTGCGCGTCATGGTGCTGCGCAGCACGATCACGACGATCCTGAGCAGCGCTTCGAAGCCTGCGAACGACGCGGCTCCGGTCAAGAAGTAGGAAGCGAAACGCAAGAAAAAGGCCCGGTCCCTCGCGGGGCCGGGCCTCGATCCGGATCAGGCCGAAAGTTCGGCTTCCGCGAACTCGTAGTTCGCAAGCTTGTCCAGATAGTTCGTCACGTAATCCGGACGACGGTTCCGGAAGTCGAGGTAGTAGGCGTGCTCCCACACGTCGAGGCCGAGCAGCGCACGACCCTGACCCTCGGACAACGGATTGGCGCCATTGGCCGTCTTGGTGACGGCGAGCTTTCCGGCGTCCGTCAGGACCAGCCAGGCCCAGCCCGACCCGAACTGCGTCGTGGCTGCCTGCTTGAAGGCGGTCTTGAAAGCATCCAGACCACCGAAATCCTCGTCGATCTTGGCTGCCAGCTTGCCGGGAACCTTGCCGCCGTTGGGCGAGAGGTTCTTCCAGAACAGGATGTGGTTCCAATGCTGGCCCGCGTTGTTGAAGACCGGCGCCTGTGCCGCGTCACCCTTCACGGCAAGGATGATCTCATCGAGCGACTTGCCCTGAAGTTCAGGCTTGCTCTCGACGAAACCGTTCAGCGCCGTGACATAGGCCTGATGGTGCTTGTCATGGTGCAGTTCCAGCGTCTCCTGGCACATGCCAGCGTTCGCAAGCGCGTTGAACCCGTAGGGCAGGGGGGGCAGTTCGAAAGCCATGTCGGTCTCCCTCGTTCTTGGCCGGGCATTCACTCATGCCGCATCAGGTGCGACGCAGCAGCCCGGTCCCGTGTGTGAGCTATGGTTGTGCTGCGCACCCGTCAAGCACGGCACGATTTGCCGGAAAAACGGGACCGTCTCTCAGGGTGTGTTGACAACGCTGCGCTCCATCGCGCCGATCAGTGCGGAATAGTCCTCATCCGCATGTCGCTTCGTCGCAAGACACAGCGATTGTGCAGCCACGGCAAGCGCCGGTGCGAAGCTCTTCACCGCGCGGGCATCATCGATCAGGAGCCCCATGTCCTTGGCCATCAGCCGGGTCGGGAACTGGGACGGGAATTCGCGGGCCTTCGCCATTTTCAGCTTGCGCTGATGATGCGGCGAGATGACCGCCACCTGTGCCAGCGCATCGAACAGCACGTCCCGGTCGACGCCGGAGGACAGGCCATACGCCACGGCCTCGGCGATGATCGCAAGCGTTCCACCCATGATGCCGTTGACGACGAGCTTCACGCGAGCGGCCGACGCTGCGCCGCCCGTATGAATGACTGCCTTGCCGACCGCCTTGAGAATGGGACGCGCCCGCTCCACCTGTTCGTCCGGGCCGCCGACCAGCATCACGAGCGTCCCGGCCTCGGCTTCAGGCGTGCTGCCGGACATGGGCGTGTCGAGAACCGCAAGGCCACGGTCGTCCCCGGCTTTCGCCACTTCCTCGGCACAGTCGGGCGATACGGTGCTCGTGTTCAGGACAAGCGCGCCGCGCGCCAGGCCGGCAAAAGCGCCGTCATCGCCGTAGAGCGACTTCCGAAGTGCCGCGTCGTTCGGAACGCACGGGACGAGAACGTCACACCATTCCGCCAGAGCGCGGGCGCTGGGGAACATCTCCGTCTGGTCGTCGCCCTTGCCCGACGGGGTGTAGGCCGCCACTTCATAGCCTGCCTTGCGAAGATTGGCGGCCATCGGACGCGCCATGGCTCCGAAACCGATGAATCCGATCTTGCGTTCTGCGCTCATGCCAAGGGGCCCTCTCGATCTATGGCGGATGTCAGTCATCCAACACGCGAAGTGTCCACCAGAGTTGCCTCAAAGTCGAACCTGCCCGGCCGGGCCAATCCAGGAATCAGCTCCGATATGACGGTTTTCCGGTATCCGACGCCGAAAGGCTCCGACATCACGCCCCGGGAGACGTATCTTTCGCGTCGGTCGATCATGGCGGGCCTGGCGGCGGCGCCATTCGGCCAGTCCGCGCACGCAGCGCCGCTTCCGACGAAGACCGGCCCGTTCTCCGGCGCACTCACGCCGACCGACAAGCAGGACGTCACGCATTTCAACAACTTCTATGAGTTCGGCATGGACAAGAGCGATCCCGCCGAGAACAGCGGGGCGTTCAAGCCGATGCCCTGGACGCTGCGGATCGAAGGCGAAGTAGCCGAGCCTCAGACGATCGACATCGCCGCCCTGATTGCCCAGGGCGGAATCGAACAGCGGATCTACCGCATGCGCTGCGTCGAGGCATGGTCGATGGTCATCCCGTGGGATGGCATCCCGCTTGCCGCGATCCTGAAACGCGCGAATCCGTTGGGAAGCGCGCGATACGTCGCCTTCGAATCCGTCCACCGTCCATCGGAAATGCCGGGGCAGAACGGCGGGTTCGGCTCGCTGGACTGGCCGTATGTCGAGGGACTGCGGCTCGACGAGGCGATGAACCCGCTGACGTTCCTCGCCCTCGGGATCTATGGCGAGACGCTGCCGAACCAGAACGGTGCTCCGGTTCGTCTCGTGGTTCCATGGAAATACGGGTTCAAGGGAATCAAATCCATCGTTCGCATCCGGCTGACGAAAGATCAGCCGCCGACGACATGGCAGCGCATGGCCCCCGATGAGTATGGGTTCTATGCCAACGTCAATCCTGATGTGGATCATCCACGGTGGAGCCAGGCCAGCGAGCGCGTGATCGGTTCCAGCTCCTTGTTCGGGGAGAAGCGACAGCCGACCTTGATGTTCAACGGCTATGCCGATCAGGTTGCCTCACTCTACACCGGCATGGATCTTCGTCATTTCTACTGAACGCCCGAAACTCGCGCGATGCACGTGGACGTGGCGCGCGATCCCGTCATGGCCGCTTTATCCCCTGGGCCTGATCCCTGCGGTCTGGCTGTTCTGGCGCGGCGTCGAAGGTCATCTCGGAGCCGACCCGGTCGGCACGTTCGAGAAAATGCTTGGTCTGTGGGCCATCCGGTTTCTGGCGGCGTCCCTGGTGATTTCCCCGATCCGTTGGGTGACGGGGATCAGCCTGCTGAAATACAGACGCGCCTTAGGATTGCTCGCTTTCATCTATGTCGTGCTTCACGTCACGGCCTATGTCTGGCTGGACATCGGCTTCAACGACGCAATCCTGATCCGGGACATCACGCGGCGACCGTTCATCATCCTCGGTGCGCTTGCGCTTCTGGCGCTGATCCCGCTGGCGCTGACGTCGAATCGGCTCTCGATCCGGAAACTGGGGCGTCGCTGGTCCCGCCTGCACAGGCTTGTCTATCTCGTCGCGATATTGGCAGGCATCCACCTGTTTCTGGCCTTCAAGCGGCCGACACCGACGTCCGAACTCTACGACGGGTTGCTTGCCGCGCTGCTCCTGGCGCGCGTGGTGCACGGAGCATTCTCAGGCCGTCGACGTGTAGTCCGCTCAGGATAAGCGCGTCAGGCTGCGTCGGCGATATCGTGATCGATCGCATGGGCAAGGGTGGTCATCAGTCGCCTTGCACCATGTGCGCTCCCGTCGACCTCCGCGGGCGCGACATGCAGCCCATCCGGGAGCTGCGTTACCGTGCCCGGACGATACGGTACGCGCGTCATGGGAATGCCGCAGGCTGACAGCAATGCCAGGTGAGCGCTTGCGCCTACGGTGATGACCGCCTGAAGATTCTGAAGACGGCGCAATGTCTCACGCAGATGTGGAACGCAGAGCGCTGGTGCGTCGCCAGCCATCCCGGAAAGTGGCGTTGGGATGCGCACTGTCCGGCTGGTGTCGGACGGCGCGAAGATGGACTGGCGATCGGGCGCGAGCTCGGACACGATGATGACGAGCGCGGTGGTGTCGCAGGAAGGAGGCGGCACCGGAGCGGACTGAGCATCTTCGACGAGCCCGGTCCAGCTTAGGGACGACGAGCTGCCGTTGGTCGGCTGAACACACACGGCGCATACAGTTGCCGCATCGTCATGCCTCCGGCCTGACAGTAAGGATGGGTCTTGAAGAGTATCGGTCACAGTTCGGTATCCTCGTCGACATCCAGGTCGGCGGGATGCCGCACCGGGGTCGGACGGGGACGACTGTCGATTGTGCGACGGGTAAAGGCGCTCGCGATATCAGCGAGTTCGACGAAGCTGTCCACCTGGCGCCGCAGATCGTCTCCGATCAACGGAGGCGATGCGCGCAACGACGAGACAGCCGTCACGCGTGTCCCGCGGCGCTGGACGGCATCGACCGCACGCCGCAGGTCTGAGTCTCCGCTGAATATCACGGCATGATCGAGCTGGTCAGCCTGTTCCAGAAGATCGACAGTCATCTCCACATCCATGCTGCCCTTGATACGCCGTCTTCCTGAATGATCCGTAAACTCGCGCGCGTTTTTTGTGACCAGCATATAGCCGTTGTAGGAGAGCCAATCGGTCAGAGGTTTGAGCGGAGAATAATCATCGGTTTCGGGCATGGCGGCATAGTAATATGCTCTCAGAAGATCCGACTTTGAACGGAAGAACTCCAGAAGGCCTCGATAATCCACGTCGAAACCGAGGCTTTTCGACGTATAGTATAAACTGGACCCGTCGATGAACACGGCGGTTCGTTCGGTCTGTCGAAGTATCACGTTTTATCTCCATGAAGACGTCATGCGATCTCGGAAAACTTATTATATTGGTGCGGAATAAAGTGGGGTGCCTGCGACAATCGGGAACTCGGGCTCGAGCGGGCAGGCTGGTTTGAGATATCGGTGTGATATAGCCAATATTTTGTGGTTCAGAACAGACCTCCGAGGTCAACAGATTCTCACAAAATGTCTTAAATACGGTAAAAATCAGGCCGCCATCTGATTACTGCCAGAGAAAATCAGACATATGATACATTATGTCGTCTATTCGATGCGATTTTTTATGATTCGTGAGGTTTTCGTTAAATTCTGTATTAACCGTTACGGTCTGCCCATGGGGCGCGCATCGGCATCATCCCTGACGACCAGCCTGTCAATCGCGGATGGTGGCATTCTGATTGCTCCGGGGCATGTGCCGTGGTAGGAGTGCACGCTTATCACGCGCAAAAGCGCACCGCTCCGCATCGTATTTTCAAGAGGTTGCCCCTTCATGGCGCGCGTTACCGTCGAAGACTGCATCGAGAAGATCCCCAACCGCTTTGAGCTCGTGTTGCTGGCTGCCCAGCGTGCGCGTGGGCTGTCGCGTGGCGAGGAAATGACGATCGATCGCGACAACGACAAGAATCCCGTCGTTGCCCTGCGTGAAATCGCCGATGACAAAGTGTCTCTCAACGGCCTTCGTGACGATCTGGTCCGGTCGCTGGCACGGGCTCCCGAGCCCGAGCCGGTCGATGAGGAAGTTCTGGACCTGATCCCGACGGACCAGAACATCTTCGGTCTGCAGGATGTATCCGCGGAAGAAGAGCAGGCGCATGCTTCGGAAACGATGTCGATGGATGACGTCGATGCATCTGTCGAGGCCGAGCTTGGCGGCCGGGCACGGCGCTGATCGTCCGCGTTCGACACCAGACTGACGCGACGCTCGCGTCTCATCCCGGTGGAGACACCGGGCATCAGGTTTCTGCGGTTCCGGCGCCTGACGCGGCGATTGCCGGGCTGCGGAACCGGATCGCCAGCTATGATCCGGATGCTGATCTCGACCTGATCGACCGCGCCTATGCCGCCGCGGAGCGCGCGCATCGCGGGCAGGCGCGAGATAATGGCGATCCCTACATCAGTCATCCCATAGCGGTTGCGAATATCCTCGCAGGCTTCCGGATGGACGTGACATCGATTGCCGTCGGGCTTCTGCACGACACGGTCGAGGACACGGCTCTTTCGCAGCAAGGGCTGCGCGACCAGTTCGGCGAGGATATCGCGACCCTGGTCGACGGGGTAACCAAGCTTACACGTCTCGAGCTGCAGTCGGACCGCACGAAACAGGCCGAAAACTTCCGCAAGCTCGTCCTTGCGATGTCACGCGATATCCGCGTGCTGATCGTCAAGCTCGCCGATCGTCTCCATAACATGCGCACGCTGCATTACGTGCAGCGCCTCGATCGACGGCAGCGCATCGCACGGGAAACGATGGATATCTACGCGCCACTTGCCGAGCGCATAGGTATGGATCGGGTCAAGACCGAGCTGCAGAACCTGTCGTTCGCACAGATGGAGCCCGAGGCGCATGAAACGATCAGCGCCCGGTTGAACTACCTGCGGGGCCAAGGTGCGGATGTGATCGAGCAGGTCCGGCGCGAGCTCTCCGCGCTGTGCAGCGAAGCTGGCCTGTCCGAGATCGAAGTCACAGGGCGGGAGAAAACCCCGTACTCCATCTGGGAGAAGATGCAGCGACGCAACGTTGCCTTCGAACAGCTCTCGGACATCATGGCATTTCGCGTGCTCGTCCCATCCAGGGACGCCTGTTATGTCGCGCTTGGTGCCGTTCACGGCGCATACCCGGTGATCGCGGGACGCTTCAAGGACTATATCTCCACGCCCAAGGCCAACGGCTATCAAAGCCTCCATACAGGCGTGACGTTGCGCGAGCCGCGCAATCAGAAGATCGAAGTCCAGATCCGCACGCCCGAGATGCACGACCTCGCGGAAAACGGCGTCGCGTCGCATTGGTCCTACAAGGAGCGCGGGAGCACTGGCGCATCCGTCAACGAGACCGCAGCCTTTGGTCTGCACAAGTTGCGCTGGGTGCAGGATCTGCTCGAGATCCTCGAAGACAGTCAGGCGCCCGACGAGTTTCTCGAGAACACGAAGCTCGAGCTCTATCAGGATCAGGTGTTCTGCTTCACCCCGAAGGGCCAGCTCATTTCGCTGCCCCGGGGCGCGACACCCGTCGATTTTGCCTATGCCGTGCACAGTCAGGTGGGCGATGCCTGCGTCGGGGCCAAGGTCAACGGTCGCCTGCTTCCATTGCGCCACGAACTTCAGAACGGCGATCAGGTAGAGATCATGACCGCGCGCGGCGGTACGCCGTCGCCGTCGTGGGAGCGTTTTGTCGTCACTGGCAAGGCGCGTGCGCGCATCCGCCGCTTCGTGGCCGCCCAGCAGCGTCAGACCTATATCGACAACGGCCGCGCCGCACTTGCGAAGGCGTTCCGCCAGGAAGGCGTGGACGGCAGCGAGAAGACACTTGAGGGCGCGTTGCGCGACCTCAAACAGGCAACCGTCGACGATCTCTTTGCATCGGTGGGCAACGGTCAGATCGGCCCCCGTGATGTCGTCAACACCATCTATCCCGAACTCCGTCAGACACCCCGTGCACCGCGCATGGTGCCGGGTCTTGTCGCCCGTTCGACCACCCATGCGCGGCACAAGCCCGGCACGGGATCGGTTCTGACAGGCATCGGGTCTGGCATCGCAGTGAGCTTTGCGAATTGCTGTCATCCACTGCCGGGCGATCCGATCGTAGGGATCATTGCCCAGGGGAAGGGCATTTCGGTCCACACGGCGTCCTGCCAGAACCTCACGGCGTTCTCGGCCACGCCCGAACGGTTTCTGGAGATCGGCTGGAATTACGAGACGCTCTCGCACGGAAACGCCGGCGCGCCCCATACGGGACGGATCAGTGTCATCGCAGCAAACGAGCCCGGTGTGCTCGCGACGTTGACCAATGCCGTCAGCAAGCACCACGGCAGCGTCGTCAATCTTAAGATCGTCAATCGCCAGCTCGATTTCATGGAAATCCTCGTCGATCTGGAAGTGCGCGATCTGCAACACCTGTCGAACATGATTGCCGGCCTGCGGGCTGCGCAGGGTGTCATGCAGGTCGAGCGCGCCCGGTCGTGAGCCGCATCATCAGCCTCGGCACGGATCTATGCGATATGCGCCGGATCGAGGCCGCGATCGACCGCTTTGGTATGCGCTTCCTGGATCGCGTCTTCACGACTGAAGAGCGGGCCCATGCTGAGCGACGTAACGGAGCGGCCCGCATCGGCACCTATGCGAAGCGCTGGGCGGCCAAGGAAGCGTGCGCAAAGGCGCTCGGCACAGGCTTTTCCGGCGGTGTCTTCCATAGCGACATCGGCGTCAGGAACCGGCCCGGCGGCGCGCCAATGCTGGTTCTGACCGGCGGGGCCGCTGCACATCTGGACCGGATGACACCCGCCGGCATGACGATCGACATGCAGCTCAGCCTGACGGACGAGCATCCCTACGCGCTGGCACAAGTGCTCTTCCAGGCGCTTTCGCAGGACGAGCGGCGCGCATCCGCGCCTTGACAGGGCAGGGCCCGCGCGCTTGATCCTTCGCGCCGGTGCTCCGTCCCGTTCGGGTGCCCATACTATGACGATCGATCGGTGACCCTCGGCAGCAGGTGCGAGGGACCGAAACGGATCGGGATCACGGATCTGATGACGCAGCCTTCGAACATGCACTCTCCTCCGGCCGAACCGACGGCGAATCCTCCCGCGCGACGTGGCGCGCTCGGCGAGTTCGTCTACGGATTCCTGCCGTGGATCGTCATCGTCGTCGTCGTGCGGTCCTTTTTCTTCGAACCGTTCAATATTCCGTCCGGCTCGATGATCCCGACCCTGCAGGTCGGGGACTACATCGTCGTCAGCAAATATTCCTACGGCTATTCCCGTTATTCGCTGCCGTTCTCGCCCGATCTCTTCCATGGACGGATTTTCGGCAGCCTGCCGCATCGTGGCGATGTCGCCGTGTTCCGGTTCACCAAGGACACGTCCGTCGATTATATCAAGCGAATCGTGGGGTTGCCCGGCGACCACATTCAGGTTCGCGAGGGTCTCCTGTACGTCAACGGGACGCTGGTGCCGCGGACGTCGCTCGGACGTTATGCCGCGCGCGACGAGCGTGGCATAACCCTTGCGGGAAACCTGTATCGCGAGGCGCTTCCCGGGAGTGCGGGGCGTGGACCTGTCCTGCATGACATCCTGAAGCTGACCGATGAAGGCATGCAGAACGATACACCGGACTATGTCGTGCCGCAGGGTAGTTTTTTCGCAATGGGCGACGATCGCGACGACAGCGCCGACAGCCGTTTTCAAGGAGACGATCCGGACGATCTCGGTTTCGTGCCGATCGACAATCTGGTTGGTCAGGCGCAGTTCGTCTTCTTCTCCGTCGATTCGACACACCCCTGGTGGCAGGTCTGGTACTGGCCGGTCGAGATCCGTTGGTCACGCCTCCTGCATGGTGTTCGCTGACATGAAGTCGGTGTGATGTCAGGTACTGTTCCCGTTATCGATACGCTGGCCAGCCGGCTCGGGCACGATTTCGCCAATGCCGACCTTTTGCGCGAGGCCCTGACGCATCGCTCTGCGGTGGGCGCGCGCATGGATACACGCAGGCGCGGCGGACGTGCCCAGACGACGCCGCGCGGAGCCGGATCGAACGAGCGGCTGGAGTTCGTGGGTGATCGCGTCCTTGGACTGCTGATGGCGGAATGGCTGTTCGAGCGCTTCCCGGCGGAACAGGAAGGCACGCTCGGGCCACGTCACGCGCATCTGGTCTCGCGCACCGTGCTGTGCGGGATCGCCGAGGACATGGATCTGCCGCGCGCTCTGGTGATAGCCCCGCAGGAAGAGCAGGCTGGAATCCGGCAGCTTGCCAATGTGCTGGCGGACGCTGTCGAGGCCCTTCTGGGCGCGCTTTATCTTGACGGCGGCCTCGAGCCGGCGCGACGGTTCGTGCGCAGATACTGGCATACGCTGATGGAAGCGCAGATCCGGCCGCCGAAAGATCCGAAGACCGCCTTGCAGGAGTGGCTGCTGGGGCGTGGTCTTCCGCTGCCGGGATACGAGACCGTGTCGACCGAAGGTCCCTCACACGCGCCGCGTTTCACCGTCCATGTGACGGGCGGTGGCAAGGTAGGGGTCGGAATTGCGGGTGCCAAGCGCACCGCGGAAACCGCTGCCGCGGCTGATTTACTGAGCAAACTGGGATAAGAGCGCGACGATGACGACTGATAACGAACCGACGCGCTGCGGCTTCGTCGCCCTGATCGGGGCGCCGAATGCCGGCAAATCCACGCTGCTGAACCGCATCGCCGGGGTCAAGCTCTCGATCGTCAGTCCCAAGGCGCAGACAACGCGGTTCCGGGTGCTGGGGATCGTCATGCGCGGCGCGGCGCAGATGCTGTTCGTCGACACGCCCGGTATCTTCAAGCCCCGGCGCAAGCTCGACCGCGCGATGGTCGCGGCCGCCTGGACGGGCGCTCAGGATGCGGACGTGACGCTGTTTCTGGTGGATGCCAAGAGCGGGTATTCCGAGCAGGTGCAGAGCATCGCCGAATCCCTCAAATCGCAGGGCCGCCGCGTATGGCTCGTGCTGAACAAGACGGACCTTCTCTCGCGCGAGCAGCTCCTGCCGCTGACGAAGGCGCTGACCGACGCGCTGGATGTCGAACATGTCTTCATGATCTCGGCGCGGACAGGCGAGGGTTGCGATGATCTGGTCGACCGTCTGGCGGCGCGGCTGCCGGAAGGGCCGTATCTCTATCCCGAGGACGACCTGACGGACATTCCGGATCGGCTGCTGGCGGCCGAGATCGTCCGCGAGCAGATCTTCATGCAGACGCATGAGGAAATTCCCTATCAGGCGACGGTCGAGACAGAAACGTTCGCTGAGCGTCCTGATGGCTCGGTACGGATCGAGGTCACGATCTATGTCTCCCGCCCCGGCCACAAGGCGATCCTGATCGGCGAAAAGGGACGCAAGATCCGGAGCATCGGCGAACGCGCCCGTCATGACCTGGCCGCCCTGCTCGAACGTCCGTGTCATCTGTTTCTCAACGTGAAGGAACGGGCAGGCTGGGATGAGGAGCGTGCCCGCCTGCGCGCCATCGGTCTGGACGACGCCTGACCCGCAATGGTTGGTCGCCTCGCTTGTGGGGGCGCGTCTGCGTCTATATGACAGCCGGGATGGCGCGCGTGTCGCGCGTGCTTTTTCCAGAGCCTTTCGACACCATAGGACACGATGACCGGACCAAGCTCCACGCCGACTTATCGCCGCGTTCTGCTCAAGCTGTCCGGCGAGGCGCTGATGGGCGACAGCCCCACGGGCATTGACCCCGCCACGATCGACATGATGGCAACCGACATTGCCGCCGTGGCGCAGAGCGGAACCCAGGTGTGCCTCGTCGTCGGCGGCGGTAACATTTTCCGTGGGCTGGCCGCGGCCGCCAAGGGCATGGATCGCGCACAGGGCGACTATGCCGGCATGCTGGCGACCGTCATCAATGCGCTGATGGTCCAGAACGCGCTCGAGCGGCATGATGTCGAGACGCGCGTCATGTCCGCAATCCACATGTCATCGGTCGCCGAGCCCTATATCCGCAGACGTGCCGTGCGACACATGGACAAGGGGCGTGTCGTGATCTTCGCGGCTGGAACGGGCAATCCGTTCTTCACGACCGATACCGCGGCAGCCCTGCGGGCCAACGAGATGGACTGCGACGCCCTCTTCAAGGGAACGCAGGTCGATGGCGTCTATTCGGCCGATCCAAAGCGCGATCCCTCGGCCGTCCGCTACGATCAGCTGTCTTACATGGACGTGCTGTCGAAAGACCTGAACGTCATGGATGCCGCGGCCATCAGCCTCGCCCGCGAGAACAAGCTGCCCATCATCGTGTTCAATATCCACGCCCCCGGTAGCTTCGGAGCAGCGCTTCGAGGCGAGGGTTTGTTTACCCGGATCGTGGAAAAAGGCTAAAAGCCTGCGCCTTGCGACAGGGAAGTGTCCCTGTCGCGCCGACGACCACCAGAATTCCCGATAGGAGAGCCACCGATGGCCGCTGATCTCAAGGCCCTGATGGACGACCTGACCCGGCGCATGGACGGCGCGATGGAAAGCCTGCGCCGCGACTTCGCCGGCCTGCGCTCCGGCCGGGCCAGTCCGGCCCTGCTGGAGCCCGTGCGCGTCGAGGCCTATGGCACCGAGGTTCCGCTGTCTCAGGTCGGATCCGTTGCGGTTCCGGAAGCGCGGATGCTGACGGTATCGGTCTGGGACAAGACTGTCGTGGGTGCGGTCGAGCGCGCAATCCGCGATTCCGGCCTTGGCCTGAACCCGGCGGCGGACGGGCAGACCGTGCGCGTGCCGATCCCGCAGCTGACCGAAGAGCGTCGTAACGAGCTCGCCAAGGCCGCGGGCCGTTATGCCGAAGGCGCGCGGATCGCCGTTCGCGGCGTGCGGCGTGACGGAATGGAGCAGGCCAAGGGGTTCGAGAAGAAGAGCGAGATCAGCCAGGACGACATGAAGACCTGGACGGATCAGATCCAAAAGCTGACCGATCAATACGTCAAGCGCGTCGACGACGCCTTGGCCGACAAGGAACGTGAGATCCGTCAGGTCTGAGCCATCATCATGTCGGCCGGCCCCATGGCGCGTACGCGCTTCGCGCGACGCGAGAAGTCGGAACGCCCGGTTGTTCCGGGCGGCTTCCCGCTTGCTGGGCCGCGTCCGGCCGTGGACGGCGGAGGCGCCGTGCCGGCCCACGTGGCGCTCATTATGGATGGCAATGGCCGGTGGGCGCGCGCACGCGGATTGCCGCCGATTGCCGGGCATCGCGCTGGAGCGGAGGCGGTCCGCCACAGCGTGACCGCCGCCATCGAGCATGGCGTGCAATACCTCACGCTATACGCGTTCTCGTCGGAGAACTGGCGTCGGCCGCCGCGTGAAGTCGGTGACCTGACGAGTCTGCTGCGTTTCTATCTGCGGCATAAGCTGCAGGAACTGCACGAGCAGGGCGTGCGCCTGCGCGCAATCGGCGAGCTGGAACGCTTCGAGCCGGCTCTGAGAGAAGAGCTGGAACGTGCCGAAGCGCTGACAGCCCGGAATACGCGCCTGACGCTGACACTGGCCCTGTCCTATGGCGGCCGTGCGGAGATCGCGCGGGCCGCGATGCGGCTGGCCGAACTGGTTCGCGACGGGCTCCTTGCGCCGGAACAGATCGACGAGGAACGTCTGGCTGGCCAGCTGTCCACGGATGACATCCCCGATCCCGATCTCGTGGTGCGGACGAGTGGCGAGTGTCGCCTGTCCAATTTCCTGCTGTGGCAGTCAGCCTATGCGGAACTCATGTTCGTCGACACGCTCTGGCCCGATTTCGACGCTGCCGCATTCGGACGCGTCCTTGCCGATTACGCGCGCCGCGAGCGCCGGTTCGGCGGGCGCTGAACGTGGCGGGCCGGGGAGGAGGCTGGCGCGACCTGCGTCTGCGGCTGATTTCGGCGGCGGTGCTGGTGCCGCTTGCCCTGTTCTGCATCTGGGCTGGCGGCGTGGTCTACGATGCGCTCATCGTTCTGGTCATGGCGGGCATGGCGTTCGAGGGTGCAGCCCTGCTCGGTCTGCCGTGGCGATCGTGGCGTGGCATCCTGTTCGTCGTCTGGCCGGCTGTCGCAGCCGTTGCGGCGTTGCGATCGGAATGGCGGGCGGCGTTCAGTGTTGTCGGTGCCGGTCTGCTGTTCGGCGGCCCGCTTTGGATCGTGCAGATCGTGGCCGGTATCGGAGGGCTTTCCCTTCTGTGGTTGCGAGGGTTGCCGCATGGTGCGCTGCAGGTGCTGTTTGTCATCGTCGTGGTGATGGCGAGTGACACATGTGCCTACGTCGCCGGACGCCTGTTCGGCGGCCCGAAGCTTGCCCCCTCGATCTCTCCGGGCAAGACATGGTCGGGCTCGGGCGGAGGATTTGTCGGGGCCGTTCTGCTCGGTGCACTTGTCGCCTCAGCCTGGGCGGATCCTGTCGGTGGGGCGGTGACCGGCGGTCTCCTGGGCATATTCGCGCAGTGTGGCGACCTTACTGAAAGTGCTGCCAAACGGCGGCTTGGCGTCAAGGATTCCGGTGCCCTGATTCCGGGGCATGGCGGTCTGCTCGACCGCTTCGATGGCCTGCTGGCGGCAGCTCCGCTGGCAGCGCTTCTGTCGCTCGCCGCCGGAACGCGGCCGTTCTGGTCGGTGCCGTTGCGGGCAGTCGGTATCATGCCGTGACCGGGCACTGTTTTGGGATGTTCCGAAGCGACGTGCTAACACCGGTCTCCGCATGGATTTTCATCGCATCTGGCAAGGTTGAGGACTGCACGACATGACCGAACAGCGCGGGCGCACCGTTACCGTCCTGGGCAGTACCGGAAGTATCGGCTGCTCGACAGTCGACCTGTTGTATAGCGCTCAGGACGCTACGCCCGGACGCTTCCGCGTGCGCGCGCTGGTCGGCGGCCGGAACGTGACGCTCCTGGCCGAGCAGGCGCGTGCGTTGAACGCCGAATGCGCGGTCATTCATGACGAGAGCCTGGGCGCCGAACTCGAGCGGCTTCTGCAGGGAACGGGCATCGCCTGTGCCGCCGGCCGAGAAGCCGTCATTGCCGCGGCGGCGATGCCCGCGGACTGGACCATGGCCGCCATCACCGGCGCTGCGGGTCTGGAGCCGGTGCTGGCATCCATCCGTAACGGCGGAACGCTGGCGCTCGCCAATAAGGAAGCGCTGGTGTGCGCAGGCGACGTTATGCTGCGTGCCGTGTCCGAGGCCGGCGCGACCCTCCTGCCGGTGGACTCCGAGCACAATGCGATCTTCCAGTCGCTGGCCGGCTCGCCCATGAGGGCTGTCGAGAAGATCGTGCTCACTGCGTCGGGCGGGCCGTTCCGGAACGCGACGCTGGATGCGATGCGGGCAGCGACACCCGAGGTTGCACTGCGTCACCCGACCTGGAGCATGGGCGCCAAGATCAGCATCGATTCGGCGACCATGGCGAACAAGGGCCTCGAGGTAATTGAGGCCGCCCGGCTGTTCGGGGTGACGGACGCCGAGATCGACGTCCTCGTTCATCCGCAATCCGTGGTACACGGGCTCGTCCAGTTCCGCGACGGGAGCCTGATCGCCCAGTGTGGTGTGGCCGACATGCGCGTGCCGATCGCCAACACGCTGGCATGGCCCGACCGGATGGAGACGAACGCGGCACGGCTTGATCTGGCGCAGGTGGCCCGGCTCGATTTCGAAGCTCCGGATCCGATGCGGTTCCCGGCACTTGGTCTCGCGCGACAGGCACTTCGCGCCGGGGGCGCCGCGCCGACGGTGTTCTCGGCGGCTAACGAGATTGCGGTCGATGCCTTTCTCGGTCGCCGGATCGGCTTTCTGGACATCGCCTCGGTCATCGACGCGACGCTGGAATCGCTCGGCAATAACCCGCCGATCGGCGATCTGGCCGCGGTCCTTCACTGGGATGCCCGGGCTCGTGCGCTCGCGTGCGAGCACGTGACGCGCATGAGCGCATCGGTTGGCGCATCCGTCGTGGGAGATACCCTGCTCGATGCATGACCTTCTGCGGACCATCGTCGCCTATGTCCTGATCCTGGGCGTTCTCGTCTTCATTCACGAGTTCGGCCACTATCTCGCCGCTCGGTGGCGCGGTGCGGCTGTCGATACGTTCTCGATCGGCTTCGGCCCGGCTCTGTTCCGCTGGCATGACCGGACCGGCACGGAATGGCGCGTCAGCGCCCTGCCGCTCGGCGGGTATGTGAAGGTTCACGGCTTTGAAGGCCCCGAAGACGCCACACCGGAGCAGATTGCGGCGTGGATCCCGGGAAAGACGTTCCATGACAAGCCCGTCGGGTCGCGTGCGATCGTGATCGCCGCCGGTCCTGTCTTCAACTTCCTGTTCGCGATCCTGATTTTCGCAGCGCTCTACAGCTTCGTCGGGCGTCCCGAGGTGCACAACGAGGTCGGCGAGATCGTGGCTGATTCGGCGGCAGCCCGCGCCGGCCTGCATCCCGGTGACGTCATCACCCGTATCGGCGACCAGTCGGTCAGGGACTACGACACCCTCCGCACTGACGTATCGGCAATGG
This sequence comes from Tanticharoenia sakaeratensis NBRC 103193, assembly GCF_000963885.1. Lineage (GTDB taxonomy): Bacteria > Pseudomonadota > Alphaproteobacteria > Acetobacterales > Acetobacteraceae > Tanticharoenia > Tanticharoenia sakaeratensis. Next base: position 163,288 of record NZ_BALE01000017.1, read on the forward strand.
CGGGTGCGCACACGACGATCACCGTCCGCCGTGGCGAACAGACGATCTCCATGCCGCTCGTCGTCGATTCGGTCGCGGGGCCCGGCAGTACGAAGATCGGCCAGCTCGGGGTTCTGTTCGACGCCAGCATGGGGCCGCGCCTGTCGCCGCCGCGTGCCTTCGTGGCAGGTGCCCAGGAGACATGGCGCCTGTCGGTCCAGACGCTCGTGGGTCTCAAGCAGATCATATTCGGGCAGCGCAGCGTAAAAGAGATCGGTGGCACGATTCGCATTGCCCAGGTGTCGGGGCAGGTAGCCAAGCTTGGCTGGACCACGATCGTCTCGTTCCTGGCCCTGATGTCGATCAATCTGGGCCTGATGAACCTGATCCCGATCCCGATCCTGGATGGCGGCCGTCTCCTGTTCTACGGGATCGAGGCATTGAGCGGGCGCCCGGTGCCGCGTCGGGTTCAGGAAATCAGTTTCCAGGCCGGCTTCGCGCTGATTGCCTGCCTGTTCGCGCTGACGACGGTCAACGATCTGGCAAGCCTGGGCCTGTTTCACTGGCTGGGCCGCGGCATCGGTTAAGTGTCATTTTGTCACGGCCCTGACATCACTGACAGTTCGCGCCCGTAACCGCTTGCGTGAGCCCCTTGAAGTCGGATACGTCCGCAATCTGCATCCGCCGGTTCTGGACCGGGTGACTATAGCTTTTTACGATCGACGTAGCGTTGCCCGGCCCGGATCGGCCGCATGTCGGCGGGGAAAGAACGAGATGAGGAACGTCGCTCTTGTCAGGTAAACGTCTCGCGCTGCTCGCGTCGGTCTGCGTCTTCCCGGTATCCGCCCTGTTGACCGCCATGCCGCAGGCATATGCCCAAGGTGCGGGCGCGCATCATCGTCATACTTCGGGTCAGGCCGCAGCTCATGCGCGGACGCCGGGCAGCAACATCATCCAGTCGATCGAGGTCAGCGGCAACCAGCGCATCGATACGGCGACGGTGCTGTCGTACATGGTGTCGCAGCCCGGTGACAGCTTCAACCAGGATGATCTCGACCGTTCGCTCAAGACGCTCTACGCGACGGGTCTGTTCAGCGATGTGACACTCCATCGCAACGGAAACACGCTGAAGGTCAATCTGGTCGAGAACCCGATCGTCAACCGGATCGTGTTCGAGGGAAATCACGACATCAAGGATGAGGATCTCCGCAAGGCGATCAGCCTGCGCGCCCGTGCGGTATTCTCGCCGCAGACGATCGCGGCCGATCGACAGAAGATCCTCGACCAGTACGCCTCGAAATCCCGCTTCGGCGCGACGGTGACGCCGCAGATCATCCGGCTGTCGCACAACCGCGTGGACGTGATTTTCAAGATCGACGAGGCGACGCTGACGCTGATCAACAAGATCAGCTTCGTAGGTAACCACGACTTCAGCGAGGCCCGGCTGGCGCAGGTCGTCTCGTCCAAGGAGACCGCGTGGTACAGGTTCTTCTCGTCATCGGACGAGTACAATCCTGAGCGCATCAAGTATGATGCTGAGCTTCTGCGCCGGTTCTACCTTCATAACGGCTACGTCGATTTCCGGATCATCAATGCCACTGGCGAGCTCTCGCCCGACCGTCGCCGCTTTTTCGTGACGTTCACGTTGTCGGAAGGTCCTCGTTACCGGATCGGCAAGATGGATATCCGTTCAAGCCTGCGTCATGTGACGCCTGACCAGCTGAAGCCTTACATCGAGCTGTTCCCGCATCAGTGGTACGATGGCACGGCCATCCAGCACAACGCGAACGACATGCAGGAACGTCTCCAGGCGCAGGGTCATCCCTTTGCCATGGTCCGATCCGAAATCGCGCGCAATCCCGAGAAGCGTCTCGTGGATCTGCTGTTCGACGTGACCGAAGGGCCTCACGTCTACGTCGATCGTATCGACATCAACGGCAACACGATCACGCAGGACAAGGTCATCCGGCGTACGCTGCCGATGGCCGAAGGCGACCCGTACACACCGTTCGACCGGAAGTATTCGAAGCTCGAACTGCAGGATCTCGGCTTCTTCAGCACCGTGTCGATCGACCAGACCCAAGGGTCCGCGCCGGACCGCGTCAACGTCGCGGCCAACGTGGTCGAGAAGCCGACCGGCGAATTCTCGCTGGGCGGCGGCTACTCGACCGACGTCGGCATTCTCGGAAATGCAGCCCTCAAGCAGCATAACCTTCTGGGATCAGGCGTGGATGCCGGTATCTCGGGCACGGTCGCGTATTATGAGAAGCAGGTCGATCTCTCGGTATCGGACCCGTATTTCCTGAACCGCAACCTTGTGGCCGGTATCGATATCTACGGAATTCAGAACAACTATCAGACGTACCAGAGCTACAAGGAAGGCCGTTACGGCGCGACTTTGCGTATGGGATATGCGTACAACCGCTTCCTGTCGCAGTCGTGGAGCTATTCGCTGGTCGACCGAGACGTCGGCAATCTCTACAGCCAGGCGGACGTCGCGTATTACGGTCAGGAATACGTGCCCTCGATCTATGTCCAGCAGGAAGCCGGCTGGACGTTGCTGTCTCAGCTGAGCACGACCCTGACATATGATCGTCGGGACAACCGGATGGCGCCGCATAAAGGCTACATCATCACTGTGGGTGGTGACTTTGCTGGCCTCGGCGGCAACGAAAAATACGTCCGCGGCAAGATCGACGGTTCTTATTACGTGCCGCTCGACAGCCTGACGGGCAACCATGACTGGACGATCCAGCTCAAGGGCGGCGCCGGTATGATGGCGGACTGGAGTTCTTCCGGTAACCGTAACATCATCGATAACTTCTATCTCGGCGGTCAAAACCTTCGCGGCTTCCTGCAGGGCGGCGCCGGCCCCCGTTCGGGTCATACCTACGTCAACGGTGTTCTGACCCCGGCGCAGGGCCAGGAAGATCTGATCGGTGGGCGGTTTATCTATACCGGTTCGGCCCAGATAAACTTCCCGCTTCCTGCCGGTCCCGATCTCGGTATCTCTGGTCGTTACTTTGTCGATGCAGGTAGTCTTGCCGGCGTTCGTGTGAAGAACCTGTACACAAACCCGAGGACCGATGGCGCGAACTACACTCCGATCTCAGGTGATACGCTGACGCCACGTGTCTCAACCGGTTTCGGTATCTCCTGGAAGAGCCCGTTCGGCCTAGTGAACATCGACGCCGCCGTGCCGATCATCAAGTCCCGCAACGACCGCCTGTATCCGATCCGCTTCGGCTTCGGGCAGCAGTTCTGATCCGTCGTCTGACGCTGGGGCGCGGATCGGAAGGTCGATTGCGTCCCGGTAGCACGCAGCCTAAGACCGGCTTGCACGCGAGGGACTCCGGGCCCGTTCTTCTCGTCTGCGCGGCTCGCCGCGTCATTTCCCAATCCCATGCTGATTTCGAGGTTCTGATGTCCCTGTTCTCCGGTGCGCGCCTGCTGACCGGCACGTTCCTTCAGAATTGCCGTATGGCGGGCCTGGTGGCGGCGGCGGCCGTCGTTCCTGCGGCGCACGCGCAGTCGAGCGGTGGTGGATGGTTCGTGCCGAAGGCCGCGCATCCCACAGCCGATGCGCCGGCGCCGTCACATGTGACACGCCGGGTGGCACCGCCCATCAGCGAGCCTCAGCAATCGGACGAGGACCAGCAGCCGCAGACCCCGCCGGTTCTTCCCCAGCCGCCGATTCCGAATTCGCCTGAGATCCCGAAGGAGGCTCCGCCGCCGACGGCCATCATCGGCGTGATCTCCGTGCAGGACGTCATGGCCCAGTCCGCGGCCGCGCAGGAAGTCCAGCGCGTGATCGGCGAGCGGCGGGATCAGCTCGCGCAGCAAGCACAGCGTGCCCAGGAAGGCCTTCGTGCAGAGCGCGACCGTCTCCAGGGTGACGCCAAGTCCATGTCGAGCGACCAGTTCAACGTGCGGGCGCGGCATCTTCAGGAAGAGGCGATCCGCGAGCAGCGTGATTTCCGGAACCGGGCCCGCATCGTGCAGGAAGCGCTCCAGGTGTCCCTCGACCAGATCGAGCGCGAGCTCAAGGTCATCATTCCGCAGGTCGCCAAGGCGCATGGAATGAATCTGGTGATGCATCTTGAGCAGATCGCCATGCATCTGGGCGGGCAGGATATTTCGGACGAGGTCGCGCAGCACCTGAATCAGGTGATGCAGCACGTCTATATTCCGGCGGCCAACGTCGATCCCGAGGTTCTGGCGAAATCCGGCAAGATGCCGACCACGGCCGATGCGCAGGGTCAGAACGGCGCTCCCCAGCCTGCCTCCGAGCCCGCGCCGCCCGCGTCGGTCCTGCGTCAGCACTGATCGACATGGAAGCGGCCCCTCCCGCATCGTCGCGCCCGTCGCTGGGTCTGCCCGGCGACCCACGGTTCTTTGCGCGCAAGGGGCCGTTTTCGATTGCTGCGATCGCGGAGGCTGCAGACTGTACGCTGCAGCCGCCGCGTAACGGACGCGAGCTGTCCGATCTTCGCGGCGTCGGCCCTCTTCAGAGCGCTACGCCCGCGGATGTGAGCTTTCTCGACAACCGGCGGTATGCGCATCTTCTGGATGAAACCAGGGCAGGCGCGATCATCACGTCCCCGGCTTTCGCCGACCGCATCCCCGAACATTCCGCAGCCCTCATCACCAAGGCGCCGTATCTGGCATGGGCACGGGCCGCGGCGCTGTTTCACCCGGTGCTGCCTCCGGCCCCGGGAATCCATCCATCGGCGCTGGTCGATCCGACTGCCCGTGTCGCTGCAACCGCGGCGATTGGTCCGTTCTGCGTGGTGGGCGCGGATGCGCAGATCGGGGAAGGGACGGCCCTGGGTGCGCATGCCGTGATCGGCGAGGGCGTCAGCATCGGCGAACGGTGCCGGATCGGTGCCCATGTCTCGCTCAGCCATGCGCTGGTCGGCGATCGGGTGACGCTCTACGCCGGTGCGCGGATCGGTCAGGACGGCTTCGGATTTGCCGTCGGACCGGCCGGGTTCGAGACCGTGCCGCAGCTCGGCCGCGTCGTCATTCATGATGACGTCGAGATCGGCGCGAATGCGACGATAGACCGTGGCTCCATGCAGGATACCGTGATCGGTGCCGGCACGCGGATCGACAACCTCGTGCAGATTGGTCACAACGCCCGTCTCGGGCGCTGCTGTATTGTCGTGTCGCAGGCGGGCATATCGGGTTCGACCGAACTCGAGGATTACGTGACGATCGCAGCGCAGGCCGGGTTGATCGGGCATATCCGGATCGGTGCAAAGGCACGCATCGGCGCGCAATGCGGGGTCATGTCCGATGTCGAGGCCGGGGCCGATGTCATCGGCAGTCCCGCGATGCCATTCCGTGAGTTCTTCCGGAACGTCGCCACGCTTCGGCGGTTGTCCCGAAAGCCGGACAAGGAGAGCTGAGCGGCCTGCCTTGCCCGCCGCGCAGAATTTGCTAAACGATGGGCCCGCCGCGTACCGCCAGACCCGTGCTCTGGCATAAAGGCCAGATTATCGACATGGACAGCACATTGGACGCCACGACCGAGCCACAGCAGATCGACTCCATCGACATCATGCGGATCATGGAGGCGATTCCTCATCGCTATCCGTTCCTCATGATCGACCGCATGGTGGACATTCAGCTCGGACAGTCCGCGGTGGGTGTCAAGAACGTCTCGGTCAACGAGCCGTTCTTCCAGGGACACTTTCCCTCGCGTCCGGTCATGCCGGGCGTGCTCATCGTCGAGGCCATGGCGCAGACGGCGGCCACCCTGGTTGTGCTGACCCTGGGAGAGGCGTTCGAAGGCAAGCTCGTCTATTTCATGACGATCGAAGGCGCCAAGTTCCGCCGCCCGGTCGGACCGGGTGATCAGCTCCGCATTCATGTGGAGAAAGAGCGTTCGCGCGCCAATGTCTGGCGTTTCAAGGGGGTGGCGCGGGTCGATGATGTGTCCGTGGCCGAAGCGACGTTCAGCGCCATGATCATGGGGTGATGATCTCGCCGCTTCAGGCCTGATCATTATCCCTGGCGCATGACCCTATGACTTTTTCGGCCATTGGAGAGCAGCAACTTGGCAGGTGAACGCCACTGGTCCGAAACGGCCGAAATCCACCCGACAGCCCTCGTGGACGAGCGCGCCCGGATCGGCGACCACGTCCGGATCGGACCCTGGTGCTCCGTAGGCCCCGACGTCTCACTTGGCGAGTCGGTTCGGCTGCACGCCAATGTCGTGATCGACGGCCACACGACGTTGGGTCCGTCGGTGGAAGTGTTTCCGTTCACCACGATCGGTCTGCAGCCGCAGGATCTCAAATATGGTGGTGAACCGACCCTGTGCGAAATCGGGGCCCGGACGGTGCTTCGGGAAAACGTCACTGTTCATCGCGGCACGACGCAGGGCCATGGCTTGACGCGTATCGGTGCGGACTGCCTGATCATGGCGAACGCGCATGTGGCACATGACTGCTCGTTGGGCGATCAGGTGATCATCGTCAACAACGTCGTCATGGGCGGACACGTCGAAATCGGCTCGCAAGCGCGCATCATGGGCTCGTCGGCGCTCCACCAGTTCGTACGTATCGGACGCGGCGCGATGGTCGGTGGGGTCTGCGGGGTTGAGTCGGACGTCATTCCCTACGGCAGCGTGCTGGGCAACCGTGCCCGGCTGGTCGGGCTGAACTGGGTCGGCCTCCGCCGTTCCGGTCTGGACTCGGCCGAAATTCACGCACTGCGCCGGGCGTTCCGCCAGCTTTACCCGCGTCACGGCAGCGACGATCGGGTGCTGGGCGCGCGCCTCGATGCCGTAAAGCGAGACTTCGCGGATCATCCGCGGGTCCGTGAAATCATTGCGTTCATGGAAGCGCCCAGCCGTCGTGGTCTCGTACGTGCGGCGCGGCGTGTCGCGAGCGAACAGGAAACCGAGGGCGCCTGATGTCGACGCCCGGCGTGCCTGCTCTGGGCATTCTGGCGGGCGGTGGTCCGCTGCCGGCGCAGGTTGCCGCAGCGGCTGCGGCACTCGGTCAACCGGTCTTCATCATAGGCTTTCAGGATTTCGTCGACGAGGCCGCGATTGCACCGTGGCCGCATCAGATCGTGAGGCTGGCAGCCGCCGGCGAGATCCTGTCCGCGCTTCGCGCCCATCAGTGTCGTGACCTCGTCCTGATCGGTCCTGTGCGCCGCCCTGCGCTGCGTGACCTGCGCCCCGACCGGGAAGGGGGGCGCATTCTCGCACGGCTCGGTCGGGCTCTGTTCTCCGGCGATGACGGGCTGTTGGGCGCATTGGTTCGCGTGCTTGGCGAAGAGGGTTTCACCGTGCGCGGCGCGCATGAGTATCTGCAGCACGCGGTAGGTCATGCAGGCGCTCTCGGGGCGGCAGTGCCGGATGATCTCGCACGCAGCGATATCGCACGCGGTATCGCCGTCGTGCGCGCCCTCGGGGCACTGGATGTTGGGCAGGGTTGCATCGTTCAGGACGGGCTGGTGCTGGGCGTGGAAGCAATCGAAGGGACCGACGCCATGCTCGCGCGCTGCAGCACGCTGCGCCAGGCGGGACCGGGTGGTGTTCTGGTGAAACTCCTGAAGCCCGGGCAGGAGCGCCGTGCCGACATGCCTACGATAGGGCCGGTCACGGTCGAGAACGCTTCCGCAACCGGGCTGCGCGGTATCGCGTTCGAAGCGGGCGCAACCTTGTTGACCGATCGGGACGCCTGTATCCGGGCGGCCGATCGACTGGGCCTGTTTCTGTATGGAATCGGCCCGAACGAATTCTGATACTCCAGGAGAACCAGCATGGCATCCTTCCTCCACACGATGGTCCGCGTCCGCGATATCGATCGCAGCCTTGCCTTCTACAGCCTGCTCGGAATGCGGGAGCTGCGTCGGCGGGAAGTGCCCGACGGCAAATATACGCTGGTCTTCATCGGCTATGATGACAACGCGCACGGTCAGGCGGAAATCGAACTCACGTACAACTGGGATCAGGAAGCCGATTATGAAGTCGGAACCGGATTCGGTCATTTCGCGGTCGGCGTACCGGACGTGGCGGCAACCGTCGAACACGTGCGTGAAGGCGGCGGCATTGTGACGCGAGAGGCAGGTCCGGTGAAGTTCGGCACCACGGTGATTGCGTTCGTTCAGGATCCCGACGGCTACAAGATCGAGCTGATCGAACGGGCCTGAGGCGCGTTCAGACGCGTGCCTTGAGCCGGCGGACGGCGGCCTCGATGGCCGCAATGCCGCGCTCGGCTTCGGCGCGCACATTAGGGTCCGCATGAGCACTCAGGCGGTCTAAGGCCATCATGGCGGGCGCAAGCAGGTTGCGCACATCGTGCCGCATCGCCGACGCAGCCTGATCGGCTGGAGGTGCATTGGCGGAAGAGGGCGGGCGGTCGTTCATGAGTTCGTGTTCGCTTTGCGTTGACATCTTCGGGCGTGCGCAGTAATGCCCGCCGAGCATTTCCGGGGACGTCCGTCGTCGCCCGGCCTCTAGGCAGATCGACAAGGGAACGACGCGATGAAGCGCACTTATCAACCCTCCAAGCTGGTGCGCAAGCGTCGCCACGGTTTCCGTTCGCGTATGGCGACCCCCGGCGGCCGCCGCGTGATCGCCAATCGTCGCAGCAAGGGCCGCAAGAAGCTCGCCGCCTGAGCAACGCAGACGTCATGCCTCGGGCTTCCATTGGACGCCTGAAGCAGCGCGCGGAGTTTCTCCGCGCTGCAAAGCACGGGCAGAAGGTGGCGACACCGGGTCTCGTGCTTCAGATCCTGCCAAGACCGGAGACCGGAGAAGCCCGCGCGGGGTTCACGGTCACGAAGAAGGTCGGCAATGCCGTGGTGCGCAATCGCACCCGGCGCAGGCTGCGCGCAGCCCTTCAGGCTGTTGCCAGCGAGCATTCCCTCCAGAACGTCGACGTTGTCCTGATCGGGCGTGACCAGACGCGGGCGAGAGCCTTTACCGATTTGGTCGACGATCTGCGTCGCAGCCTCCGCAAGGGATCGTTACTGCCGTGATCGTGCGAAGGGTCGCGCAGGCACTGATCGGTGTCTATCGGTTGACCCTCTCGCCGCTGCTCGGCCCTGTCTGCCGTTTCGAACCGTCATGCAGTGTGTATGCCCAGGAAGCCATCGGGCGGTATGGCGTCGTGCGTGGCGGATGGCTTGCCTTTCGCCGAATCGTGCGATGTCATCCTTTCGCACAGGGCGGGCGCGACCCGGTTCCGTGAACGATTTCCGCTCGGCGCTATTGTTTTGCACGTCGTTTTCGGTCAGTTGAGGCGCGACGTTTCAGTGGCGGGCTGACCAGCCTGTCTCCTTCTTTCAAAATGACTTCGGGGGCCGGCGTTCCGCGCATGGATATCAGGCGACTCATCACCGCGATGGCACTGTCGATGATCGTGCTGATCGGGTTCGACTACTTCATGCCGAAGCCTCAGCACCCGCAACAGGATCAGGCGACGACTCAGACGTCCGTCTCGGAGCCGGCATCGACCATGAGGTCGGCGGCCGACGCTGATACGGCAACGAACGCTGACGACAAGCGGATCCCGATTACCGGTCCGAGTGTGTCGGGTTCCCTGAACCTCCGTGGCGCGCGCCTCGATGACCTGCTGCTGACGCGCTATCATACGACGCCGAAGTCCGACAGCCCGCTGGTTCGGGTTCTGGACAAGGCCACCGACCCCCAGCCGAACTTCGTGCAGATCGGCTGGCGCGCGATTGCCGGGGATGCGACGAAGCTGCCGGACGCCGGCACTCTCTGGGAGGCTGACGGCACTGCCCTTTCCCCTGACCATCCGCTGACCCTGCACTGGGACAACGGGCAGGGGCAGGTCTTCTCGATCCGGCTCGCACTCGATGCCCGTTACATGTTCACCGTCACGCAGTCGGTGGCAAACCACGGGACGTCGAGCATCCGGGTGCTGCCCGCGCTGACCGTCGAACGGAATTACGTGCCGGAAGACGTCGGCAGCATGCTGGTGCACGAAGGGCCGGTCGGCGTGATGAACGGCCGTCTGGAGGAGCAGACCTACAAGGCGGTCCACAACAACACCAACGTCTCCACCGGCCAGGCCTGGGCGGCGCAGGGCAATGGCGGCTGGGCCGGCATCACTGACAAGTACTGGCTGACCGCGATCGCGCCGGATCACACGGCTCCGGTTAGCGCGAGCTTCGGTTTTGCCGCCGACCGTGGCCCGGGATCGTACCGCGTCGGTTTCGTCCCCCAGGCGCCGGTCGAGATTTCCGCAGGCGCCGAGGCCGGTTCCACCGCTCACGTGTTTGCGGGCGCCAAGGAACTGAACCTGCTTGAACAGTACGGCAACGATCTGCAGATCACCGATTTCTACAAGGCTGTCGATTTCGGGTGGTTCGGGTTTGCCACGCGTCCGATGTTCCACCTGCTGCACTGGCTGTTCCTGCAGTTCGGCAATTTCGGCATCGCCCTTCTGGCCTTCACGCTGATCATCAAACTGGTGATGTTCCCGCTCGCGACCAAGACGGTGAAGTCGAGCACGCGCATGCGCCAGCTCGCACCGCGCGTGCAGGCGATCCGGGATCGCAACAAGGACAACCCGGTTGCGGCGAACCAGCAGGTCATGGCGCTGTATCGCGAGGAAGGCGTCAACATGTTCGGCGGGTGCCTGCCGGCGCTCGTTCAGATCCCGGTGTTCTTCTGCCTCTACAAGGTGCTGAACGTCGCGATCGACATGCGTCATGCACCCTTCTTCGGCTGGATCCGGGATCTCTCGGCACCTGATCCGACGAACCTGTTCAACCTGTTCGGCCTCGTGCCTTTCGATCCGTCGGTTTACTGGGCGCCCCTGCATCTGGGGATCTGGCCCATCCTTTTCGGCGGCACGACCTTCCTGATGCAGCGGATGAACATGGCCACGATGGATCCGGCCCAGCAGCGCATCATGCAGTTCATGCCGATCATCTACGTGTTCTTCATGGGGCGCCTGCCGGCAGGCATCGTCATCTACTACACGTGGAACAACCTGCTGACCGCAGGCCAGCAGCTGCTGATCCAGAAGCGTGTCGAGCGGGCAGGGACGCCGGCCAAGACCGTTGTTGCACCCGTGAAGAAGCCGCAGCGCAAGTCATGATCGACAGGATTCCCGAGCCCACGGAAACCGAGATCGAGACCGGCAGGCTGTTGTTCGCGGGTACTTGCGACTTCTTCCACGGCGCACAGACGACGGACCAGTTGCCGGACGCCGGGCGGCCGGAAGTTGCGTTCGCAGGGCGTTCGAATGTCGGCAAGTCCAGTTTGATCAACGGGCTGACGTCGCGTTCGCGGCTGGCGCGTGCGTCTTCCGAGCCCGGGCGGACCAAGCAGCTGAACTTCTTCAACCTTGCGGACCGGCTGACGCTCGTGGACATGCCGGGCTATGGCTTCGCCAAGGCCGCCAAGGCGGTGAAGGAAGACTGGCAGCGCACCATGTTCGCGTATCTGCGCGGACGGACGACCCTGTCCCGCGTGGTTCTGCTGCTTGACGCCCGGATCGAGATCAAGGCTTCGGATACCGAGGTCATGGACCTTTTCGACCGGGCGGCCGTCGTATTTCAGGTCGTCCTTACGAAGTGTGATGCGATCGGTCCGACGGCGCTTGCGCGCAAGCAGCGTGAAGTCGAGGATCTGTGCGGCAAGCACGCCGCGGCCTATCCCGATGTGATCGCCACCAGCAGTGAAACGGGGCTTGGCATGGAGCGACTGCGGGCTGAGCTTGCGCGCCTTGCGCTCCCGGCTTCCCCCTGAAGACAAGGAACCTTGTGACGATGTCGGCTGACGAAGACACGCTGTCGCCACCGGAAGACCTGCTGGTGAAGGCCCGCAAGCAGGCCGAGATTCTGGCCGGCGCCCTGCCTTTTCTCCGTCGATACACCGGTGACACGATCGTCGTGAAATACGGCGGTCACGCGATGGGTGACGGCGAACTGTCCGAGGCCTTTGGCCACGATATCGCGCTGCTCAAACTGGTCGGCGTCAACCCGATCATCGTGCATGGCGGCGGTCCGCAGATCAACGCGATGCTCAAGCGGCTCGATATCACGTCCGAGTTTGTCGAAGGGCTTCGGGTAACTGACGCCGCAATGGTCGACGTCATCGAAATGGTCCTGTCGGGCAGCGTGAACAAGCAGGTCGCGGCCCTGGTCAACGGGGCCGGCGCTCTGGCTGTTGGCATTTCCGGCAAGGACGGCGGACTGATCCGGGCCAAGCGCCTTCTCAAGCAGGTTCGTGACCCTGCCACCGGCGTCGAGCGCACGGTCGACCTTGGATTTGTCGGCACGCCTGATCGCGTGGATGCGCGCGTGCTATACGCTCTGCTGGGATCGGGGCTGATCCCCGTAATTGCACCAATCGGCGTTGGTGAAGGTGGCGAGACCTACAACATCAATGCAGATACGGCGGCTGGCGCCATTGCCGGGGCGACACAGGCAAGCCGGTTGCTGATGTTGACGGATGTTCCAGGCGTTCTGGATGAGAACCGGCGCCTGATTCCGGAACTGACAGCAGAAGAAGCAGTTCGCCGGATCGAGGCCGGACAGATCACCGGGGGCATGATCCCGAAGGTTGAGACGTGCCTTGCCGCGGTGCGTGATGGTGCCAAGGCCGCCGTCATACTCGACGGCCGGGTGCCGCATGCCTGTCTGCTGGAGCTGTTCACGCATGCCGGCCCCGGGACGTTGATCCGGGGCACCTGAACGCCCCGGTCTGCCCGGAACGCCAGCCGGCTACGGCGCGTCATGCGAAAAGAGCCAGCCGCCGCCGTTGTCCCGCGCGGATCTCAAAGCCAGGCTTGCGCGCTCCAGAAAGACTTCGATCGGCTCCGTCGTTTCGGCTTCACGCGTGACGAGCCCCATCGAGACAGACAGATGGTGCGGCGGATCGAGGATGATCGGCGCGCCGTGAATACACATGCGTTCCGCCCGCTCGGCTGCGGCAAACCGGTCGCCGCCGTCCATCCAGAGTGCAAACGTATCGCTGCCGATGCGCGCGACGAGATCCGTCGGACGCACGGCAGCACGAAGCAACTCGATGCATTGCCGTATGGCATCCTCTCCGTCGGCGAAGCCGAGGGATGAGACGAGCGCGGACAGGCCTTCGATCGCAACCAGCATGAGTGTTGCGGACAGGTGCTCGCGATCGAGGCGGGCAGTCCGGCGCCCGACCTCCGAGCGGAAGCCGGCCCAGGTCAGGACGTTGTATCCGGGATCGAAATGCGCCTCGCGCAGAAGGTTGCGGTGGACGCCGTCGAGTTCGATGAGCGCGCTGAATGTCGATGTCACAGCTGCACACAACGCGCCGTCGCCCGCTGACCACGGCTTGTCCGCAGACCTCCAGAACAGCAGGCCGATCTGCCCGAAGAGACGGACGCGCTCGCGTGCGAGCAGGAAATCGAAGCGATCTTCGCGCCGCCGGAGCGCGCCTGTTCGCGTGCTGGGTTCGAGCTTTGCTGCGAGCCGCTCGCTATGATCATTCCACGTGCCGAAGCGATGGAGGATCTGGAACGCGCCGTCGATCGGACTCGGTTCATGCGGCGACAGAGGCCCGGTGCTGACAAGTGCGCCGCCGTCCGCGCCGATCTCCTGCGCCAGCATGTCGAATGCGGCGAGGATGCCGATTCGAGGCACGAGTGCCGCACGCAATGCTTCCACCACGCGTCGCAACGTCGGCGCATCCGGCTGGCGGATGGCCTGCGCCCCCGGCGCGACCTCGTCTCCGATGATGATAAGCCCGCCCCGAACGCCGCTGAACAGGCCATCAGCGTTCTGGTGCGGTGTATAGGTCAGCAGAAGATCGACAGGACGCCCGGCGTGATCGGCACCATGCACGACGCGTCGTACGGGGGTTCGTCCCGCCTGCGGACGATCATCGGACGCCGTGTTCCACATGGTACCCAGGGGTTGCCCCAGAAGCGATCGCGTGTCCCGGCCGAGCACATGTCGTGGCGCAACACTCGTCAGGCGTCCGTCCGCATCAGTCTCGAACACGGCATCCAGTGCGGCGGTGGCTACGCCGCGCCATGCAGCATGGCCGCCTGAGCCGGTAGCCGGGGCAGGGGGCAGCGTTGTTTCGGTCTGCGGCATCATCGGCGCAGCATGCAGCCCAAAGCCTTAACGAAGCGTGCATATCGCATGGCGATTCGTTGACAGCGGGATACGTCATCCGCATGGTCCCCGCCATATCGACAGACCAGTGCCCGCGAAGGACAGACCACCATGACGACCGCCGCTCTTGAAGCCACAATCGACGCGCTTTGGGAGGACCGCACATCCCTTTCGTCCGCGACCACCGGCGAGGCGCGCGAGGCGGTGGAAGCCGCGCTCGCCGGGCTCGACGCGGGGACGTTCCGTGTCGCCGAGCCGGGAGCGAATGGCTGGGTCGTGCATCAATGGCTCAAGAAGGCCGTGCTGCTGTCGTTCCGGCTCGAGGACAGCGTGCCGCTCGAAGGCGCGGCCGGTGGGGCTCCGGGCTTCGACAAGGTGCCGCTCAAGTTCGCAGGCTGGGACAAGGCGCGCTTTGACGCCGCCGGTTTCCGCGTCGTGCCGGGTGCCGTCGTGCGGCGCAGCGCCTATGTCGCCCCGGGCGTCGTTCTGATGCCGAGCTTCGTCAATGTCGGCGCGCGCGTCGATTCGGGAACGATGATCGATACCTGGGCGACGGTCGGCTCCTGTGCGCAGATCGGGCGCAACTGCCACATCAGCGGCGGCGCCGGGATCGGTGGGGTGCTCGAGCCGCTTCAGGCGGGTCCGGTCATCATCGAGGACGACTGCTTCATCGGTGCGCGGTCGGAAGTGGCCGAGGGCGTCGTGATCGAACGTGGGGCCGTGCTCTCGATGGGCGTGTTCATCGGCGCGTCCACGAAGATCGTCGATCGCGCGACGGGCGAGATCCATCGCGGGCGCGTCCCGGCCTATTCGGTCGTCGTTCCGGGAACCCTGCCGGGCAAGGATGGCGGACCGTCCCTGGCCTGTGCCGTGATCGTCAAGCGTGTGGACGAGCAGACGCGGTTGAAGACCTCGATCAACGACCTGCTGCGGGACTGAGCCTTGGACCTGTCCGCGCTCGCGCTCGCTCGCGACCTCCTGCGCTGCCCGTCGGTCACGCCGCGCGACGCGGGCGCGCAGGCCGTGCTCGCGGACGCACTGGAGCGCCTGGGGTTCACTGTCACGCTTCTTCCGTTCGGGCCGGAGCCGATCCACAATCTTTATGCCCGCCTTGGCACGGGCGGGCCGCATCTGTGTTTCGCGGGGCACACGGACGTCGTGCCGGAAGGCATGACCGCTTCGTGGTCGAGCGACCCGTTTGCGGGCGACGTGCGCGACGGCCTGCTGTATGGACGCGGCGCCTGCGACATGAAGGGCGGCATCGCAGCGTTCGTGGCGGCAGTCGCGCGTCTGCTGGCCCAGCGTCCGCTCCGGGGCAGCGTCAGCCTGCTGATCACGGGGGACGAGGAGGGGCCGGCCCGGCACGGCACGCGAGAGGTGCTGGAATGGATGCGCGCGCATGGCGAGGCGCCGGATTTCTGCCTGTTGGGTGAGCCGACCAATCCCCGGGAACTCGGCGAGGTCATCAAGATCGGCCGGCGCGGCAGCCTGAATGCCCGCATCGCGGTCGAGGGGCGGCAAGGCCACGTCGCCTATCCTGATCGGGCCGATAATCCCGTGCATCGTCTCATGGACGTCCTGTCAGAACTGCGCGCGCGCACGCTTGATGCAGGCACCGAATGGTTCGAGCCGTCGTCCCTGCAGGTCACGAGCATCGATGTCGGCAATGCAGCGCATAACGTCATTCCGCAGGAGGCAGGTGCGCGCCTGAACATCCGCTTCAACGACGCGCATCGGGGCGAGGAACTAGCGTCGTGGATCCGCGACGTCTGCGCCCGGCATGGCACAGGGTGCCGCGCCGAGATCGCGATCAGCGGCGAGGCCTTCGTGACCGAGCCTGGCTCGGCGGTTACCCGGCTCGTCGAATCGGTAGCAGCGATCACGGGGCGGACGCCGCGCCTCGATACCGGCGGTGGAACGTCCGACGCGCGTTTCATTTCCACCATGTTTCCCGTGGCGGAATTCGGGCTCGTCGGCGCCAGCATGCATCAGGTGGACGAGCACGTCAGTCTCGCAAACCTTGCAGCCCTTGATGACATCTATCTGGATTTCATGCAGAGATTCGGATTGTGAACCAGGAACCTCGCCAAACCATCCCCGGGCCCGGCGGCCCGATCGCCAGCGTCTTTCAGGGCGTTCTGCTGCTGGGGCGCGGACGGGCCGAAGGACTGAACTGTTTCGGCGCGACCATGGACGCGCTGATGTCGGCGCTTGCGCCATATGTCGCGCTGATCGGCGTCGGGGCGTTTGCCCTGATCGCGCGCCATGGGACCGCGATCGAGGCCGTTCGCCTGCTGTTGCTGCTGTGTGTCCTACTGGTCAGGCCGGTCGTGTCGCAAATCCTGGCGCAGCGCTGGAACCGGCAGGGACTATGGCTACGCTTCGCCACGGCCTCGCTTTGGGCGTCCTGGCTTGTTCAGGCATTGATCATCATCGCCTTTTTCCTGCTGCACGCCATGGCGCCGGATCTTGCGGAAAGCCGCGCCGTCGGAACCGGGATCATGCTCGGCCTGCAGGCCTATGACCTCTGGCTCGCCTGGTTCATTGCGCGCGTGGGACTCATCGTCGGGCCGGGGCGTGCGGCCATCGTCGTGCTTGCGACCGTGCTGGCCATGGTGGCGCTCTACGCGATCGCTGCCGTGTTGCCGCCTTACTACAACGCGATGGGCGATCTCTTCTCGCCGCCGGGCTGATCAACGCACTCAGGTCGCTGCGAACGGGTCGTCCGGATAATCCACGCCGATCAGCGCCAGGCCATCCGGCGGGGCCGTGGGGCCTGCCTTGCTGCGGTCGCACGCCTCAAGGGCCGTGCGCGTGTCCGCAGGCGTCCATGCCCCCCAGCCGACCAGCTGTAGCGATCCGACCATGTTGCGCACCTGATGATGGAGGAAAGACCTCGCGTCGGCCTCGATCGACACGATGTCGCCGTTGCGGGCGACGTCCAGCCGGTCCAGCGTGCGCATCGGGGAGTTGGCCTGGCAGGATGCGGCGCGGAATGACGAGAAATCGTGACGTCCCAGCAGATGCTGCGCGCCTTCATGCATCGCCTGTGCGTCCAGCGGCCGCTTGACGTGCCAGACCTGACCCGCGTCGAGCGCCGGGCGGGCGGGGCGGTTGAGGATGCGATAGCGATAGCGGCGGCGGATGGCCGAGAACCGGGCGTTCCAGCCGGGTGCCGCCAGTGCGGCGTCAAGCACGACGATCGGATGCGGCTTGAGGTGAAAATTGATCCCGTCGCGCACCTGCCGCGCGTCCCGATCAAAGCCGGACGGAAAATCGAGCTGGATCACCTGTCCACCTGCGTGAACGCCAGCGTCGGTGCGTCCGGCCGTGATGCTGGGAACGGGTCGACCGCCTGCGATCCGGCTCGCTGCCTCTTCGAGAAGCCCCTGGATCGAGACGCCATTGGCCTGTTTCTGCCAGCCGACATAGCCGCCGCCGTCATATTCCAGCCGGACGGCCCAGGTCACGGGCGCATCACTCACCGAGACGGGCGCCTTTCGGCAGCGTTGCGCCATGCAGGAACGTCGCGCGGTCCATCATTGCACGACCCGGTCGCTGCAAGCGTTCGAGACGGAGCGCATCCTCTCCGCAGGCGACGAGCAGCGCGTCGTCCAGCACGGTTCCCGGCGATGCATCATGGGCGCCGCTCACCAGGGATACACCGCCGATTTTGAGCACGTCGCCCTCCAGCGTAGTGAACGTGCCGGGCCACGGCGTCAGGCCACGGACCTGTCGTTCAATCGTGTGAGCATCGCGCGTCCAGTCGATATGGCCGGTCTCCCGGGTCAGCTTCGGCGCGTAGGTCGCACCCTCTTCGGGCTGGGGTTTCGCCTCCGGTAGCGGTCCGGACAGCACCTGCGTGATCAGGGCCGCGCCGAGCGGGCCGAGCCGGTCATGCAGACTCTGCGCCGTCTCATCGGCCGAGAGGTCGACGGCCGCTTCGGCCAGCACGTCGCCCGTGTCGAGCCCCTCGTCCATCCGCATGATCGACACGCCGCTTCGGGCATCGCCGGCCAGCACGGCCGCATGGATCGGCGAGGCGCCGCGCCAGCGAGGCAGCAGGCTCGCATGGATGTTGAGGCAGCCCAGCTTCGGGGCGTCCAGCATCGCCTTGGGCAGCAGCAATCCGTAGGCCGCAACGACGGCGGCATCGGCGTTCAGGTTCGCGAACGCCTCGTGTTCGGCCACATCCCGGCGCACGCGCACAGGCGAGCGGACCGGCAGACCGCGTCGTTCGGCCTCGACCTGGACGGGCGAGGGGCGCAGGGCCTTGCCGCGTCCGGCAGGTCGCGGGGGCTGCGTGTAGACGCAGACGATCTCATGGCCCGCGTCGTGCAGGCTGACGAGCGCGGGCACGGCGAAATCCGGCGTGCCCATGAACACGAGGCGCACGGGCTATTTCCCGCGCTGCTCTTTCGCCAGGCGCCGCATGATCATGTTGCGCTTGAGCGAGGAGAGATGATCGACGAACAGCACGCCATCCAGATGGTCGAGCTCATGCTGGATGCAGGTCGCCAGCAGGTCGGACGCCTCGCATTCTTCGGTCGTGCCGTCGAGTGTCCGGTAGCGCATGCGGATGGCCTCCGGGCGTATCACTTCGGCATACTGGTTGGGCAGCGAGAGGCATCCTTCCTCGCGGCTTGCCAGCGTTTCCGATTCCTCGATGATCTCGGGATTGATGAGGATCATCGGGTCCCGCACGTCGCCTTCGGACAGGTCGATCAGGGCGAAGCGGAGTCCCAGACCCACCTGGGGGGCGGCGAGGCCGATGCCCGGCGCCTTGTACATGGCCGAGAACATGCCCGGGAGGGCGTCGCGGATCTGCGCCATGTCTTCCGGGCGCACGTCGCGCGTGGCCCGCTTGAGAACAGGGTGCGGCGCGATCAGAATCGGCGTGGGCGTGATATCATCCACGCGCGAGAGGAAATCGAGGCTGGTCATAGGGTGCGATGTAGCGATTGAGGGCGCCGGGCGCCAGACGTACGGCACCAGCCTTGCTTGCATCGGGCCACGTTAGGCCCATATCCTGTAGCGAAACGTTCGGGTGCCGCTTGTTCCCCTGGGCTCGAACGTCCGTCTCGCTCCCTGAGGAGGCCTTCGTGTCAGGCAGGTTGTTTACGTCCCCCATGTTTCTCGGCTTCGACCATCTGGAGCAGATGCTCGAGCGTGCCTCGAAAACCGCATCCGACGGCTATCCGCCCTACAACATCGAACAAATCAGCCAGACCGCGCTTCGAATTACGCTGGCGGTCGCGGGCTTCGTCATGGACGATCTGCAGATCACACA
Organism: Tanticharoenia sakaeratensis NBRC 103193; assembly: GCF_000963885.1. Lineage (GTDB taxonomy): Bacteria > Pseudomonadota > Alphaproteobacteria > Acetobacterales > Acetobacteraceae > Tanticharoenia > Tanticharoenia sakaeratensis. The sequence goes on from NZ_BALE01000017.1 coordinate 182,657, forward strand.
GGAAGATAACCAGCTCGTCATCCGTGGTCGCCAGACCGATGACAGCCAGGGCCGGATCTTCCTGCATCGCGGGATCGCGGCGAGGCAGTTTCAGAAGGCCTTCGTGCTGGCGGAAGGGATCGAGGTCGGCGGAGCATGGCTCGACAACGGGCTTTTGCATATCGACCTGCACCGGCCGGAGCCCGAGGTTCGCGTCAAGCGGATCGAGATCAGCCGGGGCCGCGAGCCGCAGCCCTCGAACCATACCACCCGGGATCTGTCGCAGCCCGGGCCGACCCTCGATGTCCCGCGTCCGCGTCGCGCACGGACCGTGCGCGAGATCGACGAGGAATAATCCATCACGGGAGCCGGCCTACGGGCCGATCGGGCGCATGCCGGCTTGCCGCTATCGAATTCAGGGAGACCCATCATGGGCAATCCGTTTCTGGACCGTCTGAATGGCGCTGCCGCAGACGAAATGCCGGCCGATCTGCGTCGCATCAGCGATGGTGAGTTGCGCAATCTCGGCCTGTCGAAACTGGCCTACGTCAAATCCGTCCTCGTGGACGGCGAAATCGCCTTTGCCATCCACGCGGCCGATGGCACGCCGATGGCCGTCGCCGGCGATGAAGAGACCGCGCTCGGCGCGATTGTCGAACATGAAATGATTCCGGCGCTCGTCCATTGATGGCCGATGCACAAGGCACCATCCGCCGGCTGGCACTGGAAGAGCGGCTGGCGGGGGCCGTCGTTCACGGCGGCCTGATCCATCTTGCGGGTCAGGTTGCCGACAACGCCGATCTGGACGCGGAAGGGCAGACCGCCGACATTCTGGCGCAGATCGACGCCCTTCTGGCTGAAGCCGGAACGGACAAGACACGCCTGATCTCGGTGCAGATTTTCCTGCGGGAGATTGGCGATATCGGGGCCATGAACCGTGCCTGGGATGCGTGGCTCAATCCTGCCCACAAGCCGGCTCGGGCGACGGTCGAGGCGAAGCTGGCCGATCCACGCTGGCGTGTCGAAATGACGGCGGTCGCTGCACTGGCCTGAGGGCGGAAGGCTCGCACGGGGCCTGAAACCCGGGGGGAGCCAAGGCCCTGTGTCCATGAGGTGGCAAGCAGCCAGCCATTACGCGCATGGCTGCGCACGCTGAAAGCATACGCTTCCTGATGTCCGGACTTGTGACACGTGCCCTTCTGACGGTCTGCGTTGCATTCCTTGCCTCGCATTCCGCAATTGCCGTGCCTGAAGATATTGCCGTCAACGGTGTCCGGCCGGTCAAGGTAGGTGATTACCGGCAGACGGCGCGGCTGTTCCGGCGTTTTGCTGCAATCCCTGAAAAGGATCGACCGGACCTGTCTTTCGGCCTGACCGGAGTGCTGGAGCCCGGCGACCGTCCGATTCAGAGGGCTATGCCGTATCTTGCCACGAAAAGCGGCAATGTCCCGCTTTTCAGGCAGCAGGGTGACGAGATGGTTTTTCCGCGAGATGACGCATTATGGATGGAAAACCCGTCCGTCATGGCGCCGCTTGCGAAGGGTGAGCGGATCCGGCTCCGCTTCGTGTTTCATGTCCACCCACCGGAACAGCCGACCTTCAAAGATGAGACCGCTCGGTACTGGCTGGGCGAATTCGACGCATCCTCAGAAAACGTCATCGGCTTTATCGGAGCGCTTCTGATTCCCGACGCGCACCGGCTTATTATCACACTCGCGCCCGGTGCGCGTTTCAGCATCCGAGAGAACGGTGCCAGTCGCGACCTCGCGGTCAGTGGCAGCCATGCGCCGGATCATTACACCTTCCGGCCACAGGATTTCTCCCGCGATGCTGTCTTCTCAAGCAATCGCGCCATTCCGCAGATCGATCTGGTTGTTCCGTTCGATCTCAAGACAGAATGGCGCCGATGAAACGGCTTTATTGAGGTGACTGTGGCACGATGCTGATCATCTCGGACGGGTCGGGTTCCGGCACCGTCGGCAGGCGCCGCACCTGATCCATCTGGGGACGAACCTTTCTCGTATAGGGCGCGAGTGTCTGCGGCTGTCCGGTTTCCAGCGCGCGTTCGATAGCTTCCAGTACGCGCACGTCCAGCATTCCTTCCTCGCCGTTGGGCTCGGGCTCGTGGTCATGCAGGATGCAGTCGGAGAAATATGCGATCTCGCCACCGAACTGCTCAACCGGGTCGGCGCGATGCGTCGTCGTATTGCCGTCGATCGTGGCCTCGTACGTAATGCCGATCTTCGGGCCGAACATGAAGCAGGGACCCGCTTCGATCTTGCCCTTCGTGCCGACCAGCGTGAACTCCTCGACGGGTGCGCAGGCGTAGCTCGTCAGGAAGTGCGCGAGGCGACCGTCTTCGAACTTCAGGCTGACTGACACCGTGTCATCGAAGTTGAAGCCACGTCCCGGTGTCTTCCGTCCGATGGCGCTCACCTCGACCGGCTCCGCCCCGAACAGGTTGCGCACGGCGTTCAGCGGATAGGTGCCGGAATCCGGGACCGGGCCTGACCAGTAACCGGAATGGCCACGATGGTTGGCTTCGGCGAAATTCTGTCCGAAGGATGCATTGAAGAACAGCGGATCGCCGAAATCGCCACGGCGAACGCGCTCGATCATTTCCAGCGTGCCCGGTTCGCAATGCAGCCGATAGGCCACCATCAGTTTCCCGCCGCCCCGGCGTTGAGCCGCCATGATCGCTTCGCAGTCGGCCACGCTTGCGGCCATGGCCTTTTCCAGAAGCAAATGCCGGCCCGCTTCCAGGATCGGGATTGCAAGCTGCGGATGCAGCGCGTTAGGCGTCGCGAGATAGTAAGCGTCGATATCGTCGGAAGCGAGCAGCTTGGGCAGATCTTCATATCCGTGCCCGGGAATATCGTATTTCGCGGCGAGGTCACGAGCCTTGACGGGGTCGCCAGTGACGAGCGCGGCAAGTTGGGAGTTCGTCGCCTGAGAGATGCCCGGCATGAAAGCCTGTTGCGAGATCTGGCCGCCGCCGACCACGGCGTAACGGACGATGGAGCCAGGTGTGTGCGGCATGACGACGCTTCCTTCAGAAAACCAGTTTCAAGGAAACCAACGAGCCCCGTTTACCCGTGGTTGCGCCGAGGGCTTGGATATTGCCGACTCCCAGTCAATCTCCGGACACATTCCCGCGGTCAGACAGGGGGCCCGATCATCGGTTTCGAAGGACGCCGGAGATCCATCCGCACATCGCCAAAGCGTATCGGCCCCGAAGGCCGACTGGCCGGTGGCCGGACGCTGATCAGCGCTTCCGTTTCTCGCGCTTGCGTTGGGCCGAGGTCGGCAGACCCATGGCCTCGCGGTATTTCGCGACCGTCCGGCGCATGATCTCGATCCCGTCCTTGCGCAGGATGTCGGAGATCGCATCGTCGGACAGGATGCCGTCGGGTGGTTCACGCTCGATCATCGTGCGGATGCGATGACGGATCGCTTCCGCGCTGTGTCCATCCGCGCCGGCTCCGAGGGACACCGAAAAGAAGAACCGCAGGGCGATCGTGCCGCGTGGCGTTGCAGCATATTTGTTGGCCGTGACGCGTGAGACCGTGCTTTCATGCAGCGCCGTGTCCTCGGCAATCTCGCGCAGCGTCATGGGACGCAGGGCGGTGACACCGTCGCGCAGGAAGGCTTCCTGTCGGGCGACGATCGCGCGGGTAACGGCGAGCAGGCTGTTCGTGCGGCTCTCGATCGATTTCACGACCCAGGCCGCACTCGCCGCACGTTCCGTCAGATAGCTGCGGGCGGTCCTGTCGCGCGCGAGGGACGATCGCAACTCTTCGTTCAGGCGCACACGGGGCAGGGTGGCGCTGTTGAGTGCCACGCGGAAGCTGCCTCCATGCGCCTTCACCCAGACATCGGGCACGATCGCGATCGGAGCCGAATCCGGCTCGAATCCGGGTTTGGGGTCGAGCGCGCGCAACTCCGCGATCATCTCCGCCATGTCCTCGGTATCGACGTTACAGACGCGACGGAGGGCAGGGAGATCGCGCGCGGCGAGAAGATCCAGATTCGCCAGCAAGGCGGCCATGGCCGGGTCGAAGCGGTTCACGGCCCGAAGCTGCGCCTCCAGACACTCGGCGAGTGTCGTTGCGAACACGCCGCAGGGTTCGAGCTGCATCAGCGTCGTGCGGACCGCTTCCAGCTCGTCGCGCGTGATCCCCAAGGATTCCGCCATTTCGTCGGGCGTGTGAGGGAGGCGTCCGGCTTCATCCAGAAGCGCCAGAAGATGGCTTGCAATCAGGCGCGGGCGCACATCCGAAAACGTGAGCGCGATCTGCTCGGCAAGACGCGTGCGCAGGGAGGGACCGGGCGCTCCGGCTTCGGGCCGGTCGTCGACCTCGACATCGGCGCCGCCCGGACCGGCTGCCCTGACGTCATAAGGCGCGTCGTCGATATCGGATTGCGAGAATGTCGCAGCATCGGGCGCCGCGCCATCCGAGAGCGCCATGTCGACGGTCGCGGCATCGAACTCAGCCGGACTGGAGTCGCCGGTCGCCGCCAGATCGTCATAGGTCAGCTCGAGTAGCGGATTGGCCTCGGCCTGCTCGGCGAGAAAGGCCGCCGCCTCGAGATTCGTGGACTGCAGGAGAGCGATCGCCTGACGCAGCTGCGGCGTCATGACGAGGGACGTGGACTGGCGAAGATCGAGTGACGGCGCGAGCATCGTCAGCCGGACTTGCCCGGGTGCCCATGATCAGAGCGAGAAGTTTTCTCCGAGATAGACACGGCGGACGTCCTCGTTGGCGACGATCTCTTCCGGCATGCCTTCCATCAGGACCTGCCCGCCATGCATGATATAGGCTCGGTCGATGACTTCCAGCGTTTCGCGCACGTTATGATCGGTAATCAGCACACCGATGCCGCGATCCTTCAGATGCGACACCAGATCGCGGATTTCCCCGACCGCGATCGGATCGATGCCGGCCAGCGGTTCGTCGAGCAGGATGTAGTGCGGCTGGCTTGCCAGGGCACGCGCAATCTCCAGACGCCGCCGTTCGCCGCCCGACAGCGAAAGAGAAGGCGAGCGCCGCAGATGCGAGATGCCGAATTCGGCCAGCAGCCCGTCGAGCATGACTTCGCGCCGTTCGGCATCAGGCTCGATGACCTCGAGCGCCGCGAGAATGTTCTGTTCGACGTTGAGACCGCGGAAGATGCTGGCCTCCTGAGGGAGGTAGCCGATCCCCAGCCGCGCGCGCCTGTACATCGGAAGCTGGGTGATGTCGGCGCCGTCCAGCGTGATCGAACCTGTATCGGGCTGCACGAGCCCCACGATCATATAGAAGCTCGTGGTCTTGCCGGCGCCGTTCGGGCCGAGCAGCCCGACCGCTTCGCCGCGCTGCACCTGGATCGAGACGTTCTGCACGACGGGGCGCTTCTTGTAGGTCTTGCCGATACCGTGCGCGATCAACCCCTCGGTGAACGCAGGGCCTGCCGTCTCCCCGGCGCTCGCGGCAAGGTCGCCTGTCGAGCCGAGATGGATTGTCTGGCGACGATCGATTTCGACGACGGTGTCTTCACTCATCGTGCGGGCCTTTCGGACGGTGTCGACGTGGCCGGCTTGCCGCCCGGGGCGGATGCATCGCTGCCGCTCGTCTCATTCGGAACCACGAGACCCTCGACGCGCGCGCCCGGAGCCTGCGTCATGGTGGCGAGTCCCGCCTTCATGTTCACGATCGCGGCCGCGCCGTTGATCTGGTTCTGGCCGCGCGTGATCTTCACGTGGCCGAGGACGCGGGCGATCGAGGTGTCGGGAATGTAGACGCCGCGATCGCCGACCACGGTCTCGGTCGGCGTGCGGATGAATACATGGCCCCACGCATAGACCTTCTCAAGCTTCGACGAACCGGACGACAGCGGATCGGGCGCATTGGCCGGCTTGACCGGTGCGGGCGCGCCGGGCTGGGCCGGCTGCTGGTCGGGCTTCGAATATCCCACCAGCACGTCCGCCAGAATCCGGCGGCCGTCATTCGTCGTCACGGTCGCGTTGCCACGGCCGACGGACATGTGCTCGTTGGAATGATATTCCATGACGTCTCGCGCGGTCAGCACATCCTGCGGCGTCACCAGTTTCAGCGCATGTCCCGTCATGACCAGCGTCGCCTGGTCGATGTCATAGACAGCCTTGTCGCCGAAGCCCTGGTCCGTCGGCGTATAGATATGGACGTGGCCTATGGCCTGCAGACGATAGATCTCCTGCGATCCTCCGCCCATCGGGTCGCTGCCCTGTCCGTCCTGCTTGCCGGCATCGGCCGGCGGTGTCACGGGTTGACCCGGCGGCGGCGCCTTCTTGCGCAGGAAGGCGATCAACTGGTCGGCATCGACCGTGACGTCCCCGCGGACTGCCCGAGCCTGGTCGTTGAACGTGACGGTCTGTGCGTCCCGGTTCCAGTCCGTCGATCCGGCATTGCTGATATTGACCTGCTGACCGTGTGACATGTCGATTGCCTGCGCGAAGGCGATCCCCGGCGCAGGCAGACCGCAGGTCAGGGTAAGCGACAGGAGGCGCGCGGTGCGGTTCATGTTCCCTTTCCGGCCGGCGTCTGCGCGGCCTGCGTATGATCCGCCGATCCGCCGGTCGCGGCGTCGTCATTACGGATCAGGCGGACAGGGCCCGTGAACTGGGAGATACCCGCCCGCTGGTCGAGAAAATAGCCCTGTGCGTCGAGCATGCCAAATGGTCCCTCGACATGGACCCAGTCATTGGAGGCGATGATCCCCCGGCGCAGGTCAAGATCGGCGGTTGGGCCGCTCATGATCGTCCCGTCATCACGATAGACCACGACGTGTCCGGACAGATCGAGTGCCTGTTCATGCTGCATGAAGACGCCGTGATCGGCCCTGACTTCGGCCCAGCCTCCGCCGGACAGGACCGTGTCTCCCACGGGCTTCACGAGATTGAACCGGTCGTCGCCGATCTGGTGCGTGGTCTGCGCCGTGATCATGTACGGCCGGCCGTGGGCATCGAGGCCGCGATAGACCGCGCCTTCCATGTTGCCGCTTTCAACGCGCAGATGGGCGAGCTCGCGCACGGCGGCGCGGTTCATGCTGATGAGATGCGCAATTTCGGGCCACGCCGCGATCGATCCGAGCAGAAGCGCCGCTGTCACGGGCAAGGCCCACTTCGCCAGCGCGACAAGGGAGCGGCGTCGCGCGAGATCGACCGAAGTGGGCACATTGCGGTTTCGCGCATGGCGTTCCATCGCCTCGCGGAATTCGCGCGTGCGGTCCGCATCGCGGGCAAAATCATCGCGCTGGGGCGGACCGTCGCCACGCGGTGCATTGGGGTCGCTCACGCTGCGACACCTGCGCGCAGAAGGTCATGCAGATGCAGGATGCCGACGGGCCGTCCGCTCGGCGCAAGCGCGAACAGGCTGGTGATCGGCTTGCTGCGCACGTTCATGGTCAGGAGCGCCTCGCGCGCGAGCGCGTCCGGCGTCGTCGTGACGGGACTGTGGTTCATGACGTCTCGCGCGCGCGTGTGCCGCAGGTCGCGGTCCAGTGCGCGGCGCAGGTCGGCATCGGTGATCAGCCCGACGAGACGGCCCGTCTCGTCCACAATGCCGATGCAGCCGAACGCCTTGCGCGTCATCTCGAGAATGACGTCCGGCAGGAGATCGTCCGGCGTGCCGAGCGGCAATGCCGCGCCCGTATGCATCAGGCTTGCGACACTGCGCAGGCGTGCGCCCAGACGGCCGCCCGGGTGAAATGCGCCGAATGCGTCCACGGTGAACCCACGCTCATGTAGCAAGGCAATGGCGAGGGCATCGCCGATTGCAAGCTGCATCAGCGTGCTGGTGGTCGGTGCGAGGCCCATCGGGCACGCCTCGGCGGCAGCGGGCATGACGAGGGCGGCCGTGCTGGCCCGGGCCAGCGTCGAGTCCGCTGTCCCCGTGATGCTCAGGACGGGAATGCCATGATGATGGGCATGGGCCAGCACGTCGGCGAGTTCCGCGGTCTCTCCTGATTGCGAGAGCATGAGAAGGACGTCGCCGGTCGCGATCATGCCCAGATCGCCATGCGAGGCCTCGGCAGGATGCACGAAGAGGGACGGTGTGCCGGTCGAGGCAAGAGTGGCCTGGATCTTGCGGCCGATATGGCCCGATTTGCCGATACCGCTGACTACCACGCGGCCGCCGGCCGCCATGATAGTCGCGCACGCCCTGTCGAAGGCCCGGCCCAGCGCGCTGCCCGAATCGCCAAGTGCTGCGGCGAGCACGCGAAGGCCTTCGGATTCGGCGGCAATGGTCGCGCGAGCAGCCGCCAGACGACCGTCAGCCAGGGGCTGCGCATCCGCCATGGGCATGGCTTCAAGAGCGCGCCCGATATCGCGCGGCAGGGCGGTCCCGGTCATGCGGGATGTATCCAACGCGCGGTGGTCGCGGTCAACGGTGCGGTCTGGGCGGAATCAGGCCCGATGCGAGAAGATGTCCGGATCTTCATAGCCAAGGATGTCCAGTCGCGCGCGCGCCGACAGGAAGTCGAAGCAGGCCTGCGCGATCTCGCGACGGTCCTCCCGGACCAGCAGGGCCTCGAGCTTGTCCCACAGCGCATGGAGGTGGAGCACGTCGGAGGCCGCATAGTTCAGTTGCTCGCGCGAAAGCGTCCGCGCGCCCCAGTCGGAGGTCTGCTGCTGTTTCGCAAGCTCCACGCCGAGCAGTTCGCGACAGAGATGGGCAAGCCCATGATAGCTCGTGAACGTCCGGACCAGCCGTGCCGCGATCTTCGTGCAGATGGTCGGCCCTACGGTGATTCCGAGGGCGTGCTGCAGCAATGCGACATCGAAGCGGGCAAAGTGCATCAGCTTCGTCACTGCCGGATCGGAGAGCAGGGCCTTCAGATTCGGAGAGTCAGCGCCCCGACCACCCAGCCGCTCGGACCGGATCTGCACCAGATGCGCCTGACCGTCGCCCGCGCTGAGCTGGACAAGGCACAACCGGTCGCGATGCGGGTTAAGGCCCATTGCCTCGGTATCCACTGCTACGACAGACCCGAGATCGAGCCCGTCCGGCAGATCGCCGTCATGCAGATGGATGCGTGGAGACAGGCTCATGACGGATGCGGACCTTCAGAAACGACAAAGCCGGTGCACGAGGCACCGGCTTTGTAGGATCGTTGGTGCCCAGAAGAAGACTCGAACTTCCACGTCCTTGCGGACACAGGTACCTGAAACCTGCGCGTCTACCAATTCCGCCATCTGGGCTCAGAGGCAACCGGGACTTGGCATCCCGGGAGGGTGTTGCGGCGTTTACCCGCCCATACCGGAGGCGTCAATGCGCCTTTTTCAAAAATTCATACGAAGCCGGAACTGGAACGCGGAACATGGCGCAGGACATCGCAACGGTCATTGGAGGGACGGGGTTCGTCGGTCGGGCTGTCGTCGCTCGACTGGTCAGGGAGGGCTATCACGTCCGTGTCGGAAGCCGCAGGCCGGACAGGGCAGGGCGGGTCAGGCGCCTCGGCGCGCCGGGACAGGTCGTTCCGGTCTATGCGGCGGTCGATGACGGTCCCACGCTGGATGCCGCGTTCGAAGGTGCGACCGTCGGCATCAATCTGGTCTCGATTCTCGCGGAGCAGGGACAGGCCACGTTCAAGGCCATCAATACCGATGGCGCCGCCCGCTGCGCGCGTCACGCGGCGAAGGCCGGCATCTCCCGGTATGTGCAGGTCTCTGCAATCGGTGCATCGCCCGAGTCACCGTCGGCATATGGCCGGACCAAGGCGGACGGGGAGCGTCTGACGCGCCAATACATCCCCGAGGCCGCCATCATCCGTCCGTCCGTCATCTTCGGGCCGGGCGACAAGTTTCTGAACATGTTCGCACTGATGACGCGTTTCGCGCCCATCATCCCCGTGTTCTGCGGCAACACGCGATTCCAGCCTGTGTTTGTCGACGACGTGGCTGCCGCCATCGTGGCGCTTGCGGCAGCACCCGAGGGCCGGACCGTGGAAGCCGGCGGTCCAGACGTGATCTCGATGACCGGCCTGATCGAATTCATTCTCGCCGAGACCGGTCGTCATCGGCCGCTGTTTCAGGTGCCGATGGCGCTGGCCACGCTGCAGGCGGAAATCCTTCAGCGGCTTCCAGGCAAGCTGTTCACGCGTGACCAGCTTTCGATGCTGTCCCGCGACAACGTCGTCGAGCCGGGAGCCATGACGCTATCCGACCTGGGAATTACCCCGAAGGCCATGCGCGACATAGCGCCCGGCTATCTGAAATAATTTCACAGGACATTGAAAAACAATGTAAATATGGTGACATAGTCTCATATCGGACCGATATGCCATTTCTGGTCGCGAAGGATATGTCGTCCCTGCATGGCTTTCGCGCATCATAGGTCAGCATTGCTGACTTTTTATCGTCAGGCCCGGAGTTTAGCTCACCTCCGACACATTTCGCCCCCGGCAAATCCTGCCTGGCCGGGCGCGTGATCTCGGGGGAAGCCGTGATGGCCGAAAAGATGCTGCAGTTCGTGACGCGCCCACAGGAGATGCCCGACAAGCGCCCTGCCGCCGAACGCGCGCAGGATTTCGGCGAGATTTACCGCGGCTTTGCGTTGCAGCGGGCAGAAGAACAGGCGTCGCGGTGCTCGCAGTGCGGTATTCCGTTCTGCTCGGTCCATTGTCCTTTGGGCAACAACATCCCGGACTGGTTGAAGCTGACGGCGGAGAACCGCCTGCAGGACGCCTATCTGATGTCGTCCGCGACCAACACGTTTCCCGAGATCTGCGGGCGGATCTGCCCGCAGGACCGGCTATGCGAAGGCAACTGCGTCATCGAGCGCGGCTTCGAGAGCGTCACCATCGGCGCGGTCGAACGGTTCATTACCGAGAATGCGTTCGAGAACGGGTGGGTCACGCCCAACCTGCCGCAGGCCGAGCGTGATCGCAGCGTCGGCATCGTCGGCGCCGGGCCGGCTGGCCTTGCCTGTGCCGAACGCCTGCGCGCACGTGGCTACCAGGTCGCCGTCTATGACCGTTATGACAGGATCGGCGGCCTTCTGAGCTACGGCATCCCAAGCTTCAAGCTCGAGAAGCACGTGGTGGAGCGCCGTGGTGCGCTCCTGCAGGAACAGGGCGTGGTGTTCCACCTGAACACCGAGATCGGCGATGCGGAGGGGCAGACCTCCCTGTCTGAACTGCGTGCGCGTCACGATGCGGTTTTCCTGGCGACAGGCGTCTACCGGGCGCGCACGGCGCCGATGCCGGGCGCCGGACTGCGCGGCATCGCACCCGCGCTGGACTATCTGACGGCCTCGAACCGTCGTTCGTACGGGGATGTCGTGCCGGCGTTCGAGGACGGGACGCTCGATGCGAAGGGCAAGGCAGTCGTCGTGATCGGTGGCGGCGATACGGCGATGGACTGTGTGCGAACGGCTGTGCGCCAGGGCGCGAAATCCGTGACGTGCCTGTATCGCCGTGATCGCGCCAACATGCCCGGCTCGATGCAGGAAGTCTCGAATGCGGAGGACGAAGGCGTCGTGTTCCACTGGCTCGGCGTGCCGGAAGCATTCCTCGGGGACGACCGTGTTTCGGCCGTACGCGCGCGCCGGATGAAGCTCGGCATGCCCGATGCGACCGGCCGCCAGACGGTCGAGCCCGAGCCCGGCCCGGGTCTGGTGATCGAGGCCGACATGGTCATCGAGGCGCTCGGCTTCGAGCCGGAGCACCTGCCCGAGCTGTGGGCGCAGCCCGATCTCGTGACGACGCCCTGGGGCACGATCAAGATCGCGCGGGACAGCTTCATGACCAGCCTTCCGGGCGTGTTCGCCGGCGGCGATATCGTGCGTGGCGCGAGCCTCGTGGTCTGGGCGATCCGCGATGGACGGGATGCGGCGGATGCAATCGATGCGTGGGTCGGTGCACCCGAATCCGAAATGACACTGGCGGCGGAGTGAAAGCCATGGACGAGATGACGAACGCCGCTGCCGGCACTGATTTCGTGACCGAGTGGGATGCCAACGTGGCCCGGCTCGAAGGCCTTTATGATCCGACGCAGGAACGCGATGCCTGCGGCGTCGGTCTGGTCGCGTCTCTCGACGGTGCGCGCCGTCGGGATGTCGTGGTCGCCGGCATCGAAGCGCTCAAGGCCCTGTGGCATCGCGGCGCGGTCGATGCCGACGGCAAGACCGGAGACGGCGCCGGCATCCATGTCGAAATCCCGCAGGATTTCTTTGCCGCCGCCGTGCATTCGGCGGGTGACGAGGACGTCGACAGCGTAATTGCAATCGGCATGGTGTTCCTGCCGAAGACCGATCTCGCAGCACAGGAGCGCGGACGGCAGATCATCGAGACCGAGATCCTGGATTTTGGCCATGCGATCTATGGCTGGCGCCAAGTGCCGATCAATACCGCCTGCATCGGCGAAAAGGCCAATGCGACCCGGCCCGAGATCGAGCAGATCCTCGTGCGCAACCGTCTGGGCCGCAGCGAGGAAGAGTTCGAGCGCGATCTGTATGTGATCCGCCGACGGGTCGAGCGCGCGGTGGTGCAGAGCCAGATCGACCTCTACATCTGCTCGCTGTCATGCCGTTCGGTCATCTACAAGGGCATGTTCCTGGCGGAGAACCTGACCGATTTCTACCCGGACCTGCTGGATGACCGGTTCGTCTCGCGGTTCGCGATCTATCACCAGAGGTATTCGACCAACACGTTCCCGACCTGGAAGCTGGCCCAGCCGTTCCGCCGCATTGCCCATAACGGCGAGATCAACACGATCTCGGGTAACGTGAACTGGATGCGGAGCCATGAGACGCGGCTCGCGGATCCGGGGCTCGACCCGTACATGGACGACCTCAAGCCGGTCGTTCAGGCGAACGGGTCGGACACGGCCATGTTCGACAACGTGTTCGAACTGCTGACCTTTGCCGGGCGCGACGCGCCTATGGCGAAGACCCTCATGGTCCCCGCATCGGTCGGCGGCAATTCGGCCATGAAGCAGGCCCATCGCGACCTCCTGTCCTACGGTCATGCCGTCATGGAGCCGTGGGACGGTCCGGCCGCGATCTGCGGCACGGACGGCCGATGGGTCGTGGCGGGCCTCGATCGCGGTGGACTGCGTCCCCTGCGCTGGAGCACGACGCAGAACGACCTGCTGATCGTGGGTTCCGAGACCGGCATGGTCCGCGTCCCGGATTCGGAAATCCGCCATCGCGGGCGCCTCGGGCCGGGCGAGACACTGGCGCTCGATCTGACGACGGGCGCGCTCCTGCAGCCGGAAGCCGTGCTCGACATGTTGGCCACGCGGCAGGATTTCGGTGCGTGGGTGCGTCGCATCCAGGACATCAGCGCGGTCGTACGCGGCGATGTCACCGAGCCGACACTGTATGAGCCCGACAACCTGCGCCGCCGTCAGCGCGCGGTCGGCATCACGCATGAGGAGCTGGAGACGATCCTGCATCCGATGGTGGCGACGAAGGCCGAAGCCATCGGCTCGATGGGCGACGACACGCCGCTCGCGGTTCTGTCGGGCTTCTATCGCGGGCTTGCGCATTATTTCCGGCAGGGCTTCAGCCAGGTCACCAACCCGCCGATCGACAGCCTGCGCGAAACACGCGTCATGAGCCTCGTGACGCGGCTGGGCAATCTCGGGAATATCCTCGAACAGTCCCCTACACAGTGCGATCTGCTACGTCTGCCCAGCCCGGTGCTGACCACGGGCGAGTTCGCGGCCCTGCGCTCGTTCTGCGGACGCGATGCAGCGACGATCGACTGCACGTTCCCGAGCAAGGGGGGCGAGGGCGCGCTACGCGATGCGATCGCGCGGATCCGGCGCGAGGCCGAGGACCATGTGCGTGGCGGCTGCACGCATCTGTTCCTGACGGATGAAGGGCAGTGCGCCGAACAGGCCGCAATCCCGATGATCCTGGCGACGGCCGCCGTTCACATTCACCTCGTCCGGCAGTCCCTGCGGACGTTCACGTCGCTCAACGTGCGTTCGGCGGATGCGCTGGACGTGCATGCCATTGCAGTGACGATCGGCGTGGGTGCGACGACGGTTAATCCGTACCTTGCGCAGGAATGCATCGCCGAGCGCGTGCGGCGCGGCCTGTTCGGTCCGATCGGCCTGCGCGAGGCGGTCGAGCGGTATCGTCAGGCCGTGGACAAGGGTCTGCTCAAGATCATGTCCAAGTCGGGCATCTCGATCATCGCCAGCTATCGCGGTGGCTACAATTTCGAGGCGATCGGCCTGTCCCGCTCGCTGGTCGCCGAGTTCTTTCCCGGCATGCCGTCGCGCATCTCGGGCATCGGCCTCGTCGGGCTCGCCCGTGATGTGCTGGAGGGGCACGACGCCGCATGGCGTGGAGCTGCGGAAGCGCTGCCGGTCGGCGGTTTCTACAAGCTGCGTCGTGCCGGCGAAGTGCATGCATTCGACGGCAATGCCGTGCACATGCTGCAGACGGCCGTCGCGACCGACAGCTTCACGCTTTATCGCCGCTATGCGGATACCGTGCGTCGTGCATCGCCGGTGGCGCTGCGCGACCTGCTCGACTTCCGCTCGACCCATGCTCCGATCCCGGTGGATGAAGTCGAGAGCATCACACAGCTTCGCAGGCGTCTGGTCGCGCCCGGCATTTCGCTCGGCGCCCTGAGCCCCGAGGCGCACGAGACGCTGTCGATCGCCATGAACCGGATCGGCGCGAAGTCCGACTCGGGCGAGGGCGGTGAGGACGCGTCGCGTGCGAAGTCGCGTGCGAATGGCGACAATGCGTCGTCCGCGATCAAGCAGGTCGCATCGGGCCGCTTCGGCGTGACCGCGCAGTATCTCAACGACTGCCGCGAGATCGAGATCAAGGTCGCACAGGGTGCGAAGCCGGGTGAGGGCGGACAGCTTCCGGGCTTCAAGGTGACGGAGCTGATCGGCAAGCTGCGTCATGCAACGCCCGGTGTGACCCTGATCTCGCCGCCGCCGCATCACGACATCTATTCGATCGAGGATCTGGCGCAGCTCATCTACGATCTGAAGCAGATCAACCCGGATGCGATGGTCACCGTGAAGCTGGTGGCGCGCAGCGGGATCGGCACGATCGCGGCAGGCGTCGCCAAGGCCAAGGCCGATGCGATCCTGATCTCCGGCCACTCCGGTGGCACGGGTGCCAGCCCTCAATCCTCCATCAAGTATGCGGGTCTGCCATGGGAGATGGGGCTGTCGGAGGCGCATCAGGTCCTGATGCTCAACCGGCTGCGTCATCGCGTGACGCTTCGGGCCGACGGCGGCCTCAAGACCGGACGCGACGTCGTCATCGCAGCCATGCTGGGGGCGGAGGAGTTCGGCATCGGCACCGCATCGCTCGTCGCCATGGGTTGCATCATGGTGCGGCAGTGCCATTCCAACACCTGCCCGGTCGGCGTCTGCGTTCAGGACGAGGAACTGCGCAAGAAGTTCGAAGGTACGCCCGAGAAGGTCATCAACCTGTTCTCGTTCATCGCAGAGGACGTGCGCAACATCCTCGCCGAACTGGGTTTCCGCAAGCTGGAGGACATCATCGGGCGCACGGATCTGTTGCGTCAGGTCAGCCGTGGTTCGGAGTGGCTGGACGATCTGGATCTCAATGCGCTGCTGGTGCAGGCCGATCCGGGCGGGCATGCGCGCTACTGCACGCGCGAGGGCCGCAACGAGGTGCCCGAGACGCTCGACGCGCAGATCATTGCTGACGCCAGGCCGATGTTCGATCATGGCGAGAAGATGCAACTGCATTACACGGTGCAGAACACGCACCGTGCGATCGGCACGCGTCTGTCGTCCCTGATCACGCGGCGCTTCGGGATGAAGACGCTGGCGCCGGATCATCTGACCCTGCGCCTGCGCGGTTCGGCCGGGCAGTCGCTGGGCGCGTTCGCGGTGCAGGGAATCAAGCTCGAGGTCGTCGGAGATTCCAACGACTACGTCGGCAAGGGCCTGTCGGGCGCGACCATCGTCGTGCGGCTGCCGGTATCGGCGCGTCTGGCCAGCCAGGACAACGCGATCATAGGCAACACGGTGCTGTATGGCGCCACGGACGGCTACCTGTTCGCTCAGGGACAGGCGGGCGAGCGATTTGCCGTGCGCAACTCGGGGGCGACGGCGGTGGTCGAAGGCTGCGGCTCCAATGCCTGCGAATACATGACGGGCGGCACGGTCGTGATCCTCGGGCGCTGCGGCGACAATTTCGGGGCCGGTTTCACGGGCGGCATGGCCTTCGTCTACGACGAGGCCGGTACGTTCGAGGCGCAGATCAATCCCGATACCGTGCTCTGGCGTCGTGTATCGGGTGGTCGCTGGGCTGATGAACTCCGCACGCTGGTCGAACGGCACGTGCAGGAGACAGGCAGCGCCTATGCCGCCGAGCTCCTGCATCACTGGGACCGGGCTCTGCCGAAATTCTGGCAGATCGTGCCGACCGATTACGCGAAAATCATCGGCTTCGAGCAGGAAGATACGGCCCAGCTCTCTGCATGACAGGGCACGGCGCCGTCAGTCTTCGACGCGCGGCGTGGACCAGCCGATCACGAGCAGGCGTGGCACACTGAAGGCGACGGGCAGCACGTAGACAAGTCCAAGGAGCAGGAAGACCGGACGTTCGTGAAAGGACGTCCGACCCGCCGATTCCTCAAGGACGATCGCCACAAGTGCTCCGAATGCCGCGCAGACGCACACGCCGAGCGCCGTCACGAGTCCCGCTTCCCGGGCACGGCGCCATACCGCGCGTTCGCGCTCATCGGGAACCGGGATGGCCCGGGCCAGTCGCGCCGCGCACCCGCTGGCCCACAGGTTCGGCACCATCAGGGCTGACACGGTGAACGCCAGATCACGGGTCGGCATTTCCACGGCGACGATGATCAGGCCGATTTCGACCAGCAGCATTAGAAGCGGCTGAAAACGGAGTTCGGGTATCCTGGGGGGCGCGAAACACGCGCCGAGAAACGACAGGAGGGGCGCGACCGGGCGCACGGCGCGGTCGAACCGCGCTCCGATCGAACGTTCCGGATGATCCCAAGCTCCAGGCGCCGGCTCCGGGGTCACTGGTCGCCTCCTGCCTGTCGCTCCTTCATGCGGCGGACGTGAGCGGGTACCGGGTCGAATGGATCGAGTGAAAACACCGCTTCCACCTCCTGCTGCAGCACGCGGCAGATCTTCATCGCGAGCTCCAGGCTCGGCTTGTAATCGCCGCGTTCGAGATAGCCGATTGTCTGGCGGTTGACCGCAACCGCCTCGGCCAGTGTGTTGCGCGACAGGCCGCGTGCCGTCCTGAACTTTGCGATGCGGTTATACAGCTCGGCCTCCCGTAATTGTTGTGTTTACACAACAGGACGATGCAGCGGCAAGTGCTTTCGCATGACGCGCGTAAGGACTAGGTTCATCCCATGAGCAGGATATTCGATATCGCCGCCGAGCGCGGTGAGGCGGCCACCCCGGCGGATCTGCCGCGGTGGGACCTTTCGGACCTCTACGCGAGCCCGGATGACCCGCGCATCGAGGCCGATCTGAAGGCCGGCGATGTGCGGGCGCGGGCCTTTTCCGATGCATGGAAGGGCCGTCTCGCAGGGGCCACGCCGGCACAACTGGCCGAGGCGATCGGCGAGTATGAGCGGATCGACGAGGATCTGGGCCGGATCGCGTCCTATGCGCAGCTCCTGTTTGCAGCAAACACCGCCGATCCCGCCGTCGGGCGGTTCCAGCAGACGATCAACGAGCGGATGACCGATATCTCGGCGCATCTGCTGTTCTTCACGCTGGAACTCAATCGCATCGACGATGCCGATCTGGATGGGAAGCTGGCCGACCCCGCGCTGGCGCACTGGCGGCCGTTCCTGCGGGATTTGCGCGTCTTCCGCCCCTATCAGTTGTCCGACGAGGTCGAGCGCGTGCTGATGGAGAAATCCGTCACGGCCCGCTCGGCCTGGACGCGTCTGTTCGACGAGACGATGGCGCAGATGACGGTGACGCTCGATGGCGAAACGAAGCCGCTGGATGTCGCATTCAATCGTCTGACGGACCGGGACCGGAGCGTGCGCGAGGCAGCGGCGCGCGAGATCAGCGCATGCCTTGGCGCCCAGTCGCGGCTGCTGACGCTGATCACCAATACGCTCGCCAAGGACAAGGCGATCGGCGACGGCCTGCGCGGCTACGAGCGGCCGGGCTCGAGCCGCAATCGCGGCAACATGGTGGAAGACAGCGTGGTGGACGCGCTCGTGTCCGCCGTGCGCGACGCCTATCCGCGCCTGTCGCACCGCTATTACAGGATGAAGGCCCGCTGGCTCGGCCTCGAGCATATGGAGCACTGGGACCGCAACGCGCCGCTTCCGGGCTCGGACGACAGCGCGATTGCTTGGGACGAGGCCAAGCGCATCGTCCGCACGGCCTATACCGGGTTCGACCCTGCGCTTGGGACGATTGCCGGGACCTTCCTCGATCGTCCCTGGATCGATGCGGCCCCTGTTCCCGGCAAGTCGTCAGGTGCGTTCGCCCATCCGACCGTGCCATCCGCGCATCCCTATATCCTGATGAATTATCGTGGTCGGGCACGCGATGTCATGACGCTCGCGCATGAACTCGGTCACGGCATCCATCAGGTTTTGGCAGCCAGGCAGGGCTACTTCAATTCGGGCACGCCGCTGACGCTCGCGGAGACGGCTTCCGTCTTTGGCGAGATGCTGACGTTCCAGTCGCTGCTCGATGCGCAGACCGATCCCGCCAGACGACGCTTTCTCCTGGCGTCCAAGGTGGAGGACATGCTGAACACCGTCGTGCGTCAGATTGCCTTCTACTGCTTCGAGACAAGACTGCACGATGAACGTGCAAAGGGCGAACTGTCGAGCGACCGGATCGGCGAGATCTGGCGCGAGGTTCAGACCGAGAGCCTCGGTCCGGCCTTCGAATTCACGCCGGATTACGACCTCTACTGGTCCTACGTCCCGCATTTCGTTCATTCGCCGTTCTACGTCTATGCCTATGCGTTCGGTGACTGCCTCGTGAATGCGCTGTACGGTGTCTATCGCGAAGGCGCGCCGGGATTTGCGGAACGATACCGCGCGATGCTCGAGGCGGGCGGCACCCTGCGCCACAAGGAACTTCTGGCGCCGTTCGGGCTTGATGCGTCGGACCCTGGCTTCTGGGCACGCGGCCTCGACGTGATCTCGGGCTTCATCGACGAACTGGAGCAGGGCAGCGACGCTCATGAATGATCGTAGCAGCATGGACAAGAGCGGTCTGTTCGGCGAACTGACGCGCATGGCCCGCACGTCCGGCGCGGTCGGCGGCATGGCGGCCCGCTTTGCCGGCAACCGCCTCGGAATCAAGACCAACAAGTCGGTTCATGCCGGCGATCTGCGCGGCGCGCTCGGCAACCTCAAGGGCCCCCTCATGAAGGGTGCCCAGCTTCTGTCGACCATCCCCGGCGCCCTTCCGGAGGAATACGCGAACGAACTGGCCGAACTGCAGGCCAATGCGCCCCCGATGGGCTGGAGCTTCGTGCGCCGTCGCATGACGACCGAGCTTGGTGCCGGGTGGGAGAAGCATTTCCGCTCTTTCAGCCACGAGGCCGTCGCGGCGGCGAGCCTGGGACAGGTGCATCGTGGCATTCTGGCTGACGGCCGTCCGGTTGCCTGCAAGCTGCAATACCCTGACATGCACGCTGCCGTGGAATCCGACCTGCGCCAGTTCCGGACGGCCCTGTCGCTGTTCAACCGGTTCTCCACCGCAATCCGACAGGATCAGGTCTTCGCGGAACTGGCGGAGCGCCTGCGGGAAGAGCTCGATTACGAGCGCGAGGCATCCCATCTGCGGCTCTATCGCGACATGCTGTCCGACGCCCCGGACGTGAAGGTCCCGGCACCGGTCGAGGCCGTCTCCTCCAAGCGCCTTCTGACGATGGACTGGGTCAGCGGGCGCGGCATGAAAACGGTGCTGGACGCCAATCCCACGCAGGAGCAGCGCAACGCCATGGCGCGTGCGCTGTTCAAGGCATGGTATGTGCCGCTGTATCGTTACGGCGTCATCCATGGCGACCCGCACATGGGCAATTTCACCGTGCGGGACGACTACGGGCTGAACCTGTTCGATTTCGGAGCGATCCGGGTCTTCGAGCCGTCGTTCGTCAAGGGGATCATCGATCTCTATTTCGCCCTGCGCGACAAGGACGAGGACCGGGCGTTCCACGCCTACGAGGCCTGGGGTTTTCGCGGCATCTCGCGCGAGACGTCGCTCGTGCTCAACGAATGGGCGAGCTTCATCTACGGGCCGCTGCTCCGGGACGATGCGCACTCCATTCAGGAAAGCAATGACCCGGCACAAGGCCGGGCTGTCATGGAGCGTGTCTATTCCGGCCTGCAGCGAACGGGTGGTGTTGAGCTGCCGCGTCAGTTCGTACTGGTGGACCGTTCGGCCATCGGGCTGGGGAGCGTCTTCCTCCGGCTGGGTGCACGCCTGAACTGGAGCGAGATGTTCCGCGAACTGGTCGCGGATTTCGACGTGGACGCACTGGCCGAACGCCAGGCGCAGGCTCTCGCGGCTGCGCGCGTCCCGCCGCCGCTACAGGGCGTCTGACTGCGCAACGCAGGACGCGGTGATGAGCCGCTGTCCCGCCTGAAGACTGCGCTCCCCAACGACATTTCTAGAAGCGCGCATCTGCACCCCGGGAAGCAGCTCGGGAGCACAGGCGCGTCCATGTACGCCCGCGAATGCACGCCGCGAGTTTTGACAGCCGGCCGTTGCAGGATCGTCCGGATGTGAGGCCCTCGTGCGAGCGTCCAGACATTCGGATGGGCTGATTGCGTCCGCGCGACGTCGCCCGAAAACCGTGTGACGCAGGCTTTGCCTGACGTGACACCATGTATCCTGCCGTTTCACAAAATGAGCGAACACATTCAAATATAACTATAGTTTTCTTTTAATAAAAATCGATACAGTTGATATGGCAAATCGGCAACGACTTCATGTAACTCGCGCGACAGCCTCATAAACCATGTTGTTCGCCCTGAATTGAAGCAGACATAAAGACGTCATTACGGACCCGATTCCGAAAACACGTGCTTCAAGAGGCGCCATGAACGTTCTGCGAGAGATTGCTGGCGGCAAATCCGCCGTTCGACTGTATGCCCATCGCCGGGTGCTGCGGTGCACCCTGATGAGTGCCACGATACTCGCCATGATGCCGTTGCCGCGCGCAATGGCGCAGACAGTGTCCACGACTACGCAGGATGGGACGCCGCACCGTCCCGCGCGTGCTGCATCGACGTCCACCACGACCGAAACGTCAGCGACCCAGCAGGGGAGGACAGAATCCATTCTGGTGCGCGCGCAGCGGCGCATGCAGCGCGAAAAGGATTCGCCCTCCGCGGTGACTGAAATCGGGACGGCGCAGGTGCGTCAGAACAGCTCGGCCGGTAATATCGTCACCTTGTTGCGCAATGCGCCGTCGGTGTTCAGCTACCAGCAGGGCATCGGCATGAACGAGCCGGTCTACTCGATCCGCGGCACACGCGGGCTTGAAGTTGCCTCGACGTTTGATGGCGTGCCCATGCAGGATCTTCTGTACGGCGGCTCAGGCAGCTATCTGAGCAATGTCGTGGGCGCCTATTTCACGCAATACCAGATCGCGGGCGTTTCGGTGTATCCGGGCGTCGCATATCCGGACCATGCAACGTTCGGGACGATCGGCGGCACACTCGAGTATCATTCGCTGCGTCCGTCCGAGAAGTTCGGTCTGGACGTGTTCGGGCAGGTTGCGTCGTTCGGAACCTTCACCGAAGGATTCAAGCTCGATACGGGCGGAATGGATGGCGTGCTGGGCAAAGGCGTCGATGCTCCGCGCGCGATGCTTCAATACGACAACGAACAGACCAAGGGGTACATCGACTACACGCCTGCGCGTTACAACTCGTTCGAGTTCGCGCTGGACAAGCCGTATGACGATGGCCAGTCGATGTTCCAGGCAACCGTCCTTTATAATACCGGCTCCGGCCTTGTAACGCCCGAACCCATTCCATCAGCCTACCAGCAGCAGAACGGCAACTTCTCGAATTATTCCCCTGACCAGGAATTCATGCGTCAGAACAACGACTACTTCACGTTGATGCTGAAGGACGACACGTACATCAACGACTATGTCAGTGCAGGCCTGACGACATTCTACCGCTACACCAACAGCACGACGGAAACTTACGCAAATCCCACCCTGTTCTCGCCCGACGGCGGCGCGGGCTCGGCAGCGGTCGACGGCATCAACCCGTTCAATCAGACGATCGCGGGGTTCGGCGAGCAGAGCTACTACGGCTATGGGAGCTACTTCTATCAGCCTGGCGTCACGACCTATGACGGAAACGCCCTGTTCAACAACAGCAAATACTGCCCGGCATCCGTTCGCAATGCGTTTGCGGCGGCGGGTGAGACAAGCCCGTGCGGATACAACTACAACATCAGTTCGACCCACACGGATACGTACGGCATCCAGCCGCGTCTCTCGATCCTGCTGCCGACATTCTGGGGCATCCGGAATACCATTCACACCGGAGCGCTGATCGCCAAGGCAACGCAGAACGACATGCCGACCTATCTCGGCATTTCGCCTCAGGCGCAGGTATATGAGGAGCAGACGGCCTACAGCGGCGGCTATCAGCGCGACATCTACACCTGGTATCTTCAGGACAAGATCGACCTGCTGCACAACACGCTGCACATCACGCCGGGCGTGACGTACCAGGGCACGTATTCCGAGGACAAGCAGGGATATGTCTATGGCGGCCAGGTCTCGGCGGCTGCGACGGCGAGCGCATATTGCCAGAGCTACAGCTGCGCCTATGGCAGCTATACGGGCGAGAAATGGGACCATAACTGGCTCCCGTTCGTGAACATCGCCTATGATTTCGACCGGATCTCGCCACTGCTGAAGGGGCTCTCCGTTTACGGAAGCGCTGCGAACTCGGCACTTTACGCACCGGTGAGCGATTATTCCCCGACGCTGCTTGGTACCGTTCCGAGCGCATCCATCGTGCATATGTATGAAGGCGGCGTTCAGTACAACACCGGCAATCTCAGCATCTCGGCTGATTACTATTATCAGAAAGTAGACCGCGATTTCGGCTATTTTTCATACCAGACCGGTCCGTACGCGGGATACTCCCTCTACACCAATGCGGGCCAGCGTCTGATGCGCGGCGAGGAAGCGCAGATCAAATGGCAGGTCACGCCGAACTGGCAGCTGTTCGGCAATTTCTCACATAACAGCACGCGTTATCTGAAAACCTACCTTGCCGACGTGACGGTTCAGGAAGACCAGTTCGGTTATGCATTGCGGGGCGATCATGTCTCGGGCATCCCGACCTGGCTTGCACAGTTCGGTGTCGACTATCAGCGCAAGAACACGTTCCTGCACGACGACCATCTGAACGTGAACCTCACCGGCCGCTACGTCGGACACCAGTATACGACCACCGATCTGACCGGTTTCGAAAACCTCGGGACGCTGCCGGGTATTCCGTACAAGTATGGAACCTACGACTATTACAGCATCCTGTCGGGCTCCACGGTCACGAGCAACAGCGGCGGCATCGCGCCGTATGTGATCTTCAACCTCGACGTCAATTACGACATGCCGGTCAAGAACATCGGACCACTGAAGAAGTTGAACTTCGATTTCAACGTTCAGAACCTCTTCAACACGTTCTACTGGCAGTACAAGTACCAACAGATCTCCCCCGCATCCTGCGGCACCTTCAAGACCAACCCGGCCGGATTTACAGGATTCGCCGGAAACGCCGTCAGCAATTACGGATGCACGGCGGAATACAGCGACGGCATGCCGGGCATGCCGGCCTTCATCTCGTTTACCGTCCACGCAACGTTCTAGAGCCGTTCCACGTTAATCCGGTTCATATCCTGCTGCTT
>NZ_BALE01000016.1 GCF_000963885.1 Tanticharoenia sakaeratensis NBRC 103193
GACCCAATGCAAACCCCCATACCCCCAATTTCCAAAAGGGCTCTGAGACATCGTTGGCATAGAGCATGCATGATACGGTCAATCTCGCTCATCTGCCCCCACGTCTGCCTACGTCATAGGGGCGCGCCCACTCAACTCTTGCTATTCGAGCAACACTAAGACATAAATTAGGTAACTCTCTTTTCAAACAAATAGCAACAAGAGAGGGTCATGTTAGTCTAAACGGCGAACAGGGAACGCAGTCAATGTCGGTACCCAAAAATACCACCTTGACTCTATCGGTAGTTGAGTTAACGGACTCATCTTCTTTCCCGGACGATAATTACGACACGGCTTTCGGCTACGAAGTAGGCGGAAGTGGTGGTGACACCGGGAGCGGAACCAACACACTCACCAGCAGCACTTCCGTTACATTTGGATCAAATGATACTATATCATTCATTGATGCAAACGGAAATTCACATTCATTTACATATAGCAATATACTTACGTCATCATCAAATAATGGCGTCATGATTGTCCATGAATCAGGCACGCAGACTTGGTGGGTACTGGCAACTACATCTAGCAATATATCAAATGGGGATTATTTTACGCACAACGCCGACAATAATTCGGTCGCAAATGACACTACGTCATGGTCATATTCATCTTCAACCGATTTCGATACTTCTTACACATTTGAAACATCCAACGGATCCAACGTATCCCTGTGTTTTCTGTCCGGCAGTCTGATTGCCTTAAATAATGGCCAAAAGCGGGTCGAAGACGTAGTTACGGGTGATGAGATCGTAACCTACGTCGAGGGTGTAGCTACATCCCAACGTGTCACTTGGACTGGTCAGGCACATTGCATGGTCCGCCCGAATTTGCCCGATGACCAGGCTGGGTATCCGGTTCGCGTTCTCAAGGACGCTATTGCGGATGGTGTTCCTTTCAAGGACATGCTGATCACAGCGGAACACTGCCTGTTCTTTGACGGAAAGTTCACCCCGGCCCGTATGCTGGTGAATGGTCGCTCGATCTTCTTCGACAGGTCGATCACGTCTTACGACTACTACCACATCGAAACCGAAGAACACTCGGTCATCATGGCGGACGGCATGCTCACCGAGAGCTATCTCGACACCGGCAACCGACGTGCTTTTCGGACAAACGACGCTGTCATACGAGGTCTGTTCTCCTCGTCCAAAGATTGGAAAACCGACGCGGCAGCTCCGTTGGATACGTCACGAGAGACCGTCGAACCTTTATTTCGCCAGATCGAGGCCCGTTCGGCCCAGGTCGATGGCGCTCGCCAGACCGAAGTTCGTCCCCTGACCGATGACAGCAACCTCCACCTGGTCACGGAGACAGGCGCTGTCATTCGCCCGACGCGCGAGAGCAGCGGGCGTGTGATGTTCAGGCTTCCGCCCGATATCCAGTCCGTCCGGATCGTTTCCAGCGTCAGCCGTCCCTGTGACGTGGTCGGCCCCTTCGTCGATGACCGCCGGACCCTCGGCGTGCTGGTCGGTGAAGTCACCCTGTTCGAAAGCGACACCACGCGCACGCTGACCACCCACCTCCACAGCGACAGCCTCCCGGGCTGGAACACTGTCGAGGGCGGCACCATGCGCTGGACCGCAGGCAATGCCCTGCTCCCGCTCGGCCAGCGCTCCCCAGGCAGCCTCGCCATGATGGCCATCGAGGTCAAAGTCGCAGGGCCCTACCTGTTCAACGACACCCTCCCAGAACAGCAGACCAGACACGCCTGACCCCCTGCCCTGGATATCCAGGGCAGGGACCGTGAGCCTCAAGACCTCTTAATTCATTAAACTGAAAGTGCTGTCGTGGTTCACAGGCTCGCCGATGGAGGGTGGGCCTGTCGGCGATGTGTTTTTGCTGTCTGAGAGCCAGCTGGAACGGATTGAGCCATCTTCCCTCTGACACACCGAATACCACGCATGGATGACCGGCGTGTTCTGAAAGGGGTTGTTTATATGACCCGCAGCGGCTTTCAGTGGGAAGACATTCCGAAAGTGCATGGTCTGCACAAGATTCTGTATAATCGTTCCATCCGGTGAAGCCGCCTGGGTGTCTTTGACCGGATCTTCGTCGCCCTGACGGAATAGGCTAGCCGCAGGTCAGGTCAGTAACTTCAAACGCGCAGACGTATTGCTGGCGCATCTCCCTATACGAGAGAGAGAGGAAGTTATCGGGGATAGAGGCTATGACAGCAACCGGATCGCGCCATCACTTACAGAACGAAGCATTACCGCCTGCGTTCCGCCGAAAAAGAACCGGAAATTGAAGCCGACTTGTAACTGAGGTCTGTATAAAAACCGCAGTCTGATCGGAAACATGTTTGCAATACTGAAGGCTTGCTAACGTGGCGCTACCTGATAAGAGCCTGATCCGAAAGTTTTTCAACAATACCAGCATGTTGTGATTCATCCGTCTTTGCAAAGAGATGGAGTGAATGGTGGCATGGACTGATATTGCCCGACACGAACATAGCCGGGAGGGATTGCGATATCCATCGGATGTGACGGATGCCGAGTGGGCTTTGATTATGCCGTTCGTGCCCCTGGCGAAACGGGGCGGACGGCCTCGCACGGCGGATATGCGCGAGGTTGTAAACGCGATACTCTATATCGCCTCGGGTGGGTGTGCGTGGCGTCTGCGGCCGAAATGCTTTCCACCGGTCTCGACCGTCAGGCGCTACTTTTACGCATGGCGTGATGCCGGAGTGTTCGAAGCGATGAACACGGTACTGGTCATGAACCTGCGGGAGATCGAAGGGCGTGAGGCCTCCCCGAGCGCGGGCGTGATTGATAGCCAGTCGGTGAAAACCACGGAAAGTGGGGGAATTTCCGGTTATGACGCTGGAAAGAGGGTCAAAGGTCGCAAGCGCCATATTCTGACGGATACCTGCGGCTTCCTGATCTTCCTCCCTGTTCATGCCGCTGACATTCAGGATCGTGACGGGGCTGTCGATGTCCTGGCAGCAATACGCAAACACTTTCCATGGCTTCGCCACATCTTCGCCGATGGCGGCTATGCCGGCAATAAACTGCGATCCGCGCTTGCCAGCATGGGAAAATGGACGGTCGAAATCATCAGGCGATCAGACACAGCCGAGGGCTTTGAAATCCTGCCTCGCCGCTGGGTGGTCGAACGAACATTCGCCTGGCTCGGTCGCTGCAGGCGGCTCGCCAAAGACTGGGAAAAGTCCATAGCCTCGTCAACGGAGTGGACTTTGATCGCCTCAATCCGCATGCTGAACCGCAGAACCGCAAGGCATTGCCAGTGCTGAACAACTTTCGAATCAGGCTCTAAGATCGCTGCGCTTATACATTTATGTCCGCAATACAGATTGCAGCAAGCTTGATCTTCCACGTCAAAGAATGAGTCCTGAGCCCACCACCGACACCTTCTACTATTACAAGGGCCACCGTGCCGACCAAAATCGAGGCCCATGCCGCAATCTTCGTCAGGCACGACCGATGCGATGGCAGCTACTGCTGCACCGTGCCTTCCCGTTGCCGAACAGACGTCCTGGCGACGATTGTCTCCTCGAAATGCAGGTGGTGGCCCGGCGGCCGCGTATTGCGCGTCCGGGGTATGAAATAGAACCGGTTCTGGGGAAAATCGAACAGGACGATGCGGTCCGCAAAGAACGGCGTGCCCAGTACGGCCTTGTCGGTATCGCGTTCGATGGTCGCCGTCATGTCGGGCAACTTCGTGCCGCCAATATCGACGTCATGAATGGCGATCTCACGTCCGTCCGATACCAGACCGCTTTTCTCATCGTAATGAATGACGACCAGTTTGCCCCGGGCAACGGCATCCGGCGCGAGTTCCGGAATTTCGGTCCAGGATGACGGGACGGCAAAGACCGCGAGATCCGGATTCAGGCCGACAAGACGCTTCTGTCCGTCGATCGAGACCGGTATGCGCCAGCCGTCATCTTTCCCGGCAAGGGGGACGGACCGTGCATCGTCGCCCAACATACGCCCCGCAACATCCTGGCAATCCGCCGTCTGCCCGATCGTGAACAGCGTGAGCCGTCCATGTGGCATGTCGAGCAGGACGGCAGCATGTCTCATGAGATTGTAGCCCAGCACACCGACGATCGGGCGCCCCTGGACCATCTGCGTGCCAAGCCCGTGCAACTTCACGGCCTCGATATTCGCGAGATCGATCGGGCCCAGCTGAAGGTCGTCGATCGTGATTTCGGTTGCCGAAATCACATGATAGCCGTTGATTTCGACGGGTCGCTCATATCCCTGATAGGCGAAATCGAATGGCGCCTTTGCCGCATCGCGCACGTAGATCTGGTCAAAGGCAGGGCTGACATACATAGCCGCCTCATGGCCCTCGACACGCACGGGAACAATCGGTGCATCCGTCCGGCCGCCGAGCAACGGCAAAGAGATACTGCCGGTGATACAGGCATCAGTATCGGCTGCAAAAGCATCGCAGAGCGGACGGGAAAGCCCGATTACCAGAGCGGCACAGGCCAGACGGATCGTTTGATTCATGCGTGACCTCGACGCCACCTGACTGTTCGACATTCAGCGCGCTTCCGGTCGGAATTACCAGCCCGATGACGGTAGCCGGCCACGTGACGTTGCGGCAGCACAACCAGCATCGTAGGACAGTGCCATTCGCCCCCGTCCCGTATGCCGGAGCTCTGCCCTTCATGCTTTCATCCCTCCGCGCCGGCGGCGAGCTTTCGTTGCGTGGCATCGTGCTTGGCGCGCTGATCACGGTCGTCTTCACGGCATCCAATGTCTATCTCGGCCTCAAAATCGGCCTGACGTTCGCGTCCTCGATCCCGGCGGCCGTGATCTCGATGGCGACGTTGCGTCTGCTCGGTCGCTCCACCGTGCTCGAAAACAACATGGTCCAGACGCAGGCCTCCGCGGCCGGCACCCTGTCCTGCGTGTTCGCGGCCCTGCCGGCGCTCGTCATGGTCGGATACTGGCAGGGCTTCCCGTTCCTCCAGACCGCGCTGATTTCCGCGGCCGGCGGCATGACGGGCGTGCTGTTCACAATTCCGTTGCGACGCGCGCTCGTCTCCGAATCCGCCCTTCCCTATCCGGAAGGTGTCGCCTGCGCGGAAATCCTTAAGGCATCGTCGGCCGACAGCGACTCACGCAGCGTTCGCGCACTTGCGCAGGGCAGTCTGGTTGCCGCCGTATTCTCGTTCCTGAGCGGCGGGCTGCGGCTGGTGTCGGACGGGGTGAGCCTCTCCACCAGTATCGCGGGCGCCGCATTTCGCATTCAGGGCGGCTACTCGCTGGCACTTGTTGCGACCGGATATCTGGTCGGCATCGGCGGCGGCATCGCCATGCTGGTCGGGGCCGCGATCGCATGGGGCATTGCCGTCCCGTGGCTGAGCCTTGCCGGCAACCCGCAGCATCTGGCCGTCGATGCGCTCGCGACCACGATCTGGGTGCACAAGGTGCGCTTCATGGGCGCCGGCACGATCGCGGTTGCAGCCCTCTGGACGCTCGCAACGCTCGCGGGGCCTGTCGCGCGTGGATTGCGGGATGCCCTGTCCGTCCGCCATGCCGCCACGCGCGCAGCAACCGATCGCGATCTGCCGCCCCTGCTCACCATCGGTCTCGGCGCGGCCCTGATCGTGATCCTCTCCATGCTGTTCGCCGCGTTTCTCTGGCCGCAGGCGCCTCATGGCGCGATCCTGGGCGCCGTGCTCTTCGGAGCCCTCATGGTGACGCTGCTGGGATTTCTGGTGGCCAGTGCCTGTGGATACATGGCGGGGATCATCGGGTCGTCATCGTCGCCGATTTCGGGCGTCGGAATCATTGCGATCGTGGTGATCGCGACGCTGATGCTGGGTCTGGAAACGCTGCACATCGTGCCGCCCGTCTTCTCGGCGGCCGATCAGCATCTGGCGATCGCGTTCTGCCTGTTCCTGCTGTCGGCCATCGTGGCGTCCTCGGCGATCTCGAACGACAATCTGCAGGATCTGAAAACGGGCCAGCTCGTGGGCGCGTCGCCATGGCGCCAGCAGATCGCGTTGCTGATCGGGTGTGCCGTCGGCGCGCTCGTGATCCCGCCGGTTCTGAACGTCCTGTATCAGGCCTACGGGTTTGTCGGCACGATGCCGCGCGCGGGCATGGATGCGACCCATGCGCTGGCAGCGCCCCAGCCCGCGCTGATGGCCGCGATTGCGACGGGCATCCTGCTGCACAAGCTCGACTGGGACATGATCGGGATCGGAGCGCTGCTCGGCTGCGCGCTGATCGTCATTGACATGATGTTGCGCCGACGCGGACGGGTGATGCCGCCCCTGGCCGTCGGCATGGGCATCTACCTGCCGCCGGACGTCTCGATCACGATCGGCTTCGGCGCCCTTGTCGGCTGGATGCTGGCGCGTCGCAGGCCCGCCGAGACGCATAGCGAAACCGGCATCGGAACAATGCTGGCTTCCGGCTTCATCGTCGGCGAGAGCCTGATGGGCGTGCTGCTTGCGGCCCTTGCCGGGCTGAGCGGACACAGCGACCTTCTGGCCATTGCATCGGGCGACAGTACCGCCGCCGTGATGGGCGGCGGCCTGCTGCTGATCCTGATCGTGGCCTGGTTCGGAAAATGCGTAATGACGCGCTAAGGTGCGTCAGTTACGGATCCACCATTTGACGGGCTCGGGCTCGTCGTCCGTCGCGAGTACCGGTTCCGCGACACGGGCGCGGCGCGGTTGCGCGGCGCGTGGAGCCCGCTGCGGCGCGGTGTCTTCCACGTCCTGAACGACGGTCTGGTTGGCGACTGCGTCCCGGAGCTGAACGGTCAGTTCGGCAATGCGCTCGTCACGCTGGCGCAACTGGCTGTCGAGTTCCTGCGCGTGAAGATCCGCATGCGCCGCGCGCGTTTCCAGCGCACGGATGGCAGATCGCGCTTCGGCGAGCGCGCGTTCGCCCTCTTCCCAGCGACGCTGTTCGCGGCGAACCGACTGCTTCAGACGCTCGATTTCGTCGTGATCTTCCTGCGCGGCGACACTGGCGCGCGGAGATGCCGACCGCGAATGCTGGTGTTCGACAACGACCTGCCCGTCCTGGACAAAGCGGCGGCGCCGGTTCTCCTGCCTGGCATCGCTGCCCTGGGCATGCACCGGAGCCTGGTTGGCATGACGACGACCGGCCTGCGCCGCGTGGCTGCCCTGGTTGCCATTCTGTGAGCGGGCGGACTTGCCGCCTCCGAGACGTGCGAGTGCCTGTCGTAAGGATTCTTCGCTCACGTCCATGGAATCACTGCCATGGTCCGATTCCTGCGTATATTCTCGATTCACTTCAAAACTTTCTGTTTCGGCAAATTCTGCTTTCAAGCAGCCATTTCCGCCTGCAACGCGTTCTGGCTCTCTGAGAAGCGTGGCGGGACCGCGGCCGACGGCATGGCAGATCGCCACGCGATACTGACCGGCCGGATGTCATCGCAACGACCGGGCTATACGCGAAAACAACTTGACTGTCACGCGATCTGTCATACCGAGCGGCTAACGGTTTGGGATTGCGTTGGTTTCTCACCGGGCGCGGCACCCCGCATGCGCCCGTGGCAACAGCGTTACTCTCAAGCGCAAGAAAGCCGCGCATATTCGCCAAATAAACAGAAAGTAATGTGGGCGTCATGGCATCCATGTTGCAGCCCCATCAGGGCCCGCGCGTTTTGTCTGCGCAAGCGCATGTGACTGGCCTCGTCCGAAGCGACTGAGGCATCTTTGTCGAACTGTGGATCTGGTCCGGTTCCGTGGCCCGCCCTCGCCGGACCTTTTTTGAGTGGAAGTATGAGCTGATGTCGATCAACGCCGCACAGGCCTCTGGCCCGCACGCATCCACCCTCGAGCGTCCGGGGCCCGTGCCAGATGCTGATCCGACCTCCGTGCCGCTGGTGACGCCGTCGCGCAGACTGCGCGAGGGACTGGTGCGGCCCACCATCCTGATTGTCATGGGCGTTTCAGGCTGCGGGAAATCCACGCTGGCCGATGCACTCGCGGCCAGGCTGAAATGCGCCCGTCTCGAAGGCGATGATCTTCATCCGGCCAACAATATCGCGAAAATGAGCGCCGGCATCCCGCTGACTGACGAAGATCGCTGGCCCTGGCTCGAGGATATCGCCCATCGCATCCGGACCTGGAGCGAGGCCAAGCAGAGCGGCGTAATCACCTGTTCCGCGCTCAAGCGCGCCTACCGGGATATTCTGGCCGGCGGCCTTTCGAGCGTATGTTTCGTCTATCTGAAGGGCACGAAGGCACAGATCCTGCCGCGCCTGAGCCATCGCACCGGCCATTTCATGCCGACATCCATGCTCGACAGCCAGTTCGCCGCACTGGAAGAGCCGGCTCAGGACGAGATCGAAATGGATCTCGATGTAACGGCCGAAGTACCCGCCCTGTGCGACGCCGTGATCGCCTGCCTCGAACGGCTGCCCGCGCCGTGAAGGCGTATTGCTGATCCGGAACCCTCGCCAACGGGGCAGAAACGATTGCCCCGTCTCTTCTTCAGGTGGTTCGAGACGGCACCCAAAGAATATCGTCCTGCCCGTCGCGATTGAGATGGCGCGCAAGGACAAAGAGATAATCTGAAAGCCTGTTCAGCAGGCGCAGTTGTGGACCTCCATCCGGCCATCGGCCCGCTGCGACGACCGTACGTTCCGCACGGCGCGCGATGGTCCGCGCCAGATGCGCGTGAGCTGCCGCCGGCGTGCCGCCCGGAAGGACGAAGCTCGTCAATGGCGGTTGAACCGCGCGCAACTGCTCCGCCGCCGCTTCCAGTTGCAGCACCGCCTGATCGG
The DNA here is from genome assembly GCF_000963885.1 of Tanticharoenia sakaeratensis NBRC 103193. Taxonomy (GTDB): domain Bacteria; phylum Pseudomonadota; class Alphaproteobacteria; order Acetobacterales; family Acetobacteraceae; genus Tanticharoenia; species Tanticharoenia sakaeratensis. The sequence continues at coordinate 8,794 of NZ_BALE01000016.1, forward strand.
TCAGGCATGCAGGACGATCGCTGTTCGGCTGGCACAGATCAGCGCCGAGATCGAACAGCGCCGATTGCAGGTTCGCTATGACCTGACGTTGCGGATGCGCCGGCTCCAGCGCCGCGGCCACGATGCCGAGTGCCGCGTTCGCTTCGTCCACATCGCCGATTGCAGCGATGAGGGGCGCTGATTTCGCAACGCGCGCACCATCGCCCAGCGAAGTCATGCCCCCGTCGCCGCCCCGCGTGGTGACACGGTCGATGCGAACGACGGGATCGGGCCGAGTCATGCTCTTAGCGATAACAGGGGAGATGACGGGACCGCAGCTCGTCGATTTCCTGGGCAAGTTCGACCTGGGTCTTCTTGGCAAACGTCTTGAGGCCGGGCATCGGCGAACCGGATGCCTCGATGCTTGCCTGATCGAGCAGGGCCCGGTCAGTGACCAGAAGCGCATGGAGGTAGGCCTGATCGGCGGCCGCGCCACGCTGGCGTGCAGTCGCGCGCAGCCAGTTGGTGTCCTGCGTGCTCAGCGTATCCGTCACGGTCACCGATGCATCGCCGGCCGCCTGGACCATGGCGATCCGGTTGGCCTCGTGGGCGCCGACGGAATGGCCGGCGAAGGCCTGCACGCAGGCCGAGCTGCCGAAGCTGCCTTCGTTGCGACCAAGCGACTCGGCAAGGAGATCGCTCTCGTCTGTCAGCTGCATGAACGCAGTGTCGGACTTGTTGGCGGTCTGTGTCGTCGTCACCAGCGCGGGCAGCGGCGCCGGGGACGGCGGCGGCGGCGTGCAGCCGGCCAAGGCCATGAGGGAAACGGCTGCAGCAAACAGGCAAGCCGAACCGTGTGCTCGGGAAGCGAAAACGGGGCGCTGGGCGTGTCGGGGCAAACCAATCCTCATCTGGGTTCTGGGTCTGGAATCAGGCGCGTTATCGGAACGGCCCGATACGGCCTCTGGCCGATATCCGGTCCGCGTCGTGTGACACGGGTCGGCCGCATCCTTGCAACCCTTGGCAGACACGTCCAGCCTTCGCGCCAAAAAGGACGCAGCCCATGACCCTTGCACCTCATTCCCGTTTCGCCCGCGCGATCATCGCAGTTGCAGCGTTCTACGGCCTGAGCGGCACGGCGCTCTCCGCCCTGACGACGCATCTGCCGTCCAGTGCGTTCGTGCCCGGCGGCCGGGAAATGGCTTGGCACGGGGTCTGGATGCAGATGTGGCACGCACCGGTTCTGCTGGCACTGGGGGTCGCGATGATCGCATCGGACCGATTCAGGGGGTACGGGTTTCGTTGGGCCGCAGCCGGGCTGAGCTTCGGGATCGCGCTGTTTTGTGCAGCAGTCTATGCGATTGCCTTTACCGGACGGCATTCCGGCATCGTGGCGCCCACGGGCGGCATGATCGTCATGGCTTCATGGATCATGATCGGGATTGCCGGTCTGCGCGTGCGCGCCTGAACCGCGCGACCGCAAGAAGACCGATCGTCTGAAGGCACAGCGCGATCACGAAGCATGACAGCGCGATCCCAACGAGCAGAAGCTGTTCGCGCTGCAGACCGTTCTGCAGACGCAGGATATCGTAGAGCGACTGCCACGCACGCGTCCCGGCAACCCAGACGATAGCAGCCTTCGCCGGTCCCCACATGCGGCACAGGGCCATGAGGATGACGGTCAGTCCGACCAGGACGACCGTTCGGACAAGGGTTGCGGCAATGCTTCCCTCCGGCGATGCGTCGAGCGCGGAGGGCGCCGGGGATTTGACGCGCGTGCGGGGCGATCTCATATTCGAACCTGACTTTCTGCCTCGTCTGGGCCCAAGCGTTAGTCCCGGCAGGCGCTTCGATCAATGAAGGCGTCCTTAAATGTCTTTTCAGTCTCGCCTGCGTGTTCTGGCTGCGACGGCAGTTCTAGCGGGTTCATCCGCAGCAATCGCCGCGACCCCGGTGCCGCCTCCGCAGATCGGCGATGCCCAGCCGACGCCTGTCGCCGCCCCCTACCCCGATACCTCCCTTGCCGCGAAGCAGGTGCAGGAGGCGTTTCGCACGGCGGCGAAAACCCATCGCAAGGTGCTGATCGACCTGGGCGGAAACTGGTGCCCGGACTGCCGTATCCTGGCCGGCATCTTCGAGGTGCCGCAGGTCAATGCCTGGCTGAATTCGCAGTTCGTCGTTGTTCCGGTCAATGTCGGGCGGATGAACACCAACCTCGACATCGCGCAGAAATACGGTGTGACGGTCAAGGCCGTTCCGACCGTTCTGGTCGTGACGCCCGACGGCAAGCTGCTGGATCCGGACGGAACCGTGGCACTCGGCAATGCGCGCGCGATGTCGCCGCAGGCGGTTCTCGACCTGATCGGCCAGTGGAACCAGCGCGGCTGAGAACGCCCGATCAGGCGACCTGATCGAGAAAGACGACCGTCGAGGCGCCGCCCTCGACGAGATCGGCAATCGCGGCGTTGAACGCGCGGCCATGGGCCGTGCCCATATGGGCCCTGAACGCGTCGTCGTCGCGATATGTCTCCTCGACATGAAACAGCAACGGATCATCCGCGAGCGTGTAGACCACGAAGCGGACACAGCCGGGTTCGGCCCGGACGTCCTGCGCCAGCGCGGTCAGCAGCTCCGCTACATGCGCCTTGTGATCGGGATGGGCGCGCATCGTGGCATACAGCGATTTCGTCATGAGAGCCGCTCCTAAAGCGAAAGTTCCTGTTCGGCTTCCTGGACCACTTCAGCCAGAACGTCCGGTTCGAAGGGCGAGGTCAGGCCGGCATCGGCGATAAGCGCCGTGAACGGCTTGGAGCCGCCCTCGGCGCAAAGGGCCGTATAAATGTCGAGCGTGCCTTCCGGGTCGCCGCGGCTGCTGAGCCAGAGCTGGAGCGCGCAGCACAGCGCAAGCGTGTAGTCGATGTAGTAGAACGGCGAGCGATAGATATGCATCTGCGCCTGCCAGCGGCCGCCCTTGCCGGGGTATTCGAGATCGCCCCAGTCGCGCCACGGCATGTAGTGCTGCTCGAGCTTGCGCCAGAGGATATGGCGCGCGGCCGGCGTCATGCCCGGATCGTCATAGATCTGGTGCTGGAAATGATCGACGCAGGCCCCGTACGGCAGAAATGCCAGACTGTCGAACAGATGCATGCGGCGATAGCGGTCCGCCGTTCCCGGCTCCACGAGCTTGTCGATCTGCGGCCAGGTCAGGAATTCGAGGCCCATCGAATGGATCTCGGCCGCCTCCATCGTCGGCCACAGCTCGTCGATCGACTTCTGGTCCCGGCTTTTCCAGTTCTGGTAGGCATGACCCATCTCGTGCGTGAAAACACCGATGTCATTGTGGGTGCCGTTGAAGTTCGCGAAGATGAACGGCATGCCCACGTCGGGAAATGACGTGCAGAACCCGCCCCCCGCCTTGCCTTCCCGGTTCTTGAGATCGAGGAAGCCGCGCGCATTCATGTCGCGGAAGAACGCACCCAGATCCCCGCCCATGGCATCGAACATGCTCTGCGCGCGCGCCAGCAGCACGTCATGGTCGCCGGCGGGCTTCGGATTGCCTTCCGGATCCACCAGTGCCTCGTCCCAGGACCGCAGGCCGTCCCATCCCATGGCAAGCCTGCGATGCTCCCAGAGCGACTGCACGAGCGGCGTCACATGGGTTGCGATCTTCTGGCGAAATACGGCCACGTCCGCCGGGCCGTAATCGGTACGGCGCATCCGGCGATACCCGAGTTCGACATAGGTATCGAAACCGAGCGTCGTCGCCATTCGATGCCGCAGGTGCACGAGCTTGTCGAAGATCGCATCCAGCGTCTCGCCGTGCTCCGCGAAAAATGCCCAGCGCGCCTGTTCGGCCCTGTGCCGCGTGTCACGATCGAGACTCTGTGCGAATGGGGCGAGGCCTGCGAGATTGACCGTCTGCCCGTCGATCTCGATCTTCGCGGAAGCGAGAAGCGCCGTGTATTCGGCGGAGATATGCGATTCTTCCTCGATATCGGCAGCGATACGCGGATCGAACGTCGTGATGTCGGCTTCCCACAGACGCACGACATGATCGCCCAGCGCACCGATGAGACCGGCGCGATCGGGATCGGCCAACAGGCGCCGTTTGATGGCGACCTCGTGCCCGGTCACGATCGGCCCCAGAGCGTCGGTATAATCGCGTTCAGCCTGGGCTGCGCTGTCGGTCGTATCGCGCGAGAACTGCAGATGCACCAGCGACGCCCAGGATTCGTAATGGCGTCGTGCGATATCGAACGCGCTCAGGGCCTCGCCGCGCGCGCCACGATCGAGTTTGTCCGCGATGTCGCGGTAGGTCTCGCGCAGGCTGTCCTCGGAGGGACGCGCGAACGCGACGTCGGAAAAGACGATGGACGGATCTTCATGTGCCATGCGGGCAAGTTTCGCACTCTCTGCCCGCCTCGTCTATCGCTACCGCAACTTCGCCACAAAGCTTGAGATCCGGTCGAGCGCGGAGGCGAGTTGGTCGTCGGATGCTGCAATCGACAGACGCAGATGCGGGCTCACGCCGAACGCCGTGCCCGGGACGGTCGAGACGTGGGCCTCTTCGAGCAAGGTCTGCGCGAATGTCACGTCGGTGTCGATCACGAGGCCACCGGGCGTCGTCCGGCCGATCAGGGCGGCAATCCCCGGATAGGCGTAAAAGGCGCCATCGGGGTTGGCACAGGTGATACCCGGGATCGCCCGCAAGGCTCCGACCACCTGATCGCGCCTGCGGGCGTAGGTATCGCGCATCGAGGCGATCCGTGACTGGTCACCATTCAGCGCCGCGACCGCACCCGCCTGCGCCAGCGTGCAGACGCCCGATGTCGCATTGCCCTGCACTTTCGCCATGGCGGCGATCAGAGGTGCGGGGCCGCCCGCAAATCCGACCCGCCAGCCGGTCATGGCATAGGCCTTGGCCACTCCGTTCAGTGTCAGGATCCTGTCGGCCAGATCAGGTGCCACCGCCGCAAGCGACGCGTGGACGCGATCGCCGAACGTCAGATGCTCGTAGATCTCGTCCGAAAGCACCAGCACATCCGGATAAGCCCGCAGGATTTCGGCAATGGCGGCGAGATCGTCGGGGCCCATGACCGCGCCGGTCGGGTTGCTCGGGAAATTGAGCACCAGCCACCGCGTGCGGGGCGACAGTACGGCCTTCAACGCGTCCGGACGAAGGCGAAAGCCGTCGGTTTCCTGACAGGCGACCGGGACCGGAACCGCGCCCATCATCTGTGCGATCAGCGGATAGCTGACCCAGTAGGGCGCCGGTACGATGACCTCGTCTCCTGGGTCGAGCGTCGCCATGAACGCGTCGAAAATGATCTGCTTGCCGCCATTGGCGATCAGGATCTGGTTGCGTGCGTAATCGAGCCCGTTGTCACGCCGGAACTTCGCAATCACGGCGTCTTTCAGCGCGATCGTTCCATCGACCGGCGGATAACGCGTATCGCCTGCACGCCCTGCCGCATATGCCGCTTCGACCGCCTCGGGCGGCGACGGAAAATCCGGCTCGCCAAGGGCCAGCGAGATCACGTCCACGCCCTCCGCTTTCAAGGCGCGGGCGCGCTGCGCCATGGCGATAGTGGCAGGCGGCGGCAGGTCGGCCAGACGCTGTGCGACGCGAAAGGTCATGTATGCAGGCCTTCGCAGAATGCGGTGACCCGACGGCAGGCCTCGCGCAGTGTCTCCGTGTCGGTCGCATACGAAATGCGGAAATAACCGGGACAGAGGAAGGCCGTGCCATGGACAGCGGCTACACCGGTTTCGTCCAGCAGAGCGGTCACGAAAACCTCGTCCGACGTGATTTTCGTGCCGCCGGCGCTGGTCAGGCCGAGTGCCTTTTCCATGGACGCAAAGACGTAGAACGCACCCTGCGGCACATGGCAGCTCAGATGCGGGGCGGCATTGATGGCCGCGACCACCAGATCCCGGCGGCCGCGATAGGTCTCGACCATCTCCGCAATGAAGTCCTGCGGGCCGGACGCCGCCTCGCAGGCGGCGGCCTGCGCGATGGAACAGGGATTGCTGGTGCTCTGGCCCTGCAGCTTCGTCATGGCCCTCGTCAGCGCGGCGGGCGCTGCCGTGTAGCCGACACGCCATCCGGTCATGGCATAGGCCTTGGACATGCCGTTCATCGTGACCGTCCGGTCGCGCAGCTTCGGCTCGACCTGCACGACGGTCTGCGCCACGAACCCGTCATAGACGAGCTTGGCATAGATATCGTCGGTGAAGACCCAGACATGCGGGTGGTCGAGCAGGACGTCGCACAGGCTGCGCAGCTCATCGGCGGTATAGGCGCTGCCCGTGGGATTGCACGGCGAGTTCAGCATCAGCCACTTGGTCTGGGGCGTGATCGCATCCGCCAGCTGCCGCGCCGTCATCTTGAACCCCGCGGCGGGATCGGTCGGCACCAGAACCGGGCGACCGTCGGCCAGCGTCACGATGTCCGGGTAGGACACCCAGGCGGGGGTCGGGATGATCACCTCGTCACCCGGATTGAGCGTCGCCACCATTGCATTGAAGATGGACTGCTTGCCCCCGGTCGAGACGACGATTTCATCTGCCGTGTAGTCGGTCCCGAAATCGGCTGCCAGACGGGCCGCGATCGCGCTGCGCAGCGCCTGCGTTCCGGCGACGGCCGTGTACTTGGTCTGGCCCTCGCGAATTGCGCGGATCGCCGCGTCCTTGACGTTCTCCGGCGTATCGAAGTCCGGCTCGCCGGCCGACAGGCTGATGATGTCCCGGCCCTCGGCCTTGAGCACCCGCGCCTTATCGGTGATGGCAATGGTCTGGCTCGGGCTAATACGGTTCAGGCGATCGGAGATGAGGGACATGGTTCGGGTCCGTCCGGATAGGGGGCGTGGCCGAACCCGTAGCGCATTTCAGGTTCCGAAACGAGAGCGGGCTCTACCGTTCGTCGCCATCCCTCGATGCAAACGGCACGGTGTACACGTCGCTCAGCAGATCAGGTCCGAGATCCGGCAGGGACGTCAGGCCCAGCAGCGCCAGGTCACGCGCGATTTCCCTGCTCAGGATCGTCACCGCCCGGTCGATCCCTGCCCCGCCCGCGACCGCGCAGGCCTGCAGGAAAGGACGGCCGATCATCACGGCATCCGCTCCAAGGGCGCGGGCTTTCAGGATGTCCCCGCCGCATCGAAAGCCGCTGTCGACCAGGACCGTCATGTCACCGGCCGCCCGCCTGATTTCGCCGAGAACTTCGAGCGGACTGACGGTCGAGTCCAGCAGCCGGGCGCCATGATCGGAAATGCCGATCCCGTCCACGCCCAGCGTCGCCGCCCTGGCCGCGTCTTCCGCACGCAGGATTCCTTTCAGCACGAGCTTGCCGCGCCAGCGGTCGCGGATACGCTGGACATGATCCCAGGTGAAGCGGGACGAGCCGCCAACCGCGCCGATTTCGCTGGAGAACAGGCCCGGGCCGCCATGCGGCCGAATGTTGACGATCCGCGGGTCGCGATCCCTCAGGATCGTGCGACCCATCGTGCCGAACGTCCAGCCGGGATGCGCGAGGCCACCAAGGATGGCGCGTGTCTTCGGCCGGATCGGCATGGTGTAGCCTGCACGCGTCTCGGCCACGCGCTGGGCCGCGACCGGCACGTCGATCGTCACCATCAGGACGTTGTAGCCGGCGGCGGCGACGCGATCGACCATGCCGTCGATGATGTCGGTGTCGCTCGGCAGATAGGCCGCGAACCATGTGCGCGGGTTGATGCGGATGATGTCCTCGAGCGGCGTCAGGGAATTGGCGCTGAGCGCATAGAACACGCCATGCCGATAGGCGGCCGCAGCCTCGAGCTTGTCCGCGTCGAAACACGTCATGGCGGCGCCGCCGGTGGGCGCCAGACCGAAGGGCTGTGCGTAGCGCTCACCAAACAGGATGACTGACGGATCGACCTGCGAGACATCGCGCAGGCGATAGGGCTTCCAGAGATAGCGATGAAACACGGCACGGTTGCGCCGCAAGCTGACTTCGAAGCCCGCGCCGTTGCGCACATATTCATAGACGGCGCGCGGCAGATAGCGCCGTGACGCGGCCTCGAAATCCGTCAGCTGGTAGATGTCACGCAGACGGCGACGGGTTGTAAGGGACATGAATGACGAGGCTCCGATGCAATTCGAAATCCTCGTCACAACGGCAGGGCTCAGGGCGCGTCCCGCCGCAGGCGTGTCACGCCTGCGTGACGTTGAGCTTGTCCATTTCCCGCAGGACCGCCTGCCCCATCATCTCGGTGCCGACACGCGCCATGCCGTCTGACATGATGTCCGCCGTCCGCAGGCCGGAGGCAAGCACGTTGGACACTGCCTTTTCGATCAGGGCGGCATCGTCTTCCCGATCGAACGAGTAGCGCAGCAGCATCGCGAACGAGAGGATCTGCGCCAGCGGGTTGGCAATGCCCTTGCCGGCGATGTCCGGCGCCGATCCATGGATCGGCTCATACAATGCGGCCCGCCGGCCGTCGTCCTGCACCGCACCCAGTGTCGCTGACGGCAGCATCCCGAGCGAGCCCGTGAGCATGGACGCCAGATCGGACAGCAGATCGCCGAACAGGTTACCCGTCACGATGACGTCGAACTGGCGCGGATCGCGCACCAGCTGCATCGCGCAATTGTCGGCCAGCATGTGGCTGAGCTGCACGTCGGGGTATTCGCGCTTGTGCAGATCGGTCACGACCTCGCGCCACAGCAGGCCGCTTTCCATGACGTTGCACTTCTCGACCGAGCACACACGGTTCGAACGGGCGCGCGCCAGATCGAAGGCGACGCGGGACACGCGCTCGATCTCGGCCGTTGTATAGACTTCCGTGTTGATGCCGCGCCGGCTGCCGTCGGGAAGCGTCTCGATGCCGCGCGGCTCGCCGAAATAGATGCCGCCGACGGTCTCGCGGACGATCATGATGTCGAGTCCGCGCACGATTTCGGGCTTGAGCGTGCTGGCTTCCGCGAGTGCATCGAAGACCTGCGCCGGACGCAGGTTGGCGAACAGGTCGAGCGCCTGACGCAGCTTCAGGATCGCAACTTCCGGCCGCTTGTCGAACCCGACATGGCCCCATGCCGGATCGCCGACCGAGCCGAACAGGACGGCGTCGGCCGCCTTCGCCTTTTCAATGACCGCGTCGCGGATCGGCACGCCGTGGACAGCGAGCGACGCGCCGCCGACCAGATCCTCGTCGATGTCGAGCGCCAGACCGCGATGATGACGGAGCCAGCCCGCGATATGGGCAACCTCCCGCATGACTTCCGGCCCGATACCGTCACCGGGAAGAACGAGGAGCTTGCGCGTGCTGGTCATTGAAATCGGTCCGCCAGAAAGTCAGCAAAAATCAGCCCTGAAGGCACGGCATGCGGCGTTCAGAACGCGAGTGCCGGCATCCAGGGCTTGGTCTCGTCACGGCCATGTTCGAACGTCGTGATCGCATCGCCGTGCTGCAGTGTCTGGCCGATATCGTCGAGACCCTCCAGCAGCAGTTCGCGACGGAAAGGATCGACCTCGAACGCGATTTCCTGTCCGTCCGGCCGGACCACGACCTGCTGGACGAGATCGACGCGCAGCTGGGCGTTGGCTCCGAGGCGCGCATCGTCCATCAGCATCTCGCAGGTTTCGCGCGGCAGCTGGATCGGCAGGATGCCGTTCTTGAAGCAGTTGTTGTGGAAGATGTCGGCAAAGGACGGCGCGATCACGCAGCGGATCCCGAAATCCAGCAGGGCCCAGGGCGCGTGCTCGCGGGACGACCCACAGCCGAGATTGTCCAGCGTGATCAGGATTTCCGCGTGCCGGTATGGCTCCCGATTGAGCACGAAATCGGGCTTCTCGCGTCCGTCCGCGCCATAGCGGAGATTGGCGAACAGATGCTCGCCCAGACCCGTGCGCTTGATGGTCTTCAGGAAACGCGCCGGAATGATCTGGTCGGTGTCAACGTTCTCTTCCGGCATCGGCGCTGCGACGGCGGTCAGTTCGGTGAACTTGTCCATCATGCGATCTCCCGCGTCAGCGCCCGCACGTCCGTCAGCACGCCGGTCACGGCCGCCGCAGCCGCCATCGCCGGCGACAGCAGATGCGTCCGGCCACCGGGGCCCTGGCGTCCCTCAAAATTGCGATTGGAGGTCGAGGCGCAACGCTGTCCGGGCGTCAGCTTGTCCGGGTTCATGCCAAGGCACATGGAACATCCGGCTTCACGCCACTCGAACCCGGCCTCGCGGAATACGCGATCCAGTCCCTCTTCCTCGGCCTGCGCCTTCACAAGCCCCGATCCGGGAACCACGAGCGCGCGCACGCCGGGCGCGACATGCCGCCCGTCGATTACCTGCGCCGCAGAGCGAAGATCCTCGATGCGGCTGTTGGTGCAGGAGCCGATGAACACGACGTCGATAGGCGTGCCCGCGATCTCCGCACCCGGTTCAAGCCCCATATAGGCCAGGGCGCGCTCGAGACGGGCCCGGTGTCCGGGCTCGGAAGCCGTCGCCGGGTCGGGGATCGTGCCGGTGATCGGGATCACGTCTTCCGGGCTGGTGCCCCAGGTGAGATTGGGGGCGATATCTTCCGCACGCAGTTCAACTTCGGTGTCGAAGACGGCATTCGGATCGGACGCCAGTGTCGACCAGTAGGCACAGGCCTCGTCGAACGCTGCACCCTGCGGCGCGAACCGGCGTCCCCGCACGTAGTCGAACGTCGTCTGATCCGGGGCTACCATGCCGGCCCGCGCGCCGGCCTCGATCGACATGTTGCAGATCGTCATGCGGCCGGCCATGTCGAGCCCGCGGATCGCCGATCCCGCGAACTCGATGACATGCCCGGTTCCGCCTGCGGTGCCGATCTTGCCGATAATGGCGAGCATTACGTCCTTGGCGGTCACGCCGGGCGCGAGTTCGCCCTCGACCGTCACGCGCATATTCTTTGCAGGCTTCTGCAGGAGCGTCTGCGTCGCCATGACATGCTCGACCTCGGACGTGCCGATGCCGAACGCGAGCGCACCGAGCGCACCGTGGGTCGAGGTGTGGCTGTCGCCGCAGACAATCGTCATGCCCGGCAGGGAGATGCCCTGCTCGGGGCCGATGACGTGCACGATGCCCTGCGATGCGGAACGCAGCGGAATATACGGCACGCCGAATTCCGCAACGTTGTGCTCGAGCGTCTCGATCTGGGTGCGGCTTTCCGGCTCCTCGATCGGCAGGCTGCGATCGGAGGTGGGCACGTTGTGATCCACCACCGCGATCGTGGCATCCGGACGCCGCAGACGACGCCCGGCCAGCCGCAGGCCCTCGAAGGCCTGCGGGCTCGTCACCTCATGCACAAGGTGACGGTCGATATAGAGGATGCATGTGCCGTCCTGAAGTCGCTCGACGACATGGTCATGCCAGATCTTGTCGAACAGGGTACGTGCAGTCATGCGATCCTCCTCATGCTCCCGATATCGGGTGCTTACGACGCCGGCGCCAGATCACGCGGACGCTCGGCGATACGCGCCGACTTGCCGCGACGACCGCGCAGGTAATACAGCTTCGAACGACGCACCTTGCCGCGACGGACGACCGTGATGTCGGCGATCGTCGGTGCATACAGCGGGAACACACGCTCCACGCCTTCGCCGTTGCTGATCTTGCGGACGGTGAAGTTGCTGTTCAGGCCCTTGTTGGAGCGTGCGATCACGACGCCCTCGTAAGCCTGCACACGCTCGCGCGTGCCTTCGACGACGCGGACGCCGACGCGAACCGTGTCGCCCGGGATGAAGTCCGGCACCGCGCGGGCGGCGGACAGGCGCTCGATCTCACGCGCCTCGTACTGCTCGATGATGTTCATAACCGACAAACTCCTTCAACAAACCTAATGCTTGGCAGAGGCAGCGCCCTGCGCGCTGCTTGCCGCATGTCTCGCATCATATGCCGCCCAGAGATCGGGCCGGCGCGCGCGTGTCGCCGCCTCCGACTGCTCGCGTCGCCATGCCGCGATCGCGGCATGATTTCCCGACAGCAATATGTCCGGCACTTCCCGGCCCTGCCAGACGGCGGGGCGGGTGTAGTGCGGATATTCCAGCAACCCGTCCGAGAAGCTCTCCTCGATGCCGCTCTCGTCCGATCCCATCACGCCCGGCAGCAGCCGGACACAGGCATCGAGCAAGGCAATCGCCGCGATCTCGCCACCGGACAGGACGAAATCGCCGAGGCAGACCTCCTCGATTCCACGCGCGTCGAGCACGCGTTCGTCCACGCCCTCGAACCGACCGCACAGCACGACAACACCACCGGCATCACGGTAGCGCCGGATGTCGTCCTGCCCCAGACGACGCCCGCGCGGCGTCGGATAGAGGACCGGACGCCCGTCGTCGGCCGGGATCGTCTCCAGCGCCGCATCGACGACATCCGCGCGCATGACCATGCCCGCGCCGCCGCCGAACGGCGTGTCGTCCACCGCGCGATGCCGGCCAAGGCCGAAATCACGCAGATCCGTCGTCTCGCAGGACCAGATGCCGCGCTCAAGCGCGCGACCGGCCAGCGAAAGCGCCAGCGGCCCCGGAAACATCTCCGGGAACAGCGTCAGCACATGCGCGCGCCAGGTGTCGCCACCCGTCACGATGCGGCACCGGTCAACTGGAGGTCACCCTCCAGCTCGATCTCGTCAGGCTCGACGACGGTGACGCGCCGCGCCGCGAGATCGACCTTGGGCACGCAGGCCCGGGTGAACGGCACGATGATGGTGCGTGCACCACGCAGTTCGAGACTGACGCCTGCACCATAGTCATGGACTACGGTGACGACGCCAAGATCGGTGCCGTCCGGATCGACCGCCGCCATGCCGATCAGATCGGCATGGTAGAACTCGTCCTCGTCAGGCTCGGGAAGCGCATCGCGCGCCGCAAACAGCTCGACATTGACGAGCTTTGCCGCAACATCGCGATCGGCGACGATCCGACCTTCGCCGTCCGTGATCTCCGCGATTCCGACGCCGCGCCACCGAATGGTGAACGCGTGCCCCTGCGCATCATGCAGCGGCCCGAGCGTTTCCACCGAGGCGGCATCGCTGGTTGCGGCATGCAGGCGCACCAGGCCGCGCACGCCGTGCGGACGACCGATGGTGGCAACCAGGATGCGGGGATCGGACATTCAGGAAGAACCGAACGGCTGTGTTCGAACTCAGGCTGCCGCAGCCGCGGCACGCTCCTGGGCGCGCTTCTTCGGCGCCGACTTCTTCGGCTGCTCGCGGTATTCCGGCTTCGGCGCCAGACCCGCGTTGCCCAGGAAGCGTGCGACGCGATCGGTCGCCAGCGCGCCGTTCGACAGCCAGTGCTTGATGCGCTCGTCGTTCAGACGCACGCGATCAGCGTGGTCGGACGGCAGCATCGGGTTGTAGGCACCGACCTTCTCGATGAAACGGCCGTCGCGCGGGCTGCGGCTGTCGGCAACCACGATGTGGTAATAGGGGCGCTTCTTGGCGCCGGCACGTGCCAGGCGGATCTTCAGGCTCATTCAACTCTCCAAAGACACTATCAAAAACCAGACTTTGCCCGGCGCGAACCTGATCCCGCGTCCGGACGATCTCTCCCGCCGCCCCGTCCGCGTCAGCGGGCCCCGGGGCAGTGAAACTGTTATGTAGGGCTCAGCCGAACGGGGGCTGGCCGCCTCCGGGACCGCCGGGGCCACGCTGCATCTGCTGCATGAGCCCCTGCATGCCACCGCCGCGCATCAGGCCCTTGAGCCCCATCTTGTTGATGCGCTTCATCATCGTGGACATGTCGTCAAACTGCTTGAGCAGCTTGTTGACGTCCTGGACCGTCGTGCCCGAACCGGCGGCGATCCGCTTCTTGCGCGACGCCTTGATGATATCCGGCGTCTTGCGCTCCTTCGACGTCATGGACGAGATGATCGCCTGATGCCGGGTCAGGATCGAGGTATCGAGCTCCTTGCCACCGAGCGCCTGCGTCAGCTTGCCCATGCCGGGCAGCATGTTCAGGATCGACGAAATGGAGCCCATCTTGCCGATCTGACGAATCTGCGAGGCATAGTCGTCGAGATCGAACTTGCCCGCCATCATCTTGCGGGCGACGCGTTCGCTCTCTTCCTGATCCAGCGTGTCCGATGCACGCTCGACAAGACCCGCGATATCGCCGAGGCCAAGGATACGGCCGGCAACACGCTCGGGATGGAATTCCTCCAGCGCATCGAGCTTTTCGCCCGAGCCGGTCAGCTTGATCGGTGCCCCCGTGATCGCCCGCATCGACAGGGCAGCACCACCACGTGCATCGCCGTCCATCCGGCTCATCACCACGCCGGTGATGCCGACGGCCTCGTTGAAGGCCTTCGCGGTATTGACCGCATCCTGACCCGTCATCGCGTCGACGACGAGCAGCGTCTCGGCCGGCTGGGCAACCTTCCGGACCTCGGCCACTTCGGCCATCAGGGCTTCGTCGATCGACAGGCGACCAGCGGTATCGAGGATGACGACGTCATAGCCTTCGCGGCGCCCGACATCGAGCGCACGGCGCGCGATCTCGACCGGGCCCTGTCCGGCCACGATCGGCAGCGAGACAACCAGACCCTGGGCGCGAAGACCGGCCTGATCGGCCAGCTGGGCGAGCTGGAGCTGTGCCGCGGGACGCTGCGTATCGAGGCTGGCCAGCAGAACGCGCTTGCGCTCACGGGTGGCGAGCCTCAGCGCGATCTTGCCGGACGTGGTGGTCTTGCCCGAACCCTGAAGACCGACCATCAGGACAGGAACCGGCGGCACCGCTTCGAGATTAAGCGGTACAGCACCTGCGCCGCCGAGGGCCGCGATCAGGGCATCGTTGACGATCTTGGCGACGGCCTGACCGGGCGAAATGCTGTCCAGCACTTCATGGCCGACAGCACGCTCCCGCACCTGGGAGACGAATTCGCGCACGACAGGCAGCGCCACGTCGGCGTCCAGCATTGCCAGACGGACCTCGCGCATCGCCTCCGTGACGTCGGCTTCCGACAGGGCGCCCCGCTTGGAGAGCCCTTCGAAGACACCGGAGAGCTTGCCTGAAAGCTGCTCGAACAAACCGAAACTTCCCAACTACGCGGACCGAAGACAACCTGCCGTCCGTCCAATAAGAAACGCGCCGCTGCGCGAGCCTTCGCGAAGTGGCGTGTCTGAATGGAGTGGTGCCTAGGCGCTCATGCCGGGTGCGTCAAGAAAATAACGCCCGACAACGAGAAACGGCCACGACAGGAGAACTGCGTGGCCGTCGATCACTCGCTGATCTTTCCGCGAGAGAATTCAGTCGGGAGACGGACCTTCCGGCGGAGGCGGTGCGCCATGGTCGTCAGCGTCGTGCATCAGCGCATGCATCTGTTCACGCAGGCTGTCGAGCTTTGCACGCGTGGCGCGCGCATCGGACAGCTGCTCTGGCGTCAGGATGTCATGCACCTTGATTGCGCTATCGATCCACGCCTGTTCGTGAGCTTCCTCGATCACGTCCTTCTGGTGGATCAGGCCGGCGAGCCTGGCGCGATCGATCTTGCCGCCCTGGAGCAGCAGATCGCCGATCTGGGAATCGATTGCCTTTTCCTGCTTCCAGTCGCCGTGGCCGTTGCCGTGGTCGGCTTCGAAGATCGCGTGCATCTGGGATTTCTGCTGGTCGGTGAGTTTGACGCCGGGCAGCATCGGCATCATGCCGTGATGACCCCCCATCCCGCCACCAGGTCCACCGTGGTGACCCGGGCCCGGCGGCCCACCCTGTGCAAAGGCGGGCGCTGCCGTGAGCGCCAACAGCCCGAGCATCGAAACAGTCTTGGCGAACATCGTCGTCTTTCCTTGTTCATCGCAAAAGGCGCGTCCGGGTCGTTTTCACTTTGCCGCGCCTCTTTGTTCCAACACATAGCTGCGAAATGACGCCCGCAATGCGCGTTCGACGCTACGAAATGTAAATAACGATACAATGCCGTTACGGTAGGCGGGCATATCCCCATGGACGGCGATGCGCCAAGGCGGTATTCAGCATCCGCCTGAGGCACGGAGAGGTGGCCGAGTGGTTTAAGGCAGCGGTCTTGAAAACCGCCGTACGTGCAAGCGTACCGTGGGTTCGAATCCCACCCTCTCCGCCAGGGACGCCAGCCGACCCTGCGGCTGTCGTGCGGCTCCGGGCGCATGCACACGTCGTTGCGGCCCATAACACTCTGTAAAGCGATGACGTGCCGGCAAGGTCATCCGGCGGGTTGTCCATCCATCAGGACGTCATGCATGCGCGCGGGTCCCGCCAGCCGGTCTCGAACGGCAGGCGTTGCGGGCAGCACCATGTAGCCTGCTGTCAGGTCGCCCAGAAGCAGAAGCGATTTCCGCGGCTGCAGGCGCCACTGAAGCGCGATCAGGACGCACAAGGCCGCATCAAGCCTGTCCTGGTCTGCCTTGCCCGGTCTGGCAGTTCGTGCAGCGGCGGCGCACCATTCGGCCAGCGCAATACAGCCCAGATCGACCGCCTGCCTAGCCGCGACATCGCTGACCCTGATCCAGTCCTCCAGGCGGAATGTCTGACGTCGGGCAGGATTGTATCGCGGGGCACACAGGCGACCGAAGAAGGCGGGATCCATGGATGCCAGGGCCAGCGCCGGAAAGACTTCGATGATATGGAGTCCGTCGGCCGCGATTCGCGCGACATCCGGCTGTTCCTCCGCCTGAAGATCCGACAGGAAGCGCCAGATTGGTGCCGAATCGCAGAACATGCCCGTGCGTCCCCGATGGGATGGCTGCACGCCGCCGCCGAGCCAGCCCAGAAGAGACGCCGCGACCCGTTCGACCGGGCGCATGCCCGATCGATTGGGCACGATTGTCGACTGGTCGATGGCGATCAGTGTTGCGCCGTTTCGTGAGCGCACGCTCCGAATGAAAACAGCTGCCTCCCTGAAAGAGGCAAGCCGTGGCGCGTGAAACAGAATCGCCTGACCATTCTCGATACCGACGGCACAGATGGCGCCCCTCGCCTTCGGATTGTCCGTCCAGGCGGAATCGAAGCCGATATAGATGTCCATGCGTGCGGGCCTGCCCTTTCGATCATGGCGTTCAGGGACTGTCAGGTCGGCTGCATCGTCGTGGGCGCCGTGAACGCTCATGTATCGTGAGTGGATGATGCAACGTCCCGGGCGCGCGCGACGGCTTGTCTCAGGCGATGAAGAATCGGCTCAGCCCCATGTCTCGCAGGCCACGGCGGTATGCAATCGAGCTGCGGTCGGCCATGACATGGGCTTCCAGTGTTGGATCGAGCGGCAGACATTCCGGTTTCTGCGCCTCGACGAGCGCCTTGTCTTCCTCAAAGACACGCCGGTTGAAATCATATGTGTCTTCAGGCGGCGCGTCTTTTGCGAAGTTCCGGCAGATCGGCGCGAACATGCGGGTCTTGCGGGCCGACATCGGGCTTGCCGCGTTCATGATGACGAGCCGCCCTTCTTCGGGAAAATGAATCTCCAGCGTGGCCGTAAACGGCAGATGCGTGCGGAAATGCCGCAGCCATATGAAGCCCGGCGGTGCCGTGTCAGGAATGCCGACCGGAAAGTTCGCGACCGTGCTGCGGTACTCGGCCTCGAATCCTTTTGCCGTCAGTTTCGGCATGTATGACGGTACGACAGGATTGTTCGGGTCGGCAAACGTCGCGGTATGGACGAAGGCAAAATGTGCGACGTCCAGGAACCCTTCCATCTGCCTGCCTGCAAACCCGTTGATGTCGATCGACGGACAGGTGACGCCGACATAGTCCGGATCCTCCCAATGCGGCATGTCCGGAATATCGGGCGCATCCGCCGGGCGCAGACATGTCCAGATCAGTCCATAACGCTCGACAGCCGGATATGTGCGCAGGTGCAGCTTGGGTGGGATCGCGTTGTCCGGGTGGGCCGGCACATGCACGCAGCGTCCGCCGACGCCGAAGCGGAAGCCGTGATAGGCGCAGGCGATCGTCTTGCCGTTGCCTGTCCCCATGCTGAGCGGGACACCACGATGCGGACACAGATCGTATGCGATCACGATCTGCTCGCCCGCGCGATAGACGACCAGTGGTTCGTCAAGCAGCGTGGCCGAGACGGGCTTGTCGGTCACGTCGCGCGACAGGGCCACGGGATACCAGCACCGGGCGAGGATCGCCCAGTCGTCAGGTTCGAACGTGCAGTCCCTCGGGAGATCGACGGGGCGTTCGAGTATATCGGGCATGGGACGCGGCGCTCATATCAGGGGAATGGCCAAGAGCATTTCACCCTTCAGGCGTTCGTGTATAGTTCATAAAAATCCCGATTCCGTTCGCAAAAAGAGAGCACATGCGATGGCTGTCTTCTCGCGCTTCCTTCGTTATTTCGTGGCCGTTGCACGATACGGGTCGATCCGGCGCGCATCGGACGAGTTGCGAATTGCGGCCTCTGCAATCGACCGGCAGATCCTGCACGGCGAACAGACGATCGGCACGCCCCTGTTCGAAAGGCTGCCGTCCGGCCTGCGGTTGACGGCCGCAGGCGAGTTGCTGCTGGCCGCGGCGAACCGCTGGTCGCGTGACATGGAAAACCTGACCGTCCAGATCGATGACATGAAAGGCCTGCGCCAGGGCAAGGTCGACCTGCTGATCCCGGAGGCGCTGACGAAGGGGTTTGTCCCATCCCTTCTGGGTCGGCTGCGCACCACCCATCCCGGCATCGTCGTGAACGTATCCGTCCGCGACAACAGGGACATCGCAGACCTTCTGATTGGCGGAGAGGCCGATCTCGCACTCGTTCTCGATCCGCCGCACAGGCGCGAACTGGTCGTGCGCGGACACCGGGCGTTTCCCCTGGGCTTCATTGCCCGCCCCGATCATCCGATCGCGGCTCGTGCCGAAGCACGGTTCAGCCTGTGCGCCGAGTTTCCGATGGTCGTGCCCGCAGCCCCGCTGGCGTTGCGCCGACAGCTCGAGCTTCTGGAAATCGAAACGCAGGTGCGCCTGAGACCCGCAGCTTCGGCGGACAACATCCAGATGATCAAGTCGCTGGTCATGGAAGGCGTCGGCATCGGCATTCTGAGCCGGCTCGATGCGTTCGAGGAAATTGCCCAGGGTCTGCTGGCGTTCGTGCCGATCGCCAACAGCCGCATCTCGCCCCTGACGCTGGCTCTTTGCATCGATCGCGCGCGGCAGCTTTCCGCGGCCGCACAATTGATTCTGCAGGAAATCGAGAAAACGGCGCTCGCGAAGGACGATGCCGTCTGACGTTCGTCCGATCGGTCAGCGTGCCGGATGGGCAGTTCTGTCGGTGCGTGCGATCGGCGTCCAGCCGGCATCGCTGCGCCCGAACATCGGGATATGCCCGAGCGCATGAACAAGCTTCGGTGTGGCCGGATCGACGGCCGAAAGCGCCGCGTGCCAGTCCCACCCTTCGGTCAGGACGGCGGCAATGCCCACGATTTCGGCGCCGGCCTTCTGCAACAGCCTGTAGGCCGCAACGACGGTGTTGCCAGTGTTGAGCACGTCGTCGACCACGACGACGCGACGGCCCTTCACGCGCTCGACCAGAGCCGGATCGAGATAGAGACGCTTGGCCTGGCCGGGACTCGTGATCGAGACCACGGGTTCGGAGAGGGTTTCGTCGTACCAGAACTTCCGGGAGTGCCCGAGCGCCGTGTAGTCGGCAAAACCCAGCGCGTCCGCCACGGGGCGCGCGTAGCTCAAGCCCATTGTGGGCACGCCGACGATCGCATCGGGTTCCGCAGCGCGGGCGATCGCGGTCAAACGCTGGGCCAGCCCGCGCTCGACGGCGAAGCTCGTCTGGTTGGACATCAGCAGCGCGACGGCCATGTCGCCACCCGGCAGCGGCTGCAACGGCAGTTCGAGCCGGCTGCCGTCGTTCAGGATGACGGCATGCCGGTCGGCAGGCGTCGCGGCGGTATCGTTCGAGGTCAGTGTGACATAATAGGAGTTCATGAGGCCGATCGAGCCCCGAACCGTGCGTTTTGTCCATCCCCTTGTGAGACTGAACGCGGCATCCGGGCCTGCGTTGGCCGTGCACGAACAGGCTTTGTCACAAGGAACACAACCGTCATGAACCGGACGCTCTACATCTACGATCACTGCCCGTTCTGCGTGAAGGCTGAGATGATTTTCGGGCTCAAGGATGTTCCCGTCACGTTCGAGATCCTGCTCAACGACGACGAGGAAGGGCCGAAGCGGATGGTCGGAAAGAAGCTGGTGCCGATCCTGGAAGAAGACGGGCGCTTCATGGGCGAGAGCATGGATATCGTGGCCCATATCGATGCGATCGGCAGCCCGGTCCTGACGGCCCCGGAGAACCCTCAGATCGCGGCCTGGCTGGAACGGTGCGGCAAGATATCCAACCGCCTGTTCCTTCCGCGGGCCGCCGCAGCGCCGCTGCCGGAGTTCGCGACCACGCGCGCACGCGCCTACTTCATTCGCAACAAGGAAAAATGGGCCGGCGCGTTTTTCGATTTGTTCGAACAGGGACCGGATCTGATCCGGGAGGTCGATGCCCTGCTGGTGGAACTGGCGCCGATGATCCAGTCGCCCGAGGCCGTGAACGGAACGCTTTCGACCGATGATTTGCATCTGTTCGCGCAGCTCCGCAGCCTGACGATCGTTGCAGGCCTCACGTTCCCGGGCCCGGTCGATGCCTATGTCCGCCGGATGGCGGAGCGGGCGAAGATCGATCTTCTGGACCAGGTGGCCGCCTGAGGTTCGCGCGGCGCCGCATTGTCGCGGCGTCAGTGAAAGTTCCGAGACCGGATCGCGCGTGCGGTCCAGTCCGGATCGGCCTGTGCATCGCGCCGTTCGACACGCCCGCCGTCAAGGTCGCGATTGCCGACATCGGCCAGCAGAGGGGACAGATCCTCCAGCGTGCGTACGACGAGATGGACGACACGGCCTTCGCGCTGGATCCGTCCCCGGGCCGCCATCATGGTGGCCGACAGGATGATGCGGCGGAAGGTCTCGAACAGGTCCGGCCAGACCACGAGATTGGCGGTCCCGGTCTCGTCTTCCAGCGTGATGAAACACACGCCGTCGCCTGAGCCAGGACGCTGACGCACGAGCACGACACCTGCCGTTTGCGCCCAGCGCCCGTCGCGCCCTGCCATGACATCCGCGCAGGACAGAATGTCGCGGCAGGCCAGATCCGGCCGCAGGAAGGCGACCGGATGGCCGCGCAGGCTGAGGCCCACATGATCATAGTCCCGCACGACCTCTGCACCGTCCCGCATGGGCGCCAGATCGACCGCGGGTTCGATGATTTCCCGCGCGGCGTCGGCTGCGGCGAACAGCGGCAGGGGCGCATCACGTTGCGCCCGGATGGCCCAGAGCGCTGCACGACGCACAAGGCCGAAAGCAGACTGGAACGCATCCGCCTCGGCCAGCCGGACCAGAGCCTCGACGGGAACCACCCCGCGCATCTTCAGGTCGTCCATATCCGCGAAAGATCGTGCATCCCGCGAGACGATCAGACGGGCCGCATCCGTCTCCGACAGCCCCTTGACGAGACTCATGCCCAAGCGCACGGCATGGTGGTGGCCCCCGGGTTCGAGCGTGCTGTCCCATCGGGAAGCCACGATGCAGATCGGACGCACCACCACCCCGTGATCACGCGCATCCCGGACGAGCTGGGCAGGCGAATAGAAACCCATGGGCTGGGAGTTCAGCAGGGCCGCCAGAAACACGTCGGGATAATGGCATTTCAGCCAGGATGATATGTAGGCGAGGATGGCGAAACTGGCCGCATGGCTCTCGGGAAATCCATAGCTCCCGAATCCCTCGAGCTGTTTGTAGATCCGCATCGCAAAGTCCGGAGAATAGCCGCGGTCAGCCATTCCCTCGACCAGCTTGTGCCGAAAGCGCTCGATCGTGCCGGTGTTCTTGAACGTGGCCATCGCACGCCGGAGCTGATCGGCCTCGGACGCGCTGAAACCGGCGCAGACCATGGCGACACGCATTGCCTGTTCCTGAAACAGCGGAACGCCGAGCGTCTTCCTCAGGACCTTCCAAAGGTCCTCCGTCGGGTACTCGGGTTTTTCCAGCCCTTCGCGTCGCCGCAGATAGGGATGCACCATGTCACCCTGGATCGGTCCCGGACGAACGATTGCGATCTCGATCGTCAGATCGTAGAGATTTTCTGGCTTCAGCCGTGGCAGCATCGACATCTGTGCACGGCTCTCGATCTGGAACACGCCGACCGTGTCGGCACGCCGGATCATTTCATAAGTCGGCTCATCATCCTGTTCGATCGTGCTCAGCGTGTGCGTGATGCCCTTGTGGACCTGCAGCAGATCGAGGCCGCGCCGCAGACAGGTCAGCATACCGAGGGCCAGGCAATCGACCTTCATGAATTTCAGGACGTCGATATCGTCCTTGTCCCATTCGATGATCTGACGATTGTCCATTGCGGCCGGCTCGACCGGGACAAGCTCGTCCAGACGGTCATGTGTCAGCACGAAGCCGCCCGGATGCTGCGAGAGATGGCGCGGTGCGCCGAGCAACGATTGCGCAAGCTGGAGCGTGAGCCGGATCCGCCGGTCGGACAGATCGACGCCCTCGCCCTCGAACTGGTCCGGGGTCGTGTTCCGCGACCACTGGGAAATTCCGGCCGACAGATGCCGGATCACGTCCTCCGTCAGGCCCAGCGCCTTGCCGACATCGCGCAATGCGCCCCGGGCCCGATAACGGGAGACGACGGCCGTCAGGGCCGCCCGCTCGCGGCCATAGTGACGATAGACCCACTGAATGATTTCCTCGCGGCGCTCATGCTCGAAATCGACGTCGATGTCCGGCGGCTCGCGCCGTTCCTCCGAGACGAACCGCTCGAACAACATGTCATTGTGCGCGGGATCGATCGCGGTGATGCCCAGCACGTAGCAGACAGCGGAGTTTGCTGCCGATCCGCGTCCCTGGCAGAGGATCTGCTGACTTTTCGCATACGCCACGATGCTGTGCACCGTCAGGAAATAGGGCGCGTAGTCCATGCGCCCGATCAGTTGCAGCTCCTCTTCGAGCGTGCTGCGCACCTTGTCGGGAATGCAATCCGGGTAGCGCTCCCCTGCTCCGGCCCAGGTAAGAGCTTCCAGCCGCTGCTGCGGGGTCATGCCGGGTTCGGTCACTTCGTCCGGATACTGATAGGCGAGATCGTCGAGGCTGAAGCGGCATCGGGCGACGATTTCCTGCGTGCGCGAGAGCGCTTCAGGATAGCGCGCAAAGAGACGCGCCATTTCAGCAGGCGGCTTCAGATAGCGATCAGCATGGCGTTCGCGCAGATAACCCGCATGATCGATGACGACGTTATGGCGAATGCAGGTGACGACATCCTGCAGGATCCGACGTTCATGGTCGTGATACAGAACGTCGTTGGTCACGACAGTCGGCACCTGCGCGCGATGCGCGGCGATACCGAGCTCATGCAGACGCAACTGGTCGTTCGGACGGCGGCGCAGCGTCAGCGCCAGATAGGCACGGTCCCGGAAAACATTACTGAACTCATCAATAAATGTTCCAAGCGCATCGTCGGCTGTATCGGGCAGAAGAACGGCTATCAATCCGTCCGACCAGTCCATGACATCCTGCCATCCCAGTCGACATTGCCCCTTCCCGCCCCGCGACTTGCCAAGGGTCAGCAGACGGCACAGCCGGCCATAGGCCGCGCGATCGGTCGGATAAAGCAGAAGGGGCGGAAAATCGACCGGATCGATCCGTGCGCCGATGACGAGCCGCACACCGGTGGCCTTCGCGGCTACATGGGCGCGGACGACCCCGGCCAGCGAATGCCGATCCGCAAGGCCAAGCGCGGAGATGCCAAGTGCCTGCGCCTGCACGAACAGTTCGTCGCAGGACGACGCACCGCGCAGGAACGAAAAATAGCTCGTCACCTGCAATTCGGCATACGGCGCGCTCATCCGAACAGCCCGTGCAGGAACCAGCCCTGCCCGCCGGTTTCGGGATGCTCGCCGTCGCCCTCGCGAAAAACCCAGAAGCGGGCGCCAGATGTATCCTCCACCCGGAAATAATCGCGTGCGGCCGTCTGCTCGTCCGCATCGCGCCACCATTCGCCGAAAACCCGCTCCGGCCCATCCGCACGCGCCACGTGATGGCGCATACCGCGCCAGATGAAGAAAAGGGGCGGATGATCGGGCAGTGCTGCCATGGCCCTTATCGCTTCGGGCCGGGGCAACAGGCGGATCGGGCGTGGCCATGCCTGCAGGGCAGGAAGGTCCGGGCTCTCTTCGGATGCCAGCGGTGCGACCTGCCGGGTCGCACGTTCGGGAATATCGCTTTCAATGGCAGCAACACGATGCAGCGCGCGGGCCCCGAGACGATTGGACAGCACGTCGATCAGGCCGGACAGATCGGGCGTTTCGTCCTCGATCAGGGATGAGACGCGCTGACGCGGATCAATCGGTTCGACACGGATGGCAGTCAGGACCATGCGTTCGATCCCGAAACCGGGTTCTATCGTCTCGATCCTATCACACAGGAGGCGCGTCAGACGCACCCGGTCGCGCGACGGGCGCGCGGTTGCAACCGCAATAGTCTGCGCATGTCGATCCACACGATGGGCGATCAGATCGAGATCGCGCGCGCCCACAGCCGCCCTGTCCAGAGAATCGCAGACCCGCGCAACAAGGATTGCGATCTGACGCGCAATCGTCTCCGCGCTGCCGATCGGTTCGGCAAAAGTGAGAATGGCCGCAATCGGTTCCGGAGGCCGCACCGGAATGATCGGTTCCTCGATCCGGCCATAGAGCTGGTCGAGCCTGCGGGCGACATCGGGACCAAAACGCAAGGTGAGCGGTGCCCGTGGCGTCGCCGCCAGCGGGCCGATCCGATCGAAGCCCAGCATCCGGAGCGACTGCACGGTGCCGGATGCAAGCCGCAGGGCCGCAACCGGCAGATCGGCAACATGGGCGGCCGTCTCATGCGGCGGAACGATGATGCGCCGGGCGTGTCCATAACGGGCCAGTGCATGGGCTGCGCCCAGACTGGGCGCCAAAGCCACGCGCAGGGTCAGTCCGGCATTGGTCAGGCGTTGGGCCAGGGTCTCCAGCATGGCCGTCTCGCCGCCATGAAGATGATCCGCGCCGGTGGTGTCGAGCACGATGCCATCCGGCGGATCGGGGGCCACCATCGGCGCCACACGGGCCTGAAGCCAGCGCGCGAGCTTGTCCAGTCCGGCACGGTCGGCCTCGGGTGCGGCATCGAGGATCATCAATCCGGCATGCAGCGCGCGCGCCTTGGCAACTGGCGTTCCCGGCTCGAGCCCCATGCGCCGCGCGGCCTGATCGACCGCCAGCACACAGCGCCGCTGGCCCAGCGTGCCGGCCAGCGCCAGCGGTTGGTCAGGCGCGGGCGCGCCAGCCGCCCGACGCAACCGGTCTGTCGCCCAGAACGGCAGGTAGAGCGAGGCGACACGGCGCGAGCCGTCCCCGGTCATCGCAGGCCTCCACATAGAAATCGGCGGGCATGCCGCCACGACATCGTAAAAGTTCGAGATGCCAGCGCGCACGACCGACACCCGGCACCGGCAGGGCGACCGACGGCAGGCTGGCGATGCGCCAGCGGGTGACACACGCATTGGGCTGGCCGAACTCTGCGGCCCGCCCCCCGCGCCGGACCGCGATCGCCAGGCTGCCGGTGGCCTCGGCTGCGAGATGCAGGCGGCGCGAGGCCGTCATCGGCAGGCGCTCGGTCTCGGCGATCACGGCCCCCAGCGCCCCATGTCGCAAACCCTCCTCGAAACAGGCCAGAATGTCGCGCTCGGTATGGGCTGCGACATAGACGACGCGCCGGTCGGCAAGCCCCGACTGCCGGAGACCGGGCGCGTAGAGATCACGATCCTTGAGAATCCACAGGACGCTGCCCTTCGTGCGGGCGGCGATACCGGCGGCGAAACGTGTGCAGGCAGCACCATGCACGGCATCGAAGCCGCTGCCTGCGACTTCGTGCAGCGCGCCGAGCGCCAGGCCGCCACCGGGCAGATGGGCATCGATTTCGTCCATACCGAACGGCAGGACTGCACGCGACGGACCCGCGACACCCTCGATACGGGCGATCTGTGCCCGGAGGGCATTTATCGCATCTCGGGAGCGGGTCTGGGTCATGGCGAATCTCGGACGGACATTGTGTTCTCTTTATGTTCTTCTCTCGAAGCGCAAGTCAATGCCTCATGCGCCGCGGTTGACATCGCGCCGCCAAGCGCGGAAGGTCCACGCATCCAGGGGGTGCCTCGACAAGAGGCTGAGAGGCTGCTGGCGGATCCGATCCGCAAGCGCAGCGACCCTTCCGGGGCGGATTGTCCGCCATCGGAGAACCTGATCCGGTTCGTACCGGCGTAGGGATTGGTGTGCCAGGCGACCCGATGCGGGCCTGCTTTCCATGCTTTCCTCGCACGCTTGGGCGATCCGTAGCGCTTGGAGGAAAAGCGATATGGGCGACCAATCGATCAACAACGACCGTCCTGCAAAACGGCAGGTCACGACGGGTGCCGTCGGCAATTCGGTCAAGACATGGTCCTCGCCAGAAGGCCGGGCCGACATCCGCGTGCCGTTTCGCGAAGTGCCGCTGAGCCCGGAAGCCAACGAGCCTCCCGTGCGCATCTACGACACATCCGGCCCCTATACCGATCCGACGGCCACGATCGACGTGGCACAGGGACTGCCGGCATTGCGCGCGCCCTGGCTTGCCCGTCGCGGCCTCGATACGGTCCCGCAGGCCCGTGCCGTTCGCCCGGAAGACAACGGTTTTGTAACGGGCAAATACGGCGTTGCCCCCTGCCCGGCCGAACATGTCGTCTGGCGCGGTTCGGAAGGCAGACCCGTCACGCAGTATGAATTCGCGTGCGCGGGCATCGTGACGGAAGAAATGATCTTCGCGGCCCACCGGGAAAATCTCGGTCGGATCGAAAAAGATCCGGATGCGGCGGCCCGGCGCGCCGACGGCGAGGATTTCGGCGCGGATATTCCCGAATTCGTCACGCCGGAATTCGTCCGCAGCGAAATCGCGAAGGGTCGCGCGATCCTGCCCGCCAACATTAATCACCCCGAACTCGAGCCGATGGTGATCGGGCGAAACTTCCTGGTGAAGATCAACGCCAATATCGGCAATTCCGCCGTGACGTCTTCCGCCGAGGAAGAGATCGACAAGCTGGTCTGGGCCATCCGCTGGGGCGCGGATACGGTCATGGATCTCTCGACCGGCACCAACATCCACAACATCCGCGACTGGATCCTGCGCAATTCCCCGGTCCCGATCGGCACCGTGCCGCTCTATCAGGCGCTGGAGAAAGTCGGCGGCGTTGCGGAAAAGCTGACCTGGGAAATCTTTCGCGACACGCTGATCGAACAGGCCGAACAGGGCGTCGATTACTTCACGATCCATGCGGGCGTCCGACTGGCGCATGTCCCGCTTACCGCCAACCGCACGACCGGGATTGTCTCGCGCGGCGGCTCGATCATGGCGGCCTGGTGTCTCGCCTATCATCGCGAGAGCTTTCTCTACGAGCATTTCGAGGATATCTGCGACATCTGCCGCGCCTACGACATCTCCTTCTCGCTGGGTGATGGCCTGCGCCCCGGCTCGCTCGCGGATGCCAACGACGCGGCCCAGTTCGCGGAACTGGAAACCTTGGGCGAACTGACGAAGATCGCCCACGCCAAGGGCTGTCAGGTCATGATCGAAGGGCCGGGTCACGTGCCGATGCACAAGATCCGCGTCAACATGACCAGGCAGCTCGACGCCTGCGGCGAAGCACCGTTCTACACGCTCGGTCCGCTCACGACCGACATCGCACCAGGCTATGACCACATCACATCAGGCATCGGGGCCGCGATGATCGGCTGGTATGGCTGCGCCATGCTCTGCTACGTCACGCCGAAGGAGCATCTGGGACTGCCGGACCGCGCGGATGTGAAAACCGGCGTCATCACCTACAAGATCGCAGCACACGCCGCCGATCTGGCCAAGGGGCATCCGGCAGCCCGCATCCATGACGATGCGATTTCCCGTGCACGGTTCGATTTCCGCTGGGAAGACCAGTTCAATCTGGCGCTCGATCCCGATACCGCCCGCAGTTTTCACGACGAGACATTGCCGAAAGCCGCGCACAAGACCGCTCATTTCTGCTCCATGTGCGGCCCGAAATTCTGTTCCATGAAGATCAGCCACGACATCCGTCGCGATGCCGAGCGGCAGCAGGGCATGGAGCAGATGCGGGAAAGCTTTCACGAGAAAGGCGGCAAGCTCTATATTTAGTCAAAGTAAGTCGCAGACATGGTTTTTTAAGAATTTACAATACGAATTTGTGAGGTCCGCCCCGATAGGCAACATTGGGGCGGACCTCTATAAGTCCCTGCGCCCGATCCGGCGCGAACAATCCGCCTCCCCGATCGGGAACGGAGCATTCCATCCATGAAACGCCAACTCGTTCTCGAGGCGGCATTGGTTCTCCTGCTGTCAACTGGCTGCGGAGTTACCGCAGCGCGTCCGGCATTTGCCGCATCGCAGGATACGCCGGAATTCCGGCCCCAATACCATTTCACGCCCCCGCAACACTGGATGAACGACCCGAACGGCCTCTTGTATGACAAGGGATCATTCAACCTTTTCTACCAATACAACCCCCTGGGAGACGTGGCCGCGAACCAGTCCTGGGGTCATGCCACGTCACGCGATCTGCTGTCCTGGCAGGACCTGCCACTCGCAATTCCCTATATCAAGCTTCTCGACGGCACGCCGACGGACCTGATCTTCTCCGGCAGCGCCGTGCGCGATGCGGGAGATACCAGCGGCTTCGGACATGGCTGACGCGTGCCGCTGGTTGCGATCTATGCCGATAATTACACGGTCGATCAGGTTCTGCCGAACGGAGTTTCCATCAAGGCCGGGACGCAGGCACAGTCGATTGCCTACAGCCTCGACAACAGGCTGACCTGGACGCAATACACAGGCAACCCCGTGATCGCGGCTCCGCCGCCGCCGTATGCCGACCAGTACACGGCTTTTCGCGATCCAAAGGTGTTCTGGTATGAGCCGCAACACAAATGGATCATGGTTGCGGTATTGTCGAACATCCACAAGGCGGTGTTCTATTCGTCCCCCGACCTGAAGCACTGGACCTATCTCAGCGAATTCGGCCCGGTGAACGCCCAGTTCGGGGCATGGGAATGTCCGGACCTGTTCCCGCTGCGCGTGGACGAGTTCGGCCCCGAGAAATGGGTGCTGATGATCGGCATCAATCCCGGCGGCTATACCGCGGGTTCTGCCGATCAATACGTCGTGGGCAGTTTCGACGGGACGCGCTTTACCGCCGATGCCGCGTCGATCTACGATACGAACGTGCCGCCGGGCAGCACGCCCCTGATCGATCTTGCCCACATCAGCCACTATGCCGATGCCGGCTGGACCGGAACGGGCGCCTTTCAGGGTGCAGGCCCTGCGCAAGGTCCTTATGACGGCTCCCAGGCCACGGGCTTCATCGACACGTATCTCACTGGCGACACCGCCAAGGGCATCCTGACCTCGCCACTCTTCCGCATCTCCCATCCCTTCATCGCCTTCCAGATCGGCGGCGGATACCATCCCTACGATCCCAGGACATGGCATGGTACGGCCGATACCGAGACGGCGATCAACCTCCTCGTGGACGGAAAGGTCGTCGCGTCCACCACGGGCAACGGCCTGGGTTCGCTTGCCTGGCGTTCCTGGAATGTCCGTGCGCTGATCGGCAAGCAGGCACAGATCGAGGTCGTGGATGCCAACGACGGCACCACGGGGTGGGGACACCTGATCGTCGGGCCGATCGTGACATCCGATCAGGAGAAGCGCGACGCGAACTGGGTCGATTACGGCCCGGATTTCTATGCTGCCGTGACATGGAACGGCCTGCCTGACCCGTGGCGCGTCGCAATCGGCTGGATGAACAACTGGAATTACGGGCAGACCATTCCGACCAGCCCGTGGCGCGGCCAGATGAGCGTCCCCCGTCGCTTCCAGCTTCGTACGTTCAACAACGAGGTTCGCCTCGTGCAAAGCCCTGTGCCCACGCTCGCCAATCACTACGGGCACCCGTTCCAGGGTCTTGCCACCGACGCGCCGGTTTCCGGAACATCCCAAGGCGCGCTGGGCAACGTCCATGGCGATTCCTTCGATCTCTGGCTTGATTTCGTGCCGCGCAATGCCGCGCAGTTCGGTGTCATGCTGCGAACGGGCACCAGCGGCGATGCAACCCGCATCGGCTACGACACGCGGACTGCAAGTCTCTTCATTGACCGCGAACAATCCGGACAGGTGGATTTCAATCCAGGGTTCCCGGGCATCTATACCGCGCCCCTCCTGCCTGACCGGGACGGCCATGTCCGTTTCCGCATTCTGGTGGATCGTTCTTCGGTCGAGGCGTTCGGCGGCACGGGTCAGACGGCGCTGAGCGCGCTGATCTTCCCTTCGGCCACTGATCTGGGGGCAGCTGCCTTCAGCGTAGGGGGCACGGCAGTCCTTCACAGTGCCTGGGCCGCGCCGGTCATCGGCAAACCCTGAGCGCCTGAGGACACTGCGTCTGACGGAATCGCGCTTCACCAGCGAGGTTCCGTCTTTCTCCGCCAGCCATCCCCCTGCTTCACGATCGTGTGAAGTGTCGCGCTTTACCGCGCGCCCTGCCGAACAGTGGCGACGGCCTTGACGTTGGCCGAGGCAATCGCATCGATCGGAAGAGGCGCGCGCCATGGCCATGAATGTCAGCGAATTCATCTGGAAACGCCTTCAGGAATGGGGCCTGAAACGAGTCTATGGCTACCCGGGTGACGGTGCTGGCGGTATCGACGTGGCGCTGCAGCACGAAGTCGATGCGAAGCGGATCGAATACGTTCAGGTGCGCCACGAAGAGATGGCAGCCTTCATGGCAACGGCCCATGCCAAGTTCACCGGTCAGGTCGGTTTGTGTTTTGCAACCTCCGGTCCTGGTGCGATTCACCTGCTCAATGGTCTGTATGACGCGAAACTGGATCATGTCGGCGTCGTCGCCATCATGGGACAGCAGGCGCGCTCGGCCATCGGCGCACATTACCAGCAGGAAGTGGATCTTCAGTCCCTCTGCAAGGACGTCGCATCCGAATATATCGTGACAGTTACCGAGCCTGCGCAGATTCGCCATGCCATCGACCGGGCTGTGCGGATCGCCCGAGACCGCCGTGCGCCGACTATCGTGATCGTGCCCAACGACCTGCAGGAACTGCCCTACTCCGAGCCGCCCATGGCGCATGGCTTCACTCATACCGGGATTGGCCTGACCGTCGAGAGTCACGTGCCCGACATGAAGGGCCTGCAGGCCGCAGCTGAAATCCTCAATTCAGGCAAGAAGGTTGCAATCCTTGCCGGTGCCGGCGCACTCGAGGCGACGGACGAGTTGCTGGAAGTGGCGGACCTGCTGGGCGCGGGCATCGCCAAGGCGCTTCTCGGCAAGGCATCAGTGCCGGACGAGCTACCGTTCGTCACCGGCTCGCTCGGGCTGCTCGGCACCAAGCCGTCCTGGGATCTGATGAAGGAATGCGACACCTTCCTGATGGTCGGATCGTCATTTCCCTACAGCGAATTCCTGCCCAAGCCCGGCCAGGCCCGCGGCGTGCAGATCGACATCAATGCGCCCAACCTGTCCCTGCGTTATCCGATGGAGGTCTGCCTTCAGGGGGACAGTGCGGCCACATTGCGTGCCCTCATCCCTCTCCTGACACGCAAGTCCGATCGCTCGTGGCGTACGCGGATCGAGAAAGAAGTCGCAAGCTGGTGGGACGTTCTCAGGGCGCGTGCGATGCAGTCGGCAAAACCGCTTAATCCGCAACGCGTGTTCTGGGAATTGTCACCCCGCCTTCCGGAGAACGCGATCATCACGGCTGATTCCGGCTCGGTTGCGAACTGGTATGCCCGTGACTTGAAGATGCGTCGCGGCATGAAGGCATCGCTCTCGGGCGGACTTGCTTCCCTCGGGGCTGGCACGCCTTATGCCATGGCCGGCAAGATGGCCTACCCGGACCGGACCGTCATTGCCTGCATGGGTGATGGGGCCATGCAGATGAATGGCCTCAACGTCATGATCACGATCTCCAAATACTGGAAGCAGTGGGACAATCCGCACCTGATCGTGCTCGTCCTGAACAACCAGGATCTCAATCAGGTCACGTGGGAAGAGCGCGTCCAGCTCGGCAAGGGCAAGACGGAAGCGACCCAGTCGATCCCGGATTTCCCGTATCACAAATACGCTGAACTCCTGGATCTCAAGGGCATCTATGTCGACGATCCCGAAAAGGTCGGCGCGGCCTGGGACGAGGCATTGAGCGCGGACAGGCCGGTCATTCTCGAAGCCCGGACCGATCCGGATGTCCCACCACTTCCGCCGCACATCACGCTGAAGCAGGCCAAGGCGTTCCTGGCCTCATTGCCTACGGAGCCGGAGCTTGCGGACGTCATCCGCGGCTCGGCCAAGGAAATGCTGGCGTCCATTCTGCCTTCGAAGAAATCATAATGAGATCAGGCAGCAGGCCGCGCGCGGATATACGCGCAGCCCTGGGCGTTACGGCTTCGCTGACCGCATCGGCCATGGTCATGGCCATGCGCCTGCCCAAGGCACGCCCGCACCTGCTGCCGATTGTCAGCGCGCCATCGCCGACGCCACACCTGGCCAATATCGCAGCCCGCAAACTCAACCGCGCTGCCGGAACGCTTGCGGCGAGCGTGCTGTTCGACAGTGCGATCGAACATTATCGGGGCCAGTTCGAGAACAAGGCGATGTTCACGCCCTTGGTAACGGCAGCTCTGGCGCTCGCTGTCTCCGCGCACGGCACGGCGGACAAACGGGACGCATCGCATATCGTGCGTGACACGATCCATGTCGCAACAGGCCTTGTCGGCCTCGCTGGAACGGCTTTTCATTTCTACAATGTGCTGAAAAAACCGGGTCGGATCCGCTGGAACAATCTGTTCTATGGCGCACCGGTCGGCGCGCCAACTGCCATCGGCCTGTCAGAGCCTTTTTGGAAATTCACGGATGGGCGTTTCTGCGTAGCAT
>NZ_BALE01000015.1 GCF_000963885.1 Tanticharoenia sakaeratensis NBRC 103193
TGTCACATCACCAACGAGTCAGCAGCTATGCCCTTTGGTATGAGTTCTTTCTTACATTTGAGCCTGATGATAACCGGCAGTGTCGTCCCAGTTCACCACTGTCCATTGCAGCCTTTGCCTCGCGCGCGACGTCTACCGGATCGAGCCAGCCCGCTGCATAGCCGTCCGCAAGCGCGTGAGCGTCTATGCCAAGGATGACGGCGTTATCGATCATGATGCACCCGCTTCCATGGGCAGGGTCGGATCGGCGGCCCATTCGTTGAGCGACCCGTCGAAGATGCGCGGCTGCGGCAGTCCCGCGGCCGCCATGCCGAGTGCCAAGCCCGCCGCGTTGATTCCGCCTCCGCAATACAGGATCGTTTCGTGACGCCTGTCGCTCAGGCCGGAAAATGCGTCGTTCACGCGGGCTGGTTCGAGAACGCCGTCTGACAACGTTCCTGCGAACGGGATATTGATGCTTCCAGGAATATGGCCCCGCCGGGGCGACGGATCGCCATGGCCCGCGAAGGCGTCGGGCCGAAGCGCGCAGACCAGATCCGCGGCCCTTCCGTTCGTCAGAACCGATTTCACATAGGCCAGATCGACGAAATAACCCGGGCGCTCGATCGGCTGGAACGTGCCGGATATCGGAGGCTCTGTGTCGCCCGTCTCGACATGTCCGCCCGCTGCACGCCAGGCATCCAGACCGCCGTTGAGCACCGACACGGCATCGAGGTCGAATGCCCGCAGGACCCACCAGACGCGCGCGGCCCAGGTCATGTTGAGCCCGTCATAGACGACGATGCGGCTTTCCGGCCGGATACCCAGCGCCCGGCACGCATCCCGCATCGCGGCGAGGCCGGGGCGCGTGAACGGAAAGGCCCCGTTCGGGTCGGAAAATGTCGAAAACAGGTCAGCATGGTGCGCCGTCGGAATATGCGCTGTTCGGAACGCCCGGACACCCGGACCGTAAGGGAAGGCGCCCGTCTGCTGCCGGGCGATGCTGGCATCGAGGATGACAAGATCGGGGTCGGACAGATGGTCCTTCAGCCAAGTAGCCGTGACCAGAGGCGTCGGGAACGGCACCGGCGCGTCCGTATTCATGCGTCGAGGGTATCCGTCATGCGCGCGCGCATCTGCCACGCACCGCGTTCCGGCCGGGCCAGGCCGAGTGCGTCGCGCAGGGTGCCTGCTTCATAGGCGCTCTTGAAGAGGCCACGCGCGCGCAGCTCCGGCACGACCATGTCGATGAAATCATCGAAGGCGCCGGGAAGATGTGTCGGCTGGATCATGAAGCCGTCTGCGGCGCCGCTCGCAATCCACTCCTCCATCCGGTCGACGATCTGCGCGGGTGTTCCGATCATTTCGCCTTCTGTCCGGGCGCCATACCAGCGCCCGATATCGCGTACCGTCAGGTTTTCGCGCGCCGCGAATTCGACGACTTCACGATAATGACCCTCGACGCCGACCTCATCGAGTGTCGGAAGCGGCCCGTCCAGATCGTATTGTGTGAGATCCACGTTGACGTGGTAGGCAAGGCGCGACAGGCCCGCTTCCGGCACGACCAGTGCCTCGAAGGCCCGATGCTTCGCCAGTGCGTCATCCCATGTCGCGCCGACGACCGGCGTTGTTGCCGGCAGGATCTTCAACTGGTCGGGGTCGCGTCCATGGCGGGAGACGCGCGCCTTCAGGTCCGCATAAAAGTCGACGGCACTGTCGAGCGATTCATGGCTGCAGAACACGACGTCCGCCCAGCGCGCCGCGAAATCCCGTCCCGCCGGCGAGGAGCCGGCCTGGATGATGACCGGATAACCTTGAGGACATCGCGGCACGCCGAGCGGACCGGCCGTTGCCACATGCGCACCCTGGTAATCAACGGCGCTGACCTGCTCGACATCGCCAAACCGGCCGCTCTCCTTGTCCAGGATCAGGGCCTCGTCGCCCCAGCTGTCCCACAAACGCGTGGTGGCGGTCAGAACTTCCTCGGCCCGCTCATAGCGCTCATGGCGGGGCGGCAGACGCTCCTGCCCGAAATTGCGTGCTTCCGCATCCTGAAAGCTGGTCACGACATTCCAGCCTGCGCGCCCGTTCGTCATGTGGTCGAACGTCGCGAAACTCCGTGCGAGATTGTAGGGCTCGTTATAGCCGGTGGACACTGTCGCCGCGAGGCCGATATGCCGGGTGACGCCCGCCATGACGCCGAGCACGGTCATCGGGTCGAGCCGCGGCGTGCCCGCGCCCCAGCGCACTGCGGGCAAAAAGGTGCCGCCCAGGCTGCGTGGCACCGAGAGCGCATCGGGAATGAAGACCATGTCGAAACATGCCTCCTCCAGCCGGCGTGCGATCCGCCGGTAATAGTCGGCCGACAGGAAGTCTGACGCTGCGTCCGGATGGCGCCAGCCCGCAGTCCCTTGCGGGCCCGCGTTCATGAAGGCCGCCAGGGGGATCGAGCGGGAGGCGCTGGTCATCGGGCATTGAGCTCCGGCTCGAGAAGGGAGAGCTGATCGACGAATGCCGTCGCGAAGGAGGCTGATCCCCGTGCCTGTCCGGATGCGCGCGCAGCGGCCTCGGCGTAAAGCGCATGTGCGGCGAGTGTCGCTTCCAGCGGATCGCCGTGCGCGCCCAGCGCCGCGGCGATCAGCGCACCCAGCGCGCAACCGGCGCCGGTGACCTTGGTCAGACGTGCATCGCCGCCCGGAATGGCAAAGATTTCGTCGCCTGACGCGACGTAATCCGTGGCACCGCTGACTGCCACGATTGCACCGGCCTGACGCGACAGGCTGGCGATGGCGCCGAGCGCCTCGGACGTCTGGGCCGTCGTCTCGACGCCTTTGCCGGTTGCATCCCCTCCGGAAAACGCGATCAGTTCGCTGGCATTTCCACGGATGACTGTCGGCGAATGCACGAGAAGGCCACGCACGGCCGCGTCGTAGACGGGAGCTCCGGCACCAAAGGCGACAGGATCGAGCACCCAGGGTGTTCCTGCCTGGTCGGCCGCGCGCGCTGCGCGTTCGAGGGCGTCGATATCCGCGCTCATCAATGCGGCGGCATTGATCCAGACGCCCCTCGCACCCGATGCGAAATGCTCCGGCCAGTCGAGCGCCGGGCCGATGGCCGGCCCTGCGCCGACGGCCAGCAGGACGTTGGCCGACAGCGTCGCCGCGACATAGTTGGTCAGGCCGTAAATGAACGGTTTGTGGGTCTGAATGGACGCAAGCACCTGCCTGACGAAAGGCGTATCCCAGGTGATGGTCTGCATGGTGGTTTCTCCCTCACGCAGCGCGCGCAGGCGGGCAGGTCGTCGTTTCTGCCAGACTAAGGGCGCGCGCCGTCATTCTCCACGCGTTTTCATCATCCTCCGTGATAGACCGCAGGCATCACGGACGGGGTCTGGCGATCGCTTTTCGACGCTGGCGGAGCGGCGACAGGCCCCAGTCCCCGGTGTCCGCGCCGCCGAGAATGATGCGCGCGGCGTGAAGGAAACGCAGGACGACCGGGTTCGATTCCCCCGGCCGCCAGGCAAGCGCCACCTCCCATGCACCCTGTGGTTCGGCCAGCGGATGAACGATGATGCTCTCCCATGCCAACCCGACCATCGCGCTCTCATGAATCAGGGCTATGCCAAGCCGGTTCGCCACCATGGAAATCAGCGTCATGGCGGCGCCGACGCGATGCACGAGGCGCGGCTCAACCTCATAATGACGCAGGACAGAATGCACGTGTCGTTCAAGACCCGGTGAGCTTTCCGATCGCAGGGCAATGAACGGCATGTCGCGGACGGCGGGGCTGTCGAGCCCCTGGATACGGTCCTGCCATGCCGCCGGATAGAGCAGGGCGAGGCGATCGGCGCCGATGCGGCGGCTCTGGAGATCGGGCGGGACCGGCATGCGCACGAAACCGACATCGAGCACGCCTTCCCGAATGCGATCGACCTGCGTATCCGATGCCACGTCATCAAACGCGAGTTCGATCTCGGGATAGTCGCGGGCGAACACGTCGAGCACGCTGGACATGGCGGCGACGGCCGAGAACGTAAAACCCACGGCCAGCCGGCCACGCTCGCCCGTCGCGCTGCGCAGGCCGCGTTGCCAGACCTGCTCGCTCAGCGCGAGAATGGGCCGCGTGTCGTTCAGGAACTGACGGCCGAACGGCGTCAGCTTGGTGCCCTGACGACCTCGCGTGAACAATGGCGCGCCAAGCAGGTCTTCCAGGCGGCGGATCTGTTTCGTCAGCGACGGCTGTGATACGCCGAGCGCGCGCGCTGCCTCGCCATAATGACATGTATGGCCGAGGACCGTGAAAGAGCGGATGAGATCGAGGTTCATGCTCACGGGCATCCTCTTTACGGGATCGCGACCGAACGGACGGCCATGCGGGCTGATGCCCGCGAGCTATCACCGTAACATTCGAATAGATCATTGTCGCAAGCTCGCAGGGCCTGCCTACTGTTTCCAGACGGCAACGTTTGTCCAGCAAGCCATGCCGGCTCCGTGGCATAACCGGGCGACGCCCGCATTCTCCTGGTGAGAAAGATCGTGAACAGAACGAGCGTCCTGACTGTTGCGACCGCATTGTCCCTGAGCATGGGCGCAGGCCACGCCGCGCCAGCAGCCAATGCCGGCAGAACACAGGATGCCGGGCATCGTACAAAGCCGACAGCGGGGCGTGCTCGAGCCCTGACGGGCGAAAACATCCTCGTCAGCGCGCATGCGTTGCAGTCTGCGAACGGTGTCACCGGCACCACGCCGGGCGGCGGCATGATGGTGACGGAAACGAGCGCGCATTCTGTCACGACGATCAGCCGCGACTTCATTGCAAAACTCGCTCCCGCAACGTCTGCCGCGCAGATCGCGGAATATGCGCCCGGCGCCAACATCGGATCATCCGATCCCTTTGGACTGTCGGATCAGACGGCGATCAACATTCGCGGCATGCAGGCCTCCGAGCTCGGTTACCTTTACGACGGCGCCCCGATCGCCGACGTGGATTCATCGATCCCCTATACGTCACAATGGGGCGATACCGAGAATTATCGCCAGATTTCCCTGACGCCGGGGCAGTCACCTCTGGACGCCCCCCTGACCAACGCCACCGCCGGAACGCTGAGCCTCGAGACAACCGATCCGGCCATGAAGCGCGGTGGCCTGATCGACTATTCCTACGGTTCGCACATGACGAACCGGAGTTTCGTCAGGCTCGAATCCGGCCTGATCGGACATACGGGCCTGCGAGGCTATATTTCCTACTCGAACACGACCTTCCGGCCCTGGCGCGGGGCGGGCATCGGCAACCGCCAGCATGTCGATGCCAAGCTGCTGCGGGAATGGGGCGAGGGAAGCAGACAGGCGCTCGATATCGCCTTCAACACGAACAACCAGCCATCCTACAACAACGTGACGATGGCTCAGTGGCAGGCGTTCGGCCCGAAAGGACCCAACAATTTCACGGAGCAATACGACCCGACAAATCCCTCCTCCTACTGGAAGGTCAATGTCGGCGGATTTTCAAACATCATCCTGACGGCGCCGGGCCGTTATCAGGTCACGCGCGCGCTGTGGTTCGACGTGCTGCCGTACTTCTACTGGGGCGCGGGCGCCTCGGGCTACGGGGAAACGATCGGTGCCACGGGCAATTACATCGGGACCGCGCAATTCCCCGGAAGCCTGCAATTTCCACAACCGTCATTGCAGAATGCGGATGGCACGTATCCGGTCCAGGCCGCCTATTTCGAGCGCATATTTCACCCGGGTCTTAATCTGTCGGCCCGGTATCAATTCGATTCACACAACACGACGACACTCGGCTGGTGGTACGATTATGCCGACGATCTCGAGCAGCAGACCTACAACCAGTTGGGTGCCGATGGCGCGCCGTCGAGCTACTGGGCATCCCAGCAGCTTCGC
Organism: Tanticharoenia sakaeratensis NBRC 103193; assembly: GCF_000963885.1. GTDB lineage: Bacteria > Pseudomonadota > Alphaproteobacteria > Acetobacterales > Acetobacteraceae > Tanticharoenia > Tanticharoenia sakaeratensis. The sequence continues at coordinate 5,883 of NZ_BALE01000015.1, forward strand.
AACGCATTTGGACAGATCCTTTATGGCGTAAACTATCATCTGATCAGCCAGACGAACGGCATCTATCTGGCGCACAGAATGTCCTATCTGGCGGACCGTCTGCAGATCGAACTGGGTTTCAAGGAGGCGATCGTCAACCGGACCGGCACGAACGCGCTGCCCGGGCCGCAATATCATGTGGGCATGAATACGGCTGAGCCGCTGCCGCGCGGTTCGGCCAGTTTCCGCATCGACCCGCACAACCAGATCTACGGGTCGGTCTCCACCAATTTCAAGATGCCGTCAGCCCCTGTCTATTTCGACGTCTATGACGGTGCGGGGAACGGGTCGCCGGGAGGTGTCGGCGTCAGGAACGAATATGCCGTAACGGAAGAGATCGGCTACCGGCATACCGGCGTCGTGAACGTATCGGCGTCCCTGTTCAACACTGAAATTCACCATCGCAACATCGCCTCGTCGATCTATACGAACGGGTTTGATTTCGGCACGACGATCAATGGCGGCAATCAGCGGCTTCGCGGCGCTGATCTGGAATTCAGCACGCGTCCCTGGCATCATCTCAGCCCTTATATCGCGGCGGAATATCTCGACAGCCGGATGCAGAGCAATCTTGGCGCAGCAGGGGTCGATGCGGACGGTGATACGGTCAACGACACTCTGCCAACCCGCGGGCGGCAATCGGTGCTGGCACCGAAATGGACCGTCAGCGCCGCTCTCAGTTATGACGACGGGACCATTTTCGGCAACGTGATGTATCGCTGGATCGATGCGCAGTACGCTGACTTCATGAACCAGGAGCAGCTCCCGGCGCACGGCCAGGTCGATACCACCCTCGGGCTGCGTCTGCCGGACATCAGTTTCTTCAAACATCCGCAGATCCAGCTCAATCTCTACAACCTTGGAAGCGCGCGCTATCTGTCCGGCGTCAGCACGGTCTCGTCGAACGCGCTCGACACGACGGGCATCCGGGGGAGCACGATCCCGGGCAGCAGCCCGTATTATTATGTCGCCAGCACGTTCGCCGCCATGGCGACAGTGACGACCGGGTTCTGAGCTGTGATCCGGCTCCTGCCTTGCGCGGATCGCATGCGTCGTGCCGCATTGCGCGTCCTGATGACAATCGTATCGCTTCTGGTCGGCGCGGGCGGCGCGCATGCCCAGCGCCTGTCGATCCGAAACGATGCGCAGACACCGGCTTCATGCCGGATTGAACCGTCCGGCCGCATGATCGCGGTCCCGCCGCGAACGATGGTCAGCATCGTGCCAGCAGGGGACGAGACGATCGATACCGCGCGGTGCAATGGGTTGTCCGTGCGCGCACTGGGCGTATTGCGTGATGGCGTCGGCGCCATGCTGCGCCTGAACGGGCGCCAGACCCGCGTCCTGAACGTGGCACTTTACCCGTTCATACCGAGCCTGCCTGACGGCAATTTCGATGCGCTGGTCGCCCATGTCGTGGCCGTCTATCAACATGAACATCCCGATGTCCTGCTGCATGCCGCCATGAGCGATCGGATCGACATCTATGACCCGGCGAAACTGAAGCGCTTCCTGTCCCGTGGCGGCTTCGACGTCATGGAAATCGACACGCTCTATCTGCGCATGCTGGCCGGATCAGGCACGATTTTGCCCGCTCATCCGGCCAGCCAGACGACATGGCCCGCAGGCCTGGATGCCGTGACGGTGGATGGAGTGTTCTACGGCGTGCCGAGCTGGCTGTGCCTCGACTTCATCTACATGCGCGACCCGGCGCTGAAATCCGTCCGTTCGCTCCCGGATCTTCTGGCGGTGCTGTCCCGTCATTCCGCAAAGGAACGTCTGCTGTCCGCCGACCTGTCAGGCACGACGCGCCTGCCTTCGATCTACATGAATGCTTACGCGCAGGACCATGGATACGAGAGCCTGTCCGCGGCGATGAAGAAGGCGCCCGACGCTGACGTAATCCACGATCTCGCAGCCCTTGCCGCGACCTGCAGTCAGGGCACGCGCAACCCATGTGCCGACGGCACCTTGACCCGTGCACCTGATGGCGAGATCGACCGGCAGTTCGCAATCGGCGAAAGCGTCGCGGATATCGGCTTTTCCGAACAGAGTTTCTACATTGATCGGTATGCCCCGAAGGGCGCCACGGTTCCGACCATGATCCCGGTCGCGTGGGGCAGGAGCCCGGCTCCGATGCTCTACAGCGACGCATTTGTAACCAGCGCACAGACTTGTTCAAACGCCGCGTGCGGGCGTGACGCCGAAGCGTTTACCCGGATGATGACGGGTGCGGCGATGAAGACGTTCATTGCCTTTTCGGAAGACCTGCGCGGACACGCGCCGCCCCGGCATCTTCTCGTCGCCACACGGCCCTTCTGGGACCAGTCACGGGTCCGGAAAGACCCGGTGTATCGACAGGTTATTCCGGCCGTCCGGACGGCCCGTGCATTTCCGAGCGATCTTGATGGCGCCACGCGCGACACGATGGCGCTGGATATCTGCCGCGCCCTGCGGCGGAGCATACCAAGTTACGACTGCGGTGATACACGCGGCCCCATGTGACCGGCTCGAAACAGTAGCGGAGCGATGCGTCCATGACGATGGCCGACTATTTCAGCGTCCATACGACCCTTGTGCATATCCCGCTCGGCCGGGGCGGCTATGATCTGTCCTGGATCGAGGCTGTGGGCACGGCTTTCTGTCTGCCCTGCATCTGGCTGGCCAGCCGGGAGAGGATCGAGAACTTTCCGTTCGGCGTGGTGAACGCGAGCTGTTTCGCTGTCATCTTCTTTCAGATTCAGCTCTATGCAAGCCTGCTCCTGCAAATCTATTTCGTGGCGGCCAACATCTACGGATGGTGTTGCTGGGGACCCGGCGCGTCGCAGGCCTCTGATAGTCTTCATGTGCGATGGATGCTCGCGCGGCCTCGCGCCATCGCAGGCATGACCTGCGCCGCCGCCATCGCCATCATGACCTGGCGGATTGATGCCCTGTTCCGGGAAATATCGGCGATGATGGTGCATCTGGGTGCGCCGTCACCGGGCGCGATCCCGTCGGACCCTTACCCGTTCTGGGATTCGGCGATTCTTGTGCTTCAGGTAGCCGCGATGATCCTGATGGCGCGGAAATTTGTCGAGAGCTGGATTTTGTGGACATTTACCTATGCGCTTGGCGCCATCATCTATTTCGAACAGGGCGTCCTGGTCATGGCGCTGGAGAATATCGTTCTGACCATGATCTCCCTTGGCGGCCTGATGAACTGGATGGCTGCGGCGAAATCCAGCGCCATGCCGGCCGAAGCTTTACCCAAGGTTGTTATCTGATCAGTTGCCTTGGGCAACACAGTCCCATCGCGCCATTTCCGTCGTCATGGGTAACTCGTATATCTGGATCGAAACGAGGCGGCCGACTTTATAGCCGCCGGAAGAGGCCGGACGACCGAACCTCAAATCCGTGATGAACAGGCATGAAAATTTGCAATGTTCCTGGCCTTCTAAAGGCCGGGAAATATGTCCACATCGACCTTTAGATTGACGTCCGTGATGCAGGCAGCGAGCAAGCTGAAAAGGAAAACAGCAGCGCTCGCTATATCCTCCAGCCGCCTGACGGTCAGCAAGGCCTCGCAAAAACCGACAGAACTGCACGCTTGATCTCGCCTTACGAACAGTCTTGCCCCTACGGCCCCAGCTTCGCGCGGCTGCTTGAAGCCTTTTCGTTTACGTTGCGCGCTGCAACTCCAGCACCTGCCCTCAGTCTCGAGGCAATACTCGCCCCAGTCGGAAATCACAGGGCGCCACGATCCAGTCGATCAGCGCATGGACTTCCATCCGCGTCTTAGGCGCGTCAGGCGAGGTAAGTAAGGGCCGTCACCTGTGACGCGCAGATCGACGTCAGATCGTTGTGCAGGGCAAGCGCCTGCTCGCGGGGCAGAGCCAGCGTCCGTATTTCGGACCTGTCAAACGTGAAAAACCGACCAGCTGCGTGGCTGCCGCTTCTGCACAATGCCCCCTGACAGGATCGTAGCGTCCAGCGCTCAAAGGCTGAAATTCAGCTCGCCGATTTCCATGGGAGTTACCCAGCCAAGTTCGACCATTTCGCTCAACATCGGCTCTGGCGCGGTCACATGTTCGCTGCCGAAGGTCATGGCGTCATGATTGGTCGCGCCAGGCAGGATTTCGCGTGTCGCACCCAAGGGAAGGGCGAGGCCACCATCTGCAAGTGGCGCAGTGAGCAGCCGCACAAGCACGTCGCGGTTTTCGATCCGGTTGCAGAATGCGATGGCGTCCTGAAGAGCGCTGCGTAGCGCTTCGGACGCATCAGCATTTGCCTCCCTCCAGGATCCGGTCGTGACAAGAATCTTCTCGATGTGGTCAGCCCAAATGGAGGACGATCCGGCGACGATACGGCCGATTCCCTCGTGCTCGGCGGCAGCGCCCCATGGTGGTCCCGCACAGAATCCGTCGATCCTGTCATCGCGCAATGCATCCAGCATGGTATCCGGCGGCATGGCGACAATCTGCGCAAGGTCATCAGCCGTGCTGGATTTCATTGCGAGATAACGGCGCAGAAGGAGGAAATGGGTTGAGTACGGATGCACCACTGCAAGCCTGGGGCGCTGCCCGTTCGGTTGAGGTTCCAGAGCGCCATGTCGCAGGACAATAGTATTTCCGCCTTTCGACAGGATCAGAAGCGGATCAAGTGCCACGGGCCTGCCGCGCCGTCCCAGAGCGGTCATGATCGCGAGCGGCGGAAAGACGACAGCTGCATCCAGCCGGTTCCAGGCAAGGCCGTCGGCAATATTTGACCAGGACGGCTCGACCATGATGGAGACGTTGAGCCCGTTGCGACGGAAATATCCGAGATGGTCGGCTACGAGGACAGGCGCGCTGTCGGCAAGGCGGAGCAGGCCGATGCGGATGGAGGCAGTCATTTATTTCGTATCCTCGGCTGCAGGTGCCTGCATGGTCAGGTAGCTTGCACAAACATCCACGATCTTGCGGGCTTCCCGCATCGCCTGCCGCCGAAACCAGCGATACGCTTCGGCCTCGCCGCAACGCTCGTTTTTCATGAACAGCTTTTTGGCGCGATCGACCAGATCACGTTCGGAAAGCGTTTTTTGCGCTGTATCGAGTGCGCGTTGCGTGCGCCGGAAACGCGCATAAAGTGAAATTGCCGCGCGGAGCAACGGCTTGACGTCGCGCGGCGGCGTGTCGATCACGTTATAGGAGCACACGCCGGCTTCGAACGCATCTTCCATCAGATGTTCGTCGTCCTTGTCGACAAACAACGCCACCGGCCGCTCCATATCGGACCCCGACAAGGCGCGCACGCTGTCGAGCGCGTCGCGGTCGGGTCGCGCCAGATCGACGAGCACGATATCGGGCTGGAACTGCCGCACGGCGTCGATGAGCGCCGTGCCCGCAGTCAGCCGGATAAGGGTAAGCGATGCGTCGGCCGCAAGCAGATCGGACAAGGCATTGACGCGTCCGGAGTTCTCATCTGCCAGAAGCACGCGCATGGATCAGTAAACGTCCCGGCGATAACGCCCCGCGCGCGTCAGATCCGAGACGAACGTATCGGCTGCAGTGAAGCTCATGTCGCCATGGCGCGCCACGATACGGCGCAAGGCCGCATGCACGTCGCGGGCCATGCGGGCGGCGTCGCCGCAGATATAGACGTGCGCTCCGGCGCTGAGCCAGGACCAGAGTTCGGCACCATGTTCCTCCATGCGATCCTGAACATAGATACGTGCATCCTGATCGCGCGAGAACGCCGTGTCGAGACGCGTCAGTGTTCCGGATGCCAGGAAAGACTTGAGTTCCTCCTCGAAATAGAAGCTGCTGGCGGCGTGCCGCTCGCCAAAGAACAACCACGCGCGGCCCGATGCTCCGGTTACCGCACGCTCCTGCAGGAAGCTGCGGAACGGCGCAATCCCGGTGCCTGGGCCGATCATGATGATTGGTGTCGCACTCTCGGTCGGCAGCCGGAAATGCGCATTCGACTGGATGAAGACGTCTGCTGTGTCGCCTGAAGCGAGATCCGCAAGCCACGGCGAGCAGAGGCCACGGTATGGCATCTGGCTGATGCCGACTGTCAGATGGACTTCCCCGGCATGAAAACGCTGGGACGACGCAATGGAATAGAGACGCGGCTGGAGCTTGCGGAACAGACGCGGAATATCATCCCGGCTCGCAGAAAGCCGTGCACTCATTAGCAACTCCGGCAGATACCCTGCCGTCAGGCCAAGACGCTCGAGCATGGCGGGCGACGGACGTCCCAGATCGAAATGACGGGTCAATGCGTCGCGAAGCGGAACAACTCCATGGTGCTTCAGTGCAAGCGGCGCGTCCGCGGGCAGGCCGATGGCAGATAACGCCGCTTCCACCGCATCGGGATGATTGAGCGGCCATATGCCAAGCGCGTCGCCGGGTTCGTAGCGCAGGCCGCTTGCGGTCAGGTCGAAACCGATCAGGCGGGTGTCGCGTCCGGAGCAATCCGATGTCAGGCGCTCGTTGCGACAGAGCGTGGCGACGACCGGGGTATCGCGCTGGGATGTCTTCGTCTTCGGAGCCGTCGTGGCCGCAGTCGATGCGGTGGGAACCAGAGCTGCAAGCAACTGCACCTGCCAGTCGGCCACCGCATCTTCGTAGTCCGGCTCGCATTCCCGCCGTGGGACGAGAATTCGACTGCCGAGTTCGGCAAGTCTCCCGTCAAGCGCGCGACCGAAGCCGCAAAAGCGTGCATAGGTGGAATCGCCCAGCGCGAGCACGGCGTGCGACGTGTCGTCCAGCGGCATCTTGCGGGCCTGCATCCCGTCCCAGAATGCCGTCGCGCAATCCGGTGGATCCCCGTCGCCGAATGTCGAAGTAACAAAAATAATGGGCCCGTTCGGCACTGTATCGGCCGAGACGGTATCAAGGCACGCCATGGAAACGCGCTGACCTGCAGCCTTCAGGGCCTGGGCGACTTCAGCGGCCACTGTCTCGGCACGCCCGGTCTGGGAGGCCCAGAGCATTGTGACGTCGGGGTCGGCGTCGTCGCCCGGCCCGGCCTGGGCGATCTGCGAGACGCTCGTCGCCCGCGAATAAAGGCCTGACAACAGGCCGTCGACCCGAAGCCGCTCGTCGGCCGTCAGCGGGGCATGATCCGGCACGACAGGCAGTTGAGTATCGGGAGGCGAGAGGCGCAGGCCCTCAAGAAACCCTGACAGCCAGGTCGTGGCCGAAGTGGACAGGGGCGCAGCAGGCTGGGCGGCGAGCCTCAGATGCGCGGCAATCCGGTCGGGGATCGTGTCGGCGGTCACAGGCTGGCGCTCCTCCGTCGGCGGTTCCAGCCAGCTGATGGCCACGGCACACAATTTGAAGCCCGGCTGCAGCGAGATTGGATCGACCGCATCAGGTGTCAGGGCATTGACCGCGAGGTCATCGCCGAAACGGTCATTCCAGTGGAATGGGGCAAAGCAGACGCCCGGACTGACCCGATCGGTAATGCGTGCGGGCAGAACGACACGCCCGCGACGAGACCGGATTTCGATGCGATCTTCGGGCCCGATGCCATGCTGCCGGGCGTCATGCTGCGACAGTTCGACGAATGGCCCGGCGTTCAGTTTGTTCAGGCTGTCCACGCGGCCGGTCTTGGTCAGCGTGTGCCACTGGTGTTGCAGGCGCCCCGTGCCGAGCACGAGCGGGAAGTCGTCGTCCGGCCATTCGCCGGCACCAAGATACGGGCGTGCGAGGAAGCGCGCGCGGCCATCCGGAAATGGAAAACGCGGACCGGGAAGATAGCGCATCGGATGACGGGTTGCAGGATCGCCGGGCGCGCAGGGCCACTGCACCGGCCCCTGACGCAGGCGTTCGTGGCTGATCCCCGATATGTCGTAATCCGTTTTCGGGTTTGCGAACCGACTGGCCTCGGCGAAAACCTCGGCTGCCGACGCATACGAAAACCCGTCGGAAAACCCCATGGCCTGTGCAACGCGGGCAATCAGTTCCCAGTCCGCCAATGCATCTCCCGGGGGCGCGACTGCCTGACGGGTCAGCGTCATGGTCCGGTCGGAATTGACCTGAACGCCGTCCGCTTCCGCCCATAATGCTGCGGGAAGCAGAATGTCGGCGTGACAGCCGGTCTCGGAATCCGCATAGGCATCCTGCACGATGACGCAGTCAGCTGCCCGGAGCGCTTCCACGACGTTGGCACGCCGTGCGACGGTTGCGACCGGATTGGTGCAGATGATCCAGCAGGCGCGAATTTCCTGCCGTCGCATGGCATCGAACATCGCGATGGCACCGACGCCCGCCTCGTCACGGATCGTCCCCGGCGGCAGGTGCCACAATCGTTCGGCCAACGCGCGATCTTCTGGCACCAGCGCCGAGCGCTGTCCGGGCAGGCCCGGCCCCATGTAGCCCATTTCGCGCCCGCCCATGGCGTTGGGCTGGCCGGTCAGGGAAAATGGGCCGGACCCCGGTCGACAGATGGCGCCGGTTGCGAGGTGCAGGTTGCAGATGGCGTTGGTGTTCCATGCCCCGGTGACGCTCTGGTTGAGACCCATCGTCCACAGGCTCATCCAGTCGGGCGAGTCCGCTATCCATCGGGCTGCCTGCTCGATCTTTTCCGGCTCGATCCCGGTAATGGCGGCGCAGCGCTCGAGTGTGTAGTCCGCCAGGAACGCGGGCATCTCGTCCCAGCCTATCGTGTGCGCTGCGATGAAATCGGCATCGATTGCGGACCACCTGACCAGCAGATGCAGGATACCGTTCAGCAGGGCGAGATCCGTGCCGGGGCGGATCTGTAGGAAAAGATCGGCCTTGTCGGCCGTGGCCGTGCGCCGGGGATCGACCACGATCAGCTTCGCGCCGGTCCGCTTGCGATCGAGCAACCGCAGGAAAAGGATCGGGTGGCAATCGGCCATGTTTGCGCCGATGACGAAGAACAGGTCGGTCTGGTCAAAGTCTTCGTACGACCCGGGCGGAGCGTCGGCACCGAGCGAGAGTTTGTAGCCCGCGCCGGCTGCTGCCATGCACAGGCGCGAATTGGATTCGATATGTTGTGTGCGGATATAACCTTTGGCGAGCTTGTTCGCGAGATATTGCGCTTCCATCGACATCTGGCCGGACACGTAGAGCGCGATGGCATCCGGGCCGTGTGTCTCGAGAATGCTGAGCAACCGCCGGGCAGTTTCGGAAATGGCCTCATCGATCGCAGCAGCCACCGGCGGCGCCGTGCGATCTCGTCTGATCTGCGCACGATCGAGCCGCGCCGGCGACGTGATCGGCTGGTGGCAGGAACTGCCCTTCGTGCACAGGCGACCGCCATTGGCCGGATGGTCCGGATCGCCGCGCAGCTTGACGATCCGGCCGTCCTCGACCTCAAACACGATGCCGCAGCCGACACCGCAATAAGGACAGGCTGAGCGGGTCTGCGTACGTGTCATCGATCAGACGGGCGCAAGGTCCGGCTGACGTGCCGAGGCATCCTCCCGCGCGCGGATCTCGACGCGTCCTTCGACGATGCGTGCGTCCCACGTCCGGAGCTGCTTCGTCGCGTCCTCGAGGCAGATGCCGTCGAGCAGGCGGAAATGCTGCTTGTAGAGAGGGGAGGCGACCACGAGCTGTCCTGCGATGTCACCGATGATGCCGCGGCCGATGACGTTGGCATTCGAGAACGGGTCGTGGTTGTCGATCGCGAAGACTTCGGCCGGGCGGCCATGCCGCTCGGGGATCAGGAACAAGGCAATTTGCGCACCATCGTGCCACGCCACGACACCGGAGCGTGCGACCAGATCGCTCTCGTCACACAGCACCCGCCATTCCTGCGGTCCGGCGGGCGTCGCCGGAGCCGGTGCAGTGTCGGCGGGCTTGACCTGATCGCGTTCCGGCACGGTCGCGATATTCGGGTCCGGCCGGCTGTCGTTCACGAATGTCCGGAAACGCTTGAGCTTTTCCTGGTCCGAAAGGGCGTCGCGCCATTCGCAATGATACGTGTCGACGACAGCCTGCATCTGCTGCTCAAGCTCTTCGGCGATGCCGAGCGTGTCGCGGATGATGACGTCCTTGAGATAATCCAGACCTCCTTCGAGGCCTTCGCGCCAGACGGACGTGCGTTGCAGCTTGTCGGCCGTACGGATGTAGAACATCAGGAACCGGTCTATGTATTTCACGAGCGTTTCGGAATCGAGGTCGGTCGCGAAAAGCTCGGCGTGGCGGGGGCGCATGCCGCCATTGCCACAGACATAGAGGTTCCAGCCGTTTTCGGTGGCGATGACGCCGACGTCCTTGCCCTGCGCCTCGGCGCATTCGCGCGTGCAGCCGGAGACGGCGAACTTGAGTTTGTGCGGAGAGCGCAGCCCCTTGTAACGGTTCTCGAGAGCGAGCGCCTGGCTCACGCTGTCCTGCACGCCGTACCGACACCACGTGCTGCCGACGCAGGATTTCACGGTGCGCGTCGATTTTCCATATGCATGTCCGGTCTCGAAACCGGCCTCGATCAGTTCGGCCCAGATATCGGGAAGCTGATGGATCTGCGCCCCGAACAGGTCGATCCGCTGTCCGCCGGTGATCTTGGTGTACAGGCCGTATTTGCGGGCGACCGAGCCCAGCACGATCAGCTTCTCCGGCGTGATCTCGCCCCCGGCAATCCGCGGCATGACCGAATATGTGCCGTTCTTCTGCATGTTGGCCATGAACGTATCGTTCGTGTCCTGCAGTGGGATGTAGGCCGGATCGGTGATCGGCTTGTTCCAGGCGGACGCGAGGATCGAGCCCACGGTGGGCTTGCAGATATCGCACCCCAGGCCACCATTGCCGTGGCGGTCCATCAGATCCTCGAAGGTGCGGATGTCATGCACCCGCACGAGGGAATACAGTTCCTGTCGCGTGTGCGAGAAATGTTCGCACAGGGAATGATCGACCTCGATTCCACGTGCCGAAAGCTCCGTTTCGAACACGCTTTTCAGCAACGCCGTGCAGCCGCCGCAGCCTGTGGACGCCTTGGTAATCCCTTTCAGGCCCGGCAGATCCGCGCAGCCGTCATCGATCGCGGAACAGATCGCGCCCTTGGTGACGTTGTGGCAGGAGCAGATCGTGGCCGTGTCCGGCAGGGCATTCGCGCCTAGAAGCTCCGCGCCTTCACCACGCGGAAGGATCAGGGCCGCGGGATCGGCAGGCGGCTTGATGCCGTTCTGCACGAACTGCAGGATCGTGTCGTAATACGCATTATCGCCGACCAGAACGGCGCCCGTGACCCGTGATCCGTCGGCCGAGAGCACCAGGCGGCGGTAGGAACCGTCCGTTTCCCCGATGAAGCGATAACTCGTCGAGCCGGCCTCGGCGCCGTGCGCATCACCGATCGAGCCGACATCGACGCCCAGCAGCTTGAGCTTCGTGGACATGTCGGCGCCCGTGAAGGCCGCGTCCTCGCCCGCGATCACGGCCGCCGCCGTGCGCGCCATGGTATAGCCGGGGGCGACAAGGCCGAAGACACGGTCCTGCCATGCGGCACACTCACCAATCGCGAAGATGTGGGGGTCGGACGTGCGGCAGTGGTTGTCGATTGCAATCCCGCCGCGCTGGCCCAGCGTCAGTCCACACATGCGCGCTAACCTGTCGTTCGGCCGGATGCCGGCTGAAAAGACGACGAGATCCGTTTCGAGAACATCGCCGTCGGCAAATGTGAGCCTGTGGCGTCGGGATTCCCCGGCTTCGATGCCCTGTGTGGTGTGACTGGTCCGGACCTCGATGCCCATCGCCTCGATCCGGTGCCGGAGTGCAGCACCACCCTCCGCGTCGAGCTGCACCGGCATCAGGCGCGGCGCAAACTCCACGACCGAGACATCGAGGCCGAGCGACTTGACCGCATTGGCAGCCTCGAGCCCCAGCAGCCCGCCGCCAATGACGACACCATGACGCGCACCCTCGGCGGCCGCCCGGATCTGATCAAGATCGTCGAGCGTGCGATAGACCAGACCAGCGGTGCCAGTATTGCCCGGGACTGGCGGCACGAACGGGTAGGAGCCGGTCGCGATGATGAGAGACTGGTAGGGATACGGCCCATGGTCGGTCTGGATGATGCGTGCGTCGCGGTCGATATCGATGACATGGACGCCGAGATGCAGCTCGATGCCATGGGCCGCGTGGAAATCGTCCTGATGCAGCCGCAGGGACAGCGCGTCCTGCCCAGTCATGTATTCCGTGAGATGGACGCGGTCGTAGGCCGGATGTTTCTCCGCGCCGAAGACATGGATGCGGTGGCTCTCATGCAGGCCGTGGGTCACGAGCTGTTCGGCGCAGTAGTGGCCGACCATGCCGTTGCCGATGACGATGATGTTCGGTTTGTCCGTCATGGTTCGGGTGTCCTTTGCTCAGAATCTGAAGGCCAGGGTCTGCATGATGAAGACGTCGTTCTTCGCGCCGGCGCGGTGCATCCCGTGTGATGCCACGAGGCCCGCGAGATCTTCCGTCCAGGTCCAGTGCGGGGCGAAGTTCCACGACCCTTGCGCTTGCGGAATCGTGCCGATGAAGCCGCCTGACAGGTTGTCGCGCCACGAGTAGGTCTTGCCGACAGCATAGACGGCGTCATTGGTGCTGTCTCGCCAGAATAGCGGCACATGCAGCTTGAAATGAAGGTTGCGGGCCGGTGCGAAGTCCATGATCGGCCCGGCGCCGACCAGGTTCTGCGAGGTCAGGGACAACGTGACGTCATTGTAATACGGGAGCGGAAAATACGGTGTCGCGAATGTACCGACCGCACCGTCCTTCGAACGATAGGACCCGCCGGAGAACAGGTCGGCCTGAATGCCGATCGACGGACGCCCGGCAAGGTCACGCCGGTTGTAGGTGATGGCGGCATTGACCGCGTAGGCTCGCACCGCGCGTGTGGGCTGGGCTTCGCTGGCCGGGCGGAACTGGCCACCCTGAAAGACCCCCGTCAGATTGACGCCGAACGGGCCGGCCGTGCCCCACAGTTTCGCGCCGACATTGTCGCGACGCGTCGACCCGGCCTGTGATTTGCCTGGCGTCGCCGTGGGCAGAGCGGCCAGCGCACCGCCATAGAGGTAGCCGATATAGAAGACGTCGGCGAAGAGTTGGCTCTTGTGGCCCATCAGCGTGAAGGCGGGCAGGGCCGTGGACGTATAGGCGCCATACATGCGGGCGTTGTAGTTCGTGCCGTCGGAAAACACGCCGAGCGGCAGCTTGTTGGTCTGCATGAAATCGAACAGGTCGATCCGGAACCGCTTCCAGATCGCATAGCCGCGAAATCCGTCCCAGGTCTGCTGAACGTTGGTCAGGTCGCGTGCGGACTGCATGGAAACAGGCGCATCCAGAAACACCTGCCGCCCGCCCATCACGCCGGTTTTCGCCCCGAGCAGTGTGCCCTTGACCTCGAGGATGCCTTGCTGGAGATCCAGGCGCTCGCGCTGCGTGCCGGTCTGATACCCGTAATAATTCGATCCGCCGGCATTCCCGTACAGGAACTCGGCATACGCGCGGACGTGCTCGCCGAGATGCAGGTCGGCACCGTACTGGCTCCTGAGCAGGAGGCGGTTCGCATCGGTCTTGCCGGCCGTTCCCATGACGGGCTGGTTCTCGAAGATGTAGCGAAGCCGCTCTTCTCCTGAAAACGAGATCCAGACATCGTCCTTGTCGGTCAGTTTGACGTGCTTGAGTCGGTTGAACCAGTCCTGCCGACGACGTTCCGGCGGCGTCGATGTGAGGTTGGACCAGTCCTCCGCCCAGCGGGCCTGCCCGACGCCTCCGACGGCCCCGAAGCCCGCGGCTGCACCATCGCCTGTGCTGAAGACACCATAGTCGGTGCTGCCACCCGGCGGCGCGGCATGAGCCGGAACCGCGAGCGCAAGGGCTGTGAGGGGCGCGAGACCGAATGCGCGCGGGCTCACTGCGCAGCCTCCGATGCGCCCCAAGGTGCCGGCTGCTGCGTCCACCGCCGCTTGCAGAACAGGACGCATACGAGCGCCACCAGTGCGATGCCCGCGAAGGCAAGGAAGCCGGGACCATACGAGCCGCTGGCCTGACGGGCCGCACCGAGGGACGCCGCAAGATAGAACCCGCCGACGCCTCCGCTCATGCCGACCAGGCCGGTCAGAATGCCAACCTTGTGGGGAAAGCGCGTCGGGACCAGCTGGAACACGGCCCCGTTGCCGAGCCCGAGCACGATCATGCCGAGAAAGAAGATCGGGAATGCCAACATGATGGAGGGCAGTCCGATTGCGATCACTGCGTAGATGGCGGCTGCCGCGGCATAGAGCAGGGTCAGGGCCTGCGTGCCGCCGATCCGGTCCGCCAGGGCGCCGCCCAGTGGCCGCACGAATGATCCCACGAAGACGATGGCCGCCGTGCAGGCGCCGGCCATTGCCGGTGAGAGGCCATACTGATCATTGAAATAGATGGTCAGGAACGAGGCAAGGCCCACGAAACCGCCGAAGGTCACGCCATAGAACAGCATAAGGGACCAGCAATCGGCAGAGCGAAGCACCGGCCACCATGATGCGATCCCGTCGGTGTTCGGACGGCGTGCCGGCTCGCGCGCGAAGGTCAGGAAAATCCCCAGGACGATGACAAGCGGCACGCTCGCAAGCCCAAGGACGTTGACCCATCCGACGAGCGCCGCGAGCCCGGGTGCGAACAGCGATGCCAGTGCCGTGCCGGAGTTGCCCGCACCCGCGATGCCGAGCGCCGTTCCCTGGTAGCGCGGCGGATACCATCCCGACACCAGCGGGAGTGCGATGGCGAAGGATGCGCCGGCAACGCCAAGGACGAGCGCCACACTGAACATGGCAGCATAGCTGTGCGGGGCGAGCAGCCATGTCAGCCACAACCCGACAATTACGATCAACTGCGCTGCGATCGCTGTCCGATAGGGGCCGAACAGGTCCACGCATGCCCCGGCCAGGACACGGAAGGCCGCACCCGCCAGGACAGGTGTCGCAACCAGCAGCCCTTTCTGGCCCGGGTTGAGATGCAGGTCATGGGCGATCGCAACGCCCAAGGGGCCGAGCAGCACCCAGACCATGAACGACACGTCGAAATAGAGAAAGGCGGCAAGCAGCGTCGGCGCGTGGCCGGCCTTGAGAAAGCCTCTGTCCACAATCGGTTCCGAATGATGCGTGCGCATGCGCAGGCATCACGCCCTGGTCAGGCTGACGAACCGCCGTTGATTCGTCGTGTGTCGGGTCCGCAGTGCGCCGCGCCGCCGCTGACGGGCGCTGATGTGAAGGAAGCGTATCAGCCGCAACGATCTGACGTCAAAATGTTTGTGCAAATGTGTCTGATGCATGGATCGCTGGAAGGGTAAGCCGGCGGCTGGCCGGCGCCCGTCTCGTCCAGCGCCGATGCATCAGGAGACGCTCGTTCGGCCCTGCCCGCGCACCCGGCTCGCGAGCACATGTAACGCCGTTTCAACTCCTGGCTTCACAGGAAACTGCCAGATCTGCATGGGCGCGGGCCGGTGTCTGCAGGCGGGCCAGCGGATGGCACTGCACGGAATGCCGGGGCAGGCGCAAATGGCGCCCGGTGCGCTCAGGCGTGGTCTCATCCGGGAAGGATCGCGCCGCTATGACGAGTAATCCATGGTGAGCTGCTCGCGGGACGGGAGTTCAGCGCCGGCCGGACGGAGGCGCCTGCAGCCCGACGCGGCCGTAGCGACGGGCGAATGCCAGGATCGCCACATACGACGGCAGGACCAGCGCCGTGAACGTGCCCTGGAAGCCGAAATGCATCTTCAGCCAGACATAGATCTGCGGAACGATCGCACCACCGCTGTAGGTCATGATCATCAATGCGGACGCGAGTGGTGTCGCGGAACCGGCCCCGCGAATGGCGATCGGGAAGATCGTCGGCATGATCATGGCATTGGCGACGCCGAGCAGGGCAACACACAGCACAGAGACATAGCCGTGCGTCAGGAAGGCGCAGGTTGTCAGGACGATCCCGAGGGCACAGGAAAGCTCGAGGTAGCGTTCCTGCGATATGCGGCGCGGCACGACGATGAAACCTGCGGCGTAGCCGATCAGCATGCCGCCCAATGTGAGGGACGTGAAGAATTTGGTCTGGTCAAGCGGCAGGCCGAATCCCTGTCCGTAGGTGCCGATCGCATCGCCCGCCATGACTTCGACGCCGACATATAGGAACATTGCGACGATGCCGGCCAGGAGATGTGGTTTCAGCAGGCGATGGGTCGCATCGCCGGAGAGTGTCGGAAGAGGCGGCGCCTGCAGATCCGGGAGCGACGAACGCGCGACCATCATCGCGACCAGCACCAGCAGGGCGGCCATGCCGAGATACGGCCAGTAGATCGCCTTCACAAATGCTGCAAGGATTGCCGCGCGTGCCGTCGGATCGGAGGTTGCCTGCGCATGGGCGGCCACCCCGCCGATATCGTGCATGACGAGTGTGGCCAACACGATGGGGGCCAGGATACCCGCGAACTTGTTGCAGATCCCCATGATGGCGATGCGCTTCGCGGCCTGGGTTGGCGGACCGAGCAGGCTGACCAGTGGATTGATGACCACCTGCATCAGCGAAAGTCCGGCACCGAGCATGAGAAGACCGCCGAGCGCGCCGGCATAGATCCTGAGTGCGATGAACTGGCCGAACAGGGCGACGCCCATGGCGGAGACGAGAATGGAGAAGGCCAAGCCGCGCTTGAGGCCGAGGCGTCGGGCGACGATCGATGCCGGAATGGAAAAGACGAGATAGGACACATAGAAAACGAGGGGAATGAAGAACGCATTGAAGTCGTTGAGGGAAAAGGCGACCCGGACGAACGAGATCAGCGGCCCGTTCAGCCACGTGACGAAGCCCATGGCGAAAAAGATGACGGCTGCCACGATCAGGGGCCCCCAGCCATGTGCACCGACCAGGCCCTCATCGGGCTCTGACGAAGCGGGGAAAGGGACGTCGTTCCTGCGCGCGGAAGATCGGGTGGTCATGGGTGTATCGCTCATCAGAGAAAGGCCGCGCCGATCAGGCCGGCATCGCCGCCCAGGCGGGACGCGCTCAGGAGGGGCGGGGTGTTGGTGCGAAGGATGCGTGTCCTGACTGCCCGGTCGAGTGCCGCGATCAGATCTGGTGCGTTTGAAAGGCCGCCGCCGACGGGCACCGCAGTCGTACCGGTCAGGTTGACGGCCAGCGCCAGCGCCGACGAGACGTAGCCGATGTAATAATCGAGCGTCCGGCACGCGTCAGGCTGGCCATTACGCCAGGCGGCAAGGATCGCGCGGCTGTCGAGCGCCCTGCCGCAGGACCAGTGGTGCAGACGTTCCAGCCCCCGGGCGCCCCCGATCGTATCGATACAGCCGCGCTGTCCGCAACCGCAGGGAAAGCAGGGGGTCGTTTTTTCGGCGCCCACGATGTGGGGGATGATGGGGCCGTGACCCCATTCGCCGGTCAGGCCGCCCGCGCCGGTTACCAGTCTGCCGCCGAGGACCAGCGCGCCGCCGACGCCTGTGCCGAGGATGATGCCCAGCACATTCTCGTGGCCTTGCGCCGCGCCAAGGCGACTTTCGGCGAGGGCGAAGCAATCCGCATCGTTGCCGATCCGGACGCGACGGCCGGTCAAGGCGCTCAGACGACCGGCGAGACCGACGCCGTTGACGCAAGGGATGTTTGCCGCCGTGCAGATCCCGGTCGCCGGATCCTGCAGTCCTGCCAGCGCGATGTGGAGATCGACGCCCGGGTGTCGGGCGGCAATGTCCGCCATTGCTGTCAGGAACGCATCGAGATCGTCGGTCGGCGTGGGTGTCCGGTCTCGCGGACCGAGCGTTCCGTCCGGATAGACCTGCGCGCAGTCGATGAACGAGCCGCCGATATCGGCGCAGAGAAGAGGGGATGTGAGTGTCATTGTCTCGTTCAGGATTGTTCGGACCGGGCGTCCAGTGCTTCGCGTAGTCCATCTCCCAGGCAGTTGAGCCCGATGACGGCCAGCGCGATGGCAAGTCCCGGAAACAGGCATGGCCAGAATGCGGCTCCAAGCACGTTGCGCCCGTCGCTCATCATCGTGCCCCATTCCGGCATGGGCGGTTGTGCGCCGAGACCGAGAAAAGAGAGACTTGCCGCGGACAGGACGACCGTACCTGCGCCCAGGGTGATCTGCACGAGAACGGGTGCCGCGATGTTGCGCAGCATGTGACGGAACAGGATGCGCGCGCGCGATGCGCCCAGCACCTGCAATGCCTCGATATAGGTCGCATGCCGCAGCGCATGCGTCAGGTTTCGCGCAAGCCGCGTGTAGATCGGAATCGAGAAGGCCGCTATCGCCAGCAGGGCGTGAAACAGGCCCGGTCCCAGCAGACTGACGATCAGCAATGCCAGCACCAGGCCGGGAAAGGCGAAGGCCATGTCGGACAGGCCCATGATCGCGCGATCCAGCCACGATGGCGCCATGGCGGAGAAAAGACCGAGCGGAATGCCGATGCCCGCGGCGCATGCCGTGCTGACGACCACTTCATACATCGTCAGCCGCAGACCGTAGATCAGCCGCAGGAAGATATCGCGACCAAAGGCATCGGTGCCGCAGGGATGGGTCCATGAAGGCGGTTGCAGCACATGATAGAGGTCCTGTGCCGAAGGGTCGCCTCCGATCACGACGGGGCCGATGGCGCCCAGCACGAGGGCAAGCCCGCAGAGCATGGCTCCGAGGCACAGGGCAGGATGGCGGCGCATGATGCGGATCATGTCAGTTGCCCCGCGTGCGGGGATCAAGCCACGCGATCAGGATTTCCGCGACCAGGTTGGCGCCGAGGACGCCCAGGATCGACAGAAGCGTGATGCCCTGGATCATCGGGTAGTCGCGATAGCGCACGGCATCGATCAGCAGGCGTCCGATGCCCGGCCAGTCGAACACCGTCTCCGTGACCACCGCGCCGCTGATCAGCCCGCCGAGATTGAGGCAGATGACTGTGACGACCGGCACCATGGCGTTTCGCAACGCGTGACGCGTCAGAACGATGGCAGGCGGAAGTCCCTTGGCGCGGGCCGTGCGGATATAGTCCTGACGCAGAACGTCGCGCATTCCGGTGCGCGTCATGCGAAGGATCAGCGCGGCCGGCATCAGGGCCAGCACCATGACCGGCAGGATATAGTGCCGCCAGTCGCCCGCGCCCATAAGCGGCAGCCAGTGAAGCCTGACGGCGA
This sequence comes from Tanticharoenia sakaeratensis NBRC 103193, assembly GCF_000963885.1. Classification (GTDB taxonomy): domain Bacteria; phylum Pseudomonadota; class Alphaproteobacteria; order Acetobacterales; family Acetobacteraceae; genus Tanticharoenia; species Tanticharoenia sakaeratensis. The sequence continues at coordinate 25,010 of NZ_BALE01000015.1, forward strand.
AGATCTCCATGCCGAGAAGGGCAACCCAGAATCCGGCCAACGATGCGCCCACCAGGGTCGCGGCCATCAGCAGGTGATCGGGCCACTGGCCGACACGGACCGCGGCCAGCGTTCCGCCCGGCACGCCGATCACGATGGCCAGCACATAGGACAGGCCGCCCAGCAGGAGCGAGTAGGGCAGGCGCTGTGCGATGGCAGCACCGACCGGCGTCCCGTCGCGAAGGGAAAGGCCGAAATCCCCGCTGAGGGCGCGTTTCAGGAAATGGACGTATTGTGCTGACAGCGGTTCATCCAGACCGAGGCGGGCATGAAGGGCATCGATCACGCTCCGGGGTGCCTGTGGGCCTGCCATCAGCCGCGCTGGATCACCGGGCAATGAATGAATTGCCACGAAGACAACGGCCGAGACGAACAGCATGACCACAAGAAGGGTGGTAACCCGGCGCGCGACACCTGTCATCGAACGGGCCTCCGGTGCGCCTGTGTCACGACGATTTCCCCATCCGGAAGGCTGGTGACACCTTCGATGTCGCGGCGAACGCCGAACAGATCGTCCTGCACGTAGAGAGGCAGCATGGGCGCATCATCTGCAAGGCGTGTCTGGATCGTGCCGTACAACGCCGCGCGTCCGATCGGATCGAGTGTACCGGCGGCCGCCTCGATCTCCGCATCGACTATCGGATTATCGTAGAAGCCCAGATTGGCGCCGGCCGGTGCGGCACTGGCCGCGGCATAGAGCGGGCGGATCTGGAGATCGGCGACGAACGGCGCGGACCATGAGGAAATGATGACGCCGGTTTCGCTGCGCTTCTTCTCATCCGGCGGGGCGAAGGCGGACTGCACCCAGACACCGGCTTCCTGCCGCCTGATGACGAGCCTGACGCCGATGCTGCGCCACATCGCCTGCAGGGCCTCGGCGATCGGCTCCTCCGGCTCCTGCACGACGGCGGTGATGGAAAAGCCCTTGTGCCATCCGGCCTGTTCCAGAAGCGTCCGTGCCTGATCGATATCTGCGCCCGCCGCAGCGCCGCAGCCGCGTGCACCCGGCGTTTCCGGCGTGATTGCGAAACAGGCCGGCTGTCCGTTTCCATGCAGCAGCCCCGCGACAAGCGCGCGACGATCGATGGACAGGCTCAGGGCACGCCGGACGCGCGGGTCGTTCAGCGGGGGCAGGCGCGTGTTCAGCGCCGCCCAGAACAGCGCACTGCCCGGAGCCCGGTAAACGACAGCTTCGGCCGATGCCGGCCGCCCCGGCGTATACAGGTCTGCAAAGACAGGAGAGATCGGCATGACCACGTTGGCATCTCCCGTCTGCAGGGCCATGTTGACCACCGAGGGCTCTGGCGACCATGTCCAGTTGATCCAGTCGAGCGACGGTGCCGCACCCCAGTAGCGGTCGAATCGCAGCGCACGCACGTGGTCGCCGTCCTGCCAGTCCCCGAAACGAAACGGTCCCGTTCCATCCGCATGTCGTCCGAGCGTGCCGCCTCGGGCTGCGATCGGAGAGACGACGGCAGCCTGTGTCATGGCCAGAAGGTGGAGGATGTCCGCATAAGGGCGTGCAAGCGTGATGACGACGTCCTGCCCGTCCTCTGCAACGTCCATGATCAGGCCTCGGAATACGCCAGCGCCGGCAAGCCCGGCTTTTGGATCGATGAGCCGTTTCAGAGAGGCTGCGACTGCTTCCGGATCGCACGGTGCGCCGTCATGAAAGAGAACATGCGGACGCAAGGTGAAACGCCAGACGCGACCATCTACCGAGCCTGACCATCTTGTTGCCAATCCGGGACGGATCGAGCCCGTTTCATCTTGTTGCACCAGACTCTCGTAGAATGGTGCAAGGATGGAGTGGGTCGCGGTCGCGTTCTGATCGGCCGGGTCCATGCTGCGTGGTGGCTCGGCCAGCATGACCGTCAGGCCGGCCGCACAGGCGGCGGCCGCACTTTTCATCGCGAAACCGGCAGTGATGCAGCAGAGGAAGACAGATCGTCGCATAGGCGCTCGTGCGTGATCGAAAATGACCCTTGGGGCGTCGCGAGAAATCCCAAGGAAAACAAGTGCTGTCGTTAATTCACCTCATTCTTCTATTGACAGGAAGTTGGTTTATCAAACGAAATAAGTTCTTCACCAGTCGGACGTATCGCGCGCAATGTTCTCAGCGGGCCACCATCGCATCCTCAGCACGCTCAGCCGGCTCGGCGCTATGAGCCGTACCGACCTTGCGCGCGCGCTCGACGTCAGCAAGGCCAGCATATCGATGCTGGTGCGCGACCTGATTGCGCGCGGCGTCCTGCGTGAGGAGGCGGTCGTTTTCGGGCAGGGACGCCCGTCGATCACGCTCGGCCTGTGCAGCGACGCGGCGAGCTTCATCGGTATCTCCCTTCACGCCGACCCGACGACGGTCGTCATGACCGATCCACATGGGCGCATCCTGGCCCGGTATGTCATGCCGCGCGAGACGGACCCGCATGCATGTTTCGAAGGCCTGGCCCGGGCGGTCGATATCGTGCGCAAGCGGGCGGGCTCCGGCGCCGGGCCGATTGCGGGCATCGGTGTCGCCCAGCCGGGTTTCGTATCGCGCGACGGGCGTATCTCGCTGGCATCGACGGCACTCGGCTGGGTAAACGTCGATGTCGCGGGTGGCCTGTCGGCCGTGACCGGGCTGCCTGTCTTCGTGGAGAACGACGCCAATGCGCTGATCCTGGGGGAGCAGTTGTTCGGCCCATCCGGCGATTGTCCCGATTTCAGCCTCGTGTTTGTCGGCGATGGCATCGGCAGCGCACACATCGTGAATGGCCGGCTTCACCGTGGCCACCATGGGGGAGCCGGCGAGATTTCGCATTCGCCGATCGCACTGGATGGAAGCGGCGCGCTGCCGTGCCGTTGCGGCAATCGCGGCTGTCTGGAAACCGTGTCGTCGCTTCAGGCCATCCGGGGGGCCGCGCGGCAGGCGGGGCTCACATCGGACATCGACGAACTGGCGGCGATGACGGCCGATGGCCATCCCGAAGCGCTGGCCATCCTGCATCGTGCCGGTGCAGCGCTCGGCATTGCCCTGGCACAGCTGGTTCAGATGTTCGACCCGAGCCAGGTTCTGGTCATTCTCGATCCGGCTCTGAAGGACAGTGTCTTCGGTCGGGTCCTGCGGCAGGAGATGGAAACCCATGTACTGCGTCGCGCCGGTGTCCAGACGACGCTGACATTGCGCGGGCTGGAAGACGACAGTTTTGCCAAGGGCGCTGCCAGTCTCGCAGCGCAGAAATTTCTTTTCGGGAACGAATGGACATGAACACGCGCCCGCGTATTGCCGTCGGTGGAATCCATACCGAGTGCAGCACCTACAATCCCGTCCTGATGACGGAAGACGTCTTCCGCATCAACAGCGAAAGCGATCTCGCGGCCATGCCGTATTTCGCGTTCCTGAAGGATTTCGAAGCTGATTTCCTGCCGCTTCTGCACGCGCGCGCGGTCCCCGGCGGTCCGATTGCGCGCGCGGCCTACGAGGCCATGAAAGGCAGGTTTCTCACGCTCCTGCGCGCCAGCCTGCCGCTCGACGGGCTGTATCTCGCGATGCATGGCGCGATGTCGGTCGAGGGGCTCGATGACGCCGAGGCCGACTGGATCACCGCTGCCCGGGCGGTCGTGGGGCCGGACTGCATCGTTGCCGCGAGTTACGACCTGCACGGCAACGTAAGCCAGCCCATCACCGATGCGCTCGATATCTTCTCCGCCTACCGCACGGCACCTCACATCGATGTCGAACGCACGATGCGCCGGGCCGTCGAGATGCTGGTCGACGCGCTGCACACCGGCGTGCGCCCGATGATCGTATGGGCGCCCGTTCCGGTGCTGTTGCCCGGCGAGAGAACGAGTACGGAGGACGAGCCGGCCAAAGGGCTCTATGCGCGCCTGCCGGCCTTGGATGCGCGACCCGGCATATGGGACGCGTCGCTGATGGTCGGCTATGTATGGGCGGACGAGCCGCGCGCGACGGCATCTGTCGTCTTCACCGGGACGGACTACGGACAGCTGACATCGGCCGCTTCGGAACTCGCCGACGCCTATTGGCAGGCACGAAACGCCTTTGCCTTCGGCTGCGAAACCGGCACGATCGCAGAGTGCGTCGGCAAGGCCATGGAAAGTCGGACATCGCCTGCCATCATCGCGGATTCCGGCGATAATCCGACGGGCGGCGGTGTGGGCGATCGTGCCGACGTTCTGGCGGAACTGGCATTGCGCGATGCGCAGGGCGTCGTCATCGCGGCCATTACGGATGCTCCGGCCTGCGCGCACGCGTTTGCCATCGGCGCGGGGGCAGAGGCGATTTTCGATATCGGAGCAACGCTCGATCCGTCGGGCGGGCGCGTATCGCTGCCGTGCGTGGTGACGCGTCTGATTGACGCGCAGGATCCGCGCGACCGCGAGGCCGTGCTGCAACATCGCGGTATCACGATCGTCCTGGCAGCCCGTCGTCGTCCGTATCACAACCTGGGCGATTTCGAGCGCCTTGGCCGGGATCCGGGCACAACGCGCATTCTGGTCGTCAAATCGGGCTATCTCTCGCCGGATCTCGCGCCTCTTGCGAACCCCTCGTTGATGGCCTTGTCCGACGGCGTCGTCAATCAGGACGTAGCGAACCTGCAGCGCCTGCGCACGCATCGCCCGACGTATCCGTTCGATCCGGTCTTCGACTGGTCGCCGCAACCGCGGGGGCAGACACCGCGGAACGGGGCTGCATGACGCAGGACCCTGTTCTCGAAGTCTCGGGACTGCGCGTCGATTTTGCCGATGTGGCGGCACTCGACGCCGTATCGTTTCACATCGCGCGGGGCGAGACGCTGGCGCTGGTGGGCGAGTCCGGTTCCGGCAAGAGCGTCACGGCTCTGGCGGTCATGGGATTGTTGCGGGGTGGTTCGATCCGTGATGGACGGATCCTTTTCTCGGACGGAGAGAAGCGCGTCGATCTTGCAGCGCTGACGGCCAGGCAGAGGCGTGCGGTGCAGGGGCGAGGCATCGGCATGATCTTTCAGGAACCGATGAGTGCCCTGAATCCGTCCATGCGGATCGGCGCGCAGATCGGCGAATGTCTGGCTCTGCATCGACCTGATATCGTCGGCCGCCGCGCCACGCGGCAGGCGGCGGAAGCCTTGCTCGGACGTACCGGTATCGCGGATCCGGCGCAGTGCCTCGAGGCCTATCCGCACCGGCTGTCCGGCGGAATGCGCCAGCGGGTCATGATCGCGATGGCCCTGAGCGCCAGGCCGGCCCTGCTGATCGCCGACGAACCGACGACGGCGCTGGATGCCAGCACGCAGGGTCGCATTCTCGCCCTGATCCGCGAACTGGCGACCGAGATGGGCACGAGCACGCTGTTCATCACCCATGACCTCGGCGCGGCCGCAGTGATCGCGGATCGTGTCGCGGTCCTGTATGCCGGCCGCCTGATGGAAGAGGGCCCGATCCGGGAAGTCCTGCGCGCCCCCCGTCATCCTTATACGCGTGGTCTGCTGGCTTCGATGCCCGACCCGTCGTCCATGATCGTGGATGCGACAGGACGACGGCGCCTGCGCGTGATGCCGGGCTCGGTGCCGCTGCCTGCCGCGCGCCCCGTTTCCTGTGCATTCGCCCCACGTTGCGATCAGAGCCTTCCGCCATGCGTTGCTGCACCGGTTCAGGCGCGGGAATTTGTCGGTGCGCGGCGCGTTGCCTGCGTGCGCGCCGATGAATGGGCTGTCGCGCCATGAGTCCGCTTCTGGATATCGACGATCTGCACGTCTCTTTTCGTGCCGGACCGCCATGGCGCAAACGTGACGTGCCGGTCGTCAGGGGGGTGTCCCTGCGCGTCGCACCGGGAGAAATCGTCGGGCTGATCGGCGAGTCCGGGTCGGGCAAGAGCACGATCGCCCGGGCGGTCGTAGGCCTGGCCCCGGTCAGCGCCGGCCGCATCACGCTCGGCGATGACATGGCGCGTCGATCGCGTGCCCGTCATGTGCAGATGATCTTTCAGGATCCCGTGGCCAGTCTGGATCCGAAGATGACAGTCGGCGCCCAGATTGCGGAACCGCTTGCGATTCATGGCATCGTTCCTGCGCGCGAACGACGTCGGCGGGTCATGACCCTGCTCGGACGCGTCGGCCTTCCGGAGAGCGCCTATGACCGCATGCCGCACATGTTCTCCGGTGGGCAGCGCGCGCGCATCGGTATTGCCCGGGCGCTGGCCGTCGAACCGCAGCTGTTGATCGCCGACGAGGCGACGGCCGCTCTCGACATCTCGGTACAGGCGCAGATTCTCAATCTTCTCATGGATCTGCGTGATGATCTGGGCTTGTCGCTCCTGTTCATCACACATGATCTGGCGGTCGTGCGCGTGTTGTGCGACCGGGGCATTGTCCTTCAGGGTGGCCGGATCGTGGAGGAGGGCGCGCCTGAGACGCTGCTCGAGGCACCGAGACATCCCTACACGCGCGCGCTGTTCGCCGCGCATATCTCGAAGGCGGCATGGGCATGATCGATCTCGAAATCTGCCTGGACGACGCTGGCAGTCTGCACGCGGTCCAGGTCCCGGAAGTGTCACGCATCGAGCTGTGCGCGGCGCTGTCAGTTGGTGGGCTGACGCCCAGTGCTGGTTTGATGCGGCAGGCCGCAGACAGCAGCGTGCCGGTCTATGCAATGATCCGGCCGCGTGCAGGCGATTTCGTGTTCGCCCCCGATGAGGAGGCGATCATGCTGGCCGACATCGCCGTCGCCCGCGAGAGCGGCCTCGCAGGTGTCGTTCTGGGGGCAAGCCGTGCGGACGGGACGCTCGATGAAGCGATGTTGTCGCGGCTGAGCGATGCGTGCGGGCCGCTTGGCCGCACGCTTCATCGCGCGTTCGATCTGGTGCCGGATCCGTTCGCTGCGATGGAGGCCGCGATCCGCCTCGGGTTCGAACGTATTCTGACGTCAGGCGGTGCACCGGCGGCTTCCGATGGTGCCGGGACGCTCCGGGCGCTTGTTCAGGCTTCGGCCGGGCGCATCGACATCATGGCGGGCAGTGGCGTGCGACCCGAGAATGTCGCGGCCCTGCTGCATGAAACCGGTGTCCGCGCGGTCCATGCGTCCTGCCGCGGCCGGCCGATCCGTTACGCCGAGACTGTGGGCGCGCTGGGCTTTGGTGCCACCCGCGCGGCTGCCGATCCGGACGTGATCCGCGCATTTCGCGCGGCACTTCGGCCTTTCGACTGATCAATCCAATCCTTTATCACCAGCACAGGAAATTGCCTGACATGACGCCATTCTGTCGACGCCATGCATCGCGCCTTCTCGCCGGCTGCGCAGCTCTTGCCCTGTTGTCCGCACGGGCGGGCCAGGCCGAAGCCGCCCCGGCGCTGATGCCGATACCGCAGAGCGCCTCATTCGATGGTGGCGCAGCACCGTTGGGGCAGGGCGTGCAGGTTGTCTGGGACGGAATGCGTCCAACACCCCTGCTGCGTCGCGCGGTCACCCGGTTCGAGACGCGCCTGTCCGCGCTTGCAGGGCCCATGACCGGCGGCGCGCCCTTGATGCTGCACATCCGCTTTGGTGCGGATCCTGCCTATCTGACGCTTCAGGAAAAGGAAAATTATACTCTCAAGGTTGCGCCGAACGGCGTCGAGCTGAGCGCCAACGGCCCGGCCGGCGTATTGCACGGTCTGGCGACGCTTCTGCAACTCGTGCAGAGAACACCGCAGGGGGCGACATTCGCCGATGCCGTGATCGACGATGCGCCGCGCTTCCCCTGGCGCGGCATCATGATCGATGTCTCGCGCCATTTCATGTCGGTCGATTCGGTCGAGCGGCAACTCGATGCGATGGAAATGACCAAGCTCAACGTGCTGCACTGGCATCTGAGCGACGGCACCGGATTCCGCGTCGAAAGCAGGCTGTATCCGAAGCTGCAGGACGTCGGCGGTCACAACCAGTACTACACGCAGGCACAGATCCGGACGGTCGTGTCGTATGCCGCCGATCGCGGCATCCGCATCGTCCCCGAGTTCGATATTCCCGGACACTCTCTGTCCCTGCTTCAAGCCTATCCGGGTCTGGCCGCACAGCAGCCGGTGCCAATGACCAAGAACTGGAAAAGCTCCTGCGCCACGACGTCCGTCGCGGGGGAAACGCGGACGACGTGTTCTCAGCACCTCAATCTGAACACGGCAGCCCTGGACCCGACCCAGCCGGACGTCCTGCATTTCATGGATGCGCTCTATGGTGAAATGAGCGCGCTGTTCCCGGACCGGTATTTCCATTCCGGCGGCGATGAGGTGTCGCCCTCGCAATGGACGGACAACCCGAAGATCGCTGCCTATATGAAGGCTCATGGCTATGCCGATGCGCCGGCCCTCCAGGCGGCTTTCACCGCGAAGGTCGAGCATATGCTTGCCCGCCGGGGAAAGATCATGATGGGGTGGGACGAGGTCAGTGAGGCGCCGATCCCGAAGGATGTCGTTGTCGAAGCCTGGCGCGGATCGAAATGGATCGGTTCGGCGACGAAGGCCGGACACCCTGTGGTCGTCTCGTCCGGCTATTATCTCGATCTGCTGAGACCCTCACGGCAGCACTATGCGGTCGATCCGTTTGACGTCAAAGCGGATGGCCTGCCCCCGGAAGCGCCTACGCCCGGTCAGGCGCCCGATCCGGCACGCGAGGCCTTTACCCTCGATCCGAACGCGCCGCCACTCGATGACGCGCAGAAGGCGCTCGTGCTGGGCGGCGATGCGCCGCTCTGGAGCGAAATCGTCTCGGACGAGATGCTTGACGCACGCCTCTGGCCGCGCTCGGCGGCCATTGCCGAGCGTTTCTGGTCGCCGCAATCTGTCTCGGATAGCGCGGACATGGAGCGTCGGCTTCCGATCGTGCAGGCCGAGCTCGAGACCACCGGGATCGAGGCATCGCGAAACGAAGCGCGTATGATCGCGCGTTTGACGCCGGCCAACATCACGCCGCTGACCGTGCTGACATCGGTGACGAGTCCCGTCCGGAACTATGCGATGAACCGGCTTGCGTACCATGGTGGCGACGAGATGCTGAATGCGCCCGGTGCGATCGCGGCTCCCGACAGTTTCGTGGCAATGACGTTCAACGGCCTGGCGGAACGCTACGCCGCGGGCGACAGGACCGTCGAAGCAGATCTGCGTGCGCGTCTCGAGACGCTTGCCGGCAATGACGCGGCTTACGCGACGGTGGCCAACACGCCGATGCTGCAGGCCGCGCGTCCCGTCTCGCAACAGCTTTCGGCGCTCGCCATCACTGGCCTCGAGGCAATGGAGCGTGGCCGACACGACGCCGCCTGGCATGCCAAGGCCGCACGTCAGATCGACGTTCAGAAACAGGCCTTTGCGGCATGCGAAAGCCATGTTGCGTCCTACAAGAGCAAGCTGCCGCCCAGCGGCCTGCTGATCGATATTCTGCCGGGACTTGAGGCGCTGGTTAACGCGGCGCACTGAGGAAAGGCCGGGATATGCTCCCGGAGCCGTGTAAACTCGCGCTCCGGGAGCAGTCCGTCATGGGGGAGTGCGGGCGTCGAATGCCCTCACGCCTCGCATGACCGGACAGGACGAGGTCCGGTCAGAAAAGACGGGCGAGACGCGCCCGGACCACTCCCGGCTCATTCTCAGGCGGGTTGCGAACAGCGCGAAGCGCGGGCGGCAAGGCTGTAGCGTCGACATCGACCTGCGCACGGCTATCGCGAGACAGCGACGTGCCGATGCGCAGGCGTCCGGCGCGATCATCGGGACCGAATGACGCGATATCGAAAAGTGCGATCTTGCCCGGCGTGTTGCTCCGAAGTCAGCGCACAGGCGTTCCATAGTTCATCCGGGCGCAAGGATGATTACGGGCATCCTCCGGTTGCGCCGACAAGGCTGCTTCAGTCGCCGCGGCGATTGCGTTGCCTGAAGGAAGACGAGCTTCAGACGTCGGTGTGCCGGAGGGCAGTCCACGATGAAACGCCGCTTTGTTTACTGACGAAAACTAAGTGGGCTGTTGCTTTATGTGCCGAGACGCCCGTGCTTTGGAGGCGGATTCGTCGCAGTTTTACAACGCAAAACGCCGCTGTCACAAAAAAGACCTTTGTTCCATCATTAAACTATTGCGATCCAGAAACGCTCTGGATAGGGTTTCGGTGTGGGTGCAAAACGATCGTTGATAACAACGCGCGTGCGCGCCTTTCTTGGCAATTACGAGCGCGAATAGCGTGTTGAAAACGCAATCATCAACCTGATCCGGGATGTCGGCATGCGCCTGTCAAATCGAAACATTCTTCTGTGTTGCGCAGCCTTTCTTTCTGGAAACGGTCTGCATTTCAGCAAGGCGGTCGCGCAGGACAGCGCGCAGCCCCAGCTGAAGGCGCACCGTGCTCATCCTGCCAAGGCTTCGGCCACGCCGCCTGCACAACATCGCCGTCCAAGCGTGACGGAAAGTGGCGTTCTCGGGCCGGCCACGCCGCAGACCGAGGAAATTTCCGTCTCAGGTGCGCGTCGCAATGCAGACGGCACGACGAACACAACGCCCGGCGGCGGCCTGATGCCGCATCAGACGGCGCCACGTTCGCAAAGTGGTGTCACGCGCGATTTCATCGCCAAACAGGCGCCTACGGGCAACATCTCGTCGATGATCGCCAATCTTCCCGGTGTGACGTTCGGCAGCCAGGATCCGCTCGGCGTGACCGGCGATACGATTACCATGCGCGGCTTCAATGAGAGCCAGATCGGGTATCTGTTCGAAGGCGCGCCGCTGGCCGATCCGATCAATTACCAGCCTTACACATCGATGCTCGTCGACACCGAAAATCTCGCATCCGTGACTGTTTCGCAGGGATCGCCCGATCTGAACGCGCCGCTGTTCAATGCAACGGGTGGTGAAATCACGGCGACGGCGCTCAACCCGAGCCATCATGCGGGCGGATACATGAGCGTGATGGGTGGAACCCATAGCGCAAACAAGGAATTCATGCGTCTGGAAACGGGCGATATCGGCCAGAGCGGCATTCGCGGCTATGTGTCGTTTTCTCACCTGTCGAATAATAACTGGCGCGGCCCCGGCGGACTTCATCGCTATCATATCGATGCAAAATTCGTGAAGGAATGGGGTCAGGACAATTCGATTTCCGCCATTTTCGGATATAACGCCCAGCAGCAGACGAGCTGGCGCGAGCCAACGGCCGCCCAGTGGGCAGCCAGCAAGGCGAGCGTTTATTACAGCCCGACCTACACGCCGGGCAATGCGAATTACTACAAGCTGAATTTCTCCGGCTTCAATTCGCTTGATGTCGTGGCGCCCATGCACTTCACGCTGAGCGACGAAATACACCTGAATATTACGCCGTATTTCGTGCATCAGCACGGTCCCTCGACCGGCGGCGAGAACATCCCGGCGTCCGGTGGCTATAACGGGACCGAGCAATATGGAAATCTCAATCAGCCTTATGCCACGAACAATACGCTGACTACGGCGAGCGTTGACCCGTGGGACCAGAATTCGAGCGCCATCAACAACTCGATTTCCTGGACGCACGGCCACAACAACGTGACCTTCGGCTACTGGTATTCTTATACGACCCACCAGGAAGTCGAGACGTTCACGCCCGTTAATTATGAGGGCGAGGCGGCCAATCTGTACGGCAAATACCCGATCTACGTTCCGGGCGGCCGCATCCTGTCGGGCTACAACCTGAATTTCAAGCAGCAGGTCAATGCGCTGTTCATCGCCGACACGTTGAAGCTTCTCAACAACAAGCTGACGATTTCGGCCGGCTTCCGCGCTGCCATGGTGTCGCGCTCCGGCACCAACAATGTCCCGGGCGCCGATCCCTATAAGGTCGCGGGGAATTATTTCGAGCCGCTGCCTCAGTTCTCGGCGAGTTATCAGATCACGCCGCGTGACCAGGTCTATATCAACGGCTCAACATCGTTTCGTGCGCCGGAATCTGTTGAGGCGTACAGCCAGATCTTTGACCCGAACTCGGCTTCGGCTGTCGAACAGCCCGGCTCCCTCAAGTCGGAATACGACATCTCGGAAGAAATCGGCTATCGCCATTCCGGTCTCTATAACTTCCAGATCTCGCTGTTCAACGCGAACATGACCAACCATCAGGTGACGTCGTCCGGCTATCTGCCCTACACGAACACCCTGATATCCGAGCCGATCAACGTGGGCGGCCAGACTTCCCGCGGTGTGCAGGCGGAACTCGGCCTTCGCCCATGGCATCATTTCAGCCCGTATGTCTCGGGGCAGTATCTGCATGCCACGATGGACAACAACGTGCCGGTCGCTGCGACCAACGCTGCGGGAATTTCAGTCATCGACTATCTGCCCACGGCCGGAAAAAAAGCTGTGGATTCACCGAAGTTCACGGCTTCGGTCGGCCTCGCATATGACTCGGGTCACTTCTTCGGCAATTTCGATCTTCGCTACCAGAGCAAGATGTATTCGACGTTCATGAACGATCAGAGCATGCCGGGCTATGTCGTCTCCGATCTGGCCCTCGGCTATCGCCTGAGCAAGGTCGGTCCGCTGAAGGGGCCGAAGATTCAGCTCAACCTGATCAATCTCGGCAACAACATCTATCGATCCATTCCGGGCAGTTCAGCCGCGACGGCCATGAGCCGGAAGGGTATCTTCGGCAACAGCGTAAGTGCTGGCTCACCTGTCTACCTCGTCGGTGGCAACTTTGCCGCCCTCGTCACACTGTCAACGGGCTTTTAAAACTTTCCGCTGGCAGTAAGGCATTTCATCAGGGTGCGTTGCTTCGGACGGCTGTGATGCCTGTCCGAAGCAACGTATCTCGACCTTCCGGGGTCCAATGGGTGTCGATACTCCAGCCCCGAAATTTCTGCGCTTTGCCAGAGTACTCTTAGAGGGCCGCAGCCGCTTGCAAGCGTCCTCCGAGTTGAACGTCCACCTCATGCCGGCCGCCATCATCGACAAGGTTGACGATGTTCGTAACGGACAGGGCGTTCCCATCGAGCTTGATCTGGCTGACGCCACGGCAGACGTGCATGGGATTGAAAACCGAGACATGATAGCTGGTGCGACGCCAGCGGATCGTTGCCTCGAAGTCTGGCCAGCCGCGGGGGATGCAGGGATCGATGAGCAGGCTGTCGCCCCGAATCTGAATGCCCAGGATGAATTCCGTGCCCACGCGCTGCATCCAGCCTGCCGAGCCGGTGTACCACGACCAGCCACCTCGACCGACATGTGGCTCTGTCGAATAAATGTCAGCCGCGACCACATAGGGTTCCAGATGATAGCGGGCGACTTCTTCCGGAGTCCGCGCGTGATTGACCGGATTAAGGGTGTGAAACAATGCCTGCGCCCGATCGCCGTCACCCAAAGATGCAACGGCCATGACCGTCCAGAGTGCGGCATGAGTGTACTGGCCGCCATTCTCGCGTATCCCGGGAGGATACCCACGTATATAACCCGGGTCAGGACTTGCCGTATCAAACGGGGGCGATAGGACCAGCACAAGCTTGTCCTTCGGGCGGCTCAGGCGTGCAAGCACGGAGCGCATGGCATGTTCCGCGCGCTCCGGCGAGGCTGCCTTCGACAGGACGGCCCATGACTGCGCGATGGCATCGATCTGGCATTCGGTATCGAGCCGGGACCCAAGCGGCGTTCCGCCATCGAAATAGGCCCGAAGATACCAGTCTCCATCCCATGTCGTTTCCAGTGCGGTCACCAGAGCGCTCGCGTGATCCTGCCACGCCCGGGCACGCGCGCTCTCGCGGCGCGCCTGCGCAAGCGGGATGAATGCGTGGAGTGCAGCATGCAGAAACCAGCCCAGCCAGATGCTCTCGCCGCGCCCCTGTTCACCGACACGGTTCATGCCGTCGTTCCAGTCGCCCGTTCCCATGAGCGGCAATCCATGGGCGCCCACTGCCATGCTGTGATCGAGCGCGCGTGCGCAATGTTCGAACAGGGACCCTGTCTCTACAGAGGTGGCGGGTATCGCGAAGCGATCGTGCTCACTGATTGGCAGGGCAGGGGCTTCGAGGAAGTTCACGACTTCATCGAGTATCCCGGCATCGCCCGTTGTCGTGATGTAGTGCGCGACTGCATATGCAAGCCACGCGCGGTCGTCAGAGATATGTGTGCGGACTCCGGCACCGGTCTGGGGCAGCCACCAATGCTGTACGTCGCCTTCGATGAACTGCTGACCTGCAGCGCGGAGCAGATGGCCGCGGACACGTTCGGGACATGACAGTGCGAGCGCCATTCCGTCCTGCAGCTGATCCCGAAAGCCGTAAGCGCCGCTGGCCTGATAAAAACCGGCCCGTGCCTGGACCCTGCTGGAAAGTGTCTGATACAGCAGCCAGCCGTTGAGCATGAGATCCATGCTGCGATCAGGTGTCCGGACCTGGATCATGTCGGTCACATGGCGCCAGTGTTCCTGAACGGTGTTCAGCACCGCATCAAGGTCGATGGTGCGATAGCGCGCGACAAGGGCGCGGGCAGCATCGGCGGACGCACCTTCGCCAAGCAGAAACAGGACCTCCACCTTTCCACCCGGCGGAAGCGTGACGATCGTCTGAAGCACGCCGCATGGATCGAGGCCGGCCCCGGTCTGTCCTTTCACGCCATCGGGCCGGGAAAAGGCTGCGGGATTCTCCGTCGTGCCATTACGCCCCAGGAAGTGGGTGCGGTCGCCGGAGACGGCCGTGAGATAGCCGCCGATATCGGCAAAGGCGACGCATCCGCCGTAGGTCGCATCCCAGCTGTTCCGCGCAAACAGCGTTCCCGTTTCCTCGTCGAGTTCGGTGACGGTGAACGGCGCGGTCGATCCCCGGGCCGCTCCCAGGACCCATTCCACATAAGCCGTGACGGACAGGGTCCGTGGCTGGCTGGAGTGGTTGTGAAGCGCAAGACGGGTGATCTTGATCGGATCGGCAGGCGGCACGTACTGGAGCAATGTGCTCGCGATGCCATGCGCAACGCGCTCCTGTCGCGAATATCCCCGCCCATGGTGCGTCACGTAGGTCGCGTTGCGATCCCGTCGAACAGCAGCGGCAGGACACCAGAGAGTGCCCGTGTTTTCGTCCCGCAAATAAAAGACTTCGCCTGCGCGATCGCAGACCGGGTCGTTCGACCATGGCGTGATCTGATGATCGCGGCTGTTGCCCGACCATGTATAGCCGCTGCCGTCGGCGGAGACCTGAAACCCGAACGTATCGTTTGCAATGACGTTGACCCAGGGTGCCGGCGTGGTCTGGCCGGGGCGAAGAACCACCACGTATTCTGCGCCATCGTCCGCAAATCCGCCGTGACCATTGAAAAACTCGAGGTCCTGCATGGCGGGTAGGGCAAAAGCGGAAGCAGGATGATCGACCCTCGGTGCGGGCGATACCGGAGGATGCATGTCCGACCGCTCCGCCTGATCGAGTTGCTGCAGCAGGCTTTGGTCGGCCGTCAACAC
The DNA here is from genome assembly GCF_000963885.1 of Tanticharoenia sakaeratensis NBRC 103193. Lineage (GTDB taxonomy): Bacteria > Pseudomonadota > Alphaproteobacteria > Acetobacterales > Acetobacteraceae > Tanticharoenia > Tanticharoenia sakaeratensis. The sequence goes on from NZ_BALE01000015.1 coordinate 40,443, forward strand.
GACACGCGCCGTCGACAGGATCATGCTTCTGGCTGCGGATGATACCAGGTCGGTGCGCAGGACACGCACGGCGCCTGCTGCCTCGCCAGCGCGAGGCACGGCATGAATCATCTGTTCCAGCGACGTCTGCAGCTCCTGCAGATAGGAGGTCGGCTGTTCATTCAGGATGACGAAATCGGCCGCCAGGAGCTTCAGCCGGAAATACTCATGGGCAAGCAGAAGCGTGCGGACGGTATCCATGTTGGAATTCTTGCCGACGCGGAGGACAAGAATCGGAAGATCTCCGGATATCCCCTGTTCCCAGAGAAGCGACTGCGCCCCGGCTCCCCTGCTCATGGCGCCGGATTCGCGGCGAAGCGACGGGCCTGCGTACAGGATGTGCGATGCCAGACGCTGAAAAAGCTCGGCTGTTGGAGGCATGATATCGAGATGTCGCAACTGCACTTGCGCCTGGGTCCACGAAAGCGTCCGGACTCGTTCGAGAGCCGCCTGGTCCGCGTGCGTGTCGATCATGTCCAACAATGCCGCGCGGCTGCTGGCTGTCATCGTCCAGAATGCAACATGCACCGTGCTTCCGGCGCGGACTGAAATGCGCGTGCGGATCGAGAAGATGGGATCGAGAACCGTGCCCGTCGAGCCTGACAGTGCGGTGTCGTCCGTAATGGTCAGTGCGCGGCTCAGGTCCCGGCCGCGGCCGATGAAGCGGGCACGGTCGGTTTCGATCTCGATCGGACCGGGGGTCACGATCAGATGGGCGGCCCAGATTTCCGGCTCGTCCGACATGCGCTTCCGGCGCGTCGCGATCAGGGCCCGTGCCTGCGGCATATATTCCGTCTGAACGAAGAGCTTGGTGAACGCAGGATGAGCCAGGTCGGCGTTCTGGGCCAGCAAAGCCAGCTCGATATAAGAGGTTACGTCGAGCTCCGCAGCTTCACTGCCTGTATTCAGGAGCGATACCACGCGGACTTCGGCATCGTCTTCCGCGGACACGCGAATTTCGAGCGTCGTGATAATTGCATCATCCTGACGGACGAAATCAGCGCGGTCTTCATGAAACGCCACGCCATATGTGTCCGGACGCTTGTCGCACGGTTGAAGTCCTGCGGACCAGATGCTGCCCGTCCGGCGGTTTTTCATAAACAGATATGATCCGTGATCGTCTCGGGTAAGATCTTCCCGCCACCGCGTGACGGCCTGTCCGTTCCAGCGGCTGTATCCGGATCCGGCCGCCGTCAGCATGACCGAGTAGCGCCCGTTGGACAGGAGATGTGTCACCGGTTCCGGTGTGTCCGCGCTGTTCAGGAAGCGACCTGCGGGTGCGGTCGTGGGATAGACCGCTTGAGGTCGGCTCTCGCTTTCAGAAGGCAGAGGGCGTGCGACCGCGCCCGCACGTGGTGCGCGTTCCTGCAGCAGCAACTCGGCGGATGCGATGACGGGGTCGTCGTGAAAACGTGCACGCATGATGCCGTTCATGACCGCATCGGCTGCAGCCAGGATCGACATGCCCTGATGATGAGCCATGTAGGCGCGCACGATCGCGACATCGCTTCCATCGGGGATACGCTCCCGCGTGAAATCGAGAGCTTCGTAGAAGCCGAAGTGACCCAGGGCCCCGGTCCGTTCCAGCCGGGTCAGGTTGGCAACAGCCTGCTGAGGGTCGACCATCGCGGCGAGAAGCGTCGCGTAAGGGGCGATCACCAGATTGAGACCCAGACCACGCTTGAGACCAAGCCCGGGGACGCCGAAATTCGAATACTGATAGGTGTAGTCCAGATCACGCAGATTGTATGCGGATTCCGAAACGCCCCATGGACGATGATGCGCCTGCCCATAAGCGATCTGGCGCTCGACGATCAGGGCGTTCGTCTGCTCCAGCAGGCTGCCGATCGGCGCGCGCATCACGAGCGAGGGCATCAGATATTCGAACATGGAGCCCGACCATGAAATCAGTGCTGCCCCATTGCCGGCGGGCGTCATGGTGCGGCCGAGTTTGAACCAGTCGCGTGCGGTCATGTCTCCCTTGGCAATGGCGAAGAAAACTGCAAGCCGTGCTTCGGACGCGAGCAGGTCATAGCAACTGACGTCGCATGCATCCTCGGAAACGACATAACCGATGGAAAGCAGGTGGCGGGACTGGTTGCAGAGAAACCGGAAGTCCATCTCATGCGCCATCGCTGCGGCCTTCCGTGCCAGGACTGCGAAGCGCTCGGCGAGGGTTGAATGCAGTTGCGGATCGAGATCGCGGATGCGGCTTTCGATTGTCCGGCGCGGGGCCAAGATCCAGAAGAGGCGGTCGGAAGCACGTGCCTTTGCACTGTCGGAGTGATGCGCCGCATCCGAAACAGTTACAAAATCTTCGACGGTCCTGGCCTTTCGGCACAAATCCTCGAGCGCCGGGGGCAACGCATCGTCGGGCGTCGACATGATCGCGCCTTTCAGTGCCGCAAGCAGCCGGAGAAGGCGCCGCCCGGATCCGTCGTTCGGCAGTCGCACGCCGTTCTGAAACGTCAGGTTCGTCATGGCGATGTTCAGCGCATCGACAGCGCCTTCGCGCCATTCCCCGGTCTGCTGCGGCTCGGCAGACCAGTCCTGACAGGCTCTGGACAGGGCGATCAGGTGGCCGGCAAGGTTGCCGCTGTCGACGCTCGAAATGTAGACGGGATCGAGCGGCTTCAGATCGTCGGTGGCATACCAGTTGTAGAAATGCCCCCTGTAGCGCGGCATGCGTTCGAGCGTCGCAAAGGTCTCTTCCAGGCGCTGCACCGTGTCGACAAGACCGGCCCACCCGAAATCGTGCGCACTGGCGGCGCAGAGCAGATACAGGCCGATATTCGTGGGCGAGGTGCGATGTGCCAGAACCGGGGCCGGTTCCTCCTGGAAATTGTCCGGAGGAAGCATATGGTCCTCCGGCGTCACGAATGTTTCGAAGAAGCGCCACGTGCGGCGGGCCGTCATGCGAAGGGTTCGGATATCGGTGCGCGACGGCCTGGTGCGGGCAGCGATGACCGGCGTGCGGCTCGCCCACATGGCCAGCGCGGGCGACAGGAGCCATGGCAGCGAAAGCATCCCGCAGGGAAGCAGGTTTTCGGGCGCATTGATGGCAACGATCACGATGATCGCCACGACCAGCACGGGGACGGCCGCCATTCGGAAATAGTATCCGGCAAGCGTCGATCGGCGCGGTCCCTGGATCTGCGCCGCCGGCACCCATTGCAGCATGTGTTGTCGTGTCAGAAAGACGCGCACCAGGGTGCGCCAGATCGCATCGGCCATGAGATGCGCCTGATGCACCATGAAGACGATGTTGAGAGACGTCATGATCGCCGCCTCGCGCGCCACGGCACTGAGGCCACGCAGGTAGCTGTTCCACGTGATCCAGTCCCGCCGCGGCAGGAGCTCCGGCAGAACAGGCAGGAAAGTCGGCACGCTCATGGCGAGCAGGACGGCAATCGTCCAGACGACTGCTGCATGGAACGGCAGCAGCCACGTGGCAAGAAGGGCCAGAAGGCGCAGGGGCGGGCAGAGCGTGCGCCGCAGGTTGTCCAGCATCTTCCACTGTGCAATGCCCGAAAACCGCTCGCGCGGTGTGGGATCACGACGAAACAGCCCTCCGACAAGCCACGGCAGAAGCTGCCAGTCACCCCGTGTCCAGCGATGGCCCCTCTGGGCGGCAACGAGATAATCGCCCGGAAATTCCTCGACGACCTCGATATCCGTCACGAGGCCCGCGCGGGCGAAGATGCCTTCGAAGAGGTCGTGGCTGAGAAGGGTGGAGTCCGGGACGCGGCCGGACAGGGCTGCCTCGAACGCATCAACGTGATAGATGCCCTTGCCGGCGTAGGACCCCTCTCCGAACATGTCCTGATAGAGATCGGATACGGCTGCGGAATAGCCATCGATGCCGCGGATGCTGGCGAAGACGCGTTGAAACAACGTGCTCTCATGGCCGATCGGCAGCGATGGCGTAACGCGGGGCTGCAGGATCGCATATCCCTCGCAGACGCGGCTGCTTGCCTGATCGAAGACAGGAGCATTCAGCGGATGGGACATCTTTCCTATCAGGCGGTGGATCGTCTCCAGCGGCAGGCGCGTATCGGCATCGAGGGTGACGACGTATTGCACGCTAGCGGGCAGGGGATGATCCGGCGTCAGAAACGTCGTGTCGCTCGCCCCGCGCAACAGGCGGTTGAATTCGTGGAGCTTGCCGCGCTTGCGCTCCCATCCCATCCAGACCCGCTCGCTTTCGGACCAGACGCGGGATCGATGAAGGAGATGAAAGCGCACGCCGCCCGGCGCCGGCCCGTATTTGGAATTCAGTCTGGCCACACCCTGCTTTGCCAGATCCAGCAGGGTGTCATCTGCTGGCGCATTGGGACCATTATGGTCCGTCCAGTCCGTCAGCAAGGCGAAGTGCACAGCGTCTTCGCGCGTGGAGAGGTGATGCAGCTCCAGTCGTGCGACGAGGTCGTCGATCGTGTCCCTGGTGGTCAGCAGGGCCGGTATGACCACCATGGTCCGCAGATGGTCAGGGATCCCGTCGCGAAATGCGAACCCCGGCAGCATCGTCGCATGAAATGTCTTCAGTGCCATTCGATTGACGAGGGCGACCGCGGCATCCGACAACGGAATGCTGGCCAGCACGATGACCAGGATCAGCAGCCCGGCAGACGGGTGTTGCCAGCTCATCGCCGTCGTGATGCCAAGAAACAGCATCGTCAGGACAATGACTGCGGCACAGTAGCCCGCAATCCCAGCCGCGCGGAGATGGCGGCCGGCCATATGGCGCCACGGGAGCCGATATCCGATCACCATCTCCAGTTCGGCGCGGCCGGCCATCAGCAGGTAGTAGCCCGGATCCGTTCGGCGGGCGTCCGAAGACGCGTCAGCCTTCGCGGTATGCGCCATCGTGACCGCCAGTTCTGCCACGGTCATCTCGCTGAATGTGCTTCCATAGGCGAGCTCTTCGACGGCCTTGTAGTAAAGGTCCCGGCTCGCAAAAGTCGCCTGTGTGAAGCTCTCGAATTCCGCCAGGACCAGATTGATGGGGCAGACCCGGTCGAATGCTTCCGTCCAGTCGAGGCTTCCGATCAGGCGCAGGCTGGTGATGATGTTCCGGATTGTTGCGTTGAATGCGCCCTGTTCCTGCAGGTCGGCGCGAACCGCGCTTTCGATCGTGGCGCCGTGATCGACGAGCCGCTGTTCGAGCCAGACGAGAGCCGGATCCTTTTCCGGATCGAGACCCCGCAGGCGATGAGAAAGCTGGGCCGCGAATGCATGATCGAAGATGTCGGGATCGATCGTCTCCAGAAGACCGGAAATCGCGCCCGGTGTATCCTTGCGATGGAGGCCGAGTTCGTCGGCCAGCCTGTCGGCGTTGTCCTTGCTTGCGTTGTGTCTCATGATGCCGCCTACGACGCGGCGAAGATTTTCGATCAGGACGATCCGCAACGTGATCGACACGGCCCAGAGTTCACCGACACCCAGCGGAACCACACTCTGATAGGCGAGAAGGTAATTATACAGGGTCTCGGGCAGCACATGGCTGTCCGTATGAGCGATGTAGGCCCACGCCACGCCGAAGACCCGCGGCAGGCCGGAGAAAGGCCCGTCGGCCAGCTTGGGCAGACGCGCGTAAAAACGCGGTGGCAGATCGAGATCGGTCTCCCTGATCTGCATGTCGATGAGCGTGTAGTTGTCCGCAAGCCACTGCGCCGCAGGGGTCAGGGTGGACCCGAGAGCGATCGCTTCGGAAATTCGCGCATCGGCGTTCCGAAGAAAGGCCCGGTTGTTTGAAAGCCGTTTTGATAGCGGGCGATTGTGCCGTCCGGTTGGAACGGCAAGAGTCTGGGCGGCGGCAAGGCTTCTGGCATGTGCCTCGAGCCGTTCCATGCCGAAAATCTCGCTTTTGACCAGGCTCTCGTCGTTCTGCCACGCGAGGTCTGGCGTGTCCTTCTGCAGACGGCCGGAAATACTGGCTACCCAGCCATGATGCGAAGTCCGGGATGCGCGATTGGCTTTCGTCAGAAAAGCAGCATATCCACCCATCGTTCTGCTCCAGTGACCGCGTCGAAACGCTTGCTGACGGAACAGGCTTGGACGAGCGAAAGAAACCGGTGTCGAAAGCGTGTAACGCAGCTAGATTGGCTGTGCCCGGCTCATCCCCGAGGTTCTGCCTGTAAATGTCTCGGGTGAGCGTCCCATCGTGGCCGTTTCATCGAAGGTGATACGAAGCTTCTGCGCTTCCGCAGGCCACGACTGCCCGGTCCGGCGTCGGCGGGATATCGTTGCGAAATTGCCGTCACGTTTCCGCTCCGTTTTCTCAGGAAACCGAGATGCTTTGACAATCTTTACAAACAACGAAACGACGCATCACAAAGATCTGCTCGCCGAGGTGATGTAAACGTTCCCTTCTAGGTTATGTTCCTGCGGTATTTTCATGTAACGCGAGGCTGCCAGAACATGAGGCCAACTTGCTCATCCGTAAGATGGGCAAGTCAGATGGTACTGGAAAAACAGGCTTCTCCTGACGGGAATGGCCGGCGCCTGGTCGAAGCCTGGTCAGCTGGGCAGGGTGCGAAGCCCGAGCATCACCGGTTTTCTGATCGGCGCTGGTCCTGCGCCGGAGTCAGGACGCGCAGTCATCGCACAAGTGCGCAAGGCCTATGGTCAGGGATGCCGAACGTAGGCAGCCTAGATGGTCAGCGACCTCACTGGTGTCCGTTTGCTTTTGAAGCCGAAGAAGACCATTGGCCGTGCCCATGCCCGATCGCATCTCGGCTAAGAGGGCGCTTTAGGATGGCACTTGCCACGTGCAAGAGACGATCCAGGGACATGGACCCGGAAATTTCCGGCGCTATCCAGCAAGGGCCAGCGATCGGCGCTTTTTTGCCGCGATATGTGGACGACGCTTTCGCGGGCGGAAGCGCTGTCGAGTGGACGCTCCTGTCGCTTCCGGCTGACCCTTCCTCGTTCCGCAGATCATCCCCAACGGCATCCCGACCGGGGATCCGGGACGTGATTTTGAAAGCGGTGCGAAAGACTTGCGCCATGGCGGGAGGACGGGCATGCACTATGGGCCGGTCGTTCCACGGCCCTCTATCATCGTCCGCCAGACCGGCCGCAATGTCTGCGTGCCGGTTTCCAATCAGGTAGCCTATGACTGTCACGGCCGATCTTCCGTCTGCGTCCGCCGGTTCGGACGCGACGCCAGGCAATTCCCGCCCGCGCACCGCGCTGTTCACGATCTGCTCCAACAATTACCTGCCGGGTGCCCGCGTCCTGCTGGAGTCCGTCCGGGCCCGGCACCCCGACATGGCGCTGTTTGTCTGCCTGGCGGACCGTCCCGATCCGATGCCGGGCCTTTATGATGGCCCATTCGAGATCATCCCGGCCGATGCCCTGGGTATCCCGGCATTCGAGAGCTTCGCGTTCTCCTATGACATCATGGAGTTCAATACGGCACTCAAGCCGTTCATGTTCGGTCATCTCATGACCGCGCTGGGCTTCGAGCGCGTTCTCTACTTCGACCCCGACATCCTGCTTCTCGCCCCGCTCGAGCCCGTCCTCGAAGCCTTCGACACGGGCGCCTCGTTCGTGCTGACCCCGCATCTGCGGCAGCCTGCCGAGGGCGATGCCGATCCTGACGACGTCGCGATCATGCGCGCCGGCGTGTACAATCTCGGCTTCCTCGGCGTCTCGGCGCGAACGGAAAGCCTGCCGCTGATCTACTGGTGGCAGCGCCGGCTCTATCGGCACTGCATCAATGCCCAGGACAAGGGCATCTTCGTCGATCAGAAGTTCATGGACCTCATCCCGGGGTTCGCGCCGAACGCGCGTATTCTTCATCATCCGGGCCTCAATCTGGCCTACTGGAATCTCGGGCAGGCCCGGCTTGAGAAGTCCGCGGACGGATGGTTTGCAAACGACCTGCCGCTGATCTTCTTCCATTTCAGCGGCTACGACCCCCGCCGTCCCCATGTGCTGAGCAAGCACAGCCGCAATTTCCGCGGGACTCACAGCGGCCCGCTCGCGGAGCTGCTCGATCATTATGCGCGACTGCTGAAAGCGCACGGTCACGGCCAGATACCGGGCGGGGCCTATGCATATGGCCGGTTCGCATCCGACGTGCCGATCCCGCCGCTCGTGCGGCAGATGTTCCGTGAGACGGCCCCCGACTGGCCGACCGACCCGTTCCGGACGTTCGAGGCCCATCTGCATCGGGCCGCGCCCGGCGCCAATCGCGACCGGCCATCGCTCGTCTTCACCAACTTCCAGGCATTCCTGCACCAGCACTTCCCGAACCAGCGCCTGTTCCGGGACCCGCGCCGGCTGGAGGACGTGCTTGGGCTCACGCTGTGGTATCTGCGCCACTTCTCCCACGAGCAGGGGATCGACCCGCGCCTGATCGAACCGGTGGCACGTCGCCTGGGCGAACGCGTGCCCCAGATCCGGCCCGTGCCGGAGCCTGCCGCACGACCGGACGTCACGGTCGTCGGCTATCTCCGCACGGTCAGCGGGGTCGGCATGGTCGCGCGCCATACGCTCTCGACGCTGGTCAACAGTCCGTTGCAGGTTGAAGGCGCGGATGTGGCGTTCGGCGTCGTGTCGGATCGATCCGAACACGGGCACGATGCCTATCTGGTCGAGCCGATCCGGGGGCGGATCCAGCTGTTCGCCAACATCAATGCCGACCAGCTGCCGCTGGTGCTGGCCGATCTGGCGCCCCGACTTGTGTCCGGCTACCGGATCAGCATGCCGGCCTGGGAGCTGGAAGAGTTTCCCGAAGCATGGCTCGGTGCGTTCGATCAGGTGGACGAAATCTGGGCCCAGAGCCGATGGATCCAGCGCATGCTGGCCGGGCGCGTCGACCGCCCGGTGGTGCACATGCCTGTGGCGCTCACGCTCGAAGCCCCCGATACGACCGGCATTCGCGAACGGTTCGGTCTGCCCGCGGATTCGTTCCTGTTCTACAACTCGTTCGACTTCCTTTCCTTCATCGAACGCAAGAATCCCGAAGGCGTGATTGCGGCCTTCCAAGCGGCCAGGCGTGCCATGCCGGAGCGCCGGATGACGCTGGTCATCAAGACATTGAACGGCGCGCAGGTGTCCGGGAAGCAGGCGGCATTGCGAGCGCTGATCGAGGCCGACCCGGACATCGTCATGATCGATCGTGTCCTCAGCCGGGCGGATACGCTCGGCCTGATGGCGGCCTGCGACTGTCTGGTCTCGCTGCATCGCTGCGAGGGGCTTGGGTTGCTGGTGGCCGAGGGGATGGCGCTGGGCAAACCTGTGATCGCAACGGATTACGCAGCCACGACCGACCTTCTGACCAGCAGGACAGGATATCCGGTTTCCTTCACCATGATCCCGGTTGGCGAGAACGAGTATCCCATGGCGCAGGGCCAGCGCTGGGCAGACCCTGACGTCGTTCACGCGGCGTGGCAGATGCAGGAAGTTCTCCGAAACCCGGCGGACGCTGCCGAACGTGCCGCTGCCGCCAGGCGCTTCATCGATGAACATCACAGCGAACGCGCCGTCCGGGAGCGTCAGCTCGCCCGGTTCACAGCGCTTGGTCTTCTGTCGTGACCCAGGAGCCCATCCCGCAAGGAGAGACGCTCATGAACAAGCCGTCTGACAACACGCCCCCCGTCTTCATCTCCTACAGCCGCAATTTCGAGGACGTGCTTCTCAACCGCCTGTTTCGCGACCAGCCGGACGGGTTCTACGTCGATGTCGGCGCCGCCGATCCGAAGATGGAGAACGACTGCCGCGCCCTTTACGAGCGCGGCTGGCACGGGATCAACATCGAGCCCAATCCGGCTCTGGCAAGTCTCTATGCGGAGCAGCGTCCGCGCGACGTGACGCTCGAGGTCGCGGTCGATGCGGAAGAGGGGCGGCAGCCTTACTTCGTCGTGGAAGGAACGGGCCTGTCGACCCTGGACAAGGCCGAGGCCGAGCGTTGCCGCGTCGACGGCTGGACCGTTCGCGAAATCACGATCCCGACCCGGACGCTGGCGGGGATCCTGGCCAACCACGCTCCGGCCAGGATCGACGTCCTGAAGATCGACGTCGAGGGGTGGGAAGAGCCGGTCCTGCGCAGCAACGACTGGGCGCAGTATACCCCCCGCGTGATCCTGCTCGAATGCACGCTGCCCGAGCGGCCCGAACGTCGGGAGACCGGCATCGAGGCCTATCTGGCTGGTCACGGCTATCGCCGCGTCTGGTTCGACGGGCTCAATGACTTCTACCTGCATGCCGATTCCGGCCTAAGCGCGGATGCTTTCCAGGTCCCGGTCAATGTGTTCGACAATTTCGAGAGCTATCAGCTCGAGGAACTCCGGCAGCACGCCGCAAACCTCGATCACTCCCTGAAGGTCGCATCGACGTTCGCCGAGGACGAGCGGCACATGATCGCCCGCAAGGACGACGAACTCTCCACGCTGCATGAGCAGCTGGCCGCCGCGACCCGGCGGATCGCGGACATCGGCGCCGGGCATCAGGACGCGCTGCGGGCAATTGCCGATCTGGATGCGCGCTATCACGGCGTGCTCGCCGAAAACCATCACCTCACCACGCGCACGATGACGCTCGAGGCGGTCCGCAACGAAGCACTCCTGCAGGCCGACACCATCCGGAGCCTGCGCACGAGCCTGGCCGCAACACAGGCCCGCTGCGATCTCTATGCGGCAGAAATCGAGGCGGCGCACGGCGAGCGCGAGGAGATCATCCGCCTGCGTGAACAATGCAGCATGCCGGCAATCCCACTGGACAGCAGCCTGGATCTGACGGCCACCCACGAACTCGAACGCGCCCGTCACGCGACCGTGCTGGCCGGCCTGCAGGGCGAAATCATCGCGCTTCAGAGCGCGCTTGTGGACGTCACGGCCGAGCGCGACGAAGCGAAGGGATGGTGGGATGCGATCCGCCAGTCGACATCATGGCGCGTGACCCGTCCATTCCGCGTGGCGGGACGCGTCGCACTCAAGACACTGGGTCGCGGCAGATAGAATGAAGGGACGCGTTGCCGCCGTCGCCCCTCGTCTGGCGATGGCATTTCTTTCCGCGTGCGTGGGTCTCTTCTACTTGTGGGCGTGGTCGGTTTCTCCCGAGCGCCCGGTCGCACCGGTCCTGACGAGCGGCTGGTGGCACAACTACGACCAGACACACTACATGCGCTCGGCGCTGGCCTTCGCGCATGGTGACCTTGCTCCGGCCAGTCACTGGTATCTGCCGCTCTATCCCCTGCTGGCTGCGCCGTTTGTCTGGCTCGGTATCGCCGATCCGTTCCTGCCGCTCAATCTGGGCTGCCTGATCGCATCGGTGGTTCTGACGGCGGCACTGTGCAGCCGCCTGGCGCCGGATCTCCGGGGCGCGGGCCTGATCGGTGCGGTCTGCTTCGCGCTGTGCGAACTGGTGCCGCCTCCGATCCGCGCCGTCTGGGTCACGCCCTGGACCAGCACGCTTGCCACGCCGCTGACGCTGGCAGCGCTTCTCGCATTTCTGTCATGGCTCCAGAGGCCGCGTGCGCTTGCCGCATTCGGATGCGGGTTCTTCGGAGCACTGGTCGGAAGCGGGCGACCGATCGATGGCGCGCTGATCCTGGCTGCCTTGGGGCTCGGCGCGCTGGTCGCGACCGGGCTCCGGCGGATCGACAGACGCACCTGCGTGCGCTCGATCCTGACGTATGGCGGCGGTGTCATCGTGGGTGCCCTGCCGGTATTCGGCCTTTATCTCGCAATCTGGGGTCTTCATGAGAGCCCCTATGTTCAGAGCTCGGCACAGATCGGGTTCGCAGCACGGCTGATCCCCCTGCATTGGGTGGAACTGATGATTTCGCCCAAGCCCGCATTGCCGGTCGGGCAGGGCATGATCGCGACGCTGCCGTTCGTCCTCACCGGGCTGCTCGGTCTTGCGAGCGCGATCGTGACTGGCCGCCATCTGCGCGACATGGTCATGGGCGGCACGATCCTGGGCTCGACGCTGCTGTATCTCAGCTATCGCGATCTGCATGCGCCCGGGCTGTGGGACTATCACAACATCCACTATTTCAAGTGGGCGTTTGGCCTGCTTGGGTTCTACAGCCTGTTCCTGATCAGGGATGTCGTGCGTCGTCCGGCCGCGCTCCTTTGGCTGGTCCCGCTTGCTGCGCTGCTCACGTGCTGGCGGGCAACGCCCGAGCCGCTTGTCACGACGGGCCGTGTCACCGGCCCCGCCGCAGTGGCGCTCGATGTCGCACCCATGGGAGTGATGGATGCCATCGCCGTGCCCGCCGACGGCCGGATCGACCAGTTCTACTTCGGTGCCCATCATCTCACGATCGGATCGCACCTCGTCGCGCCCATTGCCGACTTCAAGGCCTTTGCAATCCCGGGCGGCGTGATGCTCCAGCCGCTGCGGCCCTGGCCGGCCGGGCGTCTCGACATCGGTTTCGAAGACGGCATTCACGTGCGCGGCGCACCGTGGCGCGGTCGCATCATCCTTCTGCCGGCGCTGCCCTGCTGGGGAACGGACTGGCCGCGTGCCTGCATCGAGCACACGATGCTGCCACCGCCGGCCATTCCGGCCGGGATCGCGATTTCTCCAGCCGCCCCGACCGCGGACGGCATGGCGGCCAGCGGCTGGTTCGATCCGGAAGGCAACGGGAGATGGACACGCGGCAACGTGGCCGTGCTGCGCTTCCGTCCGGCCGTCCGCCCCCGGGGCGACATCGTCGTGCGTCTCGATACAAGTGCGATCGCGGCAGGCACGCCGTCGCCTGTTCGTTTCAGCCTGGAGGATGACCGGCGTGCTCTCGGGCACTGGCAGTATCCGGATGGCAAGCCCCACGAACTCGTGCTGCATGTGCCTCATGGCGACATTCCCCCCGACGGGACGATCAATCTCTTCATCGACGTCAGCAACCCCACACCGCCGCACGACATCTTCCCCGGCTCGGATGATGTGCGCCCCTTGGGCATCTTCGTCCGCTCGGTTGCCTGGGACGACGTGCATCGCCCGGAGTGACCACAGCAGGCACCGTCCGCCAGCATACGGACGATGCCTCAAATCCAGTATTCTGCCTCGGAAAGGCGAAGTTTCCTCGTCGGCATCATCCCGGTCGGTCAGGTTAGCGTCTTCCGACACAGGTCGGCCGGCGCGGCGGGCGAGGGTGTTGCGTTTGATGTATATCCCGGCACAGGCTGTGTTCGTCAGGGGATGTCAGGCAGAGTGGGCCTGTCACCGCCCCATGGATATATGCCCGGCGTTGCCACATCCGGCGAGCAGCCTAATCTTCCCATCCCGAAGCGTCATGCCGGAGCGCCATGAGACGTCACAAAGCAGTCCTTCTTGCCGCGGGCGGTAGTCAGCGCCTTGGACAACCCAAGCAGGAACTCACGATAAACGGCGAGCCGCTGATCCGGCATATGGCGCGCCTGCTGCTCGACACGTCCCCGAAGCGTCTGTTCGTGGTCGTCAACGTCCCGGTCATCGCGCGCCATCTGGATGGGCTGGACGTCGAGATTGTTCATAACCCGAACTGGCGGCAAGGGCTGTCGACTTCCGTGCAGGCTGCGGCACGCGCGCTGCGACGCAACGCCGCACCGGTTCTATTCGCGGCGGTCGATCAATGCCGTCTCGATCCCGCCCATCTTCAGGCCCTTCTCGCGAAGGCATCCGATACGCGCGATGTCGTCACGCGGTATAACCGCGAAGCGTTCGGCATCCCGGCCGTCGTGACAGCCGCGACAGTGCGCCATGCCGAGCGTCTCGAAGGAGACCGGGGCTTCGGCCAGATATGGAAATCAAAGGTCGAGGACATCGTTTTAGTCGATGCGCCGCATATGGGCTTCGATCTGGACACGCCCGCCGAACTGGCTACCGCGATCAGGAACCGTTGGATCGATGCCCCGTCCGCGACGCCGGCGCGCGTCATCAAGCATGCCAAAACCCGCCAGACGCTGATGGACGCAGCGCATACGCTGTTCGTCCGGCACGGCTATGACGAGACGTCGTTCGACGACATCGCCAAGGCGGCTGAAACGTCCCGGCGGACGGTCTTTCGTTATTTCGACAGCAAGTCCGACATCGCTTTGGCATGGATGACCGATGTCGGGGAAACCCTTGGGGCTGCCATCCGGGACGCACCGGCCGGCCTTTCAACGGCTGGTCTTCTCGAACACGGCTTTGCGCGCTTCGCAAGTGACGACCGGCCACGCATCAGCTTGGGAACGATCGCGCGGGCAGGGGCGGGCGACGTGAAGGATCTATCTCTGGCGGGGTTTGCCCGCTGGGAGACGATAGTGGCCGATGCGCTGGCGGGCCGCGGCATCGTTGCACCTGTCCTGACGGCTCGTATCGGAATCGCGTTGCTGCGAACCGCGCTCGACCTGTGCAACGCGGACCCGAACGCCCGTTTCGAGAACGTTGTGACGGATCTTTTGCGTCAGGCCCGTGCCAACCTCACGAATTCGTGAGGTTGGCACGGAATGTAAAAACACAAACTATAATTATGAATATTATCAATGACTTAATCATTTCGAACGATGCCGTTTCAGCTCCATAAAACTGGATGGCATGCTGGACAATTCATTCTGGGACCGTCAGGGAACACAAACGAACGACCGGGAGTCGTTCGCTTCCGGGCCCTGACGAAAGAGTTTCAATGTACCCTGCCAAACGGATGGCTGTCTTTGTCGGTGCGACGGTGCTTGCGAGCATCGTATCCCCAGCAGCCATGGCGCAGACGACGGCCCTGACGCCCGTTCCGGCCCGACAGGCCACGACGGCCAGAAACCCTGCCTCAAAATCGTCCGACAACACGATTCAGGCCGCCAGGGGTGAGCACATCACGGTTAATCGTCGCATGGCGACCGGCACCAACGCCCAGTACAACCATACGACGGCGTCGCTTGGTCCGCTGGGCAACCGTTCGATCCTGGATACGCCGTTTTCCATCATGACGGTGACGCAGGACATCATTGCGAACCAGCAGGCTCGAAACGTCAACGATCTCGCGGCTTACATGCCGTCCGTGCAGCTCGAGATCCGCGGTGACCCCAACACCAGCCGCCCGCAGTCTCGCGGCTTCGAGGCCGACGTGGTGTCCAATTCGCGGATGGATGGCCTGAACATGGTCATCACCACGCCGTATGCCGCGGAACAGTTCGACAGCCTTCAGGTTCTGAACGGTCTGGCAGGCGCCCTGTATGGGCCGCAGAACCCGGCGGGGACATTCGACTATTCGCTCAAGCGCCCGACGGACCGGATGACCGAGCGACTGACGGTCGGCGTCGATTCGATTGGCGCGCCGCTGGAAAGCGGAGATTTTTCCGGTCGCGTGGGCCGGAACGGCTGGTTCGGCTATCGTCTGAACCTGCTGAACCAGCAAGGCATGAGTTATGTCGAGGGCTCGCACATCCGCCGCAATCTGGTCAGTGGCGACTTCGATATTCACCTGTCGCCCAACACGGTTATCCAGATCGATGCAAGCCAGTACAGCTATGCCGAACGCGGATTTGCCGGACAGTTCTCCTATGGTCCCACAATCCAGCTTCCGAATGCGCCGGATCTGTCGAACCGGGGATACGGACAGTCGCAGGGCGGCTACAATGCTGAAACGAACACGGCGCTGGCCAAGATCATCCATCACTTCAACGATGACTGGAGCCTGACGCTCGGCGGCCTGTATCAGAACGCCTATCGCGATGTGTTCACGGTCGCCAACCAACTGACCGACAACCGGGGAGATTATAACCAGACGATCTCCGCAGCGGCCACTGCCAAGAACTTCAAGGTCGGCAGCAATCTCGCCTATCTGAACGGGCGTTTCTACACCGGACCGCTCAAGCACGAGATTGAGCTGGGCTCCAACGGTTACACGATGGGGAACTACAACCCGACACTGGGTCAGTCATTCAGCCTCGGCAAGGCGAACATCAACGATCCGAAGGTCGTCTCCAGTCCGCAGCCCTACTTCTCGGGAAACTACAAGTCGGCGGACACCACGAACCAGTCCTTGCTGGCCGGCGATACCATCTCGCTCGGGAAGCACTGGTCGATCATGGGCACGCTCGCCTGGAGCTGGCTCAGCACCAACAACTACAACACCAGGAACGTGAAGACCTCGAGCTACAGCCGCAACGCGGCCTTCAGCCCGATGACGAGCCTGATCTACAAGCCCGCTGCCAATCAGAGTGCGTATTTCACCTGGGGACGTGCGCTCGAGGCTGGTCCGACGGCGCCGGCCGGCGCGGCCAATGTCAACGAGGTCCTGGCTCCGCTCCGGTCCGAGGAATACGAGGTCGGCTACAAATACCTCGTCTCCAAGAGGCTGCAGCTCAATGTCGCGGCGTTCCGGATGACGCGGCCATACGGATACACCGATCCGACGACCAACGTGTTCGGCACGTTCGGCAACCAGCGCAACTATGGTGTCGAGTTTCAGGCAGCTGGCAGCGTCACGCGCGACCTGAGCGTCTTCGGCGGCATGACCTGGATGGATGCCCAGTTGGGCAGCACCGGGGTTGCCAGCACGTCGCATAAGGAAGTCGTTGGCGTTCCGCCTGTTCAGGCGAACGTAATCGTCGACTATCGTCTGCCGTTCCTGCGCGGCGCTGCCGTCAACGCGAACGTTCATTATACCGGGCGCCGCGCGGCGAATGTGACCAACACGACATTCGCCGGGTCCTATGTCACGCTCGACCTCGGCACCCGTTACGCGACACGTGTCTATGATGAACCGATCGTCTTCCGGTTCGGCGTCAACAACGTCACCAACCAGAGCTATTGGGCGTCGGTCTATCCCTCCAGCATCAACGGTGGCGGCAGTGCGACCAATGCTGCCGTTGCGGGCCTGCCGCGCATCTACCACTTCACGATCGAACTGGATTTCTGATTTGGGCGGCATGATGCCGCCTTATGCCGCAAGCCTCGGCCGGGTCCATCCCGGTCGACCAGCCCAAGGCACGATGTAGAACAGCGTCGTCCGGAAGCATCAACATTGAAGACTTTTATGTCGGATGCGAAAACTCGACCCACGATCAAGAACAAGTCCGGCTTCTTCAGACCGAAGTCGATTTGCAGCGTCGTTCAGTGGCGTGCGTGCCGAACACAAAAAGCATCCATAGAGCCGACGCGCGGCAAGACGTAAGGTAGTCCGCAGGCTGCCAGGCTGCCAGGCTGCGACGATCGGCGATTGCCACGAAGCAGATGCAACAGCTCAGCGCGTAGGCTAGCCCAAGGCAGCTATGACATCAGGCACCCGCCGCGTCGGATACTCCCCCCAGGTGCCGGTTTTCTGCGGGCAGATGGATGCGCAAAGCAGCCGAGACCGGAGCCGGATCCGGGCGAACGCTGCCTCGAGCAGTTCGAGTGCCTGCCGGCAGATCGTCCACGGCATTTTCTTTGAACTTGCACAGGCTCCGGATGAGCGCCATTCCGGCCCGGGCCGACGACATGTTCGGGCTGGACGATATTCAGTCGTTCGCCGAAGCTCCTCGGCCCGACAAACGAAAAGGGGCGGCTCCATGGAGCCGCCCCTCGATAGTGGGTCTGGATTGCAGTCGATCAGAGGCTGCCGACAACACCAAACTGGAACGAGCGCATGATCACGCCCTGCTGCGACCAGGACGAGTTGTAGAGGTAGCCGCCGTATGTGCCGTAGTCATACGGTGCCCGGAAGCCGAGCAGGTTGTAGACGTTGGCATACACGGACCAGCGCTTGGTCACGTTGTAGTTGACGGTCAGGTCGACGTCCCAGAAGCCCTTGGTGTGGCAACGGTAGGGAACGAAGTTGTTGCCTGCGAGAACGTTGGCGCATCCCGAGGTCGAGCTGCCCGTCTGCGCATCGTCAGCAACGTTGCGATAGCCGCTCGTGTAATAGACCGTCGGTGTGACCGACAGCTTCTTGTAGATGAACGTGTTGGACCAGTTGGCGCGCCACTTCGGCGTTCCCGAGCCCGAAACGGCTTCGTACGGACCAAGCGTTCCAGCATACCGGTTCACAGTGCCGTCCGGGAGGACGAGGTTGAACCGATGCACGAACGTCGCATTGCCCTGGCTGATCCAGCGCACGTCATGCAGTGCGCCGGGGAGCCTGGTATTGGCCTGGATCGAGAAATCGGCGCCGTCGGTATAGATCTTGTTGGCGTTGATGTAGCCGACATTGACGATACCGGGTGCAGGGGCACCGTTCGGGTTCTGCGTGTCGACCGGGTTCGGCGTGATCGTGACCGTGCCCGGGACTGCGCGTGCGGCAGCGCTTGCTCCGCCTGTGGCATAGGCTGCCGCCCAGTCATTGGCCCAGTCCTGATAGCCGGTCGAATCCGACGTGATGTAGTGATTCTTGCGAATATAGTAGTAGTCAGCCGAAATCGTCAGCCAACGAGTCGGTGTGAAGACCGGCCCAGCGTTGAAGTTGGTCGAGATTTCCGGCTTCAGGTTCGGATTTCCAACCGTGTTGATGCCGAGATAATAGTTCTGGGCATACGCGTCTGGCGCGCCACCGACCTGATGCTGGGCAAGCCATGCAGCATTCGTGACCTGGAATGGCGTATAACCGACGTTGCTGCCACCGGTCTCTGCGAAGCTCGGAACGCGGAAACCTCGCGAGAACGTCCCGCGCAGCGTCAGTTCCTTCATGGGCTTGAACTGCACGCCGACCTTCGGCGAGAAGTGCGAGAAGCCTTCCGAATAATGATCGTAGCGGCCGGACACGTCCGCGTTCAGCATCTTTACGATCGGCACGTTGAGTTCGAAGAAGCCGGATTCGACCCAACGATGGCCATGTGCGTTGACCGGGTTGATGCTGTAATACTGCTCAGCCGGGTCAGCCAGGTTTGCCGGGTTGGCGCTCGGATCATTCAGGTATTCGTAACGGATGTTACCACCGATGGCGAGGCGAACCATGCCGCCGGGCAGCTTGAACAGTCCCTTGTTGATCGTTGCCTCGCCCGAGTATTCCTTGGTCAAGGCATGGATCTTGTTGGCAGGCGCAATGTAGTCAAGAACCGACTGCGGCGTCGCGGACGGATCATAGAAATTGTATGCGCCGGTGCTGATGGCGTTCTGGAGATGGCTGATATACGGATAGCCGGTGTTCGTCTGGTCCAGAGTCGAGTTCATGCCGACGAAGTTGACGTCGTAGTTCCAGTCACCGCCCCAGTTCGAGTTGAGGAAGCCCGAATAACGAGCCGACCCGCGGAAGTTCTGGCTGTACTCGGTGGTATGCCTGACGATGTTCGGCATGTCGCCGTAGACGGTCGACTGCAGGCCCTGCGCGGCATAGGGATTGCTGGGGTTCAGCTGACCATTGGCAAGAAGAACCGGCTCGTAGGTCTGCAGCGTGGACGCACCAAGGCTCTGCGTGTAGGCGCGGGCCGGTGAGGGGCCGTCGGCAGCAAGATCGGTCAGCGTCTGGGAATAATTGAACATCGTGACCAGCTGAGACTGATCGTTGACGTTCACGGTGCCGTGGATCGTCGCGTTGATACGACGAAGCGACGGCGCCACCTGCGCATAACGCTGGCTGTTCTGCGTGCAGGCCTGGGTCTGGCCGTTGTCGCCGGAATACACGGAACCGGTCACGACACTGCCGAGCGAGCCGCAGCCGGCCTGCTGGTTGATCAGGCGGGCAGGGCCTGTCGGCACGCCATTGACGACAGCACGTGCGCTGGGCACGGGAGTCTGGTTGAAGTTGGCAATCGAACCGCCTTCAAGAACGTTGGTGTTCCCGTTCGTTCCGCCGAGCCCCGTGAGATCGCCGTTGTTATAAGGCGCCTGAAGCTGGCGATACCACACCGGATCGTCCTGCTGGTATTCGGAGTTGACGTAGACGTTGTAACCGTCGCGGTCGAGATCACCGAAACCGTAGGTCGCGTAAAGCTTCTGGTGTCCTGCGTCGCCACGCTGGCTCAGGCCGCCTTCGGCGTTACCTTCGAAGCCCTTGATTTCCTTGCGCGTCGTGTAGTTGATCACGCCCGCGACGGCGTCGGCGCCGTATGTGGCCGATCCGCCGTCCTGCAGGACGTCCACCGACTGCATGATCGAGGACGGCATCCAGTTCGTGTCGACGTAGTTGCGCTCGCCGTCGTCAGCCAGCGGGTAGTAGGACAGACGCTGGCCGTCCATGAGGACGAGCGTCGAGTCCGTGCTGAGGCCGCGGAGCGATGGCGCGGAAGAACCTGCCGCGAAACCGCCGCCGGCCGACCAGGAGTTGGTCAGGTTGCCCGCGCCGTTGGACGACAGCGACTGCAGGGCATCGGTGACGTTATGAATGCCGCGCTGCTGCAACTCGCTCGCGGTCATGCGCACGATCGGCGAGGCGCTCTGGATATTCGGATCCCGGAACAGCGATCCCGTGACCACGATGCTTTCATGCTGCGGCGTCGGTGCTGCAACGGACGCATTCAGCGTCCGGCGATCCTGGGCCGTGATCGGCGCGGACGGCGTCGTGGAGGTTGCCGCCGGTGCGGGCACCGCGCTGGCGGCAGCCGGACGCACGACCTGCTTCACGGGCCGCTTGCGCGCGTGATGGGCCTTGGCATGAGTGGTCGCAGGGGAGGCGACGCTGGGAGAAGTAGCGGTCTGAGCAGAAGCAGACGCAACGCCTGCCACGAGCCAGCCTGCCGCAAGGCTGGTCGACAGCAGGATCCTTTTGCGAAACCGCAATGAATGGCCCATCGAGATTTCCTTCGATGCTGATGTGCAACGGAAACAGCGCGGGCGGCGACGCCCCGTGCTTCAAATGTGATGTTCAGTTACACGCAATGGTCCAACCGCATCTGCCGTTCGGTATTTGCTCGATAAAACGACCGCCGTTGTGCGTCCTGTACTGCCGCATATTCAGATCCGGACCGATCCGGATACACGAGCCGCGTGACGTCAGGATTCAAATCTGCCCGGAGATTTTTCCTGGACGTTCCAGCACTTTTACGAATGCGTGGCACTGCCGCGCATTACAGCGAAGTCGGTTTGATCGATGCAGTCGTTCCTTGAGCAGGGCATTGGACATTGTCGTCACTGCGATCATCGGTCGCACATGGCAGGCTCGGGGATCAATACGGTTTATTACATAAAAGAGAGCAATTGCAACCTATGTTGCAGAAGTGTCACGTTCGTTGCAAACGATGTATGACTTTATGTTTCCAGTATCAAATGACTTTGGGTCGGGTCCGAGTCGAGCAACAGAACGTAATGAAGGGCTCGTATTGCGAATGTGATCAAGACTCGACGAAACGATAGTGTGACCAGGGGCGAGCGTTCTGATAACCTCAGGTTCAGGACACCTTGCGACCGGTATACGAATGAAAGACGCCCAGCGATGTCTGTTGCCTGACATCGGAGAAACCAACTCTTTTCAGGGACGATATGATTTCAGCAGGCGGCACGCATGTTGCAATTGTATCCCAATAGTAACGCATCAGGGTGCCGCTGTCCTTGCTTGCCGCGACACCTGACAGCAGGGGCACGACCCGTCCGAGATAAAACCTGAGCACGGTGCGCGCGAGGCTGTAACGCGCTTGCCCGATCTCGAGGATCATCACGCGGCCGCCCGGCTTCAGAACGTCGCGAAATGCTTCGAAAGCCCGGTCCAGATCGCCGACATGTCGCAGGGCATAGCCCATGCTCAGGAAATCGACGCTCTCATCCGCGAACGGAAGCTGTTGCGCATCGGCAAGGACCAGGGCGATGGGCAGAGTTCGTCGGCACTGCGCGAGCATGCCGGCACTCATGTCGAGACCCGTCACATGAGCCGGACCCGCAATGGCGGCGGCCTCGCGCGCCAGAAGCCCCGTGCCTGTCGCGATATCGAGCACGCGATCCCCTGCCTTCAGACCGGCCTGCCGCAACATCCAGCGTCGATACCAGCGGCCTGTTCCCAGCGAGAAGATTGCATTGATGCGGTCGTAATGACGGGCCGTGCGGTCGAAGATTGCCCGAACGAATGCGGGTCGTTTTTCCATCTTGTCGTAATAGGCGGCGAGAAGCGGATGCGGCGGATGCGGTTCTTTTTCGGACATCGGTTCTGGGCTTCTCCGGCAGGGCGTATGGCTCTTATCGCAACAGGCCTATAAGGCACAGCCGCAACGCGAAGCGAGAGGCGCGCAGCAGTGATGGCGATGAATGCGCACTACGCCGTGGTTATTCCGTCCTATAATTCCGGGGCCCTGCTGGTCCCGACGGTCCTGGGGGCGCTGGCCTTCTGGCCGGACGTGTTTGTCGTCATCGACGGCAGCACGGACGGCAGCGAGAGCGGGCTTGCCGATTTCAAGGCCGACCACGCGGGTCTGCGCGTCGTGCGGTGTCGGCGCAATGCGGGCAAGGGGAGGGCGGTCCGGACCGGGGCCGAACAGGCGAGCCGGGCCGGATTTACGCATATTCTCACGATGGACGCCGATGGGCAGCATCCTGCCGGCCATATCATGCGGCTGATTGAAGCGTCGCAACGGCAACCGGATGCGATGATACTGGGCAAGCCCATCTTCGGGCCGGAAGCGCCTCGCCTGCGCGTGTGGGGACGGCTGGGCTCCAATTCGTGCGCGTGGATCGAATCAGGCGGCGCTGTTGCCGACTCACTCTTCGGCTTTCGGATCTATCCAGTGGCCTCGCTTCTTGCCGTCCTGCGCAAAAGCCTCTTCATGCGGGGATTCGATTTCGATCCGGAAGTGGCGGTGCGCTTGTGCTGGGCGGGTGTTCCGGCCGTCAATCTGGCCGTCCCCGTCCGATATCTCTCACGCGGCGAAGGCGGGATCTCCCATTTCCGCTATGGGCGGGACAATCTGCGCCTGACATTCATGCATTTGCGCCTCGGTCTCTGCTGGCTTCTGCGTTGCGCGCACGAAACGTTGCGACAGACTGCGCGAAGGACGCGTGGTCGAAATCGCGGATCACGATACGGCGGATCGGATACTCCGTAAGCATCAGCACGGCTGCGGCCGCCAGAGCGCCGCCATTCATCGGCCATCGCCACGCGCCTGCGGGCCCGGTGACCAGCAGGACGACAGGCGCCAGAAGGCTGGCCGCGAAGAGCCCGCACCAGATCCCTGTCAGCCAGCGTGTGTAACGGGCGACATCCGGACGCAGCGCGCCATGCACGCGGCGGGCGAGGGATGACACAAGCGGCTCCGCTCCCGGCCTCAGCGTGGCCGAGAATGCAATGAGCGGCGCTCCGAGCGCTGCCGCATAGATCAGAACAGCGTCCGCGATCCGGGCTTCCTGCGGCCAGCGCAGCACCGCCGGCGCCAGCAGGACTTCGAGGACGCAGCACAGGACCAATCGTCCCGTCACGAGAGCCAGTCCGAGCGCCTGAATGGCCAGGATGCTCGCTGCCGTGAGAGGCCGGACCGGCAGGAGATGGCTCAGGAGGACGCTTGCGATCAGCAGGGCACTCCCCGTCGTCGCTCGCTTTGCGTCGGGTCGCGGGCGTGGTAGCAGGGCACTCAAGTCTGGTTCACCATTGGAATACTCGTGGATACGCACCCCTCGACCGTGATGCAAACGCCGTTCGAGCACGATATGGCCGAGCGTCTCGTCGCGGCCCTGCAGCTCGAGGTGGCCGCCGAGGCCATCGATCCCGAAGCGCCTCTTTTCGGCGACGGTCTGGGTCTCGACTCGATCGATGCTCTGGAAGTGGCGCTCATGGTCGGCCGCGATTTCGGAATCATGCTCCGTTCGGACGACCCTGACAACAAGCGGATCTTCAGCTCCCTTCGCGCGCTCAGCGCCTATGTTCAGGCAGGGCAAGAGGCCGGGTGATGAACGCCGGCCCATCCATGGCTTCGGCCGTGGATCATGATCTCGACTTCCGGCTCGTCCATGATCCTGATCGCGCCGTGTTCCACACGGCCGATGGCCCGCTGACCGGCCGGCAGCTGCTGAAGGCGGCCCATGCAACGGCCGCTGCATTGCCCGACACGCCGATCGTGCCGCTGTGCAACAGTGTTCACGGCTTCACCGTGCTGTTTCTGGCTGCGATCCTGCGCGGTCATCCGGTCCTGCTGTCCAGCGACAGGACGCCCGCGCGGTTCCTGGCGCTAGCCCGGGCCCACGATGCGACGTGCGTCGGCTTCGAGGACGACCAGGGCACGGATCAGGCCGTCGACGGTGCCCTGATCCTGCCGAGGACGGATGGCGCTGGTGCCGAATGCGCCGATGATCCTGAGATTCCTGCCGACCGGCTGGTCGCTGTCGTCTTCACGTCCGGCAGCACGGGCGCGCCGGTTGCACATGAGAAGCGCTGGGGCGCGCTTGTCGCACGCAGCATCGCCGCGCGTGTGCTGCTCGATCCGGAGACCGCGCCTGCGACCGCGATCGGCACCGTGCCTCCCTATCATATGTACGGGTTCGAGACACTCGTCCTGCAGGCGCTGCATACGCGCGGCGCCACGGCCGTCGGTCCGGCATTCTATCCGGCGGACTGGCAGGCGCGGCTTGCCTCGGCACCTGCGCCCCGCCTTCTGGTCACGACGCCGTTGCAGTTGCGCAGCCTCATTCGCGCGGGCCTCGTCCTTCCGGCGACTGCCCGTGTGGTCTCCGCGGCAGCGCCTCTGGACGAGGCGCTGGCGCGCGAGGCAGAGAGCGCGCTGAATGCGCCGGTGATGGAGATCTATGGTGCGACCGAAATCGGATCGGTCGCCCTGCGGCGTACGATCGAGGGTGCACGCTGGCAGCTCTACGATGGCGTCATGTTGGACGCGACAGGGGAGACCGCGACGATTGCAGCACCCGGCGCGCCCGCATATCCGCTCTCGGATGTCGTCGAAGCCGATGGCGCGGGCGGCTTTCGCCTGCTTGGACGCCTGAGCGACATGGTGAAGCTCGGCGGCAAGCGTGCGTCGCTTGCGGCACTGAACGGGGCGCTTCTGGCGATACCGGGCGTCGAGGACGGCGCGTTTCTGCCGCCGCCGGAAGACGGACCAGGTGCGCGCATGCAGGTCTTCGCATCCGTGAAAGGCGTCGCCGCGCAGGAGGTCCTGCAGGGGCTGCGCGCCGTCGTCGAGCCGGCATTCCTGCCGCGCGCCGTGCGGATCGTGGATGTGTTGCCCCGCAATGCGGTGGGCAAGCTGACGATGCAGGCCCTGCGGGAGCTGGCAGAAGCGTCGTCCGAGCGGTTCATCGGTGATTTCGTCGTGGCCGGTGATCATGCAGCGCTTCCGGGGCATTTCCCCGGACTGCCGGTCGTGCCGGGTGTGATGCTGCTCGATGCCGCTATGACGCTCGCAGGCGTGAAGCCTCCGGCGCGGATCGATCTCGTCAAGTTTGTCCGTCCCGTAGGGTCGGACATGCAGGTCAGGTTCTTTCTGAAGGATGATGGCGACAAGCTGCGACTGACCGGGCGGCAGGACGATGCGATCGTCCTGCGCGCCGTCATCTCCAGATGAGAGGATCGGCCGGACGGGACGCGACATGGGTTCTTCCTGAACTCGGCAACCAGTCTGCGATGGCCGTGCTCGTGGCACTCGCCCAACGTCTGGGGCGCAGGCGACTGTCACGGCTGATCTGGCCCGTGTCGCTCTACTACCTGCTGACGCACCGGACGGCGCGCCGAGGTTCGCGCGCCTATCTGCGGCGTGTGTTTGGACGCTCGCCGACCTGGATCGAGAGCCTGCGCCATATCCAGGCATTCGCGCTCGTCATTCTCGATCGCGTCTATTTCCTGGGCAAGCCCAATGCGGCGCCATTGACGCGCGTGTCGGGCGGCAAAGCCATTCTGGATGCACTGTCCGAGGGGCGCGGCTGTATCCTGATTGGCGCGCATATCGGATCCTTCGAGGCTCTGCGCGCTGTGGGCCGGGACGTGCGGATCCGCATGCGGATCCTGATGTATCGCGCGATCGTAGGCGGTGCGACGCGTCGTCTCGAGGCACTCGATCCGGGATACGAGGACGCGATCATCCCAATCGGCGAGCCGGACACGATGCTGCGTGTCGCCGAAGCCCTGCGGCGGAACGAGGTCGTCGGCATGCTGGGCGACAGGGCGCCCGACATCGGCCGATACCTGCAGCGAGAACTTCTGGGCGGGGCAGTTGACCTGCCGGAAGGGCCTTTGCGGCTTGCGGCAGTGACGGGAGCGCCCGTCGTGCTGTTTCGCGCACTCCGCCTTCGGGACGGAACCTATGACGTGCGGTTCGAACCGCTGGGCATTTCGCCCGACACGGTGACGCCCCGTCGCGCCTTTGTAGATGCCGGGCTGGATCGTTACGTGGCCTGGATGGAGAACCTGTGCCGTCGCAATCCGTTCTCGTGGTTCAATTTCTACGACTTCTGGAAAGAACTGCCGTGAGATCGCCCATTGTCCTGCTGCTCGCAACGCTCGCACTGCAGGACGCGCATGCTGCCACTTCCGTCGGCAACTCGAGTGCTTTGGGCGACGAGATCATGGCCCGGCTCGGACAGGTGCCGCAGCGTCAGCAGACATTCCACGAAACGCGCGAGATCCGGGCGCTGACCGCACCGTTGCGGAGTCAGGGCGTGCTGCTGTTCCGTCGACCCGACTACATCGAGAAGAAGACATTGGCACCGCGGCCGGAAGATCTGGTCGTCAACGGAAGCACCATCTCGATCACGCGCGGCACGGCGCCGGCACGGCTGGTCGATGCGGCCCACAACCCCGGGCTTGCGCTGCTAGTGGCGACATTGCGCGGACCGCTCGAAGGCGATGCGGCGCTGCTGAAGCAATATTACAGGCTCGATGCGGCGGGCGATCTTGGCTCATGGACGCTGACACTGACACCTGCGCGGCCCGAAGTGGCCCGGTTCGTGCAGTCGGTCACGATGGTCGGGCATAACAACGCGATCGCGTCCGTCCGCGTCGTGCAGGCCAACGGCGACGTGCAGACGACGACGATCGACCCTTGAGGCCACGAGTTCGGGACCCGAGGCAGCTCGGCCTCGCGCTGGCGGCCTCGGTCGCACTGGCGCTTCTGGTCTTTCGACTGATCCCGCTGCGGCTCGACATGGCAGGATTCCTGCCGTCCGGGCACGACGTCGCGACACGCTTCCTGTTGCGCGAGGTCCGCAGCGGCATTGCCGGGACGGTCCTGTCGGTGGGCATCGACGGCGCGGACGACGCCGAACTGGCAAGACTGAGCCGGGCGTTGCAGGCCTCCCTTGTGCGTGACGCGCGCTTCGCCGCCGTCCTGAACGGATCGATCGCACCGGACGACAGCGCAGCCATACGGGATCTGTATTTCCCCCGCCGCTACCTTCTGGCTCCCGACGGTCCGGCGCATGATTTCAGTGCGCCCGCACTGGATGCGGATTTCAGTCGCGCGCTTGACACGCTCGGATCTTCGGCCGAGCCCGTGCTGCAGGACATCGTCCTGCGTGATCCGACCGATGCGTTCCTGCGCACCATGCAGGGCCTCCAGCCCGATACGCACGCGCGTCTCGAGGACGGTGTCTGGTTCGCGCCCGATCAGCATCGCGCGCTGCTTCTGATCCGGACGCGCGCATCCGGTATGGACATCGCAGGCCAGAAAAGCGCGCAGGATGGCATCCGGGCTGCCTTCGCAGCCGCTCATCCCGGACATGCGCGGCTGGTGCTCAGCGGGCCGGCGGCCTTCGCGGTCGAAAGTGCCGCCGGCATGCGGCACGACATCGAACTGATGTCGGTGTTTTCCACCCTGTTCGTCATCGGGGTGCTCTACTGGCGGTTCCGCTCGCTCTGGGTTCTGGCGGCGATCGGCGTGCCGTTCCTGCTGTCGCTGTCTGTCGCGATGGTCGTGGTCCGGCTGGTGTTCGGGTACGTCCACGGAATCGCCTTCGGCTTCGGCATGACGATGCTTGGCGTCGCGCTGGATTATCCGGTGCTGCTGATCGGCCATCGGGATGCGGGAGAGGCACCTCAGGCGACGTTGCGCCGCATTGCAGCCAGCCTGCGCCTTGCCGTGCTGACGGCAACGCTTGGACTGTCAGGCATGATGCTGTGCGGCCTGCCCGGGCTGGAGCAACTCGGCGTCTTCGCGGCGGCAGGGCTTCTGACGGCCGCACTCGTCACGCTGCATCTGATGCCGCGCCTGATCGTGGCGGCCGATCTGGCACCGTCTGTCAGCGGGCCATCCACGCTGCTTGCCCGCGCCGAGCGATGGCGTCACGCCCGCGCAGTCTGCGTGCTGCCGGTCGCGGCGGCCCTTGTGATTCTCTGGCATCGTCCGCCTGTGCCTGACACGGACGTGTCCTCACTGAGCCCGATCCCGGCCGCGGCGCGCGCACAGGATGTCGCCCTGCGCCGCGAACTTGGGGCACCCGATCCGTCGCTTGTAATCGCGGTCCGCGGCACCAGCGCGCAGGAAGTGCTGGAGCGGGAGGAAGCACTGATCCCGGTGTTCGATCGTCTCCGGGCGAAGGGCGCCGTCTCCGGTTTTGAAGATGCCGCGCAGTTCTCGCCCTCGATCGCGCGCCAGCACGCCCGTGCGTTGGCGTTGCCCGACAGCGCCGCCCTGCGCGCCTCGGTCCGCACTGCGTTGGCCGGTCTGCCGTTCCAGCCGGATGCGTTCGACGGGTTCATGGCCGATGTCGAAGCCTCGCGCCGGCAAAGCCCTCTCCAGCCAGCGGATCTGGCGCATACGCCACTGGGCGCGGCAATAGCGCCCTTGCTGTTCCAGCGTGCCGATGGCTGGTGGGGACTGGTTCTGCCGGAAGCGGTGCGAGATCGGACCGCCATTATGGCAGCGTTCGCGGGACACCCGGACGCAATGGCCATTGATCTGCATGACGCCGTCAATGGTCTGACGGCCCATCACACGGGGCTTGCCCTGCGCTGGATGGCGGCAGGCGCAGGCCTGGCGTTGGCTGTCCTGACGATCGGTCTGCGGGATGTGCGCCGGATCGCGCGCGTGCTGGCGGCGGTAGGTGCGGCGATGATCGTGCTGCTGGCCATGCTCGATCTGCGCGCAGCCCCGCTGTCGCTCATCCATCTGGTCTCGATCCAGTTCGTGCTCGGCGTCGGGCTGGATTATGCCCTGTTCCTTGCAAGGCCCCAGCTCGATGGCCATGAACGGGCCCGCACCATGCGCACGCTTCTGACCTGCAACGTCATGACCATCCTGACCTTCGGCCTGCTCGGCTTCTGCCAGTCGGCCCTGTTGCAGGAAATCGGCACGACGGTCGCAGGCGGCGTCGCGCTCGCCATGCTGTTCGGCTTTCTGCTTGCTGGACAATTGCCGGACCGTACGACAACAAACGGCCGATGACCCCTCTCGTGATTTCCGCCGGCACCGCGATCAGTGCCGCGGGTGCCGGTATCGATGCCTTGCGGGCCGCGCTGCAATCACGACGCTCCGGGCTGACTCCTTGTGACTTCGCCGGATTGGCGACCGGCTTCGTCGGGCGTGTCGAGGGCGTCGAGGCGCATGCCCTGCCGGACGCGCTGGCCCGCTTCGACTGCCGGAACAACAGGCTGGCCGACATGGCGCTGCGCCTCGACGGATTTGCCGGTGCCGTGACACAGGCTGCATCCTTCTATGGGCCTGCGCGCATCGGCGTGGTCGTCGGCACCTCGACATCCGGCATCCTGAGTGCCGAAGACGCCTGCCTGGCGCACGACCGCGAAACCGGTGCCCTGCCGGCGGACTTCGACCAGTCCCATACGCAGGACCTGTTTTCGCTGCCGCGTTACGTCGCGGCCGCACTGGATCTGGGCGGCCCGCTGCTGACGGTCTCGAACGCCTGTGCGTCGTCGTCACGCGCCTTCGTGGACGCGCGCTACTGGATCGAGACAGGTCTGTGCGATGCCGTCGTGGTCGGCGGTGCGGACAGTCTGTGCCGGATGACGCTGCTCGGGTTCGCGTCGCTGGGCCTGGTCGCGCCGACCGCGACGAGACCCTGCGATGCAGATCGGCAGGGGATCTCGATCGGAGAAGGAGCAGGCTTCGCCCTGCTTGAGCGCGAAGGTGCGCGCGATGCCCGTACCGCGGCCGGTATCTTCGCGCGTTTTCTCGGCTATGGCGCCAGTAGCGACGGGCATCATATGTCGTCGCCCGATCCTGAAGGACGCGGCGCCGCCGTGGCGATGCAGGCGGCGCTTGAGAGGGCCGGCCTAGCGCCGGAAGACATCGGTTATATCAATCTCCACGGCACGGGCACGCTCGTGAACGACGCCATGGAGGATACCGCCGTGGCCGCCGTGTTCGGCACCGCCGTGCCATGTTCATCGACCAAGGGCTGGACGGGGCACACGCTGGGTGCGTCCGGCATTGTCGAGACGATGATCGCAGCGATCGTCCTGCGGGACGGGCTCCTGCCGGGCTGCCTGAACGTGACCTCCATTGATCCGGCGTTCCGGTCGCGCGTCCTGGATCGCAACGTGAAGAAATCGGTGCGACACGTCATGAGCAACGCGTTCGGCTTCGGCGGCACGAATTGCAGCCTGATCTTCGGAGCGGCGCCATGAAGATCGGCGTGCGGGGCCTTGGGCTCTGGGGACCGGGGCTTGCCGGGTGGAAACAGGGGCAGGCCGTTCTGCGTGGCAATGTTCCGTTGGCCGACGCCGAATTGCCCCCGCCGGCGCCCGCATGTCTGCCGCCGAACGAGCGACGCCGCTGCGGTCCCGTGACACGGCTGGCGCTTGCGGCGGCGGCAGAGGCCTGCGTCCATGCCGACATGGACCCGGCGGAACTCGCATCGGTGTTCGCGACCTCCAACGGCGACGGGCCCGTCGTCAATGCAATCCTGTCCGCCATCGTCGCCGGCGCCGGCGAAGTATCGCCGACCCAGTTTCACAACTCGGTCCACAATGCCGCAGCGGGCTACTGGACGATCGGTCACGGCTCGATCGCACCGGCAACCGCCCTGGGATGTTACGACTGGTCGTTCGCGCAAGGCCTCATGAGAGCTGCGGCCGAAGCCGTGATCGAGAAACGGCCGGTCCTGTTCGTGGCCTATGACCAGCCCATTCCGGGCCCGATCGGGACAGTTCGCATCACGCGAAGCGCATTTGCCTGCGCACTGGTGCTCGACCCGGACGGGGCGGGGCACATGCAGCTCGATCTGCAGTATGGGGCGGGCAGGATGGATGACGATACACTTGAGATCGACCGACTGAACGACATGGCACATTTCAATCCGGCCGCGCGGAGCCTGCCGCTTCTCGCGGCCATCGCGCGCGGAGATGCGACACAGGTGCGCCTGACCTGTCGGCCCGGGCATCTGACGGTGCGCCTGTCATGACGCTGGATCGGCAGGCCATCCTGCGTCTCATCCCGCATCAGGGGGCGAGCTGCCTGATCGATGCGTGCCCCGAATGGGATGCACAGACGCTCGTCGCCACGACCCGGGCGCATCTGCTGTCCGACAATCCATTGCGTCAGCACGGCCGGCTCGGGCCGATCGTCGGAGCGGAAATGGCAATGCAGGCTGCGGCCCTGCATGGGGCGTTGACGGCACCGCATGGCGGGCCGCCGGGCTATCTCGCCGGCCTGCGCGATCTCGATCTGGCCTGCGAGCGCCTCGATGAGCCCGCATATGAAACGCTGCGGATCGAGGTTTTCCGCGAACAGGCCGATCAGGCCGGCCTGATCTATCGCTTCACGGTCTCGACGGAGGCCGGCACGCGTTTCGTGAGCGGACGGGGCACGGTGATGCTGCGCGCTTCGGGCACCCTGTCATGAAGCGCGCTCTGGTGACGGGCGGGGCAAGCCCGATCGGTGCTGCGATCTGCCGCAAGCTGGCGTCTGATGGATTGCATGTGATCGTCCATGCGCATGCCTCACGGACGCGGGCAGAGGCGCTGGTAGCCGAGTTGCAGGCGCAGGGCGCGTCCGCTGAGGCGCTCGGCTGCGACCTGTCCGATATCGCGGCGACCGGCTCTGCCATGCAGTCGCTTCTGGCGGACGGCGTGCCGCAGGTCGTCGTGCACAACGCCGGAACGCATGACGACGTCACCATGGCCGGGATGAGCGCGTCGCAATGGCGTGATGTTCTCTCTGTCTCGCTCGACGGATTCTATGCCGTGGTGCAGCCGCTTCTCCTCCCGATGACCCGCACGCGATGGGGACGCATCGTCGTGCTGTCGTCAGTCGCGGCTCAACTCGGCAATCGTGGGCAGGTCAATTATGCCGCTGCAAAAGCCGGGCTCGAAGGCGCTGCACGGTCATTGTCGCGCGAAGTGGCAAGCCGGGGTATCACGGTCAATGCGGTGGCGCCCGGCATCATCGCGTCGCCGGCGACCGATACGATCATCTCGGCGGAGCAGATCGCAGGCATGGTGCCCGCACGTCGTGCAGGACAGCCCGATGAAGTCGCGGATCTGGTCGCCTTCCTGGCATCGGAACGGTCGGCCTATATCACGGGTCAGACAATTGGAATCAACGGCGGCATGGCATGAGCATTTCGGAAACCACGCGGGAATGCGACGTGCTGGTGATCGGCGGCGGTCCGGCCGGCAGCACGGCGGCGACACTGCTGGCACGACGCGGGGTTGATGTCGTGCTGCTCGAAAAGGAGCAGCATCCGCGCTTTCACATCGGCGAATCCCTGCTGCCGTGCAGCCTGCCGTTCCTGCGCGAGCTGGGCGTGCTCGATGAGGTCCAGCGGATGGGCGTCCACAAGCCGGGAGCCGAGTTCGTGGCGGATACGGGGGAAGGGGCTCTGGCCTTTCCGTTCCGCCATGCCATCGGCGCGCGGGACGATCATGCCTATCAGGTGCGACGCGCTGATTTCGATGCGCTGCTGTTCCGTAACGCGGCCGCCAATGGCGCCGAGACCCGGGAAGACAGGCGGGTCATCGAGGCGCGCATCGTGCCGGAAGGACGCTCGATCCTGATGGCCCGGGACAGCTCGGGTACCATGCACCATTATGCGGCGCGGTTCGTGCTGGATGCGTCCGGACGGGACGGTTTCCTTGCGCATCGTCTGGGCCGGCGCATATCCGACCGGAACAATTCGACGGCCGCGGTCTATGGTCACTTCCGCAACGTGCCGCGGCGCGCCGGCGATATGGGCGGCTATATCTCCGTCCATCTTGTCGAGGACGGCTGGTTCTGGATGATTCCGCTGCCGGACGATGTCATGAGCGTCGGCTTCGTCGGTAACCGCAGCGCGTTTGTTGAGCGGGGCGGGAGCTTCGCCGATCTGTTCTGGCGCAAGGTCGCCGGCAGCGCGAGCGTTTCGGAACGGATGACGCGGGCCGAGCC
Source organism: Tanticharoenia sakaeratensis NBRC 103193 (assembly GCF_000963885.1). Taxonomy (GTDB): domain Bacteria; phylum Pseudomonadota; class Alphaproteobacteria; order Acetobacterales; family Acetobacteraceae; genus Tanticharoenia; species Tanticharoenia sakaeratensis. The sequence continues at coordinate 73,553 of NZ_BALE01000015.1, forward strand.
GCTTGCGCCGCTCGCGACGACCGGGAACTACTCCTATCGTGCCGAGAAATCCTGGGGCGCGGGCTATTACCTGATCGGCGATGCCTACGCTTTTCTCGATCCGGTGTTCTCGTCCGGCGTGCTGCTGGCCATGAAAAGCGCGCGTCGCGGCGCAGTCGTTGCCCGGGCGTGGCTGCGTGATGCGGAGGCGGGGGCGCGAGCGGCGCGTCTGGCGGAGCGTCGGACACGGCGCGAGATGCGGCGGATTTCATGGCTGATCTACCGGATCAACACGCCCGACCTGCGCGAGCTCTTCATGCATCCGCGCAATTTCCTGCGGATGCGCGATGCGATCATAGCGCTTCTGGCGGGAGATTTCGAAGCCGGCCCGCGCGTGCGCGTGCCCATGGCGCTGTTCAGGGGCGTGTTTGGCCTGAAGCAGTGGCGTCGGCGCCGTTCAGCGCTGTGAGACCCCGCGCAACGACGGCCTGCTCGCGTTCGAGCCATGCGTAATATGCGCTGTAGAATCGCGAGAAATCAGCAGGCTCCCGCTTGAGCCACCAGTGCAGCGGGCGTCTGCAGCGTGCAATTGCTGCGTATGTCGCCTGATACCAGCGCAGGTTTGTCGCAAGGTCATGGTTACGCGCATCGTTCAGATCGCGCGTGAAGGCGCGAGGGTAATGCCCGAACACGGGATCGTCGTAGAAAATGAGAGACAGTTTCGTGCGATAGACATCATTGGGCGTATGGACGGGGGCTGAGTCCACCAGAACACCGGGCTCCTGCGGCAGCCAGCCGTCCGCCAGCAAGGTCTCCCGCGTCAGTCTGTCATGATAGAGACCGTCGAGATCGCCGGGATCATGGCTCTGCTCGCGATCCAGCAGATTGACCAGCTCGTTTTTCGGGACGGGAAAGCTCAGGGCCGCCGAGACGATGAACTGATTGATCGGCCACGGTTTCCAGAAGCCCGTGGCGGCGATCGCATTGTGGTTGAGATGGCTGCAATTGTCCTGCAGCACGTTGGAATCGAAAACCCGCTGCCCGGACCGGTACACCGCGTTGCGGGCGTTCAGGAAATCGATGGTGCGCGTCATCTGCGCGCTCGTGACCGGCAGCCGGGCACAATACCGGGCGCGGCCGAAGGCGACGGCATAGTCCGTGCCGATCGACACCTCGTATTTCCAGTCATCGCGTGGAACACCGGCGGGGCGATCCGCGACCGCCCAGTCATGAAAGCCGATGGCCGAGTAAAGACCGCGCCGCCGGGCTTCGGCTTTCGTCGCGAGATAGTCCGTGCGTGTCAGCGCGCCGTCATGTGAAAGGATTCCGTCGAAGAAGAAGTCACGATCGGACACCCCGACCCAGTTCGCATTGGTGAAATGGGCATTCATGCTGACACCGGTGCCACGACCGCTGCAATGCCTCAGGACAGGATAGCCGGAGGAGCGATCGAGGCAGGCTCCTTGCAGGAACAGCACGGCATGGCCGCCCGGTCCTCCCGCGATGTCCGCACCGAAGCCCGGCTTCTTCGCGATCTGCGATACCGCGCACAACTCGATGTAGTCAGGAAACAGGGCATCATAGGTTGCGGAAGGAGAGATGGCGCCGGGCACGCGGAAATCGGGTGGTGCACACGCCGACAGGCAGATGGCCAGGGTAAGTGCGGGCAGCAGGCCCTTGGGCGATGCATTTCGTCTGGCTGGCCGGTCGCGTCTCATTCCGGACCGGTTCTGAAGGCAAATTGCCTGACATGGCAACCCATGCCCGCCTCATGGCTTCATCAGCTTTCATGGGATCCGTCGCACACACGTGCGCGCTCCGATGGCGTATTGATATTGTCGAGCCGTCCCGGATCTGCAGGCACGATCAGGCGTGTGTCGGTCGCCAGCATGGCGCGGCGGGGGCCAAAATGTCCCTCTGCCGCGAGGTCCTGCAGCCGGCGCAACGCGGCCGGCTCCCAGATCGCACAGAACGGTTCCGGCCGCCCGTCATGAGGACTCTGGTAAGCGGTCACTGAAGACTGATGGTCGCGAGCGGCTACCAGCGCCGCAAGGGTCGCCGCATCCAGACGGGGCATGTCGCAGGCCACCACGAGCAAGGCGACATCCGCGAAGGCCCTGTGCGCCGCAAGCAGGCCGGCGGCCGGCCCGGCATCGGCCAGCGTATCGATGATCTGCGGATAGGCGGCGCGGAGCGGATCGTCGGCCTGCTCCCGTCGAACCGAGATGAACGCGTGATCGACGACGGATATCAGCGCGTCGTAAGCACGTGCCAGTTGAGGGCGACCAAGATAAGTCAGGGCCGCCTTGTCAGCGCCCATTCGCAGGCTTGCTCCGCCTGCGAGCACCAGGCCGTAAAGCGGCCCGTCAGCCGCCAATATAATGCATCTCGATCTTGGCGTCGGCCGCACCCGCGCGCTGTGCCGCACGGTCCTCGCTGTAGCGATCGTCGCGTTTCCGCCAGATCCGGCCCAAGGCCTCGCGAAGGCGCGCATCATCGGAGGTTTCGCGCAGGAGTACGCGCAGATCCGTGCCGGCAGTTGCGAACAGGCATGTATAGAGCTGGCCTTCGGATGACAGGCGCGCGCGCGAGCAGTCGCCACAGAACGGCGCGCTGACGGAGGAGATGAACCCGATCTCGCCTGCGCCGTCGCGATAGCGCCAGCGCCGTGCGACCTCGCCGCGATAGGCCGGCGAAAGCGCTTCCAGAGGCCAGCGTGCATCAATCATGGCGAGCAGTTCCCGCGAGGGTACGACCTCGTCACGCTGCCAGCCATTGCGGTTGCCGACATCCATGTATTCGATGAACCGGACGATGATCCCGGTGTTGCGGAAATAGTCGAGCAGATCGAGCACGCCTGCATCGTTCATGTCGCGCTGCACGACGGCATTGATCTTGATCCCGCCGGGAAAATTCACTGCGCGGGCGGCTTCTATGCCCGTCAGCACCTGTGCGAGCTGTGCGCGACCACCGCTCATGCGCGCGAAAACCGCGGGATCGAGGCTGTCCAGACTGACCGTCATGCGGTGCAGGCCGGCCGCGCGCAGTGTTTCGGCATGACGGTCAAGCAGCACCCCGTTGGTCGTCAGCGCGACATCTTCGATCCCCGGGATGAGAACCAGCTCGGCCACGAGATCCGGCAGGTTGGGGCGAAGGAGCGGCTCGCCACCGGTCAGGCGCAGCTTGGTCACCCCCAGATCTGCGGCCACCCGTGCAACCCGGATGATTTCCGCGAAATTCAGCCGTTCCTTCGGCTCCAGAAACCGGAAATTCTCGTGATAGGTTGATTCCGGCATGCAGTAGGGGCAGCGGAAGTTGCAACGGTCCATGACCGAAATCCGCAGATCCCGCAGCGGGCGGCCGAACCGGTCAGGAAGTGTTGCGTCACCAGCCATGAAACACCGCGTGTGTGCCGGGCGGAGCGCGCTCCCCCTTCGGCAGTTCGACGAACCCGTGGGTCGTCGCCAGATGATTGAAGTCACCCGATGTAGGCATGGGCAGGGGATGCGCCAAGGCCTGCCCGGCCTGATCGTGGTGCACACGCACCGGCACGAAGCGCGCAAGCGTCGGGATGAGCGCGACTTCGGCGTCCAGCCTGACCGTGAACCGCTCCTTCGCCAGCAGACCCTGCGCCGAGAGCAGGGCTGGAACGACATAACGGACGCAGCAGGTCAGGGCCGAGACCGGATTGCCGGGAAGAGCGAACACGCGCTGGCCTCGTGGTCCGACGCCGAACCACATAGGCTTGCCGGGGCGCTGGGCGATCTTGTGAAAAATGCGCGTCACGCCCAGGGCTTCCATCGCGCGCGGAACATAGTCGAACGTGCCCATCGAGACGCCGCCGCTCAGGACCAGCACATCGCAGCGATCGAGCAGCGCGCCGAGTGTCGCAACAGTCGCGTCCAGATCATCCACGATCCGGTCGAAGCTGACGTCGTCGAAACCGCGTGCCCGCAATGCACCGGCGATCGCATGGTCGTTCGAGGCGCGGATCTCCCATTCGCGAACCGGCGCATCGACGGCCACCAGTTCGTCTCCCGTTGAGACGATGCCGATCCGGGGCACCTTCGCGACCTCGACGTTGGCGCACCCGTTTCCGGCGAGCACGGCCAGCGCCGGGGCATTCAGACGAAGCCCGGGGTCCAGAAGCCGCGCACCCTGCTGACAGTCGATGCCGCGCCTGTGGATGAACTGCCCGGCTTCCATGACATAGCCGTCTTCCAGCGTCACCGTATCGCCATTGCGGATCAGGCGCTCGACAGGGATGACGGCGTCGGCTCCTTCAGGCAGAACCGCGCCGGTAGTGACCTCCAGACATGCATCATCCCGGTCCAGCCGCTGCGCCGGCATGCCGGCACGCTGGGCGCCGAGGACCTGAAAAACGCGTCCTTCACCATGCCGAACGGCGATGCCGTCCATCATCACGCGGTCGTAGGGTGGCAGTGCCCGCTCGGCATCGACCGCCTGCCGGAGGATGCGTCCCGCAGCAGCCACCAGCGGGATGTTTTCAGTCCCGAAATTGCCGACATGGCGTTCGATCAGGTCGACTGCCTCGCTGACTTCCAGCATCAGCCTGCGTCCGTGCTGGCGCGACACAGTCCGAATTCCTTCATGGCCGGCACGAAATTCTCGTTCTCGTGCTTCGACCGGGCAAGCTTGATAAGGGCAAAGCGTTGCAAGGGAAGCAACGATGCCCACTGCGCGGCGGTGGGAGGAGCGATCAGATCGGCTTGAGCTTGCAGCGTCACGGCATCAGGCATCCGATCGGAACGCTGCCAGTCGTCATGTGTTTCCTCGGGCAGGAAACGCACTGGCTCCTCGCTGCGTGCCTCGATCAGCGCCAGGACGCGCGTGCGGTAGGTCTCGCGTTCCGAGGGCGTCGAACAGGCGAGATCGGTGAGGGCAACGCGGTCCTCGTGCGTAAAGCGGCTCCACTGCCGAAGCGTGAGCTTGATGCCGCACAGGTCGAGCTTCATGCGCACGATCATCGGGATGCAGCGCAGCGAACCTGCGAAATCGCTTTCAAAGTCAAACAGCATCGCTGCTTTCGCGTCCTCTCAATCCATGACGATCCGTTCGGCGCCGCCGAATAGGACCTGTCCATCGGGCCGTGCGATCGCCAGGACCGTCTGTCCGGTTTCCGCCGCGACACGCAGTGCGCGCGCTGTCGGTGCCGAAATGGCGACGACAACCGCCATGCCCGCGATGGCGGTTTTTTCGGCCATCTCGAACGAATAGCGGCTCGTCAGCACGCAGAAGCCGTCCGTGAAACCGGCGCCGGTTCGTAACCGCGCGCCGATCAGCTTGTCGAGCGCGTTGTGTCGCCCGACGTCTTCCCGCACAAGCTCGATCCGCCCCATCTGACTAGCCCATGCGGCCGCGTGGACCATATGGGTGCGGGCATTCAGGGACTGATGCTCTGCCAGGTCATCCAGTGCGCGCCGCACGGCTCCAAGCCTCACGCGCACATCGGCCGCAACCTGCGGCAGGGCGTGTTCCCGCGCCTCGATCCGGTCCACGCCACAGATGCCGCAGCCGGTACGGCCCGTCATGGCCCGTCGGCCGCGCTGCATCAGGCGGCTCAGATCGGCACCGTCGATACGGACGTGAAGCTCGACCCCGTCCTCTGCCGGCCGAACCGATACGTCCCGAATGCTGTCCGGCGTCATGACGATCCGCTCGGTCAGGGCAAAACCACGTGCAAAATCTTCAAGATCGCATGGGGACGCCATCATGACGGCGTAGGGATAGAGTTCGTTGAAGACGATATTGACCGGAATTTCTTCAGCGATATCCCGCGTCGCCGCCTCTGCCGGGCATCCGGTGCGGATGCGCGTGCAGGGGACGGCGGTGAACGCTGCCGGAGCCGTCATGCGACCTCGGCAGCGGCCTTTGCCACGATACGAACCGGAATGGACTTGGCTGCCGGTGTTCCGCTGATCTCGTCGAAATGCCCGAGCGGGAGCAAGGGATTGAGTTCAGGATAGTATCCCGCGAGCGCGCCGCGGGGCATCGGATAGTCGATGACGGTCAGGCCATCCACACGTCGGGAAATGCCATCCTCGGAGATCGTCTCCAGCGAGATGACCTCCTTTTCCGCAAGCCCGCGTTCCGCACGCTCCGACGCATTCATGAACAGCACCATGCGGTCGTTGTACACGCCGCGATAACGATCGCTGTTGCTGTAGATCGTCGTGTTGAACTGGTCGTGGGACCGGATGGTGGACAGCCGGAACATGCCCGGTTCCGTTACGTCATCGTCGACGAGGAGCCCCTGGAACAGCAGGAAATTCGCCTTGCCGTTCGGCGTGCGCCACTCGCGCCTGCGCGGCGGCACATCGAGGTGGAAGCCTTTCGGATCTTTGATCTTCTCCGCGAAATCCTTGTAGATCCCCGGATAGACGTCCGCGATCCGATCGCGGATCAGCCCGTAATCGCCGATGTAGTCTTCCCAGGGGATGGTGCTGTCGGGCAGCGAGGCCCGTGCGATGCGGCAGACGATTTCGATCTCCGAACGCAGATCGTCGCTCGCGGGCGCCAGAATGCCCTTGGATGCCGTCACGTTCGACATGGCATCCTCAATCGTGATGAACTGCTCGCCGGATTTCTGGCGGTCGATTTCCGACCGCGCGATGACAGGCAGGATCAGGGCTTCGCGTCCATGCACGACATGGCCGCGATTGAGCTTCGTCGCGATGCCGACCGTCAGATCGAGACGCCGCATCGCCTCATAGGCAAGCTCGGTCTCGGAAATGGCACGCACGAAATTTCCGCCCAAGCCGATGAACACCTTGGCGTGACCATCGATCATGGCTTGCAAGGCTTCGATCGCGTGATGGCCATGCTCGCGCGGCGGCTCGAAGCCGAAGACATCGCGCACCTGGTCGAGATAGGCGGCCGTCGGTTTTTCGTCGATGCCGACCGTGCGATCGCCCTGCACATTGGAATGGCCGCGGATCGGCGCGATACCCGCACCTTGCTTGCCGAAATTCCCCTTCAGCATCAGGAAGTTCGCGAGCTGCTGGATCATGCGCGCGCCCTGCTGGTGCTGGGTGATGCCCATGCCGTAGCAGACGATCGTCGCCCTGGATCGTGCGTAGATATCGGCGACGCGGCGGATCTGTTCTTCGCCGATCCCCGAAATCCGTGTGATCTCGGCCCAGTCCTGGCTCACGACGTCCGCGCGAACGGCATCGAAGCCCGAGGTATGCTGGGCGATGAACTCGTGATCGAGAATCGCCTCGCCTGCGTCCTGACGTTCGAACAGGACCTTCATCACGCCCTTGATGAAGGCGAGGTCACCACCGATCCGGATATGCACGAACTCGCTCGCGATCGCGGTCGAGCCGAAGGTCGCCATCTGGATCGGGTCCTGCGGCTCGGTGAACCGGATCAGCGCCCGCTCGGGCATCGGATTGACGACGACGATCGGCACGCCTTTCTTCCGCGCGTGCACCAGATTGGACATCATCCGCGGCGAGTTGGTGCCCGTGTTCTGACCGATGACGAAGATCGCCTCCGCATGGTCGAAATCGGACATGACGATCGTGCCCTTGCCCATGCCGACAGAGGCGGGCAGCCCGCGGCTGGTCGGCTCGTGACACATGTTCGAGCAATCGGGAAAATTGTTCGTGCCATAGGCGCGCACGAAGATCGAATAAAGGAACGCGGCCTCGTTGGACGTGCGTCCGGACGTATAGAATTCGGCCCTGTTCGGATCGTCGAGCGCACGCAGATGCCGGCCGATCGTCTCGTAGGCATCGTCCCAGGAAATCGGCACGTAGTGATCGGTTGCCGCATCATAACGCATCGGCTCGGTCAGGCGGCCCTGTTCCTCGAGCCAGTAGTCGCTCTGTTCGGACAGTGAAGACACGGTGTGCGTTGCGAAGAACTCCCGGGTCACGCGTTTCTTCGTCGCTTCGACGGCCAGCGCCTTGGCGCCGTTCTCGCAGAATTCGAGCGTCTTTTCCCGATCGGGATCCGGGAAGGCACAGCTCGGGCATTTGAAGCCGCCCGGCTTGTTCATCGAGAGGAGGGCGCGCGATCCCTTGCCGACCACGCTCTGCTCAAGCAGCACCTTGGCGGTCGCCTTCGCGGCGCCCCAGCCGCCGGCGGGGTGGGTATAGGTTTCGTAGCGCGGCGTCTCTTCGGCCATGATGGCGTGCCTTTTCGTTCTTGCGCGTTCCGGATCAGGCCGCGCGTGCTGCGGGGTCCTGATTCGAGATCGGTGCACTGCGGTATGTGGCGTAGAGTGCGCCCCCGGTGAAGACAAAACCGCCAACGAGGTTCCCCAGCGTCACCGGGATTTCGTTCCAGAGCCACCAGTCCGCAAGGCTGACATGCGCGCCGAGCATCATTCCGGCCGGAATCGCGAACATGTTCACGACGCTGTGTTCATACCCCTGGCTGACGAAGATCATGATCGGCAACCAGCATCCGGCGATCTTGCCGATGGTTGAGGTCGATGCCAGCCCTACGACGGAGCCGAGTGCTACCATCCAGTTGCACAGGATGGCCTTGACGAACACCGTCAGCATGCCTGCCGCGCCGAACGCCTCATAGGCGGTCGTTTTCGAGACAGCGAGGGCACGCAGCTTGTCGGCCAGCGGGCCGCCTGCTGCATGGCCGCAATCGGTAATCGCGATCCAGAACAGGACCGCATAGATCAGGCTGCCGATCAGGTTGCCGACAAAGACCAGTCCCCAGTTCCGGAACACGGCACCCGCACTGATCCGCCCGGCCAGCGCGCCCAGCGGCATCATGCCGAAATTGCCGGTCAGCAGCTCCATGCCCAGAAGGATGATGAGGGCAAAACCCGCGGGGAACAGCACGGCGCCGGCAATGAACTGTCCCGTCTGGGCAGCGACGAGAAACGCCATGGTGGTGACGAAGGCGAGATAGGCACCGGCCAGCATGGCCCGGATCAGAACGTCCCGCGCGGGCAGGGCCGCCTTGAGGGCGGAGGCGTCGATCATGTTGCTGACGATGGTGGCCGGCTTGACGTAATCCGACACGAAGACACTCCCGGGACGATCGCTCCGGCACGAGAATTGTGTCGGATTGTTCGACTTATCCGGCAAGCCCCGTCACCTGACAAGAGCAGGGAAACCGATCCTGTACCAAGGTATGAGGATGCCGGGAAAAGGAAGATCCTGTATGGCCTGCAATGGGTTATCGCCACCTTCGAAGGGGTTGCGCGACATGGATCGGACGGGGGCATTCAGGGCGGCCACGGCACTGTGTCTGGGCGCCGTGATCCTGGTGGTGAACACCGTGACACCGCTGCACGATGCGGTCGCCGTGCTTTACGTGCTGGTGGTTCTCGTGATCGCGGATGCCTGTGGCAGCCGCACGATCCTCATGACGGGCGCCATCTGCGCAGGGCTGTCGATCGCGTCGTTCGTGATCAAGCACCATGGAGAAGCCTTCGGGGGCGCGGATATCCGGCTGGCCGTCAGTCTGGTCGCGATCGGCGTCGCGACGACGATGTCGCGTCGGGCGCGGCTTGCGCGGGCGGCGTTGTCGGAGCAGGCGACATGGCTCGCCATCATGCACGATACCGTGATCATTCGCGATCATAATGGTGTGATCCTCGACTGGAACGAGGGTGCTGCACGCCTTTACGGATGGACTCGCGCCGACGCGATCGGGCAGCGCGAGCGGGCTCTGTTGCAGACCGATTATCGGGCAGGCGGTGACCCGCCGTCACTTCTGCCGGGAGAGCGCTGGTCGGGGGAGATCACACGCATCCGTCGGGACGGTCGTCCGATCGTGCTGTCCAGTCGATGGCTGGGCCGCGTGGACGAGGACGGGCGGTCGGCCGGCATCATCGAGATCAGCGCGGATCTGACCGAACAACGCCGTGCCCAGCAGGCCCGCGCGCGTTCGGAGAAGCGATATGCCGCGATCTTCGCAGGCGCGGGCGTGGCTATTTTCGAGGTCGTGGCCGATGATTACGCCACGATCTTCATCCGCGAAGCCAATGGTGCCGCCGCCCGCCTGCTGGATGCAGGCGATGTCGCGACCCTGGCCGGCATGGATCTGGCAGGGCACCTGTCACTCGACGACCGGGTGGCCCTGAGCCAGGCCCGCCTTCGCGTATCCGCCGGTGGCGAGACGGTGGAGCTGCCGGCGCATCTGTGCACATGCAATGACGACTGGCGTGACGTCATCCTGACACTGAGTGCCGGAGCCGAGGCGGGCGTCCTGCTGATCACGGCGCTCGATGTGACGGAACGCACGCGTGCGCTGCAACGTATCGAGCGGATGCAGACCGATCTCGCCCATGCCGCGCGGATTTCCGCGCTCGGCCAGATGACGGCGACCATCGCGCATGAAATCAATCAGCCGCTTCAGGCCGCCGTGACGTTTGCCCGTTCGGGCCAGCGCTGGCTGGCCCGAACCCCGGCCGATCTCGGCGAAGTCGCGCATTGTCTGGACCGGATCGTCAGGACCGGGGAGCGTGCAGGAGAGGTCATCGCCCGTGTGCGTGCCATGAGCCGAAACGAACCGCCGATGATGACGGTGCTCGATCCAGGTGATCTGGTGCAGGAAGCTTTGGAAATGCTGTCGGGCGAACTGCGCCGCAATGTCATACGCGTTCGCACTGACATAGCACTCGGGCATGCGGCAATCATGGCGGACCGCGTCCAGATGCAGCAGGTTCTGGTGAACGTCATGCTCAACGCCGTGCAGGCCATGACTGCCGCGCCGGACCGCGAACTGGCGCTGACGTTGCAGACGAGGGGAGACGACGGAATCGTTCTGATCATCGACGACACGGGGCCGGGATTCGATCCTGACACCCGCGCGCAGATGTTCGCGCCGTTCATCAGCGCGCGGCCCGGCGGCGTCGGGATCGGCCTGTCCCTGAGCCGTTCCATCATGGTGGCGCATGGCGGGCAGATAGCGATCGACAATCGTGACGAGGGCGGTGCGCGCGTCAGCCTTGTCTGGCCCCGCTCATGACGGCGCGCGTGCATATTCTCGACGATGACGCGGATGTTCGGGATGCCTTGGACAGCCTCCTGCGCGCGGAGGCGTTCGAGGTCATGCTGCATGACACGCACGAGGCATTTCTGGATGCTTATGACGAGGCCCGGAACTGCTGCCTGCTTCTGGATGTCAGACTGGGCGATGTCGACGGGCTGGACGTGCAGGCAGCACTGCCCGGCAGGGGGATCGACGTCCCGGTCATCGTGATGACCGGGCATGGCGACGTGCCGATGGCCGTGCGGGGGATGAAGGCCGGCGCCATCGATTTTCTCAGCAAGCCGTTTCCCGATGACGCGCTTCTGGGGGCGATCGACCGGGCACTGGCGCGAGACTGCGCCCGGCTGGCCGCTTCGGCCGAACGGACGGCGCTTCAGGGACGCTACGCGCTGCTGACGCCGCGCGAGCGCGAGGTCGCCGGGCTGGTGGTGGCAGGGTTGATGAACAAGCAGATCGCAGGACGCCTCGGCCTGGAACTTGTCACGGTCAAGATCCACCGGGGGCAGGCCATGCGCAAGATGGAGGCGCAGTCGCTTGCGGATCTGGTGCGCATGCTCGAGCGGCTCGGTGTCCGCGCGACCGGCATCAGCCGATACGGCGCGGACTGATCGTCCAGGCGGGAGCCAATATCAGGCCGGCATGAATTCCGGCTGATCGGTCCGGAATTTCGCGATGACGGATGGATCGAGATTGAGGGTCTGGCGCACCATTTCCGGCGGAATATGCGTCAGCCACTGGTTGAGGGAGATTTCGGCGAAGCGGTCTGACTTGAAGACCGTAATCACCTGCATGTCTTCATTGCCGGTATTCTCGACGTAATGGCCGAGGCTTTTCTTGATGTACCAGACATCGCCTGCCTTGAAGTCGGCCGTCGTCGCCTTCGGCCCGGTATTGAAGACCGTCACGCGTCCCTGACCTTTCAGCACCATTGCCCATTCGTCGGCATTCGGATGCCAGTGCATCTCGCGCAAACCGCCCGGATGAATGGTCTCGAGCGCTGCCGCGACCGTCTTCGAAATCGGGAAGTTCGAGCTGTCGGCCACGTGAACCGTGCCGCCCTTCGTCGAACGTACGGGCTTCGAGCGCGACAGGCGGAAAATCACTTTTTCCGCGCCCGGCACGACACGGGCGGCCTGCTGGTCGGCGGAGAGAGCAGGCGGGATGTCACCCTGGAAGATCCAGAGGTTGTCCAGCGGGATGTTCTTGAACGAATCTGCCGGAACACCGAAATTCTTCTCCAGAACCTCAGGCGGCGTATGCGCGAGCCAGTCGGTCACGAGCAGCGTATTGAATTCGGACGAGCGGCCGTTGTCGAACGCCAGAATGAATTCCGCGCCGTCGGGTCCGAGACCCTGGAGGGAATGGGGCAGGCCGGGGGGGAAATACCACAGATCACCGGCCTGAACGTCTTCCACGGTCGGACGGCCCTGCTCGTCGAGCGTCGTGATCCGGCAGTTGCCGGTGATCATGAGCGCCCATTCGGCCTGCTGATGCCAGTGCATTTCACGGACGCCGCCAGCACTCAGGCGCATGTTCACGCCCGAGATATCCTCGGAGATGGCAAAATCGTCCTGGGTGACCTCGCGCGCCCAGCCGCCATTCTGAATGCGCTTGTGTGCGTTGTTGAACGAGGCCCAGAACAGCGCCATGCCGTTGATGTCAGTCGCCGGAGGATTCTGGAAATCCGGAAACTGCGATGCGAGGGCCGGGTTCTTCGGACCGGGGTCGGACAGGCTCGACGCGTTGCGCGCGTTGACTGCCCCCTCGGGGGGGCGATCGGGGTTACCGAAGGTCGCGGCATGCGCCGCACCCGCCAGCCCGACAAGGCTCGCCGCAGACAAGAAACCGCGCCGTTGCATCGGATCCATAAGCTCTCTCCGTGAAGGACATTGTCACAACGGATGTCTCCTGAACCTCCCGGCGTCATGCGGCTATCATACTTTTGGATAGGGCAGACGGCTGGCTGAAGGGCTTCGACGGGAAACGATCGTGCCGGACGGAGTGCCCCGCTTTTCGCGCGATGACGTGTGGCCGATGGCAATCCGGATATCCGGACCACACGAACCGGGGAGATCGTCGTTAACCGACGGCATCTGGTGAGCCACCGTCCGTATCCGTGGTGCGCACGCTAACCGGGACCAGTGCTCGCAACCGTCACGAGGTGGCATCGAAGCGGCGGTGGCTCTGGTTCTAGCCGGGCCGCTGCCCGATCCGAGGTCAGGCCTTCCGCTGCTGAATATCTGGCTTGATGCAATGCTGGATCATGAGGCATTGCCAACGGATTGATGAAGGCACCGATCAGGCGACAGCGACCGCATCAACCCACTTGTCCAGCGCCTTGCGAGGCGGAATTCTTGACCATCGGTGCGCGGCGTTTTCCATTGGCGCCCCCCTGCTGAACCGCGTTACCGCCTTCGATGTGCCAGCCAATGAATGCGCGGGCTGCAATGTCCTTGCCATGCGACAGGTTTCACATCTTCTTTTGCTCCATGCCCACCAATAAAGCGCGGGCGCACAAGGAACGCGTGGCGTTTGTGTAACGCGTCGACGTCATCGCCCATGACGTGCGGCAGCCAACGTTGAAACCGCTTTCCGACCCATTTCCCGGCAAGGGAGGCAGACCTGCGGCGTCGTCCGGTGTTCGCTGGGCGGCAAGGGTGATACGGTCAAAGCATTGGCGCTTCCGGGTGAAGTCCATGCGTATTTGCCGGGAGACGGTGTCGCGGGGCGCCTATGTTGCAATAGATGACCGAACGCGGGGAAGCGGGATTGATGATTGAAGAGCCTGGTATTCATTGTATCCGAAGCAGGTCATTTGTCGGTCGTCTCGCATTTTTCTTTCTCGCGGCTTTCATCGTCGTTTCATTTCAGTGCGGTATTGCCGTATCCGCGCAAGCAGCACCTGCAACATCTGCCACGCCTTCTGCCCCATTGTCCCGTCAGGAAGCCCAGCAGCTTCTCGACGTGCTCAACGATCCCAAGCAGCGCGATGCCTTCGTCCATACGCTGACCCTGATGACGCGGGGCTTGCCCGCCACAACCACCACACCCTCGGCCGCGACGCAGAAGATCGAGCCTGTCCTGGATCTCGGGCTGACGAGCCTGCGCCATCAGGCGGTGGTTTATGCCCAGAACTTTCTCGGCATATTCGCCAATCTGGCTATCGTCCTGCGCTGGGCGCGCGTGCAGATCGCCGACCCGACCGCGCGCCACATGATTTTCGAGGCATTTACGGGCGCCTTCGCGATCATCCTTGTCGCGCTCATTGTCGAATACGGTCTGGTGTTCGCCCTGCGTGGGCCGCTCGTGCGCCTGACCCAGCGCGCGCAGGCCCGCGAGATCCGGCGGGAACGCAAGACCGACGCGACAGTGAATGCGGCCTCTGGCGGCGATGATTCCCGCCAGATCCGCGCGGACGATCAGCGCCGACAGGTCGAGACGCTACGGTTTCTGGCCCGCATTCCCTATGCGTTCGGCCATTTCCTGCTCAAGATCCTGCCGGTTGCCGCGTTTCTGGGCATCGTCTGTGCGGCGACATGGCTGATTTCGTGGAGCGCGCGCGGCACCACGGTCACGTTGATCCTTGCTGAGTCCTACGCCGTTGCGCGCATGCTCTATCTCTTCGTCGAGACCGGTCTTGCGCCGCGATCCCCGACCATTCGCCTGATACCCGCAGGCAACGCCACGGCGCATCTGGTCACACGGTGGTGGAACGTGCTGGTCGCGGCCCCGGCCGTCGTGGTCTGCCTGTCGATGCTGGGCGAGGTCTTCGAACTCTCTCCGCGAGGCACGGAAGCGATGATCCGCGCCATCGTGCTGGCCGAGCACATCATGATCGCGGCCTTCATCTGGCGTATCCGGCATATCGTGGCGAGCGCGCTCCAGCCGTCCTCGGCCGGTGCGCACTCGATCTGGAATTTCATCGGCACGGCAGCGCGGCTGTGGTGGATCCCCGCGATCTTTCTCGACATTTCGCTCTGGTTCGTGTGGGCAGCGCAGCTCCGGGGCGGCTACATGTGGATCTGGCGCACGACGGGCATCACGATCGGCATTCTGGTCGTCTCGCGTGTTCTGGCCGTCCTGCTGTATGGATGGCAGGACCATTTCTTCCGCGTCAATCCGGCCCTGGCGGCCCGGATGCCGGAGCTTCAGCAGCGTGCCGATCGCTATTATCCCTTCGCGCGCGCGGCGCTGACGGGAAGCCTCATCTTCCTGACGATCGTCGCGATCACGGAGGCCTGGGGCCTGCATACGGTCGAGTTCTTCCTGCGCAATACGTTCGGCAGCCGTCTCCTCGGCGCTGCGATTACCATGATCGTGGCCGTCACGGTCGCGGTGGCGGTCTGGGAGATCGTCAATGTATTGCTCAATCGGCAGTTGAACCGCTTTGAAAGCTCGAACCAGGCAACGCGCGCCACGCGTCTTCGCACGGTGATGCCGATCATGCGCACGGTCCTGCTTGCAGTGATCGTCATCATCGTCACCGTGACGACGCTTTCGCAGATCGGTATCAATGTGACGCCGGTGCTGACAGGCGCCGGGATCCTGGGGGCGGCCATCGCCTTCGGCTCGCAAAGTCTGGTCAAGGACTTCATCACCGGCTTCTTCATGCTGGTGGAAGACGCCATTCAGGTTGGCGACTGGGTGACGACGGGCGGTGTCTCGGGCACGGTCGAGAACCTGTCGATCCGCACGGTGAAGGTGCGCGATATCGATGGGGACCTGCACATCATCCCGTTTTCGTCCGTGTCCTCGATCGCCAACACGGCGCGCGGCTACAACCAGATCGTCGTGCGCCAGCAGGTCGATCTCTCCGAGAACCTGCCGCGGGTCGTGGCGATCATGGCGGGTGTGGTCAAGGAAATGCGCGAAGACCCGATCTTCGAGCCCATGATCTATTCCGACTTCAACGACCTTGGCGTCGATCAGAGCGACAGCGGCGGAGCCACGCTTCTCGGCGCCATTCGCACGGCCCCCATGATGAAATGGAAGGTCAAGCGCGAGTTCTATCGCCGGGTCGCCAATCGTTTCGCGGCCGCCAGCGTCAAGTTCTATACGCCGACATCGTATTATACGACGCCGCCCGGCGTTCCGATGCACGTCCTGGGCGAACAGCCCGGCGCCCCCGCAGACGCACATCCGAAGGCGCCCGATCAGGACCCTGGAGAAGCGTCAGCGGCGCCCGCCGGCTGATCCATGGCCCCGCGCGCAGGAGACTATCCCTGCGCGCGGGGCGTTCACACCTCGATCACGACGAAACATGTCGTCGTTCCCTGCGATGATCCAGAGATGGAGCAGGGGGAGCGAGCGATGAAAGCCGCAGCGATCACAGCGATACTTGTCGGTCTGGCGTGCATGCCGGGATTTGCAGGGACATTGTCCACGCCGGGTTCCGGCACGGTCACGCTCGATCGCTACGCACTGGAGGATGGCGAGACGCTGCGTCCCGTCCATCTGCATTATCTCACGCTCGGTACACCGGTGCGCGACCCGCAGGGACACATCACGAATGCCGTGCTGGTCCAGCATGGCACGATCGGAACCGCCCGCGAACCGCTGTCGCCGCCCGATCTTTCCAACCTCTATGCGCCCGGCAAACCGCTCGATGCGCGCCGTTTCTACATCATCAGTCCTGACGGGCTCGGGGCAGGGGATTCGTCCAGACCGTCCGAGGGTGCCTGTGATTCGTTCCCGCGCTATGGCTATCTCGATCAGCTCGCACTCGATCGGATCATGCTCGCCAGGCTGGGTGTCACGCATGAGCGGCTCGTCATCGGAACATCGATGGGCGGCATGCAGGTCTGGCAATGGGCCGAACGTTATCCGACCGACAGCGATGCCCTGATCGCGGTGTCATCGACGCCCGCAGCGGTCAGCGGGCGCAACATGCTCTGGCGGCAGATGATCATGGAGGCGATCACCCATGATCCCGACTGGCACGACGGCCATCCGGATTCAGCGCGACCGCCGCATCTGTGGACCTACACGGCATCGCCGCTTTTCGCGCTGATGACCGGCGATGTGCAGAGGCTTGAGGCGGCCATCCCGGACCGCAAGGCGGCAGGCCCGTTCGAGGACGCGATGGTGGCGAAACAGGCCCGGAACCTGAATGCCTGCGACATCCTGCGTCAGTTCCAGAGTTCGGACGACTACGATCCGGCCCCGGATCTCGGGCGGATCACGGCGCCGTTCCTGTCCATCAATATTGCCGACGACATGCTCAACCCGCCCGAACTCCTGCACCTGCCTTCACAGCCGAACGTGCATGAATTCATGATCCGCGACGCATCGAAGCTTTACGGTCACATGACGATGATGCATCCGGAAATGTGGGCGCCGGCAATGGAGCAGTTCCTCCAGACCGTGCCGGACTGGCCCGCCCGTTAAGCGTCGTGCCCGTTGAACGTCACGCCCGATGAGTGTCACACCTCGGGGCGCGCGCCTTTCAGAAGGACGTCCGCCACGCGCCGGGCGCCGGTTGCCCAGCTGGCACCTGTGGACATTGTGCAGACGCCGGCGATCGCGCGCAGAAGATCCATCGGGTCGAGGTCGGGCCTTATATCGCCCGACTGGATCGCGCGATGGGCCAGGCCGGCGACGGCTTCCTGGATCGATGTCGCCGAGCGTGCATAGAGCGCGCACGGGTCTCCGACGAGCGTGCCGAGTGCAGGCGCTATGATCTGCTTCGCTTCCATATAGTCGATGAACAGATACAGCCAGGCCCGCAGCGCCTCCAACGGCGCATGCGCGGCCGGCAGGGTGCCTGCCGCATCGGCGAGCCGACCGAGTTCCGTTCGATAGACCGCCTCGATCAGGGCATCGCGATTGGGGAAATGCCGGTACAATGTGCCGATGCCGACGCCAGCCCGGCGGGCGACCTCATCCATCCGGATGTCGATATTGCCTTCCGTGAAGGCCGCCTTGGCGGTCTCGATCAGGACGGCGCGGTTGCGTTGTCCGTCACTGCGCGGACGACGGCGCGCCGGCTTGTCCTCCAAAACGACAGCTCCCCTCTTGTTAAACGGAAACTCTCTCCGCATATATCAAAGCGGAGCATGTTTCCTCTTATTTCGCGCATTGTCGGCCGACGGTGCGCACCCTGATCCATTGCCCGGAAAGAAGCCATCATGTCCAACTCCTTTGGCGCACAATCGACCACCGAGGATGTCCTGAGCGGCGTGTCCCTGAAAGGCAAACGCGCGCTCGTCACGGGTGTCTCTGCGGGGCTCGGTATTGAGACCGCACGCGCACTGGCAGCCCATGGCGCCCAAGTCGTGGGCGCCGCGCGTGATCTTCGCAAGGCGGAGGCGGCGACCGCGCAGGTGCGTGCGGATGCCGCCGCAGGCGGTGGCTCCTTCGAACTGGTCGAACTTGATCTTGCCAATCTCGCCAGCGTGCGCGCCTGCGCCGATACCCTGAATGCTCGTGGGGCGCCGTTCGATCTCGTCATCGCCAATGCCGGCGTCATGGCGACACCGTTCGGACACACGGCGGACGGTTTCGAGACCCAGTTCGGGACGAATCACCTGGGTCATTTCGTGCTGGTCAACCGAATCGCGCCG
The DNA here is from genome assembly GCF_000963885.1 of Tanticharoenia sakaeratensis NBRC 103193. Taxonomy (GTDB): domain Bacteria; phylum Pseudomonadota; class Alphaproteobacteria; order Acetobacterales; family Acetobacteraceae; genus Tanticharoenia; species Tanticharoenia sakaeratensis. The sequence goes on from NZ_BALE01000015.1 coordinate 92,086, forward strand.
CTGATGCGCGATGGCGCGCGGTTGGTGAGCCTCGCCTCGTCGGGACATCGGTTCGCGGACGTCGATCTCGACGATCCGAACTTCGAACACACCGAGTATACGCCGTTTGTGGCCTATGGCCGGTCGAAGACGGCCAACATCCTGTTCGCGGTCGCCTTCGATGCGCGCCATCGCGCACGTGGCGTCCGGGCGACGGCGGTCCATCCCGGCGGCATCATGACGGAACTCGCCCGTCATATGGAGCCTGGCCAGATCGAGGCCATGGTGGCCGACATCAATCGCACGGCAGCGGAAAAAGGCCAGCCGCCCTTCCAGTTCAAGTCGATCCCACAGGGGGCCGCGACGTCCGTCTGGGCAGGTGTCGTAGCGGAGGCAGATGCCGTGGGCGCGCATTACTGCGAGGATTGTCAGGTCAGCCCGACAGTGTCGAACGACCAGCCGCTCGGCCTCATGAACCAGGGCGTGCGCGCCTATGCACTTGATCCGGCGCGGGCGGACGCGCTCTGGGCGCTGAGCGAGCGCATGGTCGGCGAGACGTTCTGATCGCGCGTCGACCCGGGTGGCGGCTTGCTGCTCGGATCGGTTGCAAAGTGGCCGCTATGCGTCCCGATGCGTCAGGCGCGCGCCCAGTGTCAGGCCGATCGCCATTGCCGCATAGACGATTGCGATATCCCGCACGCGGAAGACAAGCTCCCATCCGGGAGTGAAGCGCTTGGGCGTTGCGATGTAGTCGGCTGGAACGGCGATCACGGTCACGGTCGCGGCCGTGGCTGCGGCGCGCGCCCACGAAACGCGGCCGCCTCCCAGAGCGGCTTCGACGAAACCGGCCCAGAAAATGCAGGCGGCATGATTGGTGCCGAAGCCGACGCCCGTCTGGCGCAGTTCGAGAGCCTCGTTCTCGGCCGTCTTCGGACCGTCGAGCCAGTGTGCGGTACAATTCAGCGACCGCCAGACCGGAATGCCGCGCATGCGCGCGAGTCCGAGCAAGGCGGCACTCGTCAGGATGCCGGATACGGTGCCCGAGATCAGGCTGCGGGTCAGAAGCGAACGGGGCACGAAATGTCTCCGGGAAGCATCACGCAGGAAAAGCGCGAAAGAGCAGGGGCGGCGCTGCGGTCCGAACCGTCACGCCTGTTCCGTCAACGCGTCGATCGGCATTTGGATCGAAGACCCGATGTGCCCGTTTCGGATGCCTTGCGTGCCTTCGGGTTTCTGAACGAGGGGCATGCGACCGTGATCACCATCGCCATGATCGTCGCTCTGACCTCTGCCGCCCTGTCGTACGGCGCAAGCCGGTCGAAATCTCTACTTGCAAGCAGACCCTCCGAAAGCCCGGTCCCGGGCGTGTCGGTCGGGGGGGGGGGATGCCGGACGACGTATTGGCTCCGAGGGGCTCCCGAGGCCGGATCAGGGGGCGGTCACGCATGCGGCCGTGTGGTCCGGATGAAAAACGGTGCGCCGGAAACGTTGCCGAGACGCGACGTTTGCGCGAGGCTTGTGCGTGGCATGACAGGGTGCCGCCGATCGCGTATAGCACGCGCGCCGCTTCTCTTGGCCTCGGGGCATGTCTCCGGGGCTCGAGCGAGGCCAGTCAGGCACAACGTGAGTGATCCAGTTCGATGACCAGACCGTCCCGACCGAATGCAGCACTGCGGCTCTACCGATCGCTGATGCCCAAGGACGAGAGGTTCATCGAATATTTCTGCGCCCATGCGAAACTGATCGTCGCAGCGGCGACCGAATTCTCCAGGCTGATGTCGAACGACGGCCAGGGACAGCGGCATATCGCCGAAATCAACCGTCTCGAAAACGAGGCGGATGCCATCACCCGGCAGACGGTTCTGGACATCCATCGCACGTTCATCACGCCGTTCGACCGGTCCCAGATCCTGGATCTCATCACGGCGCTCGATGATACGATCGATCTGATGAAGGACACCTGCCGCCGGATGACCCTCTACGGGGTTGCGTTCACGCCGGAGATGCGCGCGATGGCGGAGTGTTCGGAGCGGGCATCGTCCCTGATTTCGGATGCAATGCCGCTCCTGCGGACGATCGATCGCAACGCCGAGGCGCTGGGAAAGATGTCGGTGGCTGTGCGGGCATGCGAAAGTGAAGCCGATGACATGCTCGACCGGGGCCTGCGAGCGTTGTTCGCGTCCGACCTTCCCGCAGGCGACAAGCTCATCGTCGAGAAGGTCTATGATCTGGTCGAAGCTGTGGTGGACCGCTGCGAGGATATCGTCGACGTGATCGACAGCCTGCTGATCGCATCGGCCCTCGGCGGCGCGATCTTCTGGAACATCCTGACATGGCGTCTGGGGATACCCTCGAGCTCCAGCCACGCACTGGTGGGCGGCCTGATCGGAGCGGGGATCGCCAAGGCCGGGTTCTCGGCCGTGATCTGGGGTGGCTTTGCGACCGTCGCATCCGCGATCGTCCTGTCTCCCCTGGCGGGCGTGATCGCGGCCATGGCGCTCGTGCTGGTCGTGTCCTGGCTTTGCGTCCGGACCCTGCCGTTCACGGCGGACCGACGGTTTCGCAAGCTTCAGTTTGTCTCGTCGGCGCTGCTCAGTCTGGCGCATGGCGGCAATGACGCCCAGAAGACGATGGGGATCATCACCGTCCTGCTCTATGCGCGGGGCATGATGTCCGGCCCGTTTCATGTGCCGCTCTGGGTCGTATTGAGCTGCCAGACCGCCATGGCGCTGGGCACGCTGTGCGGCGGCTGGAAGATCGTCCGCACCATGGGCACCAGCATCACGCATCTGACGCCGATGCAGGGTTTCGGTGCCGAGACGGGCGCTGCGGCGGCTCTGTTCACAGCGACCTGGGCCGGCATTCCCGTATCCACCACGCATACGATCACCGGCGCCATCGTGGGCGTGGGTGCCGCGCGCCGCATTTCGGCCGTGCGCTGGGGTGTGGCGCGCCGGATCGTGATCGCGTGGTGCGTAACATTGCCGGCAGCGGCAACGGTCGGGGCAGGGTGCTACTGGATCACCCGCCTGATCTTCGGCTGACGGTCGCCATCGACGGCGCGCGCGCCAGACGATCGGTGCCGTCAACGACGCGACGTGGGCACGCGTTTAGAGGGTCCTGACCGGCCACATGCCGCTGACGCTGCGCCTTGGCTGTCGATAATCCGGCCAACAGCCGCCACCGGGCAATCGACACGCGGGGGTTATCAGGCGGAAGGCCGGTCGCGCACGTCCGCCGCGTCTTTCACGCGGGATTTCTGAAAGATAGCTCTCTCTCTCTCTCTCTCTCCTGAAAGAGGGCAGGCAGTTCGCTCAGAGGACTGCATGGACTTTCAGGCCGATTGCATCGATGGCTGGCTTGTTGCGCTGAAGGTTGGGGCGCATGATCCGCTGGTAATCCGGCTGGATCGTCAGCCCCGGCAGGACGTGGATGCTGTATGTCGCTTCCAGCACGCTCAGATGGCTCTGCGGATAGGTGGCGTTTGCCGGCAGCTTGATGCCGCGCGCGTAGTCCAGCCATTGTGTGCTGACGAGTTCAGAGCTCGCCGTCACCCGTGAAACCTCGATGCCGAACGTATCGAGAGGGCGCGCGCGCCAGAATCCCCGGTCCACGACACCGAAATAATATTGATAGAGATAGGGGCTGCTTTCCGGCGTGTTCCGCACGATGCCGGTCATGACGTAGAGTCCGTTCAGAGGCCCATGACCGTTGCGGATCAGCATCTGGTCGCCCTCGACCCAGAGCTGCGTCTTGCCGTTGTCCATCCGCGCCGCCTTCTTTGTCAGAGCGAGCGGAGCATTGTCGATATCGTAATAGTTGTCGGCATAGTTCGATGAATCGTAGGCAATGCCGATCTTGTAATGACCGACAAGCTGGTTATGGCCGAATGTAGGAATGACGCCAATTTCCACCGGGACATAAACGCCCGTGTAGAGGTTCGTATTGAAATTGAACCCGGTGCGATCGTACTTGTTCGTGTTCAGGTCCGGATTGACCCCGTAGAGACCGGCTTGCGCATAGATTCCATGCGTCGGCCAGTAGCGGACACGGGTGCCATACGTCGACCCCGGATAGGTCCCGAAGCCCGCCGCGCCGCGCGTGAGCGATTTGGGATTTCCGCACATCGACTTGTTCATGAACGTGCAGAAGAGCGGAGACGCCGAAAAGTCGATGTTGACCGGCATCTTGCCGACGGCGATCTGGAGCTTGTCGTGAAAGAGGTTCTGCGTGCCATACACGTATACGAGGTGGACGGCGGTGTTGCCGCCGCCGCCATAGATCTCCTCGAACCCGTTGAGCGATTTGTCGCCGAAATCGGCGGCCATGTTGTGGCCTGCACGATTGACGATAACCGCATGGGTCACGAAACCCCGCCAGCCGATCAGCTTGTCCCAGTCGAGATCAAGCTCGACGCCGATCTGGTGGGCATAGCCGGTATCACCCGGGTTGCCCGCATCGAGCGCCATGGCACTTTCGCTGGTGTAGTCAACGACAATGCCCACGCCTTTGTCGTTCAGGCTCTTGATGAGGTCGCCCCACGACTTGAACATGTGCTCGACGCGGGGTGTGAACGGCGTGTTCTCATACGAAGTCGGCGTATCGAGCGCGAATGACGGCGCCGTCTGGGCGATCGGGCCCCGGTACTGTGCGTGCGCTTCGTGAGAGAGCAGGGTGGCCAGAGCGGGCGCGAGCCACGCGCGCCGGGCAAACTTCGACAACGGGCAATGAAATGGTGCGCGCATATTGGTCCGGAAAAGGCTGGGTCCAGCGTTCGGTCCGCAGATGCGCGCGGCAGGTCGCGCGCACCGGGAAGCAGATCCGCTAGGAAGCTTGAGGATATTCGTTGCAGAGGAAATAACGACGCGCTTCGTCCTCGTCGATCTCGGGAAAGCGTGCTGAAGGTTCCAGGAAACAATTGTCTGCATGGTCGTCACAGAGCGACGATACTTCGCCGCTGACCGTAAGCCCTGTTCCATCCTCCCCCCAGAACTGGTGAATCGTGCGCGGCGGGATGCAGACACTTTGGCCGGGCTTGAGTCGAATGATGTCACCCGGATTCAGACGCCGCGCAATGCCATCTACCCTGATTGTGAACGGCTCGTCGGAGCGGTCGTTGTCCGCGCCGGCTTTCTGGAGCTGCACCAGAATGTTGCCGCCGGCGCGATCGATGATGTCTTCCATTTTGGTGCGGTGGAAATGCGCGGGCGAGCGCTGTCCCTCGGGATCGAGAATCAGTTTCTCGGCATATGATTTCTCGTAACCGCGATGCCGCATGGAACCGTTGCGCAGTGTGAACAGCGTGCGGCCGATCTTCGTGAAGTCGCCCTGGCCGAAGTCGGTTACATCCCATCCGAGCATGCAGTCGCGGATTTCGTCCGCCTCGTGGCCTTTGGTCCGCCAGTCGTCGGCGGTCCAGAACGCGAACTCGGGCAGGCCGATTCCATGTTCGCGGAACGTGGCCATGGCGAGTTCGATGCTGGCATTGATCTGTGAGCGTTTGAGCAACATGGCTCTCTCCTGTTGAGATAAGGGGTCAGGACAGCGAGACGGGATGCGCCGGCGGAAGGGCGCGCGTCTTGTGGCGATGTCCCGAGGGGCGGCCATCGAACAGCGCCATGAGAACGGCGGCCGCGAAAATGAACAAAGACATCGCGGCGAAGCTCGCGCCCAGCGAATGGGTCCGGGCCTGGATGTAGCCGATGATCCACGAGCCCAGGAAACCGCCGAGCGCGCCGGCGCTGTTGATGATTCCCATTGCGACGCCGGCTGTCTCGCGCGGCAGGATGTCGGCGGGAATGGCGAAGAAGGGGCCAAGAGGGGCCTGCATGCAGGCGCAGCCGATCACCATGCAGGCATAGGCGACGGCAAAACTCTGGCCCGCGACCAGAAAGCTGATCAGGAAGAACAGGGCGGACGCCAGCAGGAGCGGCCAGACGATGTGCTTGCGGATGTGAAAGCGGTCGGAAATGATCGAGACCGCGATCATCAGCACGATCGAGCCGGCGTAGGGACCGGCTGCCAGAAGCCCGGTATGACCCATGCTCTGCGCGCCGCCGTGGTGAATGATGTCCGGCAGCCACATGATGAAGCCGTATGCCGTAACACTCCACAGCAGGAGCTGCAGGCTCAGGCTCATGACGCGCCGGTCGGCAAGGGTGGCCCAGATTCCGGTGCTGGCCGGAGCGATGTCACGCTGCTCGCGGTTCAGCAGCGCATCGAGTTCGGCCCGGTCCTCATCTGACAGCCAACGCGCCTGCTTCGGGCCATCGGACATCGTGGCGAGCCAGACGAACGCCCAGAGCACAGACGGCAGGCCCTCGATGATGAACACGTCCCGCCAGCCGAACTGCGCAATGAGGTAGCCGGTAATGACCGACATCCACAGCACCGTCGCCGGGTTGCCGAGAATGAGATAGGTGTTGGCTCGTGATCGTTCGTCCTTCGAGAACCAGTGCGTCAGCAGGATCAGCATCGCCGGGACGATCAGGCTTTCCATGCTGCCGAGAAGGAAGCGGTCAGCCGCCAGCAGCCAGAAGCTGTTGATCACGCCGGTGAGGGATGCGAGCACGCCCCAGCCCAGGATGCAGCCGAAGATCATTTTCGTCGGGCTGTGGCGCCGCGCATAGGAGGCAGCCGGCACCTGGAAGGCGAAGTAGCCAAGAAAGAACAGTGATGAAAGCAGAGCCGCGCGATTGGGCGATATGCCCAGGCTTTCATTCAGCCCCGCGGCCGCACCAAACCCGTAATTCGTCCGATCGAGATAGGCGAGGCTGTAGGTTATGAAAACGATCGGCATGATGCGAAGCCAGCGGCTTGGCCCGCGTCGTGACGGTGAAATGAGCTGACTGGACATCGGACCGAGGGTCCTTCTCTCAAATGGCGGCCCGTTTCAGGCTCGCCGTATTACCTGTGCGTAATGCGATGTCCGTCCGCCGGGGCACGATGTCCAATAGTGATGCATGATCCTGTTCATCATGCCGTGTGATCACCGACGCGTGATCCATATGGATCACTTACGCCGTTAGAATGAGACAAACGATCTGCCTGTGTGAGATATTTTTATGAGAGGCTGAAAAACATATATGGATATCAAACACTTGAAGTCATTCTGTGTTTTGGGGGAGACTCTGCATTTCGGTCGGGCAGCGGCGCGTCTGAACATCGTTCAGCCTGCCCTGAGCGGCCATATCAAGCAGCTTGAGCAGCATGTTGGCGTCCAGCTTGTGGAACGCTCGCGACATCACGTTCGTCTTACCGCTGCCGGCTGTGACTTTTTGAAAAACTCCCGCGAAATTCTCAACAGTCTGGATCGCAGCGTTGAGAGTGCACGAAACGTGGGGACGGGCTTCGTCGGAACACTGCGGATCGGTGCGGTTTCGTCGGCAATCAACCTGTTTCTGGCACGGGCCATTCGTCTGTTCGAAGATAGCTGGCCCGATGTGGAGATCTGCCTGACGGCCATCGACTCATGCAAACAGATCGAGGGCATCGCCGAAGGCCGCTTTGATCTCGGATTTGTCCGGATGCCGATCAGCCAGGACGGAATAACGATCAGGACGATCGCTCAAGAAGCGTTCGACGTGTGCCTGCCACATGGCCATCCGCTGGCCAGCCGCACGCATCTGACACCGAGAGCCCTGCGCGGCCAGACAATTCTCATGTTGGCCCGGGAAAACGCACCTGGTTTTCACGATGCGCTCTCGGCCGCCTGCCATCAAAATGGACTGATGCCTGGCCGCATCAAATATTTCCGGGAGTTCACCAGTGCCGTGCAGATGGCCTCTGTCGGGCTCGGAGCCGCAATCGTGCCCGCCTGCGCCATGTCCTCCGGCAGCGACGGCATCTGCCGCCTTCCGCTTGATCTTGGTTCTTATCAGTCCGACATCGGTGCCGCCTGGGCTGAGCCGGCATCACCGCTGCTCCATAATTTTCTCGCAAGTATCACGGCTGTTTCCGTGGCAACGGCGCGTGGTGCCGTTATCGCGCGAACGGAGCTGTCCGCAGCGGAGGTCATGGCCGAGACGCCGTAGCGTCAGAAGGAAATGTCGCCGCTTCGATGAAGCGCGCGAATGCGATCGGCGGTACGCAGGGCGATGGCCGTGATCGTCAGGGACGGATTGACGCCGCCCGTGGTCGGAAACACCGAGCCGTCGCATATCCAGAGATTGGGAATATCCCAGCTCCGGCAGTCAGCGTTGACGACGGAACTGTCGCGGTTAAAACCCATCCGGGCAGTGCCGGCCAGATGATTGGTGTCATTTTCCTGACGCCAGACATCGCGCGCACCGATCAACTCCAGGCTGCGCTGCATCTCACCCAATGCATGCTGGATCATCGTGCGATCGTTATCCTGCCACGAGTAGGTGATGCGTGAGATCGGCAGGCCGTATTGATCTTTTTCGTCTGCAAGCGTCACACGGTTGTCGAGGCTCGGCAGCATCTCGCCAACCATCTTCAGGCCGACCTGATGGTTGTAATCCGCCATTTTCTCGCGCAGCCCGGCACCCCAGAGCTTGCGCGAGGACGACATGGCAGCCGACCACTCGAGGGGAAGCGGCCCCTGCGCCATCCAGCAATATCCGCCGAAAAAGTCTTTCCGGTCTTCGTAATTCCAGTGCTCGGTGATCGTGAGCGACGGAGGCCCCTTGTTCCAGCGTACCGCCTCGTCCATCACGCCATAGACCGCCTGATTGGACTGCACCATCAGGTTGCGTCCAACCAGGCCGGAGCTGTTGGACAGGCCGTCGCGAAAACGGTCCGTTGCGGAGTTGAGCAACAGGCGCGGCGTTTCGATTGCATAGCCTGCGACAATTACATGCTTCGCACGCTGGAAATGCCACTGGCCTTCGCGATGATAGTGCACGCCGCGTGCCGTTCCGGCGTCGTCGACCTCGATCCGTCCGACCATGGCAAGGTCGCGAATTTCGGCGCCCGCTTTCAAAGCGCGTGGAATATAGGTGACAAGCTGGCTTTGCTTGGCATTCGTAGAGCATCCACCCCGACAGAAACCGCGATTGACGCAGGACGGGAAATCGCCGCGTGGCGCGGAAACCGTCGCAAGCGGCGTCTCGGTCCATTTGTAACCCATGGCTTCCGCGCCGCGCGCCAGCAGGGCCGCCGCGCCATTGATTTCATGGGCGCGATAGGGATAGCGCGGCCGCGACGGACCCCACGGATAGGAAACCGGACCCGCAATGGCGAGATCCTGCTCGGCCTGCGCGTAGTAGGTCCACATCTCGCGCCAGTCGAGCGGCCAGACTGCGCCATATCCCAGCAGGGACCGCGATCGAAACCATTCGGGGCGAAATCGCAGCGAGACCATGGCGTAGTGCACCGTCGATCCGCCGACGGCCTTGCCGCTGTTGTTGCTGCCCATCTTCAGCGGATTGTCTCCATCGACTAGAGCGGCTCCACTGAACGCTGATTCTGTGGCGTGACAGGA
>NZ_BALE01000014.1 GCF_000963885.1 Tanticharoenia sakaeratensis NBRC 103193
GGCGGGCGGAGCCCCTGCCGATGACCATCCTCTATCCGCATCGCAAGCATGTCTCACGGCGTCTGCAGGCTTTTATGGAGTGGGTCGTGCCTCTCCTGAACGAGTCCCTTCAATAAGGGGTTTGTGTCGGCTTTCACGGCATGGGGACTGGCTCGCTCATGTCCGGCATGAGGGCAGTGCCAGCCATCCGCACAGCCAGGATCATGTTACCAGAGTTTGCGGTTCATCCGGCGCTGATGCAGGCTGGCGGGATGATCCGTATTTTTATCGACTCTGATGCCTGTCCGGTGAAGGACGAGGTGTATCGCGTCGCCGGACGCTATGGCCTGCACGTTTTCGTTGTCTCCAACCGAATGATCGCGGTGCCGGAATCGCCATTGATTGAGCGCGTCGTGGTAGATTCAGGACCTGACGTCGCGGATGACTGGATTGCCGAACGCGCATCGGACAGGGACATCGTCATCACGGCGGATATTCCGCTGGCGGCGCGGTGCGTCGAGAAGGGAGCGTATGTCCTCGAACCGAAGGGACGGCTCCTTGACAGTGATGCGATCGGCATGGCGCTGGCGATGCGCAATCTGATGACCGATCTGCGCTCGGCCGGCGTCATGACCCCGGGCGGGGCTGCGTTCGGGAAGACAGATCGATCCCGTTTCCTCTCGGTGCTCGATACGCTGGTTGTACGGGCACAAAAGCAACAGCCAGGCCGAAATTCCGGCTGATGTCATGCAGCCCGTTTGACCACGGGTGGCACGCCGGGTTTCGGGCGGGGGAACGACTGTTCGGATGACGAACGTGAAAGCGGAATCCGAGGGAGCCTTCCCTGTGCCGCCTCCGCCTGAAACAAACCCGACGCGCCGAACCCTGCCTCGCCCCCGCCGTCACTCCCGTCCGTAAACCTGCCCGAAGCGGTTGCCGAGGAAGCTGGCCAGCGCGATGTCCTCCTGCCGCACGAAACCTTCCTGCGGGATTGCGCCTTCCGCCAGCAGATCCAGGGTGGCGCACAGGGCGCCGGCCGTCGTCAGTGCGATTGCCGTGCGGTGTGCGCCCAGAAATTCGCGGGCGTGGATCGTGCGGGCGAACGTTTCCTGCTGCAGGCGCCCGTCGCGCTGACCCGAGACGGTCACGAACACGACGACGACGTCCTGCGTCGTGGTGGGCAGGGCGTGGGTGAAGATATCGTGCAGGATGTGACGACGCTCGGACAGGCGCAGGTCGGACAGCAGCACCTTCATCAGGTCGCGATGACCCGGATAGCGCATCGTGCGGTAATTCAGCTCCCGCACCTGCCCGTCATATGTCTCGCACAGCGAGCCCAGCCCGCCTGACGTATTGAATGCCTCGTAGGCCACGCCGTCGACGCCAAGTGTTTCGTATCCATCCATCGCGAGCACGAGTGCCCGTTTGCCGTCCACGATCGCTTCACATGGCTCGATGTATTCGTTGATGAGGCCGTCCGTGCTCCAGGTCAGGTTGTAGCCGAGCGCATTGGCCGGAAAGCGCGGCAGCGCGCCGACGCGCAGGCGGATCGTGTCCACGCTTTCGAAACGCTGGGCGATATCGTGCGCCGCAATGGAAACGAAGCCGGGTGCCAGGCCGCATTGCGGAATGAACGCGGTTCTGGCCCCTTCGGCCAGCTTGCGCACGGCACGCGTCGAGGCCACGTCCTCGGTCAGGTCGAGGTAATGAACGCCGGCTGCAGCCGCTGCTTTCGCGACGGTCTCCGTCAGGTGGAAGGGGGCTGCGGACAGCACCGCGAACTGCCCGTCCAGCGCATTGCCCAGGCCGTCCTGCGCGATGTCGATCACGCAGCGTTCGATCGCGCTGTGCAGGTCGAGCCCGCTCAGATGCGCCGCATCACGATCCACAAGGGTCACGGCATAATCCCGCGTCGCGTGGAGGAAGTCCGCGACGATGGCTCCGATCTTGCCTGCCCCGATGACCGTGATCTTCTTCATTCCGTTTTATCCCGCTCTGAACATGAATGCTTCGCGGGAAGGATGTTCGGCCGAGCGGGCGACGTGTCTCAACCGGCGATCCGACGACCGCCGAGTGTTTTCAACCGTCAGATCGTCGGCTACCGTCGTTGCAATGGCAAACGATGCGACCGACAAGGCCCTGCTCGATCTCCTGCGCCGCAATGCGCGCATGCCCACCGCGACACTGGCGCGGCGGCTCGGCCTGTCCCGCAGTACGATACAGGGGCGAATCGATCGTCTGGAACGGCAGGGGCTGATCGGCGGCTACACCATCGTGGAAACGCGCAATGCGGATGCCGTGCGGGCGCAGGTGATGGTGACGCTTACGCCGCGTCATGCGAAGTCGGTCGAGCGCGCGCTGCGCCAGATCGATGCGGTGCGCGAGCTGCATGCCGTTACCGGGCCTGCCGACATGATCGCGATGCTGGGCGCCGACAGCCCCGAGGCCCTTGATGATGCGATCGATGCGATCGGCACGATCCCGGGCGTCGAGCGCACCCACTCGGCCATGATCCTGTCGACCAAGTTGCAGCGGGCGTGACAGGAGCACCCGAACCACGCGTACGCTGCGTGATGATGCAACGCAACGAAGTGGCTCTCCTGCCCTTGTGGCTGCGTCATCACGGTTTGCTGTTCGGGTTGCCCAATCTCTGTGTGATCGACAACGGCTCGGACGATCCGGCCGTGCTGGCGACGTTGCGCAGCGCGGAGGCCCGTGGCGTTCACATTATTCGCGGCCACATGACCCCGGCCGATTTTGCCGCCAAGGGCGAGATCGTCTCCGACATCATTCGCGGCTGGGACAGGGACGCCGATTACGACCTGGCCATCCCACTCGACTGCGATGAATTCGTGGGCGTTCTGACCGACCGGCTGGCTCTCGACAGGGAGAGCATCCTGGCTGCCTGCGCGGCAGTCTGTCGCGAGCAGGGCACGTTTCTGACCAATCGCGTTCTGCTCAACATTCCGCTGCGCCCCGGCTATTTCCTGCCCCAGAGCATTCAGCGCGGGCTGTTTCGTGCCGGAACGATCGTGACGCTCGATCATGGATTCCATGCCCCTGTCAGCACGATGCCGGAACGATGGGTCCAGACACCGTTCGTGTATTTCCATATGCACAATCGTCCCGATTTCGAGGCGATCCGGGCTTTCGCGCGCCAGAAGCTGTATCACCTGACCGGCGGCGACGACCGGCGACTGGCCGAAGACCGGGCAGAAGGCGCGCACCTCGCCCACTATTTCAGGACGACAGGAGAGGCATTCGAAGCCTCGTATCGCGGGCGACCCGACATCTACATGCCGGGGTTTGTTCCCTATCTGACGGAGCTTGCCATCGATCCCGAGCCGGTGCTGGGAAGCGGCGGCATCGTGCTGCATGCGGCACCGCCGGAAGGGTATCTCGTGCACAAGAGCGATCCGGACGAACGGCGTCATGTCTTCGACCGCTTCGATGCGGACTGGTATGCGCGCGAGAATCTTGATGTCGCGACCGACAATTTTTTCGGAATCTGGCCCCTTCTGCATTTCATCATGCATGGCTGGGACGAAGGACGACGACCTCATCCGCCGGGTCTCGCGCCGATCGTGATCGAGCAGGGCTGACAGACGCCGGTATGGCGCAGAGGCGATATAAAAACCCGATCGCGCCCTTCAAAAGCACTATTGGATGACAGGAATTTAATAATCTATCCCTGCCCGATCTGAGGAGGGTGCGGCGGACCATGTGTCCGGCAACCCCACGCGGCGCATGGGGCTTTGGCGCAATGCACGACAGTCTACGCACGGATCTCGATCATTGCCTCGACCGGATTGCCATCTGCAAGCAGGACCGCCCGCAGGGGCGACATGCCTGCTTCCGGAGGAGACTTCTGGAGGATCGGGCAGGCATCCTGCGCCGCATGCTCTCACGCGCTGACCGGGACATTGCACTCCGGCGTCAGGCATCGCGCCTGCTTCGTTCCATGAAAACGCTTTGGATCGGCATGCCGAGATACCTACGAGTGCCGGTTCACTTCTCGCGCCTCAGCGCTGCTTCGTCATTCTGAAAACTGCCTGTTTCTCCGCCATGACCGCGCCCGCCGGCGTGGGGGATACGCGCCGCGCCTCGGTCGTCTGTCCGAGGTCCGCAAGCGCACATCCCGAACCGGACTTGTCGAAATGGATGCACTTGATGTTCCGCAAGCGTCTGATGGCGCGGCACTTCAGCAATCATCGTCACTCAGGCGCTTTATCCCGAAAGCCCACTCGATTTCGTGGTGGATGCTTCTTGTCACCACGGGCGCCGTCCTGATCACGTCGATCGACCGGGCCATTCTCCCGACCGTCCTGCCCGCTTTGCTGACGGACTTCCACCTCGACGCCATGCAGGGCGGCTTCCTGGTGTCCCTCAGCTTTCTGGGCAGCACGATCGGCGGCGTCATCCTCGGCATCTTCGGCGATGCCATGGGAGGCGGACCGCGCCGCGCCTGGGCATGGTGCCTGACCGTGGCGGTCGTCATCGCATCGTCAATTGCGACCGCATTCGCGAAAGGGATTTTCCTGTTCAAAGTTCTTCGGGTGACGATGGGGATCGGAACCGGCGGCCTGGAGCCGATCAACGTCGCCATGATCAGTGAATGGTGGCCTAAGGAACATCGCGGCTTTGCGGTCGGCACGCATCATACCGGCTTTCCGATCGGCCAGTTTGTCGGCCCCTTGCTGATCGCGGGCATCGTGCTGTTCGGGACGTGGCGGGAGGTCTTCCTGCTGCTGCCGCTGCTGGCCGTGCCGATCGTGGTGATGCAGATCATCCTGGCGAAATGGCAGCATCTCGACAGCGTCAATACCTGGATCACGGACAACAACCTGACGCCGTCGCTGACCCGCGACCACAAGCCTGCACCCTATCTGAAGAACCCGTTCCCGATCCTGTATCGCGTCATCCGAACCGACCGGAACGTCGCCCTCGCCGTCATCACCAATTTTCTCTTTCTTTGGACCGAGGCAGCCGTCACCGGCTTCCTGACCCTGCAGCTCACACGCGAAGTGCATGTGTCGCTCGCGGTTGCCGCGACCATTTCGGGCGCGTCAGGCATCACAGGATGGATCGGCCAGGTTGTCTGGGGCACGATCTCGGATCATCGGGGACGCAAGTTCTCGCTCAACATCATTGCGATCGGCAGCGCCGTGAGCATCTTTCTCATGGCCTATATTTCCAGCGTGCCGATGGCATGGCTTCTGCTGCTCGGCTGGGGGCTGTTCCGCAATTCCCCCTACCCTGTGCTTTACGCTGCCGTGATTGACATCGTGCCGGGATCGGCCGCATCGGGCCTGGGCCTGATGGTAGGCATCGGGCTTGGCCTGTCCGGCGTGGTCGCGGCCCCGATCGGCGGCTGGCTGATCGACCACTCGGGCTTTACGGCACATTACACGCTGCTGGCGGCACTGTGCCTGTTGGCCCTCATCCCGATCGCGATGATGCGCGAAAGCTCCGCCGGGGCTCAGGCCGAGGCGAAACTTCACACATCCTGACTGTGGACCGGGCGTGTCGGCTCCTGCATCCGGCCGACACGCCGCCCCTGGTCTCTATGTCGCAGCCCAGGCGCGTTCGAGCCCGTCGCGGCTCCGACGGATGACGTCTGCCGGATCGCCATCGTAAAGACTGTCCGGCACGTTACTCGAGAAGATCTCCACCGTGCAGGTTCCCTTGAACCCGGCGTCCCGGGTCGCGCGCAGCAATCGTCCGAGCGGGATTGCGCCATCGCCCGGGATCAGGCGATCGGTTGCGGAGAACGGCGTGCGCCAGTCACTGGCCTGCACGACGAAGATCCGGTCTCCCGCGCGCCGGATCGCGCCCTCGACATCGGGCTGCTGCCAGATATTCCAGTAATCGAGGCACAGCCCGACAGCCGGATGACCAACGGCCGCAATGATGTCCATCGCCTGGTCGATCGTCCAGATCGCGCTCTCGACATTGACCGATGTCGGATTGAGCGGCTCGACCGAAATCGTGACACCCTGTGCTTCGGCGAGCGGCGCCATATCGCGCAGATGGCGGACCGTCTCATCCATGACGCGATGCATGTTGCCGTCCGGCGCGGCGCCCGTGTTCATGACGAAGGACGCGCCCTGCGCCTCGGGCGCCAGCCGCACGATGCTGTCCCCGAACGCCGCGACACGCGCAGCGCTGTCCTCGGGCTCCGGGGCCATCCGGCTGGCAAAGAAGGTCCGGACCTTCGGCTGGACGGCGCTGATGGCAAGGCCTGCCTCCCGCGCCGCGCGCATCTGCTCCGTTACACGTGCCGGGTCGAGCTTGGCTTCGCATATCTCGATCGCACCGACGCCGAGTTCCGCGTAATGCCGCACGTCGTCCTCGAAGGACCAGGGCTGCGTGGTGAATTCATTGACGCCAAAGGCAAACGGAAACGCGCTCATCGGGCCAGAAACTCCACAACGGTGCGATTGAATTTCTCGGTCTCGTCGAGAAAGATCATGTGCGCGCTGTCCGTGAAACGGGCTTCTTCGCAGTTCGGCATATGCGCGGGCACCCAGGCCGGTCCCTTCGGATCGAGCACCGTATCCTTCTCGGCGACCATCATGAGTGCCGGAATCTGGAAATGCGGGATGACGTCGCGCCAGTCATGGACGGTATGATCCGCCATCATCGCAGCACGCGCATGAGTGGGGCTCAGCGCCATCTCGTCCAGCAGGAACCGACGTTCCTCGCCCGGGATCGGCTTCGCCGCGCAGCCGTCGAGATTACTTTCGTCGAATTCTTTAGGCGAAAGCGCGAGCTGGGTGACGGTCTCGGCAAGGCCGGCCTGATCGTAGCAGGCGGCATGACCCAGCTTCCACTTGGTGCTGAAATACTGGCGCGGTGTCTGCTGCACGAAGATTGCATCGCGCAGGCGCGTCGTGCCGAACAGCTCGAGATAGGACCAGATCACCGGACAGCCGATCGACCAGCCGAGGATCGTCACATCGTCCAAATCAAGGGCGTCCATCAGATCGCGCAGATCGGCCGCAAGGCGCGGAATCCGGTAGCCGTGATCGGGCTTGTCCGAGCGCCCATGGCCTCGCAGATCGATCGTGATGACCCGCGCGTGCTCGGCAAGGGCGGGCACGTTGCGATGGAAGAAGCGACCGGAGAACGTCCAGCCGTGGATCATGACAAGCGGCCGGCCTGAGCCGTGCTCTTCATAATACAGCCTGGTTCCGTCGTTGGCGGTGACGTGCGGCATCGGGGACCTCTTCTGACATTCTCGTGAGGACAGCGCGGCGAACCGGATACGGTTGCAGCGATCGGTGTTTGCATCGCCCGGACCGAACGCCTATTTTCGGCCGGATCATGAGCCAGTCCGCCGCCTCCGACGCACTTCTGCGCCCCATCACGCTCGGCCCTCGCGTCACCATCGCGCAGCCGGTCATCCTCGCGCCCATGTCGGGCGTGACAGACCTGCCGTTCCGCCAGCTCTCCCGCAGGCTCGGCGCGGGTCTTGTCGTGTCCGAAATGATCGCGTCATGGGCCATGATCCGCGAAAACGAGACGACGATGCGCATGGCCCAGAGCGCGCAGGACGGACCGAACGCGGTGCAGCTTGCCGGCTGCGATCCCGAGGCGATGGCGGAAGCCGCGCGCATCGCCGTCGGACAGGGTGCCGACCTGATCGACATCAATTATGGCTGCCCCGCCAAGAAGGTCGCGGTCGGTCAGCATGCCGGCTCGGCGCTGATGCGTGACGAACAACTGGCGGGCCGGATCCTCGCGGCCGTCGTGCGCGCGGTCAACGTGCCGGTCACGATGAAGATGCGCATGGGCTGGGATCATGCGTCCCTGAACGCGCCGACGCTCGGCCGCATCGCCGAGGATTGCGGCATCCGCATGGTGACGGTCCATGGCCGCACGCGGCAGATGTTCTACACCGGCACTGCCGACTGGGCGTTCGTGGCCCGCGTGAAGCAGGCGGTCTCGATCCCCGTGATCGTCAACGGCGACATCCACAACGTCGCCGATGCGCGTCAGGCGCTCGCGCAGTCCGGGGCGGACGGCGTGATGATCGGGCGTGGCTGTTACGGACGGCCCTGGCTCCCGGCGCAGGTCGCAGCCAGCCTGTGCGACGGGCGGGACGTGCCGGACCCGGACCTCGCAACCGAAAAGGCCATCGCGCTGTCGCACTACCACGCCATGCTGGAGCATTTCGGCACGCGTCCGGGCCTGCGTCTGGCCCGCAAGCATCTCTCCTGGTACTCGCAGGGGCTGCCGGATTCCGCAGGCTTCCGCTCTGCCATCAACCGGGTGGACGATGCGCCCACCGCGATCGAGATGCTGGGCGCGTTCTACGATCGCCTGATCGACGCGGGCGTGGACCGCGCGACAGCACGCTATGCCCGCGTCGGCCATCGGGACGGCGGAGCACAGGACCAGGCCGAGGCCGCATGAACGACGCGCGGGGCCGGGCTCCGCAGGCGTCGCCCGTCGCTGCGCAGGGCGTGTCCACGGCCAACGCAAGGCCGTCCTCGTCCGTCGAACTGGCCGCACTGGCCTTCGAATCGTTGCAGCCGCCCTGCCTCGTCTTCGATCGGCAGGGCCATGTCCTGCTCGCCAACGCAGGAGCGGAGCAGTTCTTCCACGTCTCGCGTGCGCGGCTGTGCCGCAGGCGCGTCATGGATCTGTTCGGCGCGGAAACGCCGTTGTCGGCCCTGCTGGACACGTATCTGTCGACCGGCCATCCGGTCATCGAGCATGCGGTCCGGCTGCGACGCGGCGACGGAGCATACGTCGAGGCGGCCATAACGCTTGCGGCGATGGACGCCGATGCGCATCCCTCAGGCGACGCACCGGCGGTTCTGACGATCCATGAATGGACGCAGGCACAGCGTCTGCGGCGGCGGCTTCGCTTCCGATCGGCCGCGCGATCCCTCAATGGTCTGTCCCGCCTGCTGGCGCGGGGCGTTCGCAATCCACTGGCGGCCGTGCGAGGCGCCGCACAGTTGCTTGAGGCGACACTGCCTGCGCCGGATCGCGACCTGGCCGTGCTGATCCGGGAAGAAGGCGATCGGATCGCAGCCTTGCTGGACCGGATCGCGGCCTTCGATCAGGGGCCGCTCGAGCGACGCCCGGTCAACCTGCACCGCGTCATGGAACAGGGTCGCGAAGCCTGTGCCGCCGAAGCGGCCGCGCGTGGTATCCGGATCGAGGAGACCTACGATCCATCGCTGCCGCCGGCCTGGGGAGATCGCGAACGACTGGTGGCAGCGGTCATCGAGCTGATGCGCAATGCCATTGCGGCCGCCACACATGTGGTGAAGCTCGGCACGGCCTTCCGTCACGGAACGGCACTGTCCCATGGTGCATCACGGACCGACCTGCCGCTCGAGATCTCGGTGCAGGACGACGGGCCGGGCATCGATCGTGCGGTGCTGCCGCATCTGTTCGCACCATTCGCAAGCCTGCGTCCCGGCATCGAGCCCGAGGACATGCGCGATGGTCTGGGTCTGGCCCATGTGGCCCAGATCGTGGACGATCACGCAGGCCTGATCGAGCTGCAGACAGGCGACGACGCCCCCGGACGACGCGGCACGATGGTTGCACTCTATCTGCCCGCGTTCGAAGACCTTACGCCCTGAATGCACGCCGCAACGCGCTTTTCACGGATGTCCGTTTCCTCCACTGGTCAGGAAAGCGGCAGGTGGTGCGGGCGTGCCCTTGCGCTGCGGCCGATCCCGGCTATCACCAACACGATCATGCCCCAGTCCGACGCCGTGTCCGCCATCCTGCCTACCGTGCTGCTGCTCGACCCGGATCGTGCGATCCGCACCGTCCTTGCGCAAGCGCTCGGCCGCGCCGGATATCAGGCGCGAGCGGCTGCATCCGTATCGGCGCTCATGGCCTGGATCGAGGATGGCGAAGGCGATCTCCTGATTGCCGATCATGCGACACTGACGTCGGGTGACGCCGCCGAGCAGATCTCATCCGCGCGGCCGGAGCTGCCGGTTCTGCGCCTGGGTGGCTCCGTGGCCGGTCCGCATGACCTGCCCAAACCGTTCGATCTGCCGCTTCTGCTCAATCGCGTTTCCGCCCTTCTGCAGGCGCCCGCGCAGTCGGCCACGATGCATGCACTGGCCCTCCGCGCGCCCTCCGCGCTGACAGGCGTTTCGTCGTCGATCGAGGAACTGCGACAAGGCGTCGCGCGCCTGTCGGCATCCGTCCTGCCGCTCATGCTGTTGGGTGAGCGAGGATGCGGGCGATCGATGGTCGTGCGCGTGCTGCACGAGAGCGGCCCACGCCGCAACGGCCCGCTGGTGATCGCGGATACGGCGGCGATCCCGCCTGCCGATCAGGTCACATGGCTGACCGGCAATACCGCGGAAGACGGCGGACTGTTCGCCCGCGCCACGTTCGGTACCCTTTATCTCGCCAATCTTCAGGCCCTGGCGCCTCAGGCGCAGGTCGCCCTGCTGACGCTGCTGCAGGATCGTGCCCATCCGCCCGATTTTCGTCTGGTGGTGTCGGCGAACGACGATCTGGCGGCGCTTGCCCGCGCGGGGCGGTTCCGTGCCGATCTGTACTACCGTCTCGACACGGTACGGCTGCGCGTCCCGCCGCTGCGCGAGCGACGCGAGGATATCGGCATTCTGGCCGCGCATTTCTGGCAGGCGGCGCATGTCGGGGCTGCCACCAGCATTACCGACGGCGCGCGCAGCCTGCTGTCCCGGCAGGACTGGCCGGGCAATCTCGATGCGCTGAAGACCGCGATCGGGCGGATCGCGAGTGTTCATCCCGGGCCGACCTTGGACGAAGCCATGGTCCGCGCCGACCTGATGGCCGAGCCGGGCCGTAATGCCGCCGAGACGGGCAGGCAGGCGCCGGTCTCGCCGAGCACGCCGGCAGCGCCTCCCTTTCCCTCCGCCCCTGCCCCGGCCGAGACGCTTCAGGCCGCGATCGGCCGCCATATCGAACATTATCTCGCGGCCCATGATCTCAGCAGTGCCGTCGAAGGACGCCTGCACGAGGAAGTCATCGCCGAGGTGGAGCGGCCGCTCATCTCCGGGGTGCTGGCCGCGACCGGTGGCAATCAGATCCGCGCCGCAGCGCTTCTGGGCATGAATCGCAACACGCTGCGCAAGCGGATCCGCGACCTCGGCATCGCAACCCGGGTCATGCGCGCGCCTGCACGTGGTCGCCGTGCCGAACCCGCGCTGGACGGGGCTGCGGAACCATGACCGGCATGCAGGTCGGCACGCGCGAGCGCGGCATGTGGCAGACCGTGCTCAAGCGCGTTGCGTCGTTGAACGTGGCGTTCCTGCTGGCCGTCATGGCGCTCGGCCTCGTCTTCACGACCTTCGTGGCGCTGGCCGGCGGGGTGTCGATCGCCCATCATCCGCAGCTCCAGGCCGTGGTGTTCGGGCTGGATCTCGTGGTGTTCGTGCTGCTCGCGGCTGTCGTGCTGGCCCGAGTCGCGCGCATGCTCGCCGATCGGAGGCGCGGGCTGGCAGGCGCGCGCCTGCATGTTCGCCTGATCACGTTCTTCGGCATCGTCAGCGTCATCCCGACGGTGCTCGTCGGTGTGCTGGCGGCCCTGTTCTTCCATTTCGGCATCCAGATCTGGTTCTCCGAACGCGTCAACACGGCCTTGACCGAAGCGCATGACGTGGCAGCGGGTTATCTTCAGGAGCACGTCGCCAATATCCGGTCGGACGCGTTTTCTATCGCCAACGACCTCGTCTCCGCCGAGCAGAACGAGATGATGCGCAACGGCGACGATCTCATCCACAATCCTAACGAACTGGCGTCGGACCTTGATGACGAGGCACTCGCCCACGGGCTGACGGAAGCCATCGTCTTCAACCCGGATTCCGATCCGGCGAAGGTGATCGCCAGTGGCGGCGTGTTTTCCCGCGTCAACATGACGCGTGACAAGCTGCCGCCGAAAACCGCGATCGCCATGGCGCGCAACAACGAGATCGCGGTGCTTGAAAGCCCCGATCAGACGACGGTGCGCGCCGTGGTGCCGTTCGGCGATGCTCCCCAGTTGATGCTCGTCATCACACGGCCGGTCGATCCGCAGATTCTGGCGCATGTACGCAAGACGGACGAGGTCGTGGCCGAATACGCCCGGCTGAATGCGAACCGCGGCAAGACCCAGTTCACGTTCGTCCTGATCTTCGCGTTGCTGACGCTGCTTGTCATGGCATGCGGCATGCTGACGGGGCTCGTTCTGGCCAACCAGATCGCCAATCCCCTCGGTCTTCTGATCCTCGCTGCGCGCCGGATCAGCGAAGGCGATCTTGGCGTTCGCGTGCCGGTCAATCCGCGTGCCGCGCCCCGCAAGGATGACGAAGTCAGCAGCCTCTCGCGCGCCTTCAACCGCATGACCGACCAGCTGGCCAGCCAGCGGAGCGAGCTGATGCTGGCCTATGACCAGATCAACGAGCGCCGGCGATTTACCGAAGCCGTACTGTCGGGTGTTTCGGCAGGCGTGATCGGCCTCGATTCGGCCCAAGTGATCGAACTGCCCAACCGCGCGGCCTCCAGCCTGCTGCATCGGGATCTGGGCGGGCGGATCGGCACGCATCTGGCCGAAATCGTCCCGGAATTCGCAGCCATGCTGGGCGAGGTCCGTGTGCAGCCACAGCATGTGCTGACCCGCGAGGTCCGCGTCGAGGCCCAGGATCAGGTTCTGGGTGACGGACCGGGGTCGATTTCCGGGCGGATCCTGCTCGTGCGGATCACCGCCGAACTGCACGGAGACGAAGTCGCCGGCTATGTCGTGACGTTTGACGACATCACGGCCCTGCTTTCCGCCCAGCGGAAGGCGGCCTGGGCCGACGTCGCCCGCCGCATCGCCCATGAAATCAAGAATCCGCTGACACCGATCCAGCTGGCCGCCGAGCGACTGAAGCGCCGCTTCCTGCGTGAGATCACGACCGATCCGGAGACGTTCAGCCAGTGCGCGGACACGATCGTGCGCCACGTCGGCGATATCGGCCGCATGGTGGACGAATTCTCGGCCTTCGCACGGATGCCGCAGCCGATCTTCCGCGAAGAGGACCTCTCGCGTCTGATCCGGGAGGCGCTGGTGCTCCAGCGCAATGCCCATCCCGAGATCGTGTTCGATACCCAGACCCTACCCGCATCCGGGCCCCGGATCCTGTGCGATCGCCGTCTCGTCAATCAGGCGCTGACGAACCTGTTGCAGAATGCGGCCGATGCCATTGCCATGGTGGAGAAAGAGGCCGATGATTCGCAGGCCGCACTTCCTGATGCGGCTGGGGCATCCCAGTCCGGGCCGATGCGCGTCTCTTCCGTGCGCGGTCACATCCGCGTGACACTCGAGACGCGTGGTACGGTCGCGATCATCGCGGTCGAGGACGACGGGATCGGATTACCGCAGGGTGATCGCCATCGCCTCACCGAGCCCTATGTGACCCACAAGGCGAAAGGTACCGGTCTGGGTCTTGCGATTGTCAAGAAGATCATGGAGGACCATGGCGGCGCGATCACGCTGTCCGACAGTACCCATGGCCGAGGAACCTTATCGACATTGACGCTGCCCATGAACGAGCACGACCGAGATCACGATGGAGCATGAGATTCTGATCGTCGATGACGAGCCGGACATCCGGCTCCTCATCGAGGGCATCCTGCGCGACGAAGGCTACGAGACCCGTGTCGCTGGCAACTCCGACGAGGCGATTGCGGCATTCCGTGCGCGCAGGCCGTCGCTCGTCATCCTCGACATCTGGCTGCAGGGGTCGAAGCTGGACGGCATCGGGATCCTCAAGGCCATGCAGGCCGAGGAACCGGGCCTGCCGACGGTCATGATCTCCGGGCACGGGACGATCGAGACGGCGGTCGCATCCCTTCAGCTCGGTGCCTATGATTTCATCGAGAAGCCGTTCCAGTCCGATCGGCTCGTCGTCGTCATCCGGCGCGCGCTCGAAGCGGCGCGGCTTGCGCGCGAGAATGCGGAACTGCGCCTGCGGGCGGGCGTCGAGACGGCCCTGTTCGGCGACGGTGCGGCGATTTCGTCCGTGCGCAGCCAGATCGATCGCGTGGCGCCCACCGGATCGCGCGTCCTGATCACTGGCCCTGCCGGAGCGGGCAAGGAAGTCGCGGCGCGCATGATCCATGCACGCTCGCGCCGCGCGGAAGGACCGTTCATCGCCCTGAACTGCGCAACACTCGCGCCGGGACGCTTCGAGGAAGAGCTGTTCGGCCTCGAAGGCCAGACGGACGGCCCGAGGCGCCGGACCGGCCTGCTGGAGCGCGCCCATCGCGGCACGCTCCTGCTGGACGAGGTCGCGGACATGCCGCTCGAGACGCAGGGCAAGATCGTGCGCGCCCTGCAGGACCAGACCTTCGAACGCGTGGGCGGCTCGACCCGCGTGAAGGTCGATGTCCGGGTGCTGGCGACGACCAACCGCGATCTTCAGGCGGAGATCGTGGCCGGGCGCTTCCGCGAGGATCTCTACTACCGCCTTGCCGTCGTGCCGTTGCGGCTGCCGTCCCTGCGCGAACGCCGCGAGGACATTCCCGGCCTCGCGCGCCATTTCCTGCAGCGCTATGCCGAGAACGCGGGGATGACGCCGCGCGAGCTGTCGGTTGATGCCATGGCGGCCCTGCAGGCCTACGAATGGCCGGGCAATGCGCGCGAGCTGCGCAATCTGATGGAACGCCTGCTGATCATGATGCCGGGTGCCAACGGCGATCCGATCCGCGCGGACATGCTGCCGCCGACGATCGGACAGGGCGCGCCGTCCATGACGCGACTGGATGCGGGTGCGGACGTCATGAGCCTGCCGCTGCGCGAGGCGCGCGACCTGTTCGAGACCCAGTATCTTCAGGTCCAGCTTCTGCGCTTCGGCGGCAACATCAGCCGGACGGCCAATTTCGTGGGCATGGAGCGCAGTGCGCTGCATCGCAAGCTCAAGCAGCTTGGCGTCACGTCGGACGATCGTAGCTAGCCGGCGTTTGGCCGCATGGCCGTCCGGTGATACGATGGCAGCCTCTTCAAGAGGCAGGAATTCGTGGCGAAAGACAGTACCCAGAACATCCAGGACGTCTTCCTCAACCAGATCCGGCGCAGCCGGGTTTCGGTGACGGTGTTCCTGGTCAATGGCGTGAAACTTCAGGGCATCGTGGCGGGATTCGACAATTTCTCGCTCCTGCTCCGCCGCGATGGCCATACCCAGCTTGTCTACAAGCACGCGATCAGCACCGTCATGCCGGCATCCCCGGTTCTGCTGGGCGATGATCCAACCGCGGACCAGGCCTCGAGGGAGCAGGACAGCACATCTTGAGTCTGCACGAGACCGCCCCCAAGGCCACCCGCGCTGCCGTTATTCTCCCGTGGGAGAAGCCGCATCCGCAGGACGAGATCAGGGCCGCCGAAGCACGGCTTGAAGAGGCCGTGGGACTGGCCGCATCCATCGGCCTCGTCATCGTGCGTCAGGCCGTGGTCCTGCTGCGCGCCCGTCGTCCAGCGACCCTGCTCGGCAGCGGACAGGTGGAGCAGCTTGCCGAGGCCGTGAAAGCCGATGACGTGACCGTCGTCATCATCGATGCCCGTCTGTCACCCGGCCAGCAGCGTAATCTCGAAAAGGCGCTGAACTGCAAGGTGATGGACCGGACCGGCCTGATCCTGGACATCTTCGGCGCGCGGGCAGCAACCCGCGAAGGCGTGCTGCAGGTCGAGCTCGCCCATCTGGAATATCAGCGCTCCCGTCTCGTGCGGTTGTGGACCCATCTCGAGCGCCAGCGTGGCGGCTTCGGCTTCCTCGGCGGCCCCGGCGAGACGCAGATCGAGGCCGACCGCCGGATGATCGGCGAACGCATCGTGCGCCTGCGCCGCGAGCTGGATCAGGTGCGGCGAACACGCGGCCTGCATCGCTCGGCCCGCCGTCGTGTACCGTTCCCGATCGTCGCCCTCGTCGGCTACACCAATGCTGGCAAGTCGACGCTGTTCAACGCCGTGACCGGTGCTGCCGTGCATGCGCAGGACCAGCTTTTCGCGACGCTCGATCCGACCATGCGCTCGCTGCGCCTGCCATCCGGCCGCCAGATCATCTTGTCCGACACGGTGGGATTCATCTCCGACCTGCCCACGGAACTGATCGCCGCGTTCCGGGCGACGCTGGAGGAGGTGTCGGAGGCGGACGTGATCCTGCATGTGCGCGATGTTGCTCATCCCGACAGCACCGCACAGCGTGCCGACGTCGTCGGGGTTCTGTCCGACATGGCGAAGGACGGCATGCTCGATCCCAACTGGCCGGAACGCACGATCGAGGTGCTGAACAAGGCCGACCTCCTAGGCGGCGTCGATGCCGTGCCGAAGCGTCCGGGTGCTGTCGCGATTTCCGCCATCACCGGCGACGGGCTGCCCGATCTGTTCGAAATGCTGGATCGTCATCTCACGGCGGCCATGCAGACCGTGCGGGTCCGGCTTGATGTCAGCGACGGTGCGGCACTGGCGTGGCTTTATGCGCACGGAGAAGTCGTGGAGCGGCTGGACCGGGAAGAAATCATCGAACTCGACGTTCGTCTGTTCGCACAGGACCGTGACCGCTTCGAGACCTATCATCCGGGGCTGATCCTGGCCTAAGACTGGGGTTTGATGGGAGGGCGTGACCGTTCATGACTGTCACCCGACATGAACTGGACCAGTTGCTGGCGATCCTGCGTGAAGCAGCCGCCATCGAGATCATGCCGCGCTTCCGCAGGCTCGATCCGACGGAAATCCATAGCAAGGGCGACCCGCTCGACCTCGTCACCTGCGCGGACGAAGGTGCCGAGCGCTTCGTGGCCGATCGCGTCGTCACGCTGTGGCCGGGCACCGCGATGGTCGGCGAGGAAGCCTGTGCCCGTGGGCCGGAGCCTCTCGCGGCATTGACCACGGCCCGACGCGCCGTCGTGCTCGACCCGATCGACGGCACGGCAAATTTCGCGGCAGGAACGCCGCTTTTCGGCGTCATGGCGGCGATCGTGGAGGATGGCCAGGTCGAGGCTTCCGCGATCCTCGATCCGGTATCGGGCGATGCGGCGCTTGCCCTGAGGCGTGAAGGCGCATGGCTTGATCGGGACGGCCGCGCGCTGCGTCCCCTGCGTGCCGCGGCACCTGCCGCGTTGTCCGCCATGGTCGGCAAGACCGCCTGGCGTTCCCTGCCCGCGGCCATGCGCGAGCAGGCCACGGGGTTCCTCGCGCGGGTCGGTGGCTTGTGGGATTATCGGTGTGCGGCCCATGAATACCTGCAGGCGGCAGACGGACACTGCCACTTCCTGATGTACACGCGCACGCTGCCTTGGGATCATCTGCCCGGCAGCCTCCTGTTGCAGGAAGCCGGCGCATATGGCGCGCATTTCGACGGCACGCCTTATACACCTGGCCATCTGAAGGGCGGCCTGCTTTACGCGCCCGATCAGGCGAGTTGGCTGACACTGCGGGACGGCATGGGGTTGAGCGGTCTTCATTAAGTGACCGCGTTCTGAAAGACCCTTGTTTCGGCTCTCGCCTCGAACCGGCTGTCATGCTTTCGCGCGAGCCTGTAAGACACGCTCATGCATGATCTGTTCTTTGCTGACGGCAATCTGGCGGGATCGTCCTCATGACGACTGACGTCAGCGCACCGATCCGGGTCGCCGCGCTCTATCGGTTCACGCCGTTCGCGGACCCGGACGCGCTACGTGGGCCGCTTCTGGACTGCTGCACGAGACTGAACGTGCGCGGCACGCTCCTCCTGGCGCATGAAGGGATAAACGGCACCATCGCGGGGACGGACAACGCCATCGCAACGGTGCTCGCCCATATCCAGACGCTTCCCGGATGTGCCGCTATCGAGGTCAAGCATTCCCGGGCCGCGAGCATGCCGTTCCAGCGGATGAAAGTGCGGCTGAAGCGCGAAATCGTCACAATGGGGCAGCCGGATATCGACCCGCTGGTGGACGTGGGTCATTACGTTGCTCCGGAAGACTGGAACAGCCTGATCGCTGATCCGGATACCGTGGTGATCGATACACGTAATAATTACGAGGTCGAATTCGGCACATTTGAAGGCGCCGTCGATCCGCAGACACGCCATTTCCGTGATTTTCCCGCCTGGTTCAGGGACAATCGCGAGCATCTGCTCGCAGGCCGGACCGCGCCGAAAATTGCGATGTTCTGCACGGGCGGCATTCGCTGCGAAAAGGCGACGGCCTTCGTCAGGGCTGAAGGCATCAATGAGGTCTATCACCTCAGGGGCGGCATCCTGAGCTATCTGGAGCACGTGCCGGCGGAGCAGAGCCTCTGGAACGGCACGTGCTTCGTGTTCGATGAGCGCGTTGGCCTCGGGCACGGTCTCGAACTCGATACGCCCGAGAAAAAAGCCGAAGACAGCTGATAGACGCAGCGCCGCACGCTGGCGGTGGAGAAACCGCGGGCCCGCCTTTGGGCAGGCCCCGACGCCCGTTACATCGCGAGCGCTTCTTCCTGCGCCTGCGAGGCCACGAGCGCGTGGCGTTCCGGATGCAGGCCGACCACATCGACCGCGACGCCATGTTTGCAGAGCCGCGCGACGATGTCGTCGAGGGTTGAGACCATGGTGATGTCGAGCACCTGCGTGTCGTTGAGGTCGATCACGACGCGCTTCGCGTCCGTGCGCAGATCGATGGCTTCACGCAGCGAATCTGCGGACGCGAAAAACAGCTGCCCGCGCACGACATAACGGTCGGTATCGCCAACACGTGCGTGGCTGACCTGAAGCATCTCCATCGCCCGCCATGCGAAGAACACGCCGCTCAACAGCACGCCTACCGCAACCCCTGCGGCCAGATCGTGTGTGACCACCACGACGGCGACAGTGACGAGCATCGTCAGGCTGGACAGTTTCGGGTGGCGCGCGAGATCGCGCAGCGAGCCCCATGAAAACGTGCTGGCCGACACCATGATCATGATCGCAACTAGTGCCGCCATCGGCACCTGCGCCACATAGCGATGCAGTGCGACCATCAGGAGCAGCAGGAACGCACCTGCCGTGAAAGTCGACAGCCGTCCGCGCCCGCCATAGCGGAGATTGCCGACGGTCTGGCCGATCATGCCGCAACCTGCGATGCCACCGAAGAGCCCGACCGCGAGGTTGGAAATGCCGAGCCCCGTGCATTCCATGCGCGGATCGCCATGCGTCTCGGTCGCGTCGTCGACAACACCCGCTGTCATCAGCGACTCCAGCAGACCCACCGCCGCCATTGCGATCGCATAGGGCAGCACGGTCTCGAACGTCCCGAGCGTCCAGTCCACATGCGGCCATGTCAGTTGCGGCAAGCCTGTCGGCAGCGTGCCCAGGTCGGCGACGACATGGACCGGCATCGGATAAGCCATGGTGATGGCGGTCAGGATCACGATGCAGATCAGGGGTGACGGGATCGCGTCGGACAGCTTCGGCAGCAGGTAGATGATGACGAGACCGAGCGCGATCAGGGCGTAGGTGTGCCACGTGACGTGCAGCATCTGCGGCACCTGGGCCGAAAAGATCAGGATCGCGAGCGCGTTGACGAAGCCGGTGCGTACCTCGTTCGAGACGAAACGCATCACGGCCTGAAGGCGCAAGAGCCCGAACACCACCTGCATCGCGCCCGCCAGCAGCGTTGCCAGCAGCATGTCCTGCACGCCGTGCGCATGAACGAGCGGCGCCGCGACAAGAGCCACGGAACCGGCCGCGCCCGAAATCATGCCGGGCCGGCCGCCCACGATGGCGATCGAGACCGAGATCACGAACGACGCGAACAGCGACACGGCAGGCGAGACGCCGGCGATGTAGGAAAACGCGATCACTTCCGGAATGAGCGCAAAGGTGCCGACCATGCCGGCCAGCACTTCGCGCACCGGATTTCGCGACCACTGGTCGCGATAACGGGCGAATGTCACGGGGAATAAGGTCCTTCGAGATCGATGGTTGACAGGGTGCGCCGTATTGGAGGGCCCGGAGCGGCAATTCATGGGCGCATGCAGTCTGCCCGCACGCAGCGATGGCCCCAGGATATTCGTAACAGCGTTCGTGAACAAGTTCGGAGGTTACGGCGTTGCGATCGCACGACAGACATGTGTGATTTCAGGAGGTCGCTGTGACCGAATTTGCCAAGCCCCCATTCAACACCCCGCTTCAGGACACGATCCCAGGCCGTACGGCAGGCATGACGCCGCAGCCGGATCATGGCGAGACGTCGTATCGGGGCTCGGGCCGCCTGTCGGGGAAAGTCGCGCTCATCACCGGCGGCGATTCCGGCATCGGGCGGGCGGTTGCCATCGGCTTCGCCCGCGAAGGCGCGGACGTTGCGATCGCCTATTTCGATGAGGAAGACGATGCGCGCGAGACGGCCTCGTGGGTCGAGAAGGCCGGTCGCAAGGCGCTGCTGCTGCCCGGCGACCTCAAGAGCCGTGATGTCTGCCGCACGGTGATCGACCGCACGGCAGAGACGTTCGGCCGGATCGACATCCTCGTGAACAACGCGGCATTCCAGGTCGAGCGCGACACGCTCGACGAAGTGACCGAGGACGAGTGGGACGAGACGTTTGCAACCAATATCGGTGCGGTGTTCCGCCTCTCACGTCTGGCCGTGCCGCACATGGTCAATGGCGGCGCAATGATCCACACGGTCTCGGTCAACGTAGACTCACCCAAGCCCAAGCTGCTTGCCTATTCCGCGACCAAGGCGGCGATCCAGAATTTCAGTGGCGGCCTCGCGCAGCTTCTGGCGGAGAAGAACATCCGCTCCAACACGGTCGCGCCGGGCCCGATCTGGACGCCGCTGATCCCGGCGACGATGGGTGGCGAACATGTGCACGAGTTCGGGGCAAGCTCGCCCATGGGACGGCCGGGCCAGCCGGTCGAACTGATTGCACCCTACGTCATGCTCGCCAGTGACGAGGCGAGCTATATTTCGGGTGCGAATATCGCCGTGACGGGTGGCGTGCCCATAATCTGACAAGGCGGCGGATCGGGGGGGCGTCCAGCTGCTCCGATCCGATGTTCTTCCAGTCAGGTTGATCTCACTGCCGCAGGTTTTCGAGCCACCGCAAAACCGTGCTCTGAAGCGCGATCCGATGATCGGAATAGCTGTGATCGGTCCGGATATGGACGATCGTCGCATCGCCCGACGCCTGTGCATTGACTGCCTGCGCCAGACGGCTTCCCACATTGGCCAGGCCGTCATCGGCGGTCACGACCAGCAGCTTCTGCCGTGACAATCCCTCCGCGTCGTCCGCGATATTCCAGGAGCCGGCATCATGTTCCGCCTCGTCCGCGAGTTTGGCGGGCGACGTGTCGAGTGACTCCATGTTGCCGGCCATGAAATCGACCAGCTTCGCATGGCCGCCGGGATAATGCCCGAATGCGCCGAAATCGGCGGCCGACAGCAGGACCACGCCGCTCAGACCCGGATTGCCGGCGCCGATCCGGGCGGCTGCCGCGCCTCCCATGCTGTGCCCGATCAGGACAGTCTGGCCTGGATCGAGATCGAGTTCATGCCCGCGGATCGGATCGCGCATGAAGTCGAGCGCTGCCTGCGCATCCTCGAAAACATGCCCGAACGAGAAAACGCCTTCACTTCCCCATGACCCGCGATAATGGAAGGTGAGCACGCTCCACCCCGCCCGACGCAGCGCATAGGCCAGATCCAGGTTCTGCTCGTTGCCGGGGAAGCCGTGATAGATGATGGCAACGGGATGCGGCCCCGGGCCCGACGGCTGCCAGATCACGCCATTCATGACGGCGCCGTGGCTTGGGATATGCACGACGATCATCCGGGCCGGGTGGGCGGGATCCGCCGGCGGATCGGCCGTTATAGCGGCCGGCGTCGCGGCGGCCGGTGGTGGTGGTGATGCGGATGCCGCAGACCACGCAACGGACCCCACAAGCAGGAGCAGCATCTTACGTGCCAGGCGCATCGTTCGCTTTGTCTCCGTCGTCCATCGCTCTTGCAGTGCCTGAATCCATTTGGACGCATGCTTGCCGATGTTCCAATATCCCAGCGACCGTCCCGCAGCGACGGCAAGACAAGTCCCGACAGCAGAAAAGCACGGTTCGGCCCTGACCGACAGACCTCGCCGGCGGACGTCAGACGTGCACTGGCTGCCGCTGCGAGCCATGCTCAACGCTCAACGCTGCAGCAGGCGCATTCTGGCCGCCCGTTCGCCCATGCTTGGGCGGACGTCAGAAATCGAACGTCAGTGCGCCGCCCTTTTCGGTCGCGCGGGCCCATGCGGGACGTGCCTCGAACCGGGCCAGCCAGTCGCGCAGCGCTGGATAGCGTTCGAGCCCATAACGCTTGCGCGCGGCCTGAAGCGGAAAACTCATGATCGCATCGGCGCCTGTCAGTTCGTTGCCTGCAAACCATGCCCGGTTGGCGAGTGCGCGGTCGAGCACGCCGAGATGCAGTGCAAGTTGCCTGTCGAGAAATGCCTTGTGCACGCCACGGTCGAACAGGTGCCCCACAGGCCGCAGGGGCCATGGCGCCTTCCGTGCGGCCATACCGACCACAAGTCCGATCAGCAGCAGCGGCATCAGCGAACCTTCCGCGTAATGCAGGTAATAGGCGTAATCGAGGCGCTCGGGCGTGTCGGCAGGCGGGCGCAGGCGGCCGTCCCCGTAATGATCGATGAGATAATCGATGATGAGACCTGTCTCGGCGACGACCGTATCCCCATCGGTCAGGACAGGAGATTTGCCGAGCGGATGCACCTCCCGTAGCGATTTCGGTGCCAGGCCGGTCCTGGGATCACGCTTGTAGAAGCGGATCTCGTAGGGAACGCCCAGCTCTTCCAGCAGGAACAAAACCCGCTGCGAGCGACTCTGATTAAGGTGGTGCAAAACGAGTGCCATGCGATCCTCATGTGGTCAGCACAGATCATGACGCACCAGGTGCGGCCTCGTTCTCCTGCTGCGTTCACGAGAGGCATAGTCGGGTGCCGATATGAAGATTTGGAGACAGCGGACGATCTTCGCTGCGAGCGTGCGTCCGAGCTTCTAAGAAACCTGCGACACGCATCGTCAGGAACCTTTCATGCTCCATCTCGCTCCCGCCTCGACCGGCTCTCTGATTGCGCTCGTTTTCTGCTTCGTACTGGTCTGCGTCTTCGAATTCGCCAACGGATTTCACGACACGGCCAATGCGGTGGCCACCGTGATCTACACGAATTCGCTGAAGCCCCGGATCGCCGTCGTCTGGTCCGGCCTGATGAATTTTCTTGGCGTGCTGCTGGGGGGCATCGCCGTTGCCTACGGTCTTGTGGAAATCCTGCCGCCCGATGTGCTGTCGCCGCCGAACGGGTTTCCCGCTGTGCCGATGCTGGTCTCCCTTTTCGGCACGGCCCTAGCCTGGAATATCCTGACCTGGTGGTTCGGCATCCCGAACTCCTCGTCGCACTGCGTCATCGGCGCACTGGTGGGGATTGCGGTGGGCGATGCCTTCATCCATGCGCGCGGGCTCAACCACAGCGTGGACTGGAGCCAGATCTACCACGTTCTCAGCGGCCTGATCGTGTCTCCGATCCTCGGCCTCGTACTGGCGCTCATCGCCTACATGATCCTGCGGGCGGTCGTGAAAATGCCCGCACTCTATCGTCCGCCGGCCGGGGGCGAGGCGCCGCATCCTGTCGTGCGTGGACTGCTGATCCTGACCTGCACGGCCGTGAGCTTCTCGCATGGCTCCAATGATGGCCAGAAGAGCATCGGCCTGATCATGCTCACGATCATCGGCCTGATGCCGGGCACGTTCGCACTCAATCCCGACCATCATGTCGACCGGACACATCTCGCGGCAGACGCCGCAGCGGCACGGCCTCTGGTTGCGGAGTTCGATACTTACAACTATCGCGCCGATGCGATTGCCTCGATCGACCGGCTTTCCTCGGCGACGCCGCTCATGCCGTCGGAAGTGCGCGGCGACGTCTATCAGGTCGTCTCGGCCCTTCGTTCGGTGGCAAGCAATCCGGCGGCTTCCGGCGCGGTCAAGGCGCAGGCCAGGCATATTACCGCCGACCTGCGGCCGAACGTCGAATATGCTCCCGTCTGGGTCCGCGCGCTGTCGGCACTTTGCCTCGGTCTCGGCACGATGATCGGCTACAAGCGCATTGTCAGAACGCTGGGCGAAGGCATCGGCAAGACGCATCTGACGCCGGCACAGGGTGCGACCTCGGAACTTGTGGGTGCAGGTCTGATCATGACCGCAAGCCATACCGGCCTGCCGGTTTCGACCACGCACGTCATCACGTCAGCCGTCGCGGGCACGATGATCGGCGCGGGCTCGGGCATCAATACAAAGACACTGGCGCGGATCGGGCTAGCCTGGGTCTTCACCCTGCCGGCCACGATCATAGGTGCTGCGGCCCTGTTCTACCTGCTGGACTGAAACGCCGGATCAGGCGCGCCCGTAGCCGAAAGTCCCCGGTTTGCGGGCCGCCAGACGCTGGGCCAGACCGAACGCGGTCAGGTCCGGCCCGGTGACGTGCCCTGCCCCGTCGATAGCGGCGGGTATCAGCATCCTGTTGGGCAGCATCACATAGCGTCGGCCATCGAAGGGCCCCTCGATCAGGTCGATCTCCTGCCACGACGGGGATCTGCACGTCATGCGCACAACCCAGCGCCCCCCACCGTAGTCCGACCGGTTGAACATCATCGGGCCCGGCCAGTATTGCTGCGTGTGCATGCGATACCCGCCCGAGACCGCATTCGGCAGACCGTCGAGCACGAGTTCGGTAGCCTTTGTGCCGCCGGGCACGGGCAGGCTCTGGTAGCCATACCAGTCACCGAAAACCGGGCCGGTCGGATCCGCGCATCCGGCAAGGAATGTCGCGCCGATCAGGCAAAATGCGAAGCGCTGGCCCGCCATGATGGTCTCGTGTTCAGCCGCGAGGCGGCATCAGTCTGAAGGCAGTTCGTAGGTCGTCACGTCGAACTTGCTCAGGATGGCCTGCCCGAATGCGGTCGAGATCGCGACATCCGTCGCATCCCGGCCCCGGGCCATGAGGATGCGTCCGATACGGGGCCGGTTGTGCCGCGCATCGAACGTATACCACTGACCGCCGAGATAGACATCGAACCAGGCGGAGAAATCCATCGGATCGTCGACCGGCGGCACGCCGATGTCGCCCAGATATCCGGTGCAGTACCGGGCCGGGATGTTCATGCAGCGGCACAGGGTGACGGCGAGGTGGGCGAAGTCCCGACAGACGCCGATTCGCTCGTCATTGCCTTCGAACGCTGTCCGGGTGGGCCGCGCATGCGCATAGGAAAACCGGATGCGCTCGTGGGCATAATCGACGATCGCCTGCACGCGCGCCCAGCCCGGTTCGATGTCGCCGAACAATGCCCAAGCCATGTCGGACAGTCGGTCTGTCTCGCAGTAACGGCTGCCGAGGAGAAACACGAGCACCTCGTCCGGCAGGTCCTCGACCGGCATCTGCCGCGCATCGGGCGCGTGCAGGTCCGGCAGGCCCGTGTCGGCCACCACGAAATCCGCACGCACACGCAGGCCGCCGGCCGGAGCGGTCACGCGGGTGCATACGTTGCCGAACCCGTCATGATACTGGTGATACGGAACGGGCGGATCGAAGACCATGGTCTGCGGCTCGCGCAGGTCGGCTTCACGCGAGGGATGAACGCTCAGCATCAGCAGGAGCGGCGTCGGATGCTCCGTTGCGAATCCGATATCGTAGCCCGCCCTGATCAGCATCTATGTCCGCTCCCCTTTATCAGCCTGCACAAGCTTGTCGTTCCGCAAACGGCACGACCGTCGATTGCGACGCAGGTGTCATGCCCGGTGTCATGTCCTCGACCCGGACCGACACGTCCATGCCGAGACTGTCGGACGGGAACCCGGTCCATGTGCCGGCAAGCGGCACGGCCTGTCGCCAGTCCCGCACGCATGCCACGCGGATCAGGTCGCGCGAGCCGACAATCGCGTTGGTCGGATCGAAATCGACCCAGCCAAGTCCCGGGAGAAACACCTCAAGCCATGCGTGAGTTGCGCCCGCACCGACCCGTTGCGGTCCGACACTGGGCGTATGCAGGTAACCGGTGACGAATCGTGCGGCGAGGCCCAGCGAACGGACGGCTTCCATCATCAGCACGGCATAGTCACGGCACGTGCCGGTTCGCAGCGCGAGCGTGCGCGCAGGGTCCTGGACACCTTCCTCGAACCGGGCGCGATAGGTGAAATCATCGCGGATCGCATTCGTCATCGCGCGCAGCATGTCGAGCGTCGGGGTCGCCGTGCCGTTCAGAAACCGCCTTGCCCAGCGACCGACCACATGGCCCGGATCGGGCGCATGAGGCTCACGCGCGCGTGCCAGATCCGCCGTGTCGTCCGCATCATAGGCGAACGGCCAGCTTGCCGCGTAGTCAGCCAGAGACCCGGCGTCCGGGTCGGACGGATGGTGGTCGACGCGGAGGCGGTTGACGACGCGCAGTTCCCGCGCGCGGGCCGAGATGGAAATCAGCGTCACGAGGTTGCCGAACGCGTCCTGAACCGACGTCACCCGGTCCGGATCGGGCGAAATCTCGACGGACCAGTCGATCAGGCGCTGGTCGGCTGCATCCCGAGGACGGCCCATCAGGCGGTGTTCACCGAACCCGACCGGCCGACGATAGCGATATGTGG
This sequence comes from Tanticharoenia sakaeratensis NBRC 103193, assembly GCF_000963885.1. Taxonomy (GTDB): domain Bacteria; phylum Pseudomonadota; class Alphaproteobacteria; order Acetobacterales; family Acetobacteraceae; genus Tanticharoenia; species Tanticharoenia sakaeratensis. The sequence goes on from NZ_BALE01000014.1 coordinate 26,590, forward strand.
TGGTGTGCTCGACGGCATAGACCGGCATGGGCGTTCTGCGACCTCTGCTGACGTGCGGCAGGGGTGCGGAGCCCGCCTGCCGCCAGCATGGTATGGTTTCGGCGACGAACGCAACCGCAACCGTCGCCTATCTGCCCGAAAGTGGCCGCACGCTCCATTGCGCATGCCAGCTCTCACCGGGCGCCAGATGCAGAAGTCCCGGTTTCTCGCTGAAATCGCCGGCAAAACCCTCAGGCGTCGCATAGCCCTGCCACGGTTCGATACACAGGAAATCCGCGCCGGGCTTCATCCAGACGCCCAGGCTCGTGAACCCGTTCCACGACACCTCGATTCCCGCGTCATCCGGTGTCACGAACCGCACTTGCCGGCTGTGCGGCTTTTCGAAGATTAATGCGTCATTGGCGAACAGGCTGTCATGCAGCGCAAGCGTGTCGCCCGAAACCGGCGTTGCGACTCCTTTAGGCTGCAGAAGGCCGCCCGCAACCTGCCGGATGGCCTCGGGCTCCGGCTTTTCGAACACGAGACGATGCGCGTCTTTCGGCACGCCGTTCACCTGCGGCCAGGCAAAAGCCGGATGCACGCCCAGGCTCGCATGCAACGTGGCCGCCGGGTCGGGATTGCGCAGGGTGTACCGGGCATGCAGGACGTCGCCCTCGATCTCGTAGGCGAGGATAAGCGAGAACGCCTGCGGAAACAGCGCCCGCGTCTGGACGTCATCGGTCAGTTCAAGCGTGCAGCCCGTTTCCGATCGTTCTTGCCACGCAAAACGCAGATCACGCGCAAAGCCGTGCTGCGGCAGATGCACCTCATGACCGGCAAGCGTCGAGCGATCGTCCGGAAGCTTGCCTATGATCGGAAACAGCACGGGCGAATGTCGGGGCCAGGGCTGCGTCCCGGCCCAGAGCAGGGCGCGCGCGGCACCCTCCGTATCCGATGTCGTCAGCCCCTGCAGTTCCGCGCCATCAGCCGCGACGACTGCGTGCAAGGTGCCGGTGCCGAATTCATGCCGATCGTCTGACATCGCTGGATCTCCCTGGAAAATGACGCATGGTGTCACACGCCTGTCCGCGTCCTTGCGCAATGCGCATTTGCGTGAGGAGACGATCCGGAACAACGCTCGCTGACCATCGCGACGACATGGTGCTCCAGGCCGCCACGATACCGAAAAAGGAAGGCCGGCGTCGTCGCTGTCGGCTGTCAGGCAGGGGAACGCAGGCGGTGCGGTGCCGTCATGCGCAAATTCTGCTGGTATTCGGCAAGCCGGAGCGACGTCCGTTGCCGTCTTGAATCTCAATCTGCGCGTTGCGGTCAGGACATTGCGGCATGGCGCGTACCGCGGGTCAGGCTGCTGGCGCAATGCGGAAGGGGGCAGCTGCGATCACGCCCGCCCGGTTGTTTACGACATGTGCGGTCAGGTCTTTTGATCATGCAGGTGGTCGGGACGAAATCCGGGAGTGCGGGTGAATGCTTCCGTCGCCCGCCAATCGCCCGCCTTGCGCGCTTTGACCGCCATCCTGCGGACGTATTTTCGAAATCGATTTGACGGGCTTTGCCGCGTCACTGCGACATCAGATGTTCGTCGCCATTCATCGATCGTGCATGTCGTGGGCCGCGGGATGGAAGTGAAGAGCGCCCTCCGTGCAAATGGTCGTTTTTGACTGGCCTTTGCATAGCGCCAGCCAGGACCATCAGATCCGACTGCGGCATCGGTCGGCTTGAAATACGCCCTGCCCTCAGGCGACGCCGAATTATTGGCGTAATTTCGCGCACGCTCGCCGGAAAGCGGCGTCTTGTGCGGCGGTCATCTGCAAGGAGGGGCCGCCGCGGATACGGCGGCCCCTTTGTGCGTCAGGCGCTGAGCGCAACGTCCTCGACGCGATCGCAGCGATACGGGCCCGCTGCCACGATCTGCACGCCCAGCAATCCGATCGAGTGCGGTGCGCGGGCACCGAGATCAAGCTGCGCATGTCCGGCGGTCCACCGCATCGGCACGGCCTCGCGGCCTGCCCAGCCGGAGATGGCGTCCGTATCCAGATGGGCCGAGACAGCACGGGTTTCGCCGCTGTCCCACAGGGTGACTCGGCCGACCAGAACGCCCAGCGTGCGCCGATCGTCTACGAACGGACCGATGGCGGCAGCCGGCTGGTCCGCACGCGATGCGAGCCACACGCGGGTGACACCGGCCGGGAGACGGAACAGCACGACATCGTCTGCGCGACGCAGTGCCGAAATGGTACGACCGTCTTCCGTCACGAGATGCAAATCGGCATCATCGGTCGTTTCCACCATTGCGCGCTTGTCGGCAAAACCGGCAGCCTTCGCACGCGCCTCGATCGCGCGATAAAGCGGCTCGACGACGTCACGGCCGGTGGTCAGCGGAACCGCCGCATCTGCCGCCCAGGTTTTCACCGGACCGATGCGCCGCGCAAGCGAGCCCTGCGCCGCAAACGCCGCACGCCGTCCCAACGCGTCGCCGGTATCGAGGAACGTCTCGCTCCAGAGGTTCTCCGACAGGACGATCGCATGCTTACCGGTTTCGACATGATGGACCGTGTAGGTCGCCTGCGTCTCGTCCAAGAAGATGGAGCGGCCGTTGACCAGCATGCGCGCAGGAATGAACCCGCCATCATGGAAAATGCAGTGCTCCGGCGTCACGAACAGGTCACGCGACGGCACGCCATCGGCCAGCGCATTGGCGCGGATGCAGACCGGATGCCCATGCCGGGCAGCGCTGATCACCTGCGCTCCCGCCCAGACGAGCTCCGCTGCAACCGGCGTTCCATCATTGCCCCGCGTCATGACCAGATCACCGGCAGCGAGCGTTTCGACGGCGCGCAGGCCGTCCGGCGTGGCAATGGCCGTGCCGGGCAGGAAGCAATGCGCCGTGTCGCTCCCGTCCGTTGCATTCGTGCCGGCGCCGATGATCGTGCGGCCGGTCGATGCATCGTCCGTGATCGTGAAGCTGTTGGCCTGATACTGGCCGGACAGCGTGAAATTGTAGGACACGCCGGCATAGGTCAGCGTCAGCGTGCCTTCGTTCGTCGCCGTCTGAACCCAGGTCACGGCCGACGGGCCGCCATTGTCGCCATCCTGAACGGCGATCGTGTTCCCTGCGCCGAAACCCTGGATCACGACGTTGGGCAGCACGTTGCCCCCGGCGCCGCCGGCCACGATCAGGCCTGACGGGCTGCTGTCGGTCGCGGCTCCATGAAACACGATCAGGCTGCCGGCAGCGGCCGATGCGCCGGACTGCAATGCCAGCAGCCCACCGGACATCAGATCGACGTCGTTGATCACGCCGCCCGACTGGACGACCATGGTGCCGCCGCAGTCTATCTGGGTGTGAATGGCAAGACCGCCCGACTGGACGGCCATCGCGGCACCGTTCGAAACGACGGTGTAGAACGCGGATCCGCTGTTCTCGATCGTCGCGGACGTATCCGACATCAGTGTCGCGTTGTATGACGTGCCTGCGACATTCAGAGAGCCGCCGGACACCACGTCGGTCTGGCGCGCGATGCCGCCGTGTTCGACCGAAACAATCGTCGGCACCTTGCCGATATAGGACGCGCCGTTGGTCGGCCAGGACACATCCTGCCCGTTCTCGATGTGGAAAACGACGACCGATCCCGGTGCGACGACGGCGCCCGGATCCAGTGTCAGCGTCGCACCCGAGACCAGATCGATGTCATTGATCGTGCCGCCGCTTGCAATTTCCAGCGTGCCGCCCGAGGCGATCGTCTCGTGCGTGGCGCTGCCGCCGGCCTGCACCAGAAGAGAGCCCGCACTCTGGATCGACGCATAATAGGACGAACCACCCGCCGCGACCGTCTCGCTACCGCCTGACATCAGGGTCGTGTTGTAATCGGCACCGCTCACGACAAGACTGCCGCCCGAATAGATATCGGTCTGCGAAATCACGGCACCCGACAGAACAGTCATCGTATTGCCGGACGTAATAGCGCCGCCGGAGATGGCCTGGCCGCTGGATACAGTCGTGTCGGTCATGTCGCCTCGTGATGCGCTGCAGACTCCGCAAGGCGAGGCCGGGACGAAACTGGTACGTCTCAACTTCCGGGCGCCAACGGAACGACCGCAGCATTTAAGGCATCACGTAAAACAAGGCGGTTAATTAAGCGTTAAGCGTCAAATTTTATTTGATCGTTCGTTGTTCGAACGTGAATTTCGTCAATTCTTCGGTAAAGCAGCATATGAAATACTATTGAATCGCCTCCACTCGCTCTCGAGTGGAGGCGGTAAGCTCCGTTACGACGATACCGAATCGTCGTGACGGACTTCCGGTCGCGGATTCACCAGCGCATCCAGGCCCGCGATCTCAAGCGTTCTGGTCGGGAACGGAATGACGATTCCGCGCGCCTCGAACATCTTCTTCATGCGGCGATTGAACTGGCGCTGTACGGGCCAGCGGCCCTGCGTCGTGGTCGGAAGCGTGCCGCGCACCGTGACCGAGCTGTCGTTGAAGGCATCCACGCCCCAGAGGATGAAGTCCGCAATGATCAGGTCCTTGAAATCCGGATCGGCGCGCATGTCCGCCGTCACGTCGATCAGGGCCTTCACCACGTCGTCGGTGTCGGTGTCGTACGCCACCTCGGCCACGATGATCGCACGGGCGAAATCCCGATTGTAGTTGGTGATCTGGCCAAGGGAGCTGAACGGGAAGATGTTCATCGACCCATCATTCGCGCGCACATGCACCGTACGAAGCGACAGATGCTCGACGATGCCATAGGTGCCGTTCAGTGTGACAGCATCGCCGACCGTAAGTGCGTTTTCCAGCAGCAGGAAGATGCCGTTGATGAAGTCCTGCACCAGCTTCTGCGATCCGAAACCGAGTGCCACGCCGAAGATGGACGCGCCCGCCAGCAGCGGCCCAATGTTGACGCCGATCTCGCTGAGCGCCGTCAGCCCGATGATGGCCACCAGCACCACAAGGAGGATCGTGCGCAGCATGGGCAGCAGCGTGCGGACCCGCGCGACCCGTGCCTTGCCGTCCTCGAAGGATTCGAGGGATGCGATATGCCGCTCCACGCCGATATTGGCGATCTCCCAGACGATCGCACCGATCGCCATCGCGATCAGGATCGTCAGCAGTGATCCCAGCACGCGGCTGCCCAGGCCATGGGCACCGAACAGGGCCGCGAACGGCACGCCCCAGGCGATGGCAAGCCCCAGCACGATCATCAGCGCCACGGCAATCCGCAGGATCTGGCGCAGAGCCGGGTAGTAGCGTGCAACCCGTCCGCGCGTCTCCTCGCTCAGCCCGACGAAGGCCGGGACGGCGCGGAATCCGCGTTCGAGACCGCCGAACAGCGCGACACTGATGATCCGCACGATCACGAGTGCCGCGATGCTGCGCACGAACAGAAGCCAGATTTCGGCATAGCCGTTGCGCACTTCGGCCGCCCAGACGAGCCACAGACCGAAATCGAGTGCCAACGCCGCAATCCACCAGATCCGGCCGACCGCAATCGCAATGCCCGATGCATAGCGGCGATGTGCCAGCCTGCGGCAGAACGCCATCACATGCGTGCGGCTGCTGAGGATCATCAATGCGATCATCCCATGGACAAGCAGTGCCAGCATCTTGAGCAGCGCGATCACGACCGGATCGGGCAGACCGCAGTCGGACAGCATGACTACGACGGCGGCCCCGATCGATGTCACCATCGCCAGGGCGCGGATCCAGTCGAACAGGAACACGGACACCGCATCATGGATGATGACAAGCCGCAGCCACGGGCGCTTCGGCGCCAACACCGCCCGCGCGACGGCAACGAGCCCGCCGCCTGCGACCGCGACCAGTGTCAGGTCGCGCAGGACATCACTGCTCGCGTCCAGATCGGTCTGGTCGAATGCGCCGATCACGGCGGCGGCCAGCGGCACCATGGCGACCGGCAGGAGATCGAGCAGCAGGGATGCAAGCGCGATCGGGATCCTGCGGATCACCCGCATCAGTCGCGCCAGTGCGCCCTGATGCTGGATCCGCGATACACGCTCGTCTTCCGCCTTCTGGTGCGCCGCCTTCTGCTCGTCGGGGTTTTCCGCAGGCGCAGGTGCAGCTTCGGGTCGCGGTGCCTGAAGTCCGGTTGCAGGATCGGGCGTGCCTGCATGCGCCTCGGCGGCGTCCGCCGCTTCTTCCTCGGCCGAGGCTGCGGCGTCCGCATCGGCGGCATCTTCCGCCGCGCGCTGATCCGTATGCTCCTCGACCCGGTCCTGGGCATCACGCGCCTGCGCCCGATCGGAAAGATGACGGCGCGGGCGGATCAGCAGCAGACGCACGACCACGAAAAGGACGGCGCCGACGCCGGCCAGCACGGCCGCGCGAAGGACAACGGCCAACACGGCATCGCGGCGCCCGGGGGACGTCCGGATGCTGCGCACCCATGGGCCGACTTCACGGAAATCCACGACGGTCCGCAGAATCGCATGCGTCTCCGCACCGATTGCATGGTTGAGGTCGCCAAAGCCGCCCAGAATCTGCGCGCCCAGACTGTTGCTGCGCACGGCATGCGCTGCGACATGCGTGGGAGATGAGTCAGTCGCGGCCGTGGTGGCCGGAGCACTTCCCTGGGCCTGAGCGAAATTGCGCAGCGTCGTTTCGAACTGCTGGCGCCTTGCCGGGTCGTCCAGCACGCCCAGAAGCTGTTGGGCCTGTGCCTGCGACAGATGAGGATTTGCGGGTGTCGTGGCGGCATGGGACGGGGTTGCAGCAGGCTCGGCCAGTGCATCATGGCCGCCAAACACCAGGGCCAGAAAGACGAGCATACCTGCCAGCATGGGGCCGGAAGGCGGATACAAACGACGTGTCAATCTGGCGGCGGCATCTGCCCGCATGAAACTGATCCTTGATAGGCTGTGGTGCGCGCGGGGGAAAAGCACCCCCGTTCGCGTCCGACATTCATGGTTCTGGATGAGGCATGACTTGCCGCGTGCGCACGGCCTGTCAATGCGCGCCGGTGCCAAGGGCTGTCCCTGGCACCTCATATGACGCGGCGCGGTCGCCCTACAGGGCAGCCGGATCGCCCGCACCGATGCGACCAGCGGCCTCGCGCAGGAGCGCTTCGAAATGCTGCGCCGGAAGCGAGGGCGCTTCGTCGCGCGCCGCGATCGCAAGCGTTGCGCGCGGCGCCGGCCCGATGATGGCGTGATAGGTGACGCCGCCTGCATGGATCTGATCGAGACAGGAGGGCACGACGGAGATACCCAGGCCCGCGGCCACCAGCGAGACTGTTGCCGCGATCTGCGGCGCCGACTGCCCGAACCGTGGCACGAAGCCTGCCCGCTGACAGGCCGCGATGATCGCGTCATAGAAGCCCGGGCCGAGCACGCGTTCGAAAATGATGAACGGCTCGTCCGCGACAGCACTCAGTCGCAAGCCCTTGCCTGAAGCACGGGGATGATCGCTGGGCAGGGCGATGACCGTCGGCTCGTCCAGCAGATGGCGCACGACGATGTCCGGATCGGGCGCAGGCGGCCGCACGACCGCGATGTCGATCCGGCGTTCGCGCAGCGCCTCGCACAAGGCGGGCGTGTTGCTCTCTTCCATCGTGATGACGATCTCGGGCCACCGTTCGCGAAAGGCCCGGATCGCGCGGGGCACGAGCGGCAGCATGGACACCGCGCCAGCCAGGCCGATCCGCAACCGCCCCTGCTCGCCTCGGGCCAGGCCGCGTGCAAGGGACGCCATCTGCCGTTCCATCTCGAGCATCACGCGCGCCTGCTCGATCAGGAGCGCGCCGGCCTCGGTCGGGACGGCCCCCTGGCGGGACCGCGTGAACAGGATGAGCCCCAGCTCCCGCTCCAGCGCCTTGATCTGCTGGCTCAGCGGCGGCTGTTCCGTGTGGAGCATCTCGGCGGCTCGCGTGAAACTGCCGCAGTCGGCAATGGCGACCAGATATCGCAGACGTCGAAGGTCCATGAACCATATCCGTTTTGTATGGAAGATCGGCAAAATGATATTGGACGCAACCGTCGCCGAGGTCCACGGTGCGTCCGATTATGCCGGGTGAGAGAGGTCGAACGCATGCGCATGACGGAGAACGACACCATCGACCGGTCTGTCTTCCTGCGCCCCATCTCAGCCACCTGCCGGGGTGCCATCGCAGTAAACCAGCAAGACGAATCTCGCCATCACATGAGGCAGGCTGGCCGCATTTCCGCAGGTCGCGAATCGGGTCAGCGGCAGCATTCCGGCCCATGGCCGTTAAGGACAAGCCCGCAGACCGCTGGGACGATCCGGCACACGACAGCAGGTCGCAGGAGCGAGAGAATATGAAGGTTGGTCTGTTTGTACCCTGCTACGTGGACATGTTTCATCCACAGACCGGCATCGCGACCCTCGAACTTCTGGAACGCCTGGGACTTTCGGTCGAATACCCGCTCGAGCAGACATGTTGTGGTCAGCCGATGACCAATACCGGCTGCAGCCGGGAGGCGGCCGACACGGAAGCCCTGTTCGTCCGGAATTTCGCAAAATACGACGTCATCGTCACGCCTTCGGGCAGCTGCACCAATCAGGTGCGCAACAACCTCACCGCCATCGAACAGACCGAAGCCGTCCGCCACGTCCGGACGCATACCTATGAACTCGTCGAGTTTCTGCATGACGTGCTGAAGGTCGAGAGTTTTCCCTGGGCCGCGTTCCCGCACAAGGTCGCCTTGCACAACAACTGCAACACGCTGCGCAACCTGCGTATCGCCAGCATGTCGGAGCGTCGGGAAACACCGTTTTCCAAACCCCGCGCACTTCTTGAAAAGGTCCGGGGGATCGAGTTCGTCGAACTTGCGCGACCAGACGAGTGCTGCGGGTTCGGCGGCACGTTTTCCGTCTTCGAGGAAGGTGTGTCGTCGAAAATGGGTGCGGACAAGGTCCGGGACCAGCTTCGATCGGGCGCCGATTACGTCACCTCATCCGACAGTTCATGCATGATGCATCAGGAAGGGTGCGCGCGGCGCATGAACGCGAACATGAAATACATCCACATTGCCGAAATCCTGAACGGAGCGGCCGCATGAGCATCGACCTGCATGAGACGCTCAAGGACCCGTCACGTCCATCGCAGCCGCAACACAGCGAGGCCTCGTCACAGCCCCTGAAATCCGGCTCCCGCGAGCCGCAGCCACGGGGCGCCAAAGTACACGGCAATCGTCCGGTCGATCAGTCGGAAGCCGCGAACCGCTTCATGGCGGCGACCGAGCATGAAGCGATGCACGATGCCCGCCTGTGGGACCTGCGGCAGAAGCGCGACCGCGCGATCCACGGGATCGAGGAATGGGAAACGCTGCGCGCGCTGGCCTCATCGATCAAGGAGCACACGCTCTCGCAGCTCGACCATTATCTGGAGATGTTCGAGAAAAATGCCCGCGCCAACGGCATTCATGTCCATTGGGCAAAAGATGCGACGCAGCATAACGAAATCATTCTCGGCATTCTCCGGGATCGCCATGTCGACCGGCTCATAAAAAGCAAGTCGATGCTGACGGAAGAATGCGGCTTTCGCGACTTCATGGCGAAGGAAGGCGTCGAGGTCATCGAAACCGACCTGGGCGAACGTATCCAGCAGCTCGATGACGAGGCACCGAGCCACGTCGTTGTCCCCGCCGTTCACAAGCTGCGGACGGATGTGGCGGCTGTCTTTTCCAAAACGCTCGGATCGGACCCGGACAAGGCCGATGCCCATTACCTGACGGAATATCAGCGCGAAGCGACCCGCCCCCTGATCCTGTCCGCGGGCGCAGGGCTGACGGGTGCCAATTTTGTCGTTGCGGAGACAGGAACGTTCGTGACCTGCACGAACGAGGGCAACGCCGATCTGTCCGCAAACACTCCGCCCCTGCATATCGCCTCGATCGGGATCGAGAAACTGATCCCGGGGCTCGACGATCTCGCGATCTTCATCCGCCTGCTGTCACGCAGCGCGCTCGGATCGCCGATCACGCAGTATACGTCCCATTTCCGCGGCCCACGCGAAGGCGGCGAAATGCACGTCGTCCTGGTGGACAACGGCAGGACCGAGCGTCTGGGCATGGAGAAATTCTGGCCCGGACTGAAATGCATCCGCTGCGGCGCATGCATGAACACGTGTCCGGTCTTCCGACGCAGCGGCGGGCTGAGCTACGGCGCGACCTATGCAGGCCCGATCGGACTGATCATCGATCCCACCTACAATCGTCACAAATATCGCAACCTGCCGTATTCATCCACCCTGAATGGCAGCTGCACCAATGTCTGCCCGGTGAAGATCAACATTCATGAGCAGATCGCCGACTGGCGCCAGAGGCTGGCCGGAGAAGGTGAAATTCCTCTGGTCAAGAAGGGCATGATGCAGGCGGCGGGCCGGCTTCTGGCATCGCCGAAGCTGTACCGGGCCAGCCTGCCGCTTGGCAAAAGCGCCCTGCGTCATCTGCCGCATTTCCTTGTCTACAACCGGCTGAACACGTGGGGGCGACATCGGGATATTCCTGAAGTCCCGAAACAGACGTTTCACGACTGGTACAAGGCGAACCGGGGCCCGAAATCATGAGCGCGCGCGATCAGATCTTCTCGGCCATTCGCGCCAATCGTCTGGAAGGCGATTTCCCACGACCGCCCGTTCCGCTGTTCGATGACGCGGC
>NZ_BALE01000013.1 GCF_000963885.1 Tanticharoenia sakaeratensis NBRC 103193
GGACTTCCGCCGCATCGCGACACGTTACGATCGCAATGCCACTAGGTTCAGGACCTATTAATTTATTGAACTGAGCGGTGTTCCGTGATTCACAGGCTTACCGATGGAGGGTGGGCCTGTGAGTGATGTGTTTATGCTGTCTGAGAGCCAGATGAAGCGGATTGAGCCGTTTTTTCCTCTGGCGCACGGCGTGCCCCGCGTGGATGACCGGCGTGTTCTGAGCGGGATCGTTTATGTCATCCGTAACGGTCTTCAGTGGAAAGACGCTCCGAAAGCGTATGGTCCGCACAAGACTTTATACAACCGTTTTATCCGGTGGAGCCGTCTGGGTGTCTTTGACCGGATATTTGTTGCCCTGACAGAGCAGGCTGGCCGTTCGAAGCGTCTGATGATCGATGCAACACACCTCAAGGCACACCGGACAGCGGCGTCCCTGCTCAAAAAAGGGCTTTTCCCCGGCATATCGGACGGACAAAAGGCGGCCTGAACTCAAAACTTCATGCCGTGTGCGATGATCAGGGCCGACCTGTCCGCCTTCATCTGACTGCTGGACAGGTCAGTGATTTCAAAGGTGCTGATGTTTTGCTGGCGGACCTGCCGGATGAGACAGAGGAAGTCATCGGAGATCGGGGATACGACAGCAATAAGATCAGACAGTCTCTCGCAGACCGGAACATCACCGCCTGTATTCCACCAAAGAAAAACAGGAAATCAAAGCCACCTTACAATTGGCATCTGTATAAAAAGCGCCATCTGATCGAAAACATGTTCGCAAAGCTGAAAGACTGGCGACGGGTGGCAACACGATACGACCGCTGCGCTCATACATTCATGTCCGCAATCTACATCGCAGCAAGCTTCATCTTCTATCTTAAAGAATGAGTCCTGAGCCTAGGTACCGGTCACCTGCGACCCTTTTGGCAGCACATTAAGCGTCCTGTTGGGACAACGATGGGAGCGTTGATCCGCCTGCCAAGGGTGAGAGGCCGCAGTGTTACCGGCCGGTTCGACAATCCGGAAGGTGGAGCGGCCGCGACTTCGATCCGCCATGGTGGCCAGTTTTATCCACCCTTCACATTACGTCGCTGCCGCTCCGTTTCTCAGGCTCTCAGGCCGCATTGACCTGCATGTCGGCGGTCGTGGCAATGCGCAGGCGTTGTGCGTCGCGCGCCGGTGGCGCGCCGAACATGCGACGATACTCGCGCGAAAATTGCGAAGGGCTGTCATAGCCTAATGAAAATCCGACTTCGGCGGCATCCACGGCACCGCTCATCAGGCGGCGGCGGGCTTCCTGAAGACGCAGACGCGTGCGGTATTGCAGCGGGCTCATCATGGTCGCGGCACGGAAGTGGCGATGGAATGAGGAGGCGCTCATCCCTGCAATTTTCGCCACCTGCGCCACGTCGAATGCGTCCGTGTAATGCTCGCGGATCCAGCCGATGGCGCGATTGAGCTGCGCGAGATTGCTCCCGGCGGTCGCGATTTGCCGCAGGATGCCGCCCTGCGGGCCATGCAGCAGGCGATAGAGCAGTTCCCGCATGATCGACGCCCGCAGGATCGGAATATCCTGCGGGCGATCCAGCAGGTCGATCAGTCGCGTTACGGGGTCGAGGACTTCACGTGTGAGCGCGCTGACGGACAGGCAGGAGGTGCAATGGGCATCCAGAGGCGCGCCATCCTCCTGCATGTCGAGCAAGAGGTCGGCGATCTGCGTCGGGTCAAGCATCAGACAGAGCGCGAGATAGGGCTCTTCAGGACTGGCCTGCGTCACGCGGCTGCTGACCGGCAGGTCGACGGCCGTGACGAGATATTTGCTGGCATCGTAGGCAAACACCCTGTCGCACAGCATGACGTCCTTGCGGCCCTGAACGATGATGCAGAAACGGGGCTCATAGACGACGTCGGTTGGCGTCGTCGGCGTGTCCGCGTGAAAGAGCAGCAGACCTTCGATGGCCGTGCGCGTCATCGGCGCGACACAGTGACGCGCAATCGAATCCCGCAGTCGAACAAGCAGATCCTCCATGCGGCCGTCCTCCTGATGCCTTGTTTTCGAGACCCTAGCGTATGTCCGATTCACTCATGCAGCTTTTCGACAGGTTTGATAGGATTGTGCAAGCATCTGGCATGATCGTGCTAGTTTGAGGGGAGTGACTATGCGGTGTCGGCCTCAAATACGGCGCAAACGCTAGGTTTTCAGGGGCCATCGGGGTGGGATAACGTCGCCTGACACCTCTGTCTGGTCGAATCGTGCAATAATCCGCGCGGATTGCTCTACCGTCGCATCGCCTCGCAGTTGCATGATCCGACCATACGACGCGCCGTCATGCCTGCATCCAGTTGCCCATTCGAAACGGGCCGCCGGGCGGCACGGTCCTGGCGCTTCGCATTCTGACAACAACGGCGACCCGCAGACGTATCCCGGCCCCTAGACATGGTCGGTCGCACGCTGTGCCGAGCCCGCGCTCTGCCGTGATGGGGGTCCGCCCCATCCGAGCGTGACATCTGCAAGAGAGATTCATGGGAATCGTCGCGTTTGCGCTCCGAAGGCCATATACATTTCTCGTCGCCGGCGTCCTGATCCTCCTGCTTGGGATCAGCGCGATCTTTCGCACGCCGACTGACGTTTTTCCGAATATCGACATCCCGGTCGTTACGGTGGTCTGGTATTATGACGGACTGGATGCCAATGAGACCGAAAAGCGCCTGAGCACTTACACCGAGTTCTCGGAAAGCTTCTTCGTCAATAACCTGCGCACCATCGAAAGCCAGACGACGCCCGGTCTCGTTCTTCAGAAGCTGTATTTCCAGCCAGGCGTGAATGTCGATCTGGCGGTGGCCCAGACCGTATCCGCGACGAACTCGATCCGGGCCCTGCTGCCACCGGGTGTCCAGCCGCCGATCATCATGCAGTACAGCGCATCCTCGGTGCCCGTGCTGCAGCTGTCGCTATCTTCGGACAAGCTGACCGAGAGCGAGCTGTACGATTACGGTCTTTACCGGATCCGACAGCAGCTGGCGCCGGTTCCTGGCACGATGCTGCCGCCGCCATATGGCGGGAAGATCCGCCAGGTGATGGTTGATATCGACCAGACAAAGCTCGCGGGCGTCGGCCTGACGCCGCTCGACGTGTCCAACGCCATCAACGTGCAGAATCTTACACTTCCGGGCGGGACCGTGAAGTTCGGTCCGACGCAATACGATGTGCGGATGAACGGCATGCCGGATATCGCAGCACGCCTGAATGACGTGCCGCTCAAGCGTGATCCACATACAGGCGCCATTGTCCGCATTGCCGATATCGCAACCGTGCGTGACGGAACAGCCGTGCAGGCCAATGTCGTGCGGCGCGAAGGTCAGCGTTCCGTGCTGATTTCCATCATGAAGGCCGGCAATGCCTCCACGTTGAATGTCGTGAACACGGTCCGCAATTTCGTGTTGCCGATCACGCGCGCCGCGGCCCCGCCCGGCATGAAGATCGAGGAGCTGTTTGATCAGTCGGTCTTCGTGAAGGCGGCAATTTCGGGCGTTGCATCGGAAGCCGTGATCGCGGGCCTTCTGACGGCTGCGATGATCCTTGCGTTTCTGGCCAGTTGGCGTTCCACCTTAATCGTCGCGGTGTCGATTCCACTTGCGATCCTCTCGTCGATCGCAGTCCTGTCGGCGACGGGCCAGACGCTCAACCTGATGACGCTGGGCGGGCTCGCACTTGCCGTCGGCATCCTTGTGGACGATGCGACGGTCACGATCGAGAACATCCATCGCCTCCGGCATGACGGGGCGGAGCTGCGCATGGCGGTGCTGGACGGGGCGGCGGGCATTGCCCTGCCGACGCTGGTGTCCACGCTTGCCATCTCCTGTGTATTCGTCTCGGTCGAATTCCTGACCGGGCCGTCCAGGTTCCTGTTTACACCCATGGCGCTGGCCGTCGTCTACGCGATGCTCGCGTCCTATGCGATCAGCCGCACACTCGTGCCGATCTTCGCGGCGCTCCTGTTGCGGTCCGAGGAGCGACAGGCTCAGCGTCGCGCAGAATCGGGGCGTGGACCAGACCGGCTGACGCGGTTCGGCGTCTGGTTCGAGGTCCGTTTCGAACGCGTGCGCCTGCGTTATGTCCGCACGGTCTCGGGTCTGATTGCGAGTGCATGGAAAGTGCCGGTACTCGCCGGCGTGACGTTGATCGGAGCGGCCTTGCTGGCGACGCAGGTTGGATCGGACTTTTTCCCGAGCATCGATGCGGGTGAGTTCAAGCTGCACGTCCGGGCGCCGGCCGGAACGCGGATCGAGACGACCGAAAAGCTGTTCGATCAGGTGGAAGACACGATCCGCTCGGTTGTGCCCGATGGCGAACGCGCCCTGATGCTGGACAATATCGGCATTCCCTTTCGCTATTCGATGCCGTTCGACGACGGGACAACCATCGGCCCGAACGACGGCCAGATCATGGTCGAGCTGAAGGAAGGGCATCGTCCGACCGCATCCTACATCCGGACGTTGCGGACCGAGCTTGCACGCCGTTTCCCGGACTGCGTGTTCTATTTCCAGCCTGCGGACATCGTGACGCAGATCCTGAATTTCGGACTGCCGGCACAGGTTGATATCCGGATTTCCGGCTATGATGCCGCGGGCGATCGCCGCGTGATGCAGGAGGTGCGGCGCGAGGTCGCGAAGATCCCGGGGCTTGTCGATGTCCATCTGCATCAGCAGATCGCAGCGCCTGAATTGCGCGTCGCGATCGATCGCGTGCGGGCACAGGATCTCGGGCTGTCGATGAACGATGTCGCGCGCAGCGTGATGGTGTCGCTCGCATCGTCCAACACGGTCACCCCGAACTTCTGGGTCGATCCGAATACGGGCATCCAGTATCCGCTTGCTGTGCAGACACCGCAGTATCGCATCAACGACCTTGGCGATCTGCGCAATACGGTCGTCTCGGCGCAGACGGGTGCCGGGGGTACGCCGGCACTGCTGAACAATGTCGCGACGATCACACGCGATGTCGCACAGAACGTCATTTCGCACAGCAATATCCAGCCGACGCTCGATATCGATGCCAGCGCTGAAGGACGCGATCTCGGCAGCATCGCGCGCGACATCGATCGCGTGATCGCATCCCATCGTGGCGAACTGACGCCCGGCAATACGATCGTCGTGCAGGGGCAGATCGAGAGCATGCGATCCGCCTTCGCGCGTCTCGGAATCGGTCTGCTGGTCGCAGCCATTGCCGTCTATCTGCTGATGGTCGTGAACTTCCAGTCGTTCATGGACCCCTTCGTGGTCGTGCTTGGCCTGCCGGGCGCCATGTGCGGGATCGTGTTCATGTTGTTCATCACCGGCACCACTTTCTCCGTGCCCTCGCTGATGGGCGCGATCATGAGTGTCGGTGTCGCAAGCGCCAATTCGATCCTGCTCGTGACCTTCGCCAAGGAACAGCGCGCCACAGGCCTCGGCGCCGCCGAGGCGGCCATTGCCGCGGGAGCCGCCCGTCTCCGGCCGATCCTGATGACATCACTCGCCATGGTGATCGGCATGCTGCCGATGTCGCTGGGCCTTGGCGACGGCGGAGAACAGAACGCGCCTCTGGGCCGCGCCGTCATCGGCGGCCTCATGGTCGGAACCTGCGCCACGCTGTTCGTGGTGCCGTGGCTGTACAGCCGCCTGCGTCGTCGCGAGAGCCGCATTCTTGAGGAATACAGCCATGTCTGAACCGACTTCTTTCCATATCCCCGATGATCGTCGCAGTGTGGGCCTCGGGCCATTTCTGGGCCTCGGGCTGATCGTGGCGATCGGCTACGGCCTTTATGCCCATGTCGAGCGCGGTGCCGCGACCCGTGCGCTTGCCATGGAGCGGCAGACGCTCGTGCCCGACGTCCGCACCATGCGGGTTCATGCGGCGGCCGATCCCGTCATGCTCGATCTGCCCGGCGAGACGGCGCCGCAGGAAACGGCGGCGATTGGCGCGCGTGCGTCCGGCTATATCGAAAAACGCTTCGTGGATATCGGGAGTGTCGTGAAGGCCGGACAGGTTCTGGCGATCATTCGAGCGCCCGAACTGGATGCGCAGGTTGCGCGTGCCCAGGCGGCGCTGGCCCAGGCGCGTGCCAACCTGAACCTGGCGAAAGTGACGGCGCGGCGTTCGAGCAGCCTCGTGGGCAATGGTGCGGTCAGCAAGCAGAACTTCGACGTGGACCGCATTACCCAGTCCGCACGGGATGCCGAGCAGAAGGCTGCGGATGCGGCCTATGCCGAGACTGCCCAGCGGCAGGCCTACACGACGCTCACCGCGCCATTCGATGGGGTCGTGACCGTCCGCAATGTCGAGGTCGGCGATCTGGTCAGTGCGGACAGCGCCGGCGCGATGCCGCTCTTCGTGGTGGCGCGGACCGACCGGCTGCGCGTGCGCGTGCATGTCCCGCAGGAAGAGGCGCATGCGATTGCAGTCGGTACGACCGGCACGGTCACGGTGCCGGGCAGGGCAGGGCAGGGTTTCGACGGCGTCGTCGCGCGGACCGGGCATGCGCTTGAACGCGACAGCCGCATGCTTCCGGTCGAGATCGAGCTGGACAACCGGGACGGGCGGCTTGCAGCCGGTCTCTATGCGTCAGTGCACTTTGCGTTGAAGCGCGACGCAGGCGCGATCGTCATCCCGTCAGAGGCCCTGAGCTACGAGGCGGACGGTCTGTCGGTCGAGACGGTGTCGCCCGACAACCGTATTCAGGTTCGCCATGTTTCGGTCGGGCGGGATTTCGGGGCGGCGATAGAGGTCACCGGCGGACTGCCGGACGGGAGCCAGCTTGTCGTGCATCCCGCGTCGTCCCTGCATGACGGCTCGAAGGTCGCGCCACGTCTCGATCCTCAGACCGCCGCAGGCGCGGGAGGCTGATCGTGCTCAGACATGTCTTGAGTGGAGGGCTTGCAGCTCTCCTTCTGTCGGGCTGCACCATGATCCCGAATTATCATCGCCCCGCTGCACCCGTGGCGTCCGGCTGGCCGGGTGGGGCACCGTATGATGACGCGCTGCACCGCGCCGAGGTCGGGCTCGCCGACTGGCGCGCATTCTATCGCGATCCTGTCATGCAACGTCTCATCGAGACGGCT
The DNA here is from genome assembly GCF_000963885.1 of Tanticharoenia sakaeratensis NBRC 103193. GTDB lineage: Bacteria > Pseudomonadota > Alphaproteobacteria > Acetobacterales > Acetobacteraceae > Tanticharoenia > Tanticharoenia sakaeratensis. The sequence continues at coordinate 7,096 of NZ_BALE01000013.1, forward strand.
CTGGTGAACAACCGCGACCTGCATATCGCGCAGCATCAGGTAGAGGCCGCAAGCGCGCAGTTCGACATCGAGAATGCCGCCCTGTTCCCGACGCTCGATGGCGGCGCGCTGGCCAATGTCGAGAAAATCTATTCGCGCACCTATAGCCTTTCGCAGACTGGGGGGCCGTTCTATCTGCGTGAATACGCAGTCGGTTTCGGTGTCTCTGCCTATGAGGTCGATCTATGGGGGCGCATCCGCAGTGCATCGCAGGCGGCGTTCGACAGGGCGACGGCCAATGCGTTGGACCGCGAAGCGATGCGGCTGAGCGTGATCGCCGACGTGGCGGCCGCCATGCTGACATGGGTTGCAGACAATCAGGCGGTAATCGTTACGCAACAGGTGCTCGATAATCGCCGTCACACCTACGCTCTGGTGAAACAAAGCGCTGACATCGGCACCGGAACGCAGCTTGATGTCGCACAGGCGGAATCTGCGGTGCATGATGCAGAGACCAATCTTGCCGTCTATACCCGCCAGCGCGCGCAGGCCTTGGATCAGCTCACGCTGCTGGTCGGCGCGCCGATCGACGCAGGAACGATGCAGGGCCTGTCGGCCAAGACTTCGCTTCAGTCCGTGCTTGATTTTCCGGACGTGCCGGCGGGACTGCCGTCGGACATGATTGCGCGCCGGCCGGATATCCTGTCGGCGGAAGATAATCTGCGTGCATCGAACGACGATATCGGATCGGCGCGGGCAGAGTTCTTTCCAAAAATCCAGATTACGGCAGCGAACGGCACGGCGAGCAACAACATCACGCGCCTGTTCCAGAGCGGGATGGGAGCCTGGAATATCGCACCGCAGATCACGTTGCCCCTGTTCGATGCGGGACGCCTGACGGCACAGCTCAAAGTCGCGCGGGCCCAGAAAAAGCAGGAAATCGCGCGTTACGAAAAGACAATCCAGACAGCATTCAAGGAGGTCGCGGATGCACTCGCGGGGCGGGGGACCTATGTCGGGCAGCTCCAGTCGCAGGACGCGCTGATTGCAGCAAGTTCCCGGCAATACGCGCTCGCCCTCCAGCGCTTCCAAGGCGGGTATGATCCCTATCTTGATACGCTCGTGGCGCAACGCACGCTCTATGCCGCGCAGCTTGGCGGGATCACCACGCGCCTGTCCGCGATGGCGAACATGGTCACGCTCTACAAGGCGCTGGGCGGCGGCTGGAATCCGCAACCGGCCCAACCGGTTCCGGCGCCGCTTTCGGATCATATCTTGTGAGCGTGCAGCCGGGTCGTGGTTGCCCGTCCTGTTCCGTGTCGAACGTGTCCTTGAAAGGATTGTCTCGTCACAGGCCGATCTGTGGTTACCCGCCAGCGCAAAAGGTCTCCAGATCTGGAGCACACCTCGCATAGTGTTCGAAAAAGACAGCCATCCACTGCAGGACGGCCATGTACAGATTAAGTTCGCCCTTCTGAGCTTGGCGCGGGCCTAGGTCGCGTAGCGCCCGACACTGCGAGTGCGTGCGTCAGATCGGCGCCCAGTTTGTCCGCTTTTTCCATCCGGTGCTCAGGCAGACGAAGTCGTCGGTGACGTCTGGTCGTGCCCGCTGACGGGCGGGCACGACCAGGCGTTGGAGGCATTCAGCCCGCCAACGGCCTTACCAACGCTTCCAATACGCCAATCTCCGCTGCACCAAGATCACGCAGAGGCGCCCGAACATGGCCGCCGTCGAAACCGCGCAGGTTCATTGCAGCCTTGACGGTCTGGGGCTGACCGAACTGGCGCGCAAATGCGCGATAATCGTACCATCGGCGATGCAGTGCGCCTGCAGTGATGCTGTCGCCGCCTTCAATCGCACGATAGCTTTCCTGGACAAGTTCCGGAAATGCGCCGCTGTTGGTCGAGCTGATGCCATCAAACCCGGCCGCCATCGGGCCAAGGAACGCCAGATCGGATGCGCAGAAAAGCCCGATCTTTCCTTTGAGCCGGCCTGCGATCCGATCGATCACGCCGGGTGACAGATCGCCCTGCTTGATGGCGACCATCTGCGGGATATCGGAAAGCTTTTCCAGGACGGACGGAGACAAGGTAATCCCTGTGCCCGGCGCATTGTAGACAATAGCACCTGTTTTCGACAGCGGCGCCATTTCCAGGAAGAACGCGACGATCTGATCGTCCGTCACCTCGGATACATAGGGCGGCATGACCATGGGCACGCCTCCCAACTCGCCGGCGAGAGTCGTCAGTTCCCGCACGACGCGCGGATCCGAGTGCGCCGTGCAGAGCATGACCGGCGCACGATCGTCAACGGTATTCATGACGTGCCGGAAGATTTCAGCGCGTTCCTCGACGGAAAGCGTCGGAAATTCCCCATACGTGCCGCCGATCAGGAGCCCGTCAAACCCCAGATCCAGTACACGCAGCGCATTACGGGAGAGCCCTTCGAAATCGATGCTCTGATCGGCCTTGAAAGGGGTCATGGTGATATTGAACAGGCCACGCAGCCGAGCGCGACTTTCTTCGATCGTCTTCATCGATTTGGAAATCCTGTATATTCAGATGGAGTTGTTGTCAGGCGTCGCGCACGACAAGACTGCGATCGATTGTGCCAAGCACGCGGTGCCCGGTTTCGGTCACGACGATGGTCTCGCTGACACCGACCGTGAAACGGCCGTAGATGCGCAGGGCAGGCGGCAGATGAAAGGTCATGCCGGGCTGAAGTTCGGTCTTCACACCAGTATTGAGGCTGAGGATGCCGCCTTCGCCCCAGTCCGGCGCGAAGGAGATCCCGACGCTGTACCCGCAGCGCTTGCGGAAGTTTTCCGTGTAGCCGGCGCTATCGATGACTTTCTGGCAGGCGATATGCGGTGCCTCGCATGGGGCTCCCGGCCGGATCGCGTCCAGCGCGGCGGCAAGCGCATCCTGACAGGCGCTCATCATGTCGGTCACCTGACGGGGCGGTGTGCCGACCCAGGCCGAGCGCATGAGGGCCGCGTGATAACGATCATGACAGGCGGCCATTTCAAGGAAGGCGCCCTCATCACGCGCAATACGGGCGCGGCGCCAGGTGCCATGCGGAATGCCGCTCCGCCGCCCGGCCGAGACGAGAGGCTCCATGCCCATGTATTCCGAGCCGGCAGCGATGGCATCATGCATCATGGCGGCAACGAGGTCGTTTTCCGTGTGCCCTTCCGCCACCTGCGCAAGGCCCGCTCTCATTCCGGCATCGACATATCCCGCTGCGCGAGACAGTTTTTCGATTTCGGTCGGAGATTTCACCATCCGCAGACGTTCGACGATGCCGCCCGCATCATGCAGCGAGCCAAGTGCCGCAACCATCTTCTCATAAACCGAGACGGGGAAGAACCACCCGCTTTTCTCGACCCCGACGCGCCGTCCCGCCAGGCCTTTTTGCGCCAGGAGCGCGTTGATGACGGCCATCGGATCCTCGCCGTCGCTGAACGGGTGGATGTCCTCGAGATACGTGTTGGCCACGAGATTGAAGTATTCGAGCTGCCGTACAACGAACGACGGTTCGCCGTCGGCTGGAAGCAGGAAGCACTGGAACGTGTAATATCCCGGCGTCTGCTGCCCGGTGAGGTAATAGATGTTCTCCGGGCTGGTGACCAGCATGGCGTCCAGTCCCGCCCGCGCCATTGCTTCGCGCGCGCGGGATTGTCGGTCCGCGAATTCCTCGCGTGTAAAAGTGGCCTCCATTCCGGAAAAAACGGCATCAGTCATGTCAGCATGTCTCCATGAGAAGGGCGGTGCGGCCGGTGTCGAATGTCAGGCCAAGTCCGCGCGCATGTGGTTCTACGAGTGAAACAGAGCCATTTTCGTAAGCGAGCCCCGTTGCAGGATCATCATTCAGCCCATCGGCGCCGTAGAGCTCCGCGAAACGTGGTTGCAGCGCGCTTGCGGCATGCAGCGCAGCGGCGGTCGCCACGGTGCCCTCATTCATCTGGCCGATCATGAGTGGAATGCCCGCGCTTTTCAGCATATTGGCTGCCCGGAAAAGCGGGAGCAGGCCGCCGAGCTTGACCAGCTTCAGATGAGCCATCAGCGGCGCGCCGAGTCCTGCCAGCGTTCGGCAATCCGCCGGCGTCGCCAGACTCTCATCGAGCATAATCGGGATCGGGCTGATTTCGGCAAGCGCTGCCAGCGCGTCCCAATTTCCGGCGGGCAGGGGCTGCTCGACATAATCGAGATCGAACGCGGCAAGCTGTTGAAGTGCTTCTGTCGCTTCCGCGGATGTCCATGCGCCATTTGCGTCGGCCGCAAGGCGGATATCCCCGTGAAAGCGGTCCCGAAGCCAGCGAAAGCGCGCGATATCGGCATCGAGATCCTGACCGATCCGGATCTTGAGATCGCGAAATCCGCGCGCGACGTATGCTTCGCTGCGACGACGGAAAGTCGGTTCGTCGCTGAAGAAGAGTGTCTGATTGGTTCGGTACGTCACGGGATGGTCAGCGCCAAGCAGACGCGATACTGACTTGCCTTCGCGTCGGGCCAGCAGGTCGTGAATGGCGGTATCGACCATCATGCGCACGGATGAGGGAATGGTGTCAGGCCAATGTTCCAGAAACGCCTGCAGAGCCGCCCCGTCAGCGGGCAGCGGCGTGCTGTTCAGGAACTCGGCCGCGCCTTGTATGACGGCATCGGGCGAAAGGCCGGTCAGATAAGCGATGTTGAGCCGGACCTCGCCGATACCCCGCACGTCACCATCGTCGAGTACGAGATAAAGGGCATCGAGCGCATCGACCTTGCCTGACGACGCCGTGTGGACGGACATGCCGCCCTCATAATGCAGGGCAGCGCGTCGGAGCGAGGCTTTCAGTGCCGTCATTGGCCGGCCGTCATGTGCGGCGCCATCAGGCGCCGGACGACACCGATGTAGATGCGTGCGGCGTCGACCAGCTCTTCTACCGTGACGTACTCGTCCGGCTTGTGGGCATGGGCGAGGTTGCCCGGTCCAATGACGACCCCGGAGGCGCCGGTATCGCAGAAATGGACCAGATCGCAGGCACCCTGGAAACCGAACGGACCGGCATCCTGAATTCCGACCGCGCGGACGGCCTCAAGCGACGCGAGGCTGATCGGCGCCTCTGCGGCGGTCTGCGTGGCACCGCCTGTCGTAGGCTTGTACCCCGTAATCCGCGCCCGGACGCCGTCTGATGCTGCGACAGCGTCAAGCAGGGTCTGGATATCCTGCTTGGCCGCGTCTTCACTTTCACCCGGAACCAGGCGCCGATCGAGCAGCAGTTCGCAGGCATCAGGTACGACATTGTCGGCCTTGCCACCGGATATGCGCGTGACGCAGAGGCTTGCATTGCCGACCAGCGGATGCGTGATATGGCGAATGACGTCATCATGGTGTTTTTCGATGCGCATCATGAGCCTCGCCGCGTCATAAATGGCATTGCGACCGAGTTCGGGCGTCCCCGAATGTGCGGTCACGCCCGCAACTTCGACAATCGGACGCAGGCTGCCCTTGTGTGCGGTGAACAGCGTATTGGAAGTGGGTTCGCCCACGATCGCAAAGTCGATCGGTGTGCAGTGCTTTGCGTAGTGACGGGCGCCGGCGCTCGCTACCTCCTCATCTCCGACGAATACCGCGAGCAGCGTTCCCGACCAGGTGTCGCGCGTCGCAGCGAGCAGCCGTGCGGCCTCAAGCATGGATGCGAGAGAGCCCTTGCAGTCGCACGTGCCGCGCCCATACAGACGATCGCCTTCCTGCGTTGCCTCGAATGGCGCCCGCGTCCATCCGTCTCCTGCCGGCACCGTGTCCATGTGCGTATTGAGGGCAAAGACCGGGCCTGTGCCGTTGGAAAGTGTGCCGACGACATTCATCCGGCCGGGCGCATACTCGTCGATCTCGACGTCGAATCCGGCAGTACGCAGCGCATCGGAGACGAACGGTACGAGTGCCGCCTCGCATCCCGGCGGGTTTTCGGTCGGGATGGCAACCATCATCGAAAGATCGGCGACGAGCCGCCCGGCATCAGGCTGGAACGTTGTCACAGGACGGATCCTCTTCGGAAAGGGGGGCGGCGAATGCAAATTCTGGCATCGCGCGCGTGAGAAAGCGGTGCAGGCGCGGAGTCACCTGCCCCGAGAAGAAGGTCTCTGCCTGCATGTCGGCGACGATGACGCCGTCCTCCATGAAGACGATCCGGTCTGCGATCCGCCGGGCAAAACCGATGTCATGGGTCACGACGAGCTTGGTCATCCCTTCGAGGGCCGGGGAATCGAACAACATCTGGAGCTGTTCGGTCGCTTCCGGGTCCAGTGCGGATGTGGGTTCGTCGAACAGCATCAGAGCCGGCTGCATCACCAGGGCGCGGGCAATGGCAATTCGCTGCTGCTGCCCGCCTGACAACTCGTGTGGATAATGGTCGGCATGGTTGCTCAGGCCGACGCATTCCAGAAGATGCGCTGCACGGGCGGCCATATCGATGGCATGACGCCCGGCGATCTTGCGTGGCGCCAGCAGCAGGTTTTCCCGGACGTTCAGATGCTCGAACAGATGATAGCCCTGGAAGACCATGCCGATCGTGCGCCGCACATCGCTCGGCGAGACATGTCTGGCCAGAAGATCGTCGCCACGAAACAGGATCTGCCCGTGATCGGGACGTTCGAGCAGGTTGACGCAGCGCAGGAGCGTCGATTTTCCCGATCCGGACGGCCCGAGAATGACGACGACCTCACCTTCGTCGACGTTCAACGTGCAGTCCCGCAGGATCGGCTTTCCGCCGAGAGCGAGCTCGATGTTCCGGAGTGCGAGGAACGGCCGGGTATCACTCATCGGGCTTCCCCTGCGGCCGGGACCGGAAGTTTGCGCGCGGTGGCTGATGCGGTGCGTCGCGGCGCGAGGTGACGTTCGATTGCGCGCTGCGCCAGCATGAACAGCGTCGTGAAGGCGAGGTAATAGATGGCCGCGGCACTCAGGGCTTCCAGATAACGGAAATTGGCGCTTGCTGCCTGATCGGCGATCAACAGCAGTTCCTTGACGGCAATGACCGAAACGAGCGCGCTCGTTTTCAGCATTCCGATTACCTGGTTGCCGAGCATGGGCAGGACGACGCGAAAGGCCTGCGGCGCAGTGATCGACCTGAAGACGCCGAAAGGGGAAAGGCCCAGGGCCAGGCCCGCGATCCGCTGCCCCGGCTTTACCGCATCAAGGCCCGAGCGTGCGATCTCGGCCATGTAGGCGCCCTCGTTGAGGGAAAGTGCCACGATCGCGCTGGTCAGTGCCGGCAGGCGCAGACCCAGCAGGGGGAGAACGTTGTAGACAAAGATGATCTGCAGCAGGACAGGCGTGCCTCGGAAGAGCCAGAGATAGAACAGGACCGGTCCGCGCAGGATCATGCCGAGACGGCCACCGGGGACAAGCGCCACGAGTATGCCGATCAGGGTTCCGAAGAACAGCGAGGATGCTGTCAGAAGGAGCGTGATGGCCGCGCCATGCACGAATGGCGGGGAGGCAACATAGTGCGCCGTGCGTTCGGCGGTCGTCCACCATCCGGTCGGCGCCGCCGCCTGCATGGCATCAGGATCGGGAAGCCCGAGGTCGAGGTGCCATTTGTGGACCAGGGCGGCAAATGTGCCGTCTGCCTGGAGGCTTTTCAGTGCTCCGGTCAGGGCCGCATGAAGTGCCGCGTCGTTCGGGCGGATCGCAAGGCCGATCTGCGCCCGGTCGCCGAAAGGCCGTCCCGCGATCCGATATCCGTCCGGGACAGACTGCATCAGGACAGCGGCACCGAAGCGGGAGGTGAAGGCGCCGTCCACACGGCCCTGCAACAGGTTAAGCGCCGTATCCTGTGCGGTCGGATAAGGCAGGATCGTCAGCGCGGGGCGCCCTGCACGACGGCATATGTCGCTGGCGGTATCCGCATCCCGCGCTTCGATACCGCCCAGCGTCACGGCAATGCGCAGGCCGCAAAGGCTCAGATCGTATCCGGTGATCGGCGTATCGCCATGACGACGCACGACGACGACGCTGCTGATCGTAAGATACGGGATAAAATCGACGACGCGGGCACGTTCCGGGCTGAGATACATGGCCGAATTGATCACGTCGATCCGGCGTCCCAGCAGGGCCGGGATCAGTCCGTCAAACTCCATATTGATGGGGGCCGGTCTCTGTCCCATCCGGGCCGCCAGGGCCGCTGCAAGGTCGATATCGAAACCGGCGAGCTGCCCATCCCGGACCATTTCAAACGGCGGGAACGTCGCAGCCGTTCCATAGGTCAGGAAGCCGGCTGCCGCCTGATCACGCGCGGACGCCGCAGGTTCGCCTGCCCGTTCCCGGGCCATGGCCGGCGCTGCACACAACAGGGCGATCAGGAAAAGGAGGCGGTACATTAGGCTCCCGAGGTGGATGGTCCGAAACGGATTGTCCTTTTCGTGTAAAAAAATACAAAGCGACGTATGGCTATCGTGTCAAGGACGAAATGACGAGGTCAGCGGTCCTGTCAGTTTTTTTCCGTAACCGCCGGAATCTCGATCAACGCGTGTGCGGCAGCCAGTGCGCGGTCCAGATGAACCGTCATCAGGTGCGAGGCACGTGGCAGGTCGTGGTCACCCAGGGCTGCCATGATCGCAATGTGCTCGCTGCACCACAAATGCACGCGGGCCCGGTTCGTATAGCCGCCGAATTCGAGCAGACGCCGTAGACGGCTCTGCTGGCGCATGGTCTGGATCACGAACGTGTTGCAGGAGAACTCCGCGACCATCTCGTGAAAGCGGCTGTCCGCATCGAACAGGAGCCGCGGCGGAATTGCGTCGATTTCAGGATGCGTCTCGATATGTCGATGCTGCCTCATCGTTTGATCGAGCGCATCGGGATCGACGCGGAAGCCGGGCAGGAGAATTGCCTGAGGCTCGAACATCCGGCGGAACTGGAAGCTGTCTTCCAGTGCAGCGCCGCTGTCCAGCGCGGGGGCGAACGACCAGAGGCGGGCGCCGTTCGAATGCAGAAGCCCATCGTCACTCATGCGCCGCAGGGTCTGCTGCATGACGAGCCGGTCCGCGTTGTAATGCCTTGCGAGGTCCTTCTGCGTGAATTCGTTGGCAATGCGCCCGGCCAGTCGATCGCGCACCAGCCTGGTATACAGGTCCTGATCCGCAGTCGGCGGCGGCTCGAGGACAAGATCCTCGATGGTATCAAGGCTTGTCAGCAGGAAATAGCCCTGATTGCGGCGCGCCACGAGCACGCCTCGCGTTTCCAGCAGTTGCAACGCTGTGCGGACAGGTGTGCGTGAAATACCGAGCTGATCTCCAAGCCATTGCTCGCGCAGGTGGTAACCGGCTGTGGCACCCTCACGACGCAAGAGCGCGAGAATGGTATTGGCCGTCAGGAACTGGCGGTGGATGCTTGAGCGAACCGGGGAAACAGGAGAGGCGTTCAGTGTATGTCTCCGGGATAGATCACGCGTCTGACGCCTGGCACCTTACCCCGTAGACGACGAGGGGAGAAATACCATCCTGTCTCGTCGCCGTCAGGCGGGCTTCATCGGGGAGTGCAGGCTGCCTTAATGCGTTCGCAGCTGTCGCGTAAAACTTGTGTTTCGACGGCATAGGCGATCCGCAGATGGCCAGGCGTCCCGAACGCCGATCCCGGCACCGTGGCCACCCGGGCTGTCTCGATCAGCCACGATGCCATGTCCACATCGGTTTTCAGCCCCAGCGTCTGGCCTGTCGTCGCCAGCCACTTCGATACAGCCATAAACACATAGAATGCACCGTCCGGACGGCGGGCGCTGCAGGACGGAATGCCTGCGATCATGTCGAGAACGATATCACGACGGGCGGCCAGTGTTTCGAGCCAGGACTGCAGGAAGATTGGCGGGGCGTTCAGGGCCGCGACAGCCGCGGCCTGACTGATGCTGCTGGGATTGGACGTGCTTTGCGACTGAAGGATATCGAGCGCTGCAATCAGCCATCGCGGCCCTGCGCCGTATCCCAGGCGCCAGCCGGTCATGGCGTGGCTCTTTGAAACGCCGTTGACCGTCAGAATCCGGTCGCGGAGGTCGGGGCGGATCTGAAGCGGCGTTGCGAACGGCATTCCGTAACGCAGGGGTTCGTAGATATCATCTGCCAGAACCAGTATCTGCGGATGCGGGGAGATGACCTCCAGCAGCGCTGCAAGTTCGGCAGCGGTGTAGATCGCCCCGGTGGGATTCCCGGGAGAGTTCAGAACGACCCAACGCGTGTGCGGTGTAATGGCCTTCGCCAAGGCGTCCGGGGTCAGCTTCCATCCCTGATCGGCAGTGGTGGAAACAACAACAGGATCGGCGCCCGTCAGGCGGATCATATCCGGGTACGACACCCAGTATGGTGCCGCGATGATGACCTGGTCGCCGGCGTCCAGAGTGGCAAGGAATGCGTTGAAGATGATCTGCTTCGCGCCACTCGCCGCGATGATCTCGTCCGCGCTGAAATCGAGTTCGTTGTCACGACGGAACTTCGTCCGGATCGCCTCTTTCAGGGCTGCTGTGCCCGCGACGGCGGTATATTTTGTTTCATGCCTGTCGATGGCCTGCTTTGCGGCATCGGCGACGTGGTCGGGCGTTGCGAAGTCCAGTTCGCCTTCGCCGAGATTCGTGATCTCGATCCCGTCCCGCTGGAACGCGCGCACGCGCTCGGAGACCGCGGCTGTCGGCGATGTCCCGACGCGTCCCATGCGCTTGGCCAGATGAAGCGCCTGGCGACTTGGCGGGGAAAAGTCGTTGTTTTTCAATTTTTTGTCTCCGGTGCGCACATGGGAGGTTTGACCTCGGCCGGGTTGCCGAAGGTCGCTATCGGACACGGATTGTATTTATTTCATCACTAAGAGCAATATGTGCTGGATTTTCGTTTCGGGTCGCGATTATGTTCGCGCGTCGCCGCCGGCTGCATCTGCCGACATGCCGACATCCGCACAGAGGAAATCTGATGACGCTTCTGCTTGTTTGCAGCACGGGAATCGAGAGCGGCTATATGGCCGCGCCTGCTGCTGCCTATGCAGCCGGGGGCGGTGCGGACGTTGCGATTTCCCAATATGTTGAGTCTGCGGCGGAGCCCGTTACACGGGACTTTCCCACGGCTGACGGCGCCCTGGTCGGTTCGAGCTATCTCTGGGTCGATCGGCTGTGCGGGGATGGCGCAGCTGCTCGGCCGATGTGCGACGATGAAATTATCGCAGCAGCTGGTCAGGCGCGCGACCTAGTCGTTGCATATCCGGAGCACATGAGTGACTGGGCCCGGGCGGTGGGGCATCAGGCCCGAGCGCTCGCGGTTCCTGTCCGCCATGCCGAAAGCCGGTTTGCAGGCAACGAACTTATGCTCAGTGTCGATGAAGAGGCGGAGCGCTGCGTGGCCCGTCGTGATCGATATGGTCGCATCATGACCCAATCAGGTCCTGGGCAGGCCGAACACCGGCGCGATCTGCGGATATGTCTGGTCGGCCAGCCTCGGCATCATCAGGCAGTCAATCCTGCCACGGTTGCTGCACTGGCCGATGCAGCCGATGCGCTGGACGTCGCTCTCGACCTTCGGTTTCTCGATGCTGCTGACTCCTCACCGGACAGCGTCTCTGAGTTGCTGACGTGGTGTGACGGGGTCGTCCTGCCCGGCGGGGACGTGGCAAATGCGCCGCTCCAGATGATCGTTGCCCGGAAAGCGCTTGATCTGGATAAACCCACCGTCGGACTCTGTCTTGGAATGCAGAGCATGGTAACCGTTTTTGCCCAGGTCCGCATGGGCCTGCGGGATATGACGCTGGCTGAACTTGATCCTCAGGCGCCCGTATTCAGTTTCGAGTCGATGACGCATCCCGACGGGACCTCCGTCCGCAAGCTCGGCAAAAATAAACTCCATTGTGTCGAAACAAGCGATCTCGGGCGCGCCTTGGGTACGCAGCCATTCGTGCGGCTCAACCATCGTTATCGGCTTGCCCCGACGCTCGTGCCGTCCCTGCAGGCGGCCGGGCTTGTTGTCGCTGCCGACAGTGCGGACGATGGCGTCATCCAGGCCGTGGAACTTCCATCATCCCGCTTCTTCTGCGGGATGCAGGGGCATCCGGAATGCACCTCTTCACGAGGTCAGCCGCATGTCCTCCTCACGCGATTTTTTGAAAAAGCCGGCCAGCAGCCGGAGAGAATAGGCAGCTAAGATGGATCTCGAACTGAACGGTCGCCGCGCATTCGTCATGGGTGCCAGCCGAGGCCTTGGAAAAGCTTGCGCCATGTCATTGGCGCGGGAAGGCGCTTCTGTCGTGTTGACAGGGCGGAACGCTGATGCGCTTGCGGAATCCTGCGAGACGATCCGCGCCGAGGGCGGCATCGCATCTTACCAGGTCGTGGATTTTGAGGACGCAGGCGGCCTTTCGGCAGCGGTCGCCTCCGTGGGCGATGTCGATGTGGTGGTGACGAATTGCGGCGGCCCGCCGCCCGGGAAGATGGCGGAAGTGTCCGACGAGGCACTCGTTCGCTATTTCGATCTGATTGTCCGCGTGCCGGTGCGCGTCACAAGCACTTTTCTGCCGGGTATGCGCACGCGCAATTTCGGACGCATCATCAATATCGTTTCATCCGGGGTGATTCAGCCTATCGGCAATCTGGGGCTGTCGAACATGCTTCGTCCGTCGATCGTTGGCTGGGCAAAAACCCTCGCGTCGGAAGTCGCCTCGGACGGTGTGACCGTCAATTCCGTAGTGCCGGGCCGGATCCACACCCAACGTGTCGACGAACTTGATGCCGCTGCGGCCCGCCGACAAAGCCGGACGGCCGCCGAGGTGGCACAAGCCTCGCGCGACAGTATCCCGATGAAGCGCTACGGCCGCCCGGAGGAATTTGCGGACGCAGTCGCGTTCCTTGCCAGCGCACGGGCCAGCTACATCACAGGCAGCCTGATTCGCGTCGACGGCGGATCGATCGCGGCAATCTGATGAATCTGCGCGGCAGCGCCAAAATTGGGTCGGTAACGAAAATGACAGTCCACATGCGCAAACTCTCGCTATTTCTCGGCACCACGATTCTTTCCGCAGCCGTCATGCCTGCATGGTCGGCGCCCGTCCGCCATCAACCGCCGCGCGCGCATGCGGCACCCGCGGCACAAAAATCCTTGCCCGCAAAAAGCGCCAATCCTGAGAATATCGCCGTCACGGTCAGGCGCGTTGCGCACGGCACGCAGACAACCGTCTCGCAGAATCTGATCTCGCAGGCGATCCCGGGAACGAATCCCATGAAAGTCCTGGGGCAGATGCCTGGCATCATGTTTCAGACCAATGACGCGCAGGGCATCGATAACTACGCAGCACAGATTTATATGCACGGTTTCCAGCAGCAGGAAATCGGCATGACGCTCGATGATATGCCGCTCGGCGAGATGACCTACCGGAATTATAACGGTCTGAACCCTCTGCAGGCAATTTCCTCGGAAAATATCGCCCGAGTGGACGTATCCCAGTCAGCGGGTGCGGAAAGCATTGCCGCCACGAACAATCTTGGCGGATCGTTCGAGTACGTTTCGCGAGATCCGAAAGACAAGCGTGGAGGAACGGTCGCGCAAAGCTTCGGGAGCAACAGCAGCTTCCATACGTTCGTTCGCTTTGACAGCGGCGCCCTGAATCCGAGCGGCACCAAGTTCTTTGTATCGTATTCAAGAAACGATGCGGGGTTCTGGGGCTCTCATGGCAATCTGTTCCTGCAACAGGTCAACAGCAAGTTTGTCCAGCCCATCGGCGAAGACAGCAAGATATCAGCCTATTTCGACTGGTCCGATTTGCACGAATACAGCCGTCAGGACTATTCTTTTGATATGCTCGATACCTTGGGCTACGATGCCAACAACTACTACAATGGCAAAGTCAGTGGTTACTCGACTGCATATCAAGCGGCCTTGGGGCATTATCCCGCCAACTATGACAAGCTGTCAGATCCGGCCGATGCGTCGGTTTACGATGCTGGCACCAATGTCGTCGACTATTTCGGCGGGGTCAAAGCCGATCTCGCGCTCAGCGATCATTTGCGCTGGATAACGACAGTCTACGGTCATGGCGAGGACTCTCAGACGACCTGGTCGTCTCCCTTTTTCCCGTCCCCCAATGGCGCTCCGATGTCGGAAGTCGTCAAGGAGCCGGCAATCGAGCGATATGGGATCCTCTCCGCGCTTCATTACAACATCGCGCATAACCAGCTCGGTATTGGCACATGGTATGAAAACAATTCATACCAGAGCGCAATGAACGCCTATGAACAGCCGACGATCGTTGATGGCGTCCTGCAAGGCCCGCTGCGCAGTGGCGTATCCAAATGGTCCGATCCGTTCGCGCAGATCTTTAACCAGGACTATAGCACAAACGTCTTCACGGCGTTTGTCCAGGACACGTATTCACCCATCAGGAACCTTTTCCTGCACTTCGGATTCAAGTCGATCCTTGATACAACCCGCGTGGGGAACGGGTATATCAATCCCAGCTACTATGGGGCCACCGGGCCACTGGCCAGCGGCGTAGGACTGACGGTTGCGAAGCCGTTTCTGCCCCATATCAGCGCAAACTGGAAATTCCTGAAGCACCACGAGCTCTTCTTCGATATCTCCGAGAGCGTGCATACATATGCAGAATCGGGTTACAAGCTTTCGAATTCGCCGTTTGCCGTCCTTCAATCCGCATTCGATGCGTCGCGCGGGCAGATCCGGCCTGAGACGGCTTGGACCTACGCCGTCGGATATCGATATAACGCGCCCGTGGTCTCTGCGACCCTGTATGCCTATCGAACAAATTTCGAGAACAGGCTTCAGCAGATCACGTCTGGATCCCTTATCAATCCCGTGTCGGCTGTCGCCAATGTCGGCGGGGTAACGATGAACGGTGTGGATGCCGGGCTGACGTTGCGTCCGGTGCGCGGCCTGTCACTCTACAATACAGTAAGTTATGACCACGCCACCTACGATAACAACATCAAGAACGGGCAGGTGCTTTACCCCACCGAGGGCGTGCAAGTCGTCAATTATCCGCGCTTCATGTATAAATCTCGGCTCTCTTACGAGTGGAAGAACGCCATGGCGTTCATCGATGGAAACTATATCGGACAGAGAAACTTTACATATACCGGAGATGTAAAGGCGCCGGGTTATTGGGTGGCCGATATGGGCGCGCAGTATACGATCAAGAATCTCGGCCAATATGACCGCCGGCTGGCGTTTGCGCAGGATCTCGTCATTTCGCTCAATGTAAACAATCTGACGAACACGAAATATATCGCCACCATGGGCGAAGCCGGGAACCCGATGAGCATCAGTTCAGGCGCGCTGTCATTTCAGGGATTTGAACTAGCCGCACCGCGTCAATATTTCGGATCCGTTCGCTTGGATTTCTGAGGCATGCGGACGCATCTCGAATTAGCCTGGTTACTCATCGCATCTTTGCAGCTGGTGCGGTGTAGCTCGGTATATCTGGTTTGCCGTGCTGATGTGGCATAAACAGTCACCTCAGCGTCGGGAAAGTGGAGGCATTTGACGGCGCTTGGCGACATCACCAGTTATCTGCATAACTTAAGGAGATGACCGACCAAGCGCCTTGCAAACCCGGCCGCGTTCGTGCTGCTGACCATTCGCTGAAGCCCGCTGAACGGCCAGGTCGCCGCCCTACTCGCGGGGGCGGACTGGCATCCGTCGCGGGCGTCGATGCGCTGGTGAGCGAGATTCTTCGCGAGCAGTTTGCAGCGTGGTCAGCTGACGGTGGAAGACCACCGAACGCCGTCCGGGCAGTGGAAGAGGCGGAACGCCGAATCGTTGCGCAATGCGGGAAATTGCTGGCCACATGGGCATTGGGGACGTTGCGAGAGCGGTATCCACTGAAGCAGTTTCCGCTCGATGCCAAGTCCGAACAGATGCTGTCTGACGCCGCACCCTGATGTTGCGGCGGTCGGCCCGCCTAATACCAACGGCTATAGCTTCTGACCTGTGTGAGCCCATTGCC
>NZ_BALE01000012.1 GCF_000963885.1 Tanticharoenia sakaeratensis NBRC 103193
ACCCACAGCCCGTCTTCTCAGGAACCGCAGAACTCATGCCGTGAAAGAGGGACAGCAGTGCATGCTAAGGCACATTCCGGGAAATCCCGACCGGACAGTTCAATACCGAGCTGACAATCTCCGGATTAACCTCTGGTATCCTCGAGATTATTTCGGGCGTGGGAATATCTGCCATCCGAGTTGATACCCGGACAGAAGATCAGATGGCATTCGGGAAATCCCCAGAAACCGGGGATTCCTGCCCTCTGTTCCGCACCTGACGGAGTGTGGAGACAGCCTCTGAAGACTGCGCGGCCCGGACGCAACGTCATCCGAAGAGATGCGGACGGCCAGACCGACCGGCCATGGCAGCATGACTTTGGTGCCGTAATTGAGAACGACTATCACTTGCAAATGAAGTCAGAAAGGCCGACGAATGCCTCCCTCAGCGCATGTCGCGATGCAAACGGGAGTGATCCTTGTTGAAGCACTATCCCCTGTCTGAACGGTCGGAATGTCGGGAAGCCCTGCCCGAAGGCATGCGCCGCACGGAAGCATCCCCTTCTTCCTCCCGCATCCTTCTGAAGCGTGGGCGCGAGGTGTTCTCCGGTCATGGCTGATACGCTGGTTTTCGATGCCGCATGGCATCTCGATCATTCACGGCCCGAAGCGCTTCTTCGCTATCTTGATCCGACACGCTCGTTCATGGGCCAGATCAATCGTCTGACCGAGCGATTCCGCCGTGTCCAGACACTTTGCGCAGGCGGGGACGACACGACGGCGCTCCTGAAGCTGCGCAACGCACTGGCCTTCCATCTGGTCAAGATGTCTCGCTGGTGGCACGTCGATTTCTGTCCGCGCGGCGCCACGGGGGTGCGCAACTCTCTTTTCCTGACCTATGTCCATGCGCATCTTCAGCACTCGCTCGAAGACGAGATGCTCTACGACGTATTGACGATGCAGCGGTACATGCATGCGAACGAAGGAGGTCATATCCTGATCCTGCATCAGGAGATCGACGAGCCTTTGGGCGTGCAGACATTGTATGGGATCGATGGCCATAGAAACTTCCGCTTTTCCAACGGGTCTCCCGGTGCCCGCCCTGTGTGGAATGACCGGGGTCACCCGGATTTCGCAGGCGCCTGGCTGGCGGCCGGCAGCGTACGTGCCCTGATCGCGGGGAATGGCGACTCCATGACCGTCTTCCGGAATGCCCGAGGGGAACACGAGCAGGCCCGCGTCTGGCATCAGCGGCATTTCCATGTCCGATGCGAGCGCCGAGCCGTCGTGGCCTACGATCAGTCGATCGCGCAGCTTTTGACCTGCCGGACGCCCTTCGGCCGCGCGTCTTTCGAGGCCATCGCCAATGACTGTGCCTTTCGCGTGGCACGGATGGCCGCCAGGCGCTCCATGACGCTTGCCGACTTCGCTGAAGCGGGCGGCATGGCGGACGCCAATCCGCGGGTCGCGATCGCGCTCAAACGAAGGGCGCGAGCCCATGTGGCGTCGGCGATCGACGAGACGCGACGCCACGAGAGTGATGCCTGTCTGGATCGTCTGATCGCGTATTTGCCAAGACGATGTGGATGAGGGGCTGGCGAAAATGCGCGCGGTGTATCAACACGGGCTGGACCCTGCGCGACGGCGGCACGATACCGTCGGACGTATGCAGGCAGACGAACGGAAGGCCCTGACGATGTATCTCGATGCCCTGCCCCGGGGGAGCCACGCGGTGATCGCCGGCGTCGAGCACCGTGGGGATGCGGACCCTGTGGCCACGCGCCTGCTCGAGCTTGGATTTGTGCCCGGCGAATCCGTGCAGATGATCGCATTCGGCCCGATCGGGTCCGACCCCGTGGCCGTCCGGCTCGGATCGACACGCTTTGCGTTGCGCCGCGTGGAGGCAGGGCGAGTCCGCCTGCGGGATGCCGCGTGACCGACGCGCTGTTCCTTTCCCCTTGCGGCTGGTCGCGTCTGTGAGCGCCACTCCGCTTTACGCAGCGCTGGTCGGCAATCCGAATTGCGGCAAGACGGCCTTGTTCAACCGTCTGACGGGCAGCCATCAGAAGGTCGCGAACTATGCCGGCGTGACTGTCGAGCGCAAGGAAGGCCGTTTCCAGACGCCGAGCGCCCGTCCCGTGCGCCTGCTTGACCTGCCGGGCACCTACAGCCTCGCCGCCACCAGCCCGGACGAGAACGTCACCCGCGAGATCTGCCTCGGACTGCATCGTTCCGAAAGCGTGCCCGAGCTTCTTATTTGCGTGGTCGATGCGACTAATTTGCGTCTGCACTTGCGCTTCGCGCTCGAGGTCAGACAACTCGGCCGCCCGATGGTCATCGTCGTCAACATGATGGACGAGGCAGCACGGCGCGGGCTCTCGATCGACCTGCCCGGCCTGTCCGCAGCACTCGGCGTCCCCGTCATCCCCTGCATCAGCGTGCAGCGCGGCGGCACGGCGGCCCTGCTGAAGTGCCTCGATGCGCCACCGTTGACGCCTCCTGCGGGTCCGCCGAATGCCGCCGATCTTCATGCCGAGGTGCGCGGCCTGCTTGCTCGCTATGTCCAGACCTCGCCGACGGCCCGCGTGCTGCTGGCCGATCGTCTCGATCGTGCATTCCTGCACCCGGTCATCGGTCCGGCGATCCTGCTCGTCGTCCTGTTCGTCATGTTCCAGACGGTATTTTCCTGGGCACAGCCGGTCATGGACCTGATGCAGGACGGCATGACCGGGTTCGGCGGCCTTGTCGGCCATGGACTGCCGCAAGGCGTGTTGCGCAGCCTGATCGTCGATGCGATCATCGCAGGCGCGGGCACGGTCGCGGTCTACCTGCCCCAGATCCTGATCCTGTTCCTGTGGATCCTGGCTCTGGAGGAGTCCGGCTATCTGCCCCGGGCCGCTTTCCTGCTCGACCGGATCATGGCGTCGGCCGGCCTGAGCGGCCGATCGTTCATCCCGCTCCTGTCGAGCTTCGCCTGCGCCATTCCCGGCATCATGGCGACACGAACCATCCAGAATCCGCGCGATCGCCTGGTCACGATCCTGATCGCGCCCCTGATGACGTGCTCGGCACGCCTTCCCGTCTACACGCTCCTGATCGGCGCGTTTGTGCCGCACAGGCGCGTGCTCGGCCTGTTCAACCTGCAGGGGCTGGTCCTGTTCGGGCTCTATGCTTTCGCCATCGTCAGCGGGCTCATCCTCGCCCGCGTCATGACCCGGGGCGTGACCGCCGAGGAACATCCGCTGCTCATGGAACTGCCGCTCTACCGGCGGCCGGTACTGCGCAATCTCGCCCTTGGCCTGTGGCAGCGCGCGACCATGTTCCTCTCGCGCGTCGGCACGATCATCGTCACGCTGAACGTTCTGCTCTGGGCCTTGTCCAGTTTTCCAGGGCCGCCTCCCGGTGCCACGGGTGCTGCGATCGACTACAGCCTCGCAGGGCGGATCGGGCACTGGATGATGCCGCTTTTCGCACCCATCGGCTTCAACTGGCAGATCTGCGTCTCGCTGATTCCGGGCCTTGCCGCCCGTGAAGTCGCGGTCAGCGCACTGGCCACCGTCTATGCGCTTGGCGCAAGTGATGATGACGCCGCAGCCCGGCTCACGCCGCTTCTGTCTGCGCACTGGAGCCTCGCGACCGCGCTGTCGCTGCTGGCATGGTATGTGTTCGCTCCCCAGTGCCTCTCGACGCTGGCCGTCATCCGGCGCGAGACAGGATCGCTCAAGATCGCGTTCGGAACTGCGGCCTATCTTTTCGCGCTGGCATATGCTGCGTCTCTGCTAACCTACCAGGTAGCCCGCCTGCTCGGAGGAGCGTGACCATGATCGAATATCTGACGGTCGGCCTCGTCGTGGCCGCCTGCGCGCTGTATTGGGGCGCGCGCCTGTTTCCGGCACAGGCCGCGTCGGCCAGAACGCGACTTGGTTTTCAGCCCAAGGTCGTCGAAGCGCCCAACAGCGCCTGCGGGGCCTGCAGAGCATGCAAGGGCGGCTCCGGCTGTCACTGAAAACGACGCAGATATGCCTGTGCGTCGCGAAGACGAGCGTCTCGTGACGCCCTTCTTCTTATTCAACACCGTAGCCGGACCAGCGCTTGGCCTGCCGGTCCGCAGCGCTTTAGCGCCTCATTCCCACTCGATCGTGCCCGGCGGCTTCGACGTGATGTCGTAGGTCACGCGATTGATGCCGCGCACTTCATTGACGATCCGCCCGGCGACCCGGTTCAGGAAGCCCATGTCGAACGGATAGACTTCTGCCGTCATGCCATCCGTGCTGGTCACGGCACGCAGGGCGCAGGCCTGGTCATACGTCCGGCCATCGCCCATCACGCCGACGGTCCGTACCGGGAGCAGGACGGCGAAGGCCTGCCAGATCGCGTCATACAACCCGGCCGAGCGGATTTCCTCAAGATAGATCGCATCGACCTTGCGCAGCAGGTCGAGCTTCTCGCGGGTGATGTCGCCCGGAATGCGGATCGCAAGCCCGGGACCCGGGAACGGATGGCGGCCGACGATGCTCTCGGGAATTCCGAGCTCGCGCCCAAGTGCGCGCACCTCGTCCTTGAACAGCTCACGCAGCGGCTCGACGAGCTGCATGTTCATGCGCTCGGGCAGGCCACCGACATTGTGGTGCGACTTGATAGTGACGGACGGGCCGCCCGTGAAGCTCACGGATTCGATCACGTCCGGGTAGAGCGTCCCCTGCGCCAGGAACTGCGCACCACCGAGCTTCGCCGCTTCCTCCTCGAATACCTCGACGAACAAACGGCCGATCGTCTTGCGCTTGGTTTCAGGGTCCGTGACGCCTGCCAGCGCGCCGAGGAAGAGATCGGACGCATCGCGATGCACGAGGCGGATGTTGAACCGGCCGCGGAAAGTGCTGACGACTTCGTCCGCCTCGCCCTGACGCATGATGCCCGGATCGACGAAGATGCAGGTCAGCTGGTCGCCGATCGCGTCATGGATCAGCTTGGCCGCGACCGAGGAATCGACACCGCCGGACAAACCGCAGATGACGCGGCCCGTGCCGACCTGCTCGCGGATCCGGGCGATCTCGAGATCGCGGAAGCCCGCCATCGTCCAGTTGCCGGGACAGCCCGCGACGCCATGCGTGAAATTGCGGATGAGTGCGGCACCGTGCGGCGTGTGCACGACTTCGGGGTGGAACTGCACGCCATACAGACGGCGGCCCTCGTCCGCGATGATCGCGAACGGCGCCCCTTCCGACCAGGCAACTGCACGAAAGCCGGGCGGAAGGGCCGTGACGCGGTCGCCATGGCTCATCCAGACCTGCTCGCGATGCCCGCGCGCCCAGGCGCCACGGAACAGCGCGCAGTCTTCCGCGATCTCGATATGGGCGCGGCCGAACTCGCGATGTTCGTGCGTCTCGACCCGGCCGCCGAGTTGCATGCACATCGCCTGCTGCCCGTAGCAGATGCCCAGGACCGGCACGGCGAGCTCGAACACGGCCTCCGGGATCTTCGGCGCGTTATCGTCGTGAACCGATGCGGGCGAACCCGAGAGAATCACGCCGCGCGGGGCGAAGGCACGAATGCGCTCGTCAGACGCCGTGAACGGCCAGATCTCGCAGTAGACGCCGCTCTCGCGAACCCTGCGGGCAATCAGCTGCGTGACCTGACTGCCGAAATCGAGAATCAGGATCCGATCCTCGTGCAGCACGGTTTCCAGGGTGTCGGCGCTGGCGGCGGGCGGGGTGGCGCTGGTCATGCGGCGTCTTTCGATCCTCGGGATTCGGCTTTGAAGGTGCGTCCGGTGATCGGCACCGGACGGAAGATCGGCTAGTCTATAGGGCCTACGGGCGCGCACGTCACCCAAGACCCGTTCGTGCGTTATCAGACCATCGCCTGCCCTTTCGAGGAGACTTCATGTTCCCGCGCCTCCTACCTTCCGCCGCCATCCTGCTGGCCGCGTCTCTCGGGCTTGCAGCCTGTTCCAGCGGGCCGCCCGACCCGGCACGCGATCCCATCGGCATCTGGACGGGCGCACTGGTCACGGACGACGGCACGTGTCCCACGGAGCGGAACTCGACGCTGCAGATCAGCGCACGCGACGTGTCGTTCACGCCCGGAGACGGCTCGATCGTCCTGAAGGGGCACCGCGGGGCCGATCCCAACAAATATCACGCCCAGCTCCTGCTGCAGGACGCGAACCATCATCCGTTGGCCATGGTCTTCAACGGGTTGCCCGTCGGACAGGCGATCGGGGGCACCTACGGCACGCCGTCCTGCCGGGCTCATGTCACGCTGACACGGCCGAAAGACTGAAAGCGTATCTTTTTTGAAAAAAGGGGGGTTGCGCCCCCCCAGAACGTCGGATAAAAGCCCGCTCCAACGACGCACCCGTAGCTCAATTGGATAGAGCACCAGACTACGAATCTGGGGGTTAGAGGTTCGAGTCCTTTCGGGTGCGCCAGCAGATTTTGCAAATATCAGATGTCGTCATGTATCGCCGTATCAGGCGGGCAGTGAATTTCCCGGACACATCTGACGCAACAGTCTTGCGACATCCTCCACAAGATATGGTTTCGGCAGAAACGCACTTCGCGCGGGCAGTTCGACACCGCGATCGGGCATCTTGCCCGACGTCAGGATGACGCTCACGGCACGACGCGCACGTCCCAGATGAGCGGCCATGGCCATGCCGTCCATCGACCCGGGCATATCCACGTCGCTGAAGACGAGGCTGATATCGGGGCGTGACTCCAGAAGTGCCAGCGCTTCCGCTGATGTCGCAGCGCCTACGGTCGCAAACCCCCAGTCCTCGATCATGTCCATTGTCATGAAACGCAGGAACGCCTGATCCTCGACAACCAGCACGGTTTGCAAAGGCGCGTGGAATTCCGTTGTCAGCGGCATGAGAATGACCCCGCGGTCCGAGAATCGCGCCCGGAGGCACGGATCAGGACGGCTAACGGGAGCGAAGCGGGCCCGTTCGTTTTCGAACGTGCAATTTGAGGAGGGCCCGGCCGGCTGTGGCGGAACTGCTGCAGTTCGTCAGTGCGGCAGCGATGCTGCCAGACCGCCTGCGCCTGCGAATGCGAGCACGGCGACCCCCGCTATGCCCCAGTGGCCGCCATCATCGCGGACCAGAAGTGGTGCACCGGAAACGCCATGCGTCCCTGCGCAATCGTGCCGAAGCATCGTGTGTGTGCCGATCCGGTCGATTGCGACGATACGACAGCGCGCGTCCCCGATCGCGATTTCGCTGCGGTCCTGCTGGTAGCCACCGAGCATTGCGGCCATGCCGCCGCGCGCCGGAACCATGGGAAGCAGGTCTGCGGCTTTGACCACCGGCTGATCCAGGACGATGAGAGCACGGTCAGTCCAGGCGGTCGCGGCCTCGCGGTGCGGATCGTAGCCACTTGCCACGACGATCTGCGTGGCGCGCGCATGGATCCGGAAGGCGCCCATGCGGTAGCCGAAGAGTGCATGGACATCCCAGGCCGGGACGAAATGGCCCGTCCGCGCGATCCAGAGGCAGTGCCCGGCGGTTTCGATCACGTTGGGCGCCACGGCGAATCCGGTGCAACGTTCGCCGACACCGGTCTGGACGCGGCCGATGATCCGCCATGGTGGCTGGTCCACGTCGATTTCAAGTCGGCTGGCATGGGTGCCCAGGCCAGGCAGGTCCTGCGCCGACGCCGCACATGCGAGCGGCCAGAGCAATGCCAGCGCAGCAAGCGGCCGACGGATCAGCCCAGATGCTCCGGCCCGAACGAATCCGGCAGCAATTCGCCCAGGGTTCGCGCCATGACCAGACGCCCGTCCTCATCGACCATCCGGACCACCAGATCCGGCTGTCCGAATTCGCGCAGTCGCTGGCGACAGCCGCCGCACGGCGTGCAGGCGACCTGTCCGGGCCCTGCGATCGCGATCGCATCGATGCGCCGTCCGCCGGATGCGACCATCGCGGCAATCGCGCTGGCTTCCGCGCAGTTGCCCTGCGGATAGGCCGCATTCTCCACGTTGCAGCCCACATGGACCTGCCCGTCACAGATCAGCGCAGCGCCGACCTGAAAGCGGGAGTATGGCGCATAGGCGCGCTTGCGGATCTCGGCTGCGGCACGATCGAGTTCGTCTGACATGATGAAATCCATAGCAGCCCCCCTGTCGTTGCGTCAGTAGCGTCGTCATGTCGGCAGCAAGAACGCTTGGACCGATGACACAGGCCCGGTATCGTGATGGGTATGGACGCCGCGATCTATACGACCCCTGACCCCGACCTGCGCGAACTGCTCGCCGCACGCCCTACCCTGCGCGCGGATGCGATCGACGGGCTGTGCTTCGAAGGCGTCCCGCTTGCCGCCATTGCAGCAGCGCATGGCACACCCTGCTGGGTCATGGGCGTCGGCACCCTGAAAGGCCGCGCACGCGCCCTGCGGGCCGCATTCACGGATGCAGGCCTCTCGCCGTCGATGCATTTCGCGCTCAAGTCCAATGACCTGCGGGCGACACTCGTGACGCTCGCAGCGGAAGGCTTTGGGTGTGACGCCGTCAGCGGAGGCGAAATCCGCCGTGCCCGTGCCGCCGGGATCGCGCCGCATCACATCGTCTTCTCGGGCGTCGGCAAGACCGATGCCGAACTCGATCTGGCACTCGAACTCGGCCTGGCACACATCAATGTCGAAAGCGCCGAGGAACTCCGGCGCCTCTCGGTGCGGGCGTCTGCCATGGGCCGGGAGGCCGATGTCGTGCTGCGCGTGAATCCCGATGTCGATGCCGCGACCCATGACAAGATCAGCACCGGACGGGCGGACGACAAGTTCGGTATCCCCTTCGGCGATATCCCGGCGCTGTTCGACGAGGCGCGCCGCCTGCCGGGTCTGCGCATGGCGGGCCTTGCCGTGCATATCGGCAGCCAGATCAACGAAGCGGCGCCGTTCAGGCGTGCCTATGCGCGCATCGCGTCGCTGGTTCGGGATCTGCGCGCGCGGGGTCATGCCGTTCACATCGTCGATTGCGGCGGGGGCCTCGGCATCGCCTATCGCGATGAGATCGCACTCGATCCGCGCGCCTGGGCCGCAACCATTGCGGAGGCATTCGGCGATCTCGATGTGCGTCTGGCCATCGAGCCAGGACGGTGGCTCTCCGCTCCTGCCGGTCTGTTGCTGGCGCGCGTGATCGACACGAAGGCGATGCCGGAAGGATCGCCGGATCTGATCGTGCTTGATGCCGCGATGAACGATCTGGCGCGACCAAGCCTCTACGACTCGTGGCACGGCATCGTACCGGTCGCGCCCCCTGCCCTTCATGCGCCGTGCACGCCGCACACGGTCGTGGGTCCCGTCTGCGAAAGCAGCGACGTTCTGGCACGGGCGCGTCCGCTGCCGCGGCTCGAACCAGATGCACTCGTCGCAATCCTTGATGCGGGAGCATACGGTGCGGTGATGAGCTCGACCTATAACTCCCGCCCGCTTGCGGCTCAGGTCGTGGTGGACGATGGCCGCATGGCCTGCGTGAAACCGCGGCAGGATATCGAGGCGCTTTGGGCGGGCGAGACCGTGCCGGAGTGGTTTGCGGCATGAGCCCCGCGCCCGCGCCAACTCTCGCGCCCACGATGCCGCTGTCCGCACGGCTGCATCGCACGCGATCGTTCGCGCGGGCGGCTATCCTGTGCGAGCGGGCATGGCCGGGCCTGCGCATGCCGCTCGCAATGGGTGGCACCTATCTGCTGGCGGGCCTGCTCCGCTGGCCCCAGCGCATGCCGGACTGGCTTCATGCGGCGGTCGAGGCCGCATGGCTCGGCACGGCGCTCTGGCGTGCGGCGGCCAGTCTGCGCGCCGTCGTGCCACCCACCGCCGCTGAGGTGGATCGACGGATCGAACGTGCCTCGCGCCTGGCGAACCAGCCGCTGCTGGCACTGACGGACCACCCCGCCCTTCCAGGCGCCGAAGCCGTCTGGGACGCCCATGTCAGCCGCGCGCTCGGCAGGATCGGCCCGCTTCGCGCAGGTTGGCCTTGGCCGCGCCTGACACTAGCCGATCGCGCGGGCGTCGGTGCGATGATTGCGGCTCTTGCACTCGGCGTGATTGCCGCCGGCGATCATGCGCCATCGCGTCTGGCCGCTGCCCTGCGTCCCGGCTGGGACGATGCCGATGTCCCGCTGCCACAGATCCAGGCCTGGATCGACATGCCGGACTATGCGCCCGGCTCCCCGATCTTTCTTCAGAACGGCACCGAACCCGACGCGGCCCTGCAGGCGCGCCCCGCAAGTGTACCGGACGGGGCAGCGCTTCACGCGACCCTCACGGGACTTGCCGCGAAGCCCCATGGTGCCGGCGCGGATACTGGCGCCATCGGCATCAAGGGGCTCGACCCCACGAGTTGGCAGGTCGATGCGCACCTGACGCAGAGCGGCACGATGCGGCTGGTCGCGCGCGGTCGCACGCTCGCGCAGTGGCCGATCTCCGTGCAGCCTGATCTGGCACCCGAACTGCACTGGGGCCCTCATCCCGGCGCGGATCCTCAAGGGTTCCGCACGAACCTGCCCTGGACCGCAAAGCAGTCCTACGGCATCGCAATGCTTGAAGCCGAAATTCGCCATGCCGGCAGCACCCGTGTTCTGCGTGTGCCGATTACGCTCGACGGCCATCCGCGCGATGCCCACGGCATGGCAACGCCGGATCTCTCGGCCGACCCATGGGCCGGGGAGCAGGTCAGCGCCGTGCTCCACGCCCGCAGCCTCAGCGGTCGCGAAAGCCGAAGCACCTCCGTATCCTTCACGCTCGGCGCGAGATCGTTCCGCGATCCGCTGGCCCGGGCACTGATCGATCTGCGTCGTCGCATGGCGCTCGGAGAGGAAGACGACCCGACCGCATCTGACGAAGTCGCGGCCCTGCTGGATGCGCCGAAGCTGGCGGATGCCCGGCCTGGCGCGTTCACGGAGCTGTCCGCGCTGGCAACGCTGCTCGGCAGTCCGGATCTGACCGCGGCAGCGGCCGACGGGCCGCATGACGAAGCCATCGGGGTCCTGTGGTATCTGGCGCTTTATCTCGAGGATATGCGCCACGCATCTCCGGAAGAAGCAACCGCGGCACTCGATATCCGTGCGGCGCAGGAGCGCGTCCAGTCGCAGATCGACCGGATGCGCCGCCTCGGATCGAAGGGCCATACCGAATCCGAACAGGCCGAGCTCGGCCGCCGGACGCAGGCACTGCGCGAGGCGCTCCAGCGCCGAATGGACCTTCTGGCCCAGAAGGCGATGCGCAACGGCACCGCTTTGCCGGACATGGGCGATGCCATGAACGGCCCGTCCGACGAGCTGCAGCGCATGATGCGCGACATGCAGTCCGACGCCGCCAACGGCCGGTCGGACGATGCGATGCGCAAGCTTCAGCAGATGGAAGACCTGTCCGAGCGCATGCGGAATGCGACGCCGCAGGATCTGGCCAATCTCGCCAAGCAGATGCAGGCGCAGATGCAGGCGCAGCAGCAGATGCAGGCGGTCCATGACATGATCCACCGGGAGACCGGACTGCTCGATCATGCGCAGGCTCGTCTGGGCGCGCAGACCAAGGCGGCGAAGGCGCAGCAGACCGATCAGGACGAGGACCAGGGCGGCGGCAACGATCTGGCCAACATGCCGACGGCCGAATTGCTGCGTCGTCTCGGTCTCCAGCCGCCGGCCGACATGCAGCAGCAACAGCCGGCCCCCGCCCAGACATCGCCACAGGATGGGCTGAACGCGCTCGACCCCGACGAGCGCCAGCGGCAGGCGGACCAGCGGTTGCAGGACCATGCCATATCCCATGCGCTGACCCGCGCGGTGCAGGCGCTGTCACGCGAGACGCATGACCTGACCGGCAAGGATGCGAAGAAGCTCGCAGCCGCGCATGACGACATGGTCAAGGCGTCGCGTGCGCTGATGGATTCTCACGACGACGACGCGCAACGGCAGGCGCAGAAGGCCATCAAGGACCTCAGCGAGGCCTCGAAACAGATGCGCCAGGCGATGAGCCAGAAGAGCGCAGGCCAGCCGATCTTCCTGCCCGGCATGGGCATGGGCCAGTCGAGCGGACATGGCTCTGATCATGGCGACGGGGACAGTCGCGGCGCGCAGTCCGACGATCAGGACAAGAGCAATCGCGATCCGCTCGGCCGCCATACCGGCGAGGGTCACGATGCACAGGACACCGACACCAAGCTGCCCGACCAGCAGCAGCGCGACCGCGCCCGGGAGATCCAGCGCGAGTTGCAGCGTCGCGATTCCGACCGGACGCGCTCGAAAGACGAGCTGGATTATCTGGACCGGCTGCTCAAGTCGTTCTGAGGGCCGCGCGCAGTGCAAGCGGCGTGTTCGTGACGATGATGTCGATCGGCAGGCGTCGGACGAACGCAGCACCGGCCGGGGGCGACACCGCATCATCAATAGCGGTGCGGCCGAGCAGATCGGTCACCACCACAGCGCCTGAATCGTGCGCGGCCTGGAACAAATCGGGCTGCGCCCCGCGCGGAACGTAGGCTGCAAAACACCTGTCGCCCGCCATCGTCCGGGCGCGCCTTACTGCGTCAGTGCTGGTCGCCAGGCACGAGACAAGCGCACGATCCGACACGGCGAAGGCCGCGCGACTGATCTTTTCGGAAAATGTCAGCAGCAGCACACGATCATCGAGCCCCGCCTGTCGGACCATTGTCATCACCGTGTCGGGCGGCACCGCCTTGATGTCCAGCATCAGGAGCGCGGTCGGTGTCCGCGCGGCCCACTGAAGCACGGACTGGAAATCCGGCACCCGGGCTTCGGCGATCCCGCCTGACCGGCGCAGATGGAGCGCGCGAATGGCCGGCCCGGACAATGCTGCAACGGTACCGTGTCCGTCAGTCGTCCGATCCACGGTCGCATCGTGCATGAGCACGACCGTACCGTCGGAGGCTTGCGCCAGATCGAGTTCCAGCATGAACGGACCCGCTGCCGTCGCTCGCGCGAATTCGGCGAGGTCATTTTCCGACGCTTCAGGATTCCGCCAGCCGCGATGCGCGCAGATCAGAGGCCGAAGTGCGAGACGTTGGAACAAGGATGGCGCAGCCGCGCGGGCCGGGGACGGACCCGACAGCAGCACGCCAGACGCAGCGCCGATCACGCTGCGGCGCGACAGGCGCATGTCAGCTGCCGCGATAGGTCGAATAGCTGAACGGCGCGGCCAGCAGGGGTACATGGGCGTGCATATCGGTGCCCAGACCGAAGACGATCGGCACGATATCGAGAAATGGCGGATCGCTCAGCACAGCGCCCTGCCCCCGAAAATAATTGCCGATCTCGAACTCCATACGATAGTGCCCAGCAGCGAGTGCCAGCTCCCGCAAGGCCGGGCACCGGCCATCCTCGTTCGTCTCACCTTCGAACAGCAGCAGCCCGGCGCCGTACAGGCGAAGCGTAACCCCTGCCGCAGGGCGACCGGAGACGGTGTCGAGAACATGGGTCGAGAGCGAGCTCATGGGTCTACCTGATCTTCCAGACGGAGGGCCGCGATCATGTCGATCTGCGCCAGTGCTGTCGCCAGTTCCACGTCCGGGGTGCTCTGCAGACGCTTTTCCATGGCGTCGAGGATGATCGCCTTGTTCGCCCGACGGACGCAGATCACGAACGGCATCGCGAATTTGGCACTGTAGGCATCATTCAGCGCGCGAAAATGCGCGTATTCGTCCGGTGTCAGCCGATCCAGTCCAACCGTTCCCTGCTCGCTGCGGGACTCGCGGCTCAAATCGGGATCGATCCCGGCCCGGTGCCCGAGTTCGGGATGCGCGCGGACCAGCGCAAGCTGACGCTCGGGTCCGGCCGCGCGCACCGCATCACTCAGCGCCGCACGCATCGCATCGAACGAGGCGAACGGCCGCCTGCGCGCCGCATCCGCCGCCACCCAGGGAGAATGTTCATAGAGCGCACCGAAACGTTCGACGAACGCATCATCAGAAAGGGCATTGACGCCCGCAAGATCGAGGCGCGTCGTCATGCCGGGAAGTGCTCCAGCCAGTGCCGCGCGATATCGAGCCGTGTTGCGACCCACGCATCTTCGTGCGCCCGGACATGATCGATGAAGCGGGCCAGCGCCCGTGCACGGGCAGGCTTGCCCGCGAGCCGGCAGTGCAGCCCGATCGACATCATTCGTCCGCCTTCCGCATGGAGCTGATCGAATGCATCGCGCAGGTAACGGAAGAACTGCTCGCCTTCCGTAAAACCATTGAGAGCCGCGAACTTCATGTCGTTCGCATCGAGCGTATACGGTACGATCAGCTGCGGGCGTCCGTGCGTGCGATCGTAATAAGGCAGTTCGTCGGCATAGCTGTCGGCATCGTAGACGAAGCCGCCTTCCTCCGCTGCGAGCCTTGCCGTCTGCGGGCTGGTGCGGCCCTGATACCACCCGAGCGGACGCGATCCCGTTACCTCGGTGTGCAGCGCGATGGCCTCGAGCATGTGCGCGCGTTCGACATCTTCAGGAATCTCCTGATAATCGATCCAGCGCAGGCCGTGACTGGCGATTTCCCAATCCGCCGCCTTCATCGCGGCAACCGCTTCGGGATTGCGCGCCAACGCCTTGGCGACGCCGAACACGGTCACAGGAAACTTTGCCTCGGTAAACAGGCGATGCAGGCGCCAGAAGCCGACGCGCGATCCGTATTCGTAGAGGCTTTCCATCTGGAGGCAGCGCGCGCCGATGATCGATCGCGTGCCGACCATCTCGGACAGGAACGCCTCCGAACCCGCATCGCCGTGAAGAACCGAGTTCTCGGCTCCTTCCTCGTAGTTGACGACGAACTGCACCGCGATGCGTGCGCCGTTCGGCCAGCGCAGATCGGGCGGGCTCGCGCCATACCCGATCAGATCACGTGGATAAGGCGCGCTCATTCTGCACCCCATGCAGCGCGCGCGGCATCGACCGCGGCACCGCGAGTCACGGCAACGCCCTCTCCCGCCAGCACCGCCTCGAACGCGCCCAGCGTCTGGAGGACCTTGGGCTTGGTGGCGTTCACGCCCATGGCGCCGATCCGCCAGATCTTGCCGGCAAGCGGCCCGAAGGACGAGACGATCTCGATTTCGAATTCGGTCCGCATCAGCGTGCGCACACGTATCGGATCGCAGCCTTCCGGCACGACGACGCCCGTCACATTGGCCATCCGCGTCGCATCGTCGCCATAGACCGAAAGATCCATCGCCAGCAGGCCCGCGACCATCGCGCGGCTTGCACGCGCATGGCGGGCCCACCGCGCATCCATTCCCTCCTCGACCGCGATCAGCGCCGCCTCCCGCGCGGCATAGAGCATGCTCGTCGCTTCGGTATGGTGGTTGATGCGCTCGGGCGACCAGTAGTTGATCAGCATCGCAAGGTCGAAATAGTTGGAACGGATAACCGGCCCCGCACCCTGCGGCGCGTCCGGATTGCGGATACCGGCCTCGTCATGACGGCGGGCCATGATCTGCGCCACGGCCCGTTCGGACATCGTGATCGGCGCGCTGCCCGGCGGACCACCGAGACATTTCTGCAGACCGGCCGTCGCCACGTCGATGCCCCACGCGTCCGTCTCGAACGGCATGCCGCCGAGTGTCGCCGTCGCGTCCACATAGAACAGGACGTTGTGCTCGCGGCAGACCGCGCCAATCTCGGCCAGAGGCTGGGCCGTCGTGGTGGACGTATCGCCATGAACGCAGACCAGAAGCTCCGGCCGATGCTCGACGATCGCATCCCGCACGCGGTCAGGCGGCACGACCTCGCCCCAGGGCACATCCACCGCGCAGACCACACCGCCGCACCGGGTGACGATCTCGGTCAGCAGCAGGCCGAACCGCCCGATCCGCAAGACGACGACATTCATGCCCGGGGTGATCAGGGAAACGAGCGCGGCCTCGATGGCCGCACGCGCAGAGCCGTCGATCAGAAGCGTATGATGGTTCTTCGTGCGGAAGACCTGCCGGTAGAGCTCCGCTGTCTCGTCCATGCACCCGGTCATTTCGGGGTCCATCTGGCCGATCACGTCGCAGGCCATGGCGCGCAGCACGCGCGGATGAACATTGCACGGCCCCGCCCCCATCAGCAGACGCTGCGGCATATCGAGAACCGGGAACATGGGCGTCATGGCGAAACTTTCAGGCACTGAGCAAAGCGGTCGACGAAACCGAGAAGCGCACGATGCGCGATCGCGACATCGGATTCCAGCACGGTCTCGTCCGGATGATGACTGATACCGCCGGGACTGCGGACGAACAGCATGACCGAGGGCCAGCGTTGCGCCATGACCATCGTGTCATGTCCGGCACCGCTGACGAGCGTCATCCCGGTGCCGCCCGCTTCCAGGGCAGCTTCCTGCATGAGCGATACCAGCACAGGATCGCAGGCAGCACCCTTCAGGTCCTGTAGCCATGTACATTCGATCGAGACCCGGCGTCTCTGCGCGATCGCGGCAAATCCACTCTCTATCTGTCTCACCGCTTCATCGCGCATGCGCCGGTCGCCTGCCCGGACATCCAGCGAGAATGAGACGGCATCCGGTACCACGTTCGTGGCGCCTGGTCCCACATCCATGCGACCCACAGTCGCAACCAGCCCTGAATCCGCAGCCTCGGGCAGATCACACGCCACGCGCTCGATCAGGAGAATGGCTTCGGCTGCGGCCGCCAGCGCGTCCTGTCGCATGGCCATCGGCAGGGTGCCCGCATGTCCCGCAACGCCCCTGATCTGAACGGTCCCGCGACGCTGGGCGGCAATCGCCTGCACGGCGGCAACCGGCCGATCCAGCGCTTCGAGCACGGGCCCCTGCTCGATATGGGCTTCCACGAAGGCCAGGACGTCGGTCGAGGCCCGCGCCGCCTCGCCAAGCGCGCCGGAGTCGAGGCCCCGCGCGCGCATGGTTTGCGTCACCGTGCCAGACGGACCGCTCAGGTCGAAATCCGCCGGATCGACGATACCGGCAACCGCCCGCGACGTGATCATCGAGACCGGAAAAGCCGAGCCCTCCTCATCGCCGAACGCAATGACCTCAATCGCGAACGGCAGCCGCCGTCCAGCCCGCGAGAGCGCTTCGACGACGGAAATCCCGAGCACGACGCCAAGCAGGCCGTCAAAACATCCACCATTCGGCACGGTATCGATATGCGAGCCGAAGACGACTGCAGGCGCGTCGGATGTCGCGCCCTCCAGCCGGCCGACGAGATTGCCGGCCGCATCTTGCCGGGTTTGCATTCCGGCCTCGCGCATCCAGCCATCGACCTGGGCCTGGGCGTTCATGAACGCGTCCGAAAGCCACGGCCGGAACAGAATGTCGCTGCTTTCGGAAAACGGCCGGGCGCCGAGCGAGCGGCAGCGCGCCACGATCCGCGCGCCGATGTCTGCCTCTACCATGCGGCAATTCCCCCGTCGCTGCGCGGATCGCACGCGGCCTCGATCAGTCCGTCGGCATGCCGACAGACGGCACCAGCATGTCCCATGACGGACGAAAAATCGGCGCTGGGGGTGATGACATGCCCGCGCGCCACGAGTGCCGCCTGAACTGCGGGATCGACCCGTTCCTCGATCTGCAGGCGGGAACTTGCCTCACCCCAGGTCCGCCCAAGCAGCCAGCGTGGCGCCGTGATGGCGGCCTGAAGGCCTCGTCCGCTCCAGCCATAGCGCGAGAAGATCGCGGCCTGCGTCTGCGGCTGACCTTCGCCGCCCATGGTGCCGTAGACCAGAATTCGTCCGTCTTCGAACCGCGCCAGGGCCGGATTGAGCGTATGGAACGGCTTGGCGCCCGGGGCGAGCACATTTGGCCCATCCCCGCCGAGCGCGAAACTGGCACCGCGGTTCTGCCAGGTGATCCCGGTTCGCGGGCTGACAACGCCGGATCCGAACTCGAAATAGATGCTCTGGATGACACTGACGACGCAGCCGTCAGCATCGGCGACGCCGAACCATGTCGTATCGCCGCCACCGGCCGCCATGCCGAAGGCAGCCGCGCAAGCAGGATCGATATCCGCCGCCATCGCATCAAGGGCAGCCCCGTCATCCAGCAAAGACTGAGGATTGCAGCCCGTGCGGGCGGGATCGCCCAGATAGGCATCGCGATACGCAAAAGCGCGCTTTGTCGCCTCGATCGCGGCATGCAGCCCGTCTGCCGTATCCACGTCCCGGGCGCCCAGCCGATCCATGAGGGCCAAGATCAGCAGCGAGACCGCGCCCTGCGTCGCGGGCGGCGTATTGAACAGCGTGGCTCCGGCAACACGCGTCGAAAGGGGCTCGACCCATTCGGCCTGCGCTGCCGCCAGATCGTCCAGCCCGACGGGCGAGCCGGCCTGACCCAGATCATGCGCCAGATCGCGAGCGATCCCACCGCGATAGAAATCGTCGAGACCGTCGCGTGCCAGACGACGCAACGTCTCGGCCAGTGCCGGATTGCGGAACCGCTCATGCGTGCACAGGGGTCGCCCGCCCGGCTCGAACAGTGCGGCATAACCGGGTGCGGCGCGCAGATCGGCGCCCTTGACCTCGGCCAGCGCGGCCCAGAGTTCGGTCACGGCCACGCCTTGTTCGGCATAAGCGATCGCATCGGCGAGAACCTGCGCCAGCGGAAGGCGCGCGCTACTGCGCTCGAGAGCGCGGGCCCAGCCGCCGACGGTTCCCGCGACCGTGTTCGCCGCAAGCCCCCCGCGCCACGGGATCGCGTCATGTCCGGCATACAGCGCAGGCGTGGCGCGGGCTGCGGCAACGCCGCCCGCGTAGACTGCTTCGGTGCGGCCGTCGGGCCAGGCGATCAGCCAGAAGCCGTCGCCGCCCAGCCCGGTCATGTGCGGATAGACGACACTCAGGGCAGCGGCGGTCGCGACCGCCGCCTCGCAGGCATTGCCCCCCGCGCGCAGGACAGCAAGGCCTGCCTGACTGGCAAGGTGATGGGGGCTCGTGACGGCGCCGCGCTGGGCGCAGGATGTATGCAGCAACGAACGACCTAGCCCGGAACGGATGCCGCGACCGCAAGCCCGGCCTTTGCAAGGACCTCGGCCGCCGCAAACAGCGCCTCTTCCTTGCCCGGCAGCGCCATGAGCTGAAGGCCCACCGGCAGGCCCGGAGTCTTCAGCGGCACCGACATGATCGGGAAACCCGTCAGGGTCAGAGGCTGCGTATACAGGCCGAGATTGGCGCGGGCGGAAACCATCTGTCCGTCGATCTCGATCAGGGGCTGGTCGATCCGCGGCGCCTCGCCGACGACGGCCGGTGCCACGAGCACGTCCGCGCGCGCGAATGCGACATAGGCCTGCTCGCGGAACCAGCGGCGCAGGCGCTGGGCCTGATAGACGGTGCGCGCGGGCAGCAACGCACCGGCCAGCAGTCGGTCGCGCGTTGCAGGATCGTAGGCAGAGGCATGCGCGCGCAGGCGCGGCAGATGCAATGCCCCCCCTTCAGCGGCGGTAATCAGGAAGGCAGCGGCTCGCGCGCGGGCAACTTCCGGCAGCTCGACGATTTCGTTCGAACCGAAGGCCGCCATGACATCCCCGATGGCAGATTCCAGCTTGTCACTGACGTTTTCGGCGAACCAGCCGCCAAGCCGGGCGACACGCAGCTCAGGCGGTGCGGGTTCACGATTGCCGTGCATGTCGAGCGCATCGAAAGCGACCTTCAGATCCGCGAGATCCCGCGTGAACGGTCCGACCGTGTCGAAGCTCGCGGCAAACGGGTAGGTCCCGGCCTTCGGCAGCCGCCCCTGCGTCGGCCGGATCGCCCACAGCCCGCACAATGATGCGGGCACGCGGATCGAACCGTTGGTATCGGTGCCGAGCGACAGCGGCAGGAGTCCGGCTGCGACGGCCGCTGCCGATCCGCCGGAGGATCCGCCTGCCAGTCGCGTCGTGTCATGCGGATTGCGGGTGATGCCGTAATGGGCATTGTCGGTTGCGAACCCGTAGGCGAACTCGTCCATGTTCGTCGTGGCGAGCGGGATCGCGCCCGCCAGACGCAGCCGCTCCACGATCGCCGCATCGCGTGGCGCCGGCGCACTTTCGCGCAGCACGGTCGAGCCTGCCGTCGTGGTCTCGCCTTCGCAGTCGAATAGATCCTTGATCCCGAACGGCACGCCCGCGAGCGGCCCCGGGTCTTCTCCGGCCGCCACCTTCCGGTCGACCTGCTCCGCAAGGCCGATTGCACGAGGGCCGAGGATCCGGGTCACGCTGTTGTAGGCCCGGTCACGCAGGCTGATCTCGGAGATCGCAGCGCCCACGACCGCTGTCGCCTTCAGGCGACCGGCGCGGACGGCTGACGCGATGCCATGTGCGGTATCCGGAACGGCTGGTGTCGCGTCGTGACTCATGGGACGTACTCGTAGGCCGGTTCGACGCTGTCCGGCAGCACGAGCCCATGCACGAGTGCCGCATAGCGCTGCAGGAGGGCGGCATTCATCGCGACGCCTTGCCGGAACGGTTCGGCGATCGCGATCCCGTTGAGTTCCGCAAGCGTGACCACGTCACTGATGGCGTTCGGATCGGGCTCGGTCATGACATGATCTCCACTGGGGGTTCGAGACTGGTCAGTTCAGGCACCTGGTAAGCCAGAAGGCTGTTGAGGTGCGCTGCGCCATCAGCCACGAACAGATCCCGCGCGATCCCGCGCGCCAACCGCTCGACGCCGAAGCGCATGCCGCTGATGGACGCACCGGAAAGTCCCATGCTGGGGGTAGCTGCAAAAGTAAAATTATGGATGGCGCCGAGCATCCCGGGCTCCGCGGCCCCGTCGCGTGGCTGGAACTGATAGTCCGGCCCAAGATACGGATGGCTGCCCAGAAGCTGATTCTCCTCGCCATCCTCCGGCGTGTAGTGATCGCGCCACAGCAGGACGTCGGAGGCAAAACCGGCCGTCTCGGGCCTGCGGGTCAGGTCGATGACGAAGCCCGTGCCGATGATCGCGAAATCGAACCGCATCTCGCCGTCGGGCGTATCGACCGCAATCTCCGGGCCATTCGCACCGTCGACCTGCCGCACGGTTTCCCATGGCGTCGCGGTGTGGAAAGCGAAGTTCGCATGCTTGCGGCACCGCCAGAACGTGTCCTGCGGCGGCGGCTGATTGAGGTCGTAGATGTGGCGCATGAAGCGCCAGCGCAGCAGATCCGGCAGCGCATGGAAATGGGCGAGAAAGCCCGCGTTCTCCATCCAGCGATACGGATTGACCGTGGGCAATGCGCGCCTGCGCAGACACAGATCGACGCGACCGGCCCCGGCTTCGAGCGCTGTTGCGGCATTGTCGAACGCCGAAGCTCCCGCACCCAGGACACCGATCCGCTTGCCGCGCAGACGCTCGAAATCGATCGTCTGATGCGTATGGGCATAGAAATCGGGCGACAGCGCGGAGGCAATCTCGGGCGGGACATGCCATGCGCCGCCCCCGTCGATCCCGGTGGCCAGCACCAGCTTGCGCGCGTATCGCACCACGCGCTCACCCGACGATGTCTCGAAAGTCAGCCGCAGAACCCCATGATCCCACGCCGTTTCGACGAGTGCATGGTCGTTGACGACCGGCAGGTCGAGCACGTCACGCACCCAGTCCAGATAGGCCTGCCAGTCGTGACGGGAGATCTTGTCGAGTTCCTCCCACGCCTGCGCGCCGTATCGTGCCTCGAACCACGATTGCGCCGTCAGCGACGGGATTCCCATGTCCGGCCCGGTGACGTGCTTGGGTGTGCGGAGCGTGATCATGCGGGCGAACGTGATCCACGGCCCCTCGCCGCCGCGCCCGGCCCGGTCGAAAACCTGCGCATTATGGATCCCGATCCGGCGCAGGGCGAAGGAGGCCGCAAGGCCGCCCTGACCGGCGCCCACGATGGCCACGTCCAGAACAGGTTCGCCCCGATGGGTATGCGCCGGGCTCCACGGCTTCGTGCCATAGCTGATGCGTGCCAGATCGCGCGCGACGGTTTCGCGCAGGCGCGCAAGCCCTTCGGGTTCGGACGGGGACTGAGATGTCATGTCGGTGCTCACGGGACGCGGTAGAAAGGATTGGGCAGCAGGAACGCACGCTCGGCATGACCGCCGGCGAGATCGGAGGGCTGGTCGCCGATATTTGCGATGATGGTGTATCCTTGGGCCTCGATATCGGCGCGAACCGGCGCCTTGTAGGCGCTCGCCGTCATGACGTGCATCGCGTCAGGCTTCAGCGACAGCCCGGACCAGTTCGCATAGCCCGCCTGCGCCAGATTGCGCGCCGTCGCCGCGCGCTCGCTCTCATGCCGACCGGTAACGAAGAACACGGCGACACCCTGCGCCTGCGCTGCCTTCACAAGGGCCAGCGTCGGCGCGATGGCTGCGGCCCGCGCACTCATCTCCCAGGCCACGGCACCGCATGGGCCTTTGGGCAGGACATCACACGTGCCGCCGGGAAAATAACCGAAATCGTCCGCCGCCATTGCCGGCCAGTTCGAGAGCGATGTCTCGTCGATATCGAGCACGATCGCAGGCTTCGAGGCGGTTTTCGCACGCGCCGCGATCCAGCCCTGTGCCTGCGCATCAGCGGCCGCGACATCACGGTCATAATCGCCACTGTCGTGATAGGCACGGGCCCGCATCCCCGCGTCCCCGACATTGACCAGATCATGCCAGTCATGCGCCTTCGGCGGCGCTGCGCAGGCTGACAGACCGGCCGCCATCAGGCAGGCCAGCGCAAAACCCTTCATGCCGTGGTTCCCGAGGAAGCGCGCCGGCGTGCCAGCGCGTCGAACGTATCGGAAAAACAGGGCCGTTCGACATAGGCGCCGTCACCCCGCTTCGCCCGGATGTCGCCCTCATGCACGGCCAGCCGCCCGCCTGAGAAGACGGACCGCGCGACACCGCTCACGCGCATGCCCTCGAACACGTTGTAATCCACGCGCTGGTGATGGGTCGCAGCCGATATCGTTCGCTCGGCGACAGGATCCCACAGAACGATGTCGGCGTCGGCACCCGGCGCGATGCTGCCCTTGCGCGGATAGATATTGAAAATCTTCGCCGTGTTCGCGGACGTGACGGCGACAAATTCCTGCGGCGTCAGCCGTCCCTTGCCGACACCATGGTGCCACAGGACGCTCATGCGATCCTCGATACCCGGAGTGCCGTTGGGGATCTTCGTGAAATCGTTCCGTCCTGCTTCCTTCTGCGGCGCACAGAAGCAGCAATGATCGGTCGCCGTCGTCTGCAGCTGACCCGACGCCAGGCCGGCCCAGAGCGCCGTCTGATGCGATTTCGGCCGGAACGGCGGGCTCATGACATGTTGGGCCGCACCCAACCAGTCAGGATTCTGATAGACGCTGTCGTCGATCACCAGATGCTGAGCGAGAACCTCGCCATAGACACGCTGGCCAGCACTCCGGGCGCGCGCGATCGCATCCGTCGCGTCCTTCGTCGAGACATGCACGATATAGATCGGCGCACCCAGCAGGCCGGCGATGGCGATCGCGCGCCCCGCCGCCTCGCCCTCGACTTCCGGCGGCCGCGACATCGGATGCGCTTCCGGCCCCGTGATGCCGCGTGCGAGCAGATCGGCCTGAAGATAGGCCACCGCATCGCCGTTTTCGGCATGGACGTTGCACAGCGCACCAAGTTCGAGCGCGCGTTTGACCGAACGGAGCAGCACCCCGTCATCGACCATGAGCGCACCCTTGTACGCCATGAAATGCTTGAACGAGTTGACGCCGTGTTCGCGCGTCAGAACACCCATCTCATCATGCACACGCTCGTCCCAGTGCGTGACGGCAACGTGGAAGGAATAGTCCGCCGTGGCCTTCCCGGCCTTGGCGCGCCAGTCCCGCCAGGCCTCGACAAGCGATCCCCCGGCCGTCGGGATGACGAAATCGATGATCGTGGTCGTGCCGCCGACAAGGCCGGCGCGCGTGCCGGTCTCGAAATCGTCCGAGGCCGTCGCCCCCATGAACGGCATTTCCATATGGGTATGCGGATCGATCCCGCCCGGCATCACCATCAGGCCATCCGCGTCGACGACCGTGCAGCCCATGGGCACTTCCAGATCCGGCCCGACGGATGCGATCCGGCTGCCGTCGATCAGAACGTCGCAACGCCGTGTGTCGTCAGCCGTAACGACGGTCCCACCCCGGATCAGATACATGCGGCGTTTCTCCCCTCCGGCAACACGCGTTATGCTCGCCCCATCAATCAGACAGTCCCCACACACAGGATGAGGATGGTCCACACCGATGGGCGTGCCACGTGACATCTCGACTTCCCATATCCTCTCGGTCGCGGAAAGGGTTTTCGGCGAACGCGGATATGCGGGCGCCAGCATGGCCGAGATCGCCCGGGTCGCTCAACTGCCCAAGGCCAATATTCATTACTATTTCGGCACCAAGGAGATTCTGTATCAGGCTGTCCTCGAGAACACGCTGACCGACTGGCTGGCGGATGCCGATCGCTGGATCACGCCCGCGCATGCCCCGCGCGCCGGCCTTCGAGGATATATCGCAGCCAAGCTGGCCTTCTCGCGGGAGCATCCGGACGCCTCGCGGCTGTTCGCCCACGAGATCCTCGAAGGCGGCACACAGATCCGCACGTATCTCGAAACGACATTGCGCAGCCATGTCCAGGCAATCGGGCAGACGCTGGAAGAATGGTCCCGCAGTGGACTGCTGCCGCAGGTCGATTCGACACATTTCATGTTCTGTCTCTGGGCGATGACGCAGGCCTATGCCGACATGCGCCCCCAGATGGTGGCCGTGCTGGGCAAGCCGGAACTGGACGACGGTGATTACGAACGCGGCGCGGAGACGATCCTGGCGCTCGTCCTCGGTGCGCACGCCGAATCAGACATCGAAGCGAGCATCCATGTCCCGGAGCGCCGCGCCGGGTAAGAAACGTAATTTTCTGACGCATCGGTCAGGAACGATATTGCGCCCCGAAACGAAAGCTGCAACGTTTCATTTCGCGATCGAGGTTGCAGTCTGACCCTGCCTTACGGAGACGTTTCGTGATCGATATTGCCGCCGGACGCCTGAGCGCTGCGACACTCGCGCGTAATTTCAGCGACGCCCACCCGCCGCTCACCGCGCCGCAATCCGTCGTCGAGGCCGATCGCTGCCATCATTGCTATGATGCGCCCTGTATCGAAGCCTGCCCGACCGGCATCGACATTCCGGGCTTTATCGGGCGCATCGCGACCGGCGATCTGGGCGGGGCCGCCGAAGCCATTCTCGACCAGAACATTCTGGGTGGCGCGTGTGCACGTGTCTGCCCGACCGATATTCTCTGCGAAGGCGTGTGCGTCCGCGTCAAACAGGGCGAGCGCGCGGTCTCCATCGGAGCGTTGCAGCGCACCGCCGTCGACTGGCAGATGGCGCAGGGCCAGCCGTATCGACGCGCGCCTGCAAGAGGCACGCGCATCGCCGTCGTAGGCGCAGGGCCTGCGGGTCTTGCCTGCGCGCACCGGCTTTCGCTGCGTGGCCACGACGTCGATCTTTACGATGCGCGCCCCAAGCCGGGCGGCCTCAATGAATATGGCATTGCCGCATACAAGGTGCCGGACGATTTCGCCCAGAACGAAGTCGCCTTCGTGCTGGAGATCGGCGGGATCACGTGGTACGGCGATCGTGTGCTCGGCCAGAACCTGTCGCTCGAGACCCTGCGCGAGACTTATGACGCCGTGTTCCTCGGGATCGGCCAGTCAGGTGTGCGGGCGCTTGGACTTGCGGGCGAAGACGCAGACGGCGTGTTCGATGCCGTCGACTTCATCGAAACGCTGCGCCAGTCGC
This sequence comes from Tanticharoenia sakaeratensis NBRC 103193, assembly GCF_000963885.1. Taxonomy (GTDB): domain Bacteria; phylum Pseudomonadota; class Alphaproteobacteria; order Acetobacterales; family Acetobacteraceae; genus Tanticharoenia; species Tanticharoenia sakaeratensis. Next base: position 25,672 of record NZ_BALE01000012.1, read on the forward strand.
CGCCTGCCGCCGTACCGATCGGTGCGCGGGTCGTCGTGATCGGCGGCGGAAACACGGCAATCGACGCGGCGGTGCAGGCTAGGCGGCTCGGCGCGGACGACGTCACGCTCGTCTACCGACGCGGGCCCGAAAACATGAATGCAACACCTGAAGAACAGGAATGGGCGCTCCAGAATCTCGTCACGATCCGGCACTGGGCAACGCCTGCCGCGATCGAGACCGAAGCGGGCCATGTCACGGGCGTGCGGTTTGCACGCGGCGCGCCGGACGAGACCGGCAAGCCGGTTTACGATCGGGGCGAACTGACGATCCCGGCCGATATGGTTCTGAAAGCTGTCGGGCAGCTCTACGAAGATCCGATCGACGGGACGCTCGCGCTGTCGGGCGGCCGCATCCTGGTCGATGCGCGCGGCGAGACGTCCCTTCCCGGTGTTTTCGCCGGTGGCGACTGCACCGCTGGAGAGGACCTGACGGTCGCAGCCGTCCGTGACGGACGCGACGCGGCGGAAGCCATCGACACCATGCTGACCGAACGGGGGCGCTGAACCATGGCCGATCTGCGAAGCAATCTCGGCGGCATCACGTCGCCCAATCCCTTCTGGCTGGCGTCAGCACCTCCCACGGACAAGGAATACAATGTCCGCCGCGCGCTCGAAGCCGGATGGGGCGGCGTCGTGTGGAAGACGCTTGGCGAAGACCCGCCGGTGGTCAATGTCAGCAGCCGTTATGGCGGCCTCGCCTATCAGGGAAAGCGCCTGAGCGGCCTGAACAACATCGAGCTGATCTCGGATCGGCCGCTTGCGACCAACATTGCGGAAATCAAGCGGATCAAACGCGATTTTCCGGATCGTGCGATCGTCGTCAGCCTGATGGTCCCGTGCGAGGAAGCGAGCTGGGCTGCAATCCTGCCGATCGTCGAGGAAACGGGCGCGGACGGGATCGAGCTGAATTTCGGCTGCCCTCACGGCATGTCGGAGCGCAACATGGGCGCGGCCGTCGGTCAGGTTCCGGAATATGTCGAGATGGTCACGCGCTGGTGCAAGCAGCACACGCGCATGCCGGTCATCGTCAAGCTCACCCCGAACGTGACCAGCATCTTGTCACCTGCCCGTGCCGCACTGCGCGGGGGTGCCGATGCCGTGTCGCTGATCAACACGATCCAGTCGGTCATCGGCGTGGATCTCGATGCAATGGCGCCGATGCCCGTCGTGGGCGGTCAGGGAACGCATGGCGGATATTGCGGCCCGGCGGTCAAGCCGATCGCGCTGCGCATGGTCGGCGAGATCGCACGCGAGCCGGAATTCCGCGGATTGCCGATCTCGGGCATCGGCGGCATTTCCACCTGGCGCGACGCGGCCGAGTTCCTCGCCATGGGCTCGAGTGCGCTACAGGTCTGCACGGCAGCGATGCATTACGGCTTCCGGATCATCGATGACCTGACGACGGGCCTGTCCAACTGGATGGACGAGAAAGGCTATGCGTCGATCAGCGATGTGACAGGCCGGGCCGTCCCGAACTTCGTCCACTGGAACGCGCTCGATCTCAATTTCAAGACGCTCGCGAGCATCGATCAGGATCGCTGTATCCAGTGCGGCCTGTGCTACGTCGCCTGTGAAGACACGTCGCATCAGGCCATCGGGCGATCGAAAGTCGACGGCATGCGTCGTTATGAGGTCATCGACGCGGAATGTGTCGGCTGCAACCTGTGCGCCCTCGCCTGCCCGGTCGACGACTGCATCACGATGGTGCCGCAGCCGCAGACGGCCGAGAAGTTGACGTGGCCCGAACATCCGAACAACCCTCACCGCATCCTGGCGGAGCGGGCAGGATAGATCTCGCAGGCCAGACGACGCGGCAGGCGCGAACAGAGCAGACAAGGAGAACGCGAACATGGCCGAAGGCTTCGGTAATTTCACGATCGACGGGGATGCCCTGTGGCGCGACATCATGGCGCAGGCGCATTATGGCGCCACCAGGAAGGGCGGCATCCGAAGGCTTACGCTGACGCAGGAAGATGCGCAGGTTCGTGCCTGGTTCGAAAAGACCTGCTCGGATTTGGGGGCAACCGTCAGCGCCGACAGCCTCGGCATTCAGTTCGCCCGCGTTCCCGGCACGGATGAAAGCCTGCCGCCGATCATCATCGGCAGCCACCTCGACACGCAGCCGACGGGCGGAAAATTCGACGGCATCATCGGCGTTCTGGGCGGCATCGCCGTGCTGCGCGCATTGCGGGAAACCGGGCATCGCACCCGCCATCCGATCGAGATCGCGAACTGGACGAACGAGGAAGGGTCGCGTTTTGCACCCGCGATGCTGTGCTCAGGCGTATTCGCCGGTGTCTTCGACGAGGATTACGCGCTGTCCCGCACGGATCGTGACGGCGTGCGGTTCGGCGATGCCCTGACGCAGATCGGCGCGGCCGGCCCCGAGCGCTGCGGCGATCATCCAGTCGTGGCCTATTTCGAGCTTCACATCGAGCAGGGTCCGATTCTCGAAGCCGAAGAGAAAACCATCGGGATCGTCACCGGTGTCCAGGGCATGCGCTGGTACGAGGTGACGGTCACGGGTGCTGATGCCCACGCCGGCACGACGCCCATGTCCATGCGGCGCGATGCCTTGCAGGGGGCAATTGCGCTGATGGCTGCCGTGCAGTCGATCGCGCTTGATCACGGCCCGGATGCCGTCGGCACGGTGGGGCTTGTGGAATGTCGGCCCAACAGCCGCAACGTCGTGCCCGGTGAAGTCTTCTTCACGGCGGAATTCCGCCATCCGGATGATTCCGTCGTCGTGGCCATGGAAATGGCGTTCCGTGCAAAGGCGGAGACCATCATCGCAACGGGCCTCGATGTCGCGATCGCTCAGGTCTGGGACAGTCCTGCGGTCAAGTTCGCCCCGGATCTGATCGCGGCCGTTCGTGATGCCGCGCAGGACCTGTCCTATCCCGCGCGCGAAATCGTCTCGGGCGCGGGCCACGACGCGGCCTATCTCGCGCGGATCGCACCGACGACGATGATATTCGTCCCCTGTGCGGGCGGGCTCAGCCACAACGAGGAGGAAAGTGCCACGCCGGGCGATGTGGCAGCCGGTGCCAACGTGCTGCTGCGGGCGGTGCTGACCGCGGATCAGGCACTCGACTGACATGTCAGCCGGGGCTGATCCCTGCCCGGCGCGAGGCGAGCACAGCCGCGACCCCTGTCAGGGCCAGCCCGGTTCCGGCGATCGACACGGCCGGATAGCCCAGGCCGGACGACAGGACGACGGCGCCCAAAGCCGCACCAATGGCATTCCCGAGATTGAACGCGCCGATATTGACGGACGACGCGAGCCCCGGCGCCTCGTGCGCGGCTTCCATCACACGCATCTGCAGCGACGGCATGATCGCGAATGTGGCTGCCCCCCAAAGCAGTGTTGCGAGAAGCGCGCCGGGCACCGTTCCCGCCGCGAAGGGATAGGCCAGCAGCATCACACCCAGCACGGGAAAGCCGATGAGCAGCGTGCCGTCACGCGAATGATCGGCACTCCGGCCGCCGATCGCGTTGCCGATGCTGAACCCGACACCGACCAGCATGAGGGCGATCGTCACGACACTGGCGCTCGCATTCGTCACGTGTTCGAGGATCGGTGCAATATAGGTGTAGAGCACGAACATGGCGCCGGCGCCGATTGCTGTGATCGCGAGCGCCGCCAGAACATTGCCGCGCAACAGAACCCGGATTTCCGCCCGCGCATCGGGTGGGGGACCGGGCGGGCGCAACGGCAGGGCAATCGACAGGCTCAGCATCGCGATCAGCCCGAGCACAGTCGTCGCAAGGAAAGCGCTGCGCCAGCCGAAGCTGTCGCCCAGCCACGTTGCGAACGGCACACCGCCGATATTGGCGATGGTCAGCCCCATGAACATGGTCGCGACCGCGCTGCCACGCTTTTCGGGCGCCACCACACCGGCGGCCTCGACCGCGCCGAGACCGAAGAACGCGCCCTGACAGAAGCTCGTCACCACGCGAGACAGCAGCAGCGTGTCGTAACCGAAGCTTCCGACCGACATCAGGTTGCCGATCGTATACAGCCCCATCAGCCCGACGAGCGCCTTCTTGCGGCGCACGCCCGCCAGCGCGATCGTCACGATCGGCGCACCGATCATCACACCGATCGCATAGGCCGTGATCAGGCCGCCCGCCTTCGGCACCGAGACGCCCATATCGTGCGCAATCACCGGCAGCAGCCCCATGGGCGAGAATTCGGTGGTGCCGATCGCGAACGATCCCACGGCCAGAGCCAGCAATACTGCGTTCAAACCCGATATCCCTCCATACGTCCCCGACCGCCCGATTTCGAAGGCTTCCCGCGCCTGGAGCTTCGTGCGACGCTCCCGGGCACCATTCATTTCGCATAGCGCCGGATCCGGATCGAACCAACCGCTGCGCCCCATTTTCCACCTTCTTCCCCGACAGGAAGGCACGCCGCATGTCCAGCTTCTCCAACACCAACCATGACGCGTTCTGGATGCCGTTTTCGGCCAACCGGCAATTCCGCGCCGACCCGCGGATGCTCGTGTCTGCCAAGGGCATGTACTATCGCGACGACGCGGGGCATGACGTTCTCGACGGCTGCGCGGGCCTGTGGTGCGTCAATGCCGGGCACAGCCGTCCGCGCATTGTCGAGGCGGTGCAGAAGACCGTGGCGACGCTGGATTTCGCGCCGGCCTTCCAGATGGGCCATCCGATGGCGTTCGAGGCTGCCGACCGGCTGGCGAAACTCGCGCCCGGCTCCCTCAATCACGTGATGTTCTGCAACTCCGGCTCGGAAGCGGCCGATACGGCCCTGAAGATCGCGATCGCGTATCATCGCCTGCGCGGCGAAGGCGCGCGGACGCGGCTGATCGGGCGCGAGCGCGGATATCACGGCGTCGGCTTCGGCGGGATTTCCGTGGGCGGCATTTCAGGCAATCGCAAGCTGTACGGATCGTTGCTGACCGGCACCGATCATCTGCCCCACACGCTCGACCTCAGGCGCAACGCCTTCACGCGCGGCCTGCCCGAGCACGGCGCCGAACTTGCGGATGCGCTCGAGCGGATCGTCACCCTTCATGATGCCTCGACCATCGCCGCCGTCATCGTCGAACCGATGGCCGGTTCCACGGGCGTCCTCCCGCCGCCGGTCGGTTATCTGAAGCGCCTGCGTGACATCTGCACGAAGCACGGCATCCTGCTGATCTTCGACGAGGTCATCACGGGCTTCGGCCGTCTCGGCGGTCCGGCGTTCGCCGCCGAGAAATACGGCGTGATTCCTGACATCATGACGTGCGCCAAGGGCCTGACCAACGGCACCGTGCCGATGGGCGCCGCCATTGTCTCGGATCATGTTTTCGAAGCCTTCATGCAGGGACCGGAAACCGCCATCGACCTCCCGCATGGCTATACCTACACGGCGCACCCGATCGCCTGTGCCGCAGCCATTGCAACTCTCGACACCTATGCCGAAGAGCATCTGTTCGAACGGGCCGAGATCCTGTCGCCCTATTTCGAAGAGGCGGCCCACGCACTGCGCGACTGTCCGCATGTCGTGGATATCCGCAATGTCGGCCTTGTTGCCGGTATCGAGCTCGAACCCCGCAACGCACCGACCACGCGCGCCTATGAAGTCTTCGACCGCGCGTTCCGAAAAGGCGTCCTGCTGCGCTACACGGGCGACATTCTTGCAATTTCTCCGCCACTGATCATCGAAAAGCACGAAATCGACCGGATCTTCGAGACGATCGCCTCGATCCTGCGCGAAGTGGCCTGAGGAGCAGCCGCGCGGCTCTTCCATCGCGCGGCCGGCCGGTGTTCGCACTGACGGCCGCGGCGGATCTCGGGGACGCACGGGTTTTATTCAGTCGCCCCGTTGTCTCCATGCGGGCTAGGCGCGGTTTCCTGGTCATCGAGGCGCTCGTGTCCGTCTCGAAACCGTTACGATGTGCCGGCCGGAGACCACTACACGGGCGACCGCCTCTCTGTCACAACGGGAACGAATGCTTCACGAAACGAACATGGCGGGCGCATCGCCCGATCCCTCGCTCTACAACGAGGACCTTGCTCCGATCCCGTTCGCGCGGCGGGACTGGTCGTGGCTGAACATGGCCACTGTCTGGATGGGCATGGTCCACAACATCGTCGTCTACGAGGCGGCAGCCGGGCTGATGGCGCTCGGGTTCTCCGCGTGGGAATGCATGGAAGTCGTGGCTGTCGCCTACGTCGTCCTGTTCCTGGCCATGTGGTTCAATGCGCGCGCAGGCACGCGCTACGGCATCCCGTTCTGCGTGCTGATCCGTTCGGCATTCGGTCCGGCAGGGGCGCAGCTCCCGGTGTTGCTGCGCGGCTTCTGTGCGATCTTCTGGTTCTCGGTGCAGGCCTTTGCCGCGACGCAGGCGGTCGATGCGGTCATCGGTACGGTATGGCCGGCATGGAATGCGGCCTCCCTCCACATCCTCGGCATGTCCGCCCACATGTGGGGCGCTGCTGTTCTCGTCTGGGCGCTTCACGCGTGGGTCATGGGACATGGCGTGTCGCGCATTCGCAACTTCGAGCTCGTGGCGGGGCCTCTGGTCATCCTGATCGGGCTGTTCGCCACGATCTGGGCGCTGAACGTGGCGCATGGTCCCGGACCGCTGTTCGCAGTGCCATCGCGGCTGCACGGCATGGCGTTCGTGGGTGCATTCGCATCGGGCGTCACGGGCATGATCGGTATGTGGGCGACGTTTGCCGTCAACATTCCCGACCTGTCACGCTTCGTACGATCCGAGCGCGACCAGGTGCTGGGACAGGCCATCGGCCTTCCCGTAACGGCGCTGGTCTTCACGCCGATGGCGATCATCACGACGTCGGCGACGATCATCCTGTTCGGACGACCGATCTGGAACCCTGTCGACCTGCTGCTGGCGCTGCATCATCCGCTGATCACCGTGTTCGGCGGCGCCGTGATCGTGCTGGCGACGCTATCGGTCAACACGGTCGCGAACATCGTGCCCGCCTGTTACGACCTGATCAATCTGGCGCCGCGGCGTCTGAACTTTGACCGTGCGGGTCCCCTCGTGATGGCGCTCGGCCTGCTGTTCGCGCCCTGGCTGTGGTTCAACGAGGCCTCCAGCATCTTTCAGGCCTTGGGCATCATCAGCGGTCTGCTCGGTCCGGTAACCGGCATCATGCTCGCGGACTTCTTCGTGATCCGTCGCCAGTCGCTCGATGTGCCCGCCCTTTACCAGCGGCACGGGCGCTATGGCGGCCAGCATGGCTGGCATATGCCGGGGCTGATCGCGTTCGTGATCGGCGGAATTGTCGCAGCACTCGGCGAGATCGTCCCGGCACTGTCGGCTCTCAATGCGGTCGCATGGTTCGTCGGCGTTGCAGTGGGTGGCGCGATCTATACGGCTCTGGCCTGGAAGAGCGAGCGACGCGCCGTCACCGACGCGGGTTTGCAGCCGCAATAAGTCGCGCTCAGATCCCTTCCGGTCGATTTTGTCGTGGCGACAACGCTGCCTTGGACGGGAAAAGGTGATGGGTCCGTTACGTCCGATCATAGACGTTGTTAGGCTTATGCTTCCGGCAGTGGGTGCGTCGGTCCAGACAGGTGCTCCTGCATCCTGCCGGTCGATGCTGTCGGAGGCGCTTTCAACAGGCACTCTCGCTGGAGCGCCGCCAGAATGTCTGGTCGTCGGCCCCATACACCCGGGCATGGCGGAGGCTGTGGTCCGCAAGGTCTTCGGCACACTGACGGCAGTTGCCCCCATTAGATGCCCCGGTGCGTCGACGGATGCGCCGATATGCCTTTCGGCTCGTCATGACTTCAGGCAGCGTAAGGCGCGTCGTGTGCGAAATGGTGCCGCCCGGTTTTTATCGGCCGATCTGCCATATCGCGACGGCCGACTGGCCGTCATCGACAGCACTCTGGCCGTTGGTATTGATGGCGAACGTTGCGATGATGGGTCAGACCCGGGCGACCTGACGTTTTTCGACAACTTAGAGCCGCTGAGAAACTTCGCCGGGTGACGATCGGAGATAATCGAGCGGCGATCGCAAACCGTTTCGGCGTGCCTCCTTCCGGAAATGCCGAGCACGACTGATACAGCTTTTTGCCTGCGCTGATCGGCTGCAAGAGCGACGGCGAGCGCAACACGATCACTGGCACTGGCACTGCCTTCGAAATCGCATTCTGAACCCGGCTCCTGAACAAATCGGCCAGCGTGTGGCTTCATCTGCTACGCGATCCGCGGACGCGCCGATTGGAGGCATCCGCTTCACGCTCGAACAGTCATAGACCACTTCATCCCGCAGCACCGAGAGTCCCAGCCGATCCCGTCGCCTCCCAATCCCGCAGCGTTTTCGCCGTCAGCCGCGTTCCTTCAGATCATGCCAGGTCTGACCCATCATGCCGGGTGGGAGCGTCGCCGAGAACACGCCGCGTGCAATGGCACGGGACAGGACATCGGCGGCAACCGAACCGAGCCGGGCGACCGTCAGAGCGCGGCTCGACCCAGACAGCGTGACCCGGCCGGTCGACAGGGCAAACACGACATCGCCGTCGAATGGCGAATGCACGGGGCGAATGGCACGCGGGAGCCCGTCCTGCGCCATCATGGCGATGCGCTTGAGTTCATCGGGGTCCAGCGCCACGTCGGTTGCGACGCAGGCAATCGTGGTGTTGGCGCGCGCTGCGGGATTGAGCTTCGCATCGCCCCAGTCCTCGCCGTTCACCCGCGCAGCGCTGGGCCCAAGACCTCCGAATTCCGATCCCACTTCGAATGCGCCGGCCCAGAAATGCCGCGTGCCGGGCACGACAACCGAGCCGAGACAGTTCACCGCGGCAATTGCGCCCACCGTCATGCCGTCCGCAGTCCGCCAGGACGCCGAGCCCGTACCGCCTTTCAACGACCCCGCCTGGGCACCGAACCCGGCGCCCGCCGTGCCGAGCGGGAAGCGGCCTCCGGCTGCGTTGCGAACCGCGTCGATACCCATCGCGCGGTAGGGCGGGGTCAGCCCCCAGTTCTTGTCGCCGCCATTCGCGAGATCGAACAGGATTGCCGTCGGCACGATGGGCGACGGCGGAACACCCGGCTGCTTCACGAGCTCGAAGCCACGGCCTTCGGCACCCAGCACCGACGCCACCCCGTCAGCCCCGGCAAGCCCGTAGACCGAACCGCCGGACAAGGTGATCGCATCCGCCGAGCGAACCAGATTCCAGCCATTGAGCGCATCGGTCTCGCGTGTGCCGGGGCCGCCGCCACGGACGTCGACCGCGCACGGTGCACGCTGGTCCGGCAGGATGACCGTCAGGCCCGTGCGAACATGGATATCCTGTGCAAGCCCGACCTTCAGGCCCGCGACATCGGTTATCAGGTTCAGCGGCCCCGGCGCGCCCGGTCCGCCCGGATGCAGGGGGGATGCCGCACCGGCCCGGTATGCGACTGGCGTTGCAAGGGTCGCGCGCAGGAAAGCCCGTCTGTCCATTTGGCGTCGTGTCCCTGTCTGTCGCCGGATCGGACGCGGACCATGGCAGGGGCGACACGCGCCTACAAGATGACATCCCCGTCCCCGTTGACAGGCACCGGCCGGCTCTTCACAGGTTTTTGCGATAGCTGGATCGGGAGCATCTGATGACGAAAGCGGGTTTGCGGCTGGCCGCCTTATGTACTTTCGCGGCCTGCGGCGCAGCGCGCGCGGCGACCGGCGGCCTCGAAGGCATGCCGGCCTACGATCACGTCGTCATCATCGAGATGGAGAACCGCCAGTACGGCCAGATCATCGATGCCTCGCCCGCGACATCGCCGCACATGACTGCGCTCGCGCATCGCTACAACTCGGCTACGCGGTTCTATGGCACGACCCATGTCAGCCAGCCGAATTACATCGCAATGATGGCGGGCGATCAGCACGGCGTCGTCGATGACGACCCGTGGTATTGCGAAGCCGATGGCAGCAAGCTTGCCCGCGACCGCGCCATTGTGGCCGGCAAGCCGGACGATGCCGACATGTCGCCCGGCTGCCATCCCGAGCGCGCATCGGGCCATTATGTCGCTCATCATTTCCCGGGCGACAGCCTGTTCGGCCAGCTCGGTCGGGCCGGCATCTCATGGGCCATGTATTCCCAGTCGATGCCGGTCGATCCCGACGGCACGCCACGCCCGGAAATCCCGATGTGGCCGCTCAAATCGGCCAATCCGGATCTCTACAGCCTGTATGCATCGAAACATAATCCGTCCGTCAATTTCGATGCCGTGCGCACGGCGCCGGATTTTCGCGCGCACAACCGCACCGATGCGCAGTTCTTCGATGATGCAAGCCGGGGAACGCTCCCGCGCTTTTCCTATGTCGTGCCGGATCTCTGTCATGACGATCACGGGCCCCGTGGAACGCTGACCCATGCATCGGAATGCGTCAGCACGAATGCCGGCCCCTCCCCGCTCCTGACGACAGGCGACAATTATGTCCAGAAGATCGTGGATGCCGTGCGCGCCTCGCCGCTGTGGCGTTCCAGTCAGAACGTCGCGGTCGTCATCACCTATGACGAGGACGATACGGGCAGTGCCGGCGTGCAGGGCTGCTGCGGCTATCAGCCGATAGCGCCCGGAGGGTCGCGGTTCGGCGCGATCAATCAGGGTGGCGGTCAGATCCCCACCATCGTCATCACCAATCACGGCGTGACCGGCGTACAGGATGCGACGCCGTATAATCATTATGCGCTGTTGCGCACGCTGGAGGATACGTTCGGCATTTCCGACCATCTCGGTCATGCCGCGCTCAATCCGGCCGTCCAGCCGGCGGACGGTTCGTTCCGGCAGACACCGGTCCTGCCGATGGTGCCGCTCTTCCGCCTCGCGCCACATGCGGTCACGAACTAGCGTCGCATTTCTGGCCGGACTTCTTGCGGCAGGCATCACGGCGCATGCGGCGCCGCTGTCGCCGAAGGCGCAGCTCGGCCGGAAGCTGTTCTTCGACACCGGCCTGTCAGCCTCCGGCCGGCAATCCTGCGCGTCATGTCATGATCCGGCCAATCACTATGCGCCGTCGAACGACCTTCCGGTTCAGCCGGGAGGGGCGCACATGGATCGCCTCGGGTTCCGTGCAACACCGAGCCTGACCTATATCGACCAGATCCCGCGCTTCAATGCCGACCTCGAAAATCCCGATGGCTCGGCCAGCGGCCCGGCCGGCGGCCAGGACTGGGACGGTCGAAGCAGTTCGATCGCTGACCAGGCGTTGCGCGTCCTGACAACGCGTTATGAGATGGCCAATAGGAACGAGGACGCGCTTATCCGGCGCGTGCGCGCCAGACCCGATCTGGCGACGGCGTATCGACAGACATTCGGGCCCGATATCTTCGACGAACCACATGATGCATTCCGCGCGACCGGAAGCGCCCTCGAAGCCTTCATCCTGGAGGACCCGAGCTTTCATCCCTACACCAGCAAATACGATTTCTATTCGCGCGGACTGGTATCCCTGACGCCGCAGGAGACGCGCGGCATGGCGATCTTCAACGATACCGAGCGGGCGAACTGTGTGCAGTGCCACACCGCAGGCCTCGGTCCTGCACGTGGCGGTGGAACAACCTCAGGCCAATTCAGCGATTTCTTCCTGCGCAACCTCGGCACGCCACGCAATCCGGCGATCGACTATCGCGATATCGGGGGGCGCGACCTTGGATTGTGCGGGCCCCTGCGCACCGATCTCTCGCCCACAAAATCCGCGAACAACATCCGATATTGCGGCATGTTTGCAACGTCCACACTGCGCAATACCGCGACCCGTAAGGTGTTCTTCCACAATGGCGTCTTTCGGTCGTTACGTGACGTCATCGAATTCTACATCACGCGCGACATCACGCCGCGACGCTGGTTTCATGCTCATGACGGCGACCTGCCCTACGATGATCTGCCGCCCGACATCCGCCGCAACGTGGACCGTGCGGACATGCCTTTCGCGGCTCAACACCCCGGTGCCAGGCCCGTCATCGCCGAACATCAGGTCGATGATCTTGTCGCGTTCCTCAAGACGCTGACGGATGGTTATGACCCGAAGACCGGCAAGACGGCGCCCTGAAGGCAGACAAAAACCGCTCGGCACGCGCGTCGACCAGCCCGGCCGTTCGGTCATCCTCGTCGCGCCCGAGCTGAAGCGGCACCAGTGGGGCCTGCCGAAGAAGAAAGCGCTCGCGTCAGGATGATCGCATATTCCGGATCGTGCGCGGCAGCAGTGCCGTGATCGTCGCCAGGACGACAAAAGCCCCGCTGATCCCAAGCATCCCGTCAGCCCCGATCAGACTCGCCATCGGCCCTGCCAGCGCATATCCCGCCGGCAACAGACAGATCGAGCCGAACGCGTCATAGGCCCCGATCCGCGCGCGCAGACCGGCGGGAATTTCGCGTGCCAGCAACGTCTCCCACAGCACTCCGAACAATGCGCTGCCGATTCCTGCCAGGACGGCAGCACAGACGCAGGCCGCATATGGCAAGGATATCGCCAGCGCCGCCGGGAGAGCCGCGAACGGCACAAACGTGAGTTGCGCCGCACGAAGCGCATATGTCGGACGCCAGCGCAGCCCGATCAGCCCCCCGATCACCGACCCCACGCCCATTCCACTCAGCACACCGCCCCAGAGCGAGGCGCCGCGCGACACGTGGGCAAAGTGCCAGGCTCCCAGCACCATCAACGGACCCTACGCCAAAAGGTGGAACAGCGCGAACTGGACGACGGTCAGCCAGAGCCAGAGCCGCGTCCGAAACGCGTGCCAGCCGGCCACGATCTGGCGCAGGAACCCTCCGTCTTCTTCCTCTTCGGCCGAAAACGACGTGATGGACGCGTCTGCTATCAATGCGAGGCACAATGCCGATATTCCATAGCTGGCCGCGTCCGCGGCAACCGCCCATGCAGCACCGCCAGCCGCCACAAGCAGGCCGCCTATGACCGGTCCGGCCATGTTGCCGGCTGCCTGGGCAATCGAGATCAGGGCATTGGCCCCCTGAACATGCGTCGCCGGCACGAGTTGCGGCACGAGGCCGCCGCGCGAGGGCATGCAGAAGGCATTTCCGGCTCCCAGAACGGCGGCAAGTGCCATGATGGCGCCGAGCGATCCATGATGAAATGCCAGGAGACAGGCAAGTGCCGCCTGCGCCGCGCCACAGATGATATCCGCGCCAAGCATGACATGTCGTCGCGGGAGCTGATCGGCAATCGTGCCGCCGGCCAGAATAAGGCCGACCAGTGGAATGGTCTCGGCAGTCATGACCCAGCTGGCCTGGGTCGCGTCATGGCCCTGCTCGTAGATCGCAAAGGTCAGTGCGACCGGCACCATGGCGCTGCCGGTGCAGGACAGCAGATAGCCGCAACAGAACAGGGTAAAAGCAGGATAGCGCAAAGGTCCTGCGCGCTCGACCAGAAATGACATCAGGCGGCGCCACTATCACGACGCCGCCTGCCTGTCCGCCCTGTCGTGCGGATTTCGTCTCGAAAGACGATCAGTCCTTCAGGAACGGCGTGCCTTCGTGGGCGATGAGGAGGTCATGCATGTCGGTCGCATGATCTTCCTCGTCCTTCAGGAAGCCTTCGAGCATGATGCGCGTCGTGGGATCGTGGTCCGCGAAGAAACGGATCAGTTCCTGATAATGCTCGATCACCAGACGCTCGGCGATCAGGTTCTGCTTGACCATCTCGACCAGCGTTCCGCCCTTGCCGTACTCGGTGGCGGAGCGTGAGGCGAGGCCTTCGGGGTCGAAGTTGGGAACGCCGCCCAACTGGTCGATCCGCTCGGCAGCCGCCAGCATGTGCTTGCGTTCGTCGTTCGCGTGCTCGGTGAACTCTTCGGCGACGCTCGAGCTTGTCAGGCCGTCCACCGAAATCGCATGCATCGTGTAACGCAGCACGCAGACCAGCTCTGTCGCAAGCACGGCCTGAAGCAGATCGATCGCCTGATTAACGTCGCCCTGATAGCTCGGCATCACCGCGCCGTCGCCCAGCGAGCGCTTCGCACGCTCACGCAGGGTCTGCACGTCGGTCAGAAAAGTGTTGTCGGGCACATCTGCCATGTCTGGTCTCCGAAGACGGTTGTCGGTCGCCCCGGTAGGGGCACACGTTCAACCGAACGCACGAAGCCGGCCATGTTTCGTTGTGAGAATCACTCTCATGATGGTTTCAGGATCGCGCAACTATGATCCTGAACGATCTCGCCGGACGCGAAATCCAGACCATGCGCATGATCGTCGAGCAACACGAACCCCGCCTGCCCGTCCGGGCGCGTTGCCGGCCAGGCAACGAGCGTATGATCGCGCATCTCGGTCCCGGGATCGCGCAATGACGAGGCGAGTACCCGGAACGGCGATGTCTTCAGGTCGGGTTGCCAGATGGCCCGATAACGAACGCCGAGAATGGCCTGCGGCAGCGGCTGCCACTTCGTGCCGATGTGAGGCACCATCGCCAGCAACTGCTGCCTGACATCGGGCCGGATGCAATCGATGTGAATATGAAGCTGGTTTTGTGAACGACCCGGCTTCGAATTGATGGCGAGAGAGATATCCGTATCAGGGATCGTGCGCCCGTAAGCCTCTCCGACGCGGGCGCGCGCATCCCATGCTTCCGCGAAATAGTCAGGGGTCGCGGGATCGAGCAGGATCGGACTTTCCATGCCGGGAACACGCGCCGTCGGAATCAGCAGATACTGGCCGCGCCCTTCCAGACTGTGGAGCAGCGCATCTCCGTGCGCTTCATCATAAAACGTGCATGGTGTCGGATGATCCGGGTGAAGCGCGCATCGATCGTGCACAATCTTCCACAGCTTGTCAGGGTCGCGAGCGAGAACGGCGGTCGTCGATCCGATCGCCAGCGCGGCGACCGCGGCATACGCAAGAAGACGTCTCATAGTTCGCGCATGACCGCCGACAGGTCCATGACCGCCGCCAGACGTTCCAGACGGCGACGGACGCTTCCGCCCGAGACGCGCGCCGTATCACTCGACAACGACAGCACCAGTTCCTTGCCCTTGATCTTCAATGACGACCCGGCGAGCAGTGCCGGTGTTCCACCGCATAACGTATACGCCAGCCGCAACGCCAGTCCGAGCCGGACAGCCAGGCCGTGGGCCTCGCGGTCGATCAGCCGGCGGGAAGGTTCGAACAACGGAGCCGTGACGTCCGCCTCGTAACGGACGGCAAGCGTCAGTGCCACGAACGCGCGCGATGGATGGTCGAAGCCCGAGCCGTGAACGCGCAGGGTGCGCAGATAGGTCTGCTCGGCGCGATATTCGGGATGATCGAACGCGCCGATGTCGGACATGAAGCATGCCATCCGGCGCAGGGCCGCGACCTTCGGCGTCTCGTTCGAAAAGAGCGGGGTCGTCCATGCAACGAGATCGCGCGGAAGCGCCGTGCTGCGGCTCAGGCGCGCCGATATCTCCTCGGCCAGCGCTTCGTTCGGGTCACGGCCCGCAATGGCCTCCGCGACCTCCCGCATGTACCAGCCTTCGCGCAGGCCATCGACGCTGAAGACGATCCGACCCGGCTGCACCTGTCGCATCAGGCGGCGCAGGACGGTGGCGGCGAACGGCACGTCCGGGAGACGCTTTTTCGGTGCGTGCGCGAGGCGTTCCAGCGTGCGGCGCGGTGTTGCGATCAGCCAGTCAGCCATTTCCCGCGCCTCACCCTCCCCCATTTCGTAGAGGTGGACGATGTTGAGCGGATAATGGGTGCGGGCAATCTGCAACCGTGCCAGCGCCCGGAATGCTCCGCCCACGAGATACAGCGGCTTGCCAACCAGCTGATCGAGCCACGGCACGCTCGCAATGTCCCGATCCGCGATGTCTCGCGCAGCCGTCACGTCGCCATTGGCCCGATCATTCAGGCGGATGACGCCAAGCGGCAGCGAGCAGGCTTCATGCCGCTCCCCGTTCACCATCCGGATCAGTTCGAGCGAACCGCCGCCGATATCCGCGACAAGCCCGTCCGCATCCGGAATGCCGCAGACGACGCCGGCCGCCGCGAAGCTCGCCTCTTCCTCGCCCGACAGGACACGGACCGGAACGTTGGGCATGTGCTCGCGCAGGGAGGCGACGAATTCGGCACCGTTGCGGGCATCGCGCACCGCAGCCGTCGCCAAAATCTCGAAAGGTGCCGCATCCATCGAGCGCGCGATCGCATAAAATCGCTGCATGACCTCGACTGCGCCAAGGACACCCTCTTCGTTCAGTCGCCCAGTCGTGCTGAGCCCGCGGCCGAGCTTGAGCACAGCCTTTTCGTTGAAGATCGGGACCGGGTTGCGCGTGACACCCTCGAAAATGACCATGCGGACCGAATTCGATCCAAGGTCGACCACCGCCGCACGTCGATGGGCCGTCGAAGACGCTGATGGCGTTCCGTCATGTCCCAGGGCGCCGCTCACGAGCGCACCGTGATGAAAGGCGCATGCAGTGCGCGTCCTCGATCAGTCATCGACCATCCGGTCATGAGGCATGCTTTCGGAAGGAAGCCGCTCGGGCCTGTCGGAATGTGGGGCTGCATCATGAAGGCTCTTTTCCCGCGCGGCGGACCCCCGGCCGGAGAGCGAGGGATTATGCATGAAATAGTCATGCGCCGAGAACGGTTTCGCACCGGGGGCCATCCGATGCCAGACGCCATGACGATCCAGAACCCAGGAATTCAACGTATCTTTCAGATTCATCGTCATGATCTGGGCAAGAACCTGGGCATGAACGGTCGGATTGGTGATCGGCACCATGGCCTCGATGCGCCAGTCCATGTTGCGGACCATCCAGTCGGCCGAGGCGATGTAGACCAGCGCCTGACGTGACGGCATCCGATGCCCGTTGCCGAACGCGAAGATCCGGGAGTGCTCGAGGAAACGGCCGACGATCGATTTGACCTCGATATTTTCCGACAGGCCCGGCACGCCCGGGCGCAGGCAGCAGATGCCGCGGACAACGGCGAGAACGCGGACGCCCGCATTGGACGCGGCGTAAAGCGCATCGATCAGGTCGCCATCGACGAGACTGTTCATCTTCAGCCAGATCCGCCCGGGACGCCCGGCCCGGACATGATCGATCTCGGCCTGGATCAGTTCCTTCAGCGTCTTGCGCGTCGTCAACGGCGAAAACGCGATCGCGTCCATCTCCACGGGCGGTGCGTAGCCCGTCATGAAGTTGAACAGCTTCGCGGAATCCGATGCGAGCTTCGGGTCGCAGGTGAAGAACGACAGATCGGTATAGATCCGCGCCGTGATCGGGTGATAGTTGCCCGTTCCGAAATGCGCATACGAACGAAGCTTGCCGCTTTCCCGGCGAACAACGAGACTGAGTTTCGCGTGGATCTTGAGGTGCGAAAAACCGAAGACCACCTGCACGCCGGCAGCTTCCAGCGCCCGCGCAAGACGAATGTTGGCCTCCTCGTCGAACCGGGCGCGCAGTTCGACCATGGCCGTGACGGACTTGCCGGTTTCCGCCGCCTCGATCAGAGCACGGACGATCGGGCTGTCGCGCGAGGTGCGGTACAGCGTCTGCTTGATCGCCACGACATTCGGATCGAGCGCCGCCTGACGCAGGAACTGCACCACCACGTCGAAGCTCTCGAACGGATGGTGGACAATGATGTCCTTCGCTCGGATCGCAGCGAAGCAGTCGCCGTCATAGTCGCGGATGCGCTCCGGAAAACGCGGCGTGAACGGCGGGAACAGCAGATCCGGCCGATCATCAACGATGAGCTGGCGCACATCGACAACCCCGATCAGATCCGGCTGCACCACGACATCCTCGGGCGCGACGCCCAGCGCATGGGCCAGTTCGCTGCCCAGCGCCGCAGGCAGGCGCGAATCAAGATCGAGATGGATGCCCTTGCCCCGCCTGCGGCGCTTGAGGGCGCTTTCATACGAACGGACCAGATCCTCGGCCTCGTCCTCGAACTCCACATCCGTATCACGCGTGATCCGCAGGACGCCGCCTTCGGATACGCGCATGCCAGGGAACAGACGATCGACGAACTGCCGCAGCAGATCCTCGATCAGCACGAAGCGCGCAGAGGGCTTAGCACCCTTGGCGGGCGTGCCGGGGGAAGGAATCCGCACGAAACGGTTGACCTGCCCGGGCAGGAGCACGAGCCCGTCCATGATGAAATGGCCGTGCTCGGGCGTAACGAGACGCATGGCCAGCGCCATGCCGAGATTGGGAATGAAGGGAAGCGGATGAGACGGGTCGACGGCGAGCGGCGTCAGGACCGGGTAGATCTGCTCCATGAACAGTCGTTCGAGCGTCGCCTGCTCGGCATCGGACAGAGCCGACGGATCGCACAGGACGATCCGTTCCTCCGCCAGGAGCTTCTGCAGCGTCCGCCAGTTCTCCTGCTGGCGGACCAGCAGGCGATTGGCTGATTCGCGCACGGCCTCGAGCGCCTGCACCGGCGTCAGCCCATCGGCACTCGTAGCCGTCAGCCCTTCACGCACCTGGCCGACCAGACCGGCCACGCGAACGGAATAGAACTCGTCCAGATTGCTGGCGCTGATGGACAGGAAACGCACGCGCTCGAGCAAAGGATTGCGGGGGTTCTCCGCCTCCTCGATCACGCGCTGGTTGAAATCGAGCCACGACAGTTCGCGGTTGAGGAAGCGCGCCGGCGACGTCAGGATTTCAGGCCCGTCGGGAAGCGGCGGGGCACGGTGCCGGCGCAAGGCCGGACGACGGGGCGCCTTCGGCATCGGGCGCCTTGCACGCACCAGCCGGCTACCCTTGCGGGATGGCGCGGTATCTTTGTCGGTCACGCAGTCTCCACAGGCTCGGACGTCTTGTGCAGGCAGGATCGGACCGCGCCCGGGCGCTGTCAAACGCGAGAATCGGCAGGCGCCGATGAAACTTTCGCGTCACTGGCCAAACACATGGCGGATGGCGTCTGTTTTCGCTGGCTGACCACGCTTGTTACACGCTACCATCGGCTTCCGCCTGGAGCTTAAGCCGATGACGCTGTCTCTGCTGATTGCTGTCGCGACGATGATTACCCTCACCACGATGTCTGTTGTCACGGGCCGCAAGCTTATCGGGGCGCGTCTCGTTCCGATGCAGTGGGGGCTTGACGGGCGGCCGTCATGGTCGGCGCCGCGCAGCGTGGCGCTGGCCTTCACGCCGGCGCTGGCAGCGACGACCCTGACGCTGATGATGTTTCCGACAGTGGTCGTCCCGCACGCCATGGGTGTCTGGTATTTCGGCGTGACTGCCGTGATCTGTATCTTCTTCATCGCGGTTCACGCGACCTATCTCGGCGCGATTTCCCGTCCGGCCGTGCGGAGCTGAGCGCTCATTCCCCCGCGATCAGAGAGCCTAGCGCATCACGGGCCAGCGCCCGCGTGATCGGCCGTCCCGCGGCAAGACCTGCCCTGTCGAGACGGTCTGCGGCCTGCACCAGAGCCGCCGGACTGCGCGGCAGGTTGCGATGCAGCCAGTCCAGCACCGGACGCGAAACGACGATTTCCCGCTCCGCCAGGAGCCGCAGCAGCAGCGCTTCCAGCAGCCGATCATCCGCAGGGCCGATGGCAACCGATGCGTTCGCACGGAGCCGACTCGCCAGATCCGGTGGATCGAGGACGACACGGGCCGGCGGCAGTCGCCCGGCCAGCAGCAGCGGAATGGCCCGCTCGCGCAGTGCGTTGACCAGATGCAGCAATGCCCGGCCGTCCGCCACCCGATCCGCGTCATCGACTGCGACCGCCTGCAGTTCGGGCATGCGCAGGATGCTTTCCACATCCGCATCGGACAATGTGGCCCCGTCGAGCATGGCGGCATCGCGACCTTGCGCCCAGATCGTCAGGAGATGGGTCTTGCCCGCCCCTTCCGCTCCCCAGAGCCACAGCCGGAATTCCGGCCAGTTTCCGTTGTCGAGCCATGCACGCGCCGCCGTGTTCGAGGGCGCGGCGACGAAGCTTTCCGGACGCAGACGACCCTCGCGCACAAAGGGCAGAGCCAGTTGCCCGGCACCGGTTCCCTCGTCCCGACACACCGCATCGGCATGATCTCGCTGTGCGGCGTCCGCCATGGTTTTACGCCTGCCCTCCAATCGGGTTATGAGCCGAACGACAACACGACCCGAATCAGGCGTGCGGACGCACAGTGTATTGCACCCGCTCCGACCTTTCGAGCGCAACCATGATCAATCAGGACCCGTTCCGCGCCATGACCGATCCGACCTCGAGCCACGCCGCGACCGGCGCCAGCTACCGTGACGCGGGCGTCGACATCGATGCAGGCGATGCACTGGTGGACGCGATCAAGCCCGCCGCCCGCAGCACCGACCGCGCCGGCACGATGGGCGGCCTGGGCGGTTTCGGCGCCCTGTTCGACCTGAAGGCAGCGGGATTCAAGGATCCTGTGCTCGTGAGTTGCACGGATGGCGTCGGCACGAAGCTCATGATTGCCATCGAGACCGGCCTGCACGAGACCATCGGCGTGGATCTGGTCGCGATGTGCGTCAACGATCTCGTCGTTCAGGGTGCCGAGCCCCTGTTTTTTCTCGATTATTTCGCGACCGGCAAGCTTGCGATCGAGGATGCGGCAACGATCGTGCGTGGCATTGCCGATGCCTGCCGGGAAAGCGGCTGCGCGCTGGTCGGCGGCGAGACGGCCGAGATGCCGGGCATGTATGCAGCCGGTCATTACGACCTTGGCGGCTTCTCGGTGGGTGCTGCCGAGCGTGGCGCACTGTTGCCGAAGAACGTTGCCGAAGGGGATACGCTGATCGCGCTTCCGTCTTCCGGCGTGCATTCCAACGGGTTCTCGCTGGTGCGCGAAGTCGTGCGCCGCTCAGGTCTCGACTGGTCGGCCCCCGCCCCGTTCGACGCCGACAAGACGCTTGGACAGGCGCTGCTCACGCCGACCGCGCTCTACGTCAAGCCCGTGCTCGCACTGCATCGCGCAGGGCTGCTGCACGCCTGTGCGCATATCACGGGGGGCGGGCTGCCGGGCAATCTTCCCCGCATCCTGCCGGCCGACCTGCGCGCGGACATCGAGCCGGGAAGCTGGCCGGTCCCGCCCGTCTTCGGATGGCTGGCGCAGACAGGCCAGATCGCGGCGGATGAAATGCTGCGCGTGTTCAACTGCGGTGTCGGCATGGTGCTGGTGACGGACCGCCCGGACGACGTGCTGCGCCAGCTTCAGGCCGAGGGGCAGACAGGCCATGTGATCGGTCGCCTCCATGCGGCAGCGGACAACATGCCGCCGGTGCGGTTCACGGCACCCGTCACGTTCTGAGGGACTGCCCCGTATGGACGCTCGGTCTCCGCTGCGGCCCGGCGTGCCCATGCAGCGGACATTCCTGTCGCAGGTCGTGGTCGGCTACGTGGTCGCGATGCTGGTCGTCGCGCTGGTGTTCGTCTATCGGGTGACACCAGCCAGCGGGATCGGCGAGGGCGCGCATTTCCGGCGCGCGCTGCAGATTTCCGAAGGGCACCTGTTCGCGCTGCGCGTGGCCCATGATCATTACGGCGGTCGGCTCGACGGCCGCCTCCTGAGCTACATGGAATATTTTGAGGATCAACGGGACCGTGGCACCCCCTCCTCCAGCGGTGCGGCCCAGGATCGAGCCTACATGGCCGACCACGCGGCAAGCGGGCGGCGTTTCTCCGAATTCGGCTCGACCGCATCCTACCCCCCGCTGCCCTATCTCGGATCCGCCATAGGACTTGCGATCGCAAAAGCCGGACATGCGGGCGTCGCCACACGCCTCATGGCCGGGCGCCTTGGCCAACTCGGGCTTTTCGCGCTCATGCTCCTCGTGGTCCTTCCCTATAGACGCCTCTCGGCCCTCGTCCTGCTGACGACGCCGACCGCTCTACACCTCGCCAGCACTTATAGCGCCGATCCCGTCACGAACACGCTGTGCCTGCTATTCGTAGGATTGTGCCTGCGCTGCAGGACGATCGGGGCCGTCTCCCGCCGCGAAGCCGTAGCCCTGATCCTGCTGGGTGGCGGAATGGGGCTGCTGAAGCTGACATGCTGCGTCCTGAGCGCCGCGATCCTCCTCGTGCCGACAAGGGCATTCCCCGCGCCCCGTGACGCCTTGCGCGTCCGCCTGATGACCATCGGCCTGTCGGTTGCACTCGCCGTGCTCTGGAACGGATTCTTTCCGTTCGTGCCGGGGCACTACTGGCAGACCGGTGGCGACCCGCATCTCGTGCTGGCGTATTCTGTGCATCACCCGCTGACGGCAGTGCAGATCTTCTGGGTCACGTTCCGGGAAGGGCTGCAATGGTGGTGGCTCGACGTATATGGCCGTTTCGGCGGAGCCCCGGTGCCGCAGTTCTTCAAGCTCGGCGCAATGTCCTCGTTGGCAGCGCTCGCGATCGCAGCGCTTCTCGCAGTGTGCGATGTCTCGGGACGGCCTGCGGGCCACGATCCGAGCCGGTGGACGCGGGAAAAAGGAGACGGTCTTGCGTCACTGGGTCTCGTGGTCCTGGCTGCGCTCTACACGGGTGCGACGCTGGCTGCGTTCTATGTCGGCTTCTCGCCTGCGGGACATGCGCCGATCACGGGTCTTCAGGGGCGCTATTTCCTGCTTCCACTCATCCTTCTGGCTCTGGCGATCAGCGCTGCCAGGCCCGCTGCGCTGTGTTGCCGCATGACGCATGTAATGGCCGTGCCCGCGCTGCTCATGATCCTGGCGGCCGCCCTGGCGCTGCACGTGTCTCTCGTCGCGCTGGGTCGCTTTGCCCTGAACTGGCATTAGACCCGCGCATGCCGTTCCCCGGAGACATCTGCATGAGGTTCAGTCTCCGGTTTCCTTCGTATCCTGTTGCCCGGACCCCGTTTTCATGACCAGACGTCATCCCATTGCCATCCTGATCAGCGGACGCGGCAGCAACATGCGCGCCCTGATCGAAGCCTGCCGGTCACCCGATTTTCCGGCCCGCATTGCACTGGTGATCAGCAACCAGGCCGACGCACTCGGGCTCGATCTGGCACGCGAAGCGGGCCTGCCGGTTCTTGCCATTCCGCACCGGCCCTTCGGCCGCGACCGCGAGGCGCATGAGCGTGCCATTGACGCGGCCCTGCGGGAAGCAGGCGTGGAGACGGTCTGCCTCGCCGGCTACATGCGGGTCCTGACCCCCTTTCTGGTCGATGCGTGGGCGGGCAAAATGCTGAACATTCACCCGAGCCTCCTGCCCCACTTCCCCGGCATGCACACCCATGAGGCCGCATTGGCCGCAGGCGTTGCCGAACACGGATGCACGGTTCATCTCGTGACAGCGGGTGTCGATGCCGGCCCCATTCTGGCACAGGCCAGTGTCCCGGTTCATCCGTCCGATACGCCCGAAGGCCTTGCGGCAAGGGTCCTGGAACAGGAACACGCACTTTATCCCGAGACGCTCGCGCGGTTCCTGCGCGGGGAACTACCAGTAGCGGACCATGATTCCAATGTGGAGGCTGAGCGCAACACAACCGAGAAAGCCCGCGAGTAGCGCTCCATCGACGGCGCGGATCTGAAGCGAGGCAGTCCGCACGCCACGCGGCAGGATCAGGCACACCAGAAGCGACAGCGGGATGAAATATCGTCCCTGAATACCGCAGATGATGTCATGGCCGACCGGCGTCCAGATCAGATAAAGTGACCCGAAGACGCCAAGGGTCGCGATACTGCCAATGACAGCGACACCGATGCGCGGCCAGATCTCGACATCCGCCAGCCCCTGCGGCCCGAGTGTCCGCAGGCTCAGCACGCCACCCGTCACGAGCAGCCCGGACAGGGCGACGTAGCTCCAGTCCGGCAGCAATGTATCAAGCCAGCCAAGCACGCCGATGAACTGCTTGGCAAAGCTCGGGCCCTGGATGTGCATCGTACAAAGGAGCGTGCGAACCCATCTCAGGGGATGATGCAGCACCAAAGCCATCTGCCGGCCCGCATTGACGCCCTGGTCGACCAGAAACGGGATCTTTGCCGGGCGCGTGAAGATGGCGGCGCAGGCAAGCGCGCCGCCGAGCCCTGCGACTGCCTGGAGCCAGGCCGCGCGAGCACGCGGTGCGAAGACCACAGGCAGGGCGACGAGCGGCAGATAGGGAAGCTTCGTTCCGGCGATCATGGCCAGCAGGACGGCAAGCACCACGGCCTCGGTGCGGGTCTGCACGCGCGTGCACAGGGCGACCGCGAGCGCTGTTGCCGCGATCAGAAGCCCTTCCTGACTGCAGGCCGCGAATAACGACAGGGTCATCGGCAGGCTCAGGATCATCGCCAGCAGCAATGCGCCGCGCGTGATGAGGGCAATGGCAAGTGCCGATACGCCCAGCGCCGCGACCAGACAGCCGAACCGGGACAGATAGTAGGCGCATGCCATCGGCAGATGGCCTAGACGCGCCGCCAGCAGGGCCGTGGCAGCCGGCATATAGAAGAACGGCGGGTAGACCGCGGTATTCGGAAAGCCGGTCGGAATCAGCGGGCTCGAAAGACTGCCGTTCTGGACCGCACGAAGACGGTCCAGGTCGAACTTGCGCTCCCCATGCCCCTTCATGTCGTCGAAGGACCAGGCAAAGCGCACGGCATCCGACGGGACTGCGCCGCCGGCGTTCGATGCGGAAAGCCGATGGGCGACCAGATGCCCTCGCGAGAGGTAGACCGCCCGGAGGAAATGCGTCTGCTCATCCGGCATCTGCAAGGGTGGCAGCGCCACGATCAGAAACAGGCCGATGGGCAGGCCGAGGCAGAGATAGATCTGCCAGAGACGCCACCTGGCAACGGCTTCGATCAACCGTGCCCTCGGCGTCGCCCGCCCGCAGTGAGCAGGCTCGGCCGAACGTGGCGTCATGCGGCAGAGATCTTACGGCAGGATTTCGGTCTGCGCGAAGAAGAAGGCGATCTCGATCGCCGCGTTCTCGAGGCTGTCCGAACCATGGACCGAGTTCGCTTCGATGCTCTCGGCGAACAGCTTGCGGATCGTGCCGTCGGCGGCCTGTGCCGGATTGGTGGCCCCCATGACTTCACGGTTCTTAGCGACTGCACCCTCGCCTTCGAGGACCTGCACCACGACCGGCTCGGACGTCATGGACGCAACGAGGCTCCCGTAGAACGGACGCTCCTTGTGGACGGCATAGAATGCGCCGGCCTGCTCGTCGGACAGCTTGATGCGCTTCTGTGCGACGATGCGAAGGCCCGCCTCCTCGAACACGGCATTGATCTTGCCGGTCAGGTTGCGACGGGTCGCGTCGGGCTTGAGGATCGAAAGGGTGCGCTCGGTAGCCATGATGATGTCTCCGTCTGATGGTCGCATCGGCCGCCGTCCGAAGTACAAGGCCGATCTCAGCGGGCCACTTAGACCATCTGGCGCCATCACGATAGACCTCCACCGAAACCGGAAGGGGCCGTTTCGCGTAGTTTCCAGATCGTCATCGCGCGCCCGTCGCCGCGTTTATCAACATATGCCTGTTTCCACGCGGAGGTTGTTCTGTTGCGCTTTCCTCGACTGACCGCGGTTCTGCTCGGAGCCGCTGCCTTGACCGGCGCGGCACGCGCCGCCCACACGGGCTTTCCGCCTATCTCGACGACCGGAGCGTCGCTGCCGGGCAAGCCGGTCTTCACACAGCTTGTCACGCCATCCCTTGCGGACGCCGAACGCTTCTATGGCGGCATGTTCGGCTGGACGTTCCGCGATGTGCCCACCAGTCACTGGCACTACGCCGAGGCGATGTCGGACGGGCGTAACGTCGCAAGCCTGATCGAACGTCCCCTGCCCGATCGTCCCGGCGTGCACGCCTCATGGCTCGTCTTCTTCTCGGTGGCAGACGTGGACCGTGCGGTCGCCGAAGCGCGGGAACGCGGCGCCCGGGTACTCGCCCCGGCGCGCGATGTACCGGGCCTCGGCCGCGAGGCCGTGTTGTCCGACCCGGAAGGCGGCACATTCGCACTCCTGCATGCAGTATCCGGCGACCCTGCCGACGATGCCGCGGCCCAGGGCGAGTGGATCTGGTCGTCGCTTCACACCCCGGCTCCGGCAACGGCAGCCGGATTCTACGCGTCACTTCTGGGCGCCACGCCATATAGCGCGGCCGGCGATGCGAATCACTTCGTCCTCGCGTCCCAGAACTTTGCGCGGGCGAGCATCAACCCGCTGCCGCCCCGCGCCGGGTCTGTACCGGCCCACTGGCTGCGCTTCGTTCGCGTGGCCGATATCGCGGCCGCAACGGCCAAGGCCCAGGCACTGGGCGGCCGCGTCGCCGTGGCTCCTTATGTGGATCACGACGGCGGCAAGGTCGCGATCGTGATCGATCCCACGGGCGCGGCACTGGGGCTGCTCGAGTGGCCGGATGACGCCCCGGCGGAGACTGCGAAATGAACGGCCTGTCACGCATCATCAAGGGGGCGGCTCTCGCGGGCGCCGTCGCTTCCGTGCTGACGCTGGGCGCCTGCGGTCCGGTCTATGGTGATCCCTACGGCGGCAACTACTACGGCAACTATGGCGGCGGCTGGGGCGGCGGCTGGGGTGGCTGGGGCGGCGGTTGGGGCCCCGGATACGGTGTCGGTCCGTATCGAGGCTGGCATGGCGGCATGCGCGGCGGACCTCACATGCCCGGCATGCCCGGCGGCCGCCGCATGGGCGGTCCCGGAGGCGGCCCGGGTGGCGGCTTCCATGGCGGCGGTGGTGGTTTCCATGGCGGAGGCGGCGGATTCCACGGCGGTGGCGGGGGCGGACATGGTCGCTGAAGGCAGGACAGGCGACGACGTGCGGGCCACGCGGAAAGGCGTGGCCACAGAGCAGCAAACAGCGCCAAAATCCACGACAAACCAATGGTGAAGCGGGCCTGCCTCGCATGACCCTTCGACAAGTAGCGCTGTGCGTCCCATAACACGCGCCACCTGTCGGACCCGTCGTGACCGGAGCCTTCCTTCTTGAGCCTGCTGACCATCACCGATCTGAGCTTTCGCATCGCCGGACGGCCCCTGCTGGAAGGGGCATCGCTCGCCATCGATCCCGGCCGGAAGGTTGGCCTTGTCGGGCGCAATGGCGCCGGAAAATCGACGCTGCTCGCGCTGATTGCCGGCGACATCACGCCGGACGGCGGGATGATCACGCTTTCCGCGCGCGCGACGATGGGGCGTGTGAAGCAGGAAGCGCCGGCAGGGAGCGCATCCCTGATCGATACCGTGCTGGACGGCGATCTCGAACGCACGCGCTTGCTCCATGCGGCCGAGACGACGAGCGCCCCCACGGAACTCGGTGACATTCACGAGCGCCTTCTGGCGATCGATGCCCACAGTGCTCCCGCGCGCGCCAGCGCCATCCTCTCGGGCCTCGGTTTCGATCACGAGGCACAGGGCCGTCCGGTCTCCGACTTTTCCGGCGGCTGGCGCATGCGCGTGGCACTGGCGACTGCGCTGTTCCTGAACCCCGACCTCCTGCTACTCGACGAGCCGACCAACCATCTCGACATCGAGGCGGCGCTCTGGCTCGAAGGCTGGCTGCAGCGCTTCTCGGGTGCCGCGATCATCGTCAGCCATGATCGCGGCCTGCTCGATGCCTGCGTGGATTCCATTGCGCATCTTGATCAGGGCAGGCTTTCGCTGACGCCGGGCGGCTTCGAGGAATTCGTGCGTATCCGCACCGAGCAGGCCATGCAGCAGAACCGCGCCGCGGCCCGGATCGCGGCCCAGCGTGCGCATATGCAGAGCTTCGTCGATCGTTTCCGTGCCAAGGCCACCAAGGCCCGCCAGGCGCAGGCACGCCTGAAGGCGCTCGAGAAACTGCCGCAGATCGACAGCGTCATCGAGGATACGCCTCAAAGCTTCGACTTTCCCGAACCCAGCCCCTTGCCGCCCCCGATGCTGTCGCTCGACCGCGTCAGCGTCGGCTATGGCGACCGCGTCGTTTTGCGCAACCTGTCGCTCCGTATCGATCTGGAGGACCGGATCGCGTTGCTCGGACAGAACGGGCGCGGCAAATCGACCTTCGCCAAGCTGATCGCCAGTCGTCTCGCGCCCATGAGCGGCACGATGAGCCATTCACGCCAGCTCCGGATCGGCTATTTCGCCCAGCACCAGACGGACGAGCTGGTGCTGGACGAAACGCCCATCGACCACATGGCCCGTGCCCTGCCGGACGCAGCGCCAACGGCGGTGCGCGCGCAGCTCGCGCGCTTCGGCCTCGACGCGCTGCGGGCCGAGACGCGCGTGGGCGAGTTGTCGGGGGGTGAAAAGGCGCGGCTGCTGCTCGCGCTCGCGACGCGTGATGCGCCCCATCTCCTGCTGCTCGACGAACCGACCAACCATCTCGACATCGATGCGCGCGATGCGCTGATCCGGGCGCTTGCGGCGTTCGAAGGCGCCGTCGTGCTGATCAGCCATGACGCGCATCTGGTGGAATCGGTCGCGGATCGCCTGTGGCTCGTGGAAGACGGCACCATCAGCGCGTTCGAGGGCGACATGGCCGCCTATCGCGCGTGGCTGATCGAACGCGCACGGGCGGCACGGGCGAAAACCGTCGAGCGTGCCGAAACGCCGGCGCGCAAGAACGAACGTCGCGACCGCGCGGAGACGCGCCGGGCACAGGCGCCATTACGCAAGCAGGCTCAGGCTGCCGAGCGCATGATGGCGCAGCTTTCCGCGGAACGGGCCACGATCGAGGCCAGACTTGCCGATCCGGCCCTTTACGAACGCGGGGATGGCGGCGAAATCGCACGGATCAATGCCCGCCTCGCAGCCGTGCGCGCCCAGGAAGAAGCCGCCGAAACAGCGTGGCTCGAAGCGGAAGCCGAACTCGAGGCCGCGCGCGACGCTTGATGGTCTTCTCAACGCGACAGGCTCCATGAACGACACCGATCTCTCCCTCGCCCGGCAGGACACGACACCCACCGAGTTGTCCCGCCTGTTCCGGCTTGCACGCTTCACCGTGATCCTGACGGCACTGACCGTCGGTGTCTGGCTGATGAAGGACGTCCTGATGGTCGCGTTCGCCGCGATCCTCTGTGCCGTCATCCTGAACGGCATCGCGCGGATGTTTCGCAAGGTCGTGCCGATCCCCTATCAGCTCGCCATCTTCCTCGCCGTTCTCGTGATCCTGGGGCTTGTCGCCCTGCTGGTCTGGAGCAGCGGCCCGCGGATCGCGACCCAGTTCATGCTGCTGAAACAGGCGACCGTGACCCAGGTCGGAACCTGGCACGATCGTCTCAATGCCTCGGAATGGGGACGGGTGGCGCTCGACCATCTGCCGAGCTCGCTGGGCGGCAACCAGCAGGGCGGCGGCATCGGGGATTTCAGCTCGGGGCTCGCGGGCTCCGTGACCGGCATCCTCAGCTCCGCCTTCGGCGCACTGGGAACGCTCGCGGTCATTCTGATCGCGGCACTTTATTTCGCGCTGTCTCCGGCGCTCTACATCAATGGTGTGCTGCGGCTGTTTCCGGAGCCGCATCGCCCGATGGTCCGGCGTCTGACGCTTGCCGCGGGCGCAACGCTCTGGGCCTGGACGGCGGGTCAGGCTCTGGATATGTGCGTGGTGGGCCTGCTCTCCGGCATCGGCCTCAGCGTCATCGGCGTGCCTCTGGCGCTGGCACTCGGCGTCCTCGCGGGCCTGTGCAACTTCATTCCCTATATCGGCGCGTTTCTCGGGGCCATTCCTGCCATCATGATCGGCCTGTCGCAGGGCACGCGCGAAGGGATTCTGGTTGCGATCCTTTATTCCGTCATCCAGTTCTTCGAAGGCAACGTGATGGCTCCGCTGATCCAGCGCCATGCGGTTCACATGCCGCCTGCCCTTACCATCCTGTCGCAGACGGTGTTCAGCTCGATCCTGGGTGTCCCGGGTCTGGTTCTGGCATCGCCTCTGACGGCTGCCCTGCTTGCCATAGGCGATCGCTCGACCGCCCCGCTTGCACCCGATGTCCGGGTCGGAAACGGGCCGGAATCTCCCGACGGGCTGAGCAAGAGCGACTAGGCCCGGCCGTCCTTACGGTCCTGTTTCCGCAAGCCCGGTCCTCTGCGAAGGACTGGGTTGCGCACCCGGCCACAAGCACGTGAAAATTCTTGTAAATCATGACGCTGCGATCGCAGGGCCACGGCGTCTGGACGAAGGTTGGACCGGCAATACGGCCGTCAGACAGTCCATCCCGGATTGCGGCGTGCCGTGCCAACTATTTGGCAATCCGCATCACCGCACTTACCGGTCCCTAGGTGACGCAAGGAACCTGAAGCTCAGGGGGCGTCAGCCTGCTGAAACTGCTCGGGCTGAACGATATGCCGAAGCGGTGCGAAGTCGTGTTCGGGAAGTGTCGCGTAGCGCGCCTTGCTTCCCTCGCCGCGCTGCAAAACGGCCGCGTCGTTCCAGTCGCCGGCACTGATACCGAGCCAGACGGTCATCGTGTAGTCGGCGCCGTGTTCGGGATGCAGCGTCAGCACGGCGTCGCCGGACGATGGCGGTGTGGAGCTCAACGGGCCCCATTCATGGGTCGTCCCGTCGATCCACCTGTTGAGATCGCTCACCTGCTGCGGCGTCAGGATCGTCTGCTGGCGACTGGGCCCCGACACCATGGCCACGCTGACGAACTTCGGCACATGGAGCGGCACCAGGTTGGGCAGCGCAAAGCTCCAGACCAGCGCTGCCGATCCGGCAACGACGACGACAAACCCGGCGACGATCGCCGTTTCGCGCCTCACAGTCGTGCCTCTGCGGCCTGGGTCGCCCAGGTGCGAGCGGTGTCGATCACGCGTTGAACCTCCATGTCAGTAAGTTCCGGTTGCATTGGCAGGGCCAGGATACGCGTGCCGAGGCTCTCGGCAACAGGCAGTGAAATGGCCGAATCGTGGGTGTCCCTGTAGGCCGGCTGCCAGTGAAGGGGCATCGGATAATAGATGGCGCTCGGCACGCCTGCATCGCGCAAGGCCTGCTGGAGGCTGTCGCGCGATGCGGTATCGGCCGCCAGCACCGAATAGACCGCCCAGGCACTCTGGCTGTCCGCAACGCGGGTGGGCGTCTGCAGGATATCGCGCAGGCCCGCGTCATACGCCCGCGCGATCTCGTCGCGACGCGCAAGTTCCGCCTCGAAGGCATCGAGTTTGGCGAGAAGAACCGCAGCCTGCAACGTGTCGAGGCGCGCGTTCAGTCCGATGCGCAGAACCTCATACCGGGTCTTGCCTTCTCCGTGGCTGCGCAGCGAGCGGTACAGATCGGCGAGAGATGCGTCATCCGTCAGGATCGCGCCACCATCGCCATAGCCGCCAAGCGGCTTGGACGGGAAGAACGACAGCGTCGTAGCCCGGGCTTCGCGGCCCAACTTGCGACCGTGATACGCGCCGCCGAACGCCTGCGCGCAATCGGCGAACAATGCCAGTTCCTCGCGTTCAGCGATCGCGCGCAGCTCGTCCCAGGGGGCAGGCTGACCAAACAGATCGACGCCGATGATCGCCCGAGGGTCGAGTTCGGTGCCCTCCTGGACCTGCCCGATCCGGATCGCCAGATCGGCCGGGGAGATCTGGAAGGTCGCGGGATCGACATCGACGAAGACCGGGGTCGCCCCCAGCAGCAGCACGACCTCGGCCGTCGCGGTGTATGTGAATGCCGGCAGGAAGACGGCATCGCCCGGGCCGATCTCCTCGGCCATGAGTGCCATCAGCAAGGCATCGGTGCCGGACGACACGGCGATGCAGTGCGCTGCGCCGCAATAGGCGGCCAGTCTCTGCTCCAGTTCCTCGACCTCGGGGCCCATCACGAACCGGCAATGAGAGAGAACCGCATCGATGCGGGTCCGGATCGCATCGTGCAGACGCGATTGCTGCTTCGGCAGGTCGAGAAAGGCGATGGGCGGGCTCTGTGTCATCTGACTTCTTGGTCCTCAGGCGATCGGCTCATGAGCAGCCGGAGACGCAGCATGCGGCCGGGACGGAGGTGGGGTGACCACCCCGTCGGGATTGTGGGCGAACTCCGGCACCAGGTCGCGCAAAATCGCCAGCGCGCGATCGAGGTCTTCTGCGTGACAGACTGTTGCCAGTCTGTCGAGCAGGGTCTCGGCCTCGAGAAGGTCGACCGTGCGCGGCCGTGCGATCCGAAGGCCGGCGGCATCCGTCGGCACCGGGGCCTCGCGACCATGGAACAGCTCCTCGAACAGCTTTTCGCCTGGACGAAGGCCTGTGATCGTGATCGCAATGTCCTCGTCGGGGCGCAACCCGGCCAATCTGATCATCTGCCGCGCAAGGTCGAGAATCCTGACGGGTTCCCCCATGTCGAGCACGAAGATGCCGCCGTTGCGCAGGATCGCCTCCGTCCCGGCTCCCTGCTCGGACGCAACCGCGACAGTGCCGCGCCGTGCTGCCTGCAACACAAGCCCGACCGCTTCCGGCACCGTCATGAAATAGCGCGTCATGTCGGGATGGGTCACGGTCAGCGGGCCACCGCGTTCGAGCTGGCGCCGGAAGAGCGGCACCACCGACCCCGTCGAGCCCAGGACATTTCCGAAGCGCACGGTCACGCATCGCATGTCCTGGCCTCCCTCGGCACGGGCGCGTTTGTCCAGCGCCTGACAATAGATCTCGGCGCATCGCTTGGACGCGCCCATGAGGCTTGAGGGGTTCACGGCCTTGTCGGTAGAGATCAGGACCATCGCCCGGGCACCCGCGGCTCGCGCGCAATCCGCGACGATCCGGCTGCCGATCACATTGGTCAGGATGCCTTCGAACGGATTGTTCTCGACAATCGGAACATGCTTGAGCGCCGCGGCGTGGAAAACGAGTTCCGGGCGATACTGCGCGAACAGGGCGGCGATCCGCGTCCGATCCCGCACGTCAGCTATGAGGGCAACCCGATCGACTTCCGGCGACTGCTCGGAAATCTCGAGATCGATCTGCCAGAGGGCAAACTCACCGTGATCGAGCAGCAGAAGGCGTTCCGGCTGGAAGGCTGCAATCTGGCGCGCCAGTTCCGAACCGATCGTCCCGCCCGCTCCGGTCACCAGCACGACGGAGCCTGCGATCATGCGCGAGATGCCTTCCCGATCGAGCGGAACCTGCGGCCGATTGAGCAGGTCCTCGATCGCGACCGGCCGCAGTTCGACCCGGTCGGCGGGCGTCAGCGTCATCAACGAAGGCGTACGCTGAACGGCGATCCCGCGTCTCTGTGCCGCTTCCAACACCGCCGCGAGCCCAGCCCCGCGCAGATCCGGGTCCGTCAGCACAACCAGATCGGGCGTGCGTTGCGCCTGCGCCAGTCGGGAGAGCACCTGATCGAGATCGGAGAGCACGCCCAGGATCGGCACGCCGTGAATGCGCCGCCCCGCCTGACGCGCGCCTTCGGTCAGAAGCCCCACGACCTCGCTGCCTTCGGGGTCACGTTCCAGCGCCCGCAGGAACAGGTCCGCAGCCAGGTCGGGGCCTGCAAGCACGATCCGGCGCCGCGCCACGGATCGGCGCCTGCGGGCGGCCAGCCGGCTTGCCATGCGTACGGAGCCAAGGCTGACCAGCAGGACCAGCGCATGGATGATCGGAAAGGTCGGGGTCGGCAGCGGATAACCGGTTGCCCAGAGGCCCGCCGCGAACAGGGCGGCACTCGCCGCCGACGCGCCGGCGATGCTGACCAGATCGGCGACGCCGGAGAAACGCCAGTATTGCTGGGGCATGCGGAACGGTACGCCGCTGACCAGGAGGGTGATCGCGCCACCGGCCACGAACCACAGCGGATGAAGCAGCCCGCCATGCGGATCGGCCAGATAGCGGGCGACCGGCGCCGCCAGTGCCGAAACAATGCCATCGAACACGATGTTGACCGCGATTCGCGCGCCCGGCCGCTGATTGGGCCAGACCGGGCCGCCAGTGGAAGCGCCGGAAGCGCCCCGCACGGTGCCTCCGTTTCCGGTCGGGGCCGCGCGCGCGCGCGGAACAGTCGGGTCATCCTGACATTGCGAAGCCATCACCCTCCCCCTATAGCGCAGACCATGCGGTATCCGCGATGGCCCCTCCCCCGATTGCCGTTCTCGCACCGAAAGTCGTGGCAGCGATGACCGTCGTTCTTCTTCTGGCCGCCATGGTGACGACGGCCATCCTCGTACGCATGGCGCTCCAGCTTCGGGTCATGGATGTACCGGTCGAGCGGAGCGCGCATACCCGTCCCATTCCGAAAGGTGGCGGCATCGGCATTCTCGGAGGCGTCGTTCTCTTTGCGATCCCGGTGCGACTGAGCCTCGGCGCAGGCTGGCCAGACCTGTCCTTCGCCGCCGTTGTGGTGGCCGGTGTGTTTCTCGGTGCCATTTCCTGGGCGGACGACATTCATTCCTTTGCCGCGCGCTACAAGCTCGGCGCCCAGGGCCTGGCCGCGTTGATCGTGATTTTCGGTACGCTGAGTCCTGCCCCCTTGCCAATCACGGGCCTGCTGTGCGTCGGCGGATTCATGTGGCTCCTGCTCACGACGAATGCCCTGAACTTCGTCGACGGTCTCAACGGCCTGTGCTCGGGATGCATGGCCTTGTCCGCGGCCATTCTGGCGGCCACGACGATGGCGCATGCCCAGACGCTGACGTCTGCTGGCATGGCAGCGCTGCTGATTCTGCTCGCCTGCTGCCTGGCCGCGTTCCTGCCCTTCAATTTTCCAAGGGCACGGATCTTCATGGGCGATGTCGGCAGCCAGGGCGCAGGGCTGATGCTGGCAGGAGCCGCCTACGAACTGACGATCAGCGGGGCGGTGCCGCCATGGCTTGCGCCCTCGCTCCTGTCCGCGATCCTGTTCGATGTTATCTTCACGCTTGTCCGTCGTGCCTGGGCAGGCCATCGCCTGGCTCAGGCACATCGTGGACATCTCTATCAAATAGCCGTTCGTTGTGGCGCAAAGCCCGTGGCGATTACGCTTCTGCACTGGATGTTCGTCGGCTGGGGCGCATACGCGGCCCTGTATATCGGGCAAACGCACCCATCACTCGGGCTCGTTGCTGTCATCCTGCCCCAGCTGGCCTGGTGTGCTGCTGTCTGTGTCTGCGCGCGCCGTCGCGATATCGGGATCTGGTGACGTTCCCGTTAAAAGATGGAACGTCTTGCGGTAACAGACGCGCTTGTCGCGCCTGTTACGATCGGATCATGAGATCCTCGACCGGCAACAAAAAAGGGCGCCTGACAAGGCGCCCTTTTCCAGATCAGCCTCGAGAACCGAGGATCAGCCGGCGCGGCGTGCGCCGACACGGGCGACCGGCGCCTTGACCGTCTTGGTGGCCTTCGCACCCGACGCTTCGTTCATGACGCTGCGCATGTCACGCAGGAACGCGGAGCCCTTGAGCGTGCGCTGCACCAGCACCGAGCGGCGATCCAGCGGATCGACCTTGCGACGTGCCAGATCCAGCTCGCCCAGACGGTCGAGCGCACGGGTGATCGCGGGCTTCGATACATTGAGGTCGGCGGCGAGGCCGCGAACCGTGTGCGCACCGTCCTGCAGGTAGCAGGTCAGGAAAACGCCCAGCTGGCGTGCTGACAGATCGGGACCATCCTTGCGGACCATCGCGACGATGGTGTCGCGCAGAAGGGTCAGCATCTGGTCGTTGGTTGCCTGGCTCATCAATTGTCTCCTCGTGCGGGCCGCACCGGACCGTCGCCGGACGCCGCATTGTCAATTCGTGCGGGGCACGAACCGTCCCGCACCGATCATCATATTGCGCTCCCGCGCCGGCCACCTGTCCCGACACTGATGCCCCGGTCTTCGGCTTCTCATCATTCTGCGCCCGGACTGGTTAATAAGCCGCAACGAAGCATCATGACGAAAGTTTCCGTGGGGTCAGCACCGACTCAGGCGGTCGCCTTTGGGAACGATCTGAACCCCATATAGGACTTCGCGCGTAACGAGTTCAGTCTTCTTTTTGTGACATCAGGTGGCGGAGCTCTCCCAAGCCTTAATTGTTTGTAATACTGCGCCATAAAGGGCACGCAGCCCCAATGTCTCCCCGCCCTCGGGCCGGCCGGCGCGGCTTGAGTCGTTCCAGGCATATGTATCGACATGAGCCCACGGAATCTGAGGTTTTACGAATTTCTCCAGGAACAGCGCCGCCGTGATTGCACCGGCCATGGGCTTCGCCGATACGTTGCCGCAGTCAGCCACATTTGATGCAAGCCATGACGAATAGCCATGCCAGAGAGGCAGGCGCCACATATCATCGCTTGAATGTTCGGCGGCCCCGAGTATCGCCTGCGCGAATAGAGCGTCATTACTGAACAATGCCGGCAGATCGGGTCCGAGTGCCACCCGTGCAGCGCCCGTCAGAGTCGCGGCATCGATGATGCGGTCGGGTGCGAGTGAGGACACTTCGTCGAGCAGGTCGCACAGCACGAGACGCCCTTCCGCATCCGTGTTGCCGATTTCGACCGTCTGGCCCGAGCGCGTGCGGACGACGTCGGAAGGTCGCATGGCGTGGCCGGAGATGCTGTTTTCCACACACCCGATCCGGATGGTCAGACGCACGGGGAGATCCTGCGCGATGATGGCCGATGCCAGCGCGAGCATCAGCGCAGCGCCCCCCATGTCCTTCTTCATGCGAAGCATGCCGGACGACGGCTTGATATCGTAGCCGCCCGTATCGAAGCACACTCCTTTGCCGACCAGAGCGATATGGGGCGCGGTGTCGGGCGCGCGGCTGCCCCGCCACGATGCTCGAATGACGCGACCCGGCCGATCCGAGCCGGCGGCGACATGGGCGAGACATGGATACTCGGTCGCCAGCGCATCGCCACCGATACTCTCGGCATGTGCGCCCGCATCGGCGAGCACCGAGACGGCGATGTCCGCCAGCTCCACCGGCCCGAGCAGATTGGCCGGCCGATTGATCAGGTCGCGTCCCAGCCAGCAGGCCGCTGCCAGTGCATGCCCGACGCCGTTCGTCACCGGCGCCACGAGTCGCACGGCGGGCGCCGCATCGCGACGGATGCGATAGGCGCCCATGGCAAACCCAAGGATCAGATCGTCATCCCATCCATCGACAACGGCCTGCGCATGCTGCCCTGCCCGCGTCACCCGCCAGTCCCCCTTGGGAAGGCCGGTCGCGAGCGGTGCGAAACGCAAGGCATCGCGTATCTCTCCCCCCGCCACGGTCAGAAGCGCGGACGCCACGCCCTGCGCGCCCGGCACGAGTGCGATCTGGCCGGGCTTTGCCGCGAAACCGGCATCACGCACGAATGCCCGCGCCGACTCGGGCAGCACGTCGAAAGCCGCTTCTCCTTCCGGGACCACAAGCACTTCACGCACCGCCCCGTCGGAAGGTGCCACGAAGCAGTCCGGCCCCTCGGAAGCGGCGCGTTGCGGCAACTGGTCCATCATCATCGTCCTCATCCTGCGGTCATCATTCTTCTTACATGAGGTATCGGGACGCTGCCCCCTTGCGTTCCCGCGTCGCGCGCCACAGCATCGTGGCATGCAGGGGCCGCAGCACGCGCCGGGCTCCGCGCGGGGCTTCGCCATGCCGAAGCGCGTCCGCGCGGTGCTCGGACCGACCAACACCGGCAAGACCCATTATGCGCTCGAGCGCATGCTCGCGCATGCGTCCGGCATCATCGGCTTTCCACTACGCCTGCTCGCACGCGAGAACTACGACCGGATGGTCGCGATCAAGGGTGCGGGCGCGGTCGCCCTCATCACCGGGGAAGAGAAGATCGTCCCCGACGGGGCGCGCTGGTTCTCCTGCACCGTCGAGGCGATGCCGCTGGATCTCCAGGCCGAATTCGTGGCCGTCGACGAGATCCAGCTCTGCGCCGATCCCGATCGCGGACATGTCTTCACGGACCGTCTGCTGCACGCGCGCGGACTTGTGGAGACCCTGTTTCTCGGCGCGGAGACGATCCGCCCGATCATGATGCGTCTGGTACCGGGCGTGGAGATCGAGACGCGACCGCGCCTGTCCGGCCTTCTGGACGCCGGCCCCATCAAGCTGTCCAAGCTTCCGGCGCGCTCGGCGATCGTCGCGTTCTCGGCCGCCGAGGTCTACGCCATCGCCGAAGTCATCCGCAGGCGTCGCGGCGGCTGTGCCGTCATCATGGGGCAGCTTTCTCCGCGCACCCGCAACGCACAGGTGGCGCTCTACCAGAACAAGGAAGTGGATTATCTGGTCGCGACGGACGCGATCGGGATGGGGCTGAACATGGACGTCGGCCATGTGGCACTGGCGGGCCTGAGCAAGTTCGACGGCACCTCGCCCCGCCCTCTCCTGCCGCAGGAAGTCGCCCAGATCGCAGGGCGCGCGGGACGCGGCATGCGTGACGGAACGTTCGGCACCACCGGCGACTGCCCGCCGATGTCGCCATCGCTGATTGAGGCCATCGAGACGCACCGTTTCGACCCGATTGCCCGCCTGTCATGGCGTAATTCAGCGCTCGATTTTTCCGGTCCGATGCCGCTTCTCGAGAGCCTGCTCCGCCCGCCCGCCATGCCCGGACTGACGGCGGGACGCGTGGCCTCGGATCTCGCGACGCTGGATGCGCTGGTTCAGGATGCCGAGATCGTCGAGGCGGCCCGTGGCCGGTCGAGAACGCAACTGCTCTGGGACGTCTGCCAGATCCCCGATTTCCGGAAACTGGGCGACGACAGCCATCTCAGGCTCTGCGCGCGGCTGTTCTTCACCTTGCGGCGCCATGGCGCCATCCCGCCGACCTGGTTCGAGGGCCAGCTTGGTGCGCTGGATCGTGTCGATGGCGACATCGACACGCTGATGCACCGGCTGTCGGGCGTGCGCGTGTGCACCTATGTCGCCGCGCGGACGGAATGGAGCCGCGATGCGGCGCACTGGCAGGCGCGCGCCCGTGCCGTGGAAGATACGCTGTCCGAC
Organism: Tanticharoenia sakaeratensis NBRC 103193; assembly: GCF_000963885.1. GTDB lineage: Bacteria > Pseudomonadota > Alphaproteobacteria > Acetobacterales > Acetobacteraceae > Tanticharoenia > Tanticharoenia sakaeratensis. The sequence continues at coordinate 64,408 of NZ_BALE01000012.1, forward strand.
GCGCTGCATGAGCGCCTGACTACGCGCTTCGTCGACCGTCGCGCCACGTCCCTGCTGCGGCGGCTGGACGACGACGGCGATCGGCGGTTGCTGTCTGCCGTGACGAAGGACGGCGACGTCGTGGTCGAAGGCCACGCGATCGGCCGCATGGTGGGCTTTGCGCTTCATCCGGACGCAACCCTGTCAGGCCCCGAGCAGAAGCACGTGCTGAAGGCCGGCAAGCAGGCGCTCAAACACGAAATGCCACGGCGTGTCCAAGCACTCGTGACGGCTGAGGAAGAGGCATTTGCCGTCGACTGGCAACGACTTCAGGTCGCATGGCTCGGCGTCCCCGTCGCACGCCTCGTCAAGGGCCGTGGATTGCTGGCTCCCGCAGTGCGAATTCTGCCGGGCGAGTTCCTGCATGCGGGACAGCGCGATCAGGTGGCGGTCCGGCTGCAGGACGTCGTGTCGAAAAGGGTGACCGACGCCCTTGCCGCGCTCCTGCGCGCGTGCGCCGCGATCCGCTCCAACGGGACGCTGCGTGGTCTCGCCCACCGCCTCGAAGAAGATGGCGGCGTCACGGCACTGACCGCAGCCGACACGGCGCTGCCGAAACCGGCCCGTGATACACTTCGGCGTCACGGTATTTCGGTCGGCTCGCAGGCCGTTTTCTGCCAGGCGGCCCTCAAGCCTGAGGCCATGCGGGTCCGCGCCGCGCTGTTCCGGATATGGCGTGGCGACACCAGCGCCCCGGCAACGTCCCTCGTGCCGGAACGCGTATCGGTGCCGTCCACGGCGGATGAGCCCGATGCCGAACGGCTGGGATGGGTCGCGGCCGGTCCGATCTGGCTCCGCCTGGATGTTGCGGAACGGATCACGGTGACGTTGGCTCATCTGACGCGCAAAGGCGCGCGACCGGCACCCGACGTGCTTGCCTCGTGGTTTGGTGTCGCAAGTGCGGACGTGCCGGCGGTGCTGCGCGGGCTCGGCATCGCACACACCGCCGCGCAGTTGCCAAAGCGGACAGACAAGCCCTTCGGCCCGCCTGCGCCGCTGATGCTGCTTTCCGTTCGCCGATCCGGCGCACGGGGTGTTTCGAGACGCAACCGGCACCGTCCCGCGACGCCGCGCCGGACACCGGGGGAGCCGAGTGGTGCATTCGCTGCCCTGGCGCGCTGGCGCGAGGCGACGCCGCCTTGAGGAAAGAGCCTGACACAGGCGTCGCCCCGAGCCAACGGCTTGATTTGTGGCTGTGGCATGCGCGCATTGCCCGCACCCGTTCGGCCTGCACGGCGTTCGTGCAACAGGGCCGGATCCGTATCAATCGAATGGAGACGGACAAACCTCATGCGCGCGTCCGCGTAGGCGACGTGCTGACGCTGCCTGCACACCCGTCTCCGGAGGTGCGCGTCCTTCGCGTTCTGGCCCTTGTTGAAAAACGTGGCTCGCCGCGTGAGACAATCGGCGTCTACGAGGAACTTTAGCAGCTTCGGAGTGCTTGCAAGGCGGCGCAAAGCCCCGCATATCATCCCGGTCACTGTGGCAGTTACCGCGTGTCCTGCACGCACACTGCCTTCACCGCCGCGCAGGCGTGGAGACGGGGCGCATGGTCGCCCGTTCCTTGGATTGGAAGATCGGAGAGCGCGATGACCTACGTGGTCACGGAAAACTGCATTCGCTGCAAATACATGGATTGTGTTGAAGTCTGCCCCGTGGACTGCTTCTACGCAGGCGACAATTTCCTGGTCATCAATCCCGACGAATGCATCGACTGCGGCGTGTGTGAGCCGGAGTGCCCGGCCGAAGCCATCGTGCCCGACAGCGACGATCGCGCAGCCGTCTGGGCCGAGACGAATACGAAGTTTTCGGCTCTCTGGCCGAACATCACCCGCAAGGGCACGCCGCCGGCCGATGCGGACGAATGGCGCGACAAGCCGGGCAAGGCAGAGCTGCTGTCGGACGCACCTCATAAGGGCTGAAGCTCGCGGGCCAGCGCCTGAAGACAGAAAGCCGGTCGGATCTCCGACCGGCTTTTTTGTGTCCTACACTCTCGGCGTCGCCGGCGTGCACCTGATGTGTCGGCCCCGTTCCGCTGGAGCTGATGCAAGGCGCATCAGGCTCGCAGCCGGAGAAGCTGTCTTACACTGTCTCTCAAAATTCTGATGGTTCCAAAAGAAAAGGCCGGCCGGGATATCCCGGTCGGCCTTTTTCCTTGCCTGCAAATCCCTGCATCGCGCCAGCGCGATGCAGGGACGACAGATCAACGCGACATCATGTTGACGCTGGTGTCGTGCATGATGAACAGCGTGCCGCCAACCAGAAGGATGACGGAGATGACGGTGAAGACGAACGCCATCGTGTTCCAGCGCGATTCCGAGTTGGTGCTCAGATGCAGGAAGAACACGAGATGGACGAGGACCTGGATGACTGCGAGTGCCGCAATCGCCCCGATCGTCGCCGTCGGCGACATGCCGTGCATCATGACGATGGCGAACGCTGCCGCCGTCAGGACAACCGACAAGACGAAACCGATGAAATACGACCCGTAGGAGCCGTGGCTTTCGCCGGCAGGGGTTGTGAGATGCGCTTGGGCCATCAGACGACACTCATCAGATAGACGAAGGTGAAGACGCAGATCCAGACGATGTCGAGGAAGTGCCAGAACAGGCTGAGGCAGGTCAGCTTGTTCATCATGCGCTCGGTAAAGCGCTGCTTCCCGAAGTTCTGGACCATCAGCACCGCCATCCAGATCAACCCGAAGGTGACGTGCAGACCGTGCGTCGCGACGAGCGTGAAGAAGGCGGACAGGAACGCGCTGCGATCCGGGCCATTACCTTCCGACACCATGTGGGTGAACTCGTTGATTTCGAGACCCACGAAGCACAGGCCGAGAAGGAAGGTGACGCCAAGCCAGGCGGTCAGACCGCCTGAGTTGTGCTTCTGCGCCGCCAGCATCCCGAAGCCATAGGTGATCGAGCTGAAAAGCAGGATGGCCGTTTCGATCCCCACGTTCGTGAGGTCGAACAGTTCCTTGCCGGTGGGACCGCCCGCGAACTGGTCGCGCAGGACGGCAAACACCGCGAACAACGACCCGAACAGGACGCAATCCGTCATCAGATAGATCCAGAAGCCGAAGACGACGGGCGATTCGTGCCCGTGCTCCTGGTCGTGCCCGTGCTCCGACGGGTGCATGGTTGCTTCGTGTGCCATTACTCTGCCGCCTGTGCCACCAGCCTGCGCGACTGTTCTGCTTCGTTATGTTCGATCTCGCTCACCGGCACGTAATAGTCGATGTCGGTGTTTGCGCTGCGCATGATCACGGTGACGATGATCCCCAGCATGCTGATGGCGGCGAGCCACCAGATATACCAGATCGCACCGAAGCCCAGGAGGAACGAGAACGCTCCGACGAACACGCCCGCTGCCGTATTCTTCGGCATGTGGATCGGTTCGAATTCCTTGTGCGTCCCCTGACGACCCAGCTCCTTGTCGTGATGGAAGGCATCAAGACCATAGACCGTCGGCACGACTGCGAAGTTGTAGGCCGGCGGCGGCGAGGAGATGGACCACTCGAGCGTACGGCCATTCCACGGATCGCCCGTAAGGTCGACGTTCTCGGGAAGCGCACGGTCACGGATCGAGACATAGATCTGCACGAGCATGCAGGCGATGCCGACCATGATCAGGATGGCGCCAGCTTCCGCAACCAGCATCCAGGGATACCAGTCGGGATTGTCGTAGTGGTTCATACGACGGGACATGCCCATGAAGCCGAGCACGTAGAGCGGGATGAAGGCCAGGTAGAAGCCCACGAACCAGCACCAGAACGAGCGGATGCCCCACTTCTCGTTCAGCTTGAAGCCGAACACCTTCGGGAACCAGTAGTTCAGGCCGGCAATGTAGCCGAAATACACGCCACCGATGATCACGTTGTGGAAGTGCGCGATCAGGAAGAGGCTGTTATGGACGAGCCAGTCTGCAGCCGGCATCGCCATCATGACGCCCGTCATGCCGCCGATGCTGAAGGTGATCATGAAGCCAAGCGTCCACCACATGGACGCATGCATCTGGACCCGGCCCTTATACATCGTGAAGAGCCAGTTGAAGATCTTCACGCCCGTCGGGACGGCAATGATCATCGTCGCGATGCCGAAGAACGTATTAACGTTGGCACCGGCACCCATCGTGAAGAAGTGGTGCACCCACACGACGAACGACAGGACGCCGATCGAGCACGTGGCGTAGACCATCGTCTTGTAGCCGAACAGCGGCTTGCCGGAGAACGTCGAGACGACTTCCGAGAACACGCCGAAGGCCGGAATGACGAGAATGTACACTTCCGGATGGCCCCAGGCCCAGATCATGCTCAGGTAGAGCATCTGGTTGCCGCCGCCATCATTGGTGAAGAAGTGCATGCCGAAATAGCGGTCGAGACCCAGCATGCCGAGCGTGACCGTCAGGATCGGGAACGACACCATGATCAGGATCGTGGTGACGAACGCGGTCCAGGTGAACACCGGCAGGCGCATCCAGGTCATGCCAGGCGCACGCATCTTCACGATGGTCGTGAAGAAGTTCACGCCCGTCAGCAGCGTGCCCACACCGGACAGCTGAACCGCCCAGATATAGTAGTCGACGCCGACACCGGGGCTGAACTGGCTCTCGGACAGCGGCGGATAGGCAAGCCAGCCGCACTGCGAGAACTCACCCACGAACAGGGACACGTTGATCAGGATCGCACTGATCGCGGTCATCCAGAAGCTCAGGGAGTTCAGGAACGGGAAGGCAACGTCGCGCGCGCCGATCTGCAGCGGAACCGCAATGTTCAACAGGCCGGTCATGAAAGCCATGGCCATGAAGAAGATCATGATCGTTCCGTGTGCGGAGAAGATCTGATCGTAGTGGTGCGGTGGCAGATAACCGGGATTGCCGGCGTAGGCGAGTGCAAGCTGCGTGCGCATCATGATGGCATCCGCGAAGCCGCGGAACAGCATGACGACAGCAAGAATGATATACATGGCGCCAAGACGCTTGTGATCGACTGACGTCAACCACTCCCGCCAGAGATAGCCCCACTTGCCGTAATAGGTGACGAGACCGAGCACCGCGATGCCCGCAATGGCCACGCCAACGAAGGTGCCGACGAGAATCGGCACATCAATGGGTATGGCGGACCAGGTTAACTTTCCCAACATTGCCTTATTCCTTCATCTGCATGTCGGACATGGCGGACTGCATGTGCATGACCTTGCCGGTGCTCTTATCGATCACCATGCCATTGTTGTACTTGGCGATGATCCCCTCAAACAGACCGGGCTGCACATGAGAGAAGTACTGCACCGGAGCAGCTTCGCTCGGCGCGGCATACTTGCTGTAATCATTGGAATCGAGCGTGTCGGACGATGCCCGGACCTTGTCGACCCATGCATTGAACTCGCTGTCGTCCATCGCAAGGGTGCGGAACTTCATGTCCGAGAAACCACGACCGCTGAACTGCGACGACTCACCCAGGTAGTCCCCCGACTGGCTGGCGAGAAGATGCAGCTGCGTCTGCATGCCGGCCATTGCGTAGATCATCGATCCGAGGCGCGGAATGAAGAACGAGTTCATCACCGTATCGGAGGTGATGCGGAAGCTGATCTGTGTATTGGTCGGGATCGCGAGCTGGTTGATGGTTGCAATACCCTGGTCCGGGTAGATGAACATCCATTTCCAGTCGAGCGCCACAACCTCGACGTTCAGCGCCGGCTTCGTTCCGGCGACAGCCGGGCTCAGCGGGCGATACGGGTCGAGACGGTGCGTCGTGTCATAGCTGATGATGCCAAGCACGAAGATGATCAGCGTGGGGATGCCCCAGATGGCAACCTCGATCTTGTTCGAGTGCGACCAGTTCGGCAGGTACTCTGCCGACGTATTCGACGCCCGATATTTCCACGCATAGTAGATCGTGAGCACGATCGTCGGGACGACGATGCACATCATGATCGCGAATTCCAGGAGCAGGACGTTGCGTTCCTCGAGCCCGACCGGTCCACGCGGATCGAGCAGGTCCAGGCCGCTGCACCCTGATAAAAGGAGAACGGTGCCGAGAGGTACGAGACCTCTGAGCGCCGGCTTAAGCTTGGTTATCATCTCTTGCCCCAGTTCCTACCCCAATCATCAAAGCCGACGGCGGAACCAACCGGCCGCACTGCCTGATCGTCACATGAGAAACGGAACCTCGAACGTCCCGGGTCTGACCCCGCTGCCGTTGATGATCCATGGCGTCTCTCATCTCGCGACCTCTGGCATACGCCCGCCCCACCGAACGAACATCATGCGCCGGTCTCTGTCCCGGAAAGGCATGATGCCTGCGGGCTTTTGGAAACCGACGCGACTGTGATTGTCATCTGCCTGAACCAATCGTGAGGCAACCCTTCGCGCACGGTTTCCTTTGCGGCAAAAAAAAGGCACCCGCGCGCCAGAACCTTGCGTTTTCAACGGGTTGCAAAGTTTCAACAGCCGACAGAATAAAACTGTGTAAAAAAATTTAGGTTGCGTGCTGCAATACTCGCGCCGCTTTATCGGACCAATTTGGTCCATTTCAACGTAAACAGGGCCAGCTCAAGATGAGCTGGCCCTGTCGACGCAAGTATCGGCTCGGTCAATAATCAGTTGTCGGAGTTGGATCGAACCCCGACGAACTGCAGAATGAACTGAAAAAGATTGATGAAGTTCAAGTAGAGTCCAAGTGCATCATAAACGCTGCGCTTGGCCATCTCATCAGGACCGAGATAGGACGCGAACTGGACATAGGTTGCCCGGATCCGCTGCGCATCAAATGCCGTGAGCCCCGTGAACACCAGCACGCCGACCACCGAAACGATGAACATGACTGCAGGGCTGTGCATGAAGATATTGACGACCGATGCGATGACGATGCCGAACAGGCCCATGATCAGGAACGATCCGAAGCGGGAGAGATCAGCCCGCGTCGTGTAGCCCCAGAGCGACATCGCCGCGAAGTCCGCTGCGGAGATGAAGAAGGCACGTGCGATGGACAGGCCTGTGTATCCCATCACCAGGCTGACAAGGCTTGCGCCCATGGCGACACAGAACGCCCAGAACAGCGTCTGGACCGTCTGCCGGGACAGCCGGTTGATCCCGGCCGACATGATGAGTGTGAAGACCAGCGGCGAGAAGATGGCGATATAGCCCAGGCCCGTCGGGCGGATGGCCACGCCGCCAGGCGTCATGATGGCATGAAAGAAGGCATGCCGCAGGCTTGTCTCGGCGATCGTGTAGGCGGTGATACCCGTGACGACGAGTCCCATCGCCATCCAGTTGTAGACGCGCAACATGTAGGCCCGCAGGCCCGTATCAATCGTGCCCGCACCGTAACCGGCAGCGGTTGCACGATAGTTCGGAGTGAACGCCATTGTCTTCCTTCTCCAGAGCAGCAGACATCCCGCAAGGACGGGACCCTCGTTGCCGCATCATAGCGCAGTTCGTGCACCAGAGGCTTTAACAAGTCGTATCATCACGGACAGGTTCAAGATGGGCGGATCCGGGCGTGCGGTGGGCGTGGTACTGCATTCCATGACAAGCTGTCCTGCCCCCTCGATTCGGGGCCGCTGTTGGACCTGCCGGGAGCTGCGCCGCCCATGCGATTCTTCACCGCAATCGAACTGTCCGACGACCAGCGCGAGCAGCTTGCCGATCTGAGAGGCTCGCTGCCGGGCGCGACGTGGGTGCCGCCCGCCAACTATCACCTTACCCTGCGTTTCCTGGGCGAGATCACCAGCCGCCATCAGGCGGAGGAAATCGATCTTGCCCTCTCGCGGGTCTCATGCGCGTCCTTTCCGCTCTCGTTGTGCGGAACCGGGTTGTTCTCGGGCTCCAGGCTCGATCGTCTCTGGATCGGCGTTGCGCGCTGCGAGGCCCTGATGCAGCTTCAGAGCCGGATCGAGACGGCCCTGCGACGTGCCGGCCTGCCGCCGGAAAAACGCCGCTTTCAACCCCATGTGACGATCGCTCACATGGATCCCATGGCACATGACGCCGTGGCGCGCTGGATGCAGAACTACAATCTTCTCTCAAGCCCGCCCGTGCTGGTCACGTCGTTCACGTTGTTCGAGTCCCTGCGCGGGCCGGACACGCCGGTCTATGAACCCAGCGCCCTCTATCCACTCGATGCGAAAGCCAACGTCTTCTGACATGACAGATCAAGATACCGCGTTGGCACAGGTCGTACGCGAAGTGCAGGCCTGCACGGTCTGTGCGCCCTTTCTGCCACTCGGACCCAAACCGCTGATCCATGTCTCAACGACGGCACGGATCCTCATCGCCAGTCAGGCGCCGGGGACGAAAGCCCATCTGAGCGGCAAGTCCTTCTATGATCCGTCGGGCAACCGGCTGCGGACCTGGCTCGACCTGTCAGAAGAACAATTCTACGACACAAGCCAGGTCGCGATCCTGCCCATGGGGCTGTGCTATCCGGGCCGCCTGCCCAAAGGGGGCGACAAGCCCCCGCGCCCGGAATGCGCGCCGCTGTGGCGCGAGCGCGTGCTGTCGCATATGCCCGGCATCCGGCTCGTCCTGCTGGTCGGCAGTTATTCGCAGGAACATACGCTCGGTCGAGGCTCCGTCACCCAGCGTGTGCGTCATTTTCGGGACTACCTGCCGAAGTATTTTCCACTCCCGCACCCGTCCTGGCGCACAGGCGTCTGGGAGCGTCGCGCGCCCTGGTTCCAGGACGACGTGATTCCGACGCTGCGCACACTCGTGCGCGAGATTCTTACGTCGTAACGCGTCTTTGGAAGACTTCTGAGGCGCCGCAGCCGGCTCACCGGCTGGCTGAAGCCGTGGGAGCAGGCGCGAGATCGAGCCGGATGTCCCGGGCGAGATCCAGAACGAAGCCGTGCAGACCGGAGAAGAGGATCTGAATGCCGATGCACAGCAGGATCAGGGCAGCAAGGCGACTGACGATCCGCGTGCCGGTCGAGCCCAGCATGGCCACGACGCGATCGGCATAGGCATAGACCCCTGCCACGACGAACGCGATGGCCGTCGAGGCCAGCGTCAGGCCGATGTAGTAGCTCGGCATCGGATCTGATGCCGGCCGCTCCGAACTAAGCGCAATCGCAACCGAGATACTGCCCGGTCCCACCGTGAACGGCATGGCGAGCGGAAAAAAAGCCGTCTGACGCAGATCTGCGGTAGCCGTCGTTCGACCCTCCTGCAGCGCCTGGCGTTCCTTGCGGGCCTCGATCTCCTCCGGTTCCTGCAACAGCGCCCAGGCACGGACAGCCACGACCAGGCCACCCGTCACACGCAAGGCATCGATCGTGATCCCGAAGAAGCCGAGGATCCATTCGCCGAACCAGATCGAAACGATCAGGATGATGAACGAGTTCAGCGCCACGAGCCGGGCCAGCGTCACGCATTCCCTGCGCGACCGGCCTAGCGTCGCCTGCGCGAAAATCAGTGCGGCCCCGAGCGGATTGACGATCGAGAACAGGGCCGGAAACGCCAGCAGGAACGCCGCAAGCACGTTGCGCGCACCAATCTGCTGCGTCAGCCCATGCGGTGAAATGATCATGCCGTCACGCCCGCCGTCCCAGCGACGTCACGGCGCGGATGCGCCCTGCCGACGGACAATCGCCGCCGTATTACGGGCGCGACGCGCGAAGCGGCGCTGGTCTCCGATCAAGACGGCACGAACGGCCGGCTCATCCTGGGGCAGGCAGCATAACGTTCCAGCGCCGGCCGGTGCGTTCTGGCACACGCTCAGACCGAGATCGCAATAGACGCCCTGCAGAGCCTGGCCGATACGGATGAAGACAAGATGGCGTCCTTCATGCAGCGCGAGGTCGCGCAGGCGCCAGATCGCCGCTGTACAAAATCGCGCCTGCCCTGCCGGATCGCCCAGCCCGATGATGAAGCGCTCGGTGCGGAGGAACGGGATTGCCGCACGCCCGGCATCGCCAAACAGTACGCCGTTCGGCCGCCGCGGGCCGAGTTCGGCGAGCGCGTGATCCAGCTCACGATACCGCTCCTCGGAACTCCGGTCCCAGGGCAGGACGGGTATGCGGCCGACACGCATCATCTGTCCGATGGCGATCAGCCCCAGAAGAACCGAAAGCCCCAAGACCCAACGCACATCGGCTTCACGGGCGCCATGCAGCAGTTCGCGCCACCACGACACCCCCAGGTGACGTTCGGAGGCGAAGATCGCGATGCTCACCAGGCTCGCGATCCAGAGCATGACCGGCGTCATCAGCGTCGGCGACCACGGCTCGGACATGAGTCGAGCCGGACGGTAATAGCAGGAACTGAAGGGCGCGATCAGCACGATGACCAGCGCAAGCGAGCCGGGAACCCCAATCGGCGCATGCCGAAGCAGGACAAGTGCGATCGCCCACAGCAGACATCCGATCGTCGCCTTCCAGGCCAGCAGCACGCGCTGGGACAAGCCGATGGCAAGCCCCACCAGCGTGACGCCGGTGACCGAAAGCAGGCAATCGGTCACCTCGTGCAGCCACCAGCCGCCAAATCCCGTCGGGGCATAAGCCGAGGGCAACATAGCGTAAACTACAAGCAGGATGCCTGACGCGGCCACGACACCGGTTGCGACCGCCACCGAGAAATCGGCCTCGCTCTCCCGGATCACGTGGCTGGGTCGCGGCGCCAATACCGGCGCGGGCTCGCCACGGCGGCGCGCCGCCTGCGCGCGCTTGCGCCCAAGGGCCGCGTCTCCGCGCAGGAACATCTCGTGCCCTGCGAACATGAGGCCCGCGAGGACGAGCGGCACGATGTAGTAGAGCACGCGGAACACGAGGATCGTGCTCAGAATGGCCGATGCGCTCATGTAATGGCCGAGAGCCAGCATCATCGCGCCATCGAAGACGCCCAGGCCCCCCGGCACGCTCGCCAGCAGACCTGCCGTGTAGGACATCATGTAGATCGCGAGGAACGCGCCGAAGCTGATCGGAACGCCGTGCGGCAGCAGGACGTAGGCGATCAGAGCCGTTGCCGCCATGTCCGCGCTGGACACCGCGACCTGGGCCAGCGCCGTGCCGATACCCGGAAGATCGATCTCATGATGCCGGATACGAAGCACACGCGGGCGCAGGGACATGACGACATATGCCGCGATCACGGCCCACATGCCGATGCCGATCACGATCGGCACGATCTCCGGCACATGGGTCGAGATCAGCGGCAGATGCCCCGGCTCGGCCAGCAGGACGCCCCCGATCAGTGCGAGCGTACCCAGCAGATAGGTGGTCGAGCAGAACGCGATGATCTGGGCGATCGCGGCACTGCCGACGCCCCAGTTCCGATAAAGCCTGAAGCGGACGGCAGCGCCTGAAATCGCCGAGCAGCCGAGATTATGGGACAGTACATAGGAGCAGAACGCCGCAAACGCGGCCCTGCGATACGAGACATCCGCGCCGACCTGCCGACACGCGAGCCAGTCATAGAAGCTCAGGATCGTGTACGACAGGACCGTGCACGCGATGCCGACATTGACCGCGCGGCCTGGCATTGCATGCAGCGCTGCACGGATATCGTGAAAAGACAGCGTATGGAGTTCGCGGACGATGACGACGATCGCTGCGATCATCAGCACCAGACCCAGCGCCGCCGGGAGGCGGTGCAGGAGACGGCGCCAACGATGCGGCGCACCGGCGCTCCCGGCGCACGGCACGATCGGATCGTCTGCTTGCGGCTCCGGTGCGACGCTCACGATCCCTCGCGCACGCTTCGCTCAGGCCGTGACGGATTCGACGGCATGTTCATTGCCATCTGCAGACCGGGCCAGCGCTCCATCGATCAGCCCGACGGTCTCGGGAAGACCATACAGGGACGCAAAGATACCGAAGCGCGGTCCTTCCGTCTGGCCCAGCAGGACCTCGTACAGGCAGCCGAACCATGAACGGAGCTGGGGCTTTGCGAAATATCGCTTGCCGACCTCGAACACGATGTCCTGCACCGCATCGGGCGTCGCATCCGCGGGCGTGGTGCGCAACGCGTTGGCGAGATCCTGCAGGCCCTTGCGCTCCGTCTCGTTCGGCGCGCGATAGACTTTCGCCGGGCGCACGAAATCCCGGAAATACGCCAGCGCACGACCAACGAGCTGGTCGACATAGGGATGCGTCTGCGGCGAGAGCTCCGGATCGTAGCGCTGCAGGAACTTCCAGAGCGTCGCCGTATCATCGGCGTTCGCAACACTCGCGAGATTCATCAGCGCCGTGAACGACACCGGGCTCGAATCCTGCGGGCGGATCGTGCCGCCCTGGATGAACCAGGCCGGATTGGCCTGGAGCACGGCCGGATCGTCGGTCTGGGCCGCCTTGTCGACATTGGCGAGGTATTCGTCCGTCGCGCGCGGAATAACGTCAAAAAACAGCCGCTTTGCGCGTGTCGGCTGATGGAACATGTATTGGCCGAGGCTTTCCGGTGGCGCATAACGCAGCCACTCGTCGATCGAAAGCCCGTTCCCCTTGGACTTGGAAATCTTCTGGCCGTTCTGGTCGAGAAAGAGCTCGTAGGTCAGCCCCGCCGGCGGTTCCTTGCCCAGCACGCGGCAGATCTGGCTCGACAGACGGACGCTGTCGATCAGGTCCTTGCCCGACATCTCGTAATCGACGCCGAGAGCGAACCAGCGCATGGCCCAGTCGGCTTTCCACTGCATCTTGGCCTTGCCGCCGAAGACGGAGGTCTCGAACGCCTCGCCGTCCTCGTCCCGCCACTGAACGGTTCCGGCTTCGGGATCGACCCCCAGCACCGGCACCTGCATCACCCGACCGGTGCGCGGATGGATCGGCAATACCGGGGAATAGGTCGCACGCCGCGCCTCGCCGAGTGTCGGCGCAATCAACGCCACTATTTCGTCATGCACTTCAAGCATACGGCGGAGAGCCGCATCGAATACGCCGCGCGTATAATAGTCCGTGGCGGACGCGAACTCGTACTGGAAGCCGAAATTGTCGAGAAATTCCCGCAACATGGCATTGTTGTGGTGCGCGAAGCTCTCGAACTTGCCGAAAGGATCCGGAATCCGAGTCAGCGGCAGGCCGAGATGCTCGGCCAGCATGGCCTGATTCGGCACATTGGTCGGCACCTTTCGCAGCGCGTCCATGTCGTCCGAGAACGCGAGCAGGCGCGTCGGCCGACCGGTCAGCGCCTCGTAGGCCTGCCGTACCCAGGTCGTGCGGGCAACTTCGCCGAACGTGCCGATATGCGGCAGGCCGGACGGCCCGTATCCCGTTTCGAGCAGCGCAGGACGTGCTTCGGCGCCCGCGCCGCCGGCGGCGACGTGGTTCGAGATCTTGCGGGCTTCCTCGAACGGCCAGGCCTTCGGGAGTTCATGACTTTCGGCGCGCGGCGCGGCGTGGTGAGCACTATCGGATACCATGATGCGCGAGAAGCTAGGAACTGCGCGGGGCCCGGTCAAGCGATCGCGCATAATCCATTGATTTGACACAGTATATCAGGACCGATTTTGCCGTTTTGTTCTTGTTCGGGAAGAACGCGGCGACAAGTGCCGCGACGCGCCCTATGCTCCACCGGGCCAATGCCTGACATGCCCGCCCTACCGTCATCGCCGTTTCCCGATCTCGCAACGGCACCCGCGTTGATCGCAGGGCACGGCGCGTGCTCGCTGCTGACGCCCGATGGCGAGCTGCTGGTCCCCGACCGGGCCGATCTGCCCGCGCTGTTGCGCACGCTGCCGCCGCCGCTGCTGGTCCACGCGCCCGCGACATTGCGCGGTATCGGCCTGACGCCGCCGGCGCCCCCCGGTCCGTGGCTCGATCTGCTGGAACTGTTCCTGTTCTGCCATCCCGGCCGCAGCGCCGCTCCCACGCCACGCGGGCTTGCGATCGCGCTGCAGGTTCCAGTCCCGGCCCGGCTGGAGGCTGACCTGCTGCCTGCCCTCGCCGATACCATGCTGGAAACATTGCGGGCACGCAGCGGCACGGCAGACGGCAAGCCCTTGCGCGAAATGCTGTCGGTGCTGCGCGCCGGTCGATGGCCCTGGGCCGGGATCGTCGCCGACGCCCTGGATGCGCCGGATCAGCCGCAACCGACATTCGATGCGCTCCGCGTCTGGCGCCGCCTGCCCAAATGGGAGGAAACCGCCCCGAGGCCCGCGCCGGGCAACCATCCTGTCGCCCCGGGCGATGCGCGGACGCGCCTGCGCCAGATCCTCGGACCCGATGCCGAGACCCGGCCGGGCCAGGCCGATTTCGCGTCCGTTGCCGCCGGCGCGTTCGATCCGAGGGAAGACGCGCTGGCGCCCAATATCGTTCTGGCTGAAGCAGGCACCGGGACCGGCAAGACACTCGGCTATGTGGCACCAGCCAGCCTCTGGGCGGAAATGAACGGCGGCGCGGTCTGGATCAGCACCTACACGCGCCACCTGCAGCGGCAGATCGATCAGGAACTGCGCAGACTCTATCCGGATCCTGCGATCCGGCGTCATGCGGTCGTGGTGCGCAAGGGCCGCGAAAACTATCTGTGTCTCCTGAACATGGAGGACAGCATCAACACGGTCCTGTCGCGCGGCGCTGCGGCCGGTGCCGCGCTCATCCCGCTGGCTCTGCTGTCGCTCTGGGCAGAGGTCACCAACGACGGCGACCTCTCCGGTGGCGACCTGCCGGGCTGGTTCGGCGAACTGTTCGGACGCGGCACACTGACCGCCATGGCGGACCGGCGCGGCGAATGCATTCATGGTGCCTGCCCGCATTACCAGACATGCTTCGTGGAGCACACGATCCGCCGGGCCCGTGAGGCGGACCTCGTGATTGCAAACCACGCGCTCGTCATGTCGCAGGCGGCCTGGAGCGCGGCCTCCGGCTCGGCGCCGCTGGCCGAGGACGCGGTGCCGACGCGTTACGTGTTCGACGAGGGACATCACGTCCCGGATGCCGCCGACAGTGCATTTGCAACGACCCTGTCCGGTCTCGAGGCCGCAGAACTGCGCCGCTGGCTGCTCGGCGCCGAGGGCAGCCGGTCCCGCGCACGCGGCCTGCGCCGCCGACTCGAGGATCTGGTCGCGACCGAGGCGAGCCTCGAAGCGCCGATGGATGCGGTGCTGCTTGCCGCCCGCGCGCTGCCTGCCCCGGGCTGGGCTACCCGGCTGGCGGATCGCGCGGTAGCCCATGCGCCACCGCCCGAACCGATCGAGGACGCGGAGACCGATGTGCCGCCGTCCACGCCTTCCAACCCGTTCACGGCTCTTCTGGCAGCCCCCCTGCCCGCACGCGGACTCGCGCCGGAACCGGCACCCAACAACCCGACGGAGGAGTTTCTCGCGGCCATCGATCGCGAGCTCGCCGCGCGCCTTGCCGGCAAGGACGGGCGCGCACGCCGAATGCTCGGCGGCGAGTGTGATCTTCACCCTGTGCCGGATGACGTGCTCGAGGCCGCGGCCGCCCTCTCCCGCGCGCTTGGGCGCCTGAGCACCCCGTTGCACACGCTCATACAGCGCCTTCAGGCCAAGCTCGAGGAGGACGCGGACGCCCTCGAGAGCAGTGAACGCGCCCGGATCGAGGCGCTGGTCCGAACCATCACGCGCCGCGCGATCGCGCCCGTCGACGCGTGGACCGCGATGCTGGATCAGGTCCCGGCCGAACGCGCGGCCGGCACCACACCGACCTATGTCGATTTCATCCGCGCCGATCCGCTGCCGGCCGTTCGTGGAGCGAGCCCGGCAGAGCGCGGCCACGACATCGGGCTGCACCGGCACTGGCTCGATCCAATGGCACCGTTCGCCGCCACGATGCAGGGCCCGGCGCATGGCATGCTCATCACATCGGCAACCCTGCGTGACCAGCCCGATACGGCGGGAAGCGACTGGGAACAGCCGGCATGGCGTGCGGCCGAGATGCGGCTCGGCATGCCCCATTTCGCGCACAAGCCGACGCGCGCAGCCCTGATGAGCCCGTTCGACTACGCGAAGCAGACGCGGGCGTTCGTCGTGACCGACGTGGCGCGCGACGATCCCGATTCGCTGGCTGCGGCCTATCGCGAGCTCTTCCTGGCCGCGGGTGGCGGCGCGCTCGGCCTTTTCACGGCCATTTCCCGTCTGCACGCGGTGCAGGAGCGAATCCGCCCTGCCCTGGAGGCGGCCCGTCTGCCGCTCTATGCGCAGCACGTCGATGCGATGGACAATGCAACACTCGTCGACGTCTTCCGCACGGAGCCGGACAGCTGTCTACTCGGCACGGACGCGATGCGCGACGGGGTGGACGTTCCGGGGCGCTCCCTGCGGCTCGTCGTGTTCGAACGGCTGCCCTGGCCCCGGCCCGACATCCTTCATCGCGAGCGTCGCCTGCATCTGTCGCGCCCGGCCGAAGACGGCCCGTCGGATGCTCTCTCGAAAGTCGAGGCCCAGCGCCTGTACGACGATCGCATCGCGCGGATGCGTCTGAGGCAGGCGTTCGGACGTCTGGTGCGCAGGGCGGACGATCGGGGCGCATTCGTCCTGCTGGACCGGCGCGCGCCCAGCCGGCTGTTCTCGGCCTTTCCGCAGGGCGTGTCGGTGCAGCGGCTCGGACTTGCCGATACGATCAGGGCAGTTGCAGAGTTCCTTGCCGCTTCCCCGTCGCACTGACGCTTTCAGGACCTGCCGTGCCGATCACCCAAAGGCCACTCCGCTTCAGCCTGCTTCTCGCATCCGCGATCGTCTCGACGTCCGTCGGCGCGCGGCCACATCATCCCGATATGCGACACGCGCACCCTGCATCTGCCTCGCCGGGGCCCGCGCTTCCGGCCGGCGTGTCGCCCCAGATGAGCGCGGCCGATCTTTCCGCGCTCCTCGCACAGGGCAAGATCACGTCCGACCTCGTTCTGGCCATGTATGCGCACCGCATCCGCGCGCATGACGACGCCGTGCATGCAATTCTGGCACTGAACCGTGGCGCAGAGACCGATGGCGCGGCCGCGGGCACAATCGGGCCGTTCCATGGCCTGCCGGTTCTGGTCAAGGACAACATCGAGACGGCCGATCTGCTCCCCACGACCGCCGGTTCGCTCGCACTGGCTGCCAACCTGACGCATCGCGACGCCTCGCTGGTCGCCCGCTTGCGCAAGGCGGGGGGTGTCGTGCTCGGCAAGACGAACCTGTCGGAGTGGGCCAACTTCCGGTCCGATCGCGCGTCCAGCGGCTGGAGCGCCGTGGGCGGCCTGACCCGAAACCCGTGGGACACGACACGCACGGCCTGCGGTTCGAGCGCCGGAAGTGCCGCTGCCATCGCCGCCGGATTCGCGCCGCTCGCGATCGGCACCGAGACGGACGGCTCCATCACCTGCCCTGCCGCCATGAACGGAATCGTCGGTCTGAAGCCCACAGTGGGGCTGGTGTCGCGCACCGGGATCGTGCCGATTTCCGCAAGCCAGGATACGGCGGGGCCCATGGCGCGGACTGTCCGCGATGCCGCCCTGTTGCTGAACGCGATCGCGGGCACCGATCCGGCCGACCCTGCCACGAAAGAAGCAGATCGCCGCCGGGTCGATTACCTCGCAGGCCTCAACCCTGACGCCCTGCGCGGCAAGCGCATCGGGGCATTACGGTTCGCTGAAGGTCAGTCGCCTGACGTCAGGGCCCGCTTCGATACTGCGCTGGACGTGCTGCGCGCCAAGGGCGCCACGATCGTCGATATCGCGCATTATGACACGCCGACGCTGGGCGACGACGAGATGACGGTGATGCTCTACGAGTTCCACGATGGGCTTGACCGCTATCTCGCCCATACGCCTCCGGCGGTCGCCACACGCAGCATGGCATCCGTCATTGCCTTCGATCAGGCTCATGCCGCGCAGGAAATGCCCTGGTTCGGGCAGGAACTGATGGAACGCAGCATCCGGACAGGCCCGCTGACCGACGCAGCCTATATTCAGGCCCGCGACCGCGCCCGCCGGGTCGCGGGCCATGACGGGATCGACGCGATGCTCGCGCGCGATCATCTGGACGCGCTTGTCGCGCCAACGATCGGGCCGGCCTGGGTCAATGACCTCGTCAATGGCGATCGTCCGGGCGACAATACCGGCGCAGGGTCGCTTGCCGCCGTGGCAGGTGATCCGCATCTGACGGTTCCCATGGGTCAGCTGAAGGAACTGCCTGTCGGGCTGTCATTCATCGGTCCGGCATGGTCCGAGGCGCGCCTGCTGGCGCTGGGATACGCTTACGAGCAGGCGCGCGGCCCCTGGCAGCCGCCACCCGCTTATCGCTGAGCCGCCTTCTGTGACGGATCGTCGCCTGGGTTGACGTAATGCATGCTGAACGGCCCCGTGCCCGCGACTTCCAGAACCGCAGGACCGCCGTCGGTTGCAACCGCATGCGGCGTGCCCTGGGGCAGATGCACGAATGCGCCGGGTTTGAGTGCCTGACCATGTGCGGCATCCATCGCAGGTCCGATATAATGGCGCACATGCCCTGAGATGACCGTCAGGGCCTCGTCGGAGTCGTGGATGTGCGGCGCTATGACGCTATGGGCCGGCATCATCGCCCGGATCACGAAGACGCCTGGCTTGCCCGGATCGCCCATCATGGTGGCGAGCATTACCCCTTTGGGGAAATCTGGCGGCGCCGGCTTCCAGTGAACGGAGGTTGGACCTGGAATGACGCTTGCGGCCGTACCGCTGTCCGGCTGGGCCATGATGGGCGTTGCCGTCAAAACTGCGACGAGTGCGATCCATTTCTTCATGCAGGCAATCCTTCCATGGAGACGTGCTTACGGCCCGTTGCGCGGAAGGTTCGCCGACGACCCCTATGTCCCATGATGGACCGAAGGAGCGGGATCCGATGAAACTTTACGGCGCGCCGGGATATGGCTCGGCAATCACGGAAGGCATCCTGGCTCTCGCCGGCATTCCGTTCGACTATGTTGACGTGTCCGGGTTCGAGACGCCCGGGCCGGCTCGGACGCATCTGTACGTGGTTAATCCGCTGGGGCAGGTTCCGGCCGTCGTTCTGGATGACGGAACGATCCTGACGGAAAGCGCTGCCATCGCACTCTATTTTTCCGCCGGCCGGCCCGATCTGGCGCCCCAGCCCGGACATCCTGACCACGCACGTTTCCTGCGTCTTCTGGTCTGGCTGGTGGCCAACGTCTATCCCACATTCACGTATGGCGATGATCCGGTCCGATGGACGCAACAGGCGCCGGACGAGCTGCGCGACAGCACGGACGACTATCGCCTCCGGCTCTATGCGTGGCTCGAAACGCAAATTGCCGGTCCGTTCGTGTTGGGAACCACGCCGGGCATTCTGGATATCTATCTGTCCGTCATGACGACATGGCGTCCGCGCATGGCATGGTTTTCCGCAACCACCCCGAAGATCGCGGCCATCGCCACCAGAACCCGCGCGCTCGAGATCCTGCAGCCCATGGTCGTCCGCAACGGGTTCAGCGACGACTGACGGGCGACGACTAGGGCATTCCCGAGCCAACGCCGCCCTGTCCGACGCCCGGGCCGGGACCGCCAGGGGCGGTTGCGGTATCGGCCGGGCGCCCGGCCATGGCCGGAGAGGCCGCAACCGGCGGGTCGGACGCTTGTGTGCATGCTGCGAGAACCAGCAGCGACGTTGCTGCCAACAGGCCAACAGCTCTGTTCATGGCACCGGACCTTCCATTTCTGGCAAGACCGCCAACCCGGCTGCGCTCGTGTCGCGCAGACGACGTTGCGGTGCAGCAAGAACTCGATGATCCGATGCAAGTTGCGCCCGCCTTCCTTGCACAAGCAAAAGGCCGTGCCTCCTTGCGGAGACACGGCCTCATGAAAGCACTTGAGTCGCGCATGTCTGCGCTCCCCTACGGAAGCGCAGAAGCGGTTACGGACTTCAGAAGTCCATGTCGCCCATGCCGCCCATGCCGCCACCCGGAGCGGCCGGAGCCTTCTTCTCGGGACGCTCGGCCACCATGGCTTCCGTCGTGATCAGCAGGCCGGCGACAGACGCCGCATCCTGCAGGGCCGTGCGGACAACCTTGGTCGGGTCGATGATGCCGGCCGCGACCAGATCCTTGTACTCGCCGTTCTGCGCGTCAAAGCCCTGGTTGTAGTCGTTCAGCTCGAGCACCTTGCCGGCGATGACCGCACCGTCTTCACCCGCGTTGAACGCGATCTGACGCAGCGGTGCCTGCAGGGCCTTGCGGATGATGTCCGCACCGACGCGCTGGTCGTCGTTCTGGAACTCGAGATGACCGAAAGCCTTGGACGCACGCGCCAGGGCCGTGCCACCACCGGGAACGATGCCTTCCTCAACCGCGGCGCGGGTCGCATGCAGCGCGTCGTCGACGCGATCCTTGCGCTCCTTCACCTCGACCTCGGTCGAACCACCGACGCGGATCACGGCAACGCCACCGGCGAGCTTCGCGAGACGCTCCTGCAGCTTCTCACGGTCGTAGTCCGAGGTGGTGTCCTCGATCTGCGCGCGGATCTGGTTGCAACGGCCCTTGATGTCGTCGGTCGAGCCAGCGCCCTCGACGATCGTGGTGTTTTCCTTCTCGATGTGGATCTTCTTGGCGCGACCCAGCATGTCGAGCGTCACGGTCTCGAGCTTGATCCCGATATCCTCGGAAATCACCTGACCGCCCGTGAGGATCGCGATGTCCTCGAGCATCGCCTTGCGACGATCACCGAAGCCCGGCGCCTTGACGGCGGCGATCTTCAGGCCACCGCGCAGCTTGTTGACGACCAGGGTCGCCAACGCTTCGCCGTCGACGTCTTCCGCCAGGATCAGCAGCGGACGGCCGGACTGGACGACGCTCTCGAGCAGCGGGAGCATCGGCTGCAGCGAGGAGAGCTTCTTCTCGTGGATCAGGATGTAGGGGTTATCCAGATCCGCCGTCATCTTCTCCGTGTTGGTCACGAAGTACGGCGAGATGTAGCCACGGTCGAACTGCATGCCCTCGACGACGTCGAGTTCGGTGTGCAGGCCCTTGGCCTCTTCCACCGTGATCACGCCTTCCGAGCCGACCTTCTGCATGGCCTGCGAGATCATCTCGCCGATCTCATGCTCGCCGTTCGCGGAGATCGTGCCGACCTGGGCCGTCTCGGCCGGGGTCGTGATCTTCTTGGTGTTCTTCTTCAGCTCCTCGACAACGACCTTCACGGCCTTGTCGATGCCGCGCTTCAGATCCATCGGATTCATGCCGGCGGCAACCGCCTTGGCGCCCTCACGGATGATGGCCTGCGCGAGCACGGTCGCGGTCGTGGTGCCGTCACCGGCCGTGTCGTTGGTCTTCGAGGCCACTTCGCGCACCATCTGGGCGCCCATGTTCTCGAACTTGTCGGCCAGCTCGATTTCCTTGGCGACCGACACACCGTCCTTGGTGATGCGGGGCGCGCCGAAGCTCTTGTCCAGGACCACGTTGCGGCCCTTCGGACCGAGCGTCACCTTCACCGCGTCGGCAAGGATATCCACGCCGCGCAGCATGCGCTGGCGCGCGTCGGCGCCGAACTTAACGTCTTTAGCAGCCATGATTGTCTTCCTTTTCGAGGATTGCGATCGAGATCAGGGATGGAGGCTGGCTTTTCAGCCGCCGATCACACCCATGATGTCGCTCTCCTTCATGATCAGCAGCTCTTCGCCGTTGATCTTGACTTCGGTGCCCGACCACTTGCCGAACAGCACCTTGTCGCCAGTCTTCACGTCGAGGGCGACAACTTCGCCACGCTCGTTCCGCGCACCGGGGCCGACCGAGACAACCTCGCCTTCCATCGGCTTTTCCTTGGCGGTGTCGGGAATGATGATGCCGCCGGCAGTCTTTTCCTCGCCCGTGAGGCGACGGACGACCACGCGGTCGTGAAGGGGACGGAAATTCGCCATTATGGATCGCTCCATGTTCAAGGCGGCGTCCTTGACGTAAGCAACGCCGCCGGGGTTCGCGTGCGCCATGCCACAGCGCGTTAGCACTCTCCAGCCGAGAGTGCCACGGACGTAGGAGCTGACCCGCCCGAAGTCAAGCTTTTGCTGCGGACGAACGACCGGCTCCGGGGCGACCACAGGGTTGACGCAGGCCACACAACGCCCACCCTAGAATCCGGTATTCACTGCGACAGGGAGCCTCGACATGGGCCGGTTCATCTCGCTCAAGGCCGACGATGGCCACGAATTCTCCGCCTATGAAGCCGGGGATCCCGGCGCCACACGTGGACTTGTTCTGGTTCAGGAAATTTTCGGCCTTACCTCCTACATCCAGGCCACATGCGATCGCCTGGCCGAACAGGGCTACCACGTGATCGCCCCCGCGCTGTTCGACCGGGCACAGCGCGATGCGGACCTGCCGTATACGGCCGAGGGCGCTTCCGAAGGCATGGCGCTGCGCGGGCAGATCGCGACCGAGGACACGTTGCGCGACATCGAGGCGGCAGCATCGGCCCTCGGCACGAAACGACGCGGCATCATCGGTTTCTGCTGGGGCGGCCTGATCGCATGGCTGACCGCGACACGCACGCGCGCCGTGCATGCGGCCGTCGGCTGGTACGGAGGCGGCATCGCGCAGGTTGCCGAGGAAAAGCCGCACTGCCCGGTGCAGCTCCATTTCGGCGGCGCCGACACGCACATCTCTCATCTGGATGTCCAGACGATCCGTTCGGCGCAGCCTCATATCGAATTGTTCGTCTATGACGATGCAGGCCATGGATTCGGCTGCACCGATCGTCCGGATTATCAACCCGATGCGGCCGAGCTTGCCTTTGCACGGAGCCTTGCCTTTTTCGACGCCCATCTCTGAAGCATCCGGAACCGTATCTCGGCCCGTGACTTACTCCTGACACGACGGGTGTCCTCTCGATGCTCGGCCTCTGGATTGGAGAGACGGGCATGAAGGCGCTGACCTGGCAGAAAAAGGGCAAGATCACGTGCAAAAGCGTGCCTGACCCCAAGATCGAGGATGGGCGCGACGTCATCATCAAGGTGACCTCGTGCGCGATCTGCGGTTCCGATCTTCATCTGCTGGGCGGCTTCATGCCCACGATGCAATGCGGGGACGTGCTCGGCCATGAAACCATGGGTGAAGTCGTCGACGTCGGCCGCGACAACACGAAGCTGAAGGTCGGCGACCGCATCGTCGTCCCCTTCACCATCAGCTGCGGCGAATGTCGCCAATGCAGGTGGGGCAACTGGAGCTGCTGCGAGCGCACCAACCCGAACGGGAAAATGCAGGCCGAGACATTCGGCTACCCCTTGGCCGGGCTGTTCGGATTTTCCCATATCACCGGCGGCTATGCCGGGGGGCAGGCGGAATATCTGCGCGTGCCTTATGCCGACGTCGGCCCCATCAAGATTCCGGACGGCATCGAGGACGAGAAAGTCCTGTTTCTCTCAGACATTTTCCCGACCGGCTATCAGGCCGCCGAATATTGCGAGATCACGCCGGAAGCCGAGAAGACGATCGCCATCTTTGGCTGCGGACCTGTGGGACTGATGGCCATCCGGTCCTGCTTCCTCCTGGGTGCGAAGCGTGTGATTGCCATCGACACCGTTCCGGAGCGGCTGGCCATGGCGCGTGCGAGCGGCGCCGAGACCATCGATTTTCAGGCTCAGCCCATTCAGGAGACGCTGATCGAGATGACCGGGGGCCTGGGGCCCGATGCCGTGATCGAAGCCGTTGGCATGGAATCTCATGGCGCCGATACGCAGGCGCAGAAGATCAGCAGCGCGATCATGTCAGCCGTGACCACGCTGGAACGTCCATTCGCGCTGAACCAGGCGATCCTCGCGTGTCGTCCGGGCGGCATTCTGTCCATGCCCGGCGTCTATGCCGGGCCCGCAGGCCCGATCATGGTCGGCGTGCTCATGAACAAGGGTCTCACGCTGCGCACGGGGCAGACGCATGTGCAGCGCTACCTTGAGCCTCTGCTCGGCAAGATCATGAATGGCGACATCGACCCTTCCACCATCATCAGTCACCGGTCCGCCAATCTTGAGGACGGCCCGGCGCTGTATGAGAAATTCCGCGACAAATCCGATCACTGCACGAAAGTCGTTTTCCATCCGCATGGATGATTTGCGGCATTGCGAGTGAACGACGGCCGTCGGGGCCGCGTTGGCGTGCTGTTCCCGGGCGCATGGCCCGGGATAGTCATCAACGTGCTCCGGAGGCCCATCATGTCCATCAATCCCCTGCAGGCAGATCCCGCGCGCGACGCTGCCATCAAGGCCAAGGCACGCGAACTCTGGCAGTCCGAAGGCGCGCCGGATTGCGGGCCCGACGCCTACATGGACCGGGCGACCGATCTGGTCGGTATGGAGGAAAGCGGCCCTACCGGTCTGGAAAATGTCTCGGACCTGCCGCCGCCCGAGCTTGCCGACGTGCAGGTCGAGGATGCCGCCATTCAGGAAAATCTGGGTGAAGCCCCGCTCATTGGAGCCGACCAGGGCGAGAAGCGCGAGACACCGGCGGCCACACGTGAGGAAGCAAACAGGCTTGACCACGATCCCGTAGCCGAGCATGGGACGCCCGGACAAGCCCATCCGGACGCCTGACGAACTGTCACTTCATGACAGTTTCCGTTTTTGCTCCGTGAAATATGTGTTATGTAACAGCCGAAAACGTTAATCTGCGGCATACAAACCAAAACGGAGCATGAACGAGGCTCGCCGTGGCAACGCCGGGCCTCACCGGCCACGCATGAATGAACAGACACCGATCATAGCACCTCCGTCTCCGACGGAAGATTTGGATCGGGATCGGCTCCCCCTGCCCATCGTGCATACGCTTGCCGATCGTCCGCTGAACATCTGGCCGTCGGATACCCAGGCCGATTTCATTATCCACGCGCTCGACAGCGCAGCGATCGTGGCCATCACCGACCCTGCGGGCCAGATCACGTTCGTCAACGCGCATTTCGTCGCCATCAGCGGCTACACCGCAGACGAACTGATCGGCAATAATCACCGAATGCTGCGCTCGGGGCATCATCCGCGCTCTTTCTTCCGCCGGATGTATGCGACCATCACCAGCGGACGCGTCTGGCGCGGGGAGATCTGCAATCGCCGCAAGAACGGCACCCTCTACTGGGTCCACACCACAATCGTTCCGCATTGCTCGGCCGATGGCGAAATCGAGCATTATGTCGCCATCCGCTTCGATATTTCGGATCGCAAGCGGATGGAGAACGACCTGCTCGCCAGCCGCGCCAAACTGCACTGGGCGGTCAATATCGATGCCCTGACCGGACTTTCGAACCGTCGGGCCTTCACGCGGCATCTGTCGACATGGCTCGAACAGGCCAGAGACGACGGATCATCCGTAACCCTGGGGCTCATCGATCTCGATCATTTCAAGAACATAAACGACTTTTACGGACACGATGCGGGCGACGCCACGCTGCGGGCGATCGCCGAACGTCTCCGGCGCTTCGAGACGCCACGGCGGGCTGCAGCACGACTGGGCGGAGACGAGTTCGCAATCGTCTTCCTGGGGGAGACGGAAGACAATGTCCGGCGCGCGATCGACGATCTTCTCGCCGCCATCCGCGATCCCCTGGTGTGGAACGGCCTGACGCATCGCTGCACGGCCAGCATCGGCTACGCGACAGCGCCGCATGACGGCATGCTGGAGAGCGAACTGTTCAAGGGGGCGGATCTCGCGCTGTACCATGCCAAGGCAGGCTTTCGAAACCGCGCGCAGAAATTCACGCCTGCCTTTACGCAGGCGCTCGATCGGCGGATGGCACAGCTGAACGAGGTCGAGATCGGGCTCGCAGAGGATCAGTTCCACCTGCTCTACCAGCCGATGGTCCCGGTTTCACCGGACGACGCGCCATCGCTCGAGGCGCTTCTGAGGTGGAACCACCCGCTCTACGGCGAACGCACGCCCGATCACTTCAGGGATGCCTTCGAGGATCCGGAAACGGCGACCCAGATCGGGGATTTCGTGCTCGCGCGCGCCGTGGAGGATATCGGGCGCATCATGTCCTCGGGCGTGACGTTCGGCCATGTCGCCATAAACCTGAGCGGCCTCGACTTTCACAGGCAGAGCGTCGCCTACCGGCTGGATCGCCTCCTGCGCGAACACGACGTCCCGCGTCACAAGGTCTGCGTGGAGGTCACCGAGGGCGTTTTCTTCGGCAAGGGGTCGGAAAACATCCGCCGCGAACTCGATCGCCTGCACGAGTTCGGTTTCGAGATCGCGCTCGATGATTTTGGAACGGGTTTTGCTTCGCTGACACATCTGCGGCAAGTGCCGTTCGACATCATCAAGATCGATCGGAGCTTCACGCGCGGCATTACGGAAGCCGGGGCGGAAGCCACGATCGTCCACGGGATCATCGACATCGTTCGGGGTCTGGGACGACGACTGGTCGCGGAAGGCGTCGAAACGCGCGATCAGGCCGACATCCTGGTCGATATGGGATGCGACATTCTGCAGGGGTGGCTGTTCGGCCGCCCCTGCCCTGTTCATGCGCTGCCTGCGCTGTTCAAGCAGCTCGAGACGCAGCGCCTTTAAAGTAAGCGCCCCGCAACGGCATCGAGCTTCGCAAGCAGTGCCGGATCGCGCCGGTCGGGTGCCGTGATGAGTGCGTGCTCGAGCGCGCGATCGCAACCCGCTTCACAGGCGCCGCGTCGCTGACCCAGCCTGGGGATGGCAGCCCGGACAAGGGCACGCGCACGATCCGCATTGCCCTGCATCACCTTGACGACGGCATCGACGCTCACGCTGTCATGCTCGGTGTGCCAGCAGTCGAAATCCGTGACCATGGCGACCGTCGCGTAGCAGATCTCCGCTTCCCGGGCGAGTTTCGCCTCCGGCATGTTGGTCATCCCGATGACCGAGCAGCCCCAGGAGCGATAGAGCTCGCTCTCGGCGCGCGTCGAGAACTGGGGGCCTTCCATGACGAGGTAGGTGCCGCCACGCGTAACGTCGAAGCCGAGACCGCGGGCCTGCGCTTCCAGCGTGTCACCCATCCGTCGGCAGACGGGATCCGCCATCGAGACATGGGCGACGCATCCGGTGTCGAAGAAGCTCTTCTCGCGGGCGAACGACCGGTCGATGAACTGATCGACGAGCACGAAATGGCCGGGCGGAAGCTCCGCCTTGAGCGAGCCGACAGCCGAGAGCGAAATGATGTCCGTAACACCTGCGCGCTTCATCGCGTCGATATTGGCGCGATAGTTCAGACGCGATGGCGGGATCGGATGGCCACGACCATGACGCGGCAGGAAAACGCAGCGCACGCCGGCGAGCCTGCCGAACAGAAGCGCGTCGGATGGCGCACCCCACGGCGTTTCGATCTGGCGCCACTCGCGGTCCTCAAGGCCGTCGATCTCGTACAGACCCGAGCCTCCGATCACGCCGATCACGGGCTCGATCATGTCCGTTCCATCCCCTGCCATCACCGCCTGTTCCCTTTTCCCGCGTGGATCAATGCCCCGCAGGAACACCAGATCGACCCCATTCGCAAGCCACAAGCCTTGTCAAAGCGCCATTTTTGGCGCACCCAGACGGCCCATGACCGAACCGAATTTCCGGACACTGACCCGCGCGGACGTCGCGCATGACGCGCTCAAGACCGAAGCGGAGGCCTGGTTCGTCCACCTTCGCGACCAGATCTGTGCTGCATTCGAGGCGCTGGAAGACGAGGCGGCGGCCCGGGACCTGCCGCACCTGCCAGGCAGCACCGCTGCCGGTCGCTTCGAACGGACGGCCTGGTCGCGCGAGGCGCAGGCGTGGGAGCCCCCGGGTTCCAGCCATGGCGGCGGCGTCATGTCGGTCATGCGCGGGCGCGTGTTCGAGAAGGTCGGCGTGAACGTCTCGACCGTCTGGGGAACGTTTTCCCCGGAGTTCCGCACCCAGATCGACGGCGCGCAGGAAGATCCGCGCTTTTTTGCAACGGGTATTTCGCTGGTCGCACACCCTGCCAATCCGCATGTCTGCGCTGCCCATTTCAACACGCGCCTCATCGTCACGACGAAGGGCTGGTTCGGCGGCGGCGGCGACATCACGCCCATGTTCCCGCAGTCGGCCGAAGCGCAGGAAGACGCCGCCGCCTTCCATGCCGCCTTCGCACGTGCCTGCGATGCGCATGATCCGGGCTACTATCCGGAATTCAAGGAGTGGTGCGACCGCTACTTCTTCCTGCCGCATCGCAACGAGCCACGCGGACTGGGTGGCATCTTCTTCGACCGGTTCCATCGCGGCGCGGTCGAGGACGATTTCCGCTTCGTTCAGGATGTCGGTCGTGCGTTCCTTGAAGCCTATCCGCCGGTCGTGCGGGCCCGGATGAGCACCCCCTGGACGGATGCCGAACGGGACGCTCAACGCGTTCGTCGCGGGCGCTATGTCGAGTTCAACCTGTTGCACGATCGCGGCACGACCTTCGGCCTCAAGACCGGCGGCCACGTCGATGCGATCCTCATGAGCATGCCGCCGGACGTAAAATGGCCCTGAAACGCCGTCCGGACGTTGACGCGCAGGTCATGATCACGCCGTAATTGGCGTGCCATATCCACTTCGCCGGCCACATCGGCCCACCGCGAAAACCGCGTCTCGCAGGGCGTGTCGCACCATGAGGTCATCCATTTGCCGCGCATGCCACGGCCTTTTCCAGCTCCCGGACCGACCGGGCACTCCGAACGGCGCGATGTGCCCGGGCAAGGCGTATCCCGCCGGCGCCTGATGCTGGCCGGGCTCCTTGCATTGCCGGCCCATGCCCTTGCACGCGCGGCCTGGCCTGCCGATGACGGTGCGCCGTCCTATGCGGACGATGCCACTGTCGGCGGACCGCCGGCCCTTCTCGTCGGCGGCAGTGCCGATACCGGCCCGGCCCAGCTCGCCGGTGTCCTGGCGCAGCCGCTCGCCCGCTCTCTCGGGACGGCAGGCACATTGGGCATCCGACAGGACGCAGGCCAGGACGGCGTGACAGCCGCGAACCAGTTCGACACGAGCACCGAGGCTGAGGTTGCCTCCGCCCTGTTGATCCCGGGTGCCGCGCTGATCGCGGCCCTGACAGGCGATCAACGGGTTCATTTCGACTACAGCCGCTGGGTGTCGGTTATGGTGGCGCAGACGCCGGTCGTGACCATCACGCGCAATGAACTGCACCGCACGCTTCGCGCGCGAATTGCCGGTGCGTTCCATGACCATCCCGTCCGGATCGGCGTGTCGCGTGCAACGGGCGTCGAACTGGCCAGTGTTCTGGGCCTGTCCCTGCTCGGCCTGCACTCGGTCCCGGTCCAGGGATTTGCCGAACCGGCTCAGGCCATTGCCGCCCTGAATGACGGCACGGTGGATGCCATCCAGCTCAGCCCGGATCCGGGCGAGGATCTTCGCGGCCTGATCGGACGCCTGCCAACCGGTTCCGCGCCCCTGTTCTCGTTCGGCGCAGGCAATGCGAGCACGGTCGCGCCCGGCTTTGCCGAAACCTACATGGCACAGCGCCAGCGCACGCCCGGCGGTCCTCTCTATCAGGCGTGGTGCGCCGTTGCGGCCGGGGCTGCCATCGATTCAGCGCTCGTGCTGCCAATGCTGACCCCGCCGACGACCGTCGCGCGCTGGCGTCGCGCCGCAGTCCTCGCCACCGAGGACAATCGGGTCCGCGACTGGACAGCTCATGCACAGCTGACGCTTAACGCTGGAGACAACAGCGCCGCCGCGCTGGCGGCCTTGACGCCAAACCTGACGGCCGTTCTTGCACTTCGCCGCTGGCTGGCCCTCAACGAGCCACGTTGGCGGATGAGGCAGGAAACACGACCGATTTGAATGACGGACCGGTCTCCGACGTCAGACGATCCCGTCCACGATGACGCAGGGCCGACCCCGCGAGCATTGTTCTATCCGTGCCCGCACGTCGTAGGCCTTCCGCAGCATGTCGGGAGTCACGATCGCAAGGCTCGGCCCCTCCCCCAGCAGCCGACCTTCACACAGGACTACCGCATGATCTGCATGCTGGAGTGCGACGTTCAGATCATGCAGGACGATGACGGTCACGAGCCCGCGTCTGCGGGTCTCCCCCTGTACGAAATCCATGACGGCGACCTGATGATGCAGATCGAGCGCGCTCAAGGGCTCGTCGAGCAGGAGGACCTGCGGACGGCGGACAAGAGCCTGCGCGAGGCCGACCAGTTGCCGCTGGCCGCCCGACAACGCGTTCATCTGGCGAAGAGCGAGCTCTCCGATGCCCAGACGATCCAGCAGGGCAAGCGACTCGGCCAGCGCGGTTGCCGTGTCGACCCGCGCGCCACCGGCCTGACGCGCGACCATGACGGCCTCGAGCACCTCCATGGCAACGGTGGGCGGCAGTGTCTGCGGCAGATAGGCGCAGAACCGGGCGCGTTCCCGGGACGCCATCCGATCGAGCCCATGCTCGCCCAGCCATATCGCCCCGCGTGCGGGAAGCAGACCGGCCAGCGCACGCAGAAGCGTTGATTTTCCCGACCCGTTCGGGCCGAGCAATGCGGTTGTCGTCCCGGCAGGCAGCGGACCGAGGGAGATATCATGCAGCACCTCCTGCCGTCCGAAACTCACGGCGAGATGCTCGACGCGGAGCGATGACAGCGTATCCGGCATGTGCGTATGTGCCCGCGAATATCCCGTCATCTCGATCAACTGCGCACCCTGAGCACGATTGCCAGGAAGAACGGGATGCCGACCAGCGCGGTGACGATGCCCACGGGCACCACCACGTTGGGCACGATGTTCTTGGCCGCGATGGATGAGAGCGACATCACCAGCCCTCCCACAAGGGCCGCTGCCGGCAGGTAATATCGGTGATCCTCACCCACGAGGCGTCGCGCGATATGGGGCGCGATCAGGCCCACGAACCCGATCGTGCCGACGAACGACACGGCGAGAGACGCAAGCACGCTGATCCGCAGCAGCGACGCGATGCGCGCCCGGCGCACATCCACGCCAAAGCTTGCAGCCCGGTCCTCTCCGAGACGCAAGGCCGTCAGTGCCGGCGCCGCCCGAAGCGACAGCGGCGTGATCACGAGGGAGGCGCAGGCGAGCACACCGACCTTGGGCCAGTCGGCGCGGGTCAGGCTGCCCATTGTCCAGAACACGAGGTCCTGCAGACTGTCCTCGTCCGCCACGAACTGGACCAGCGACACAAGCGCATGGAATGTGAAAACCAGCGCGATCCCGAACAGCACGACAGTCGCCGTCGAGCTTCCGCGCAGGCGGGCCACGAGCTCCAGCATGACCGCCGACGCGATTGCAAAGCCAAACGCATCGGCCGAGACGATCCACTCCTGCGGCACGAACGGCAGACGCCAGTTCAGGACGATGGCCAGCGAAGCGCCGAATGCCGCTGCGGCCGAGACACCGAGCGTGAACGGGCTGGCAAGCGGGTTGTCGAGGATCGTCTGCATCTCTCCGCCGGAGATGCCCAGCGCGAGCCCGACGAGCACGGCCATCAGCGCATAGGGCAGCCGGATCTGCCAGACGATGACGTGCTGTGGCAGCGGGACAGCGCCCGGGTTCAGCAGCGTGCGTGCAAGCTGCAGAGGCGTCAGCCGCGCCGGACCGAGCGAGAAATCCAGCGTGACGGACGCGACGATCAGAACGGCAAGTATGGCCAGCACGATCCAGCGACGACGCACGAGACCTGCATAGGCGGAACGCACACGTGCCAGTCGCTCGGCAATGCGTGGATCGGCACGATAGGCCGACAGATCATCCGACGCGGAACACGAACTGTCAGAACCTGCCATGTCGAGAGCCGGTTGCGCTGCATGATCCCGCGCCATCAGGGATGATCCGAGATCCGCAAGTCGCTTTGTCGCCTCACGGCCGGAGACATAGTCGTCGCACGAACTCCCGTTTCGGCGCGCTGACTGGCGCGGGTTCCGTGGGTATTCAGAGTCATCGCCGGTTCCTTGCCAGCGTCCAGGATACGCTTGGGTGCAGGGGCCGTATTTCTCTCGCCGGCGACAGTGACATGACGCAACCGTTCTTCGGTGCGTCGGGCTCGACGCCGTTATTCACGATAGTCCCTCGCACACCTCAATCGCCAGCCTCCTATCCCGTGCATACACTACGGGCCTTGGCCGGAATGCTGGCAAGTTCAGTGGCAATCTGCCGGCTCCATAGCACCATATGATTCCAGCCATTCCGCGAACGCCGATAAGAAATTATGGACGCGACAGACCGCGTTCCGATGCGGCTTCAGAAGATCGAAAGCGCTTTCGCGCAAACAGGCTCCCCGACCTGAGCACGGCAATACCGGAGCTGACGGGCAACGGGAGAGCGCAAAAGCGATCAGCGCGGCCGACCTGCGCGTCGCAACAGAATCCGCACCGAGCCCTGATTGCGGGTATGCGGATGCACGACAGCCAGGATCAGCGGCCCCAGATCCGGCCGGTCGAGCCAGTGCGGCAGTTCGCGTCGCAGCACCCCGCCTTCGGCGCCTGAACCGAGACCGGTCACGATTTCCACGCATCGCACGCCGTCACGTGCCGCCGTCAGCAGGAACCGATGCAGACGTTCGAACGCCGATTGTGCCCGATGCCCGTGCAAATCGAGCCTGCGCTGCACACGCATTGTCCCGCGCGACAGTGCCCGCCAGCTCGTATCATCAAGTCCGGGCGCGCGATGACCGATGGAGGGCACCACGGGTCTGGGCGGGGCGACCGGGTCCGGCGACCAGGGCGGCGGAAGGCGGGGCGCGCGGGCCGGGGCTGATGCGGGGGGCGCTATCGCGGCCGTCGGATCAGGAACAGGCGTCACGGGTTTCGACCGAGCGCGGCGCAAGGGCTGAACGTCGCGCATCACCGCGTCCCAAAGGAGCGTCTCCTGCTCCGATATCGTGCGCCGCGCCACCTGTTCGTCGTCCTCCGCCCTGCTCTGGACCGCAGGACGACACCTTCCCCTGGCCACACGCGAAACGCATGCACGATCAGCCTAGAACAGGCGGGCGCAGGGATCAAAGCGCGCAACGATCCTGCGGCCGCATGGTGTCGAACATCGCTGCCGCGAATACGGCTACGGCACTCGTGCTGCTGCGACCATTTTTGCCGAAACCGTTTTTCCTGTGACTAGAGCGGTAGTAGCGCCTCGCAACGAAGGACCAAGCATCGCACAGGGTCACGAGGATGGTCGCGGTTCGATGGCCGCCCGCCATGCTCGGCCTCGCCCATTCGGGCTGCACAAAAAAAGGCCGACCTTCCGGTCAGCCTTTTTCGCCTGATCAGTCATCAGAAACGACAGATCGGCGGCAGGTCGCGCCGGACTCCGAGGCCCCGCGGACCTGCCGCCCATTTCTTTTCCCCGACCGATTACTGCGGCACCGCCGGCGCGGGCGCCGCCTGTGTCGCGGCCGCCTGATCCGGGGCGCCGAGCGGAGGCTCCGGCGACACGTCCGGAAGAGCGACGCCGTGATACTTGCCGGTCAGCGTCTTCAGGAACGCCGTGATGTCGTCCACGTCCTGGTTCGAGATGTCATGATCCGGCGTCTGGTAGCGTGCCATTTCCCGCACGGCGTCCGGCAGTGTCTTGACGCTGCCATCGTGGAAATAGGGCCCTGTCAGCTCGACGTTGCGCAGGTTGGGCACCTTGAAGCGCTCCAGATCGGCCTTCGCGTGGGTAAAGGCGAACCGCCCGGCATCGGCTGCGGTCAGGGGCGAATGGCGGTCGTCGAAATACGGCCCCTCAAGGCCGAGGATCTCGAACGCATCGCCGCCGACCGCGATTCCGCTGTGGCAACCCGAGCAGCCGATCTCCTTGAAGCGCTGATAGCCGCGCTTTTCCTGCGCCGTGATCGCGTGGCTGTCGCCCTTGAGATACAGATCGAACCGGCTGTCCGGCGTGATCAGCGTCTTCTCGTATTCCGCGATCGCATCCGTCACCGTGTGCTGGTTGATGTCCGGGCTGCCATAGATTGCCGTGAACCGGTCATTGTACCCTTCTTCGGCACTGACGGCAGCCGCGACCGCGTTCCAGTCATGCGAGCCCATCTCGACCGGGTTCATCACGGGACCCGCGGCCTGACCGGCCAGATCGGCGGCGCGGCCGTTCCAGAACTGGGCGATGTTGAACACCGAATCATACACGCTCGGCGTGTTGATCGGCCCCTTCTGGCCATTGATGCCAGTGGCCGTCACGAGACGGTCGACACCGCCTGTATTCAGGCCATGGCAGCTTGCGCAGTTCAGTTGCCCGTTGCCTGAAAGATGCTTGTCGAAGAACAGCGCGCGGCCCAGCTCGGCCTTCCGCCAGTCGACCGGCAGGCTTTCCGGGATCGGCTGGATCACGTCGCCCGCGAACTGCGGTGCCACGCCCGGCGTCGCGTAGTAGCGGCGGCGCTGGTCCTCGATCCACGACAGGATGTCCGCTCGCTGATGCTCCGACAGATAGGCATGCCAATGCAGCGTGAGATAGGCCCAGGGCGGCATCCGGTTCTGGGAGATGACCTCCTCGATCCGGGACAACTGCTCGACCGAAGGCGGCTTGCCCTGCTGGAAGGCCACGATGATCGGCTGGAACTGGAAATGGCGCTGCCCCTGGGTCAGGTCACGGGCCATGATCGTGTTGGCCAGCGGCAGATTGAAATAGAACGGCAGCTCGGCCGACGTCTTGGCCGTATGGCAGTAATCGCAGCGGACTTCCTGAAAAGCCGCGAATGCCTTCATCGAGATCGGGTCGTGAAGCGACGGGCTGCCTGCCGGAATCCGTGGCGCACCCTCATGATCGAAATGTTCGAGGTAGAGACCCGTGCCGCCATAGGCCACGATACCCAGCGCGACGACGCCGCCTAACACTCTTTTCCACGCCGAACCCGCCAATGCTGCATCCCCCTGTTCAAAATCAATCGCGATTTCGTGAGATGTGCATGATTGTAGTGAACGGGGTCAAAACATTCCTGCCTATGATCGCAATCGGCGATACCGATTATTCACGTGCGATCACGGCACTCAGTCTCTCGCAGGCAGTGCGGACGT
This sequence comes from Tanticharoenia sakaeratensis NBRC 103193, assembly GCF_000963885.1. Lineage (GTDB taxonomy): Bacteria > Pseudomonadota > Alphaproteobacteria > Acetobacterales > Acetobacteraceae > Tanticharoenia > Tanticharoenia sakaeratensis. The sequence continues at coordinate 99,266 of NZ_BALE01000012.1, forward strand.
AACCGAGATCGCAGTCGATCCCGATGCCATGCGCGCCGATCAGCTCGGCGGCCAGCAAGGTCGTGCCTGTTCCCATGAACGGGTCGAGGACCACGGAACCCGGGCCTGCGCCGTGCAACGCGAGGCAGGCTTGCGGCAGTGCCACCGGGAACGTGCCCGGATGATCGAATTTCTGCCGCTTCGCCTGCACCGTCTCATAGGGGATGAACCACGTATCCCCTCGGCAGCGCCGATCCTGCGCATGACCGCGCCGGACGATGTTGGACTTGTCCGTGAACGGCACGCCGGCCGCGATGCGCGCCAGTCGCACATCTCCCTGATGCGTCAGGTGAAAGACATGCTCGTGATTGCGATTGACGAAGCGGTGCGAGTTGACCGGCTTGAAATGCCCGTGCGTCACGTCGTCGATCGCGATCGATTTCACCCAGGTGATGTGGTTCTGCAGGGCGAAGACAGTTCGCAGACGCACCATGAGTTCGAACGGCAGCCACGGCTGAGAGGACGATCCGGCGATGTTGAGAAAAAACGATCCGCCCGGCTTCATGACGCGCGCAATCTCGCCGCCAATTTCGGTCATCCAGTCGAGATAGTCGTCTTCCGTCCGGCGATCCCGGTAGCTCGTGTAGGCCAGCCCCAGATTATAGGGCGGCGATGTCACGACGACATCGACGCTTTGCGCCTCCATCCGGCGCAGGACCCGGAGCGTGTCACCCCGGATCAGGACATGCGGCCCGAGCGCACGGCGGACCGTACGCGGCAGCGCAGGCGCCTTCGCCTTCACTGATCCTGTGCGGAAGCGTCGGTTGCCGCCGCCGTATGCGCGACTTCCGCACGGCGCGGCAGCAGCAGGACCATGCGTCCGCCGGCATGCAGATTGCCTGCGACAGCCTGTGCCTGCGGTCCCCAACCCGTATAGAGATCAGCCCGCCCGGCACCGTTGATGTCCGTGCCGAGATCCTGCGCAAGCGTCAGATGGTGCCACGCACCACCCATTCCGCCCTGGGTCGGCAATGTCGTCTCGACCCAGACCGGCAGCCCGAGCGGCATGACCGAACGGTCGACAGCCAGGGAGCGCCCGGGCGTCAGATCGATGCCGAACGCACCTGGCGCGCCTTCGGTCGGCCCGACATCATCCAGGCGTCGGAAGAACACGTAGTTCGGATTACGCTCCATCTCGGTGCGCGCCTGATCGGGGTGCGCCGTCAGCCAGTCTCGGATCGTCTGCATCGAGACCTGATCCGGCGGCAGCTGATTCTCGTCCACCAGCAAGCGCCCAAGCGGCACATAGGGCTGGCCGTTGCGCCCGTCATAGGCAAGGCGCAACGTGGATCCGTCAGGCAGGACGACCCTGCCCGCACCCTGGATCTGCAGGAAAAACAGGTCGATCGGGCTGGCCAGCCAGACCAGCTCAAGCCCTTGTCCGTCGAGCGCGCCGGCATCGATCTGCGCACGGGTCGGGAACGGCGCGAACTGACCGTTGACCCATTGCCCGACGACCACCCGTCCGTCTGTCGCATGGGTCCGAACAAGACTGCGCGGCTTCGCATAGACGGGCGTCTGATACACACCGCCGCGTGTAAGAGCGCCGCGCACTTCCGGTTCGAAATAGCCGGTATAGCGGGCATCGGCTTCAACCTCGTAGGGCGCGAACCACGTCTCGATCAGCTGCCGTGCGGCAGCGCGTCCCGGCTGCACGGCAGCTATCGCGGCACAGGCACCCGACCAGTCGGACGAAGTCGTGCCCGTGTGGACGATCGAAGGGTCGCCGCCGAGACGCGTGGCAGGCGGCAGACGCGCAAGATGCGCGCACTGGGCCCGGAGCATGGGGATCATCGCCTCCGGCGACTCGTCCGACCAGCCGTTGAGCTGCGCGTAATCGACCGGCTGGAGCGAAAGCGGCTGCGACGTCTGGGAACAGGCGGCGAGCAGTCCGATGACGGCAAAGGCGAATCGTTTGGGGATACGGATCATCAATCGACAGGATGTGGCGACAGGAAGAGGCGGTGAAGTACCACCTTCATGCGGCCTTCGCCAGACCAGGAAACACGCGCGTCAGGCCGCCCGCGCGCTCGCCAGACGCCACAGCGATTCCGGCGCGTCGGGTCCGGTCAGACGCTCGAAACGCCACAGATCGGAAAATTCCGTCACGGCGTCCGTGCCCGACACCGGCTGGTTGTCCGCGCCGTTCAGCAGGCTGATCTGCTGGGAGACGATCCGGACATCCACGGTCGCGACCGGCAGGGCGCGGCTGTCCTCGGCCGCCGGACGGGAAAGCGCGGCGTCGTCGATCGCCATGCTCAGGATGCCGCGAATTTCGCTGCGCTGTGTTTCGCCGGCCGCCTCGCGCGCGGAGATGGCCGAGTCGAAGGCAGCGTAGGCATCATTGGTCAGAAAGCGACGCAGCCGGTCACGATCGCCCTGGGCAAAGGCCACGACGACAGTCCGGAACGTGCCCGCGGCCTCACGCAGGAAGGTCGATGCATCGAAATGGCGGTCGAGCTTGCCGATCTCCGTCAGAACCTGACCGATGCGGGTCGAAGGCGTGGGAATTTCAAAAGCGGGATCAGGCTGACTTTCCAGGGCCGGGCGGACCGGCTGCGGACGCGGCCGCGCATCGACTGGCATCGATCGGATCGCCACCACCGGCTGGGCGCCGCCACGCCGTCCGAGAACGGTGCGCAGTCGCCAGCCCAGCGCCACCGCTATGCCCGCAAAGACGACGATATCAATCGGAAAGTTGTGGAGCATGTCGGTCATCGGTCGGGCCACGGCAGAAGAGTGAAAAAGGCAAGCGGAACGGACAGAACATGCTGTCGCTCCCGCCGCGAAGCGCATCCCACACATATGGTGTAGACCATGGGCTCACAACGTTGCATCGGCCGGAATACCGCGATGATGCCGAAAATATGTCGTCGCAGGAGGTGGTCACGCTGTCAGTGATCCTCGCATGAAGCCGAGTGGCGGCTTCTCTGATTAGCCCTGTCACGCATCGAGGCAGACTGGCGCTATTTCGACCGTGGTACCGACTCGTCAATCCTGCCGCGCAGCGGGTTTCGGCGCTCATGCCGCCGGGCGCCGGTTCGCTTTCCTTCGCCCATCCAGGTTGCGTCCGGTGGCAAACACGCTCGATCGCATGTCCTGAGGTGCGACCGGCTGACGATGGTCAGGGTGCCGATGAACGTTTGACCGAGAATATCTCTGCTTCGCACCGTCATGCGGATCCGGGCGTTCAAACGAGCCGAATATTCTCGTCGCTGTGCCGATTGGTCATCGAACGGCCTGCTGATCCGGGCACGATCCGCCGGACATGATTACGGGGCGCCGCCATCTTGTCCTCTTCCTGGACGGATGCTGCCTTCCGGACGTCGCTCCACGGAAAATCCGGAGAAATTCGAAAGTCTGGATTGCCGGTCATCGGTGCATCTGCGGAATCCGCATGCGTCGCCCGTCACGAAGGCGGACCGTACCCGATCGAAGGGCGAACTTTGCGTCCGATGGAGGTTCGCAGACGTTGTGGCGGCACTTCCCCGCCCAGGCGTTGCCCGCCTGACGACGGCCGGCGCGCACCGAGATCCGGCACGTTTGAGACGCCACAAAGCGTCTTCCCCCGGTTGGCTGGGGGCGAACGGCGTGCTACCGCGCTGCACGATGTTACGAGCGGGTGCGATCCGACGCGCGCGCTCCGCAGGCCCGTCATTTCGAGAAAGCTGATCAGACGATGTCCGAGACCAATCCCGCCAACGACGCCGGTGCGCCCCCCGCCCTGCCATTGAACATCAACCTTCAGTACACGAAGGACCTGTCCTTCGAGGTGCCGCTGGGTGCCGCGATCTTCGCGACGCTGCGCACGGCGCCGCAGATCGGCGTGAACATCGACGTTCAGGCGAATCGCCTCGAAGAAAACGATCCGATCTTCGAAGTCGCCCTCGCCGTGCGCGCCGAGGCGACCGAGACGCCGGAGAAGGAAGGCGCCACGGGCCGCACCGTGTTCATCGCGGAGCTGACCTATGCTGCGGTCGTGACGCTGGGCAATGCGCCGCAGGAGCTCGTCGAGCCGATCCTGCTCGTCGAAGTGCCGCGTCTGATCTTCCCGTTCGTTCGTGCGATCATGAGCGACGTGACCCGTGACGGCGGCTTCCCGCCGGTCGTCCTGCAGCCGATCGACTTCGTCGCGCTGTGGCAGGCCAAGCGCGCCCAGCAGTTCCCCGCACCCGCCGGGAACGCCTGATCACGCTGCGTCCCCGACCGGGGGGGCGCGCGCAAAAAGGGCCTGCGGCACAATGTGCCGCAGGCCCTTTTGTTTTGTCCGGCCGTAATCTCGCCGGGCGGTCAGGCCTGCCGGGCATCCAGTCTCTTGCGGATGTCCTGGACGAAGCGCGAATACCGCACGCCCCACATGAAAACGCGCAGGACAGCGCGGGCCGGCCAGCGACAGGGACGCCTCACCTGCAGAAGTAGAATGTACCGGGGGGCGGACGTGTTGTTCCAGACCGCATGGTTGTAGGTGTCATCAAACAGGATCGTTCGACCGTCTTCCCAGGGAATGACGCGCAAGCCCTCCGGCGTCTCGAACTGGATCCAGCAGTGTTCCCTGTCCTGCGGAACCTTCAGGGCCAGATGGAAGGTCAGCAGCCCCTTCGTCATGCCGCGATGTCGTGGAATATGGCATCCCGGTTCGAGAACCGAAAAAGAGGCCGTCACAAGATCCGGAATACTGTCGATCAGGCTGGCCGTCGTCGGAACGCGCGCGCGATTTTCCCGACGCCGGTATCCGTAGCCTTCAAGGAAATAGGACCTCCAGCGGCGGTCGGCTGCGATGCGTCCATGATCGGGCGAAATATCGCCAAGCGATGGAATGTCTGCCGCACGAATGGCAATGGCTTCGGCGCGAATGGATTGCCAGTTTGCACGGATCATTTCGATCCACGGCAGATCGCGCTCCGAGAATATCGCTCGGTCCGGCAGCAATGCATAATGCATGACGAAGCGGTCGAGGTTGTCCCGCAAACCCTTGGTCAGATGATAGATCGTCTTCTTCTTCGTCAGGCCGGCGTCCTTGCGCCGCATGGCCTTCAGTATCAACTTTTGTCCCTCCCCGACGTGCCGTCTCGTGGAGGCGCACTGTCAACATTCGGTCCCGCATGAAATGCGGGCATCGAAATGTTCACCCGATCAGCGCAGTTTCGGAACCCTTGGGCAGTATATTCGTGTGTGACCTAGGTATTCGCAAAACCCGTTTGACATCAGCGCACGAAAAGGTTCCGACACCGCAACCCCTCTATGTACGGGCATCGGTCGAACCGGAATGAATGTATCGCCTCTCGGGCGTGCAAGTCAGGGCCGAGACAGGGCATCGAGCATGGCCGCGGCATCCGGCCGCACCGCAACACGGATACCGGCCCAGGAACGAGCCGCCAGTTCCAGCGCCACCGGCCCAGATATTGCAATCGCCTGCGCGCGACGCAGGCTTGCCTCATCGGCGTCAGATGCGGCGCCTACGAAAGCACGCGCCGTGGCCGCAGAGAAAAACAGGGCCGCAGCCGGGGCCGCAGCCCATGCAGCCATCGCATCACCCGGAAGGTGGGCCACGGGCCGAGCCGCATACCCGACGCGACGGATGACGTGAAATCCTGCCCGACGCAGTGACCGCGCCAATCCCAGCCCCTCTCCTGCCCCCGACATCAGGACAAGACGACTGCCACGTTCCAGAGCCGATTCGATCCGGACACGCAAATCCTCGGCGTTGCCCGATGCACTTTCGACACGCGAAAATCCTGCGGCGCGTGCCCGGTTCGCAGTGCGATCCCCGACAGCAAAGAGCAGCATCCCGGCATCTATCGCACCGTGCCGCATAGCGGCGGTCAAAGCCGGGACGGCCTGCCCGCTCGTCATCACGACGGCATCAGGCACGTGTGCGGGAAAAGACGGCGTGCGGAACGAGACGCGCAGGAGCGGACAGGCGATCGGTTCGAATCCAGCAGCGCGGACGGCCTCCACCGTCTCCGTCAGGCCCGGTTCAGGACGGGTGACGAGAACACGGGGGCCAATGGCACTCACACAGGTTCGACGTCCGCGAAGATATCGGCAGGCGAGTCGGCCCGCAGGCTGTGACCAAGCTCGGTCCCGAGCCTGCGTGCGTCGCGCGCGGGGCCGCTGACACGCCGGCGCAGCAGGAAAGAGCCATCTTCACGTGCGACAAGACCGTCCAGCGTCAGCATCTGGCCGCTCGGATCGAGCTGCGCATGACCGCCGATCGGCGTGCGGCAGGACCCATCGAGCTCCGCCAGCAGCGCCCGCTCGGCCGTCGACACTGCACGGGCGACAGGGTCTTCGATCGCCGACAGAAGCTCGCGCAATTCAGCATCGCTTTCGCGCACGGTCACGCCGACGATGCCCTGACCGGCCGCCGGCACCATGATATCGGGCGCCAGCACGATATCCGCGCGGTCCTCCATGCCGAGACGCCGCAATCCGGCGAGGGCCAGCATGGTCGCGTCGCAGACACCGGAGGCAAGCTTGTCGAGCCGTGTCTGGACGTTTCCGCGCAGAAGGCAGAAACGCAGGTCCGGTCGCATGGCCGACAACTGTGCCTGTCGCCTCGTTGACGAACACCCGACGAGAGCGCCTTCGGGAAGGCTGTCGAGCGGATGTCCGGATCTAGGCGGCACCAGTCCGGGCCGCAGGATCAGCGCATCACGTGCATCCTCGCGACGCAGCGTGCAGGCCAGCACGAGGCCGGGCGGCAGTGTCGTCTCGAGGTCCTTCAGGCTGTGAACCGCAAAATCGATCCGCCCTTCCGCCAGGGCCTCATGGATTTCCTTGGAAAACAGCCCCTTGCCACCGATATCGGCCAGACGCCGCCCGAGCTCGCGATCGCCCGTCGTGTTGATCTGGTGTTCCTGAAATGCGCCCATATCGCGCAGCACCGGGCAGAACCGCGTCAGCCGCGTCAGGAATGCCCGCGTCTGCACCAGCGCGAGCGGCGACCCGCGCGTGCCGACACGTAGCGGCAGGGTATGCCGCGGGCTCGCACGATGGCTCGCCAGTCGCCCGACGGCACCGGCCGCGACCTGCTGAAGACGAGTGGAGAGGATGAAGGGCTGCGGATCGCGGGCGGTCATGGCAACGCTTCGTAGCGCATCGCGCGCCCTTGGGAAATCGGCCTTGGAGCAGAAGGGGTTCGCGCCGACGCATGCGTGTTATAGAGCCACCGCATGAGCCATGGTTTCAGACCTGCCCCGGTGCTTGCGATCGAGACGTCCTGCGACGACACGGCGTGTGCCGTTCTCGCACAGGACGGAACGGTGCTGGCCGAGCGCGTGGTCTCCCAGACGGCACACGCGGCACTGGGCGGCGTGGTTCCGGAAATCGCGGCGCGCGCCCATCTGGATGTGCTGCCCGCCCTGACGCGGGCCGTGCTCGGCGACGCGGGGCTGAACTTGCAGCATCTTGGCGCCATTGCCGCCAGCACAGGCCCCGGCCTGATCGGCGGCCTGATCGTCGGCAGCACGTTTGCCAAGGGCCTGGCGCTCGCGCGCGGCCTGCCGTTCATCGCCGTCAATCATATCGAGGCCCATGCGCTGACCGCCCGCCTGCCCTCTGTCGCCGGTCCGGGCGGTCTCTCCTTTCCGTATCTGCTGCTGCTGGTTTCGGGCGGCCACTGTCAGTGCGTGGCCGTTCGCGGGGTCGGCCATTATGAACGTCTCGGCGGCACGATCGACGATGCAGCCGGGGAAGCCTTCGACAAGGTTGCAAAGATGCTGGGGCTGGGCTGGCCCGGCGGTCCCGCTGTCGAAGCACTGGCTCGCGAAGGCGATCCGGAGGCCGTGGACCTGCCACGCCCGCTTTACGGCAAGCCCGGCTGCGATTTCTCGTTTTCAGGCCTGAAAACGGCCGTCTCGCGCAAGCTCGAACCATTCGGCAGGGCAGCCCTTCCGCTGCGCGACGCTGCCGACATGGCGGCAAGCTTCCAGGCCTGTGTCGCGGACATCATGGCCGATCGCGCCGAACACGCGGCCCGGCTCGTTCCCGATGCGACCGCACTCGTGGTCGCAGGCGGCGTGGCCGCGAACAGCGCCATCCGGCAGGCCCTCGAGGGCGTGGCATCGTCCCGCAACTGGCGCTTTCTCGCGCCGCCGCTGAGACTGTGCACCGACAATGCCGTCATGGTCGCATGGGCCGCGATCGAGCACCTGCGGGCCCGGGGCGATGCGCCGGACGACCTGACGGTTGCAGCGCGCCCCCGATGGCCACTTTCTGAAAGTCTGGCACGCACCGCATGAATTACCGGCACGCCTTTCACGCCGGCAATTTCGCCGACTGCATGAAACATGCGCTCCTCGTCGCCCTGCTGCAGGCGCTGCAGCGCAAACCCGGTGGCCTGTGCGTGCTCGACACCCATTCGGGGATCGGGGGCTACGACCTGACGAGCGGCCCTGCCGAACGGACTGGCGAATGGCGTTCCGGCATCGGCGCGCTCCTGGATGCGCCGCCCGATGCGGCCCTGACACCGTATCTTCAGATCGTGCGGAATTTCGGCGCGCCCGCACGCTATCCGGGCTCCCCTGAGATCGTGGCCTCGCTTCTCAGGCCGCAGGATCGCCTGATCGCGTGCGAACTGCATCCTGAAGATGCTGCCACTCTGCGCCGCACGATGGGGCGGCGCAGCGGTGTCGCGATCCACGAGCGCGACGGATTTGGCGCCATCCGCGCTCTCCTGCCCCCGGGTGACCTGCGACGCGGTCTCGTGCTGATCGATCCGCCATTCGAGCGACCGGACGATTTCACGCGCGCCGCGCAGGCACTGGCCACGGCGGCAAAGCGTTTTCCGGGTGGCGTACTCGCCGTCTGGTATCCGATCAAGCACCGCGCCCCGGTGCGAGCCTTCTTGGCCGAGGTTGAAGCTGCCGGCCTGCGCGATGTGATCACGGCGGAACTGCTGCTGCGGGAACCAGTCGATCCGACGCGCCTGAACGGCGCGGGACTTCTGGTGGTGCGCCCACCTTACGGCTTTGCGGAAACCGCGACAGCGATCCTTGACGCGCTCAGCCGCCTGCTTGCGCCCGATGCGGATGCGTGCTCGGGCGTTTCGCGCATCGTAGACGAATGAAAACGGGAAGACGGACATGAGCGTGCCCCATATTGCGGTCATCGGCGGCGGCGCCTGGGGGATCGCACTCGCGGCCCAGAGCGCGCGCGCGGGTGCGGCCGTCACACTGTGGATGCGCTCGCCGCCGCCGCCCGGCACGCGCCGACTGCCGCGCCTGCCGGACATCGAGATCCCGCCCGGCATCACCATCACGCACGAAGTACCCCGCTCGGCCGATCTCGCCCTTCTGGCAGTCCCGATGCAGACGCTGCGCGACATTTCCAACCGACTTGAGATCAACGCGCCTCTGATCGCATGCTGCAAGGGGATCGAGCGCGAGACGGGTCGCCTCCCCCTCGACATTCTTGCCGAGACCCGGCCCGGCCATGACCGGGGCATGTTGTCCGGCCCCAATTTCGCAATCGAGGTCGCCCAGGGTCTTCCGGCGGCAGCTGTGCTTGCCGCCGCCGACCTGACGACGGCGCGCACGATGGCAGCCCTTGTCGGCACGGCCACATTCCGCGTGTATGCCAGCGACGATCCGGCGGGCGTTCAGCTCGCGGGTGCCGCCAAGAACGTGATCGCGATCGGTGCGGGCGTCGCAATCGGCGCAGGCCTGGGCGAAAACGCCCGAGCGGCCCTGATCACCCGGGCGGTGGCTGAAATCGGACGTCTGTCCGAGGCAATGGGCGGTCGGGCGACCACGGTCGCGGGCCTTGCGGGCCTTGGCGACCTGATCCTGACCTGCACCGGGCGCGGCTCGCGCAACTACAGTCTGGGACTCGCACTGGGCGCGGGCGAACGCCTTGCCGACATCCTCGCCTCCCGCAGCACGGTCGCCGAAGGTGTTGCGACCGCGCCGGCCCTTCTGGCGCTCGCACGACGCCATCATGTTGCGATGCCGATCGTCGAGACAACCGCGCGTCTGCTGTCAGGCGAGTTCGATGTCAGCCGCGCGCGAGACCTGCTGCTGGACCGTCCGCCCGCTGTCGAATGACAGAAAACGACACATGGTCATGAACCGTCATGCCGCTGAACGGTTCTGGTTGAACCGGCCTGCAGACGCATCCGGTCTTGTTCAAGGTTCAGGAGCGGCGGTTCAGGCATGTGGATGCGTAACGAAGCCATGCGGCGTTTTATCGGTCGCAACAAGATAGCCCGCGCCCTGACTTTCGGAATGCAGAACATTCTGCAAACCCGCCTTCTGAGCGGTCACAAGCACCCTGAAACGCTCGGCCGCCTGCGCGATTGCCGCAAGCGCGCCCATTCCCTTCTCAGCGCCGACGAATCCTTCATCGTGCATGAGATCGCGAGTGCCCAGAGCCGCCTGCCCGGCGATTTTGCCGAATTCGGCGTCTACCGGGGCGCCTCGGCGCACCTGATCGGCTCGGTCAAGGGTGCACGCCGCCTGCATCTGTTCGACACGTTCGACGGGTTGCCGGACATGGGCGGCAAGGACGAGCCGGTCTTTCACAAGGGGCAGTTCACAGGCACCCTGAATGCCGTGCGCGACCTTATGCGCAATATCCCGGACGTCGCCTTCCATCAGGGCATGTTTCCCGACAGCACGGCGGGGCTCGAGCAACTGAGGTTCTCGTTCGTGCATCTCGATGTCGATCTGCATGACGCGACACTGGCAGGGCTGCGGTATTTCTATCCGCGCATGGTGCCCGGCGGCATCATCCTGACCCACGATTATTCCATCGTGGACGGTGTGCGCCGCGCGTTCCGGACCTTTCTGGCCGATCGCCCGGAGGGCGTCATCGAATTGCCGACGACGCAGGCGATGATCGTGCGTCAGGCAGCCGACCATGCACAGGCCATGGCTGCCTGAAACATCCTCAGCCGATGAACAGGCCTGCGATGGTGGCGCTCATGGCATTCGACAGGGCGCCCCCCAGCACGGCACGCGGCGCGAGCCGTGCGATCTCGGCCCGACGCTCCGGCACGATCCCGCCATACACGCCCACCAGAATACCGATCGTCGAGATATTGGCGAAGCCGCACAATGCGAAAGACGCGATGGCCGTCCCCCGCGCGGACAACATATGCGCCGTGATCATCGGCTGCATTGCCACATAAGCCACGAACTCGTTGAACGCGAATTTCTGGCCCAGAAGACTGCCGATCGCGCGACAATCCGACCACGGTGCGCCCATGGCCCAGGCGACGGGTGCCAGGGCAAATCCCAGGATACCGTGCAGCGATACCGTCTCGTCGCCGAACCAGCGGCCCACGCCGTGAAGGACGCCGTCCACCAGTGCGATCAGGCTGACAAAGGCGACCAGCATTGCCGCCACCGCGACGGCCACGCGGACACCCGCGTTCGTTCCTTCTGAAATCGCTTCGAAAATGCCACCCGCCCGTTCATCCAGCGACAGGGCCGCGGCCGGCATCGATGGCTCGTCCGCGGATGGATAGAGCAGCTTGGCGAACAGAAGCCCACCGGGGATCGCCATGAAGGATGCGGCGATCAGGTAGTCCATCGGAACACCCAGTGCCGCGTAACCCGCCAGCACCGAACCCGCGACCGACGCCGGCCCCGCGCACATCACGGTAAAGAGTTCGGCCGTGCCGAGCCGGGCGAGATAGGGGCGAAGGGCGACCGGCATTTCGCTCTGCCCGAGAAAGATCGTCAGCACGGCCGAGAAACTCTCGATCGCGCTGGTCCCGATCAGGCTCCGGACCGCACCGCCGACCACGCGGGCCACGAACTGCATGACGCCGAAATGATACAGGATGGCAATCAGCGCGCTGATGTAGATGATCTGCGGCAGAACCTGCAGCGCGAACACAAATCCGCCGCCGCCGAACAGGGCTGTCATCTTCGGCCCGACAAGCCCGCCGAACAGGAAGGCCGTGCCGTCCCGTCCATAGGACAGGACCATATCCGCGCCGTTTGCCACGGCATGCAGCGCAGCGCGCCCCGGCGGCACGAACAGGATCAGTGCCCCGATCGCGATCTGCAAGGCCAGCGCCGCGAAGACGATCCGCGGCGAAATCCGCCTGGGCGTCCGAGAGAAGGCAGCGGCCGCTGCAAGCAGCAGCGCCATGCCGAACACTGCACGCAGGACATGGATCAGCACTATGTAGCTTCGCTTTCAACAAACACGGAGGTCCGTTCGACAGGCTGCGGTGCAATCAGCCGTTTGTCCAGCGCACCGCGCTTGCGTAGAGTGGGTCCCCGATACTCTTCCCACAGCCTGGATGCCCATGTCCCAGACCGCGACAACCGCTTTCGATTTCAGCCTTACCGGTCTCGACGGCCGCACGATCGATCTCGATGCGTATCGCGGACGTCCGATCCTGATCGCCAACACGGCCTCCGAATGCGGATTCACCTCTCAGTATGAGGGACTGCAGTCGGTATGGACACGGTGGCGCGATTCGGGCCTCGTGGTCATCGCAGTGCCGAGCAACGATTTCGGCCAGCAGGAGCCCGGCGACGCCGAACAGATCGGGCGCGTCTGCTACAACAACTACGGCGTGAGCTTTCCCGTTGCAGCCAAGAGCCCGGTCAAGGGTGCGCACGCCATCCCGCTGTTTTCCTGGCTCGCGCGACAGGGCGGTTTCCTCGCCCGGCCGCGGTGGAACTTCTACAAATACATCATCGGGCGCGACGGTACACTCGCGACGTGGTTCTCGAGCATCTCGCGCCCGGACTCGGAGCGGGTGCAGTCGGCCGTCATGCGTGTCGTGCTGGATCACTGACCGCCTGTCATGACCGCCATTATCGGAATTCTGGTGCCGATCTTCGGCCTGATCGCACTCGGCTATGCCGCAGGTCTGAAGAACTGGTTCGGTCACGGCGCGACGGACTGCCTCAATCGTTTCGTCGTCCGTGTGGCCCTGCCCGCCCAGCTCTTCGTGGCGACCGCACAGACACCCGGGCATGTGCTGCTGCAACCCGGATTGCTCATTGTGTTCGGGACGGGATGCCTGCTGACGGCACTCCTCGGATGGGTGTTCGACTGGATGCGTCCGACGGAACGCGACCACCGAATGTCCGGTGCCGCGATCGAAGGCCTCTGCGCCGGCTACAGCAACACGGCCTTCATCGGTATCCCGGTCTGTCTCGCCGTGTTCGGCCCCGGCAGCATGGCAGCCGTCACGATCGCATCCCTGCTGACCGTGTGCCTGCTGTTCGCGATCGCGATCGCCCTGGTCGAGTTCGAGAACGCCGGAGCGGATCCAGCCGCTCAGCGCAGCGCCGCCCAGGTTCTGGGACAGGTCATGCTTGGGCTGCTGCGCAACCCGCTTGTCTTCATGCCCCTGGCAGGCGGCGTGCTGAACGCAAGCGGGATCGGCCTCGCCGGCCCGTTTGCCGCGACCGCGCAGTTGATCGGCAGCGCCTCGAGTCCGTGCGCGCTCGTGACGATCGGATTGTTCCTTGCCGACACGCGTCCGGGCTCCGCCCGGTCCACGGTCCGTCGTGTGCCGCCGATGGCCGTGGCACGGCTCGTGACGTTGAAACTGCTCGTTCAGCCGGGTGTCACGGCCATGACGGCACTCGCCGTGAAGATGCTTGACCGCACCACGTTCGAGGAAGCCGTGCTGCTGGCCGCACTGCCGACCGGGACGGGACCGTTCATGCTTGCGAAACTCTACGATCGCGAGGCCAGGGTCGCGAGCCGTGCGATCCTGGTTTCGACGTTGCTGTCCGCCGTGACGATCGCCGCACTCCTGCGCGCATTCGGTTGATCAGAGCGGGCCGAGAGCCTGCTCGATAATGGCGATGTTGCGCAGATCCGCCTTGAACGCGGTATCGAACAGATCGCCCAGGATCGGCACGACGCCTGCGGCCGCCTCGATCGCGACATTGCCGAGCATCCGCATCAGCAGCGGACGCGGCACACCCAGCCGCCATGCCTGATGGACGATGTAGAGCGACAGCAATGCCGAGATCGTGTCGCCGCCGCCCGGCACCAGCCCGATCAGTGTGTCCAGCCCGAAGCGCATCCGAACACCCGGGATCCGGAAGGCTCCGTTCAGCAGCCAGGCAAGCTTGCGGATCCGCGCCAGACGCGCACGCGCGTCAGCACGATCGGAGGGGCCCATGATGTCGAAGGGCGCATAGGTCCGGGTCGTCATGAAGACGGATATCGGGCGCGGTCCCTGTTGATACAAGCACCGCAGCCCCGGGCTCGGAGATCGCCGGTTCAGAAATTGGTCGTGAACTGGCCGCCGAGCACGGCCGCATCGCGGAACGTCGTCGTGGCCCCCGGATGCTGCAGATACTGGAAGTCGAACTGCAGGGCCGTCGCACGCATCAGGTGCACGCTGTAGAACGCCTCATACACCTGCTCCCATTTCTGCACCCCGTAGACTGTCCCCCACTGGTTCGAGAGGTATGGCGTGCCGAGGGCCAGCGACGCCTCCTGCTGGAGCCGGACCGAATGGCTCATGTCGATATGCTGGAACTCGATGCCCACCTGATCGAGCGGCCGGCCCCATGGCGTGCCGCTCTCGAGCAGGCCGATCCATTCATGATCGCGCATGGCCGTGACGTTGCCCTGCGCATAGCCGAGACCACCGATCACGATCAGGCCGTCGGCGAGCCCCTTTCCGTTACGCACGAGCATCTGGTTGAACATGAACCATGATGACCACATGCCCGATTCATGACGTTGCGGACGCCCCGTCAGCAGGAACGAGTTGCCGTTGATGTCCTCATACAGGTTCGGATACGTCGAATTGTCGTAATACGTGCCGATCTTGTAATGGCCGAGCAGGTCGTCATGACCGAACGAGGGCGACCAGCCAAGTTCGACCTGCGTCGAGACCCCGCTCATCTTCTGCCCCCACGACCAGCCCGAGATACCGCCGTTATAGCCCGCCTGGGTCACGCCGAAGGCGCCCGCCATGATGTAGGTGCGCTCCGTCGGCCGGTAGCGGACCACACCACCGAGATTTCCCGACGGCCAGTCGCGCCCGCCCGGCATGTATTTGCCCGGCGCGAAATTGCCGCAGACCGCCACGTTCATGAACGAGCATCCGAGCGCATCGAAATCGAAGAACGTGCCCGTCGGGATCCACCCCGCCGAGACGATCAGCCGGTCATGGAAGAACGTCTTGTCCGCATACAGATCCACGAGATGGGCCACGACATTGCCGCGCGCGCCATAGATCTGCTCCGGATTGGCGACATAGTCGCCGAGCGTGTGGCTGAAATTGTTGCCGTGCCCGTTGATGACCAGCATGTGCGTCCAGAAGCCGGGAATGCCCGCGAGCTTCTGCCAGTCGATATCGACCTCGCCCGCGATCTGGCCTGCCAGCACGTCCGCCCGCGTTCGGCCGCCCGTGACGTTGCCCATGAACTCCTCGTTCAGGGCCAGATTGACGAAGATGCCGTGATCCGTGAGCCACGTCTGCGCCCCGCCCCAATCCCCGAACAGATGCGGATTCCCATACAGCGAGGGAACGAGCGGCCCGATCGGGACCTGCCCTTCGCCCGAAATCGGAAAGCCTGTTGCCGTATAGTTCGGTGTGGTGATCGTCTTCGCAGTCTCGGCCTGGGCACAGGCGCGATGGATCGGCATCGCAAGGGCCGCAAGACCCAGCAAAGCGGCGAGCACGTTGCGGCTCGCACAGTATGTGGGTCGATCGTGCCAATGTGCCGCGGCGGTCAATGTCTCGGTCATCAGTTGCTCATCGCCCTTTCAAGTGAACGGGCGATTAACTATCCGACATAAATCAGAATGGAATGACATTTTTCGCACATCTATGTGAGATATTACGTCTGAATGCGCCAGTCGGGCTGTGATGTTGCGGACACGGACCTCACTTGATTTCGCATGCGGTCTGTTCAAATCTCGTTGCAACGATTTGCGTCGTGGGATGTGCTTTGTCGAACAGTCGGCTGGCGCATCATGCTAGACACAACATTCACAACGCGGCCGTCCAGGACAGGAAACGACGACCATGCGCCATCGCCGTATCGGGATCGCCATTGTCTTGATGGTGTGCGCAACGATCCTGGGATCGCTCGTGCCCATCGTCTCGCGTCATGCCATCGGCGGCCATGCGGGCCTGATCGGCGGCATCATGCTGGCGCTGGAGATCGGCGCCTATTGCAGCGCGATCGCCCTGATCGTGCGTCAGCTCCGCGCGACTTCACGCGCACCGCTGGGTCGCGGCAGCAGCCACCTGTAAGCGCGGCAGAACGGGACGCCTATGCAACGGGCCGTTTCGGGCGCCTGCCGATCGCCCTCGCGATCAACAATCGCATTTCCGCACTCTACCGCCGGAGCATGCGGAGGAGAATGACGAGATCGGCAGACGCCCCATGGTAAGCGCCACACAGCCGCACTAGAAACGCGGCAATGTTCAAGAATCTGCTGACAGTTGGCGGCTGGACCCTGTTGTCCCGTGTGCTCGGGCTGGTGCGTGATCTCCAGCTCGCGGCCCTGCTCGGCGCGGGACCGGTGCAGGACGCCTATCAGGTGGCCTGCCGCCTGCCCAACATGTTCCGGCGCCTGTTCGGCGAGGGCGCATTCAACGCGGCGTTCGTGCCGCAGTTCTCGGCGATGCTCGAGACCGAGGGCGAAGCGTCCTCGCAACGATTCGCGGCCGAGACGCTCGGTGCGATGCTGCTTTGGCTGTCCCTGCTGTGCATCTTGGGCGAACTCTTCATGCCCGCCGTGCTGTGGCTCGTCGCACCCGGTTTCCATGACGGCAATACCGATCGTTACGCGATCGGCCTCGGCCTGACGCGCATCACCCTGCCCTACATGGTGCTGATCTGCGCGACGGCTCTCGTCTCGGGCGTGCTGAACGGGATGCACCGCTTCAGTGCTGCGGCGGCGGCCTATGTCGCCTTCAACGTGATCGGTATCGGTGCGACCTGGATCGGCGCCCATTTCTTTCATGCCCCGGCCGAGGCCAGCGCCTGGGGTGTCACGATTTCCGGCGCCGTGCAGCTCGTGCTCGTACTCTGGGCGACCCATCGCGCAGGGCTGACCCTGCTGCCTCGCTGGCCGCATCTGAACACACATGCCCGCACGCTCATCACGCGCATGGTCCCGGGCCTGATCGGTTCGGGTGTGACGCAGGTAAACCTCCTCGTCGACACGATGATCGCATCCGAGCTGCCGACCGGCGCCGTCTCCTGGCTCTATTTTGCCGACCGGCTAAATCAGCTCCCCTTGGGCGTGCTCGGGGCTGCTGCCGGGACGACGCTCCTGCCGGTCATGACCCGCCTGATCGCATCCGGCGACGAGGCGGGCGCACGCGGCTCCATGAACCGCTCGCTCGATTACACCGCGATGCTCACCCTGCCCGCGGCATTCGGCCTGATGGCGCTCGCACCCGGGATCATCGCGGCCCTGTTCGGCGTCGGGCGCTTCACGACGCTCGACGTCGTGCACTCTGCCGCGGCCTTGCGTGCCTATTCGCTTGGTCTGCCAGCTTTCGTCTGCATCAAGGTCCTGACGCCCGGCTTCTATGCGCACGGCGACACAAGCACGCCCGTCCGGATCGGCTTCCTGACGATCAGTCTCAACCTGGCACTCAATCTGCTGCTCTACCGGCCTCTCGTCGAAGTCGGCCCGCCGCTGGCCAGCACGATCGCGGCCTTCGTCAACGTGGGTCTGCTCGCCGCCATCCTCTATCGTCGCGGTCATTTTCAGGCGGATACGGTCCAGATCTCGCGCCTGGCGAAGATGCTGGCCGCATCGGTCGTGATGGCAGCGGTCGTGATCGGGGTGCAGCACATGCTGGCACCCGATCTGATCGTCTGGCCCAAGCTGCTGCGCTTCGTGACGGTTGCCGCCCTGATCGGGTTCGGCGGCATCGTCTATCTCGCGATGCTCGCAGCCACGGGCGTCGCATCACCGCGATCGGTGCTCCGGCGGTTCGCACGATGAGCCCGCTTCACAAGCCAATGATCCAGCCGGTACAAACACCCCATGCCTGCACTGCCGCCCACGTGACGTATCCCTCGCCGGAAGGCGCCACGCCCGCCATGGCCCAATGGTTCGCGCTTAAGGCGGAAAATCCGGACGCGCTCCTGTTCTTCCGCATGGGCGATTTCTACGAACTGTTCTTTGGCGATGCCCAGTCGGCAGCAACCGCCCTCGACATCTCCCTGACGACGCGCGGCACCCATGCAGGGGCCCCGATCCCGATGTGCGGTGTCCCCGTCGCGGCTGCCCCGGCCTATCTCGCGCGCCTCATCCGACGTGGCTTCCGCGTGGCCATCGCCGAACAGACGGCCACCCCGGAAAGCCGAAAGGGCGGCCCGAAAGGCCCGCTTCCACGCGCCATCGTCCGCCTTGTTACGCCCGGCACCCTGACCGAGGACGACCTGCTCGACGCATCCCGTCAGAACCTGCTGCTCGCACTGGCCAGCACTGGAAAACGCAGCGCTGTCCGGATCGGTGCCGCCTGGATCGACATCTCGACCGGCCTGTTCGAGCTGGCGAGCGTCTCGCCTATGGCTTTGCCCGACCTGCTGGCGCGTCTGGATCCGGCCGAGATTCTCGGAGATCCGGCTCTGGTCACGGGCGAGTACGTCTCCCGCCTCGCGCCCACGATTGCACCGCCCGCCCCCGCATCGGCCCGGTCCATCCTGTCGCGCAACCTCGGTGTCGCCCAGCTCGATGCGATCGGGGACTTTCCGGACGAACAGTGCGTCGCCGGTGCGCTGGCCGTCGAATACATCCGCCGCACGCAGGCCGGCCGGCTTCCGCGTCTCGCCCGACCGGCCCAGGTCGAGACCGGAGCCGTTCTGGGCCTGGACCCGGCGACGCGCGCCAGCCTCGAGCTGCTGCGCGCACGTGACGGCACGACGGAACACACGCTGGTCTCCGCCATCGATCGGACGCTGACCGCCGCAGGCGGCCGCCTGCTCGGACTGTGGCTCGCAAGCCCGAGCACGGATCTGTCGCTGATCATCGCGCGTCAGGATGCCTGGTCCTGGCTCGTCACCCGGACCGAACTCGCCGATCCGCTCGGCCGGGCCCTGCGCAGCGCACCTGACCTCGCACGAGCGCTCGGCAGGCTCTCGGCAGGGCGTGGTCAACCGCGCGATCTCGCGAGCGTACGCGATGCGCTGACCTGTGCCGACGTAATCGCGGGTCTGCTGGCAGGCGCCGGATCTGCCCAAGGTCCGCGTCTGATCGCGGACGCCGAGCAGAATCTCGCGAATCGGGTACCCGATCTGCACGCCGCCCTGAATGCAGCCCTGGCCGACGATCTTCCGGCCCGGGTCGAGGATGGCGGTCTCATCGCGACCGGCTATTCGGCCGAACTGGACCGTGCGCGGTCCCTGCGTGACGACAGCCGCCGGGTCGTCGCGGAGTTGCAGGTCAGGCTGCAGGCGGAGCTCGGTCTCAACAGCCTCAAGATCCGTCATCACGCGCAGCTCGGCTACGTGGTCGAGGTTCCGGCCGCGATGGGTGCCTCCCTGCGCGACAGGCCGGGCCTGCTGTTCCGTCAGGGTACGACAAGCGTCGCCCGGTTCTCGACCGAGGAGCTCGCGAGCCTCGATCGAGCCATTCTCGATGCCGGCGAGCGGGCGCTCGTGCTCGAGCGGCAGATCTTCGCGAGTCTTGCCGAGGATACGTTGGCCAGCGCGGCCCTGCCCGAAATCGCCGAACTGTTCGCCTTCCTCGACGTCGTGCGGGGTGCGGCCCAGCTCGCACAGGGCGGTGACTGGTGCCGCCCTGAGATGCGGGACGATACGGCTTTCACCCTGCGGGCCATGCGACATCCCGTGGTCGAGGCGGCCCTGACCGGCGACGCCCGGTTCGTACCCAACGACTGCGTGCTGGCACCCGATGCCCGCGTCATGCTGCTGACCGGGCCGAACATGGCCGGCAAATCGACGTTCCTGCGGCAGAACGCGATTGCCGTGGTGCTGGCCCAGGCCGGCCTGCCCCTGCCGGCCCGGAGCGGTGTCATCGGCATCGTGGACCGGCTGTTCTCGCGTGTGGGCGCGGCCGACGATCTGGCGCGCGGGCGCTCCACGTTCATGGTCGAGATGACCGAGACGGCGGCCATCCTCAATCAGGCCGGACCGCGCTCCCTCGTCGTGGTCGACGAGATCGGCCGTGGCACCGCGACGCTCGACGGCCTCGCCATCGCGTGGGCAACGTTGGAAGCCGTGCACTCGGATCTTGGATCGCGTTGCATTTTCGCCACGCACTTCCATGAACTGACCGATCTGGCCGACACGCTCCCGCGGCTCGCGCCCTTCACGATGGCCGTGCGGGAATGGCGCGGCGATGTCGTCTTCCAGCACGAGGTGCGACGCGGATCGGCCAAGAGAAGCTGGGGTGTCCACGTGGCGCGTCTGGCCGGTGTACCCGAAGTCGTGGTGCGCCGGGCGGCCAAGCTCCTCGGCGCTCTCGAAGCCGACCATGCCCGCGCCCGTGCGCCCCTGCCGCTGTTCGACGCCGGGCAGGCAGCGGCGCCAGAGCCACACGACGCCCCAAATGCGCATTCCGCCCTGCATGAGGCGGTTGCAAATCTCGACCCGGATGCCATGACACCGCGCGCGGCACTGGATGCGATTTATGCGCTTCGGAAACTGGCGCTTGAAGACGATACGGTTTTAGGCCGAGGATAACGTTCCGGCTCCGATGCGCCGCTTTCCATGCCGCTCTTGCGACCGAACCAGGATTTGATGCAACACCCCATTCCAGACCCCGCCGCGATGAACGATGCGCTGGCCGCCGCTCTGGACGATGCCCGCGCGGATGCGGGCCAGGCCGGTCGAACGTTCCAGCGGGAAGACGCAGTCGGCGCGGTCCGGCGTCACATCGGTCGCCAGCAGGGGCTCGTGCGACGTGCATTCGAAGCGCGTGAGATCAAGGGCGTCGAGGCCGGTCGTCTGCTGGCCGCGCTGATCGACGGCGTGATCGCGACTCTGGGAAGCCTGGCGCGCGATGCCACGGCAACCAATGCCGATTCAGGGCCGGCCGATGCCGCCGACGCACTGTGCATCGCCGCGACGGGCGGTTACGGCGCAGGGCTTCTGGCGCCGTTCAGCGATATCGACCTGCTGTTTCTCAGCGGCGAACAGCCCTCCCCGCGCGTGCTCGCCCGCGTGGAATACGTGCTCTATTTCCTGTGGGACCTGGGCCTGCGCGTGGGTCATGCCACGCGTTCGATTTCGCAATGCCTGACACTGGCGGGCGAAGACGCGACCATCCGGACGGCCCTCCTCGACGCGCGGCGCCTCTGGGGTGAGCCCGAGCTTTTCGCGAGCTTCAGCGCACGCTTCGCCGCGGCCTGCAGCGGGTCCGCCGCCTCCATCTTCGTTGCCGACAAGATCGCCGAACATCGCGCCCGGCATCAGCGCTTCGGCGACAGCCCGTTTCTGGTCGAGCCGAACGTCAAGGAAGGTCGAGGCGCCCTGCGCGACCTTCAGACGCTGAACTGGATCGGCCGCGTTCTGATCGGCGTGCAGCCCGGAATCGACCTCTTCGCGGCGTCGCGCGATGGCAGCGACGCCTTCGCCCGCGCCGGGCTTCTCACCGACCACGAAATCCAGCGCGCCCGACGCGCCTGGACGTTCCTCTGGACCGTCCGTTTTCACCTGCACTACATCGCAGGCCGTGCTGACGAGCGACTGAATTTCGACGTCCAGCCGGTCATCGGCGCCCGCATGGGTTATGCGTGGCACGGCCGTCAGGCGGGCGTCGAGCGCTTCATGCGCCACTATTTCCTGACTGTGCGCGAGGTCACCCGTCTCGGCCTGATTCTGGAACCCGCGATCTTGGCGTCCCAGCCGCATGGCGTATCGGGACCACGTCCGTCCAAGGCGATCAGCGACGAGATCACGCGCGCCGGACTGCAGTTGCTCGACGGAAAGCTGGCGCCTCTCCCCGAACCCGGCTTCGCCGCCGAGCCGCTTCGGATGCTCTCCCTGCTGGATATCGCGCGCCGTCACGTGCTGCCGCTGCATCCACTGGCGACGCAGGCACTCATCCGCAACGAGCGCGCTGCCGGAAGCCTGCCCGATGATCCGCGCGCCCGTGCGCTTTTCCTGGATCTCCTGTGCGCCCGTCCGACGACCACGACGCGTTGCGGCGGTGCGCCGTGGCTGCATGTGCTGAACGATACCGGCATCCTCGGCCGGATGCTGCCCGACTGGTCGAAGATCGTCGGACAGATGCAGTTCGACACCTACCATATCTACACCGTCGACGAGCATACAATCGAGGCCGTGCGGATCCTGTTCTGCATCGAGTCCGGCACGATGGCCGACGAGATCACGCTGGCCTACGACATCGCCCGCGAGATCGATTCGAGGCGTGCGCTCTATGTTGCCGTACTGCTGCATGACATCGCCAAGGGACGCGGCGGCGACCACTCGGAACTTGGATCGGAGGTTGCGACCGAAGTTTGCCCGGGACTCGGGCTCGACAGCGAGGAAACCGATACGGTCTCGTGGCTCGTCCTGCACCACCTCCTCCTGAGCCAGACGGCGTTCCGGCGCGATATCGACGATCCCCGCACGATCCTCGATCTCGCCGACACGATTCAGTCGCCCGAGCGCCTGCGCCTGCTGCTTTTGCTGACCATCGCCGACATGCGCGCCGTCAGCCCAAAGGTCTGGAACGCATGGAAGGCAACCCTCCTGCGCGAGCTCTATACGCGCGTGGCGGAAGTGCTTGAGGGCGGCATGGCGGCACAGGAACGCGACGGGCGCGTCGCGCAGGCCAAGGAACTGGCCCGCGATGCCCTGACGATCAATGCCGGACCCGGCCAGGGTGCCCTCGAAGAGTCCGAGATCGAGCGCTATCTTTCGCTTGGGTATGCCGGATATTGGCTGTCGTTCGACACCGATACCCATGCGCGCCATGCGCGCATGATCGCCCAGTCAGATCGGGACATGGCGCCGCTGACCGTGGAGGCACTGCCGATCCCGGCACGGGACGTGACGGAAGTCACGATCCTGACCGCTGACCATCCCGGCCTCTTCAGCCAGATCGCAGGCGCGCTTGCCGTCGCGGGCGCATCCATTGTCGATGCCCGGATCCATACGCTCAGCGACGGGATGGCGCTCGATACGTTCTGGATCCAGGACCACGCGGGACACGCGTTCGAGGCGCCACATCAGCTCGTACGCCTGAACTCACTGGTGGAGCAGGCCCTCTCGGGACGTCTCAATCTCGACCGGGAGATTGCCCGGATCGCGATTCCCGCAATTCGCAGGCGTGCACGAGCCATTCACGTGCCGCCGCGCGTCCTGATCGACAATCGTGCATCGGACCGGCACACGGTGCTCGAGATCAACGGCCGCGATCGGCCCGGACTTCTGCATGACGTGACGCGCGTCATCAGCGAGCAATCGCTGCAGATCGCATCGGCCCACATCACGACCTACGGCATGCGCGCGGTCGATGTATTCTATGTTCGCGATCTTCTGGGCATGAAGCTGACGGGTGAGCGCCGCGTGAACGAGGTCCGGGCCGCCCTCGTCGCCGCACTGGAGCGCGCCGAGGACGCGAATGCGGACCCTGCCCTGCTGACCTAGAGGCCGAATCGCGCACGCAACGCCCGGCCGACATGCAGGATGACATCCTCCCAACAGCCCGGCGGTGGCGACGGCTGCTCGGGCTGAAACTGCACGAGATCCCGATACCAGCCGCCTGGGGCCAAGCCATCTGAATGGGGCGCATCGTACCAGCGCCAGTCACCCCCGAACCGATTGAGCAGCCAGACAGGCCGGCCGAGCGCGCCAGCGAGGTGCGCGACCGCCGTATCGACGGCGATCACAAGATCGCACGCCATGATGGCATCCGCCGTTGCCTTCAACGTCGTCAGATCAACCGACCGCAGGCCCGGCACGTCGACGTCGCGCTGCAGGTTCCACCAGGTTACACCCCGGGTAGCCAGCAGAGGCGCAAGTTGCGCCAGTTGCAGCGACCGTCGCCGATCAAAGCGATACCGCGGACTGCCGCGCCAGACGATACCAACGACCGGTTCCGTTCCCGGCGACCGCGTGCCCACCGGACCGGTGGCCAGATAGGGCGCATTCGATGGCGCGCCGGCTTCAAGAATTGCAGGCAGGCTGAGCAACGAGCAACGGGCAACGCATTCCGCATCCGCAGTTCGAATGTGCCCCGGCGGAAAGGCCCGGAGCGCCGGTATCATGTCGAGCAGACCCGCAGCCGTCTCCGGCAGACGGACGACAACAGGCACGCGGGCTGCCGCCGCCGACAGAAAGCGTGCGAACTGGATCACGTCGCCAAGTCCCTGCTCCGCCTCGATCAGGACACAGCCTGTGCCGCTGTCACCGCGCCAGTCGGGCAGCCCGGACCCGGCGGGTATGGCGAGCGCCAGACGTTGCTCGAAGAAACGCCAACCTTCGGACCATCGTCCGCTGCCCAGCATCAGCGTGCCGAGGTTGAACCCGGCACGGGACGCCTCGAGACCATCCTTGGTCCCGGCAATGCCGCGATACAGCCGTTCGGCTTCCGCATGTGAGCCCAGCTCCTGCAGCACGGTTGCGTAATTGTTGGCGATTCGCGGATCGGCGGGCGTGGCCTGGTGCGCGTCATGCAAGGCGTGGCCCGCCCGTCCGAGGTCGCCGCGCGCCATGGCGACCAGACCGATATTGTTGAGCGTTTCCGGTGTCGCGGATCCGATCCGGACTGCCTGATCAAGCGCCTCGGCCGCTGCATCAAGATCGCCCGACACAAACAATCCGGCCCCGAGATTGGCGGCGGCCGCAGGATCGTCCGGCCGCAGATCCGCAATGACCCGGAACTCTCGGGCGGCCTCGTCATGTCGTCCCATAAAACCGAGGATCTGCGCCCGCTTCAGCCGCAGCCCCACATCGGTTTGTGCCAGGACGACTATGGCATCGACCAGGTTCAGCGCTTCATCGAGACGGCCTAGCGCAATCAATGCATCGGCGAGATCCGCATTGGCCTGGATGTGAAGCGGATCGTGCAGAAGCGCGACATGTAATGCGGCACGCGCGGCTTCGGAATGCCCCAGTCGAAGCAGGGCGCGGCCAAGTGCGGCATGCGATCCGGCGTGCTGGGACTCGGAACGCGATGCGCGTGCCGCCATTCCGGCAAGGCCTGCCGCGCGAGCCCAGTCCCCGCGTGCCAGAGAAATCTGCGCCAGCCCGGTCAAGGCATCCGGGCGGCCGGCTGATGTCGCATCCACCAGGCGGAACGCCGATTCCGCGCCTTGCAGATCGCCCCGGGCAAGTCGTGCCCATCCAATGCTGACCTGATCAGTGTCGTCCCCGTTAACGAAGTCTTCAGACATCTTTGGAATGGTGCCCCCCAAATGACGCAAGGGGCAATCTACCGATGCACGTCGAACAGAGAACCGGCCAAGTGCCAGGAACCATCTATGCCACAGTCAGGCATGGCAACACCCATCGTACAATCCGTGTGGATGTGGAACGCACGAATGCCGGGCGCTTCGTCGCGAAAATGCCGGACGATCGCTGGAGCCCGGAATGCATGACGGTCGACAACGCGATCCTGCTGCATGCAGCCGTTGCCTTTCCCATCGAGGTGGAAACGGCGCCCTGGCTTGCCAATCCCAGACCAGCCTCGCGTTTCTCCTTCGTCGAGAAGAATCGCGCGGTGCGGTCTCCGGAGCCGGCTGCAACCGAGGTCAGCGCCGCACGGCCTTGCGTTTCGCTCGAAAGGGCCTGACACAGATGACATGATCTGGCTTCCTCGCTGCCGCGCGATACTTGCGGCGTCCTGCGTCTTTATTGGTCTGTCGGATGCCGCCCGGGCGGAACTGCCGTGGACGGACGTCAAGCCGGCGCCTTCAATCGCAGTTGTCGCACAGAGCGGAGATGCACCGCTTGCCGATCTGGTCTTCGATGCCAAAGGGCGAATGCTGGCGCGCTCCGGCGCCATACCGGGAACCGACACGCTGGTTCTCGTGTCGTCCGGACAGACAACCCGCTATCCGATCGTTGCGGAAGCCGGCGGCAGCCCTGTCCAGCGGATCTCTGCTCTCGCAGGCGGATCCGGGGATACTCTCTGGGCTGTCGATGCAGCGGCGGGCAAGGCAAGTGTGCTGCGTCTCCAGACCGGTGACAATGCCGCAACGATCACGGCCCGCTATCAGCTCGACTCTGCGGTCCGTTCAGGAAGCCGTCTGACGGCGATCACCGTCGACAAGGCGCGCGCGTACATTGCGGATGCCGGAGAACCCGGCATCATCATACTCGACCTGAAAACCGGCGCCGTAAAGCGGGTTCTGGACGCGAACCAGTCTCTGGTGCCGCAGCGGCCCGTATCGGTGGACGGCATGATCCTGCGCGACCCGCGCGGACTGCCGATCGGACGGGAGGACACGCTGCTTGCGGTCAGTCCGGACGGCGCGTGGCTCTTTTATCAGCCTGTGTCCGGCCCCCTGTTTCGCGTCGAGACGGCCCTGCTGACCGATCCGGACTACAGCCCGATCGAGCAGCTCGAAGGCGTCGTGCAATGGCGCGGCACCCCGAGCGTCACGGGCATGGTGATGGCACCTGACGGAAGCCTCTACATGGCAGACATCGCGGAGCATGCTGTCCTTCGTTTCACGCCCGGTCGTCTCCCGCAGCGCCTCACGACCGATCCACGCCTCGATACCCCCCTTTCGATCGCAATCGGGCCGGATCATGCGATCTATGTGGCGACGGGATCGCTGGACGCGGATGCGACGCGGCAGAATGACATGCCGCGATGGAAAGGCTCGGGGAGCATCATCCGGCTGATACCCCCGCCTTTGCCCTGAGGCCTCATCCCCAACGCCGAAAAATCTGCTATGGGCTCGCACATGCGCTACATCTCGACGCGCGGGGATGCGACACCCCGAAACTTCTCCGAAATCCTGCTGGCCGGGCTCGCGCCTGACGGCGGTCTCTACATGCCTGAAAGCTGGCCGGTCTTTTCCGCCGATCGCTGGCGATCCCTGCGCGCGGAATCCTATCCGGATCTGGCGGCCGAGGTCATCGCGCCGTTCGCGGAGGGCGCGATCGACCTAGCGACGCTGCGGTTACTGTGCCGCGATGCGTATGTCCATTTCGATCATCCCGCCATCGCGCCCTTGCGCGAGATCGAGGACGGCCTGTTCGCCATGGAGCTTTTCCATGGCCCGACGCTCGCCTTCAAGGACATGGCGATGCAGTTGCTGGGGCGACTGTTCGACCATGTGCTAGCCGATCAGGACCGCCCCGTCACGATCGTGGGTGCGACATCGGGCGACACCGGCTCGGCCGCCATCGAAGCGCTGGCAGGCCGCAAGCGCATCAACGTCGTGATTCTGCACCCGGACGGCCGCACATCCGCCGTTCAGCGCCGCCAGATGACGACCGTGCAGGCCCCGAACATCTGCAATATCGCCATCGATGGCACATTCGACGATTGCCAGGATCTGGTGAAGGCAATGTTTGCCGATGCGCCGTTTCGCGAGGAAGTCGGGTTGTCGGCCGTCAATTCCATCAACTGGGCCCGGATTGCGGCCCAGATCCCATATTATGTCCGCGCGGCCCTCGCCCTGGGGGCCCCCGACCGGCCGGTCTCTTTTGCCGTACCGACCGGCAATTTCGGCAACGTGCTTGCCGCCTGGGCCGCGCGGAAGATGGGGCTGCCGATCGCAAAACTCTGCATCGGGTCCAACCGCAACGACATCCTGACGCGGTTCCTGACCAGCAATGACATGAGCGTGCGGCAGGTGCAGCCCAGCCTGTCTCCGTCGATGGACATTCAGGTGTCATCCAATTTCGAGCGGCTTCTGTTCGAATTGCTGGACCGGGACGCGCAGGCCTGTTCGGCCATCATGCAGGAATTCCGCAAGACCGGCCGCATGTCCGTGCCGCAGGGCGTCTGGGAACATGCCCATGCGCAGATATCCGGGTTGCGTCTGGATGACGTCGAGACCCTGTCGGAAATGCGCAGCATCTACACGCGCAGCCTCTATCAGGCCGATCCGCATACGGCGATCGGGATCGCCGCCGGCCGCGCCGCGCGCGAACCCGGCGTGCCGATGGTGGTGGCGGCCACGGCCCACCCTGCCAAATTTCCCGATGCCGTGGTGGAAGCGACGGGCATCCACCCTGCCCTTCCGCCCCACCTCGCCGATCTGTTCGATCGCCCCGAGCGCTTCGACCGACGCCCCAATACGCTTGGCGTCATTCAGGACGCGGTGCGCGCTCACGTGGCACGGACACATTGACCACGGGCCACCTCTGGTCCCGGGCGGCTCGCGCCCCTATCTGTTGATCTGAATTTCTTCGACCAAGGACAGATTGTCGCGCATGACCGACCCGATCAACGTCACCCGCCTGCCTTCGGGCCTGACCGTCGTGAGCGAACGCATGGAGCGCGTGGAAACCGTGTCCTTCGGCGCCTATGTCGGCGTCGGGACACGTGACGAGGCGTCGGATGAAAACGGTGTTTCGCACTTTCTCGAGCACATGGCCTTCAAGGGCACCGAGCGTCGCTCGGCTGCCCGGATCGCCGAGGAAATCGAGAATGTCGGCGGCCACATCAACGCCTACACCGCGCGCGAGCAGACGGCCTATTACGTCAAGCTCCTGAAGGACGACCTTTCGCTCGGGGTCGACATCATCGGCGACATCCTGTGCCACAGCACGTTCCTGCCGGAGGAAATCGAGCGCGAGCGCGGCGTGATCCTTCAGGAAATCGGCCAGTCCCGCGATACGCCCGACGACATCATCTTCGATCATTTCCAGGAGACGGCGTATCCGGATCAGGCGATGGGTCGCCCGACGCTCGGCCGCGAAGCCCAGATCTCGACCATGAGCCGCGAGACGCTGATGGGCTACATGCGCAGGCATTACAGCATCGGCAACATGACGATCGCCGCGGCAGGCAACCTCGACCACGACCGTCTGGTCGGCCTCGTCGAAACGCATTTCGCCGATCTGTCGACCCATGCCGCCGATATCCGCAACACGCCCACCTATGGCGGCGGCGAGTTCCGCCAGTCCAAGGAACTGGATCAGGCCCATCTCGTCATGGGCTTCCCGGGCATCCAGTACGGCCATGCGGATTACCACGCCAGCATGCTGCTCTCGACGCTGCTGGGCGGCGGCATGTCGTCGCGCCTGTTCCAGGAAATCCGCGAGCGGCGTGGTCTGGTCTATTCGATCTATGCCTTCTCGGCGCCGTTCGTGGATGCCGGCCTGTTCGGGATCTACGCCGGCACTGGCGGCGAACAGGTTGCTGAACTCGTGCCCGTGGTGCTCGACGAGCTTCGCCGCCTGCAGGACGGTCTGGACGACGAGGAGCTGGCACGTGCCCGCGCCCAGCTCAAATCCTCGCTCCTGATGTCGCTGGAGAGCACCGGCAGCCGCTGCGAGCAGATTGCGCGTCAATGGCAGTTGTTCGGCCGCATGATCCCGACGCACGAGACCGTCGCGAAGATCGACGCCGTCACGGAACGCGACATCCTGCGCGTTGCAAATGCTGTGTTTACCGCCCCTCCAACGGTCGCTTCTCTCGGCCCGATCGGACATATGCCGGACATCGGGACAATCGCGCGGAGGCTTGCGGCGTGAGCCTGTCCACCGTCGAAGCCATCCTGGCCGCCGCCCGCCGTGCCGGAGCGGATCAGGCCGACGCGCTCGTCGTGCGGGACGTATCGATCGGCGCCATGATCCGCCGGGGCCAGACCGATGCGATCGAGCAGGCCGAGACGACGACGCTCGGCCTTCGTGTCTTCGTGGGGCAGCGCAGTGCGATCGTCTCGACCACCGATCTGGACACGGCAGGTCACGATGCGCTTGCGGAGCGCGCCGTGGCCATGGCGCGCGTCGTGCCGGAGGACCGCTTCGGTGGGCTCGCGGAGCACGCGTCCATCGGACGATTCGACGCTGCGGGGCTGGACCTCGAAGATCGCATTGGCGTACCGGATACGGCGGCGTTGCTTGATCGGGCAGGATGCGCAGAGGCTGCCGCCCTTTCTCATGCCGGCATTTCCAACAGTGCCGGAGCCAGCGCGGGATATGGGCGCACGAGTGTCGCACTCGGTACGTCCGCAGGGTTCTTCGGCGACTATGTGCGCACGAACCACTCCGTCTCGGTCAGTGTGCTGGCAGGTGATGCAGCGCGGATGCAGCGCGACTATGACTATCACTCCAGCGTTCATCTGTCGGATCTGATGGATGCGGAGACGATCGGTCACAACGCGGCCGAGCGTGCGCTGGCACGGCTCGATCCACGCAAGCCGCCAACAAAGCAGATGCCGGTGGTCTACGATCCGCGCGTTTCGAGCAGCCTTCTCGGTCACCTCCTCGGCGCCATCAACGGCGCGTCCGTTGCACGCGGAGGCTCCTTCCTGAAGAACCGTCTCGGCGAGCAGATTATGGCGACCGGTGCGCGCGTGATGGACGATCCGCTTCGGGTCCGTGGGCTACGCTCACGTCCCTTCGATGGTGAAGGCCTGCGGACTGCGCCGTTGGCCCTGATTGATGACGGCGTGCTGACCCAATGGCTGCTGGACAGCCGGAGCGCGCGGCAGCTTGGCATGACGAGCAATGCACGCGCGGCGCGCGGCGCCTCCTCCGCGCCGTCCCCGGCCCCGACCAACGTCTACCTTGAGCCTGGCGACGTCGACTTTGCGACGTTGATTGGCGATATCGGAGAAGGCGTACTTCTAACGGAAATGATGGGATCGTCGGTCAATTCTAACACCGGCGATTACAGCCGCGGTGCGAGCGGCTTCATGATCCGGCAGGGTGCTCTGGCCGAGCCTGTGGCTGAACTGACGGTTGCAGGCAATCTGATCGATATGTTCCGCCGGATAACCATCGGCTCGGATCTGGAATTCCGTCGAGGCATGGATGCACCCAGCATCCGTATCGATGGTCTGAGCGTTGCTGGGCAATGAAACATCGCTTCTTCGCGGCGGCGTGTCTGACGCTGCTGACACTGTCCGTCTCCCTGCCCGCCGCCGATGCACGGCCGGGCGGCGGCCACTCCTTCGGCAGCCGTGGCTCACGGACGTATTCTGCACCGCCGCCGACACGCACGAGCCCCTACGGGGCCCAGCCGATGGAGCAGAGCCTGACGCCTCGTGGCCCCTACATGGGCCAGCCCGGTGGTTACGGTGCGCCCCGTTATGGATACGGAACGCGCCACCCGTTTCTGACGGGATTTGCAGGCGGTCTGCTTGGTGCGGGGCTGTTCGGATTGCTGAGTGGTCACGGGTTCCTCGGCGGCATGCACAGCGGCCTCGGAATCCTGGGCTTCCTGCTGCAGGTCGTCCTGATCGGGTTTGTCATATCGTGGTTCCTGCGGCGCAGGCGTTCATCCACAGCGGGTTTGTCACCTACGATGGGTGGTGGCGCACTGACGATCACGGCCAATGATTACCGGGCGTTTCAGCGGCTTTTGATCGACATCCAGGCCGCATGGAGTGCTCGCAACCTGCGGGCGCTGTCCACGATGGCGACACCGGAAATGACGGCGCAGTTCAACGACCAACTTTCAGAGCTCGCGAGTCGCGGCGCGCGCAACATCGTATCGGATGTCCAGTTCCAGCAGGGCGATCTGTCCGAGGCGTGGCGCGAAGGAAACCGGGAATATGCAACGGTTGCCATGCGCTTTTCGATGATTGACGTGACCACGGACATGACCGGCCGGGTCATTGACGGCTCATCCACCGAGCGTACCCTCGTAACCGAGCTATGGACGTTCCTTCGCATTGAAGGCACCGGGAACTGGGTCCTGTCGGCGATCCAGCAGGTTCGATAACAGGAATATATCTCGCGTATCCGAGGTCGCTTGCGCGACATACGTGCGACCGCCTCGGATACGCGGTGCAGCGCAAACGATTGGCCTCAGCCTAGACAGCTCACAAGCTCACAAGCTCACAAGCTCACAAGCTCACAAGCTCACAAGCTCACAGCGATGCTGTATGATCTCGAAAATGCGTCAACGCGCGCCTTCAGGCCCGCGTAAAATATCGCCGCTTCTGCGCGGCTATAGGCGGATGATCCCGATCGCGTAGACCACGATGACGAGCAAGAGAATGCCGCCGATGATGCCGGCGAGACGTCCCTGACGTGTATTCATCCGAGCAGCACCCGATCGACCAACAGGGCCGCAAACAGGAAGAAGAGATAAGCGAGCGAATAGCGGAACGCCATGCGTGCAGGACGGTCCTTCGTGAGGCTTACGCCCGCCTTGTCCTGCCGATCGAACAAAACGCGCAGGGCAAAGCCCATGAAACCGAGCCCAAGCGCCGCCGCGCTGACCGTATAGAACGGCCCGCACAGATGCATGAACCCGGGGACGAGGCTCACGGCCATCAGGATCACGGTATAGATCACGATCTGCCAGCGCGTGTGGCGCGCCCCGCGGACGACGGGGAGCATGGGAATCCCTGCCCGCGTATAGTCCTTGCAGGCATAGAGCGACAGCGACCAGAAATGCGGCGGCGTCCACAGGAACACGATCGCAAACATGACGATCGGCAGGGTCGACAGCGACCCGGTTGCTGCGGCCCACCCGATCATTGGCGGAAAGGCGCCGGCAGCGCCCCCGATCACGATGTTCTGCGGCGTGCTGCGCTTGAGCCACATCGTGTAGATGACGGCGTAAAAGAAGATGGAAAAAGCCAGGATCCCGGCCGCCAGAGTGTTCGTGGCCAGCCACAGGACCAGAACGGACAGGACGGAAAGCACCACCCCATAGGTCAGCGCACGCTCGGGATCGATGCTGCCATGCGGGATCGGGCGCTTGGACGTGCGCGTCATGATCGCATCGATATCGCGATCGTACCACATGTTGATGGCACCGGCCGCACCTGCCCCGATGCAGATGCACAGGATCGAGATCGCGCCGATCACGTAGTTCGGCCAGACCGGTGCGACCGCCAGCCCTGCAGCGCCGGTGAAGACGACCAGAGAGATCACGCGCGGCTTCAGAAGCTGGAGCCACTCTTTCAGCGTACCGCCGTCCGCGGACGGGAAACCGGTGGCGACGGCCTCGCTCATGATGCAGCTCCCACATGTGCCAGCTCGGGCGCCGGCCCTGTGAATGCACGCAGCACCATGGGCACGAGGCAGACCAGGGCAGCGGACATCGCCGCGCCGCCGATCGGCTCGGGCAGGATCGTCGGCATGAGCGTCGCCACCGTGCCGACTGCGGTCAAAACGCAATGCGGCCAGGCCATGGGTCCGACGTCGCGGCCACTCAGGCCAAGCCAGCGATAAAGCCCCGCAAATGCCGCGAAGATCAGGCCGAACGCCATGGCGGAATGCCGGGCGTCGGCATTGCCGACCAGCCAGCCGGCCGAGAGGAGGACGACAACGCCACAGATCCATGCGAGCGGCAGCGATGCGTGCTTGAGATGTCGCCAGCTTCCCACCAACGCCGCGCCCACCGCCACGACTGCGGGGATCGCCTGAAGCGCGACGGTCAGCGAGGCGGGCCAGTCCATGTGAACGACCATGAGGCGATCCCAGACGACAGCCGCCCCGATCGACATGATACCAAGCGCCGAAACGAGGCATATGCGCAGGCGCTTGCCGGTGAGATCAACCTCAAGGACATCGGCCACGATGCCACAGGCCGGCGCAAGCGCGATCGTTGCTGCAGGCAGCGGCATCGCGGAAAGAACGCTGGCGAGCGGCCCGGATGTTCCGAAAGCCGCGCGTGTCAGGGCGGCGCCGACAAGAGGAACGACGGCGATCAGCGCCGACGCACCGAACAGCTGGGACCATGTCAGCGTGTCCATCGCGACACCGCTGCGCCGGCCATCCAGAATGGAGGCGATCAGCACGATTGCGAGCGAAATCATCGCTACGCACCCTACGCCCAACCCCGCTGCAACCAGCGCACTGGCCTGCGCGCCGGCAAAGCCCGCGCCGAGGATGGCCAGGAGACCCAGGGCAAAGAGAAGAAGACCCGCGACATTCAGACCGCGCAGCGCCATGCCGTCGGTTCGAAGCCGCGATGGCAGCAGGCCGTTTCCCAGACCGCCGAGCAGGCTCGGAATGATGACGAAAAAGGTCATCATGACGCCATGCCGGGCGATGGCGGACGACCCGAGTTCCGTTCCCTGCCCGCCGATCCCGGCGCCAGCAAGACCGGCGACGATGGCCAACATGAAATAGGCAGGCCCGATCACCCGGGTTTCGAAACCGGCATTCGGCTGAGACGCCGGTCCGCAAGCGATTGAAGAGTCTGCCAAGGCTATCCCTCTATCGTCACCGCACCCGGTGAAACCGGGGGCGAACGGCGGGCGCCTGGGCATTCATGGCCAACGCCAATGGCGTGGCGGGTCAGGCGTCCCGATATGTTTCAGACTGCATACTCCCGCCATGGGGCAATGTCACGAGTGTGAACAGGCCTGCAGGCGGAACGGGAAGCAGGGTTGCGCGCACGAGATCCTCCGGCGGCAGCAACGCATCGACGGCGAAGTCCGGATGCCAGCCGAGCGAGCGGGATGCGCGCGCCATGCCGCGCTCGACGGCCAGCCGCGGCCCCGAGGTCGCGAGAAAGTGATTGACGAACAGGATGTGGCCGCCCGGTTTGACCACGCGCTTCAGCTCGGCAAGCAGGCGGCGCGGGTTCGGGACGACGGATGCCACGAACATGGCGACCGCGATGTCGAAGCTTGCCGTCTCGAAGGTCGTGGCTTCGGCATCCATGACCGCGAGGTCATCGATATTGCCGAGCTGCCGCTGCACGACCCGCTGGCGCGCGCGCGCGAGCATGTCTTCGGAGAGGTCGATCCCCGTGATCCGCTTCGACGGCGCATAATGCGGCAGGGCCAGTCCCGTGCCGACACCGACTTCCAGGACGCGCTCCCCGGGGAGCGCATTGGCTGCTGTGACCGCACGTTTGCGGCCGAACGCCGAGATGCCTCCGAAGACGACATCGTAGATCGACGCCCAGCGTCGATAGGCGGCGCGCACGGCGTCCGCGTCGAGCGCCGAGCGGGGTTGCGATCCGGTCCGGCCGCGGTGGATCGGACCCGGATCGTCCTGAAGCACGTCGCTCATCGAGCTCCTTATTGCCCAACGCGGGCCTGTTCCAAATCCCTGTCGAGACAGCCGTCTCGACAGGAAGGCGAGCACGGCCAGACCGGGAGGTCAAATTGCGCGCCACGCTTATCACTGCTGGCGAGTTTGCGCCAACCCGTTTACGTCTTGTCCGGGTCCGGCACGTTCGCTTCATCCGCTGCGATCGCGTCTCTATCGCCAACAGTTCAGGCAGGTGCGGCGACATGAGCCATCTTCACATGATTCTTGCGATCGTCTCCGCGCTCGCCTGGATCGGAATCTTCGTCTTCCACTTCCGCGAAGAGCTCATGGGATGGATGGTCAACCGTTTCGGACGCCCGAAAGTCCGCGAACTGACGCCGGAAGAGGAAGAAGAACTCAAGCAGCCCATCTTCCAGCGCAACGTCGAATCCTGAACGTCCGGATCAGGGAGCGAGACGTGCTTCGATCGCGTCCCAGACCAGCCCCGCGCTGTTGATGCCGTCGAACCGGTCTAACTCCTGCAGCCCGGTCGGCGACGTGACGTTGATTTCGGTCAACCAGTCTCCGATGACATCGATGCCGGTGAAGATCAGGCCGTTTTCTCGCAGATGCGGCCCGATCGCGGCGCAGATTTCGCGGTCGCGATCGGTCAGGGCGCAGGACACCGCACGGCCGCCGACATGCATGTTCGACCGCGATTCTCCGGTGGCGGGGATACGGTTGATGGCGCCGATCGGATCGCCGTCGACGAGAATGATTCGTTTGTCGCCTTGGCGGACCTTCGGCTCGTAGCGCTGGATCATCAGCGGCTCCCGCGAGCGGGCAAAATGCATTTCCAGCAGCGACGCCAGGTTTTCGTCGTCTTCGCGAATCCGGAAGATCCCGGCTCCGCCATTGCCGAACAGCGGCTTGACGATGATGTCCTTGTGACGGGCACGGAAGTCGAGGATGGCCGCGCGGTCCCATGTCACCAGCGTGGGCGGCATCAGATCCGGATAATGGGTCACCAGGAGCTTTTCAGGTGCGTCACGGACGCTGCGCGGGTCATTGACCACGAGGCTCCGGCCGGGCCCCGTGCCGTGCACGTGTTCGAGCATGTGCGTCGCCGTGATGTATCCCATGTCGAACGGCGGATCTTGGCGCATGAGGATCACGTCGGTATCCGCCAGGTCCAGTGTAGCGGCATCCCCGAAATCCGCGTGATTGTCGCGGACGCGCTGGACGCGGACGGGACGGGCCGTCGCCTGCAGGCGTCCCCTCGCCCGTGTGTCCTCCGGCGCATTCACGCCTTCGCTCAGGCGCATGCTGGTCACGTCATAGACGAACAGCTCGTAGCCGCGCCTTTGCGCCTCGAGCATCAGTGCGAACGTGCTGTCACCGTCGATGTTGACGTGCTCCAGCGGGTCCATCTGCACGGCGATCTTCAGCGGTCGGGACATGCGGGTTCCTGCGGTCAGTGGCACCCGCGCCGGAGAGGAGCGGGCTGGATGCGATCGGGTTGGTCCATGTTTGTAGACCAAGCGTTCCCGATCGCAATGTGCCCGCGATGACCCTGCGTCAGAACGTCGCGTTCACGCGCCCATAATAGTAGCCGCCATAGATCGGAATCTGGGCCGAGTCGGTATCGTAGGGGGTGGCGCCGAGATCGTTCACGTATTGCGGCACACGCCGGGGACGGACGTTGAAGATGTCATCCGCGCCGACGGCGACATGCCATGCATCGCTGATCCGGTAGCCGACCTCGATATCCGTAAGCCAGCGGGGCGTGTTCTTGAACTGATAGAAGCAGGTGTTGGAATACTGCTTGGACCCGCCGCCATTCGGGCACTGCGCGCTCGAGGGCTCCCAGTCCTCATAGGTCAGGAGATCGGTGGTCTCGCCGTAGCGGGTCTGCCGGACGTTCACGTCCCAGCGCCCGACTGTCCAGAGCGCGTTCAGGATCAGCTTGCTGCGGGGATAGGCAGTCGTGAGTGCCGCAATGTTCTGTGCCGTCAGGAACTGCATACCGTTCGCACCGGTGCCGTTATGGTGCAGCCGCGTCCGGTTCAGGTCGAGCGACGCGGTCAGCATGACATTGCCGTACTGGTGCAGTCGCAGCAGGTAATCGGTCTTGAGATCGACGCCCTGTGTGCGGGTGCTGGCACCGTTCGCCATGTAATAGGCGTCGACGTTGTTAATATCCGCACCGGTCAGGTTGCTTGGGAGAACAATTCCGAGCTTTTCGATTGCATCGACGGCGCCAGCGCCGTTCGTCGTGCCGCCCTCGACGATTCGATCCCGGACGTTGATCTGATAGACGTCGGCTTCCACATGCCAGCCGTCGATCGGCATGAGCACGACACCGCCGCTTTCGCTGGTCGAGCGTTCCGGCTTGAGCGGGACCGCGCCGAGCGACGCTGCCGCACTCGACGTCGTGGGCAGCAGGCCGCCCGCACCGTTGGGCGACACGTTCAGCGCCGAGAAGTGCTCTTCCGCCAGTGTGGGCGCACGGAAGCCGTTGCTGATCGTCCCGCGGATCGCGATACGCTTGTTGAAGTCGTATCGGGTCGAGACCTTGCCGTTCTCGGTATTGCCGACGTCGGTGTAGTGCTCGAAGCGGCCGGCGAAATCGACCTCCCATTTCCTGGTAAAGTGGAAATCCCCGTCCATCCAGGCCGCCCAGACGTCACGGCTCCAGGCACCCGCATCCTGCGGCGTCAGGCCGGCATAACCCTGCGTTCCGCCATCTTCATAGGACGGCGCGTTGCCGGCCCGGATGTTGTATGTCTCGAGACGATGCTGGCCGCCGAACGCCCAGACGACGGGCACCGTGTTGGCGATCAGGAAGTTGCGGCGGAAGTCGAGGCTGTTGGTCCATTGGGCCATGCGATACTGCTCGGCCATGGCCTTGGTGCCGTAGAACGTGCCTGCCGCGAGCAATGTCGGGTTGGCCGTATTCTTGTTGCCGATGCTGTCTTCGTCGGCGCCGTAGACCGTGCTCAGGTGCCAGTCGAAGCCGAACAGATCCCGGCCGCGCAGGCCGAGTTCGCCCGCATAGTCGTTCTCGTCGTTCGTTTCGATCGGGGTGAAACCCTGCGGGTAGAGATAGGAACCATCCGGCAACGCCGCGACATCGGGCGTGCGATAGTATTCGTAGCCCTCGGAATGCCGGTGCGCGTAGGTGATCTGTCCGTAGAAGTCGATCGTCTGCGTGATCGGCTTGCCGAAGTTGATCAGAAGGTTTTCGCGCGTTTCCTCGGGCGTGCTCATGAACTTGTCGACGCTGCCTGCGGAGGGCTGATAACCGCCGGCCTTCGCGGTATAGAGATCGGCGTCAGCTCCCGGCGGCGTATAGCCGACCAGACGATGGTCTTCCGTCCCGTTCGCGATGAAATGGTCCGCGTGATAGACCTGACCGCTGACGTGCAGATAGCCGTTACCGAGGATCTTCGTCCCGCCGTCGACACCGACCTGATACCCCCAGCCCTGGCCCGCATAGGCGTCGGCCCCGGTCTGGGCCGACATGTTCAGGCCATGGTCGGTGTGCTTCGTGATGATGTTCACAACACCTGCGATGGCGTCCGAGCCGTACATGGCGGCGGCGCCGTCTTCCAGCACTTCGATATGATCGATGGCATTGGCCGGCAGCATGTTCAGGTCGACGGGGGTCGAACCGAATTCCGGTCCCGGATCGGCGTAGATGTTGGCCGTGGTATGCCGCCGCTCGCCGTCCACAAGCACCAGCACTTCGTTCGGGTTGAGACCGCGCATGCGGATCGACGACGTCAACGACCCCGTATCGAGCCCCATCGCACTGACATTGATCTCCGCATATGTGCGCGTCAGCGCATCGGCGATGTTCATCAGGCCCGAGCGCTGCAGTGTCGCCGCCGTGACGACGGATACCGGCGAGATGCTCTGCCGCGCCGAACGATTGGCTGCATGCGTTCCCGTGACGATCAGCGCTTCCGTCTGAACCGGCGCAGCACGATGGGAACGTGCCGGAGCGGCTGGTGTCACCTTCGGTGTCACAGCGCGCCGGACGGGCGCGGTGCCCGTCGCGCGTCCCTTGCCTGCTGGTGTCGTGTCCGTTGTCGTGGGTGCGGCGTTCGCATGCGCCACGTTCCAGAACGACAAGCCGAGAATAGTAGCGGCCAACAGACACTGTTTACGGTTCATTCGTGAATTCCTCGTTTCGAGGTCATCACGATCCGTCAAAATGTTTCCGGGTGCGAGATGTTTTCGTGCGCCCGGGACATAGAATGATACGGCTATTGCAAATACGTCACAGTTTTGCTGCCGTATCGTTCTGGCGCGATCAGCGCTGGCGCTCCAGATCGGCGCCGCCGCCGGGAAGTGCGGCATCTCCCTTTACCGACAACGTTTTTCCGTCCCACGACAATGTCCGCAGGGCATGGTCCATCACGCCTTGAGCCAGGATCGAGCGACCGTCGGGAGCAAAGATCAGTCCCTGGGGCCATAGCGGCCCAGGCGCTTGGGCGGCCTGCGTCAGATGGCCGTCATGCAACGTAAAGACAGTGACGATACCGCGCGCATTGTACCGTGGCGAAGCAGGCGGCATGGCCGAGCCGTTCTGCGAGACGACCGCCAGCGCCGATCCGTCAGGTGCAATATCCATGCCTTCAGGTGCATTGGGCACCGGAACGCGCTGGACGACACGCCAGGGATAGGTGCTCAGGTCGAGCATCGCGATCTCGCCCGGCAGTCCTTCCCCATGGCCGAGGATGTTGATGGCCGCATAACGCGCATCAGGAGTCAGCCGGATGGTCCACGGTCCCGGTCCGAGCGGCAGCGGCTTCGGGTCGACGCGAATCGTGTCGCCGGAAATCATCAGACGATAGAGGACATTGGCCTGCCACAGGCTGACCATGGCCGTCTTGCCGTCCGGCAGGATCGCAAGGCCACCGGGGAAACCCGGCTTGCCCGGGAGCTGGATGATCTTTCGCTGCGACAATGTGCGGCCATCGAACCGGAACCATGCCAGCGCACCGGATTTGCCCCCGGCGACCAGCAGATGGTGTCCATCCGGCGTCAGCCGCAGGGTGGTCGCGCCGGGCACGGCAGCAATGGTCTGCACGAGAACCGGTTTGCCGCCGGAGACATCGATGACACTGATGCGGTCATCCGGCGCGATCGTGTTGTTGACCGGGTCGGCCGTGGACGCCGATGCCACGAAGACCGTCTTGCCGTCCGACGTCATGCCGATCGCGGTCGGCGGTCCGATGACGCTGGCATGAGCGGCAATCGAGTCCCTGACGTGCCAGAGCCCGTCCGATCCCTGCGCCAGCGTCGAGACGCTGTCGGGCACCAGAGGCGTCGGCAGCACCTGCTTGCCGCCGACCAGGATCGAATGCGCGTCGTTGGCTGAAATGACCGTCTGAGCGTAACCGGACGCGCCAGCGCCCATGGAAAGAAAGAGTGCCGCCGCAAACCTCAAGCGCATGGAATCGTCCCGTATCAAACTATGACTGACACGGCCGGAATGGCCTTCGGACGGCCCTTCTCGGCAAATGACGTTTCCGTGATCCTATGGCCGCGCCTCGGGATACGTGATGCCGACGATCTCGATCGAGACCGGGCCCGACGGCGTGGCGAGCGTGACTTCATCCCCGACGCGTGCCCGCATCAGGGCGCGTGCGACAGGCGCCATGAGGCTGACTTCCCCCCTACCCGTCGTCGCCTCGTCAGCGCCGACGATGGTGACGCGACGCTCCGAATCGTGGTCGTCCAGATAGGTCACGGTCGCGCCGAAAAACACGCGATCGCGCTGGGTCTGGGCGGCCGGATCGACAATGACGGCATGCTCGAGGCGCTTGCTGAGAAACCGCACCCTTCGATCGATCTCCCGCAGGCGACGCTTGCCATACTGGTAGTCGCCGTTTTCCGACCGATCGCCATTGCCCGCTGCCCAAGATACGATCTCCACGATCCTGGGTCGCTCGTCCTGCAGCAACATGCGCAGCTCGGACCGCATCGTATCGGCGCCGGCGGGCGTGAGATAGCGCGCAAGCGGCGTCGGTTCAGCCATCGGCGTCCACGAGGCGAAAGCGGATTTTGCCCTGGAGAAGACCGGCCGGCTTCAGGACATGCAGTCCCCGGTCGGGAATCTCGGGATGATGAATGGCGTCGTTCATGTTGCTGACCGGCTCCATGGCAACGAAGGGTTTGCCCGGTGCGGTGAAGACCACGAGATGGTGGAAGACCGGGTCGGCCTCGATTGTCATGCTCAGACCCGAGTCGTTCCAGTCGACCCTGGCATGGCCCGACCAGCCGGAGAAACAGTTGTCGATCGCGCGGGCCGAGACGTCCGTCGGGCCGGAAAATCCCCACTCTCCTGCTGCCGTCGCATGCTTCTGTGGAAGGTTGGACGCGTCGGACAGCCAGACGCCGCGCGCATCGAAGCTCACGCGCATGTCCTCGCTGCGGGGGAAGAACGGGTGAAACCCGAACCCGACCGGCTGAGGACGGGTGTCGCGATTTTCAACGACGAGCTCCACATCCAGGCCATTTTCCACCAGGGCGTAGCTGAGGGCCGCGCGATAGGTGAACGGCCACTGCATGGCGGGGTCCGTGCCGTCGAGCGTATTTTCCGGTCGATGGTCCAGGATGAGGACCGCCCGGTCTTCGGACTGATGCGCGACCGTCCATTCCCGCTCCCAGGCATTGCCATGGATACTGTTCGATTCGCCCAGAATGTTCGGAGACAGCGCAAAGGTTTCGCCCTCGAACGTGAAATGCGCGTCCGCAATCCGGTTCGAATACGGGACGAGCGGGTATGCCGCGACTGGATGGTGCTCCTGGGCGATCAGGTTCGGGTCGGCCACCGGCTGCAGCAGGGCGCGATCGCCGCTTGTCCAGCCGGCAATGGCGCCGCCGAGTGTTGGAAGCAGGTCCAGCCGGTGCGCCCCGCGTGTCAGGGTCAGGACCTGCGGCCCGGTTTGGGTGGTGGACTCGCTCATCGCTCAATTCTCCCGGCCATCTGAAACGCGGCCGTCTGACCCCGCGTCATACGCCCCACACGGAAAGATGACATTACGATCGGATTACACCGAGTTAATATGAGACAGATCGAACAGTCCGATGTGCGGATTGTCCGATGAGAGATCCATATCGATGACTGACCATCCGATCTCCCAGGCGCCTGATGACAACCGGTCCGACCCGGAAACTCCGGCGCTCGAGATGCAGCATATATCCAAAAGCTTTCCCGGTGTGCGTGCCCTGTCCGACGTGTCCCTTCGCGCCTATGGCGGCGAGGTTCTGGCGCTGATGGGCGAGAACGGCGCTGGAAAATCGACCCTCATGAAGATCCTGTCAGGGGCCTATTCCGCCGATCCGGGCGGGGAGATCC
Organism: Tanticharoenia sakaeratensis NBRC 103193; assembly: GCF_000963885.1. Taxonomy (GTDB): domain Bacteria; phylum Pseudomonadota; class Alphaproteobacteria; order Acetobacterales; family Acetobacteraceae; genus Tanticharoenia; species Tanticharoenia sakaeratensis. The sequence goes on from NZ_BALE01000012.1 coordinate 141,638, forward strand.
GGATCAATGGCCGCAGGGTTTCGATCGACAGCCCTCTGGCCGCCCGTGCTGCCGGCATTGCGATCATCTACCAGGAGCTGGCGCTCGCGCCCAATCTGACGGTCGCCGAAAACATCTACCTTGGCAACGAGCCGAAACGTCGCGGCATGATGGATCGTGCCGGGATGAACGCCGCTTCGGCCCCGCTTCTCGAACGGCTCGGCGTTCCGTTCGGACCTGAGACGATCGTCTCAAGTCTGTCGGTTGCCGAACAGCAGCTTGTGGAGATCGCGCGCTCCCTGCACCGCAAGTCGTCGATTCTCATTCTGGACGAGCCGACGACGGCCCTGTCCTCCCGCGAAACCGAGCGCCTGTTCGCCCTGGTGCGGCAGTTGCGCGAAGAAGGCATCGCGCTGATTTACATCAGCCACCGCATGGCCGAGGTCGACGAGCTTGCCGACCGGGTCGCCGTGCTGCGCGATGGATGTGCCGTGGGCACCTTGGCCCGGCATGAACTGAGCCGTGCCGCGATCGTGCACATGATGGTCGGGCGGGACCTGTCGGGATTTTACGTCAAGCACCGCGATCCGCTGGCGGTCTTCAATGATGTCGTCATGGACGTCCAGCATCTCTCGGATCATGCCGGACGGGTGCGCGACTGCAGCCTGACGCTTCACCGCGGCGAAGTGCTCGGCCTCGCCGGCCTGGTCGGGGCCGGACGCACGGAGCTCGCCCGCCTGATCTTTGGCGCGGAGCAGCCGAAATCCGGTCGCATCATCCTCGATGGCATGCCGTTCGCGCCACGTCGGCCGCGCGACGCACTCGACCGCGGGATCGCGTATCTCACGGAAGACCGCAAGGCGCTGGGGCTGTTCCTGGATATGTCCTGTGCTGCGAACATCAATCTCGGCGTCATCGAGCAGGATGCCCGCGGGGGCGTGCTGGATCGCAAACACGGCCGGGCGCGCGCGAAAAACGCGTTTTCATCGCTCGGCGTGCGGGCCGCCAGCCCGATCGTCTCCGTCGGCGGTCTCTCCGGCGGCAACCAGCAGAAAGTTCTTCTGGGACGGTTGCTGGAAACCGGGCCGAAGGTGCTGATCCTCGACGAGCCGACACGTGGCGTCGATATCGGCGCGAAAGCCGAAATCTACAGGCTGATCGGTGAACTTGCCGCAAAAGGCCTCGCGATTCTCGTCATCTCCAGCGAGATGCCCGAGATCGTGGGCCTGTGCGATCGGGTGCTGGTGATGCGCGAAGGCACGATCATGGGTGAGGTCGGCGGCAATGGCGCAGCCGAGATCACGCAGGAAGCCATCATGGAATACGCCGCAGGTATCGCGGCCTGATACCACGTCAATTCCAAGGATTTACGGGTCATGACGTCCACGACCTCCTCTGCGCTGCGTACCGCTCCGCAACAGGTTTCGACATCGCGTGAGCGCATGCGCAGTGCGATCCAGGCCGCAGGCATGTTGCCCGTGCTTGTGCTGCTGGCAGTCGGTTTTCATCTGCTGGGTGGCTACCGCTTTCTCAGCGGGCAGAACCTCTCGATCGTGGCCCAGCAGGCTGCGATCAATATCGTTCTGGCCTCGGGCATGACGTTCGTCATCCTGACGGGCGGGATTGATCTTTCGGTCGGTTCGATCCTCGCCGCATCGGCGATGGGCGGCCTGATCGTCTCCCTGATGCACGGGTTCGGATTTCTGGCGATCCCGGCCTGTCTTTTCGTGGGCCTCCTCATCGGCGCGATCAACGGCGTCCTGATTGCAGGCATCCGTATCCCGCCGTTTATCGCAACCCTCGGCACCCTGACGGCCGTACGCGGCATTGCACGTCTGATGGGCGGCGACCGTACGGTGTTCAATGCCGATCTGCCCTATGCGTGGATCGGCAATGACGGGATCGCGATCACCTCGACGCTGGTCATTCCCTGGCTTGCCGTGATCGCGCTGCTCGTGGTCGTGGCGTCGTGGTTCGTCCTGCGTCGCACCGTGCTGGGCGTGCATATCTACGCGGTGGGCGGCAACCCGTCGGCCGCGCGCCTGTCCGGTGTTCGCGTCGGTGCCGTCCTGATGTTCGTCTATTGCCTCTCGGGCCTGCTGGCCGGCCTGGGCGGTGTGATGTCATCGGCACGACTCTACGCCGCCAATGGTCTGCAACTGGGTCAGTCCTACGAACTGGACGCTATCGCAGCCGTGATCCTCGGCGGCACTTCCTTCGTCGGCGGCATCGGATCGATCTGGGGCACGCTCGTCGGCGGCCTCATGATCGCGGTGCTGACCAACGGCCTCGTTCTCGTGGGCGTGTCCGACATCTGGCAATTCATCGTCAAGGGACTGGTGATCATTATCGCCGTCGCCCTCGACCGCTTCCGCCAGCCTGCGGCACGCACCTGAGCACATTTCTGCCCTCAGTCTCATTTCTTCGGACAAAGTCCATGAACAAAACTGCAGCTTTTCTCTCCGGTGTCGCCATGGCGGCGGTCGCCGCCGTAACACCTGCGTCCGCCAAACCGATCAACTCGATCGGCGTGACACTCGGTTCGCTCGGAAACCCCTATTTCGTGGCGCTCACCCAGGGCGCCACGGCCGAGGCCCGCAAGACCAATCCGCAGGCCCACGTCATCGCACTTTCGGCTGATTACGATCTGAACAAGCAGTTTTCCCAGATCGACAATTTCATCGCATCCGGCGTGCAGCTGATCCTGATCAACGCCGTCGATCCCCAGGCGATCCTGCCGGCGATCAAGCGGGCACAGGCTGCCGGCATCGTCGTGGTGGCCGTCGACGTGAAGGCTGCGGGCGCCGATGCGACCGTGCAGACCGATAACGTCGAGGCGGGTCGCCTCTCCTGCGCGTTCCTGGCCAAGTCGCTCGGCGGCAAGGGCAACGTCGCCATTCAGAACGGGCCGCAGGTCTCGGCCGTGATCGATCGCGTCACCGGCTGCAAGCAGGCCTTCTCGCAGGCCCCCGGAATCCACGTCGTGACGGACGACCAGAACGGCCAGGGGTCACGCGACGGCGGATTTTCGATCATGCAGGGCTATCTCGTCCGTTATCCGAACCTGAACGGCGTCTTCACGATCAACGATCCGCAGGCGGTAGGATCGGATCTCGCCATCCGTCAGGGTCATGGCCACGACATCATCGTAACGTCCGTCGACGGCGCCCCGGATTTTGTCTCGGCGCTGAAAAGCGGTCATTCGGCCATCAAGGCATCGTCCACGCAGGATCCATACCAGATGGGTGCCAACGCCGTGGATATGGCGCAGGCGATCATCGACGGACATGGCCAGCGCGGCCAGACGAAGCTGATGGCGCCCGTGCTGGTCAATAGCGACAATGTCGGCAGCTATCGCGGCTGGACGGAACACTGACGCCGCACCCGCCGCCCTTCCCTTTCAAGAACGAGTGTTACCCCATGGCTGCAAGGACGGTCCGCGCAGCCGGAGACCTCCCATGAAACGTCGCACTTTCGTGTCCCTGCTTGGCACGGCGCCAGCCGCCGCGTGGCTTGCCGAGCAGATACCCTCGGCATTTGCCGATACGGCGCATCCGAAACTCGGTTTTTCCATCGACGATCTGCGCGTCGAGCGCTGGTCGCGCGATCGGGACTATTTCGTGGCGGCCGCCAAGGCGCTCGGCGCCACGACCAATGTTCAGTCTGCGGACGCCAGTGAGCAACGGCAGACGTCGCAGCTCGAGAACCTGATCTCGCGCAACATGGACGCGCTCGTCATTGTCCCATTCAACGCCAATGCGCTCACTAATGTCGTATCCGAGGCGAAGCAGGCGAACATCAAGACGATCTCGTACGATCGCATGATCCTGGGTGCCGACATCGATGCCTATGTCTCGTTCGATAACGTCCGGGTCGGCCAGATGCAGGCGCAGGCCGTCGTCGACGTCAAACCCAAGGGGAACTACTTTCTGCTCGGCGGCGCACCGACGGATAACAACGCAAAGCTCCTGCGGCAGGGCCAGATGAAGGTGCTGCAACCGCTGATTGATCGCGGCGATATCAAGATCGTCGGCGCGCGGTACGTGCCTGAATGGAGCCCGTCCCAGGCCCTGTCGATCATCGAGGACGCGCTGACCGCCCAGAACAACAAGATCGACGGCATTGTCGCCTCGAACGACGGTGTTGCTGGCGGTGCGATCCAGGCCCTTCAGGGCCAGGGTCTCGCGGGCAAGGTGCCTGTGTCCGGCCAGGACAGCGATCTTGCCGCCATCAAGCGTATTCTCGATGGCACGCAGACCTCCACGGTCTACAAGCCGCTCAAGCAGATCGCCTCCACAGCCGCCCAGACCGCCGTTCAGCTCGTGCGCGGTGAAAAGCCCCCGTTCAACGCGCAGATCAATAATGGCGTGAAGAACGTCGATACGATCCTGCTCACACCGATCCTGATCACCCGCGAAAACGTCCACGTTCTCGTTCGTGATGGTTTCTATACAGCTGCCCAACTCGGAATGAAGTAGGCGTGCCATGCTGGCGGAACCGCTGACACCCGTGCAGGACACGCCGCGCACGGGTGCACCTCTTCTCGAAATGCGCGGCATCAGGAAGAGCTTTTCCGGTGTGGCCGCGCTGGATGGGATCGATCTCGTCGTGCATGCGGGCGAATGCGTCGGCCTGTGCGGCGAGAACGGCGCCGGCAAATCCACGATGATGAAGGTGCTGTCGGCGGTTTATCCCTATGGCACCTGGGAAGGGCAGATCCTGTGGGAAGGCCGTGAACTCCGGGCGAATTCGATCCGGGACACGGAAGCCGCCGGCATCGTCATCATCCATCAGGAACTCATGCTCGTTCCGCAATTGTCCGTTGCCGAGAACATCTTTCTCGGACGCGAACCGACGCGGCACGGGCAGATCGACTTCGACGCGATGAACGCCCAGTCGCAGGTGCTGCTGCGCAGGCTCCGCATGGGACACATCAACCCCGCGGAGCCCGTCAGCCATTATGGCGGCGGCGAGCAGCAACTGATCGAGATCGCCCGTGCGCTCGCGAAGAACGCACGGTTGCTGATCCTCGACGAGCCGTCCTCGTCGCTGAGCCGCTCGGAAATCGACACCCTGCTCAGCCTGATCCGCGATCTCAAGGAAAGCGGCGTTGCGTGCGTCTATATTTCGCACAAGCTCGATGAGGTCGCGGCCATTGCCGACAGCGTGACCGTCATCAGGGACGGCCGGTTTATTGGCTCGGCGCCCATGAGCGGCCTGTCGCCACGTGAGATCATTCGCATGATGGTCGGCCGCGAGATGACCAATCTCTACCCGCGCGAGCCGCACGAAATCGGTGATGTCGTGTTCGAGGCCCGGCACGTGACGGCGTTCTCCCGACATGATCGGTCCCGCAAGCGCGTCGACGACGTGTCGTTTTCGGTGCGTCGCGGCGAGATCGTCGGCATTGCCGGTCTGGTTGGCGCCGGGCGCACCGAGCTCGTCAGCAGCGTGTTCGGATCCTATCCCGGCGAGCATACGGCCGAAATCTACATCGAAGGACGAAAATGCGCGATCCGCTCGCCACGCGATGCGGTGAAGGCCGGGATCTGCATGGTGCCGGAAGACCGCAAGGCGCACGGCATCGTGCCGGGCATGGCGGTCGGGCACAACATGACGATGGCGACCCTGCCGCAGTTCGCACGCCATGGCGTGCTGGACGTGGACAGCGAAGGTCGTGCGATCGACCATGACATCGCGGCCATGCGCATCCGGACCGCAAGCCCTGCCCTCGCCATTTCCAACCTGTCCGGCGGCAATCAGCAGAAGGCGGTGATCTCTCGCATGCTGATGCCCAAGCCCCGCGTCCTCATCCTCGACGAGCCCACACGGGGCGTCGATGTCGGCGCCAAATACGAGATCTATCGGTTGATCTACGAACTCGCGCGAGATGGTGTCGCGATCATCATGGTCTCGTCCGAACTGCCGGAAGTCCTCGGCATCAGCGACCGGGTGCTGGTGATCGGCGAAGGCCGGCTGCGCGGGGACTTCACCAACGACGGACTGACCCAGGAACAGGTTCTCTCGGCCGCGATCGGCGCGGACACGTCCGACGCCCATCCGGCCCAGACCGCAGGACAACTCTGACATGGCGCCCGAAGCTCAAACTGCGAACCCCACATTCGTGCCTCCGCCCCGCGCGCGCCAGCCGCGCTCGGTCCGCTCCGTGCGGGATGCGTTCGCGCGCAACAAGATCCTGGCGTTGATCGTCGCGATCGTGGTCGTGGGCGCGTTCTTTTCCTACATGACGGGCGGCGACTTCACGTTGCCGCGCAACCTGTCGAACCTCCTGCGCCAGATGGCGATCACGGGCATGCTGGCCTGCGGGATGAGTTTCGTCATCATCTCCGGTGAAATCGATCTGTCTGTCGGCTCGCTGCTCGGGCTTCTCGGCGGCGTTGCGGCACTGCTCGACGTTGCGCATGTCCCGGCTTATGCCACCGTGCCGATCGTCCTCCTGTGCGGCGCCGCTGTCGGGGCGTTCAACGGATTCTGGGTCGCCTATCTGAACATTCCGTCGTTCATCGTCGGTCTGGCCGGGATGCTGACCTTCCGGGGCATCGTCATCGGCGTGACCGGCGGCGAGACCATCGCACCCGTGTCCCAGGCGCTGGTCAGGATCGGACAGTCCTACGTGCCGCTTCGGATCGGTGATGCCTGTGCAGTTGTCCTGTTCGGCGTCCTGGCGGTGACGACATGGCGCACGCATCAGCGCCGCCTGGCCGTGGGTCTCGCGACAGCACCCGCATGGCAGGTCTATCTGCGGATCGCTCTTTACGCAGCCGTCATCGGCGGCTTCATGGTAGTGCTGGATTCGTACGAGGGCGTTCCCTTCCCCGTGCTGATTCTCCTGAGTGTCGCAGGCATTTTCAGCTTCGTCAGCCGTCAGACGGTGTTCGGTCGCCGCATTTACGCAATCGGCGGCAATCTTGAGGCGACTCGCCTGTCCGGCGTTGACGTCCGGCTGAACAAGCTGGTGATTTTCGCAATCATGGGCACGATGGCCGCCCTCGCCGGCCTCATCACGACAGCCCGCCTCGCCGCCGGCACGCCGTCGGCCGGCAGTCTTGGCGAGCTGGACGCCATCTCGTCATGCATCATCGGCGGCACGTCCATGCGCGGGGGCGCAGGCACGGTCGCGGGTGCTTTGTTTGGCGCCCTGTTCATGGCGAGCCTCGATAACGGCATGTCCATGATGGGCCTCGACACGTTCTGGCAGATGATCGTGAAGGGCGTGATCCTGCTGCTTGCGGTCTGGCTGGACATCGCCACCAGCGCCCGGCGCTGATGCGTTTTCGATGCAGGGCGAAAGCTCCGATCCGCCCTGCATCGGTTAACGATATTTCGTTATATTCGTCGCTCATAAGTGTTGGATCGGCAAATTGACTTTGCACCTGCGGGCGCGCGGAATGACGACCCGGATGTAAAAAACCGGAGCATCATTCAACAAGGTTCCAGAGGTTTCTTCATGTCGCGGACAGCCCGATCTTCCAGGTTCCTGTGCTCGATCGCAGCGTTGCTGGCAGGCAGCCTCGGCGCCGGTGCGGCGCACGCAGCCCCATCCAAAACGCTTGATACCGTCGGCATTTCGGTGGGATCGCTGGGCAACCCCTACTTCGTCTCTCTCGTCCGCGGCGCGACGGAAGCAGCTCACAAGATCAATCCGCAGGCGAAGATTCTTGCGGTATCGTCCGAATACGATCTGGGCAAACAGTCCGGCCAGATCGACAATTTCATCTCCGCCGGCGCAGACATCATTCTTCTGGCCGCCGCCGACCCGAACGCGATCGGCACTGCTGTCAGCCGTGCGCGTGCCGCCGGCATCGTCGTCATTGCCGTGGATGTCGCCGCCAAGAACGTCGATGCGACCGTGCAGACCGACAACACGCAGGCCGGTCGCCTGGCCTGCAAATATCTCGGCGAGACGCTCAAGCAGGGCAATATCGTCATTCAGACCGGCCCGCAGGTGTCCTCCATCATCGAGCGTATGAAGGGATGCCGGGAATCGCTTGCGAAATATCCCGAACTGAAAGTCCTGTCGGATAATCAGAACGGGAACGTGGCGCGTGATGGCGGCATGAACGTCATGATGGGACACCTGACGCGCTTTCCCGACTTCAAGGGCGTCTTCACGGTCGACGATCCCCAGGCGATCGGCGCGGAGCTCGCGGCGCGGCAACTGCACCGGACGAACATCATCATCTCATCCATTGACGGGTCGCCTGACGCCGTCAACGCCATCAAGTCGGGCGGCATGATCAAGGCGACGGCATCGCAGAATCCAACGTTGGAAGGCAGCATGGCCGTGGACATCGGCTTCGGCCTCATGGACGGCCGCAAGCCGGAAAAGACGATGAACCTGATCGAGCCGGAACTCGTGACGATGGATACGGTCGCCCAGTACAAGGGCTGGTGAACCCGCGTCGCAAACAGGAAAGTCTTTCGAAAATGGCCCTGGCACGTGCGCTTGTCCTCGAACGTGAGCATGTCCTGTCGATCCGGGACATCGATGTTCCGTCCGAACTTGGTCCCGACGATGTCCGTGTGGCGATCCACACGGTGGGCATCTGCGGCAGCGATGTCCACTATTACACGCATGGGCATATCGGCCCATTCGTCGTCCGCGAACCCATGGTTCTGGGTCATGAGGCATCCGGTATCGTGACCGAGATCGGCGGCGGGGTTCGACATCTCGCCGTCGGCGATCGGGTCTGCATGGAGCCCGGCATTCCCGACGCACGGTCCCGCGCCTCGCGAATGGGCCTCTACAATGTCGATCCCGCCGTGCGGTTCTGGGCGACGCCACCGATCCATGGCTGTCTGACGCCATCGGTCGTGCATCCGGCGGCCTGTACCTTCCGCCTGCCGGACAGCGTGTCCTTCGCGGAAGGTGCGATGGTGGAACCGCTTGCGATCGGTATTCAGGCAGCCGTGAAGGCCGGTCTGAAGCCCGGCGATCGATGCGCCGTCACGGGATGCGGCACGATCGGCCTGATAGTAGCGCTGTCGGCGCTCGCAGGCGGCGCGTCCGAGGTCATCATCACCGACGTCGCGCCGGACAAGCTCGCCAATGCGGCGCGCTATCCGGGCCTGGTCCCGCTCAACGTCCGGGAGGAAAGCCTGCGCGCGCGCCTCGATACGCTGTGCGGCGCGGACTGGGGAGCGGACGTGGTGTTCGAGGCCAGCGGCAGTCCGCACGTGTATGACGATGTGCTGGCCGCCGTACGACCCGGAGGGACGGTCGTGCTGGTCGGCATGCCACCTGACAAGGCACCGTTCGATATCGTCTCGGCACAGGCCAAGGAGATCCGGATCGAGACGGTCTTCCGCTATGCCAATGTGTTCGACCGCGCGCTCGATCTGATGGCATCCGGCAAGATCGACCTGAAGCCCCTGATCGCGGAAACGTTCGCTTTCGAAGATTCGGTGGCGGCCTTCGAACGCGCCGCCGAAGCCCGCGCCACCGACGTCAAACTCCAGATCCGCGTGGGCTCGGATACACCGTAACCGCAGGACGGCACCGCACCGGCCGAGCAATCTGGCTCGGCCGGGACGAGGCTTCCAGGCTTACTTAGACCCGCGCCTGCGGCCTCCGCCGCGCTTCTTGTTCGGATCATACCCGCCGCCGCCCGGCCCGAGCGGCTTCGGGGTGTGGTCCTTGGGTTTGCGGGCGCCCGGGCGGCCCGCGGTGGAATTGCCGATCGCCGGCGCATCGAGGCCGAGTTCGATCGCTTCGAGCCGCTTGATCTCGTCGCGCAGGCGGGCGGCCTGTTCGAAATCGAGATTGCCTGCCGCCTCGCGCATCCGCTTCTCCAGATCCTGGATCGAGGCCCCCAGTGACTTGCCGACGAACTCCTTCGTATCGCCCTCCGCATCGGGCGCGACAGTGACGTAGTCCTGCTCGAACACGGAGCCTAGCGCATCGCCGATCTTCGTGCGCACGCTCTGCGGCGTAATCCCGTGCGCTTCGTTCCATTCGGTCTGCTTCGCACGACGGCGTGCCGTTTCCTCGATTGCGAACTTCAGACTGTCGGTCATCTTGTCCGCATAGAGCAGGACATGACCATCCACGTTGCGTGCGGCGCGTCCGATGGTCTGGATCAGTGATGTCCTGCTGCGCAGGAAGCCTTCCTTGTCGGCATCCAGGATCGCCACCAGCGCGCACTCGGGAATGTCGAGCCCCTCGCGCAGCAGGTTGATACCGACCAGAACGTCGAACGCACCCAGACGCAGATCCCGGATGATCTCGATGCGCTCAAGCGTATCGACGTCGGAATGGAGGTAACGCACGCGGATACCTGCTTCGCCGAGATAATCCGTGAGGTCCTCCGCCATGCGCTTGGTCAGCGTCGTGACCAGAATACGGCCACCCTTGCTGATCGTATCGCGGCATTCCGCAAGCAGATCGTCCACCTGCCCTTCGACCGGCCGCACGATCGTGACAGGGTCGATCAGCCCTGTCGGACGAATGATCTGCTCGGCGAAGACACCGCCGGTCCGCTCCATTTCCCATGGACCGGGTGTTGCGCTGACGAACACGGTCTGCGGGCGGAAGGCTTCCCATTCACCGAACTTCAGCGGCCGGTTGTCGATGCAGGACGGCAGGCGGAAGCCGAAATCCGACAGGATCGATTTGCGCGCGAAGTCTCCGCGCTCCATGCCGCCGATCTGCGGCACAGTCACATGGCTCTCGTCCACGATAAGAAGCGCGTCTTCGGGCAGATATTCGAACAGGGTCGGCGGCGGATCGCCGGGGCCGCGTCCGGAGAGATAGCGCGAGTAGTTCTCGATGCCCTTGCAGGCGCCCGTCGTCTCGATCATCTCGAGATCGAACGTGGTACGCTGGCGCAGGCGTTCGGCCTCGAGCAGTTTGCCTTCCGCCGTGAACTGCTCCAGACGGCCCTTCAGTTCCTGCTTGATGCCGATGATCGCCTGATTGAGCGTCGGCCTCGGCGTGACGTAGTGCGAATTCGCATAGAGGCTGATCTCCGCGAGGTCCGCCGTCTTGTCGCCGGTCAGCGGGTCGAACTCGGTGATCTGGTCGATCTCATCGCCGAACAGCGAGATCCGCCAGGCGCGATCCTCGTTCTGCACGGGGAAGACGTCGATCTGCTCACCCCTGACCCGGAACGTGCCGCGCTGGAAGGCCGCATCGTTGCGGCGATACTGCAGTTCCACAAGCGCCTTGATGAGCCGGTCGCGGTCGATGGAGCCGCCGGTCTCCAGCTTCACCACCATCTTCGAGTAGGTCTCGACTGAACCGATACCGTAGATGCAGCTGACGGACGCCACGATGATGACGTCGTTGCGTTCGAGCAGAGCCTGTGTCGCCGCGTGGCGCATGCGGTCGATCTGCTCGTTGATCTGGCTGTCCTTCTCGATATACGTGTCCGAGCGCGGGACATAGGCTTCCGGCTGGTAGTAGTCGTAGTACGAGACGAAGTATTCCACCGCGTTGTTCGGAAAGAACTGCTTCATCTCGCCGTAGAGCTGGGCGGCCAGCGTCTTGTTCGGTGCCAGCACGAGCGTCGGCTTCTGTGTCGCCTCGATCACCTTGGCCATGGTGAACGTCTTGCCCGAACCGGTGACGCCCAGCAGGACCTGATCGCGTTCGCCTTCTTCGACGCCGCGCACGAGTTCCGCGATCGCCGTCGGCTGGTCGCCGGCGGGTTCGTAATCCGAGACGGCCTCCATCCGCCGCACCTTGGCCTTCGCAGGCTGGCGCTCGGGCGTGAAGGCCATGGGCATATCGGGAAGCGAGGAACGGGCGGCAGATGCAGACATGGCGTAGAAGATGGCTCCTGACGGTCGCGGCGCAAGGTGTTTCGATCGTTGACGCCTAACGCGGCAAGAGGCCAGATCGACGCACGTCCTTCGATGATGAGACAGCATTTGAGCGAATACGAACCTGACACGCGCGATTCCGAACGAACCACCCTGACCCCTCGCCTGCGCGAGATCGTCTCCATGGTGCGGACCCGGGGTTATCTCTCCAACGAAGACCTTGCCCGCCATTTCGGCGTTGCCGTCCAGACCATCCGTCGCGACGTGAACCGACTGGCCGATGAAGGGCATGTGATGCGCCACCACGGGGGCGCGGGGCTGCCTTCATCGGTCGAGAACATTGCGTATGGGGAACGTCAGGTCCGCAACCGTCTCGAAAAGGCGGCGATCGGCCGCTGTGCCGCGGGTCTCATCACGCCCGACGCCGCCCTGTTCATCAATATCGGTACGACGACGGAGGCCTTTGCCGCATCGCTCGGCCAGTGTCCGCGCCTTCGTGTCATCACCAACAACCTGCATGTGGCAGCAACACTCGCGCCGCGGCCCGATTATCAGGTGGTGATCGCAGGCGGCACGGTGCGGTCGCATGACGGTGGAATCGTGGGATCGAGCGCAACCGAGAACCTCTCCGCATTCCGCGCGGATTTCGGCGTCATCGGGATCAGCGGGATCGACGAGGATGGCTCATTGCTCGACTTCGATGTCGAGGAGATCCATTGCGCCCGGATGATCATGAGGAATTCGCAGCGCGTGCTTCTGCTTGCCGACCATACGAAATGGCAGCGTCGCGCCATGGGCTGCGTCGGGCATATCCGCGATGTCCATGATTTCATCACGGATCGCGATCCCCCGCCGGGCGCGCGTGCCATGCTGGCGCAATGCAGGACGCGCATCCATATCGCGCCGCCCTGACTGGCGCAGCGCCCGGCGCGTATTGGCGCAAACCGAACACGCTTCTGTGACAAATCGTTCGTTCCTCACGAAAACGCGTTCTCTTTTGCTCGTTATCGCCGTTGATGCACGCGGTGATGTTCGGATACGAATGCCTCCAAGTTAGGGAGGCAGCCATGTCGTCGATCAGTTCCATCACGACCGCCCATGCGCCGCAGCATGACATGATCGATCTTCTGGTCATCGGCGGCGGGGTCAACGGTTGCGGCATCGCGCGCGATGCGGCAGGCCGCGGCGCCAGCGTCATGCTGGTCGAACAGGACGATCTCGCAGGTCACACGTCATCCGCCAGCACCAAGCTGATCCATGGCGGCCTGCGTTATCTGGAATATTACGAGTTCCGGCTCGTCCGGGAGGCGTTGATTGAGCGCGACCGGCTTCTGAAGATCGCCCCTCATATCATCTGGCCGATGCGCTTCGTCCTGCCGCACTCGAAGCTGCTCCGTCCGGCGTGGCTCCTGCGCCTTGGGCTGTTCATCTACGATCATCTCGCACCGAACATGACCCTGCCGCGCACGCGCGCCGTGCGTCTGCAACAGAGTTCGGTCGGCGCAGGCCTCAAGCCGGAATACACGAAGGGCTTCATCTATTCGGACGGATGGGTTCAGGACAGCCGTCTGGTCGCGCTGAATGCCATGGACGCGGCCTCGCTGGGCGCGGACATCAACACGCGCACGCGTCTGATCGGAGCCACGCGTCAGGCAACGTACTGGGAAGCAACGCTCGAAGACACCGAAACAGGCGCACGGCGGACCATAAAGGCCCGGACTCTGGTCAATGCGGCGGGCCCGTGGGTTGCGAAACTGCTGCACAGGACACTGGCCGTGAGCGGAAACAAGCAGGTCCGCATGGTCAAGGGCAGCCACATCGTGGTGCCGCGCCAGTTCGACGGTCCGCAGGCCTACATTCTGCAAAACCCTGACAAGCGCATCATTTTCGCGATTCCTTACGAGAACGACTACACGCTGATCGGCACCACGGACATTCCGTGGACGCAGGATCCGGGTCACGTCGAGATCTCCGGGGAGGAAATCACGTATCTGTGCGACAGCTTCAACCGCTACTTCAGCAAGTCGGTCTCTCCGGCCGATGTGAAATGGACGTATGCGGGTGTCAGGCCGCTTTATGACGACGCGGCCGCGAATGCCTCGGCGGTCACCCGCGATTACGTGCTCGACCTGAACACGGATGGCGGCGCGCCTGTTCTGTCGATCTTCGGCGGCAAGATCACGACATATCGCAAACTGGCCGAGCATGCCCTGGAGAAGCTGGCCCCCGTCCTGTCGGCCGTTTCCAGTCCCGGATGGACGGCGTCCCGTCCCCTGCCGGGCGGCGATTTCCAGAGTCGGGAATTCGACAAGCTGCTCGCCAGGCTCAGGGCGAAGGCGCCCTATCTCGACAAGAAGACGGCCTGGCGTCTGGCGCGCAACTACGGGACGCGCGCGTTCGATATCGCGGGCCGTGCGGCCGCTGATCTCGGACAGGATTTCGGTGGCGGCCTTTCGGAACGTGAAGTCGATTACCTGATGGATCACGAATGGGCCCGCACCGCGCAGGACGTTCTCTGGCGCCGCTCGAAGCTTGGACTGGTTCTCGACCAGGCCCAGGTCACCCGACTTGATGCCTACATGACCCACCGGCGAACCGCGCCCTCCGTATCGCACGTCGCCTAACGCAACCACGCGCGGCCCATGCCGCGCGGCATCCCACCGATTCGTTCTAGGAACGAAACATATGTCCACAGATCCGATCGCCCGGGCGGATGCCCGGACCATGACACCGCAGAAGAAGTTTCTTGGTGAACTCATCTGCGAGATGTTCGCTGTCATCATCATCATCCTCTTTGGTGACAGCGTCGCTGCGATGTACACGCTCTATGATCCGAGCCCGTACAAGACCGCCTATTGGGGCGTCTGTATCGTCTGGGGCCTGGGCGTGACGATCGCGATCTACGCGACGGGCGCCGTCAGCGGCACGCACGCCAATCCTGCGGTCACGATCGCGCTCGCGACGTATCGCGGTTTCTCGTGGAAGAAGGTGCCTGCCTATTGCGCGGCACAGATCGTCGGCGGCATCATCGGCGCGGCCCTCGTCTATGCCCTCTTCGGGCCGGTCATCGACCATTTCAATGCGACGCATCATCTGACGCGTGCACTGGATGGTGGGGCCGCGGGCGTGTTCTTCACTCATCCCGGTGATTACATCACGGCGAGGCATGCCTTCTTCGACGAGACGGTGCTGACGGCGATGCTGCTGTTCGGAATCTTCGCGATCACCTGCCAGTTCAACACGCAGGCACCGCAGGCGAACACGTCCGCCCTGATCATCGGCCTTCTGGTCGCGACCATCGGTGCATCGGCCGGCTATCTGGATGCATGGGCCATCAATCCCGCCCGTGACCTTGGGCCGCGCATCTTCTGCTACTTCGCGGGCTGGGGCTCGTCCGCCTTCCCTGCTCCCATGAATTACTGGTGGGTTCCGATCGCAGCGCCCATTCTCGGCGGCCTGATCGGTGCCGGCATGTATCACACGCTGCTGCGGCCCTTCATGCCCAATGCGCCGCTGCCCACGGCGGAAGTGACAGCACCCACCCCCGTTCCGCTCGCCGATCCCAACCATTTCGGCACGCCGTCCCATCCCTGAGACCGTCTCGACCCTGACACGGACCCTTCAAGGAGCACCATCATGACCAAGCAAGACCGCATTCTCGCCATCGACCAGGGCACGACCTCGACACGCTCGATCGTCTTCGACAACCGGGCCCACAGCCTGTCCGTCGCCCGCCGCGAGTTCGAGCAGTTCTATCCGGAGCCGGGCTGGGTGGAGCACGATGCCGAACAGATCTGGCGCGATGTCGTCCAGACCGCCCGCGAGGCGATCGAGCAGGCCGGATCGCCGGAGCGGATCGCAGGCATCGGTATCACCAACCAGCGCGAAACCGTCGTGATCTGGGAGCGCGACACCGGGCGACCGGTCTACAAGGCCATCGTCTGGCAGGATCGCCGTACAAGTGCCCTGTGCCAGAAGATGAAGGCCGACGGGATCGAGGAAACGGTACGCGCCAAGACGGGCCTGCTGCTCGACCCGTATTTCTCGGCGACGAAATTTGCCTGGATCCTCGACAACGCGCCCGGCGCACGGGATGCGGCAGAAGCGGGCAAGCTTGCCTGCGGCACGATCGACAGCTTTCTGCTGTGGCGTCTGACCGGCGGCCGCGTGCATGCGACCGACATCACGAATGCCTGCCGCACACTGCTGTTCGACATCCACAAGCAGGACTGGGACGAGGAACTGCTGCGCCTATTCCGGATCCCGCGTGCGATCCTGCCGGAAGTGCGCGACAACAGCACGATCTTCGGCGAGACCGATGCATCGCTTTTCGGCCGCCCGATTCCGATCGGCGGCATGGCCGGCGACCAACAGGCAGCCGTGGTCGGCCAGGCATGCTTCGAGGAAGGCATGGCCAAGTCGACCTACGGCACGGGCTGCTTCATGCTGCTCAATACGGGCACGAAGCCCGTCATGTCGCAGAACAGGATGCTCACGACCGTCGCCTACCGGATGCGCGGCCAGACCAATTACGCGCTCGAAGGCTCGATCTTCGTCGCAGGGGCTGCGATCAAGTGGCTGCGTGACGGGCTGCACCTGATCACCCACGCGTCCCAGACGGACGACATGGCGACGCGCATTCCGGACAGCCACGGCGTCTTCATGGTGCCGGCTTTCGTGGGCCTCGGTGCGCCGCACTGGGATCCGGATGCACGCGGCCTTATCTGCGGCCTGACACTTGGTTCGACATCCGCACATATCGCGCGTGCAGCGCTCGAATCCGTGGCGTTCCAGACCTACGATCTGGCCCATGCGATGCGCGAGGACGGCGGTGCGCAGGCCCGTCGCCTGCGGATCGACGGCGGCATGGCGGCGAATGACTGGTTCTGCCAGTTCCTGTCCGACATGCTCCAGGCCGAGGTCCAGCGACCACGCGATCTCGAGACGACGGCACAAGGGGCGGCCTTTCTCGCTGGCCTGGCCACAGGCGTCTGGAATGACCTGTCCGAGGTCGCGGCGACATGGTCGGAAGACCGCGTGTTCCGCCCGCAGATGGAAGCCAACCAGCGCCGCACGATGCTGAATGGCTGGGCCGATGCGGTACGCCGCACGCTCACGCCGCAGGTTCCGGCCGAGACGAAGCCGTCGATCCATCCGGTGTCCAGCCACGCGGCCTGACATCGCGGGCGCATCTTCGCCCGAACCGGTCTGACAGGGGCGTCGACGGATTTCCGTCGGCGCCCTTGTCGTGTCCGGCGTGCCTTGCCATGCTATGACACATTCAATCGCCATTCGACGGAACACGCCCATGGACATCCAGACGATCGATCAGACCTACACCCAGCTCCAGGGGCAGGCTCAGCAGTCAGCCCAAGCGCTCCAGACATTGGGCAACAAGCTTCAGGCTGCGGCCCAGAGCGGCGACCAGCAGGCCCGGGAATGGATGCTCGACCTGCGTGAGTTGGCGCTCTCGTTTCAGGCTGAACAGCAGCAGGTCGCGGCCCTGTTGCAGAATCTGCATAACGCCATGGCGCAGCAGGCCCAGACGTATGCACCTCAGGATTACGGCCAGCAGCAGGGCTACGCACCCGCACCGCAGCCGCAGCCGGCCGCTCAGCAGGGCGGCGGTTTCTTCAACAATTTCCTGAATTCCGGGTTCGCACGTTCGGTCGAAGCCGGAGCCGGCTTCGGAATCGGCGACGACCTTATCAAGGACATTTTCTAGGCCTCACCCGCCGGGATCAAAACCCGCCGCGCAACGGTGGGTTGATTGCCTTCGCGCGAGGATCATCCGTCAAGCCTGACACGGATCCGACGACCGAGTCACAGATTCGGGACACAATTCGCCGCCCGTTGCCCCGCCCCGGCGGAGGGCGGCCACAAGGCGGCGAACGTCAGACAATCGACCTAGAGCGGCTCCACTGAACGCTGATTCTGTGGCGTGACAGGA
>NZ_BALE01000011.1 GCF_000963885.1 Tanticharoenia sakaeratensis NBRC 103193
CCTCGCTCATGCTCCCAGCCCTGTCATCATGCCCTCTGGTCTCCTTGCCGCGCGTCCGTGTCTATCACGGGACGGAGGTGGTTAGCACGTAGGGGCATCATTTTGTAATGCTTTGCGGTCCGGACAGGCCTGCGGACACGTCAGACTGTCTCATGTAAAGTCAGCAGTCGCTGTCGTGTCGGCTGGATTCAATGCTCGAGGATACGACCATCGCGGCAGATCGTCAGTCCGGCGGCCCTGACCAGAGGATGACGCCTCGGGCATCATTTGTCGCATATGGGCTACAGGCCGAAAGCTTCCTCATCCATCAGCAACGGAACGTAAATGTCAGCACCGAATAATGGTGGTGCATCAAGGCCGATTTGCGCGAGTGTCAGGCGAAAGGCAGACCCGGACGAATGTTCTCAGTTGGGAGCGCCCTGATTATAGCCGGACGAGTTGTTGTCCATGCCGCCTTGTCCTGCCGCCTGATTGGCGGCACCGCTGCCGGCAGCAGCGTTAGGCGTTCCATCCGAACTGTGCGCAGCGGAACTCCCATTACAGGCGGAAAGCGACAGGCTGACAACGCTTGCAAGCGCAAGAAGCAGCCGGGCTCGACAAGGATGGTTGATCGTGATCATGGATCCGTAACGACCTGTCACGGAGCGGGTTTCGTCCGTTGCAAATTTGATCGGGGCCGCACGGCCGAACGGATGCGACGTCCTGGCAGCGAGAGCGCATGACTACTGCACGACGGACAGTTGCTCGTATTCCGATCTGATCGACTGCGCCCTGCCTGCGTCGCCGAAACACAAGACTCCTACGCGCGTCCTGCTCGCGAGCTTGCTGGCTGCCTTCCGCGGGTGGATCGTCTCCATCCGATGAAATTAAAGGTTCAAGAGCCCATATCTCTATAAAAACAAGTGTTGGAGACACATTCCGAAGCGCTGGATGGAAGCGAACGTGAGTGATGACGCGAAGATGTGCATGAGTTGATGGCTTGTATCTGCGTGCGCTCAGACATCTCGCCAAGGCGGAAGATGGCTGATGCGATCAATGCATCCGCGTCGTATCAGAAAAATTCTGCCGCCTGATCTGGCGCAGGAAAACCCTCAATGGCGTCGGGCTGTGCATCAAGCAATCTGTCACGAAGAGCGGCCAGGGGTATCTCGACAATGGGCGCAACAGGGAATGCGATTGAAGCCCCGGCACCGCTCGTGGCCAGTGTCTGGCAGAGCGCGGACAAGGCGAATGCAGTCTGCACGGCCTGATCGATCGTCTGTCTGATTTTGAGGGTTTCTGCGGCAGGTGTCGGGTTGATACCCGGAAGGCCCGAGTTTTCGAAAGCCCTGAGAGCGTCGGCGTGGCGGCCGAGCGCATCGGCAAGTCGCGCAAGGAACACAGAGCCTGGGATCGTGCCGGACGGCATGCGATTCAACTGGCTGCCATGGCGCCGAATACCGCTTCGATCCGGGATTTGAGCGCGGCCGATGTGAAGGGCTTGGCAATGAAATTGTTGACGCCGTCTGCAATTGCCTGCTGCACGAGTTCGCGGCTGGCCTGCCCGGTCAGCATGATGAAAGCAAGCTTGGCGGTCCTGGGATTGGCGCGCACTGCGCGGAGCAACGCGAGGCCATCCATATCCGGCATGTTGAAGTCCGAAATTACGAGCTGCGTCGGCACCTGTTCCAGATGGGCCAGCGCCTCGGCACCGCCGCGTGCGCCGTAGATCTGTGAAAAACCGAGCTGAATGAGGTTGTTGCGCAGGAGTGCCCGGATGGATGTCTGGTCGTCCACGAGCAGGACGGTGATGCTGGATGCTGCGATCATGCGAGGGTCTCCGGCGTCGCGATGATTGATCGGGTAGAGGGCGTGCCCTCGGAAAGCTGTCCCGCCAGACGCAGAATGCCACCGGCAATCCGGTCAAGCGGCAACTGGCGTTCCACGGCACCAAGATCGAATGCGGCCTTCGGCATGCCATAGATCACGGAGCTTTCCTCGTCCTGGCCGAGCGTGCGTGCGCCAGCCTGACGCATGGCGAGAAGACCGCGCGCGCCGTCATACTCCATGCCCGTCAGGATGACGCCAATGGCATGGCGCCCGACATGATGCGCCACAGACTGGAAAAGAACATCGACTGACGGCCTGTGGCCATTGACAGGATCAGCAGCATACAGACGCGCCATCAGGACACCGTTGCGTCGCACAGCCTGCAGATGATGTGCCCCGCCAGGCGCGATCAGGACCTGACCGCGTTTGACGGGCATCAGATCCTCGGCGATCCGCACGTTCGGAGCGCACAGACGATCGAGGCGTCTGGCAAATCCGTCGGTAAAAGCGGCTGGCATATGCTGGGTGATGACGGTTGGCGGACAATCGGCGGGATAGCTGCCCAGCACTTCGGTCAACGCTTCCACGCCGCCTGTCGAGGCGCCGATCGCCACGAGGGGCGGATCGCGCATGGGAGTTGCATTGACTGCAGGCGCCAGTGGCCGATCATCGACGCCTTTCCCGCGGATGCGGGCCGATGCCGCATGGCGAACGAGAGCACACAGACCTTGATAAGGAAGTGCTGCCGGAAAACCTTGCGGTTTGGCAAAGCATTCCACGGCGCCGAGTTCGAGGGCACGGATCGCGACATCGGCTCCACGTGCCGTATGGGACGAGACCATGATCACCGGCATCGGGCGAAGGCGCATGATCTTTTCGAGAAACTCGAGCCCGTTCATCTGCGGCATCTCGACGTCCAATGTCAGGACGTCGGGCTGAAGCTTGATGATCATGTCCCGTGCTTCGAGTGCTGTGGCGGCAGTGCCGACCACATGGATCTGTGGATCCTGACGCAGCGCCACGGTCATGAGCGAACGCGCCGTGATCGAGTCGTCCACGATGAGGACGCTGACGGGCCGTGTCATCGTGAAACCATCCGGTATGCAGTGATGCCGAATGCCTGCAGGCCATATGACGCGGGATCGTCGATCCGTTCGGAATGACCCAGATACAGCTCGCCACCCGGCGTCAATTGAGAAACAAGGCGCCGCCAGAGCGCGAGCTTCGTCGGCGCATCGAAATAGATCGCGACGTTGCGACAGAAGATGGCATCGAATTTCTGTCGCATCGGCCAGGGGCCGAGAAGATTGAGTTCACGAAACCTGATGATAGAACGGACGGATTCCTCGAAAGAGAAGTGGCCTTCGTCCGTGTCTTCCTTGCAGTATTTCTGAAACAGGCTCTGGGGAATTCTGGAACGTTCGGAAATGGGATACAAACCCCGGTGTGCTGCCGCAATGACGTGCGGATTGATGTCGGTCGCCAGAACGCGTGCGCCATATGTCGCAGCAGAGGGATAAGAGCTGAGCAGGGTCAGGGCGGCGGAGTAGGCCTCTTCGCCGCTTGAGGCGGCTGCACACCAGATCCTCACGGGCGCAGCGCGGGAGGCGATTCCGGGTGGCGTTGCAAGGTGCTGGGCCAGATAGTCGAAATGATGCGGCTCGCGAAAGAAAGCGGTTACATTGGTCGTCAGTGCGGACACCATATGCGCGCGTTCTTCTTCGCCGTCGGGTCCGTTGAGGCGATCGCAGTAGGCGTCGAAATCCGCCATATCCAGCGCGCGCAATCGCCTCAGCAGTCGCGCGACGACCAGGGAACGCTTGGATTCACCGATATCGAGCCCGGATATGGACTTCGCGATATGGGCAATGGTCTGGAAGTTTCTGGAGGACAACGAATTGATTGACTGCACTGGCGTCAGTGATCGAGCGTTCGCGGCTTCGGCAGCAAATGTCATGCCGCTGCGGGCTCCGGCAGAAGCTCGCCGGAGCGCAGCAGGCAGACCACACGCCCGTCATGGGTCAGCAGACCGAATACGAACTCGCGGACGCTGTCGGTCGTCGCGGACGGAAGATCCTGAATATCCCCGGCCTTGATCTCGACGATGTCCGACACCTGGTCGACAAGGATGCCGGCAATGCGATCGCCGATCTCAAGTACGACGATGACGTCCCGGACGGTAGCATGCTCGACGCCGGGTGCCAGACGTGCGGCCAGATTGATGATCGGCAGAACGGTCCCGCGGATGTTGATGACGCCACTGATGTAGTCGGGCGTACGTGGCAGCGGAGTGATGGTGACCCAGCTCCGGATTTCCCGGACCGACATGATGTCGATGCCGTATTCGCGTCCGTCGATGGCGAAGACCATGACCTTTTCCGGGGCGTCTCGATCAGGCTGGCGCATTGCTTGTGTCATGTCCATGAAAGCTCCGGGCGATTTCGGTCGTGGTCGATGGCAGGGTGGCCGGGGCGGCCATCCTGCCATCCGACCAGTGCGTCGACATCGATGATGAGGGCGACGTCGCCGTTGCCGAGGATCGTGGCAGCGGCAATTCCGGCGACGCGCGCATAATTCTTTTCAATGCTTTTGATGACGATCTGGGATTGCTGCACGATGTCGTCGACTGCCAGCGCCATGCGTTGTCCCTGTTCGCTCTCGACGATCATGACGAGAGGGACGTGCGCATGATTGATGCATGGGTTGGAGGTAAGGCATGCGCCCACATCGACGACTGGAAGATGCTGTCCGCGGCCGTTGTAGATAAGGCTTCCGTCGCTCAAGGAAAAAACCTTGGCGGGATCCGGTGTCAGGGATTCCACGACATGACCGACGGGGGCGATGAATGTCTGGCCGCCGGCGCGGAACACCATGCCGTCGAGCACGGCCAGCGTCAGCGGCAGGGAAAGGATGATGGTCGTGCCGCGTCCGTATTCGGACTGCACCACGATGCGGCCACCGAGCTCCGTGATGGAGCGCTTGACCACATCCATTCCGACACCGCGGCCGGACAGGTCGGAAATCGCGGCAGCGGTGGAAAATCCCGGTGCGAAAATGAGATTGTGCACCTGGGCTGCGTCGATCGTGGCCTGCGGATCGATCAGGCCGCGCTCGATGGCCTTGGTACGGACTCGTTCCGTATCGATCCCGCGCCCGTCGTCGGAAATCTCGATGACCAGACGGTCCGACCGATGACGTGCCGTCAGCCGGATTTCGCCCTCCGGCGGTTTATGGGCTTCCGATCGTCCGGCCGCGGGTTCGATGCCATGGTCCACGGCATTGCGCAGGATGTGCGTCAGCGGATCGACCAGATGCTCGACGATCGAACGATCCACCTCGATGTCCTCGCCCGACAAGATCAGCCGGACCGGCTTGCCGGTGGCGGCGGACGCCTCACGTACGACGCGGCCCATTCGCTGGAAGACAGCGCCGATCGGATGGGCGCGCATTGCCATGACACCCTCCTGAAGCTCTCGCGTCAGATGATCGAGATTGGCAATGGCTGTGTTGGCCATGGCAGCCTGATGCTTGGGAATTTCGCCCAGGCACTGGTGCAGGGCAGCCTGATTGATGACCAGTTCGCCGACGAGGTCGACCAGTTTGTCCACGCGCGCCAGATCGACCCGGATCGATGTCTGTCCCTTGGACACGGAGACCGAAGGGCTTTGCGAGGTCGGCTCGGCCTCTTGCCGCGCAGGTTGCATGTCGATCGATGGGGCGGGGTCGGGGGAGGCGATTGGTGTCGCAGGCGTCTGAAGCGCGCCTGGGGGCGTGACGACGCCATTGGGGTCAGGTTCAATCGAAAGCCCTAGATCGTCGATTGACCACTCGAGCGCTGCCCGGATCGCGGCTTCGTCCACATCGGCTTGCAGTTGAACATTCCAGATCAGATAGCCATCATGGGGGTCCAACGCGTCGAGTGTCGGCAATGCATCGGTTACGATGATGGTATGACACGAGCCCAGGGCCGCAAGCGCTGTGAGCGCATTGCGAATGTCGTCCCCGCAGGCATAGAGCGTACGGCTCGGCGCAAGCGTAAGCCGCCAGCGCCCGACAGATGCGGGTGTCTCGAGAGAGACCGGAACCGGCGTGAAGGACAGGCCCGCCAGCAGGTCGAACGGATCGTCGCCAGGTGGCATTTCCGGCACGCTGTCGGAAGAGGCCTGCTGCCGGGCATGGGCTTCGAGCGCTTCTGCAATCAGGGTCTCGTCGCCGACGGCCTGCTCGTCTCCGATTTTGGCCTTGCCGACGAGGTCTGCCAGTCGATCACTGGCCTGGAACAGCAGGTCGCAGGTTGCATCGGTCGGGGTGAAGCGACCACTGCGCAGGTCATCGAGTATGTTCTCGACGCGATGGGCAAAACGCACGAGGCGCTCAAGCCCGAAAGCGCCCGCACCTCCCTTGATCGAATGAACGGCCCGGAAGATCGCATTGATCGTCTCGGCATCGGGGCCGTTGGCCGCCAGTTGCTGCAGCCCCCGGTCAAGCTCGACAAGGAGCTCGTCACACTCTTCGAAATAGACGAGCCTGATCGCATCCAGATCGTTCATGGCCGTCTCCTCAGGCCGTCACGCGACTGACAGCCTGCAGCAGGACATCGGGCGCGAAAGGCTTGACGATCCAGCCCGTGGCACCGGCGGCGCGCGCGCGGGCCTTTTTGGCGGGATCCGATTCCGTGGTCAGGACGAGGATCGGCACGAAAGCCAGACGCGTCCGCTCCCGTGCCCGTTCGATGAAACCGAGCCCGTCCAGCCGCGGCATGTTCACGTCCGTGATGATTGCAGCCGGCAGCGGACAGTTGGCGGCATCAAGGCGCTCGAGGCCATCAATGCCGTCCACCGCCTGTTCGACACGATAGCCCGCCCCCGTCAGAACGGTCCGCAGCAGGTCGCGGATCGTGCGGGAATCGTCGATGGTGAAGATCAGCCGGCTCATGCCGAGGCCTCCGGCAACAGCAAGGTGCGGGCACCGAGAAGCGTGAGCCCTTCGACGAAGGCATCCGACGGCGAATCGAAGACGAGCGTTCGACCTGAAGCCGCGAACGTTCGCGCGGCCGAAAGGAGGATTTGCAGGCACAGGCCGCCGATCCGTTCGACCCTGCGGGCATCGATCCGTACGACCGGGTCAGTGGTCTCGCGCAGGGCGCCGAGCAGTGGATCGGCTTCGTCCGACGTCAGGGACGGAGCGAGCGTCAGGCTGACGGGCCCGGGACCCGCTGGTGGCGAAGATGCGCGAGGAGAGGCAGGCAGCATGGGGAACGGCCGATCGACGTTTGAACAACGATGGGGCCGTTCTACGATCAGGAGGTGTACAAGACCTTAAGGCGCGGATGCTTTTTCCATTCTTTCCCGATGCGGCGGTGCCTACGGACTTTCCGCGGCCTTTCGGGCCGGGTCGTTCGCCGGGATTTCGGCGCGGCTCTGGATATACATCGTATTGCCGTTCCTCGGGATCCACACGCGATGGCCGCGCAGGAAGTCGTCGCCGAGAAGCGCATAATCCTGATCCGGCAGGACAGTGAGGACGACGTTGTTCAACGTGATACTGCCGACGCCGAGGGTCGCAAAACGGTGACGCCAGCCCGTGATCGGCGTGTTTCCGACACCGCGCACGTGGATTTTCACGTCCTGATCGAGCATGGCATCCGTCACGCCGGCACGATGGGCATCGTCGAGCGGAATGGTGGTCGTGGAAGCGCCACTGTCGAGAGCGGCTGTGACACGCTTGCCGTTCACCATCAGCGTGACACCGATCTTGTTCCTGCCGGGGCCATCGATATCAATCGGAGCGAGATGCATCATGCCGCTCCAGAGCGGTGCCGGCATTGAACAGCCTGTCACATGCAGAAGTGACATGGTCGTATCAGGCTGATCCAGCACGATATCGTAGTTCAGCATGAACTCCGCGCCGAACAGACCGACCACCGGCAATCCGCTGACGGGCCTGGCCTGCGGCAGGTCGGCAACCAGGAACGCCGCGTCGCGCGCCTGACCTGTGCCGAGAGCTATGGTGCGCGCAGTCTGCACGCTTGCCATGCTCGGCCCATCCACGCCTCCGACAAGCCCCGTCGCGCCATTGGCATTCAGGCCAAGCTGATCGGCAGATCGTGGCGAGATCGTACTGTTGTAGCTCCCGCTGTCCACGATGAAGGCAACCGGATGCCCGTTGACGCTCGCCCGCACGATCGGTGAGCCCTGCCGGTTGAGGATCGGAATGTTCCCGAAACCATCGATGACACATCGGCCATTACCTTGGGGATCGGTGCATCCTGCAAGTCCCAGCAGGGCAAGGCTCCCCGCCAGAGCGCGGGAGAGACGCCGCCATGCTCCTGAAATCCGGGCTGGTGGAATGTCCCGGCTACGTTCCATCATGCGCTCGCCCTGCCGTTTCGTTACGTTTTGACATATGCCTGCGCATGGCTTTCTCGGCAACCGTCAAGGTTTCGAGGAGGGCTTGGGCGACCGCGCGCTCTGGCATACAAATTCACGCTGACTGCCGCAGATCTGAAGGACCCGCTCCGCATGACGACGCTTGCCACCCTCACACGCTCTCTCTTCGCGGACCTGGGCGTTCCTCCCGACGTGCTTGAGAATGGCGCGCTTGTCGTGCGTTCGCCGGTCGATGGCAGTGTGATCGCGCAGGTGGCGACGATCAGTGCCGAAGGGGCCACGGATGCCATCGATACGGCGGCCGTGGCAGCCAGGGCCTGGCGCGACGTGCCGGCGCCCGGCCGGGGCGAGCTTGTGCGCCTGCTCGGCGAGGAACTGCGGGCATCCAGGGAGCAGTTGGGGCGGCTCGTCTCGATCGAGGCCGGCAAGTCCCCGTCCGAGGGCTTGGGCGAAGTGCAGGAAATGATCGACATCTGCGATTTCGCGGTCGGCCTGTCGCGCCAGCTCCACGGGCTGACCATCGCGACCGAGCGGCCGGGCCATCGCATGATGGAGACGTGGCATCCGCTGGGCGTCGTCGGCATCATCTCGGCCTTCAATTTTCCTGTGGCCGTCTGGGCCTGGAATGCGGCGCTCGCCCTGGTCTGCGGCAATGCCATCGTCTGGAAACCATCGGAAAAGACGCCGCTGACCGCCATCGCGGCCCATGCCGTGCTGGACCGCGCGCTCGTTCGCTTCCGGCAGGGAGGGGGCGCTGCACCCGAGGGGCTGTCTCACCTGCTGATTGGCGATCGTTCGGTGGGTGAAGTGCTGGTCGCGCATCCGAAGGTGCCGCTCGTCTCGGCCACGGGATCGACCTCGATGGGCCGGATCGTGGGGCAGAAGCTCGCGGGGCGGTTCGCGCGGGCGATCCTCGAACTGGGCGGCAACAACGCCGCGATCGTGAGCGGTGCCGCGGATCTCGACCTTGCGCTGCGCGGCGTCGCCTTTGCAGCGATGGGAACGGCCGGCCAGCGCTGCACGACGCTGCGGCGGCTGTTCGTGCACACGTCGGTCTACGACGCGTTCCTGACCCGCCTGAAATCGGCCTATGCGTCGGTCAGCGTCGGCAATCCGCTGGACGGGCACCTTGTCGGTCCGCTGATCGATGGCGGTGCCTTCGAACGGATGCAGGCCGCTCTCGACGCGGCGCGTGCGGAAGGCGGCCGTGTGCAGGGTGGCGAGCGCGTCACGGTGGACGGCTGCGAGGGTGGATATTACGTGCGTCCGGCACTGGTCGAAATGGCGGCGCAACGGGGCCCCGTTCTGGAGGAGACGTTCGCGCCGATCCTCTATGTCATGGCTTACGATGAGCTCGACGAGGCGATCACACTGCAGAACGCGGTGGCCCAGGGACTCTCGTCAGCCATCTTCACACTCGACCTGCGCGAGGCCGAGACGTTCGTCTCGCATAGCGGCTCCGACTGCGGCATCGCGAACGTGAACATCGGCACGTCAGGCGCCGAGATCGGCGGGGCGTTCGGGGGCGAGAAGGAAACCGGGGGCGGGCGCGAGTCCGGATCCGATTCATGGCGCGGTTATATGCGCCGGGCGACGAATACGATCAATTACAGCACGGCTCTGCCGCTGGCCCAGGGCGTCAGCTTCGACGTGGGCTGATGCGGACCTGTTGCGTATCGGAGGAGCGATACGCAACCCGGAGGGGGGATGCCGTCTTTCATGCATGTCCATCGATTCAACGATCAAGGAAGACATCATGAAGACCTACCGCAGCATCGCCCGACTGCTTGTTTTCACCGGCCTTCTGGGCAGCGCCGCTGTCGGCCTGTCCGCCTGCAACACGGCTCGCGGCATGGGTCAGGATGTCAGCTCGGTCGGCCACGACACGTCGCGCGCCGCCAACAGCGCCCAGCAGGGGATTGCGCGCTCGACGGGCGGCTCAAGCAACTGATCCCCGCAGCGTTCTCTGACGCCTGATCTGTTCGAAGGGTCTGGTCTCGCCCTTCGTGCCCGGGTGTTGGAGCCCGGGTGTCGAACAGGCGATTGCCTTGCCGCTGAAAAAGCGGGCAGCCGCCCGGGTTCAGGACGGCGCAGCGACGCTGCTCATGGGACGCGTCAGAGGCGGGTCGGTACCCAGCGCGCCAGATGGCGTCGGGAACCGGCCACAACCATGGCGCGTCCCTCCAGATTCCAGACAGGCAGCAACCCGACACCGCCTTGTGCCACGGCCACCCGGCTATCGGCGGAATTGTCGCGGTTATCGCCCATGACAAACAGGTGCCCCGGCGGCACGGTCAGCTCGGGCATGTTATCGTAGGGACCGTAGGCCAGAATCTTCGGCACATCGTGCGTTCGACCGTCGGGCAGCGCCTCGGTCAGTCGTTCGGCCGGCACCGATTGGCCATCGGGCAGCTCTTCCACCGCCGGACCGTCGTCATGCCACGGAACCTCGCGTCCATTGAGCCAGATATGACCCGCCGTTAGTCTGATGCGATCGCCGGGCAGGGCAATGACGCGTTTGACCAGGGTGATCGCCGGATGAGCAGGGCCGCCAAAGACGACGACGTCTCTGCGCGCCGGCAGTCGTTCGAACAGGCGATGATCGCTGTGCAGCAGAAGGTTGCCGAACGGCAGGTTGGCCGTGCTGTAGCCGTAGGCGAACTTCGCGGCGATGATGTGGTCGCCGATCATAAGCGTCGGCTCCATCGAGCCTGACGGCACGTGATAGGAGCTGGCAAGCGCCGATGTTGCTCCCAGCGCCATAAGGATCGGCCAGCATAATGGCAGTATCCGGTTTCGGATAAACCTGCTGATCGCGTGCACGCGGAGGACATCCATCATCGTGATTCAGGGATGATGGTGCCTCCGAAAGCAGCCTGCCGGCAATATTCGGACGGCGGCTCTCCTATGCCCGGGCGACCTGATCCATTGCGTTGTGCCAGGCCGGTTCGAGCACCGAGGGTGCATAGAGCCCGGCGCGTCTGAGGCCCTGATCGGCGAGATCGGCCAGTCGACCTTCCTTGCGCGGAGCCGAAACGACCTCCGAAATCAGGTTCGACAGGCGATCCTCGTCATAGGGATCGAAGTATTCGACCGCGTCGCCACAGACCCAGCGATGCACGGGAATATCGGATGCGAACACGGGCGCGCCACAAGCCATTGCCTCGACGGTTGCAAGGTCGAACCCTTCCGCACGGCTCGGGCAGATCACGGCATGGGCTGCGGTGTAGAGGGCGCGCAGGTCGTGGGTCGAGACGTCGGACAGGTGATAGACGATGTTCTCGTTCACGAGCTGTCGCAGGAGTGCGACCTCGCGCTCGCTCCGCCAGCCGGGATTGGCAACCATGACCAGATGGAAGCCGCCATCGCGACGACGATGCGCAACAGCCGCGGCCCGCATCAGCATTTCGTAGTTCTTGCGCGGCTCCAGCGTCGACACCGCCATGATGAATGGCTGGTTGTCCACCTTTGCGCTCGCGCCGGGCAGGCTGTCCGTCTTGGCGCTCGGCAAGGCGCGCAGCTTGCTGGCTCCGGCGTCGCGGCCGCGCTTGATAATGCTCTGGATCTGCGCTGCGGGACGAGGCTCCGGCCGGAAGGCGCCGGACGACATCGTCGGGATCACGATCGAGCGTTTCTCGGCCTTCGGGAACAGGCGCAGCAGATCGTCGCGCACGGGCTCGGACGTGCAGACGAACCAGGCGCCGTCGGCGATGTTGGCCTTGAGCATCCGGTAGTGGCTGCGCGCATGCTGCCATGCATGGCTGATGGTGTGGGGCCAGAGCAGCGGAATGGCATCGTGATACCGCACGACGAGCTTGCCGCCCCGCAGGCGATAGGGGCTGGGCGTGTGCGCCAGATGGATGTCCCAGCCCGATGCAGCCATATCCAGCGTGGTCCGGGCCCGGCTGTTGAGCGTGGCGAGACGCGCCGCATCGCCCCAGCTCATGCGGGGGAAGATGAACTTCCCGCGCTCGATCAGGGCGCGCTGCTCGGGCTCGAGACCGAGGCGCATGAGGCGCATCCAGATCCAGTCTCCGAAGACTTCGGGATCCAGGGTCGTGCCGAGACCGTCGATTTCGCGTGCGCGCCGCAGGACGGACAGGCGCTCGGCGGTGTAGCTGCCGATCGTGCGATTGCCGATACGCCGCAGGAGGCTTGCGGGCGTATGGCCGTTGTCGAGGGCAATCAGGTGGCCGGCCTGCGAGAAGACGCGCAGCGCCGGGTCGGACGCCGTATCGGCGCGCGCACCGGCGTTCGAGGCGGCGCCATTGAGCAGCCCGCCCATGAGGAAGTCGGAGGACGCCGCAAAGGCACCGAACAGCAGGCGGGTTTCCTGCGGAATGCCGGCATACCCGTCGAAGCACGGGCGCAGTTCCATCAGGACCCGGGTGCGTCTGTCGGATCTGCCTGCGGGCTTCCCGCGGGCTGCCGGAAAGGGATCGGGGTTCGTGCCTGAGCCCCAGGTTGCGGGGCGGTTCGACGTCATCGAGTCATGCAGTACCATGCCCTCTCTTTGCGCCATGTCGATGCAAAAGCAATGGCCTCAAAACGGCGTAACGGGTCAGGTTTGAAGGCACCTGAAAGGCAACCCGTCTTCGTCCCGTGCGTGAAAAGCCCGGATATTCGACGCGGCCCGGGTTCGTTTGCACGAAGATTGCAAACCATGGCTCGCGTGGAGAGGAGCATTCATGACTGCTGGACGCAATTTCACGCACATTCCATCGACCCGAAGTTGGCTTGAGAGCCGCCCCCACCGGCTGTGGCTCGCAGCGGAAGGCCGCCAGCTGCTGGATTTCTCGAAGAACGCACGCCTCGAGCATGGATTCGGCCCACTTGATGGCAAGGGACGTCTGGCCGAGGACAGCGTCGCGGATACGATCCTGACGGCCCGCATGACGCACGCCTACGGGCTGGCGGCTCTTCAGGGACTGCCGGGATGTGGCGCGCTCGCGCAGCACGGTGTCGACTGCCTGCGCGGACCGCTGCGGGATGCGCGGCATGGCGGCTGGATGCCCGATGAAAAGCATCCGGACGATCGCAAGCAGGCCTATCTGCATGCTTTTGTCGCGCTGGCGGGTTCCACGGCCGTGGTGCTTGGCCTTGAAGGTGGGCAAGCGCTGCTGGATGACGCGATTTCCGTGCTGAATGCGCATTTCTGGTGCGAAAAAGACGGCGTGATGCGCGAGAGCTTCGCCACCGACTGGAGCGATGAGGAGGATTATCGCGGCGCCAACAGCAACATGCACTCGACCGAGATGTGCATGGCATTGGCGGATGTGACCGGGGATCCTGTCTGGCTGGAGCGCGCACTGCGGATCGTCACCCGCTTCATCCACACCTATGCGAAAGCCGAGCGCTACGCGGTGCCGGAGCATTTCAACCGCAACTGGGACATGCTGCGGGATTACGACCGCGACAAGCCGACGGACTCGCTGAGGCCATTCGGCATGACGCCGGGACATTTCGCCGAGTGGTCGCATCTCGTGCTCAAGCTCGAGGCAGCGCTGCTGCTGCGGGGCATACCGGCGCCCGAATGGATGCTGGACGATGCACGCGGGCTGTTTGACCAGGCCGTCCGCAGCGGCTGGCACGTCGATGAAACGCCGGGCCTGATCTACACGATCGACTGGGACCACAAGCCGCACGTTCGGGTGCGGGCCCACTGGGTCCAGGCGGAGGCGATCACGGCGGCGCTGTCGCTGTTCCGACGCACGGGTGCTGCGGAATATGAAGGATGGTATCGGCGCATCTGGGATTATGTGGACCGTTTCTGCATCGATCGCGTCGAGGGAAGCTGGTTCAACGAAGTCGATCCGAAAGGGCACGTGTCGGAAGAGATCTATCCCGGAAAGGCCGATCTCTATCACGCCTATCAGGCGACACTGGCGCCGGTTCTCCCCCTCGCACCCAGTCTGGCGACGGCGATCGCCCAAGGCGCGCTCGACGATCAGATATAGTCGGCGAGCGTCATGCCTTTCATGTCGGCGATGACGGAATACGAGGCCTGAAGATCGTCCTGGATCGACGAGAGCTGGGTCGACACGGTCGCGAGATCGGCATCCTTGCTCGTGCCGAGCTGGGTGGTCAGGGACGTCGTCATCTGGCTCAGCATGGAGGCATGGGTCGTCAGGCTGTTCTGGGTCACGCCGACCGATGCCGACATCGCCGTGATGTTGGACGATACGGAACTGGTGGAAGTCGTCAGCCCTGAAATCAGGTCGTTGTAGCTGCTGGAACCTGCCGTCGTCTGGCCGAGCGAGGCGACGACCATGAGATTACGCATAAGATCGCGGATCGGCGATCCGGTGGACGTGGAACTGGCCGCACTGCCCTGTGTAGCGACGACACCGATGCTCATCGTCTGGTTCTGGCCGAGCGCAGGCGTGGCCGCGAGTTTCGAGGCATCCTGAGGCGAAACGGACAGCCCGGCGGAAAACGGATCGTTGGCGGTCGTGCTTCCGGCCAGATCGAGCGTCTGGTCAAGGACGCCGTCGGCGCCAAGCGTGCCGAGCTGGCCGACGGTCGATGAAATGGCCGTGGCGAGACTGCCTGTTGCAAGATCAGTCCCGGCGCCGACAGGCGCCGTCTGCGACTGCGCGCCGGCGAACACGTAGGTGCTGCCGGATTTCGTATCGAGGAGAGAACCCAGGGTCTGGAGATCCTGTGCGGCCTGTGTGGCAGCGGTCTGGACGGTCGACTGGGTCGGTGTTCCCGAAAGGGATGTCAGTGTCGTGCTCAGTGACGAGGCGATCGACCCGATCTCGCCCAGTGCCGTCTGGGTCACGCTCAGCTGTCCTTGTGCAGACGTTACATTCGCGGACCAAGCACTGACCTGTGTGATGGCGGGTTGCAGGGACAGGGCCTGCGTTCGTGTATCGCCCAGGCCCGCGTAACTGTCGGATGCGACACCGGTCGAGGTCTGCAGTTGCAGGGATTGCTCCTGCGTGGAGAGCACACTGACGGCCTGCCTCATGAGGGCGGACATGCCGCTGTTGCCATATTGACTGATGCTGCCGCTCAATTTCAGCTCCCCACGGCGTTCAGCAGATCGGTGAACATCGTCTGCACGGCGGACACGACCTTGGCATTCGCGGCATAGGCGTTCTGCAGCGTCACGACATTGGCCATCTCGTTGTCTACGGATACGCCCGTTGCGCTGGCGACCTTGCTCGACAGGCTGGACTGCGCGGTCTGTGCCGTCGTCAGGCCTGATGATGCCGTGTTGGCCGTCGCGGCCTGATTGGCCGTCAGCGCGGTAGCAAGCGAAAGGATATCGGTATTGCCGCTGTAGCCTGTGGACAGCGTGCCGGTGACGCCGAGGCCGGTAGTGGGTGCATCAGGCTGCGTACTGTTGTCGGCAAGCGTGCTTCCGAAGGCGTAGGACAGGACGTTCTGCACCGCGGTGGTTGTGCCCGACGTGCCGCCCACGAGACTGGAAGGGTCGCTGACATAGCTCGGATTGACCGTGATCTGCTGCGACAGGCCGACAATTCCGCCTGGTGCGGTTTCGGTCGTGCTCGTGCCCGGGGTGGCGCCCGAGGCCGTCGTGAACAGGTCCATCCCCTGGGCATCGAAGCGGCTGGCGAGGGTCGACGAAAAGCTGTCAAGCTGGGCCTGCATGGTCGGCAGGGTCGTGTCGCGCAGGGTGATGTTCGCGCCCAGCGTGCCGCCGGTCAGCGACGAGGTGACGTCCCGGCCGTTCAGGGTCACGCCGGGCAGCGCGTCCGATCCCGTTCCGGGATAGGCACTTCCGGCGGAGACGCTGGCGCTTTGCGTGGACAAGGGCCAGGTGCTGGAGACGGTCGGGGCTCCGCTCGTATCGTAATCGTGCGTGGGCAGGACCGTGCCGTTGGTGGTCGTGATCGTCATGTCGCCATTGGCGGACGTCGTGTAGTTGATCGAAAGCTCGCTCGAAAGGCTGGATAGCGCGGCGTTGCGCTGGTTTTCGAGATCCGCGGTACTGCCGCCGGACGCTGTCAGCGACATGATCTGCGAAGACAGCGATCCGATGGTCGTCAGATCCGTGTTGACCGACGACACGGACGACACGATCCCGTCCTGGGCCGTCTGTCGGGCGGACTGGTAGGCATTCCCGAGCGTCTGGATCGTCTGGCACAGGGTCTGGGCGTTGGAGATGACCGTCGATTGGGCCGCGCTGTTCGTCGGCGTGCTGGTGAGCGAGATCAGGGCTGTCTGCACGTTGCCGAGCGTATCGGACAATGTGCCGCTGCTGCCGGAATCGGCCGATGTCGAACCCTGCAGGCTAGTGATCGTCGACAGGGCGGAACTGGTCGTGGTCAGGCCGGCGACACTGGCGTTCTGCGTATAAAGCGCATTCGTCAGCGCCGCATTGGTGACGATCGTCGTAGAGCCGCTCGAGACACCGTTGCCGATACCGTTCGCGGCACGCGACGATACGTTCGCGACCTCTGCGCTGTAGCCGGCCGTATTCGCGTTCGAGATATTCTGCGACGCGACCGTCAGGGCATATTGCGTGGCGTTGAGGCCACTCGATGCAATCGACAGCGCGTCTGTCAGGCCCATGGCAGGCTCCGCACGATAACGGGCTCAGCGGCGATCATCACTGGATCATCGCAATGGTTGTCTGCATCAGCTGATCGGCCGTGGAGACGACCTTGGAATTGGCGCCGTAGGCCTGCTGCGCCACGATCAACTGGGTCAGGTCGCCGGTCAGATCGGTAGTCGAGCTTTCGGTCGATCCGGTCTCAAGGGAGCCCGCGGCTCCGGTGTTGACCGCATTTTCCGTAGGGCCGCCGGAAGCCTCGGTTGCGGTGTATGCCTGTCCGTCCGCCGGTGCGAGCCCGTTGGGATTGGCGAAGGTTGCCAGCGGGATCTTGCCGACGAGCTGGGACAGGCCGTTGTTGAACGTCGCCATCACCGAGCCGTCCGACTGCATCGACAGGCCCTGGAACGTGCCGGAGGTCACGCTGTCGGTCGTCATCGTGGCGTCGGACGCGGTCGATGTCGTGGTGGTTGAAAGCGCAATGCCGCTCGACTGGCCGATCGTGCCGAGATTGACCGTCATGTCCTGCGGGCTTCCGGTGAAGCTGAAGCTTCCGGTCGCGCCCGACGTGCTTTCACTGCCGACGGATGCCAGGGTGCCGTCCGAATTGAAGGTGACAGCTGTGCTGTTCGTGGGATCGGCACTGTTGGACACTGTCCAGTCCAGGGGATTGGTCGTGCTCTGCTGCCAGTTGAGGCCGACGGATTGCGGCGTGCCCTGTGCGCTGTACGCGGTGGCAGTCGTCTGCGTGCTTGCGCCGCTCGTCGTCGAGGAGCCGATCGTGCCGCTGACCGTCATCGTCGTGGATTCGGTCGGCGTGAAGGCGACGTTCTGGATCTGCAGCGGCTGGAGCGTCGTGCCCATCTGGCCGTTCGTGCCGACCTGATAGCCTTCCAGATACTGGCCGGACGTGTTCACGAGGTAGCCGTTCGCATCGCGCGAGAAATCGCCGTTGCGCGTGTAGTACTGCTGTCCGCTGAAAGTCGGGCTGCTGGAGGCGGACGAACCGCTGGCTTCCTGCACGTTGAAGAAGCCGTTGCCCGAGATCGCGAGTGCCAGTGCGTTCGTGCTCGAGGTGATGGTGCCCTGAACATCGTTGCGCTGGATGGTGTTGGCCGCCACGCTGTCGCTGTAGGAGCCGCCGCCGTCGTTCAGCGTGCCGCTGTTGCCGCTCGCGCTGTTGGTGACAAAATCCTCGAACGCCGTGTCCGTCGCCTTGTAGCCGACGGTCTGGCTGTTGGAGATGTTGTTGCTCAGGTTGCTGAAGGCCTGCGACTGCGCGTTCAGCCCGCTGACGGCCGTATCGAGAGAGCTGAAGATCGACATCGAACGGTCCTTCACCATGCCCATGCCTGTTCAGCCCTGCTCGGGCGGCATGCGAGGATGACGGTAGCGATCGATGGTTAAGAAAGTGTTGCCGGTCTGCGGAAACGATTCAGGCCTGCCGCATCCGTGCCCGTGGCGCAGGCGCCGTCCGGAAGGCGAACACGCGGTCCCGGCCCAGCAGGAACAGTTGCGCGCCGCGCGGATAAAGGCCGGCGATCGCGGGATCGCGGACGTCCAGCCCGCCCGTGTAGGTCCCGAAGGCCGGCAGGATCATGCGTGTGTCGTCTGCGATGAAGCAGGGGCGCGAGATGGTCTGGCCGCGTGTCTGGACCTGCGCCTTCGGATGCAGATGGCCCGCCATTTCAGGATCGGTGCAGACGCCATCTCGCGGGATGTGGCGCAGGGTGAAGGGTTCGCAGGCGAGTTCGTCGCAGGATCGGCCGGGCAGCGTTTCGGGCGGATCGGGATCGTGGTTGCCGGTGATCCAGACGAGGTCCAGCCCCTCGGCGATCCGGAGCAGGCGCGCGCGATCGGCGGGATTGAGGCGAAGGGCCGCCGCGCGATCATGGAAGCTGTCGCCCAGGGCCACCAGCATGGCCGGTGCGTAACGGCGGCGCAGGAGCGCAAGACGGTCCAGGGTCAGGGCCGTGTCGTACGGCGGCAGCAGCATGCCGCGCCGTGCGAACGCCGTGCCTTTTTCCAGATGCAGGTCGGCTGCGATCAGCATGCGCCGGGCCGGCCAGTACACGGCGCCTGCCGGGTCGAGCATCAGACGCTCGCCCGCCATATGCAGGGGGGCGGCCGTCATGCGCTTTCGCTCATGCCTTCCGCGATCAGCTGTTCGGCTTCTGCCAGCAAGTCTTCTTCCCCCGCGCCATGCGCTATGCGTTCGCGCCCTATTTCCAGCAGGACCGGCACGGCCAGTGGCGAGACGCGCGGCAGACGCACATGTACGGTCCTGCCCGCAGCCCGGCGCAGCATGTGGGCGATGCGTCCGAGGTCGGTCAAGCCCGCGGCGGCATCGGCGCGGGTCGCACGCAGCAGGACGTGATCCGGTTCGTGCTGGCGCAGCACGTCGTAGAGAAGGTCGGAGTTGATCGTGACCTGACGCCGGTTCTTCTCGGCGCCGGGCGCCTTGCGCTCGATCAGGCCCGCGATCACGGCAACGGTGCGAAAGGTGCGGCGCAGCATGGCGCTGTCGGCCATCCAGGCGTCCAGATCGTCGCCCAGCATGTCCTCGGCGAAAAGGGCCGCCATGTCCTGCGGCTCGTGCGCGCACCAGCAGGCCAGCACATAATCCGTGGTGACGAAGCCCAGCGGCCCGGCACCGGCGCGTTCTAGACGACGCGTCAGCAGCATGCCCAGCGTCTGATGTGCGTTGCGTCCCTCGAAACAGTAGGCGACGAGGTACCACCGGCCGCCGCGCGGGAATGTCTCGACCAGCAGGTCGTCCTCGCCCGGCAGGCGCGACCGGCGTGCCTGAAGGGCCAGCCATTCCTGCACCGGCACCGGCAGAAGCGGCCAGAGATCGGGGTCGTGCAGGATGCGTCGCACGCGATCGGCGAGGTTGGTCGAGAGCGGCAGGCGGCCGCCTTCATAGATCGGCACGCGCGGTTCGCCTCCGGTGCCGGGCGTGACCTCCACCGCCGTCTCGCGCAGCCCTTCGAAGCGCAGCAGTCGTCCCCCGAACAGGAACGTGTCGCCCGGCACGAGCTGGGCTGCGAAACCCTCTTCCACCTCGCCCAGCACGCCGCCGCGTCGCTGGCGGACGCGCAGCATGGGGGCTTCCACGATCGTGCCGATGTTCATCCGGTATTGCCGGGCCACGCGCTCGTCCCGCACCCAGACCAAGCCGATCGCATCCGTGAACAGCTTCCGATGACGGTCATAGGCCTGAAGCGCATAGCCGCCGTCAGCCACGAAGCGCAGCGTATCGTCGAAATCCTGGCGAGAAAGCCGGGCGTAGGGTGCGGCCGTGCGCACCTCGGCATAGAGGTCGTCAGGCAGGAACGGCGCGCTGCAGGCCATGCCGAGCAGATGCTGCGCCAGCACGTCGAGCCCGCCGGGACGTGGCGGATCACCATCCAGCGCCATCTCCGCGACACCTTCACGCGCGGCCTCGCATTCCAGCACCTCGAACCGGTTGGCGGGCACGAGGATGGCGCGCGAGGCGGCATCCATGCGGTGATTGGCGCGGCCGATGCGCTGCAACAGGCGAGAGACCCCCTTGGGCGCACCGACCTGGATGACCTGATCGACGCCTGCCCAGTCGATGCCGAGATCGAGCGAGGACGTGGCGACCACGGCGCGCAGGCGCCCCGCGGCCATGGCGTCTTCCACGCGCCGTCTCTGCTCGGGATCGAGGCTGCCGTGATGCATTGCGATCGGCAGCGTCTCGTCATTGTGGCGCCACAGCGCGTCGAAGAGGAGTTCGGCCTGCGCGCGCGTGTTGACGAACACGATCGTCATGCCGCTTGCCTTGATCGCCGCCAGAATGGCCGGGGCCGCGAACAGGCCCATATGGCCCGACCAGGGCAGGGTCCGGTCGCGCGGGCCCGATGGTTCGGGCACGAGGATGCCGATCTCGGGCGGGGCGCCCTGTGCGCCCGTGATCCGCCGCACGCGGGCGGGATCGCCGTTCGGCGCGATATAGGCGGCGATGGCGTCGGGATGGGCTACGGTTGCCGAGAGACCGACGAGCCGGAGGTCGGGTGCGAGACGCGACAGACGCGCGGTGCACAATGCGAGTTGATCGCCGCGCTTGGTGCCCGCGATCGCGTGGATCTCGTCAAGGATCACGCAGGACAGTCCTTCGAACATCTCGTCCGCTTCCGGCAGCGACAGCAGAAGGGCCAGGCTTTCGGGCGTCGTCAGCAGGATATCGGGCGGGATCTCGCGCTGGCGCTTGCGCTGGGTCTGCGACGTGTCGCCGGTGCGGGTCTCGATCCGGATGGGCAGGCCCATGTCGTCGATCGGATCGATCAGGTTACGGGCGATATCCTGTGCCAGCGCCTTCAGCGGACTGACATAGACCGTATGGATCTTGCCCGACGAGCCGTGCTTCGCGAGGTCCACGAGGCTCGGGAGAAAGCCCGCCAGCGTCTTGCCGCCACCCGTCGGCGCAACCAGAAGCGCAGACTGTCCGCTGGCCGCGGCGTCGAGCATGGCGCGCTGGTGCGGGCGGGGTGTCCAGCCGCGGGCGGCGAACCAGGTTGCGAAGGCATCGGGCAGGAGATCGGTCGTCACCGGACCAAGATGGGGGCACTTGCGGCCCTGGCAAAGAGTGGTTTCGCGAACGGTCCGGGTATTCGGGCGTTCTGTTCGGGGCGCAACCGCTGGAGATGCCGATGACCGGGTCCTTCGACTATGATCTGCTGGTGATCGGGAGCGGGCCGTCGGGCCGCAGGGCTGCCGTGCAGGCCTCCAAGTTCGGACGATCCGTGCTCGTCGTGGACGCCAATCCGCGGGTCGGCGGTGTGTCGGTCCATACCGGGACGATCCCGTCGAAGACGCTGCGCGAGACCGTGCTGAACCTGACCGGCTGGCGGGAGCGCGGCTTCTACGGCATGGCCTACCGGGTCAAGAAGGACATCGGGGCGGGCGACCTGCAGGCCCGGCTGACGAAGACGCTCGATTACGAGGTCGATGTCCTCGATCATCAGTTCTCGCGCAATGGCGTGCAGGTCGAGCGAGGGTTCGCGCGGTTTCTCGATCGGCACCGGATCGAGATTCTCGGAGAAGCCGGGCATTCGCATGTCGTGAGCGCCGACAAGATCGTGATCGCGGTCGGCACCACGCCGTATCGGCCGTCCAACGTCCCGTTCGACGGCAAGACCGTGCTCGACAGCGACGACATCGTGCGTCTCTCGCAGCTTCCACGATCACTCACGGTCATCGGCGGCGGTGTCATCGGCATCGAATATGCGACGATCTTCAGTGCGCTCGACGTGCGCGTGACCGTCGTGGAGGCACGCGACACCATCCTCGACTTCATCGACCGCGAGACGGTCGCCGATTTCATGCATCAGTTGCGGGACCGGGGCATGAATTTTCGCCTGGGCGCACCACTGGAGGAAATCCGGATCGAGGCGGGGCAGCCGGTGGCGCTCCTCGACGGCGGGCGGCGCGTCCGTTCGGAAATGCTTCTGTTCACCGGCGGCCGCACGGGTGCGACCGAACGCCTCGATCTTGCGGCCTGCGGCCTTGAGGCAGACAAGCGCGGTCGCCTGAAAGTCGATCCGGACACGTTCGAGACCGAGGTTCCGGGCATCTATGCCACGGGCGACGTCATCGGCTTCCCGTCGCTGGCCTCGACCTCGCTGGAACAGGGGCGGATCGCGGCCTGTCATGCCTGCGGCGAGGCTTTGCCGGCGGCGCCCAGTTTCTTTCCCTATGGTATCTATTCGGTGCCGGAAATCTCGACTGTGGGTCTGACGGAAGAGCAGGCCCGGGCGCAGGGCATTCCGTACGAATGCGGGATTGCGCGTCTGCGCGAGACGTCGCGCGGGCATATCATGGGATTGTCGGGCGGAATGCTGAAGCTCGTGATCGCGCTCGACACACGCAAGCTGCTCGGCGTGCATATCGTGGGCGAGAGCGCGACCGAGCTGATTCACATCGGTCAGGCCGTTCTGAACTTTGGCGGCACGTTCGATTATTTTATCGACGCGACCTTCAATTACCCGACATTGGCAGAAGCCTACAAGGTGGCGGCACTGGATGCCTGGAACCGGATCACGCCGCGTCGGGACGAGCTGGCGCATGCCGGATCGGTGCCCATGTCGTGAGCGGGGTCATCTCGTGGCTTCAGCCACGTCCGGAAGGATTGTATTGCGTACCAGGAAATTTCTTCATCGATCCGCTCAGGCCGGTTGCACGCGCGGTAATCACGCATGGGCATGCCGATCATGCCCGGCCGGAGCAGGACAGGGTGCTCGCAACGCCCGAGACCCTCGCCATCATGCGTACGCGCATGGGCGAGGACCGGGCGGGGAAGACGCAGCAGGCCCTGCGTTATGGCGAGACCCTGGCGCTCGGGGGTGTGTCCCTGCGTCTGGCACCGGCCGGGCATGTTCTGGGCAGCGCACAGGTCGTGATGGAGCATGCCGGCCAGCGTGCCGTGGTGAGCGGCGATTACAAACGCGCGGCCGATCCGACCTGCACGCCGTTCGAGCCGGTGACGTGCGACCTGTTCGTCACCGAGGCGACATTCGCACTTCCCGTGTTCCGGCATCCCGACCCGATGCACGAGATCGGAAAACTGCTTCACAACATGACGCTGTTTCCGGAGCGTACGCATGCGATCGGGGCTTATGGCCTCGGAAAGTGCCAGCGTGTCATCGCATTGCTCCGGCAGGCCGGGTATGACGCGCCGATCTATCTGCATGGCGCCCTCCTGCCGGTCTGCGCGCTTTATCAGGAATTCGGCGTGGATCTGGGCGATCTGCGGCCGGCGACAGGCGAAGCCAAGGCAGCCTTGCGGGGCGCACTCGTCATCGGTCCTCCGGCGGCAGTGACGGATCGGTGGGCGCGGCGGATGGCCGATCCGGTTGTCTGCATGGCGTCGGGCTGGATGCGCGTGCGTCAGCGTGCACGGGCCCGCGGCGTGGAATTGCCTCTCGTCATCAGCGATCATGCGGATTGGGACGAACTGCTGATGACGTGTTCCGAGGTCGGCGCCGAGGAGATCTGGGTGACGCATGGACGGGAGGACGCGCTGATCCACGCGCTGTCGTTGCGGCAGATCAGGGGGCGTGCGCTGCGGCTTCTGGGATATGGCGACGAGGACGAAGCGGAATGATCGCGTTTGCGAGCTTGCTGGAGCGGCTGATCTTCACGCCGTCGCGCAATGCGAAGATCGCCTTGCTGCGCGATTATTTTACAACGGCGCCGGACCCGGACCGTGGCTATGCCTTGGCGGCGATGGCGGGTGCGTTGTCGTTCTCCGCGGCCAAGCCCGGGCTGATCCGCGCCCTTGCGGCCGAGCGCATGGACCCGGTCCTGTTCGATCTTTCCTATGACTATGTCGGCGACCTTGCGGAGACCGTGGCCCTGATGTGGCAGGTTGATGCAGGCCGGCCGGATCGTGTCGCGCCTTCGCTCGGCGATGTCGTGATGGCGCTGGAGACGACGCCGAAAGCAGCCCTTCCGGATCTCGTGGGCGCATGGCTCGATGCATCGGAATCGAGCGAGCGGTTCGCCATTCTCAAGCTGATTACCGGGGCCTTGCGTGTCGGTGCGTCGGCGCGGCTGGCCAAGACGGCGCTTGCCGAGATCGCGGGCGTGCCGACCGATGACATCGAGGAGGTGTGGCATGGGCTGGCCCCGCCTTATGATGCGCTGTTTGCCTGGATCGAAGGACGCGGCGCGCGGCCTGACATGGCGGATGCGCCGGTGTTTCGCCCGACCATGCTGGCGCAGCCCCTGGACGAGGCGGAACTCGATCGTTTTGTGGCGTCGGAATGGCGGGCGGAATGGAAATGGGATGGCATCCGCGTGCAGCTCGTTCGCACGGCGCAGGGAGCCAGGCTGTATACCCGCACGGCGGACGATATTGGGAACGGCTTTCCGGAAATCGTGCAGGCCATGGACGATATGACGGAAGATGCCGTTCTGGACGGCGAACTTCTGGTCATGCAGGACGGCGAGCCCGCACCATTCTCGAGCTTGCAGCAGCGCCTGAACCGCAAGTCTCCGGGACCTGCCATGCTGCGGAATTTCCCGGCCGGTGTCAGACTGTATGACATCCTGTTCGACGGCACGGAGGACGTGCGCGGTCTTGGCTTCGATGCCCGTCGTGCCCGGCTCGAAGCATGGTTCGCGCGTGTGCGGCCCAAGCGCATGGATCTGTCGCCGCTGGTCGATTTCGCCAATATGGACGCCCTTGCGGAAATCCGTGCCGGCGCACGCGCTGCGGCCATCGAGGGGCTGATGCTCAAGCGGGCCGACAGTCCGTATCTGGCCGGTCGGCCGCGCGGGCCTTGGTGGAAATGGAAGCGCGAGGCGCTGACCGTCGATGCGGTCATGATGTATGCGCAGCGCGGGCACGGACGCCGCAGTTCGTATTATTCGGACTATACGTTCGGGCTGTGGCGCGTGGGTGAAGACGGCGTCGATGAACTCGTGCCGATCGGCAAGGCCTATTCAGGCATCACCGACGAGGAACTGGCATTTCTTGACCGGTGGGTGCGCAATCACACGATCGGGCGGTTCGGGCCGGTGCGTGAAGTCGAGAAATCCCTCGTCCTGGAAGTCGCTTTTGACGCGGCCCAGCGTTCCGCACGGCACAAGAGCGGTGTGGCGCTCCGGTTCCCGAGGATTGCGCGCATCCGCACAGACAAGCCGGCGCACGAGGCGGACCGGCTTGCGGAATTCGTGGCGCAGACTCTGTAGGATTCCGGACACGCTGCCATGCGGTGTGCATTCAGAACGTGAGCTGTACTTTCATGGCCCGGGTGCGGTCCGAAGCCTGATCGAATGCCGCGACCGCATCCTGCATGGGAAACCGGTGTGTGATCAGCGCGTCGAGATTGGCCCGTCCCGAGTCCAGAAGCGAAACCGCGATACCGAACTCGTCGCGGAACCTG
Source organism: Tanticharoenia sakaeratensis NBRC 103193 (assembly GCF_000963885.1). Classification (GTDB taxonomy): domain Bacteria; phylum Pseudomonadota; class Alphaproteobacteria; order Acetobacterales; family Acetobacteraceae; genus Tanticharoenia; species Tanticharoenia sakaeratensis. The sequence goes on from NZ_BALE01000011.1 coordinate 25,635, forward strand.
AAGGAGCCTTTCAGGGTGATCTCGCGCGCCACGACGGTGCTTTGCGGCAGGGACACTTCGCCGCCCAGCCCGACCTGCACGACGGTGCCGCAGGGATGCATCACGGCAAGCCCCGCCGCAAGCGCGCGTTCGTTGCCTGAGCATTCGATCATGACGTCGATCGTGCCCTGATATTCCGAGAGGGCCTCCGGGTCGGCGCGCATGTCGATCGTCCGGTCCGCGCCGAGCGTACGGGCGATCTCCAGCGGCTGCGGCACCACGTCCGTTGCGACGATCTCGAGGGCGCCGTGAAGACGGGCAGCAGCGATGGCAAGCACGCCGATCGGACCGCATCCCGTCACCAGAACCCGCTTGCCCAGCAGGCTGCCGGCGCGGCTGACGGCGTGAAGCGCCACGGCGAAGGGTTCGGCCATGGAAAGGGTGGAGGTGCTTGCACGGGTGCCGACGAAGCATTGGCTGGCGTCGCACACGAGTTCCTCGCGGAAGCCGCCCTGAACATGTGGCGTGCGCATTGCGCTGCCGTAAAAACGCATGTCGGTGCAGTGATTGAACAAACCGTTGCGGCACATCGCGCAGTGGCCGCACGGCCGGCTCGGATTGACGGCAACGTGATCGCCCACCGCAAGTTTGTCGACGTCGGGACCGAGTTCGACGATCGTGCCCGCGATCTCGTGCCCGATCACCATCGGTTCGCGCACCCTGATCGCGCCGAACCCGCCATGGTGGTAGTAATGCAGGTCCGAGCCGCAGATGCCGCCGGCCTCGATACGAACGCGGACCTGTCCCGGTCCTGGGCGTTCAGCCTCGTATGGCGTGACGCGCAGGTCATGGGGGGCGTGGATAACGACTGCGTGCATCAGGGCTCTCCAGAAATTTGCGGACAGAGACCTAATGCAGAAAGTCGTGGATCAGGGCCTCAAGAAGACGTGGGGCACGGTTTCGTGTCGTCAGGGCGTCCTTCTGCGCACGTTCCGGATCAGCGATCGACGTGTCCGAGATCGCGTTCCGGGTCGATGGCATCGCGCACGCGCTGCTTGAGCTCCTTCGGGCCGGGGAAACCGCCGTCGCGCTTGCGTTCCCAGATAACGGTTTCGTCCACCGCGATCTCGAAGCGGCCGCCGGTATCCGGGATGAGGGCGACCTCGCTCAACGCCTGACCGAATGTCTGGAGAAGTTCCTGCGCCATCCAGGCCGAGCGCAGGAGCCAGTTGCATTGCGTGCAGTAGTGGATGGCGACGCGGGGGCGGTGAAGGGGCGGTGTTTCTGTGTTCATGACGATGCTTCCGGGGTCATGGAAATCCCGCTCACGCAAGCGCCTGGTCATTGCCGAAATCAATACCTTGCAAAGCAAGGCATAGGCCTTCATAGAAAGATTGCGAGGGAGGTATCATGGACCGGATCGAAGGCCTGATCGGCAAATGGGAGGTGCAGGTCCGCAAGGGCCTGCTGGAATTCGTGATCCTGCTTGCCCTGCATGAGCGCGAGCAATACGGGTTCGAGCTGATGAGCGGCGTCGCCCGGCGTGCGTCGCTCGACGTGCCGGAAGGCACTCTCTATCCACTGTTGCTGCGTCTTTCGAAGGATGCGCTCGTCTCCTCGAGATTCGAACCGGGCGACGGTGGCGCGCCGCGCAAATACTACGCCCTGACGCCGGAAGGCCGCACGGCCCTGCGCGCCATGATCGCGTCCTGGACGCGCCTGAACCATGCAGTTTCCCACATGATTGCCGGAGCCTATCGATGATGCCTGCATTCGAGGATCCTCAGGCGGCCCGTATGTGGCAGGCCTATTTCGCGGATGTCGCACGCCGTCTCAAGGCGGTCGATCCGGAGCAGGCCCGTGAACTGCAGGCCGATCTGGAGGCTCATCTGGCCGACAGTCTTGCAAGCCTGGATCCGACATTGCCGGAATGCATCCGGCTTGATGATGCGATCAGGCGGCTCGGTCGTCCGATCGATTATCTACGCCCGGTCGTCGCCGATGACCTGCTCGCCCGGGGCACCGACGGTTTCCGGCCGATTGCCCTCGCGCGTGGGCTTTATCAGAGCCTGTGGCTCGGCACGCGGTGGGCCTTCTTCGGGCTTATCTTCGGTCTGGGATATCTGGCGTTGGCCTGTCTTGCAGTGCTGGCGCTTCTCAAGCCGCTCTGGCCTTCGCATGTCGGCATGTTCGAGAAAGGCTCGACATTCGCGGGCCTCGGTGCCTTGTCGGACATCGGTGGCACCCGAGAGCTTCTGGGATGGTGGTTCGAGCCGCTGGCGCTCTGCTTGACGGCCGCGCTTTACGTGCTGCTGACGGCGGCCTTGCGCGGGCTTCGCAAGCAAGGCCGTTTTCGTGCCTGAAACCATTGTATAGCAAGGAAAAGCGCTCGCGTCGGGGAATGGGACGCGAGAAGAAGCCGCTTATAGCGTTGCCGACGATGGTGCCGTGCCGCCAGCATTCTGGACGGACGCCGTTCGTTTCGCAGGTCTCGCTTGCGGTCTGGCCTGGGCCGTCTGGATTGGCGGGTGGTTCGTCAACGGGCGTCCTGCGAGCCCGACCGCTGCGCCCGCCATGGCGGCCTGTGTCACTATCGGCGCTTTTGGGCCCGCACTTGCCGCAGGGATCGCCGCCTTTCGCCGCGGCGGGTGGGCCGGCCTGAAGAAGTGGGCAGGAGCCTATCGTCGCTGGCGGTGCGGCTGGTTCGCGTCGGGAGCACGATCCTGAGCGGCGAGACGCCTCAAGCCGGTGCAGGCCATGGCCTGCCGCCGATCGCCTTTTATCTGGCCCTGTTTCCTTTATCTCCCTGTTCATCGGTCCGGCCAATGTGGCGATGTTGGGCGGTCCGTTGAACAGGGAGGGTGACTGGCGCGGCTGGCTCCTGCCGCACCTTTTCGGACGTTTCGGCGACATGCGCGCAGCGTTCGCGGTGGGTGCCGTGTGGGCGTGCTGGCACCTGCCGTACTGTCTCCTGCGTGGCGTGACGGCATGGCGTTACGCGACTTCCTGCCGTCGTATACGGTGTGGGTCATGAGCACGAGCTGCCTCATGGGCGAAATCTGATGGTGCACGCGCGGCTCTTTGCTGCCCCGCATCTGGGGCCATGGGGTGATCAATGCGCCGGGTGACGTGGCTTTCAACCCGAATCCTTGGGGGCGGCCATGGTGGGAGCCCGTGCTTTGGCCGGAGAAGGCCATGCTGCTAGGCGAGATGCAGATGGCCCTCGTGTTCATCCTGTCGGCGGGCGGCTTGCGTCTTGTGCGTCGCTGGCCAATTCTGCTCCGATGACTGTACGAAACGACAAGCCGTCTCCCGTTCCCGGCGCCCGGATGCGGGGCGGCCACCTTCTGCACCGTCGCGGCCTGATGGCTGGGGCCGCCGCGCTCGGACTGGCCGGCTGCGCCGCGAACGCCGGCTCCGACCGTTTCGCCCGGATCGATGCGCGCGTGCACCGGGCCATCGCGGACGGGCAGACGCCGGGCGCGGTCGTGGCGATCGGACATGGCGGGGCGCTGGTCTATGGCCGGACGTTCGGTAACCGGGCGCTGGTTCCGTCACCCGAGCCGCTGACATGGCAGACGCGCTTCGATATGGCGTCGTTGACCAAGGTGCTGGCGACGGCGCCCAGCGTCATGCAGTTCTGGGAACGTGGCGTGTTCCAGCTCGACGATCCGGTCGTTCGGTACTGGCCGGAATTCGCGGCCAATGGGAAGGGCGCGATCACGATCCGCATGTTGCTCACCCATTATTCGGGCCTGAAACCGGATCTGCCGCTCGATACCCCTTGGGCGGGACGGGAAACCGCCGTGCGGCTGATCCTGGAGTCGACGCCCGATCGGTCACCCGGCACGCAATTCGTCTACAGCGACATCAACTTCCTGACGCTCGGCATTCTGGTCGAGCGCTGGTCAGGCCAGACGCTTGCGGATTATGTGCAAGGCAATGTCCTCGGCCCGCTTGGCATGACGCAATCTGGTTTCCAGCCGTCCGGAAGCCTGCGTCCGATGATCGCACCCACGCAGTTCGACGAGCACGGCGCAATGATGCGCGGCGTGGTGCATGATCCGACGTCTCGGCGGATGGACGGCATTGCAGGTCACGCCGGGCTTTTTTCGGACATCAACGATACCTGTCTTTACGCGCAGGCTCTGCTCGATCGCCGCGCGGGACGACCGAGCACCTATCCGTTGCAGATGCGAACCGTCCAGATGATGACGACGCCACAGCAGCCTGATCCTCATGCTGCGGACAAGCGCGGACTTGGCTGGGACATCGATACACCTTTTTCCTCGCCGCGTGGGGACGTCTTCCCCAAGTCGTCTTTCGGCCACACCGGTTTTACCGGAACGTCGCTCTGGATGGACCCAGCGTCCGACACGTTCGTCGCAATCCTGACGAACCGGGTTCACCCGCGCGGCGGCCACAGCGTCGTTGCCCTGCGGCACGACGTCGCGACCCTGGCCGGACAGGCGCTCGGTCTCACGAGCTGAAGAAATCGCAGTTTCGTTACGGGGCGCCAGCGGTGCGGCGGTAGCCGAGAGCGGTCTGATGTTGCGCCGGCCGCCTTTCGGAAGACGATCCCGGTATTGGCCGGCGGCCTGCATATGTCAGACCGTCCGGGCGTTTTGGCGCGCAGGTTCTTTCATGCAGTGCGCTCTGCTTTGCAGATGACTGGCCCGGTCAGTTCGAGACATAGTATTTCAGCAATAAATTTCATTTTGTTTCTGGACTGATTATCAGGAAAAACGCGCCATTACGATATTGTAATCGTAATGATTCCGATCCAATGCTTCGGAGTTATCATTCCGATCGCGGAGCCTGTCAGAAAAAATGTCATTCAAGTTCCGTCTGTTCGCAGCGACGATCCTCGCTGTCGCGCCGGGTTTCGCGCTGGCCGCAACCCAGCGAGACGCTTCGGTCGGATCCAGCACCGCCACGCATCACCGCACTGCGCACAAGCATGCGGCGATCTCGAAACGCAGGGCGATCACGGCCGCTCCGACGACGGCCGCGGCTGCGCCTTCCGGTGTTGTGGCGGGGCCTGTGGCGCCTGCCGGCGCTCCGCATCGCCGCAGCGCGCGCGATGCCAGCGGAGATCCGGCCGAAGCCGTGATCGTGACCGGCACACATGCGTTCAATCGCCGCGCACGGGATAGTGCCTCTCCGGTCACGGTGGTCTCGGCGGCATCGTTGCGCCGGTCGGGCCAGCTCAACCTTGCCGACGCCATCACGCGTGTCGATCCGTCGATCACCATCAGCGCGATGGGCAATGACGCGGGCGCACTGACGTCGTCGATCCGGATGCGCGGCCTGAACCCCAACGAAGTGCTGGTCCTGGTGGATGGCAAGCGCCGTAACACAACCGCCAACATTTATGCCGATGCCGGTCCGCAGCAGGGCTCGACGCCGGTCGACCTGAACATGATCCCGGCGAGCGCAATTGATCACATCGAGATCCTGCGGGACGGCGCGGCCGCCCTGTATGGTTCGGATGCGATCGCGGGCGTGGTCAACATCATCACGAAGAAAACGTCCCACGGCATCAACACTGTCGCCCAGACCGGCGCCAATGCCTACAACGGTGACGGCTGGCAGTATCTCGTCGGTGCGGACGGCGGCACGGCCCTCGGTTCGGACGGGTTCGTGCACATCAGCGGGCAGGTCTATCACACCGATCATTTCGTCGTTGGCTCGAAGAGCACGGACGATCACCGCTGGACCCCGACCTCGAGCTGGCCCGCCAATTCCAACCACATCATGAGCACGGCCGAGGAAACGCGCGAAAACCTCTCCGTCGAGTGGGGCAAGGACATCACGCCCGGGATCAACACCTACGGGCTGATCACCTATGCGCACCGCCATTCGGAAGCATATGAGAACTACCGTATTCCGACCGTCGCGCCGTCGGCCTATCCCTATGGCTTCTCCCCGCTCGAGACGATCGACGAGAACGATTATCAGGCCAATCTCGGCGTGAAGGGCGACAATCTGTTCGGCTTCCAGTGGGACCTGAGCACATTGTACGGCGCAGATGACGACGACGTCGGCAACAAGAACACGTTCAACCCGAACCTGTACAAATATACCGGTTTCTCGCCCACGACCGCGCGGGCGGAAAGCTACACTCTGGCGCAGTGGACGAGCAATTTCGACATGCGGCGCAATTTCCGCATCGCGAATGCGGTCCCGATGACGCTGGCCATGGGCGCCGAACACCGGCTCGAGATGTATCATATCGAGGCAGGCAATCCGGCCTCGTACCTGTACGGCGGCACGCAAGGATATGCGGGTCTGACGCCGCAGAACGCGGGCTCGTGGCAGCGTAATGTCTGGGCCGGCTACATCGACGGCGATTTCCATCCGACCCGCAAATGGGACCTCGATTTCGCCGGGCGGTTCGAGCACTACACCGATTTCGGCAATACCGAGAACGGCAAGGTCACGTCGCGCTACGACTTCACGAAGCGGATCGCGATCCGTGGCACGATCAGCAATGGTTTCCGAGCCCCGACTCTGCCGGAGGAGCATTTCAGCTCGCTGAACGTCTCGCCGACGGGGGCGTCCGGCCTGCTGTCCACCACGAGTGCCGCGGGTCGATCGATCGGCGCGCAGAATCTCAAGCCTGAGCGGTCCACGAGCGCCGAAGGTGGGATCATCCTCGAGCCGATCGATGGGTGGCACATTACGACGGATGTCTATCAGATCAACATTCGCGACCGGATCATCGGCTCGGCCAGCGTGAACGGCCAGACGGCGCTCGATGCCATCGCCCTGACCGGCGTCGACGTGCCGACATCGGGTGGCGGGACGTTCAGCGCCGCGAACGTGACGGCTGATTACTTCGCCAATGCCGCCAGCACGCGCACGCAGGGGCTCGATATCGAGTCGGATTACCTGCTGCGTCTGCATCGCTACGGCAATCTCAACCTGTCGATGATGCTCAACCTGAACCGGACCCGTATTCATCACGTGAATACCGACGCGTTCGGTCAGCCGCTGGTGAACGAGCAGACGCTGTCCTACCTGACGACGGGAGCGCCGCGCAGCAAGATCATCCTCAATGCGCTGTGGACCTACCACCAGTGGGATGTGAATGTTCGCGAGACGCGATACGGCGAAACCACCTCGATGATGACGTATGAGGACCTGACGCCGTCGAACCTGGTCTGCCCGCTCGATGGCAATGCGCTGAAGTATTCGGCCAAATGCTTCGGCCAGTTCAAGAATACCCCCGTCTGGCTGACGGATATCGAGGTCGGCTTCCGGGTAAATGATCACTGGCATCTGGCGGTGGGCGCCAACAACGTCTTCAACCAGCGGCCGCGCTATGTATCTCCGGTCTACAACTATCTGGGTCCGAAGATCTACGACACCAACTCGTCGGGCATTCCGATGACAGGCGGATACTACTACGGCCGCGTGAACGCGACCTTCTGATAGCCCCTCTGGTGAACGCCGCGATTGATTGTCGCGGCGATCCAGGCTAGACATATGGCATTGAGCCACAATCGGTGTGGGCTTGTGCAGGCGCTCCTTCGGGAGCGCCTTTTTTTATGGGTGCGCGCATGACGGGAATGGATATCGGGCAGCTCAAGCATCTGGTCGTGGCGCCGACACTGGAAGCGCTCACACTGTCCGGCACGGCCGCCATCAATCTGGTGACGGGCACGGCACTGGCCGAAAGTAACGCGGCCTACCTGATCCAGCAGGGCGGGGGTCCGGCGTTGGGCCTGTGGCAGATGGAGCCTGCAACGCATGACGATTGCTGGACCAATTTTCTGCGATACTGGCCGGATGCGAACTATACCAAGGCGGTTACGGCGATGCTGGGCAGCGATATTCCGCGCGTGCAGCAGCTTGTCTCGAATTTGCGTTATGCATGCGCCATGGCGCGACTGCGATATTTCCGCGCACCGGACCCGTTACCTGCGCCGCAGGATCCGCTGGCGCTAAGCCGCTATCACAAGGCCTGGTACAACACGGCACTGGGGGCTGCGGATGCGACCGTCAATGCGGCGCTGTTTGCCCGTGCGATCGCAGCCTGATTTCATATCTGTTCGGAGGCCGCGGCACCGGAGACAGTTTGCATCACGCTTCCGGTGCCGCGTGTCCTAATACGCCCGACACTATGGTTTAGTTGTGGCACATCTGCGTGTAGTAAATGAATTTTTGTGTAGCTTGCGTCATCTCGGTATTTCCTGACGCGGCGGGCGCACCATCGGATTTCCGGTGAAGGCAGCGGGTCCTGTATGGCTGAGGCGGATGCTGCGATCAATCCAGATCTCCCCGCCGATGTCGCGGAAGCGCTGGCAGAACGCGAAATCCTCGCTCAGATAGGTTCCGCTCGCCGGATCGATCATGCAGTCGAACAAAGCATGGGGCGCATCGGGACCCGGTGGCTGCAACGGCGCATCGATCCTGCGGTAACGGGTCTGGGGATAGGCAGTGATCAGGTTGGCAATTGCGGCGCGGGCGATCATCAGGAAGCCGGTTCCGGCATAGGCGACGCGCAGCAGGCCGCCGTCCTGATAAGGCGGTGTCGCGCGCATGACATCGGATTCCCCGACATAGCGCAGGCATGCCGTGCCGGGTGTCTCGCCCGCGCCGATCAGGTCGGTCGTGACCTCGTCCCAGAAATGTTCCCGCAAGGGATAAAGAGCGCCGATGACCGGCTTCTCCGCACGGAGCAGGCTTGCGATATCGGCGGCTGTGAATCCGATATCGGCATCGACGAACAGAAGATGGCTCGCATCCGAGCGGGTCATGAACTGATGAACGAGGGTGTTGCGGCAGCGTGTGATCAGGGCGTCGTTGCCGAGCATCGACAGCGTCATGCGAAAGTCGAAGGCGCCGGCCTCGCTCATGCAGCCGATGACGGATTGCATGTAGGTCTGGGTGACGAGGCCGCCGTAGCACGGCGTTGCAATGAAGATATGATCGCTCATGAAGGCGATCCTAGGCGCGGGACAGTTTCCGAGCCGTTAACAACGCCCGCCGGACATTACGGCCGCGCCAGTGGCAGCGTCGATCCGGCGACACGGCGTGCGCCGATCACGTCGCGCCTGAACCGATAGAGCCTGGCCGGACGCCCCGGTGTGTCCGTGGCGAAGGCTGCCGTTTCCTCGACCAGATTCTGCTGTGCGATCAGCCGCCGGAAATTCTGCTTGTGCATGGGACGGCCGGCGACGGCTTCCACCGTTTTCTGCAGTGCAAGCAGCGTGAAGGTCTCGGGCATGAGTTCGAAGATGACAGGGCGATAGCGGATCTTGGCACGCAGTCGCGCCATGCCGGTCGCCAGGATGCGGCGATGGTCGCCTGTCATGGGCACGCCGGGCACGAAGCTCGTGTCCTGCGGGACCGGAGTATCCCGGGCGGCTTCCGGCACCAGTCCCGCTTCCCACAAAAGTTCGTAGCGCTGCAGGGCCAGTTCGTCGTCCCATGTCGCACCGTCCAGCCCGAAGGTGATGGCTATGCGCGTCAGACGCTGGTCGCGCTGCATCGCAGGGCCATGCCGTGCCCAATCGTGCAGGCGTGCGCCGATCCGCTCCACAAATCCGCGCCCTTCCGGTGCGGTCTGATCCTCCCATGGAAAATATCGATACCAGTCCCGCCAGCCTTCGCTCTGGGCGCCGATGCGTGTGAGCGCGAGATAGGAGATCATGATCGTCCGTTCCGGATCATGATGATCGTCATGCGGCGCGTCGGCGAAGGTGTAGAGCTGTTCGATATGGCCGAGCGCGTGGCCGGTCTGGCGCTCGACCCAGCGACGCATGCCGGTCTGGAGCGAGCGCTGACGCGACTCCAGCGGCCCGGACGGCAGGCGCGTGCCGCCGTCCAGTGTCAGAACCATCGGATGACCGTCCGACACCGCGATCAGGACGGCTATGAGCTCCGAGCGGATCATGCGGTCGTCACGTCCTGAAACCTCAGCGCCACCCTCGGATCAGCGGCCCCGGGCAACCGACGCGTGGGCAAGCTGGCGGGGTTCACACATCGGCGAACTGAACTCCTGTCATGCGTTCCGAGACGTCCCACAGTTTCTTGGCCAGTTCCGGATCCCGGGCCGACGGCGGCACATTGGCCTCGCCGGGAGGACCGCGACGTTCGCCCGATCCCTGCGGTCCATAATAGCCGCCATCCTGGGCAGCGTCTGACAGGGCTGCGTAAAGCGTCGGCAACGCGCCTGCGTCGACATCCTGTCCCAGCATCCTGAAAGCCAGCGTGCCCGCGCGCTTCTGGGCTGCGGTCGCGAATGCACGCAGCGCGCCACCGCCTTCGCTGAGACGCGCCGTGTTGGCAATGATGTCGCTCGACGACCAGCCCGGATGGGCCGCGCGCGAGTGGATGGGAAGCTTCAGCAGGGCCGCGCGTCGCGCCAATTCGCGTGCGAACAGGAGATTGGCGAGCTTGCTCCGGCGATAGGACTGAAAGGCGCTGTAGTGATGGCGTGCGTTAAGGTCGTCAAAGGGCAGCGTACCGCCCCAGGCGGCCAGGGAGGCAACTGTCACGACGATGCCGCGACCCTGTTCCAGCATCGGCAGTAGGCGGCCGGTCAGCGCGAAATGCCCGAGATGATTGGTCCCGAACTGCAGTTCGAAGCCATCCTGTGTCACCATGCGGGTGCGCGGTCCCATGACGCCGGCATTGTTGACGAGAATGTCTACCCGGTCGCGATGCGTGTCCGCGAAATCGGCGATCGACGTGAGGGACGCCATGTCGAGCGGTGCAAAGCCGACATCGGCGTCGGGCATCTCCGAACGGAGCCGGGCAACGGCCATGCGGCCCTTGTCGGGATTGCGCCCCGTCAGGAGTACGGTCGCCCCGAGTGCGGCGAGCCCCTGGGCCGTTGCCAGCCCCAGGCCCCCTGTCGCGCCCGTGATGACGGCACGCTGGCCGGTCAGGCGCGGTGCGGAATCGAGGGTCCAGTCGGTCATGCATTCGTCTCCTGCTTTTCGCTCGGCTTCGAGCCACGCCGCTTGCGCGTGCCGCTGCGCTGCCGTTCGGCCTCGGCGTCCTTGAGCGCCTGTTCCGTCAGGCGCTTCTCGTTGCGCTTGAGGAACACGAGTGCCCCACCGAGCATCGCCACGGCGGCAATGCCGAAAACGATGGCAATCGGGCGGGAGAGACTGAGAACCTGATGACCGAGTTCATAGGTGACGATCGCGTAGCCGCCCGCCCAGCACAGCCCGCCAAGCGCGTTGTAGAGAACGAACGAGTGCCACGGCATGTGGTTCGCCCCCGCGAGCAGCGCCACGAACACGCGCAGGACGGCGATGAAGCGCCCGACGAAGACGAGCTTGCCGCCCTGCCGCCGGAACAGGTAGCGACCGATCTCCAGCCGTTCCTCGGTCAGGCCGATCTTGCGGCCGTGACGGGCCAGCAGCCGGTAGCCGATGGCACGCCCGATCAGATAGCCGAAATTGTCGCCCATGATCGCCCCGCTGACCGCGGCGACGACGATCCACGTGATATCGAGCCGATGGGTGCCTGCAGCGTACAGGGCGGCCGAGATGATGAGGCTTTCGGCCGGGAGCGGCAGGCCCATGCTTTCCAGCATGACGATGACGCCGATGAAACCGTAGCCATACTGCCCGAGCAGCGCTTGCATGTGGTGGAGCAGAGACGTGTTTCCCGAATCATGGCCAGGTTGGACGGGACCGTGTCCCTCCCGGCGGCGTTCGGGTCAAGCATCGGCGCTCTGCGGACCGCGCGCAACCGTGTGGCGCGGTCCTCTTCGCAGGCGTCTGGCCGGTCTCAGCGTGCCGAGGCGTCCAGGGCCGACGCCAGGGCGGGGTCGAGGGCTGCGATCTGGGTGCGCATCTCGTTCATGCTGCGGATATGGCAGGCATGCAGGATCCGCGCATCAGGGATATGACCGAGACGGTCGCCGCACAGCGTATGTCCCGGACGGGCCTGAACGAATACGAGGGTCGGCGCGCCGGTATAGGCGATCGTGCGCGGCGCTGTCGGTGCGCTGGCCTCGGCGATGGCCACGGCGAGCGGTCCGAGGCCGGCGAGGGTCAGCGCTGAAGCGGCGGCGGTCGCGCGGATGATGGAACGGATGGACATGATGGCGTCTCCTGCACGATGGCATTTGCGGAGATCGGTCCGGATCGGATCGGTCTGATCTTCTCTTTGCAATCGCCGTGCCAAATGAGGTTTTCCGCAGCCATCCGACGAAATTGCTGCATGTTCTGCACAAAAATTGGCAAGAGACGCCGGAAAAGGGCACTGAAAATACAAAAGCGGCTTCCCGTGCCACTTGTCTTCGCGGGATGACATCCTGACGGAGCGCGATAGAGTCGGGACCTTGTCTCGTCCTGTTTGACTGGAGCCCTTCATGCCCTCCGAAAACCGTCCGTCCCGGTCGTCCTGGGTGACACCCGAGCTGGTCGCCGGCCGGACCATCGGATTGTCCGATCTGCGCACTTGGCATGGCCGTATCTACTGGCTCGAGGCGCGTCCTGCCGAAGGGCGCACCGTGCTGGTCTGTGCCGCACCGGACGGGGCGATCAGCGACGTCACGGATGCGCGGATCAATGTCGGCTCTCGCGTGCATGAATATGGCGGCGGTGCCTATGCGCCTGGAGGCGCGGGCGAACTTCCGGCCATCTTCTGCTCGGATCGCACCGATGGCGGAGTGTGGCGGCTCGACGGGGACGATGTGCGGCGCGTCGCAGGCGTCGAAGGGCTGCGATATGCGGATTTCTCGGTGCTGTCCGATGGCGCGAGCGCGATCTGTGTGCGTGAGGACCACCGGCTGGTCGGCACGGATGGCGCGCACGAACCGGTCAATACCCTGGTCTGGCTGGACGGCCGCGACCCGGCGGGCGTGATCCTGGCCGAAGGCGCGGATTTCTATGCCAGCCCGCGTCTGTCGCCCGATGGACGGCATCTGGCCTGGATCGAATGGGACCATCCGTCCATGCCGTGGGATGCAACGCGCCTGAAAGTGGCGCCGGTGCAGCGGGACGAGACGGGCAATCTGTCGCTGGGACCGGCACGGCAGCTTGCCGGGGACGATCCGGAGAGCGTGCTGGAACCGGTCTGGATGGCGGATGGCTCGCTCGTCGCCACAACGGATCGCAGTGGATACTGGAATCCGGTCGACATGCTTGCCCCGTCGGGTGAGCCGGGTGGCGCGCCCTGGCCTGCGATGGCGGCGGAAATCGGGCTGCCGCACTGGGTTTTCGGACAGATGACGATGGCGCCGGTGCTGCTGGGCGCAGCGCCCGGGCTGCTGTGTCTCGCCATCGAAGGCGGGCTCAGCTCCGTCTGTCTGCTGACCCGATCAGGCGCCGAGCGCGTCGATCTCGGGACGCCGCAGAACGTGCCTCAGGTGCTCGGGCCTGCCGCGGATTTCGCGGATTCGGTCTTTGCCTGGATCGACACGCCTGAAGATCGACCGCCGGCGGTCGTGACCGGCCATTCCGGCAGCACGCCCCGTGTCCTGCGGCGTGCGACCGAACTGCCGGAGGATCTGCCGCCGGATGCCATCTCCCGACCGGAACAACTGCGCTTTCCATCCGGAGATGGCAGCGCGCATGCCCTCTATTATCCACCCTGCGGGACCGTATCCGGCCCGCCGCCGCTGGTCGTCATGGCGCATGGCGGCCCGACCGGTCGCGCGAGCCCTGCGTTCTCGTTCAAGGTCCAGTGGTGGACGTCACGCGGGTTCGCGGTGCTGGACGTGAATTATCGCGGATCGACAGGGTTCGGTCGGAGCTATCGAAAGGCGCTCGACGGGCAATGGGCCGTGGCGGATGTGGCCGACGTGCTGGCTGGCGTGCGGTATGCAATCGAAACCGGGCGCGCCGACCCCCGTGCCTGCGTCATTCGCGGCAGCAGCGCGGGCGGGCTGACGGTTCTGTGCGCGCTGGCACAATCCGACCTGTTTGCGGCCGGAACCTCGCTCTATGGCGTCACGGATCTGCGCGCGCTGGCCGCCGAGACGCACAAGTTCGAGGCACGGTATCTGGATCGTCTGATCGGACCTTATCCGCAGGACGAGGCGACCTATCTCGCACGGTCCCCGATTGCGCAGGCATCGCAGATCCGCAGTCCCGTCCTGTTTTTGCACGGAAGCGAAGACCGCGTCGTGCCGCCGGCCCAGGCGACCGACATGGCGGAGAAGCTTCGCGCGCAGGGCGTGCGCGTCGCGCATCATGTCTATGAGGGCGAGGGACATGGTTTTCGCCAGCAGGCCACACTGCTGGATGCGTCGGAGCGGGAGCTTGCGTTCTATCTCGACGTGTTCGGCTGACGTGTGACGACGCGCGGGCCAGGGTTAATGGTAAGGGGCGGTCAGGCCCCTTCCTCCTGAAGCTCCATCATGGCTTCCGCATCCGTGCGCGTCGGCAGATCGCTGCCGGCAGCCGGACGCTGTTGCATCATGCGCAGGGGAAGGGTGCGGATCACGTGAAAAGCCGTGACGATGGCGGCCGATCCGAACAGGGTCGCCCCGAGCGCGAAGCCGATCAGGATGCCTGACGGGCCGAAATGCAGCCCGACGGCCACGAACGGGATCGTTCCGAGCGTTGCCCGGCCCCAGTTGAACATGGTCGAGTAAAGGGGATGGCCGAGATTGTTGAATGCGGTGTTGGCCACGAACAACAGGCCGATGAACAGATAGCCTGACACCGTCCAGCGGCAGAACAGATGCGCGATCTGAATGCCGGCTCCATGCAGGTTGAACAGCCAGACGACCAGTGGCTCGCCTGCCGCAAGGACCGCCCAGGTGACGCCGACGCAGGCGGCCGTGATCTTCAGGGCCGCGATCAGCGCCTCGCGCACGCGATCGACCTGCCCCGCGCCCAGATTCTGCGACATGATCGGCCCGACCGATCCGGTCAGGGCGAAGACCAGCGCGAAAGCCACGGGCACGATGCGATCCAGCGCCGCCTGTCCGGACACCGCATCGAGCCCGAAGCGCGCGATGGCGCGGGTCATGTAGGCGCCGGCAACCGGCGTTGCGAGGTTGGTCGCGATCGCGGGCAGGGCGACGCCGCCGATCTGGCGCGTGGCATCGGGGATCGCATGCAGACGGGGCCGTTCGAGCAGATCGTGGCGGCGCAGGCAGATCAGCCCGGACACCGTCGTTGCGGCCCGGGCGAGGATGGTGCTGATCGCAGCGCCCTCCAGCCCGAAATGCAGGACCAGGATCAGGAGCGGATCGAGCGTGGCGGAGATGATGGCGCCGGTCAGGGTCACACGCATCGCCTGCTTCGCATCGCCGACCGCGCGCAGCAGCGCCGACAGGCCCATGCCGAACGAGATCAGCGGCAGAGCCGGGGAGACGGTGCGCAGGAACATGACGGCATGATCGAGTGCCATGCCCTGTGCACCCAGGAGGCGCAGCAGGAGAGGCGCAAACACGGCCGTCGTGATGCCGAGCAGGAAGGCGACGCCCAGCATGACGACGAGGAACGCGGACGCCGTCCGGCGGGCGTCTTCGAAGCGCCGCGCGCCGAGCATGCGCCCGATGACCGCGCCCAGCCCGATCGTCATGCCGATCGAGACCGCGATCTGCACGTAGGACACCGAGGCCGTGAAGGCGATCGCGGCCGTCAGGTTCGGGTCATGCAGCCGGGAGATGTAGAAGAAATTCAGGAGATCGACCGCGAACACCGCCATCAGGCCGATGGCGCCGGTTCCGGCCATCGTCATGACGTGACGCATGATGTCGCCGGTGCAGAACCGCGCGGCAGGACGTGTGGTCTTCGGGTCTGTCGACCCGGATGCGGTCACGGTCGGAGCGGCGGGTTCTGGCAACAGATGGCTCTTGGCTTTGGGCAGGACGACAGCGGCCCGCGCCATCCTGCCTGCTTTGGCGAACAAAGGGAAAGGGGACGCGCAAAAATATGCTGGGCATGGTGCCGCAATGCCGGGCGCGGCAGATCCTGCCGGCGCGTCTGTCGCGCGCGCCCCGGGCGTTGCCCGTCTGGCGCCGTCAGTCTTCGCGCAGCGGAACGGACAGGATCGTCGAAGGCATCCTGCCGCGCCGGTCGGCAGGCAACGGGTGCCCGGGATCAGAGGGCTCGGGTCAGGAAATCCAGTTTCGCAGCCAGGACGGGATTCGCCCCGGAAAGGTACGCATCAGCAGTTTCTGCTCGTCCGGCGGCAGGAAGGCGAGCGCACAGCCCAGCGCATCGTGCGACGGTGCCTCAAGTCGACCAATTCCCGCGACCAGCGCGCGCAGACTAGGTCCATCCGCCGTCAGCGCCAGATAGGGGCGCAGGATGGCCTGTATGGATTCGGACGGTGCGACATCGACCAGCCGGAACCGCTCCCACTCGCCGACACCGCCGCGGTTGGCCTCGACGCCGCCGCTTTCGGGATGCGCGCTGAAATAGTGATGGCTGACCGGAGACCGAAGCGTCACGCCTTCCTCGGTCATGTCGAGTTCGACCGGGAGCCAGTTCAGGAGGACCGGCGAGCCGGCGACCGGCAGGCCGGTCGACTGGTCCGGCATGGCGGTGCCCGCAAACAGGATGCCCCGGGCCTGTGGCGGATGTCCGGGCAGCGGCGACTCCGGCGTCGTATAGGCAAGCCACAATACCGCATCGTCCGGAACGGCTTCAGGTGCTGCGTTTCGTACCCAGCCGGAGGCTGCATCGAGAAACAGGCGCGTGCCTGCATATGTCTCGACATGAGCGAACAGGAGCGGTGGTGTCGCGACCATCTCGGGCGCAGCGGAGGTCAGGCGCGACGTGCCTTGCCGCGCGACGCGGCGGATGCCCAGGGGCTCGAGCGCGCGCCCGGTCGGATCGTCGCTGCCGCGCCGGAGCTGCCAGTGCAGGTCCGACAGGCTGATCTGGCCGATCGTCGCATTGATGCGCTTGCTCTCGGACAGCAGCCGCAGGGGGCGCAGGTCCTGGACCTCGTTGCGGTCGAAATGATTCCAGAAGGCGGTCGAATCATAGAGGTCGGAGCGACGGGCGATGCGCTCGAGATAGTGCTGCATCGACCGGCAGACGAAATGCAGGACCTTGGCCCGATCCCATTGCGGTGCCATGCCGGACCCGCGCCATTCGACAGGCTTTCCCGTCGGCGCGACATAGCGCGTGACGTCCACGTTCCAGCGATGGGGGTCGATGTAGCTGCCGCCGAACACCTTCGGCCGGATGAACGACTTGATCAGCTCGTTGTCCGGCAGCTCCGGCCGGGAATGGGTGGTATAGGCCTCGACCGGCGCATTCAGCGGTTTGAAGGCATGACCGCCGGAGCCATAGATGCACCAGCTGACGGCAACGCCGTGGGCATCGGGGAAGTGGGCCAGGAATTCGCCAACTGTCCCGTCCTCGACCGGATAGAAATACTCGTCCCCGTCGAAGAAGCCGAGCCAGTCGAAGGCATCGCGATACTCGGCGATAGCCGCGAGATACGAATTGCGCTGGCGCCAGTAGAAGTTCGGCTCGCTCTGGTCGGTCCGATGCAGCCGGATGTCATGGATGGACCGGGCATGGTTGAGGATCTCCCATGTCCCATCCGTCGAGTGATCGTCGAAGATGATGAGCGACGTGAAGCCGATGGCGAGATGGTGCGCGATCCACCAGCCGATGTCATCGGCCTCGTTTTTGACGAAAAGAACGGCGGCGACAGAGACCATCATGAATTCTCGCTCAGGTGCGACGGCATGGATCGCGTTCGGTTAACGATGCACGGTCGATCGGGAGGTATCAACCCGTCACGATCGAAGACGTTGCGTGCCCACCGATCTGTCCGTGCGCGGCATTGCGCGGGCCGTCAGTCCATCTTCAGTGCGGCAAGGAAGGCGCTCTGCGGAATTTCGACCTTGCCGAACTGCCGCATGCGCTTCTTGCCTTCCTTCTGCTTCTCCAGAAGCTTGCGCTTGCGCGAGATGTCGCCGCCATAACATTTGGCGGTCACGTCCTTGGACATGGCGCCCAGTGTCTCGCGCGCGATCACGCGCGAGCCAATGGCGGCCTGGATCGCGATCTTGAAGAGCTGCCGCGGGATCAGCTCCTTGAGCTTGGCGCAGATCGACCGGCCGCGCTTTTCCGCGACGGAGCGGTGCGCCACGAACGCGAGGGCATCGACTGGCTCCTGATTGACCAGGATCGAGATCTTGACGAGGTCGCTCTCCTCGTAATCGTCCATCTGGTAATCGAAGCTCGCGTAGCCGCGGGTCAGCGACTTCAGGCGGTCGTAGAAATCGAACACCACCTCGTTCAGCGGGAGCTTGTAGACCGCCATCGCGCGGTTGCCGACATAGGTCAGGTCGAGCTGCACGCCGCGCCGCTCGGAGCACAGCGTCAGCACGCTGCCGAGATAGTCGTCCTGCACCATGATGGTGGCGCGGATCCACGGCTCCTCGATGCTCTCGATCTTGGCGATGTCCGGCATGTCCGCCGGGTTGTGCAGCATCTCTTCCGTGCCGTCGGTCAGGTGCATCTTGTAGACGACCGAAGGTGCGGTTGCGATCAGGTCGAGATCGAACTCGCGCGACAGGCGCTCCTGGATGATCTCCAGGTGCAGAAGGCCCAGGAAGCCGCAGCGGAAGCCGAAACCCAGCGCTGCCGAGGTCTCGGCCTCGAAGTGGAACGAGGCGTCGTTCAGGCGCAGCTTGCCCAGGGAGTCGCGCAGCTTTTCGAAATCGTCCGCATCGACGGGGAACAGCCCGCACCAGACCACCGGGATCGAGGGCTTGAAGCCGGCCAGCGCCTGGGGCGCGGGTGCGCGGTCCAGCGTGATCGTGTCGCCCACGTTGCAGTCGGCGACCGTCTTGATGGCGGCGTTGATATAGCCCATCTCGCCCGGCCCCAGATCGTCGACCGGGGTCATCTTCGGCAGGAACACGCCGACCTGATCGACGTGATAGACCGAGCCCATCTGCATCATGCGGATCTTGTCGCCGCGACGCAGGCGCCCGTTCATGATCCGCACGAGAATGATGACGCCGAGATAGGGATCGTACCAGCTGTCGACCAGCAGGGCCTGAAGCGGTGCGTTCTCGTCACCCTTCGGTGCCGGAAGGCGCGTGACCAGCGCCTCGAGGACCGCGGGGATGTTCAGGCCGGTCTTGGCTGAAATCTCCACCGCGTCGTCCGCCGGGATGCCGATCACTTCCTCGATCTGGGCGCGCACCCGTTCGGGCTCGGCCGCAGGCAGGTCGACCTTGTTCAGGACCGGGACGATCTCGTGATTGGCGTCGATCGCCTGATAGACGTTGGCGAGCGTCTGCGCCTCGACACCCTGGCTCGCATCGACGACCAGAAGCGATCCCTCGCATGCGGCGAGCGACCGGCTGACCTCATAGGCGAAGTCGACATGGCCCGGCGTGTCCATGAGGTTGAGGACGTAGGTGTTGCCGTCCTTAGCCGGATAGGTCAGGCGCACGGTCTGCGCCTTGATGGTGATGCCGCGCTCCTGCTCCAGCTCCATCGAATCGAGGACCTGGGCCTTCATCTCGCGGGCGGTCAGGGCACCGCAGGCCTGGATCAGGCGGTCGGCCAATGTCGACTTGCCGTGGTCGATATGCGCGATGATCGAGAAGTTGCGGATCAGGGAAAGCGGGGTCGCGGTCATGGCGGCGATACATAGGAGATCGCGGGGCCGCTGTCAGCGGTATTGTGGGGCCGACGATTCTGGCACCCAGAGGCACATCAGGCCTGTTGCCGCTAGTTGCGTTCGTGATACGGTTTGAAACTTGTGATGTTCGGTAGTCATTGGTCCCGCCCGGCCATGGCGGACGTCTCCATGCTGGCTACTGGAGTTATATGTGAAGCATATTGAACTCGATGCCCAGGCGCTCGACTTCGGATTGGACCATCAGGCCACGGAATACGCCAGAAAGCACGGCATCGATACCGTCGAGCACAGTTTCGCGGTCGCCAATATTCTTCATATGCATGGGCGTGTTCGGCAGGCGGCCTATTTTTATCACCATGCCTATGCGATGCATTCCGGAAGCCCGCACGAATATCCTCTCGCGCAGTCCCTGCTGCAGGCCCATCTGCTCTGCCTCCTGAAGGCCCGCGAGCCCCTGCCGGCCCAGCTCGTCGAGGCTCTCGGCCGGCTCAATCTCCCGTATCAGCACTACATCCTGGGCGTCGAACGGGCTTGGGCTCATGAAGACTACTGGGGCGCCCTGCAGATCATGGGCAACTGCTTCGAGGAATTCCACACCGGCGAGGAAGTGGACCGGATCTATCTTGAGACGGCCAAGGAGTTCTTCCGCTTCGCGAGCATGGTCGGCGATACCGAGTGGGTCGATCGTCGCTTCCGGATTCCGAATGTGGTCTACATGTACTGGGACCAGAACCCGCCCGAGGAAATCCAGGCCAACATCGACTATCACAGCCGCGCGCCGGGGATCGGTTTCAAGGTCTTCTCGCGGGAAGAAGCCGCCCAGTGGCTCTACGAGATGCACGGCGTGGAAACACGTTCCCTGTTCCTGGAAGCACGCCACCCCGCCGAGGCCGCGGACTTCCTGCGGGTCCATGTCATCCATGCGCTCGGCGGCTGGTGGCTCGATGCCGATCTGCGCATGAAGCAGCCGCAGCATCTGGGGGCCATGGTGCCGCCGGGACGGGAAAATATCCTGTTCCTTGCCCGTGACAATCAGGTTCACAACGACTTCTTCGGGGCCTGTGCCAACTCGGCGCTGCTCAGCGACTGCATGATGTCGCTCTACCGCAACTGCCATCGGCATCGCGATCTCTACATCGCCTTCAAGACCGGGCCCGGCATTTTCATGCGCGCGCTGAATCGCGGCTATCGCGCGGCATTCCGCGGCCAGCGCCGCCTGCCGCTGACGAAACTCTACGATCACCAGCAGTTCAACAATTTCATCGAGGAATTTCCGACGCCGTACAAGGAAACGGCGCCGACCTGGCACATGATGGGGCGCTGAGCGCCATCACGGCAGGCATTCGTATCCGGGCCAGGTCTGCTGCCCGGATACGCCATCATCGCCCGATGGACAGGATGTCAGCGCCTGCTCGTGTCGTTGTTGCCGATCTCGTCATAGTCGGGGCTGCCGGGCGCCGGGCCGGGCGGTAGCGCGGACTGGTCGATGTCGACGACGTGGGCGCCGTCGGGCCCGAGTTCACTGGCGTCGATCACCTGACCGCCCAGCGTATGCACGCCCGCGCCGGCCGCGAACAGCGGGCGCCCCGCGGCAAGCCATGCGGCATAGCGCGGGCCCTCTGTGCGCGGCAGCCAGATCACGGACCGATCCCGCAGGAGCGCGCCGATCGGCGCGCCCGAAATGTCGTAAAGCGTCCGTGCGACGGTCCCCTGGGCCACCAGCCGTACGGCCGCCCCCATGTTGACCGGCGGCGCGATGTTGGAGGCGCCGCACTGACCGTCGATCGAGACGGCCGAGACGAGGGCGAGGGACGGTGCCGACAGGCCGCGCGCAACGATGGTATGGCCGACCTGGGCCGTATCGAGTGCGGTCTTCGGCAGGCTTTCCGGGAAGGCGATCTCGGTGCCGTTCTGCAGCACCACGCCGCGCAGGCGCCCATCCAGATCGGCCAGCGTCTGGGAAACAACGCCTTTCGTTTCGGGGACGGAGGTCAGGTCGAAGGCGCAGGGCGCCGCCCGGGCCGTGGACATCGTGGCGGCAAGCAGTGTCGCACAGCAAAGAAAGGCATGGCGGGCGCGCATCGTGTCGTCTCCGGCGTGGTGTCGGGGTGCGACACGGTCCCGGACCCCCAACGGGGCCGGGGCCCCGGATCCTGCGACGTCGGGCCGGAGGAACGGTCGGGAGTCCGGGGGCATGGCCCCTGACCTGATCAAGGTCGGGGCGAATGCCCCGGATCCTGCTCTTGTGCCCCCAAGCAGGGATTTTGCAAAGAGTGACGACAGCCGGCGCAGCGCGCCGGGCCGGTTGTTGTCGTCAGTGACGGAAATGCCGCATGCCGGTGAAGACCATGGCGATTCCGGCGCGGTCGGCCGCATCGATCACGTCCTGATCGCGAATCGAGCCGCCCGGCTGGATGACCGCGACAGCACCCGCCGCGACCACGCTCTCCAGGCCATCAGCGAACGGAAAGAACGCATCCGATGCCGCGACCGAGCCGATGGTCAGCGCGGGGCCCGTACCCAGCGTGCGGGCCGCGTCCTCGCTCTTGCGGGCTGCGATCCGCGCGCTGTCCACGCGAGACATCTGGCCGGCCCCGATGCCCACGGTCGCGCCGCCCCTGGCGTAGATTACGGCATTGGACTTGACGTGCTTGGCGACGCGGAAGGCGAACAGCAGGTCGTCCAGCTCGGCATCCGTCGGTGCGCGCCTGGTGACCACGCGCAGATCCTCGCGGCGGATCCGGCCGTTGTCGCGCGTCTGGGCGAGGAATCCGCCGGCCAGCGAACGGACCGTCAGGCCCGGGACGGACGGATCCGGCACACTGCCCGTCAGCAGGAGGCGCAGATTCTTCTTGCGGGCCAGCGCGGCGAGCGCCGCCTCGTCCGCGTCCGGCGCCACGATGACTTCCGTGAAGATTCCCGCGATCTTTTCGGCGGTCTCGCCGTTCAGCGTCCGGTTCAGCGCCACGATCCCGCCGAATGCGGACACCGGATCGCAGGCGAGGGCGGCATCCCATGCTGCCGAGATCGTCTCGGCTTCGGCCACGCCGCATGGATTGGCATGCTTGACGATGACGACGGCGGGACGCCCGAATTCGGCCACGGCCTCGAAGGCCGCGTCCGTGTCGTTGAGGTTGTTGTAGCTGAGCGACTTGCCCTGTGCCTGCCGGGCTGTTGCAACACCCGGACGCGTTTCGGACGTCGTGTAGAAGGCGGCCTGCTGATGCGGGTTCTCGCCATAGCGCAGGCGCGACTGGCGCACGCCCGAAAGCGTCAGGCGTTGCGGGAACGTATCGCCCGACTGGCCGGCGAACCACGCTGCGATCGCGGCGTCATAGGCCGCGGTCCGGGCATAGGCCGCGGCCGCATACGCGCGGCGATCGGCCAGCGTCGTGCCGCCGTCGGGCAGGGCGGCGATCAGGGCGTCATACTGCGCGGGGTCGGTCAGGATCGTGACGTCGTCATGGTTCTTGGCGGCCGCACGGATCAGGGCCGGTCCGCCGATGTCGATGTTCTCGACACAATCGGCGAACGGGGCCCCGGAGGCGACGGTCGCCTCGAACGGATACAGGTTCACCGCCACGAGATCGATCGGGGCAATGCCGTGCTCGGCCATCTGTGCCTGATGGGTCGGCAGGTCGCGTCGGCCGAGAATGCCCCCATGCACCTTGGGGACGAGCGTCTTGACCCGGCCGTCGAGAATTTCGGGAAAGCCGGTGTGATCGGCGATTTCGGTCACGGCGATGCCCGCGTCCCGCAGCGCGCGGGCGGACCCGCCGGTCGAGAGGATCTCGGCGCCATGGGTCGACAGCGCGCGGCCCAGATCCAAAAGCCCCGTCTTGTCCGACACGGAGATCAACGCGCGCCGGATCGCAAGGCGGGCTGGCGCGCTGCGGGACGACAGGTCGATCTGAGGGTCGGGCCGGGGATCGGGCTGTGTGTCGGTCATGGCGGTCAGAGGCACTTTCCGGCTGGGGGGCTTCGGATGTCCGGGGTGCTTTATCGCCTCGCGGATGGCGGTTCAATGGGCGCGGCCGTTCAGCCGGGCTCCGCGAGCCGCGCCTCGGCCACCATCTGCTGCAGATCCAGTTCGTATTCCATTTCGCGCAGGACCGTGTCGGGGATGCGGCCGGCGCGATGCAGATGCAGGATCGTCCCGCGACCGGCCGAGATCGCGGCAAGCAAGGCCGCGAAATGCGCAATCTCGTGCGTGCGGGACGCATCGGGCGCATCGCGGGCTTCGGCCGCCATCATCGCGCGGTATCGGTACTGTTCCATCAGGCGCGGATGCTCGGCCCCCATACGGGCAATGGCCGCATACTGGGCGTCGGCCATGGAGACCCAGGCATGAGCCTCGGCTTCGCGTTGCGCGCGGGCTTCCTCGGCGCTGTCCAGTCTGAGCCAGCGGATCAGCGCGCCAAGGGTCGATCCCTGGACCAGCACGCTTGCGACGATGATCCCGAAGGCGCTCACCAGAGCCACGTCACGTCCCGGCAGGGTCTCCGGCAGCGACAGGGCGGCCAGCAGGGTGACGACACCGCGCATGCCGGCCCATCCCATGACGGTTGCCGCCGCGAACGAGGGGGCGCTGTGGTGCCGCAGGCCGATGGCCTGCATGACCCGCAGGACGATATCGGAGGCAAAGACCCATATGAACCGGGCCACCACGGTTGCCGCGACGACGGTGGCCGCCGGCAGCAGCAGCGTATGCAGTGCGTCCTCGACGCTGGTGACGTGATTGATGACGCCGCGCAGCGACAGGCCGATCAGGATGAACAGCAGGGATTCCATGATGAAGACGAGGACATCCCAGAACGCGAAGGCCCGCACGCGCAGGGTCGCCGAGAAGTCGCGGTGCTGGTGCCAGCCGAGCGTCAGGCCTGCGGTAACGGTCGCCAGTACGCCCGAGAAATGCAGGCGCTCGGCGCCGACATAGGCGATGGCGGTGATCAGGACGGTGGCTGCGATGGCATGGCGGCTTTCGGGCAGGCGGCGCACCACGATCCGGCCGCCCTGTCCCAGCGCATAGCCCAGCACGACGCCGCCCACGGACAGGATGCTGAACTGCTCCAGTGCCTGCGTCAGGCTGAACGTGCCCGTCAGGGCCGCGGCAATGGCAAACCGCAACAGCACAAGGCCCGCCGCATCGTTCAGCAGGCTCTCGCCCTGCAGAAGGGCTATGATCCGGCTCGGCAACCGCACGCGCGCCAGCACGGCATCGGCTGCGACCGCATCCGGCGGGGACACGACCGCGCCGATGGCAAAACAGACGGCCCACGGCATGGACGGCAGCACATAATGGACGGCCAGGCCCACTATCAGTGTCGTGAATCCGACGGCGCCGACGGCGAGCAGGAGAATACCGGCCATGTTGTCGCGGAAATCGCGCCAGACCGTGCGGAAGGCGCCGCTCATCAGGAGGGGCGGCAGGAAGATCGCCAGCACCAGCTCGGGGTCCGGTTCGATCTGTGGCATGCCCGGCACGAGCGCCAGCGCGGACCCGCCGACGATCAGGACCGCGGCCTGGGGCAGATGCCAGGCATGGGCAAAGGCTTCCAGCACCAGAATGATGGCGATCAGGGCCACCAGGAATTCGTATTGTGCGATGCCCGTCATTGTCGCCTGCGAAACGTTGATTGGCTTCGACCCTAGCGCAAGCCGGGGAGCAGGGCATCTGGCGTCAGTCGGCGAACGTATCGGCGGCACACGGACATGCGGTCATCTGACGCGTTGGTGTGCGCAGCCGGAAACAGGCCATCCGCCCTCATGCCTTCGCGCGAGGGTGGATGACCATGGTGTCACGGCATGAGTTCTGCGGTTCCTGAGAAGACGGGCTGTGGGT